>CAVWUP010000005.1:0-123573 GCA_963758155.1 uncultured delta proteobacterium
CAAACCTGGTCACCGAGTACGGCGGCGTCGACTTCAGCAGCCGCCCCGGTAGCTACGACGCTGGTTGGGGCAGCCTAGAGACCACGTTGACCAATGGATTTCCGACTGAATATCCGTGGCGCAGCGGCCAGTCGCGCTGGGCAATGTTTGACCACGGCACCATCGCCGGCACCAGGAATGAGGTCTCCGGAATGGTGGACTACTTCCGTCTGCCTAAGCGGCGTTGGTACTGGTATCGCAACGCGTATGCCAATGTTCCCCCGCCGACCTGGCCAGTCGACGGCACGCCAGCGGCCCTGCAACTCGAAGCCGACAAGACCAGCCTCTCTGCCGTCGATGGCACGGACGACACACAGTTGACAGTGACGGTCGTGGACAGCAGCGGGACGCCGATCAGCAACAACGTTCCGGTCACACTGTCGATCACGTCGGGTCCAGGCGAATTCCCGACCGGAACCAGCATCACATTCACCCCGCCGGGAAGCACTGATCAGTCCGACATCGCCATCCTCGAGGGCAAGGCGGCCATCGAGTTTCGCAGCTACTACTCCGGGACGACCGTCATCAAGGCAACCTCGCCCGGTCTGACTGCGGCGACAGTCACCATAACATCGCAGGGCAGCCCGGCGTGGGTTGAGGGCGTCACTCCGCCCACCGCAGCACGACCGTACACCCGCTACTCGGGTCACTGATTTGTCTTTGGATGGCACTCAGTGAACAAGAACGATGAATTGGCGGAATCGGAAAGAACGAGCGAATCCGTTACAGAGAGACGAATTGGCACAATGGAGGAAACGATGCGAATGAGAAGTCAAAGAACGAAACAGGCTCTGGTGCGGGGTTCGATGGCTCTGCTCCTTGCGGGAGCTGTCCCGTGGCTTGAGGGCTGCGACTCCGCCGCGGGTGGGGGCAGCACCACAGCGGGAACGTCGAGCTCAGGCGGCGCTACCGGTGCGGCCGGGCAGGTCAACGGCGGTACGACCGCGGCGCCCGGGGGTACGACCGCGGCGCCTGGCGGTACGACGACCGCGCCCGGGGGTACGACTGCGGCGCCTGGCGGTGCGACAACCGCGCCCGGGGGTACGACCGCGGCGCCTGGCGGTGTGACGACTGCGCCCGGAGGTACGACCGCGGCGCCTGGCGGTACGACGACCGCGCCTGGCGGTACGACGACCGCGCCGGGCGGAGCCACAATCGCAAGCGGCGGCAAGACCGCATCTGGCGGGACCACCACCGCAACCGCCGGAAAAACCAGCAGCGGCGGCGCGACGACATCAGGGGGTGTCACCACATCAGGTGGTGCGTCGAGCCCGGGCGGCGCCACGACGCAAACAGGCGGAAACACCACAGTCCCGTCGGGAAGTGGGCACTTCCAGATGGAGAACCTGGATCGCGGCGTGGTCGCCGTGAAGGTCACCGGCGGTGTCTATGTCGGGTGGCGCATGCTGGGCACCGAGTACACCGGAACGGACAGCGACACTTCGTATAACCTCTACAAGGACGGCACTCTTCTCAAGAACGTGACCGATAGCACGAACTATCTCGATCCGGCTGGGACCAGCACTTCGAAATACACGGTGAGCGTCGTGCTCAAGGGAAAGGAGGGCGCGCAATCCTCCGCAGTTACGGTTTGGGGGCAACAGTATGCGAGCATCCCGTTGACACCACCCGGCTCACAGTATAACGCGAACGATGGAGCCGCAGGGGATCTGGATGGCGACGGCAAACTCGACATCGTGCTGAAGTGGGAGGGAGCCACGAAAGACAATTCCCAATCGGGTATCACGGATCCCGTCTATATTGCGGGATACACGTTGGCTGGCAAGCAACTCTGGAGCATCAACCTGGGCGTGAATATTCGCGGCGGGGCGCACTACACGCAGATGTCGGTGGGCGATTTCGACGGCGACGGCAAAGCGGAATTTGCCTGCAAGACAGCACCGGGCACCAAGGATGGCACCGGCGCCTACCTGAGTACGGGACCGGCCGCAAATGACGATGACAGCGCTGACTATCGCAACTCGGGTGGCTACATCCTGACCGGGCCCGAGTACCTCACCGTGTTCGCCGGAGACACCGGCAAGGAGCTGGCCACGGTGGACTACCCGGTGCCTCGCGGAGTTGTGACCTCTTGGGGTGACGGCTACGGCAACCGCGTGGATCGCTTCAACGGCGGAATGGCGTACGTGAAAGATGGCGGCGTTGCAACAGGTCGGCCGAGCATCATCCAGCAGCGTGGGTACTACTCGCGTATGACGATCTCTGCGTACACATGGCGGGATGGGGTCTTGGCGAAGAACTGGATCTACGACAGCGTGACCGCCATCCCCAACGGGGGCGGTGACCATTCACTGATGGCGGCAGACACAGATGGCGATCTTGGGCAGGAGCTCATTACCGGCGCCTACACAATAAGCAGCAGCGGCGCTTTCCAGTGTACTTCGGCTATGGGGCATGGCGATGCCATGGACATCGGCGAGCTGGTTCCTGGTAAGGGCATCACCGTGTTTTCGATTCACGAGGGGCTGGGCGGAATGGATGCTCACAACGGTGCTACTTGCGCGTTCTATTTCAAGACCACGGAACAAGGTACCGACTCGAACCGCGGCCGTGCCGAATACGTCGGCCCGGGCAACGAGACCACTGCGTCGTGTTACTGTTCGTCGTGCAACGAGCACCTCGCTGCTTGCGCGACTGGCGACACGACAATTGCCACGACGACCTCACCCGGGAGCAACTTCGTCATCTATTGGGACGCGGATGAATGGCGTGAGATCGAGAACGGCACGTCGATCACCAAGGGCACGGGCGCGACCCTACTGGACGCGACCGGCTGTGCGTCGAACAACGGTACCAAGTCGACCCCGACCCTGACTGCGGATCTACTGGGCGATTGGCGCGAGGAGATCGTCTACCGCGAGTCGACCAACACGGCCCTGCGTGTGTACACCACGACGGACGTGACCGCGCGACGTATCTACACGCTCATGCACGATCCAACCTACCGAGCGCAGGTCGCATTCGAGAACGCCAGCTACAACCAACCGCCTCACCCGGGGTTCCGCATCGCTCCCAATATGGATCCTCCGCCCGTGCCCAGTATCTATCTGAAGTGAATGAGTTGTTAGCTGCTTGAACGTCGATTTCGCATACCCCATGGTTGGTCGCAGTATGCACAGGCGTGAGGTAGTCCAAAGGGGCATCGCGGTCTGAAAATGGACAGCGAAAGGGTGCCAAGCACGCAAGATCGCGAATCGCGGATACACGGCCCCCTTACCCCCAACACCGTCGCCGCCCGTTGCACGCGCTTTTTCAGTTGATGAGATGAGGTCGCGGCGCCAACCGCAAATTCGGAGAGCGGCCGTGTCGCCCAAAGCGGCCGGGCACCACGATGAGCGCCCGACGAAGCCAGGTCGCGCGCCAAGCGGCAATCTCGGGCGCCATGGCGAAAACGTAGCGGCGCAGGAGATTGTGGGACAGCAGCTTGATCAGTAGCGCAGCGTGGTTGGCCTCGAAATCAGCCGACGGCACTTTGCCAATGCCGAATGCGCCTTTCAGTTCAGCAATGAGTGGCTCGATTCCCGCACGCCCGTCGTAATCCCGCGCCAACTCGTCGGCGTCACCGTCCAGGTCATTGGTCAGGAATGCCTGCGCCGTCCACTCGCTGTCATCCCACAAATACAACTGCTTTCCGGTGTCGCGCTCCTTGGAGCGGACTGCGATGACCCGCACTGTGAGCCCCTGCTTCTTCCATTCGTCGCGCTCGAAATCCACCTCCGCCACTTGGCGCGTGGGCTTGCCATCGGCGTCCACGTCGACCGTGCACCAACAACCCGGCGGCACCCGATAGATGGCCGAGCACAGGTCGGACGTGGTCTTGCCCTTGATGAGAAAATGCGCGCCTTTCTCGTCGATCGTGCGCATCACCCTCGTACAGTCGCCGGCCGAGTCGATGCGCATGCGAATCAGCGTCTTGGCGCCAGTGGCCTCGCGCAGCCGGTCGATCCACGCGCCAATGATGGGCGCATCGGCGTCGCCGAACGATGTGTCGCCGCGACGAAGTTTGGCACCCACGATGGTGTCGGTCTCCGCACAACGGGCAAGAATGGGGTGATAGCTGGGGCGTCCATGGTAGCGCGGGTTGTATCCCGGCAGCGCGCCCTCGTGGTCACCGAAAACTGGCTCGACAGTCGTGTCCACGTCCAGGTGGACCAGCGCACGGCGCTTGGCTCGCACGGCGGCCAGCCCATGCTCGGCCGTCAACGCTTCCAGGTCCACAATGGCCTGCTCGTCGAAACGGCGCAGATCTCGGTAGATGGTGTCGATGCTGGGCACAACCCCGCCTGCCATATGCAGGAAGAGCGGATCGGCCGACAACGCCTCCACGCCGAATACGCGCTGCTCGCCAACTGCTGCCGCATCGATCAACAGCCGCATCTGCGCTTCCATTGGGTAGACGACCAGGACACCGGACTTGAGGCGAAAGAACAGCTTGCGCAGGACTGCGTCTACGCCGAGGTCGCAGACGAAACCGCCAAATTGCCCGAGGCCGCCATAGCCAGTCAAACCTGAGTCAGGACGCCCAATGTGAATCCGGCGCGGGTCCGGACGGCAGATGCGGTGGCTGCGTCGGTGTCCATCTCCGCGCTTGCCTCCAAGCGAATCTCGGCGCACCTTTTGGGTGCTCGGCGCGGGCTGAAGTCTTTGCATCGTAACGAATACGGATGCTTGCGCCGGGCCTTGTTTTCAAGTGCTTTCTGCACGTGCGCTTCGATTTCTCGACGGAGGAGCGGGCCGGAACATGCGAAACCCAGGTTGAACGGGCCGTGGTCACGGTTGGCGCATTGCAACCGGAACCACGGCCTTTCGCTATCTCGACATTGGGCTCTGATAGTCCTACGCGCTGACCAGAACTAGCGACGCGTTCGCTTGCTGCGACCGGCGCGCACAATCAGCGCAGCCAGGCCGAATAGCAGCCATGCCGATCTCGATAGTGGCGCTGACGGCCTTCCATTGAGAGCACAACTACACCCCGACGCACTCGCAGTCGTGTTTGGGTCGACCTTCGCGTCGGGTGCAGCCGTAATGGTGCCACCGACAGCGCTGGTGCTGCCTCCAATTTCCACTGAGGTCCCGCCTGGACCTGCGGCACCGCCTGTACCTGTGTCGGCGACAATGCCGCCGCTTGATGTCGCCGCGTCGGGTGTCGCGGTGGCATTCGCAGCGGTGCCACCGGCGGCCGTCGTTCCGCCCGTGCCAGAGCCTGCGTCGACGTATGCTGGGAAAGCGCTGTTGCTCGCCGCGCCGCCTGCCGCGGATCCGCCGAGTCCAGTCGTGCTGGGCGCGGCGCCACTGGCAGCGCCACCGCCGCCACTTGTGCCTCCGGTCGAGAGCGAAGTGGCAGCGGTTCCGCCGCGACCACCGGCGCCGCCGGTTGCACCCCCAGCCGCCCCCCCACCGGAACCACCACGAGCCGCTGTGCCACCGGAAGAGCTTCCAGTGGCCCCTGCGCCCGCTCCGCCCGTGGCCCCGGTGCCGCTGCTGCCTCCACTGCCGCCGCTGCCACCAACGCCTCCATCTGGAGTTGTTCCCCTCGCGCCGGAAGAGCCAACCGCAATCTCGCCGGCGATCGCGGCGGTGCCACCGCCACTGACCGCATCGGCCTCCAGCCGCACGTATTGCGCCGACTGTGCAGGAAACTGCACCCGCTGCGGGCACAGCAAACCGTGATAAGTGGGGTCTGCCGGCCAGGTTCCGCTGGCCACTTGGGTAAATGTGACATTGTCCGTGCTCACGAGGACCTTGTAAGAGGTGATGTTCCCGGCAGTCGTGCCCGTGTGGCGCTGGGGCAGATACTCCAGCATGTCGATGTCGTCGTAGCTCTTGCCGAGGTTGAGTGTGATCGACTGGGGCAGGGTGCCGGTCGAGGTCCACAAGCTCTCTCCCTGGTTTCTGTGCAATGTGTTGTTGACGCCCTTGATTGAGTCGTTGTAGCCGTCAATCGCAAGGGACGCGTCGCCGCTGGTCGCAGTGGCCGAAACCGCTGTCAGCGGCGTCTCGATTTTGGGTTGCTGTTGCGGCAAGGGCGCCCTGGCGGTGTTCGGCGTCCAGTACTGGAGCACCTGGCCAAGAGCGGTCACCACCGGATCATCAAGCAATCCCTGTAGATTGGGCGGACAATCGAGGATGAAATTGGTGTAGTTGGACTCGGTGCCCTTGATTTCGTTGGCTATACTCGAAGCCGACAGATAGCCAGCGGCGGCTTGGGTGCTTCTCCAGAACCAGTTCTTGTCCTTGGCGATGGTCTGGCCTTGCGCCCCGGCTGTGACGTTTCCCGACGGTACCGTCACCCCGAGCGGCTCTTCGAAGTACTCCATGTCGACCTCCCAGGGCACCCCGCCGTTGTGGTCGACGATGATGGTATTGGGCTGAAGCTGGCGAACCAGGGCGCGTATCTTCTGGGTATCCGTTCAGCCCCGTCGGGGGCGTGAAGAAACTTGCATGCGCGCATAGTGGTGATGCAGTTGGTGTGTGACGAAGGTCGAACTGCCCAAGACGCTGGAAGAGGCGCATGCGCTCATCCTGCGACTGCTGGCGCGAATTGAGGAGCAGGATCGACGGATCGCGGAGCTGGAGCGTCGACTGAACCAGAACTCGCAGAATTCGTCGCGGCCGCCGTCGAGTGATCCGCCGTTGCTGAAGCTGCCGCCGAAGCGGAAGCCGTCGGGTCGGAAGCCAGGAGGGCAGCCTGGGCACGAGGGACACCACCGAGAGCCGCTTCCGCCCAACGCAGTCACCGGCGTCGAGCACCATTGGCCACCGAGGTGCGAGCACTGCCAGCGGGAGCTTCCGCGTGACAGGCGCGTGGAAGTCGGCGAGCCGCTGTGCCATCAGGTTACCGAGTTGCCGGAGGTGGTCGCGGAAACGATCGAGCATCAGATGCATACGCAGGAATGCCCGGACTGCCTGCAGAGCACGCCATGTCCCTGGCCTGCGGGCGTTCCGGCTGGGAGCTTCGGCGCTCGACTGACAGCCGTGGCGGGCTTGGTGAGCGGCTGTTACCGCTCCAGCACGCGGACGGTGGCCGAGATCCTGCGGGATCTATTTGGAGTATCCATCTCGCTGGGCACGGTCGTGGCGTGCGAACAGGCCGTCAGCCGGGCGGTGGCGCCGGCCGTAGAAGAAGCGCGCCACTACGTGCAGAAGCAGCCGGTGGCCAACGTCGACGAGACGAGTTGGCGCGAGCGACGTCGCAAGGCATGGCTGTGGATCATGGCCACCACGTTCGTGATCGTCTTTCTCATCCACCAGCGGCGAAATCGGGTGGCAGCCCGCGAGTTGTTGGGGTCCTTCAAGGGGACGCTCGGCAGCGACCGCTGGACCGCCTACCATGTGCACACTGGGCGGCGGCAGATTTGCTGGTCGCACCTGGAGAGGGATTTCCACGCAATGAGCGAGTACAAGGGGAAGGCGGGGCGCATCGGCAAAGAATTGGTGCAGCTGGCGCGCAAGATGTTCCGCTTTTGGCATGGCGTGCGCGACGGGACCATGAGCCGTGCGCGGTTCAAGCTGAAGATGAAGCCGCTCCAGAGGCGGGTGGAAGATCTGCTTCGCCGAGGTGTCGTGAGCGGCGTGCCTCGGGTTGCTGGAATGTGCTGGGATATCGGCGGCATCCATGCCGACGCACTGTGGACCTTCGTCGAAGTCGAAGGGGTCGAGCCGACGAACAACCGATCCGAGCGTGGGCTGCGGCACGCGGTCATCTGGCGCAAGTCCAGCTACGGGAGCCACAGCGAAGCCGGTAGCCGCTTCGTCGAGCGGATGCTCACGGTGCGGGCCACGCTACGCGCGCAGGGTCGCAACGTCGTCCAATTCGTCACCCAGGCGGTACTCGCCTCGCTCAACCACCTACCTCTGCCGTCGCTGCTGCCCGACTCGGAAGCCGACACACCATCCCGCGCCTTCGCGCTGGTTGCCTGACCGACCTCGACGAGGCTGAACGGATACTCTTCTGGTAGGGAATCATCTGATGCCCGCTGAGCCAAGCGTAGCCATCGAACACGAACACAGGGATGTTTCCGTAGTTGGTCAGAAGTTCGGTGATTTGAGTCGTGATGTACGTGCCAACGACGTTCCAGTCGATGGGGCCGGGATCGGTGTTGTGTCCTGCCACCGAGCCGACGCCGTTGTTGGGATCCCAAATCGAGAAATAGAGGTTGGGGTCCAGCCCCTGGGCCCGGAAGGAATCGACGTAGCACTTGACGACGTCCATGGTCGGGACCGCACTCTGTGCGATGGTGTAGGGAACGGCCGAGGGCGACGTTGACGGCGGAACGGCCTTCGAGGGCCAAATGGCAAAGCCATCGTGGTGCTTGGTGGTCAGTATCCCGAATTTCATGCCCGCCGACTTGGCCGCCTTGGCCCACTGATCGGTGAAGGTGTGGCAGTCGCCAGCGGGAGGCGCAAAGGTCTTGGGGTCGACCCGCTTCTCAGCCCAGCCGTAGTAGTAGGTGTTCATATTGTAGTGGATGAACATGCCAAAGCGCTGATCGATATTGTTGCTGAGGAGCTGCTGCATGGTCAGGGTCTGGGCCGACGCCGTCGCCGACACGAGCAGCAAGAGCGCTGTCAGAAGGACGACTCGACCGGATCGAGAGAGGGGCATTCGCTGTCTCGTCACGTGGTGATTCTCCTTTGTCTTGTGTCGCGCGCGGTTCGTCAGGGCGAGCCGCTAACCGCGATTTCGGCGAGTCCGGCTGGCTGCCCGGTGAAGCTCACGCGCACGAAACCAATCCCGGTGCCGAAAGTGGCCGTGGCAGTGCGGGTCTGGGCGGTGCTGGTGTTCTGGCTTTGATCCACCTTGGTGGTCCACTGGGTACCATCCGGGGACACATCAATGGTGTAGCGATAGTTGGCTGCGGTGGGGAAGGTGAGCTGCACCGAACTGACCGTGTATGTGCTTTCCAATGACACGTACCACCAGGGGGCCGTGTCGGTGGTTGCCGCTTGCCAGGATGTCGTGGTGTCGCCGTCGTTGCCGTAACCAGCCGTGCCCGCATTGCTGCTGGCGCTGGTGGGACGGTTCAAAGCCAAGGTCTGGCTGGTGCCCGAAGTGCCCCCGCCGGTGTAGCGAGTGTACGGTCGCGCCGCAGTCGGTGGGGTGACGCCCTCGACCCACGCCGGGCTGCCCTGCGATGTAATGGTGATGGTCGCCGCGGTCAGACCGGGCGAGGTCGCCTTGATGATGCTGGTGCCGGAGTAGTAGCTGCGGAATTCGATGGCAGCCTTTCCGTCAAGAATGGCAATGTCCGATTGATCGGTGCTTCCGGACGGTGTGAATGTGATGCTGGTGCCAGTCGGGAATTCGCCCGGACCCGACGTGACGGATAGGGTGACCGGAACGTTGTTGGTAATGGCGTTGCCCTTGCTGTCCAGGACCGTGACAGTCAACTGCGCGTCGTCGGTACCATCTACCGCCACCAAACTGGTCTTGTCCGCTGTCAGTTGCAAAGCCGCCGCGGTGCCACTGGCCGGCCAGGTTGGCGGCGCCACATCGGCATAAGCGTTGCGGTACCAATACCAGGCTCGCTTGGGCAGCCGGAAGTAGTCGATGATTCCCATGGTTTCCAGCTTGGTACCGCCGACACTGCCGTGATCGAACGCGCACCACAGGGCTTGGCCGCTGCGCCAGGCGTACTCAGTGGGAAACCCATTGGTCAGGGTGGCACTTAGATTGCCCCAACCGGGATCGTAGACGCCAGGGCGGGTGGCAGAGACGCTGCCATATTCGGTGACGACGTTTGGGATGCCCGGATTCTGGAAGTCAGAAAGGGTGGCGCCATCGCCATTGTAACCAGCGACGTCGCCCAGCTTGTCGATGCGGCTGCTGCCCTCAGGACGCTGCGCTCCGCCGATGCCAGCGGGCCGGGTTGGGTCAAGCTGATGCGCCAGTGTGACTTCCTTGGTCAGCAAAGCACTCATGTTCGGTTTGGTGGCGTCGGCGGTGAAGAACGGCTCGTTACTCATGCTCCACGCGATGATGCTCGGGTGATTGCGATGTACGCGGATCATGGCGGTCAAGCTGTCGGTCACGCTGGTTTCAAAGGCGGCCTGGTCTCCGGCGTTGTTGGGATAGGCGCCGGCGGTGTTCCAGGAACCCTCGCCCGTGGCGCCGCCATAGCCCCAGAAGCAGTTTTCTGACCAGAAGAGGACGCCCAGCTGATCGCAGGCGTCGCCAAAGGCTGGATCCTTGGGATAGTGCGAGCCGCGAATGAAGTTGAAGCCGGCATCCTTGACCATCTTGACGTCACGGAGAAACCCGGCATTGGTCACGCCGTCGCCCCAGCCCGCGTGATCTTGGTGAACGTCCACGCCGTGAAGATAGTAGTGCGAGCCATTGATGGAGAACCCGCTGGTAGCCGACCAACTGATCGATCGAAAGCCAAAGGTTGTGGAAAAGCTGTCCACGCTGGTCGTGCCCTCGGAAACCGTGCTGACCGCGCGGTACAGCGTCGGGTGATCGGGATGCCACAGCGACGGATTGGCAATCGCCGGGGTGGTTTGGTCGATTGTGACCGTGCTGCTGGCCGGGATAGTCTGGGTGGAAGAGACCGTGCCCACAGTCGCCCCTTTGCTGTCGACAATGTCAGTCTTCAATGTGCAACTCGCACTTGCGGCGTTGTCGTTGCGAATTTCTGTCTTGATGTCCACTGTGGCCGAGGTGGCCGAGACAGTCGGGGTAGTGACAAAGGTGCCGTACCAGGTGACGTGCAGGGGATCGGTCACCACCAGATTGACATCGCGATACAACCCGCCGCTGAAGGTGTGGTCGCCGGCCCGCGGCGCCAGTTGCGCGTTCCAGTTGTTGTTCACCTGCACGGCCACCAGGTTGTCGCCGGTCACGACGGCGCTGGTGATGTCAAAGGAGAATCCACTGTAGCCGCCCTTGTGTTCGCCAATGGACTTGCCGTTCACATAAACTTGGGCATCTTGAAAGGCTCCCTCGAATTCCAGAAACACCCGCTTGCTCGACCAGTCTGCTGGCGCGGTGAAATGCTTGCGATACCAGCCATAGCCGACATAGAACTTCGACGACATGAAGTAGGGCAGGCTGAACGAGTGTGGCAGCCCGACGGTGGACCACGACGAATCGTCGTAGCTGTTCGCCTGTGCACCGTTGTAGTCGCCCAGCTTGAATTTCCAAGACTGATTGAAGTTGAGCGTCTGGCGAATGCTCGGGGACGGCGCGCCGCCTGAGCTGGTCGTTCCTGCGCTACCGCCCGCGCCAGCCTTGCCGCCCGCGCCTGTGGTGGCTGTTCCACCCACGACGCCGCCCGCTGCGGCGCCTCCGTTGGAGCCGCCTTTTCCACCGGCGCTGGTTACACCGGCCGCAGCGCCCGCCGCGCTGTTTACGGTACTGCCGCCGCCCTGCACGCCGCCGGCCGAGCCTGCACCGGCGCCGGCTCCTGCCACCGCGCCCGCTCCTGGGCCTGCGCTGGCGCTGGTGGCCGTGCTTCCGCCGGTTTCAATCTGACCACCTGCCGCGCTGGACCCGCTCGTTCCCGCCGCAGGGTCCCCAGTTTGCGCGGCCGAGCTGGAAGCAACTGAGCCCGCCGCGCCTGTGCTGCCGCCAGATGGAAAGGAACCATTCCGCCCGGCGCCAGCTTGGGCAGTCGAGCCACCGTTGTTTCCGCCGGAGCCAGCGTCTTCTGTCGGGGGACTGGAACCGCTGGAACTGCAGGCGGCTGGTCCCAGCAAGAGCAGGGCCAGGCAAATTCCTGCGACTTCTTGGAGGAGGTGTGCTGCGGACATGGATGCTAGCCGCGATTCTCTCGGGACTTGACGGGCGCCGGCGCGAACCGGAGTCTCACCACAGAGGGCACAGAGGCCACAGGGGCCGGAAGGAAAGGGTTTCGGATCCGGATCCGAACCCTTCCCTCCTTCTGATCCGTCTCTGTGATCTCCGTGCTCTCTGTGGTGAAATCCGGGACAAACCCGCAGGAAGCTGTGGCTAGCACCTGTGTTTGCGGTGGAGTCTTGGTCGAAACGGTGTGTGTGCATGTCGCCTTCCGTACCAATCGGCAGATTGCTACAGCACCCAATGGGGCGCGACGTCGGCGAAGTGGGTTCAAAAATCGCCTGAAGAAACGAGAAAAGACCGGCCGCGCGAAACTGCAAGAATGCGCGGCCTTCCGTAGCGCTATCTGCGCCTGCGCCGCCGTGCGCTCACCACCAGGGCGGCCAGGCCGAACAGCAGCCATGCCTGCGCCGATGTCGTCGCGGCTGATGACCTGCCGGTGAGCGTGCAACTGCACCCCGACGCACTGGCCGAACCGATGCCGCCCGCGTCCGGCGCCGACAGGGTTTCCAACGTCCCGCCGGCGGAGCTGGTGCTGCCCCCGATGGCTGCGCTGACCGTCCCTCCAGTTGCGACGATGCCTGCGTCCTTGATAGAGGATGTGCCGCCTGCTGAGATTTCCGCATCTGGCGTCGCAGCAGCGGTGCTGCCGCCGGTCGAACCTGCGGCACCGGTCGAGGCGCCGGTATCGCCACCCGCGCCGGTGTTTCCGGCGTCGCGGATGCTGTCCGTCGCGTCGGCCGTTCCTGATCCCCCGCGTCCGCCCACGCTGGAGGTGCTTACGCCATTTCCGCCGCCGCTGCCAGTAGCGCCGCCGGTTGCAATGGATCCGCCGGTCAGGTTTGCACCGCCCGCGGAACCGCCCGTGGGAAGAGACCCGCCGGTGCTCGTGGAACCACCCTTGGCGCCGCCCGTGCTCAATGAGCCGCCGGTCGGCGAAGAGCCGCCGCTTCCGGTCGAGCCACCTTTGTTGCTACCCGAGCTGGTGACGCCGCCCGAACCTGAAGAGCCGCCCGTCGCCGCGGCGCCACCCGTGCCCGAGGCACCGCCCGCGGCCGTGAAGTATCCGTTGGAACCAAAGCCAGTCACGTCTCTGATCACCGTGCCGTGTCGGATGATCGTTCCCGCGGTGCCCGGAATGCTGGATCTTGCAGACCAGGTGTTGAGATCGGAACTGGTCATGGTCTGGCACGGCACACCGCCCGCCTGTGGGTCCACGTACATCCGGTATTGACCATTGTCCAGCAGGACAATCGCCGGTCCTTCCAATCCCGAGCCCCATCCGGCCCAGTCGCCCGTGCCTACGAACGTCCAGGGTCCGGTCAGATTCTGTGCTGTAGCGTGCTCAAGATATCGCGTTCCGTCGTTCTTGAGGAATGCGTGATAGGTGGTGCCAAGCTTGGCAATGAATGTGTCGATGTAGTTCGTCGCAATACCAAGCTCGGTTGGTCCACTCCAGGACGTCAACGTGCTGTCTTGGGCGGTGAAGGCATACTGCTGAAAATCGGGAAGTTCGTTGCCAGTGTCGATATTGGCAATGATCCTGATTGTACCGTCGCCTTCGACGAACCATTCCGGCGCCCAAACGCGCGAAACACCGGCCACGCCTGCTTTCACAGTCGTCAGATCGGTCCAGTGAATCAGATCCGAGCTGACAGCAATGCCGAAATGGTCCTCCGGATTGCAGCAGCTGGCCGTCATCGGGTCGGTGTAGGCAACATAGTACTTGCCGTCCGTGTATTTCATGATGCTGGGATCGCGAATGTAAGTGGTATTGCCGCCGAATCCGGTGTTGGACAGCAGCGTGAAGTTGATTGAGTCGGTCGACGTGTAGATCGACAGCTTCATGCCAGCGGCGTCGTCGCCTGAAAAAGTCGCAAAAATGTACGTGGTTGCTGCGGCGCGCAGGCTCCCAGCTAGAAGAACCGCAGTCAGCGTGACGAGGCCTAGAAGCTTTCTCATTATTTGTGACCGTAGGACTTCAAATCGACTGGGGCGTTTGTTTCCCCAAGGGGGCGAGGCAAGAGCCAAAAGGGTCTCTCGATTTGCGGTGCTCTAGAGAATTCCCATTGACGGGCAGCGACAAGTCGTGGGTTATGGCGCAGCGCGGTTGCGAATTTCGACGGGCGCGCCCGCAGCGACGGGCTTCTTTGGCCCCGGTTGACGGCAGCGGTGGCATCAACTAATCATTGGCTCATGGCTTCGTCGTCTGTTCCCGAGACTTCTCCCGCAGCGCCCGCGCCCGGGGCGCCGCCGAACCCAGCTCCGGTGCCCCAGCCTGACGTGCTCCCGCCGTCCAAGGTGACCGGCGAATTCAACGTGCTCTGCTACACGTTCCTCTTCCTGTTCATGGTGACCTTTCTCGTTTGGGCGATCTTCTCCTGGACGGGCTATGGCCAGCGCTACGCGCCTCATGCGGATGGCTGGTACAAAGGGGGAACGCGTTCCATTGAAGTGACCCTGGTTCGTGAGGACGTGCAAAACCTGGCCTGCGCCTCGGACGCGGTGTTTGAAGGCATGCACTGCGGGTTTCGCCTCAACCAGCAGCCCTTCGATGCCCAGGGCACAGAGGATCGTCAGCTCCTGCGTCCTTACTACACTGTGGATCAAACGCTCTTTCTCGGCGCGGGGATGTGGAGCTCGCCCGGCCTGGGTGGCACGTTGCCCAAAGATCGCTTCTCGGTCGTGTGCAACTTCACCATGGTGGGCTCGCTCAAAACGGTTTCGCTGCGTTGGCAGCCCACTGGTTCGTTCGCTCCGAACAAAGACGCCATTCCCGTCGGGCTTCTCACTGACTGCGTGATCCCGCAATGACGCCAGCGACGATGGCTCGCGGGGTGGTCGCGACCTTCCGCGCCGCTGGGAAAGACGCGGTGGACCGCTGGGTGGCCATGGACCGCACCCGGCGCAGTACCAGTCTGCTGCTCGCCTGCATGATCGTGGGCGGCGTGATCCTGCGCATCCAGGGGATCGGCTTTCCGGCCCGTTTTACCTTTGATGAACAGTTCTATGGGCCGACCTCGCACCATTTCTTGCTCGGCGTGCCCGACATCCACGACTACCACCCCCCGCTGGGCAAGCTGTTCGGGACCATCGGGCTTCTTCTCTTTGGCTTCAATTCGGTGGGCTGGCGCTTTAGCTATCTATGCTTCGGCTTGCAGACCATAATCATCGCCTTCTGGCTGGCACGCGAGATCTTCCAGAGCCGGCGGGCTGGCTGGCTGGCGGCCGCGTTCGTGGCTGCGGATGGTTTCTTCATTGCCTACTCGCGCGCGGGCCTCATCGACGGAATGCTCACCTGCATGGTGCTGTGGAGCCTTCTGGCCGTGGTGACCGCGCGTACCTGGCGCGGGGTGGCGGTTGCTGCGGTCTTCATCGGGATCGCGACGTCCATCAAATGGAGTGCTGCGCAGACCGTGGTACCTGCCGCCGTGGCCTTGCTGCTCTTTCGCCGCGTTCGCTGGCAAACGATATTCCTGTTCGCTTTGGCGCCGGTCGCGCACCTGCTGATCTGGACGGCTGGGCTGCACCTCATGGGACATGCCAGCGACCCGCGGGCGCTGTGGGACGTTATTGTCTTGTCCTTCACCAGCCTCGCCGCCACTGGACAGTATTCCAATCCCCTGGCGTCGCCCTGGTATTCGTGGCTGGTTCTTTATCACCCCATTGTGGTCAAGCTTTCCACCTACGGAACCACCACCCGCTATGCCTCCAGCGCCGGCAATGTGGTGTTCTGGTATCCCGCCACTCTTGCGGTAGTGGGGCTGCCCTTGGCCCGGGGCCTGACCACCTGGCGGGCGCGCTGGCAGAGCTATTGGCCGTCGTTCTTCGACCCTGCTTTCACCAAGGCGGTCTTGGTGCTTGCCTCGGGATGGCTGGCTCTCTTGGCCCTTTTTGCCGTGTCCATGGGCCAGCACAGGTTTTTTTACCACTATATGCCGTCCTACGGGTTCGCCATCGTACTTCTGGCCGGGGTCGTGGCCAAGCTGGAACGCCGCTGGCCGCGCGCTGTCTTGGTTTTCGTTGCGCTGGCTGTCTTGTGGGCCATCTACTTTGCGCCGGTGTGGGGTGAATTCGCGCTTACCGAGCGGGTGGCCAACTGGCGCCTGATCTTCCTTCCTTGGCGTCCGTAGCGGCCCCAACGCAGTTGATCCGCGTCAGCGTCGTGATCACATGAATTGCCGCGGAATCTATCGTAGAATACTGGCGACTCTACGGTCGTCTCACCTAGGGGTGATGTCATGAAGACCATGTTAAGTGTTTCTCTCGGTTTCTTGCTTCTGGGCTTCGGCATTGCTCAAGCCCAGGATTCTGCAAACCAGGCGTCAGCCGCCGGCGCTGCACCACAGGCGGTGCAGCCGCCCACGCCTGCGCCTGAGCAAGAGCCGCCTGCGCCGCCGCAACAGCCGCCCGCGCCACCGGTGCAGACGCAGACCCAGGCGCAGCCCAGCCGCAGACGCAGCAGCAAGAGGGCGCGGTGCAGCCGGGCGCTGGGGGCCAGTGGGTGTACACCGATCAGTACGGCTGGATCTGGATGCCCTACGGAAACCAGTACACCTACGAAGGCACGGCCTACGACACGTCTCCCTATTCCTACGTGTACTACCCTAGCTACGGCTGGATGTGGCTAGCTTCTCCCTGGGTTTGGGGCTGGGGCCCGTATCCATACTTCGGATTCCGCGGTCCTTCCCACTTTGGCTGGTACAACGGCCTGTACCGGGCCGGGTACGGCTGGGGCGGATACCGCGGCGGCAATCGCGGAGGCTGGGGCGGCGGCTATCGCGGGGGCTGGGGTGGCGGCTATCGCGGTGCGGGTGGCTATCGGGCTGGCGGCGCAGTCCGCGGCAGCGCGGGCGGCAGCTATCGTGGTACCGCTGGCAGCTCATTCCATGCGGTCAGCGGATTCCGCGGCAGCCCAGGCGGCGGATTCCACGGCAATGTTGGGGGCGGATCCCGCGGCGGATCTGGGGGCGGATTCCACGGCGGCTTCGGCGGCGGCCATGGCGGCGGCCACGGGGGTGGACATCGCTGACTGGCGCGAGCATGGACGCCCTGTGCGCGTCTGATTCACACAACTTTACGTCGCTGCAATGCCTCTGCAACACGACATCGATAGTGTCGTGTCATGGCACGCAAGTACACGGCGCAGTTGAGGCGGGCTCCGGCAAACTGCAACCACCAGAGACCGGAAAGGTGGCCTGGTTTATCGGAGTGTCGCGAAGGCCAAGGATGGGACGAGCACGCCTTTTGCCTGCGTCGCGTGGCGATCGCGCGGCGTAATCAGGCCCGCGGACTGTGGCTGCTGGCCCGCGAATTGTGCGCGTCCGCCGCACTCCATCGCGTGGAAAGCGGAGGATCCGTCGCGGGCCGCACCTTGCGCCTGGCTTTCGCGGCACTGCGCGACCGCGCCGAGATCGCGCAGGCCGAGCGCGGCCGCGATTGACCCCCGATCTTGCCGCGCCACCGTCTGTCGGGTAGTTTCCCGGGGAAATTGGCCGGTTGGCCCTCTTGACGGAGACGCTGATCGGAGAAACTTTGGAGGTCATTTGCACGCACCGCCTGTCTCCTGGTTGCCGGCTGTTCGCTCCCCGATAGAGCGCACGAAGCTTCGGACGGCGTCAGCGGCGCTGTTCACGATCCTAGGCGCCCTGCCGGCGTGCGGTGCGAGCAAATCGGGAGCGGCGGTCGAGCCGCGCGCGGCGCGGGCGGTGCCGGTTCTGCCGGCTACCGTTATCCGGCGCGACGTTCCCGTCTACCTGGAGGGCATTGGTAACGTGGTGGCCTACAAGACCGTGACCGTGCGGTCCCAGGTGGACGGCCGGCTGATGCAGGTCCTGTTCCGCGAGGGGCAGGCCGTGCGCAAGGGCGAGGTGTTGGCCCAGATCGACCCGCGGCCGTTCCAGGTTCAATTGCATCAGGCCGAGGGCGCGCTGGCGCGCGACCGCGCCCAGCTGCAAAACGCGAATCTGATGGTCAAGCGCGATCGGGATTTGGTGGGGCAGAAACTCATCGCCCAGCAACAGCTCGATAGCGATCAGGCGACTGCCGGTCAGACCGAAGGCGCGGTTCGCATCGACGAGGCGGCCATCGAGAGTGCGCGGCTGAATCTCGACTACGCGCGCATCACTTCACCGGTCGACGGGGTCACCGGCGTGCGTCTGGTCGATCCGGGCAACGTGGTGCACGCCGCGGATCCAGGCGGCATCGTGGTGGTGACGCAGCTTGATCCCGTGGCCGTACTGTTCAATTTGCCGCAGGACGAACTGCCCCGCATCAGCGACCAGATGGCGCACGGCAAACTTACTGTGGATGTGTACGGCCGCGATGGTGCGGCTGCCCTGGGCAAGGGCGAACTCGAACTCATCGACAATCAGATCAACCAGGCGACAGCCACCTTGCGCCTCAAGGCGATCGTGCCCAACCCCGAGCACCACCTGTGGCCCAACCAGTTTGTGAAGGCACGCCTCTTGCTCACCACGCGCAAGGGCGCCTTGGTGGTGCCGGCTTCGACGTTGCAGCGTGGCCCTGACGGCACCTTCGTCTATGTCGTGGGCGCTGACCAAACCGTGACGCTGCGACCGGTGGACGCCGTCGCTCCGACGGGCGAGGTGGCCATCATCGACAAGGGCGTGAGTGAGGGTGAGATCGTGGTGGCGGACGGACAGAATCAGCTTCGCCCGGGCAGCAAGGTGTCTTTGCGCGAGTCGGGCTCGTCGGGCGGCGGTCGAGGGGGCGGCTCGGACAGACCGGGCGCAGGCGGCAAGGGTCGCGGCGACAGACAATGAGCGTGTCCGAGCCGTTCATCCGGCGTCCGGTGGCAACATCGCTGTTGACCGTCGGGCTCCTGTTGTCGGGCTTGCTCGGCTACCGCCAGCTTCCAGTGTCCGCGTTGCCCCAGGTGGACTATCCCACCATCGTGGTGGCCACCGCGTTGCCCGGTGCCAGTGCGGAAACCATGGCCTCGGCGGTGACCACGCCGCTCGAACGGCAGTTCGGCCAGATGCCTTCGCTCGGCCAGATGACATCGGTATCGAGCTTCGGCAACTCGCAGATCACGTTGCAGTTCGATCTGGGGCGTGACATCGACGCGGCCGAGCAGGACGTGCAGGCCGCCATCAACGCGGCGTCGAACCTGCTGCCCACGTCGCTGCCCGCGCCGCCCACCTACAGCAAGAGCAACCCGGCTGACTCGCCCATTCTCACCTTGAGCATCAGCTCGGATACTCTGCCGCTCGATCAGGTGGACGATGTGGCGGATTCCATCCTAGCGCAGAAGATTGCGCAGGTGGCGGGCGTGGGGCTGGTCACCATCAATGGCGGGCAGAAACCCGCTGTGCGCGTGCAGGTCGACCCCGCGGCGCTGGCCGGCGCCGGGCTCAGCCTGGACGACGTGCGAAAGATTCTGGTCGCCGCCAACGTCAATCAGCCCAAAGGAAACCTGGACGGCCCCCGCCAGAACTACACCCTGGCCACCAACGATCAGCTGGCCCGCGCGGCGAGTTTTCGACCGCTGGTGCTGGCCTACAACAACGGCGCGCCCATCCGTCTGCAGGAAGTGGCCAACGTCATCGACGGCGTGGAGAACAACGAGCTGGCAGGCTGGTCCGACGGGAAGCGTGCCATCATCGTGAGTGTGCGGCGGCAGCCTGGTGCCAACGTCATCGAAGTGGCCGACCGGGTGAAGGCCCTACTGCCGCGGCTGCAAACCGCCTTGCCCCAAGGTGTGGACGTCACGGTGGTCAGCGATCGCACGGAAACCGTGCGGGCCTCAGTCGACGATGTCCAGTTCACCCTAGCGCTGAGCGTGGTGCTGGTGGTGGCGGTGATCTACCTGTTTCTGCGCAGCCTGCGCGCCACCGTCATTCCCGGCGTGGCTGTGCCGCTCTCGCTGGTGGGCACATTCGGACTCATGTACCTGTGCCACTACAGCTTGAACAATCTGTCGCTGATGGCGCTGACGATTTCCACTGGCTTCGTGGTCGACGACGCCATTGTGATGATTGAAAACATTTCCCGCTACATAGAAGAAGGTGAACCGCCTTTCCAAGCCGCATTGAAGGGCGCCAAGCAGATTGGCTTCACCATCGTGTCGCTGACGGTGTCGCTGGTGGCGGTTTTGATTCCCCTGCTTTTCATGGGCGGGATCATCGGTCGGCTGTTTCGCGAATTCGCGGTCACACTCAGCATCGCGATTGGCGTCTCGGCGCTTCTGTCGCTGACCCTGACCGCCATGATGTGCGCGTTCTTGCTGCGCGCTCACGAGCAGCCGGGGTGGCTGGCCCGCCAGTTCGAGCGCGGCTTTGCCGCCATGATGTCGATCTACCAACGCAGCCTGGGCTGGGTGATGCGCCACCAGCCGGCCACCCTGGCAGTGACCGTGGCCACAGTGGCGCTGACAGTTGCGCTGGCGGTGATTGTCCCCAAGGGATTCTTTCCGCTGCAGGATACTGGAATGATCATGGGCGTGACCGAGGCGCCAGCCGACGTGTCCTTTGCCAGCATGATGTCGCGACAGAGGGCGCTGGCTGATGTCGTGCGCACTGACCCCGACGTGGCGTCGGTGGTGTCGTACATCGGGGCTGACGGCACCAATCCCACGCCCAACACCGGAA
Organism: uncultured delta proteobacterium; assembly: GCA_963758155.1. GTDB lineage: Bacteria > Myxococcota_A > Polyangia > Fen-1088 > Fen-1088 > Fen-1137. Next base: position 20,470 of record CAVWUP010000005.1, read on the forward strand.
GGCTGGCCATCACCCTGCGTCCGCGTCAGGCGCGCAGCGCGAGCGCGGCCGAGATCCTGCGGCGACTGCGGACAAGCGCCCAGGGCGTGGAGGGCACCTCGGTGTTTTTCCAGATCGTGCAGGACCTGCAGATCGACAGCCGCGTGAGCCGAACCCAGTTCCAGTACACAATGGAGGATGCCGACATCGCAGAGCTCGGCGAGTGGGCGCCGCGCGTGCTCGCCCGGCTGGAGAAGTTGCCTGAGCTGCGCGATGTGACCAGCGATCAGCAGACCTCGGGTTTGCAATTGCGACTGGTCGTGGATCGCGACACGGCCTCACGTTTTGGAATATTGCCCCAGGCCATCGATGACGTGCTCTACGATGCCTTTGGCCAGCGCCAGGTATCGATCATCTTCACTCAGCTGAATCAGTACCGTGTCATATTGGAAGTGAAGCCGGAATTTCAGAACAACGCGGCGGCATTGGAGAATATCTATGTGCGCTCGCAGACCGGCGACCAAGTGCGATTGAGCGCGTTCACCCATTTCGAGCCCAGCCGCACGCCCCTGGCCGTCACCCACCAAGGGCAATTCCCGGCGGTGACGATTTCGTTCAACGTGGCCTCGGGTCTGGCGTTGGGCGATGCGGTCGACGCAATCCACCGCGCCGAGGCCGAGATCGGCATGCCGGCTACCGTGCGCGCCAACTTCGTGGGCACGGCGCAAGAATTCAAGAGCGCCCTGGCCAGCGAGCCATTCCTGATTCTGGCGGCCCTGCTGACCGTGTACATCGTGCTGGGCGTGCTTTACGAGAGCTACATCCACCCTGTCACGATTCTGTCCACGCTACCTTCGGCGGGCGTGGGCGCGTTCCTGGCGCTCATGCTGACCCGGACGGAGTTCAGCATCATTGCCCTTATCGGCATCGTGTTGCTGATTGGCATCGTGAAGAAGAACGCCATCATGATGATCGACTTTGCGCTCGAGGCCGAGCGCGTGGACGGGCTGCCGCCGCAGGAATCGATTGTGCGGGCGTGTCTGCTGCGTTTCCGGCCCATCATGATGACCACCATGGCGGCGCTCTTGGGCGGGCTACCGCTGGCCTTGGGCAGCGGAACCGGTTCGGAATTGCGGCGTCCACTCGGCATCTCGATTGTGGGCGGACTGCTCATTTCGCAATTGCTGACCCTCTACACCACGCCGGTCATCTACCTGTATATGGATAGGCTGGCTCGCCTGCTGCGTCCCGGACGTGCTCGGGCTGTCGCAGCAGCGCCGGTGCCAGACAGCGCGCCGTGAATATCTCCGAACCCTTCATAAGACGGCCGGTGGCGACCTCATTGCTGGCCGCAGCCCTGCTGCTGGTGGGGGCCACCGCGTACACCCAGCTTCCCGTGGCCCCTCTGCCACGCGTCGACTATCCCACGATCAACGTGAACGCGGCTCTGCCGGGAGCCAGCCCCGAGACCATGGCCTCGGCCGTGGCCACGCCGCTGGAACGCCGCTTCGGCCGGATTGCCGGACTGACCGAGATCACTTCAGTAAGTTCGCTGGGCTCGGTCAGTTTGACGCTGCAGTTCGACCTGGACCGCGACGTGGACTCAGCCGCGCGCGACGTGCAGGCCGCCATCAACGCAGCGGCCGGCGATCTGCCGCCCAACTTGCCCACGCGACCGAACTTTCGCAAGGTCAACCCCGCCGACGCGCCCATCCTCATCCTTTCGCTGACGTCCAAGACGCTGCAGCTGGCGCAAGTCTATGACGCTGCCAACACCATCCTGGCGCAAAAGATCGCCCAGGTGCAGGGCGTGGGCCAGGTCTTCGTGGGCGGCGGCCAGAACCCTGCTGTGCGCGTGCAGGTCGACCCGGCGGTGCTAGCGGGCCTGGGGCTGGGCCTGGAAGATGTGCGCACCGTGCTCAGCCAGGCCACTGTCGATCAACCCAAGGGCACGCTGGGGGGGGCAAGCCAGGCCCAGTCCATTGCGGCCAATGATCAGTTGCTCGGGGCGAAGAGCTTTCGCAACCTGGTCATCAACTATCAGGGCGGCGCAGCCGTGCGCCTGGGCGACGTGGCACGGGTGATTGACGATGTGGAGGACAATCGGGTGGCGGCCTGGACCAACGGCACGCGTTCGGTGTCATTGCTGATTCGCCGCCAGCCCGGCGCCAATATCATCGAGGTCATCGACCGCATCAAGCGCATGCTGCCCGGCCTGGCACAGTCGGTTTCGCCCAGCATTGACATCCAGGTGGCTGTGGATCGCGCTGGCACCATCCGGGCGTCGGTGCGCGACGTGGAACGCACCCTGCTCCTCAGCGTGTTTCTCGTGGTGCTGGTGGTCTTCGCGTTTCTGCGCAACCTGCGCGCGACTCTGATTCCCAGCGTGGTGGTTCCGCTTTCGCTGGTCGGCACCTTTGCCGCCATGTACTTGCTCGGCTACAGCCTCAACAACTTGTCGCTGATGGCGCTGACCATCGCAACCGGTTTTGTGGTTGACGACGCCATTGTGGTCACAGAGAACGTCTCGCGCTTCGTCGAGGCCGGCGAGAAACCTCTGATGGCTGCGTTGAAGGGCGCGCGACAGATCGGGTTCACCATCGTTTCGATTACCGTCTCGTTGTTGGCGGTCTTCATTCCCATCCTGGTGATGGGCGGTATTGTGGGGCGGCTGTTCCGCGAATTCGCGGTCACTTTGGCCGTGTCCATCGCTATCTCGGCGATCATCTCGCTCACCCTGACACCCATGATGACGTCGCGCCTGCTGCGGCCGGAAACCGAGCGACGGCGTGGACTCGCCTTTCGCGTGTCAGAGGGCTTCTTCAACGGCATGCTGGGCGGCTACCGGCGCGGACTGGATTGGGTGCTCCGCCACCACTACCTGATGCTGTTCCTCACCATCGGCGCGGCTGTCGTCACCGTGTTTCTCTACAAGGCAGTGCCCAAGGGACTGTTCCCGCAGCAGGACACCGGGCAACTCGCCGGGGTGGCCGAGGCACCACAGGATGTGTCGTTCCCGGCCATGCGCCAGCGTGCTGAAGCGGTCAACAAGGTCGTGTTGGCCCATCCGGCAGTGGAGAAAATGGTCACCTTCATCGGCGGCAGCGGATCGTCGGGCAACACCGGCAACATCTTCATCCAGCTCAAGCCGCTGGAGCAGCGCAGCCAGACCTCGGACCAGGTCATCGCCGAGCTGCGCCCCAAGTTGGCGGCGATTCCTGGCATCATGCTGTTCCTGCAGTCGGTGCAGGATGTGCGCATGGGCGGGCGGGGCGCGCGCACGCAATACCAGTACACCTTGCAGGACGCGAATCTGGCCGAGCTGAACCAGTGGGCGCCGCGCGTGTTCGACGCGCTCAAGGCCCTGCCCGAGCTGCGCGACGTGGCCAGCGATCAGCAGACCAATGCCTTGCAACTCAGTCTGGAAGTCGATCGCGACATTGCGTCCAGCTTGGGCGTGTCGTTGCAGGCCGTGGACGGCACTCTCTACGATGCCTTTGGTCAGCGCCAGGTGGCGACCATGTACACGCAGCTCAACCAATATCGCGTGGTGCTAGAGGCCAAACCCGGGCTGGCGGGGCAACCGCTCGCGCTTGACAGCATGTACGTGCACTCGCAAAGCGGTGCGCTGGTTCCGCTCTCCGTGTTCGCGCACTTGGCGCCCTCGCGAACGTCGCTTTCCATCAGCCACCAAGGCCAATTTCCGGCCATTACGTTGTCGTTCAACTTGGCGCCGGAAAAGTCACTCAGTCAGGCACTGGATGCGATTCACAGTGCCGAATCGCGCATTGGCCTGCCCGCGGGCGTGGTGGCTTCGCCGCAGGGCACGGCCAAGGCATTTGTGGATTCTTTGTCGAACCAGCCGACCCTTATCCTGGCCGCACTGCTGGCCGTGTACATCGTTCTCGGTGTGCTCTACGAAAGTCTGATTCACCCGGTGACGATTCTGTCCACATTGCCGTCGGCCGGTGTGGGCGCCTTGCTGGCCCTCATGTTAATGCACACGGAATTCAGTATCATCGCGCTCATAGGCGTGATCCTGCTCATTGGCATCGTGAAGAAGAACGCCATCATGATGATCGACTTCGCGCTGCAAGCCGAGCGCGAGCAAGGCCTGTCGACCCGCGACGCCATCTTCCAGGCTTGCCTGTTGCGTTTCCGCCCCATCATGATGACCACCATGGCGGCATTGCTGGGCGGCTTGCCACTGGCCTTGGGTCACGGCACAGGCTCCGAGATGCGGCGCCCCCTCGGCATCGCCATTGTGGGCGGCTTGTTGCTGTCGCAGATGCTGACTCTGTTCACCACGCCGGTGGTGTACCTGACGCTGGATCGGTTTTCGCGCAGGAGACGGGGCGCTCGCGATCATGCGTGACCTATTTCACACAGAGGCACAGAGGGCACAGAGATCGGATTATAAGAAGGGATTGGGGCTGCGCTGTATCCAACCCTTCGCTCTCTCCTCCGCCTCTGCGGCCTCTGTGTCTCTGTGAGAAATGGGCAACTTTGATCCACGGTCCAAGAGATGCTGGCTAGGGGCGCGCTTGCATCGAGCGGCCAAGCAAGCGCTGGCGCAGGATTGGAAGCGGGACGACCTCGGCATTCCGGGCGACCCGGTAGCTCTTCGTGCCTGGGTAAACGATGAAAGCCTGGTCGAGCTTCAGATCCTGCATGGCCATGTGCAGGGACTTGGTCATGGCGGGGGCGTCCTTGTACGTAATCTCGAAGCCAATCAATCGGCCTCGCCAACGCGAAGGTGGTGTGCGCGGTCGTGCAAGAAGCCATGCTCGCGCACCTCGGGAAACGTAAAAGCGGGGGTTGGCGCACCTGCGGGGAACCTTTCGATTGCCCGGAGCATCCAACCGTTGCTGGTGCGCTCGTGCAGCGCGAACGAACAACTCAATCCAGTGCGGAGGGCGACATGGGCAAGAAGATCATCGCAGTGATAGGAGCGACCGGAGCGCAGGGTGGAGGGCTGGTTCGCGCCATCCTTGCCGACAAGAGCGGCGACTTTGCGGTTCGGGCGATCACGCGCAAACCCACAGGCGAAAAGGCGCAGGCGCTGGCCAAGCTGGGGGTGGAGGTGGTGGCGGGCGATCTGGACGACGTGGCGAGCCTGACCAAAGCTTTCGAGGGGGCGTATGGCGCCTATTGCGTGACCAACTTCTGGGAGCATTTTTCTGGCGAGAAAGAGACGGCGCAGGGTCACGCTCTGGCCCAGGCGGCCAAGAACGCGGGCGTGAAGCACGCCATTTGGTCCACCTTCGAGGACACGCGCAAGGCCTTTCCGCTCGGCGACTCGCGCATGCCGACGTTGAAGGGCAAATACAAAGTGCCGCATTTCGATGCCAAAGCCGAGGCAGACCATTTCTTCAGGGATCTGGGTGTGCCGACCACGTTTCTGCTGACATCGTTCTATTGGGACAATCTGATTGGCTTTGGAATGGGTCCCAAGAAGGGGCCCGATGGCAAACTGGCCTTTGTGCTTCCCATGGGCAATAAGAAACTGCCCGGCATTGCCGTGGAAGACATCGGCAAGTGCGCTTTGGGGATCTTCAAGCGTCCTGACCTGATTGGAAAGACTGTCGGCGTCGCTGGCGAGCATCTCACCGGCGGCGAGATGGCCGTGGCGCTCAGCTATGCGCTGGAACAGCCAGTTGCCTACAATGCGGTTTCGCCAGATGTTTACCGCGGCTTTGGCTTCCCTGGCGCAGACGATCTAGGAAACATGTTCCAATTCAAGGCGGAAACCGAGAGCGCCTACTGCGGGGCGCGGGATCTTGCATCCTGCCGCGCACTCAATCCTGAGCTGCAAACGTTCGCGAAGTGGTTGTCCCGCAATAAGTCGCGGATTCCGCTCGAGGTAGAGAGACGTGCATGCGGGATTTATTTGGGGCTGATAGGCCGCGAGAGGCGGCGTGTTGATTGAGAGGAGGGGACCATGGCATACGCGGTTGTGCATCACTTTCCTGGTGGTACCAAGGAGCAATACGAGGCGTCGATTGCGGCCGTGCATCCGGGCGGGGGCAGCCTGCCCAAAGGCCAGATTTTCCACGCCGCTGGCCCGTCGGCGGGCGGCTGGACAATCGTGGCGATTCACGACTCGAAAGAAAGCTGGGAGCAGTTCCGCGACAGAATACTGATGCCAAAGATGCAACAGGGCATTCCGGGTGGCTTTCCCACACCACCGCAGGAGACAGTCTTCGCCGTCCACAATATGCGGCCTTGATACCGGCGCGGTGCGGGCCGGCGTAAATAGGGTGAGGGCGGGAATGTTCCGCGAGGAGAGGTTCATGGACGACTATGAGCGAGGGAATGGGCTTGAACGCATCTTGAAAGAGGGTCGGAAGTTCCCGCCTGCTGCCTGGGCCGAGAGCACTGCCACCCGGAGCCACGAGGAGTATCGTCGGCGTTGGCTGCGCTCGCTCGAAGACCCGGAGGGTTTTTGGGGTGAGGAGGCCAAGGCCCTGGTCTGGGACCGGCCCTGGGACAAGGTGCTCGAGTGGGACCGGCCCTTCGCGAAGTGGTTCACGGGTGGTCGTCTCAACGCCTCGGTGCAGTGCCTGGATAGGCACTTGGGCACACCGACGATGCACAAGGCCGCTTTTCATTGGGTCGGCGAACCGGGCGATCGGCGAACCTTCACCTACGCCCAGCTTCACAAGGAAGTGGCGCGTTTCGCCGCAGGTCTGCGCGCGCTTGGCGTGAAGAAGGGCGACCGGATTGCCATCTACATGCCCATGATTCCGGAGTTGCCGGTGGCTTGTCTGGCGTCCGCGCGCATCGGGGCGGTCCACACGGTGGTGTTTGGCGGATTTTCAGCCGAAGCCTTGCGCGATCGGATCAACGACTCGGGCGCGGTGGCGGTGGTGACTGCGGATGGGGGATGGCGCCGCGGCGCCCATCTCTTGCTCAAGCGCACCGTCGACGAAGCCCTGGAAGGAGCCACCTCGGTTCGCCACGTGATCGTTGCCAAGCGCGGGGGCAGCACATTTCCCCATCACATGAAGGTTGGCCGCGACAAGTACTACGACGAGGTCTGCCGCCAGGCTGGCAGCCAAACCCAACCGGAAAGCATGGAGTCTGAGGATCCGCTCTTCATCCTCTATACGTCGGGAACCACGGGGAAGCCGAAGGGGATCTTGCACACGCACGCGGGCTACTTGCTCGGCACCCAGCTGACCACGCGCGAGGTTTTCGACATCAAGCCTCACGACGTCTTCTGGTGTACCGCGGACGTCGGCTGGGTGACGGGACACAGCTACGTCATCTATGGACCCATGCAGCTCGGTGCCACCCAGGTAATCTACGAAGGCGCCCCCAATTGGCCCGAACCCGATCGCATGTGGAAGATCGTAGCTGATGAAGGTGTGAGTATCTTCTACACAGCTCCCACGGCAATTCGGTCCTACATGAAGTGGGGTGATACCTGGCCCGACCGCCACGATCTGTCGTCGCTGCGCCTGCTTGGTTCCGTGGGCGAGCCTATCAATCCCGAAGCCTGGCTTTGGTACCATGAGGTCATCGGGAAGAATCGCTGCCCGATTGTCGACACCTGGTGGCAGACCGAAACCGGCTCGATTTCCATCACGCCGTTGCCCGGCGCCACCACAACCAAGCCGGGATCGGCCACGTTTCCCTTCTACGGCATCGACGCCGCAATTCTGGACGAGTCAGGCAAGGAGATCCGCACCGGCGGCGGACTTCTGGCTTTGCGCCGGCCCTGGCCTGCGATGATGCGCGGGATTTGGGGCGACGACGAACGCTACCGCAGCACCTACTGGGGCCGCTGGGACGGGCGCTACTATTTCACTGGCGACGGTGCCTTGCGGGACGAGGAGGGCTACTTCTGGATCGTCGGCCGCGTGGATGACGTCGTCAACATTTCCGGACACCGGATCGGAACCGCGGAACTGGAGAGCCTTTTCGTGGAGCACAAAGCCGTCAGCGAGGCCGCGGTCATCGGGGTCAAGCACGAAATCAAGGGACAGGGTTTGGTCGGGTTCGTGACCCTTCGCAATGGCTTCCTTCCGTCCGACATGTTGGCTGCGGAATTACGCGACTGGATTGGACACAAGATAGGCTCTTTTGCCAAACCCGAACGCGTGCTGTTTGCGGCTGACCTGCCCAAGACCCGCTCGGGAAAAATCATGCGGCGGCTTTTGCGCGACATCGCCGAGGGTCGTTCGCTGGGGGACGTCACGACCCTGGCGGATCCGGGTGCCGTGACCCAAATCAAAGAGCGATACGAGGAGGATGGCTAGATCGGTCCCCCAAAATCTACCGCTCGAGAAACCAGTTCCGTTCGTCAGCTTGGGTAGGGTTCGGATGTCGTCGCGTCGTCGTCAGAACTGGCATCGCCGCTGTCGTCGCCGCCAGCGCTATCATCGCCACCGTCGGGATTCGCTGGCCCTGACACAACCTCGACATCGACCAGGCAGAAGTCGAAGGGCAAATCGACCTGCAGGCCAGGCACGATGATGGCTGCCTGCTGGATGGGTGTTCCTGGAGTCAGCGGGTCTTGCGGGTTGCCTCCGGCCCAGCAGTTGGTGCGCAGCGAGCTCCAGGGAATCAGCTGGCCACTGACCAGGGGCGCACACCAGCGATCCGAACTGATGTGGGGATTGGTGCCCTGCAACTGCACGCGCAGGGGAGTCTTGCTGGGATTGTCGACGGTGACGATCAGTCCGCCAGTATCGGGAATCGCCCAGGTCAGCTGCGGGCCGTCGACAGTGTCTTGGTTCACGTTCCAGCCCAGCATGGCAAAGCCGGTCCAGTCTGTTCGTCCGGTGACGGTCCCGTGCATGCAAAAGGATTTTCCAGCAAACGGTGGATCGCAGCCATCGCTGCCGCACGTCGGAACAATCTGCGCGGCGCCGGGATCGGTGGCGGTGAAGCCGTAGCCCGCCCATGGGCCGGTGGTCACATAGCCGTCGTTGACCACATTGCTCGGCGTGCTCACGACGGAGGCGTCTTCCGTGGTCGAGCCATCGCTGTAGCCCGCATCCCCGCCCAAGCCCGCGCCCGGCGACGAGCTGCCACAACCGGCGGCCGACGACAGACCAGCGAAAAGAATCGTTCCTGCGACAAGTTGAGGAGCTTTCATGTGATTCCTTTGCTGCCGGTATGTAGACACAACCGACTGGAGGATGTCCACCCTGTCAGGATCTCCTGAAAGTGGGCCAGGCTTGCGCAGCTTCCGACGACTGCGCCACCAGCGAATGTGTCAACGGCCTCTGCTGCGACAGCAGCGTGTGCCGGGCGCCCTAGCAGGCGAAAATTTTCGGCAGAGTCGTGGCCGTGGTCGTGGCCGGCCTGATCTCTGGGCGCGGCGGGCAGGCGGCCATCCAAATGATTCCTCATTTGCCCGCTTGACAGTTGGCCGCGGGTCGGGCGTTATCGGCGGTCAAGGCCGCTTTTGGCCTGCCACCCAAGCAGGGGAATCGGACATGAAACTTCGCCCAGCACCGCCGGACAAGAACCTGGTCGAACGAGGGGAAATTCTCGATGCGGTCGGGATCTCCCGGGTGTTGCGCCGTATCGCCTTCGAGATCATCGAGCGCAACGGCCCCGCGCCCTATCTGGTCGGCATCCGCACCGGCGGCGCGGTGCTGGCCGAACGCATGGTCGAGATGCTGGCCGCAAGTGGCGAAAGCCGGCCCGTGCTGGGCGCCATCGACATCACGCTGTATCGCGACGATGTCTTTCTCGGCCTGCCCAAACCCGAGATCGGCGCCACCGAGCTGCCCGAGAGCATCGAGGGCCGCACCGTGGTTCTGGTCGACGACGTCCTGTTCACCGGCCGCACGGTACGCGCGGCCATGGACGTGCTGGCCGACTATGGCCGGCCCCGCGCGGTCCAGTTGGCCGTGTTGGTCGACCGCGGCCGGCGCGAGTTACCCATCCAGCCCGACTATGTGGGCGTGCGCTTGCAAACCACCGCCGACCAATCGGTGCGCGTGATGCTGGCCGATCGCGGGGAAACCGACCGGGTCGTCCTGCGGGAGAGGATCGCCAAATGACCAAAGGATTCACACAGCGACACCTGCTGGGGATGGAGACGCTGACCCGTGAGGAGATCACCACCATCCTCGATCTGGGCGAACGCTTTCTTGAAATCGCGGACCGGCCCATCAAGAAGGTGCCCACCCTGCGCGGCAAGACGGTCATCAATCTGTTCCTAGAACCGTCGACGCGCACGCGCACCTCCTTCGAGATTGCGGCCAAGCGCTTGTCAGCCGACGGGATTAACTTCACCGCTTCCTCGTCGTCCACGGTCAAGGGCGAGACGCTCATCGACACGGCGATGAACCTGGATGCCATGAATCCGGACATCGTGGTCATTCGTCACGCCCAGGCCGGCTCGGCGCTGCTGCTCAGCCAGCGCATCCGCGCCGCCATCGTCAACGCGGGCGACGGCGCGCACGAGCACCCGACCCAGGCGCTGCTCGACGCCTCGACCATCCGCGCGCACAAGAAGAAGATCGAAGGCCTGACCGTGGTGATCTGCGGCGACATCGATCACAGCCGCGTGGCCCGCTCCAACATCTTTGCCCTGCGCACGCTGGGCGCGCGTGTGCGCGTGGCTGGCCCGCGCTCGCTCTTGCCCGTGGGCGTGGAAAAGCTCGGCTGCGAGGCCTTTGACCGCATCGAGCCGGCGCTGGAAGGCGCGGACGTGGTCATGATGTTGCGGATCCAGCTGGAACGAAAAGCCGGCAGCCGTTTCCCCGACACGCGCGAATACGCGCGCTACTTTGGCCTGAATCCGCGCCGCCTGGCCCTGGCCAAGCCCGACGCCATCGTGATGCACCCCGGGCCCATGAACCGGGGCGTGGAGATCGATCCCGGCGTGGCCGACGGCCCGCGTTCGGTGATCCTCGAGCAGGTCAGCCGGGGCGTGGCCATCCGCATGGCCGTCCTGTACCTGCTGGGCGGTGGCAGTGGCGAGGAATGGAGCAAGTCGTGATGGCCTGCAAGCGCAACCCTAACCTGAGGAGCCAGTCTCATGCCTGACATTCTTCTGCGCGGCGGTCGGGTGATCGATCCTGCGCGCGAGTTCGACGCGCAGGCCGACGTCTTGTTGAAGGACGGGAAGATCGCGGCCATCGAGCGCGGCCTGGCGGCGCCGGGCGCCAAGATCATCGAGGTGAAGGACTGCTGGGTGGTGCCGGGCCTCATCGACCTGCACGTGCACCTGCGCGAGCCCGGCCAGGAATACAAAGAGAACATCGAGACCGGAACCGCCGCAGCGGCAGCGGGTGGCTTCACCGCCCTGTGCTGCATGCCCAACACCAGTCCGCTCAACGACACGCGCGCCGTGACCGACTTGATCGTGCAGCGGGCGCGCGACAAGGGCTCTGTACGCGTGTATCCCATCGGGTGCATCACGCAAGGCCAGAAGGGCGAGACCATGGCCGACATGGGCGAGCTGCAAGAGGCGGGCTGCGTGGCTGTGTCCGACGATGGCCACGGCGTGATGAACAGCGAAGTCATGCGCCGAGCCCTGGAGTACGCGCGCAGTTTCCGCATGCCCATCGTGCAGCACTGCGAGGACAGCACGCTCTCGGCCGGCGGGGCCATGCACGAGGGTCTGGCCTCCACGCGCTTCGGGATTCGCGCCCAGCCAGCTGCGGCGGAATCCGCCATGCTGGCCCGCGACCTCGAACTGGTCGCGCTTACCGGCGGCCGCTACCACATGGCCCACATCAGTTGCGCCGAATCGGTGCGTCTGATTCGCGAGGCCAAGAAGCGCGGATTGCCTGTCACCTGCGAGGTGACGCCGCACAACCTGATGCTCACCGACGAAGCCTGCGCCGGCTACGACACCTTTTTCAAGATGAACCCGCCGCTGCGCTCGGCCAGCGATCAGGCGGCCCTGCGCGAGGCCCTGGCCGACGGCACCATCGACGCCATCGCCACCGACCACGCCCCCCATTCTTCCGTCGAGAAGGAAGTCGAGTTCGAGCAGGCGGCCAATGGCGTGGTCGGCCTGGAGACCGCGCTGGCCCTGGCCGTGGAACTGGTCACCGCGGGCGTGTTGACGCCAGCCAAGCTGGTCATGCGCATGTCCGTGGGTCCGGCCAAGGTGCTGGGCTTGCCAGGCGGCAGCCTCGGCATGGGCGGTCCGGCCGACGTGACGGTCATCGATCCACAGGCCGCCTGGACTTGCGATCCCTCGCTGTTCCGTTCCAAGGCGCGCAACACACCCTTTGGCGGGCGCGCTATGCGTGGCCGGCCGGTGCTGACTGTGGTAGGTGGACGGATCGTGTTTGCCCAGGAGAAGTTCGTTGTCTGAGAGCAAGAGCGCACCGGCCCTACTGGCCCTAGAGGACGGCACCGTCTACCGGGGCCAGGGTTTTGGCTCAGCCGCTGACCTGGTTGGCGAGCTGGTGTTCAACACCGCGATGAGCGGCTATCAGGAGGTGCTGACCGATCCCTCGTACCGCGGGCAGATCGTGATGATGACCGCGCCCGAGATCGGCAACGTGGGCGTGAACCCCGAGGACTTCGAGTCGGATCGCCCCTACTGCGCCGGCTTCGTGGTGCGCGACCTGTCGCCGCGCGCGTCCAACTGGCGCGCGCAAGGCACGCTGGCCGAGCTGATGGAAAAGTCGGGCGTGGCCGGCATCACCGGCATCGACACCCGCGCCATCACCCGGCGCTTGCGCATCGGCGGCGCTCAGCGTGCGGTGATCACGCGCAAGATCGACGATCCCAACGCCGCAGTGGCCATGGCCCGGCGGTCACCTTCAATGGAGGGTCAAGACCTGGCCAAGGAAGTGACTTGCGCCAAACCCTATCAATGGGACGAAGGGCTGTGGCAGGCGCCGTCCAACAGCACACCGGTGCCGCCGGTGCGCCACCGCGTGGTGGCCTACGATTTTGGCATCAAGCGCGGAATCCTGCGTCGCCTGCGCCAGAGCGCCTGCGCGGTCACGGTCGTGCCAGCCGCCACGCGCGCGTGCGATGTGCTGGACCTGAAGCCCGACGGGATTTTCCTGTCCAACGGTCCGGGCGATCCCGCGGCTGTCTCGTACGCGGTCGAGGCTGCGGCCGAGCTGTGCGGAAGCGGCAAGCCCATCTTCGGCATTTGCCTGGGCCACCAGATATTGGGGCTCGCCTTGGGCGGCAAGACCTACAAGTTGAAGTTCGGCCACCACGGCGCCAACCACCCGGTGATGGACCTGTCCACGCGCAAGGTGGAGATCACGTCGCAGAATCACGGGTTCGCGGTGGATGTGGGCTCGTTGCAGGGCAGGGCGGTCCTGTCGCACATCAACCTGAACGACCAGACCGTGGAGGGCATGCGCCACGACCGGCTGCCCATCTTCAGCGTGCAGTACCACCCCGAGGCGTCGCCGGGACCCAACGATCCGAGCTACCTATTCGGGCGTTTCGTCAAGATGATGGACGAGCAGGCGCGGTGAGCGACGACGAGATCAAGGCGCCGCGCCCCGAGGCCGGCCGCATCCACGCGCTGCTGGACCAGTTGGCCGCCGAATTCGCGGCACCGCCGTTTCGCACGCAGATTGCGGCCGCGCGCGAGGAGTACTTCACACGCACGGGCAAGGTTTTCGAGGACGACGCCGAGGTGTACGAGGCGCGCACGATAGCGTTTCTGGAATGGTACGTGGCCGAACGGCCGTTGCCCGAGGGCCGCTCGCCGGCCCTGGTCGCGCTGGAGCGCACGCCCGCCGCCGCCGCCAACGCCGACCGGCGCATGGCCCTGGCCCGCATCGCCACCAGTCACCGCAGCCTGTTCGACATCGCCGAGGTGAAGGGCAATCGCGTGGACCTGGAGGACATTCTGGGCGGGGCGCGCTTCTCGGTGGTTGAACGTCGCAGCACCATTGGCTTCGAGGTCGGCGCCATCGTGGAAGCGCGCGTGGTGTGGGACGGCGCGGATCCGCTTTTCACCAAGACCTTCCTGTTTCATCCCCGCGACGCTCGCACCGAGATTCTGAATCTCGTCGACGATTCACTCATGGCCGGCGCTGGTCGCGACGAGATCATGGGCAAGCTTTCCCAGCTCTACCTGCGCTGGCACCGCCACGGCCACCTGAACGCGGGCCGCATCTACAAGGGCGGGCACACCGGCAACACAGCCGGTCCTGTTGTCATCTAGCTTCAGAGGCATCGTAGAAGGAGGCGCTCGGCGCTGGCGGGCTGATGCCGGTGGCGCTCCTCGGCGGCCGCACGCCAACGGCCGCGCTGCGCGCTCTTCGGACCCGCCGGCCACCCCGCCACCCCGCTCGCTTCGCTCGTCCTCGCATGGCGCGCTCGGCAGACGGGTCCCTAGTGAGACAGCAGCCCGACGCCAGCGCGGAGAGCCGCCATGCGCCTGAGAACCGCACGGGCAGGGGCGACCTGCGGTCGCCCTCAGGCGCTCGCCATGCCTCTCCCCCCTTGGCCGTTTCCTGCGGTAGACTGACGCTCCTATGACGGCCGTTTTGCAAGACAAGACCGTGGTGCTCGGCGTGACCGGGGGCATATCGGCTTACAAGGCAGCCGAGCTGTGCCGCCTCTTGCGCAAGGCCGGGGCGCGCGTCGAGGTGGTGATGACGCCCGCGGCTTGTGCGTTCATCACGCCGCTGACCATGGAGGCGCTGTCAGGCAACCCAGTGGCTACCGAAATGTTCGAGACCACCGCGCAGTCGCACATTGGTCACATCGAGCTGGCCTCGCGCGCGGACATCGTGGTGGTGGCGCCGGCCACTGCGGATGCCATCGCCCGCTTTGCCGCGGGCATGGCCAACGATCTGCTGGCCACTGTGGTGCTGGCCACGCGCGCTCCGGTGCTGCTGGCGCCGGCCATGAACAGCAACATGTGGGACAACCCCATCACCCAGGCGAATCTGGCGCGGCTTACCGACACCGGCCGTTTTTCCACAGCGGGTCCTGATGCGGGCGAGTTGGCCTGCGGCTGGGTTGGTGCTGGTCGGCTGGTTGCGCCTGCCGAGATCGTCGCCGCCATCGAGGCGCGTCTGACCGGTGCGCCCGACACGCCGAGATCCGAGGGCGCTCTGGCTGGCCGTCGCATGGTGGTCACCGCGGGCCCGACCTGGGAGGCGGTGGACGATGTGCGCTTCCTGGGCAATCGCTCGTCGGGGAAGATGGGCTTCGCTCTGGCGCACGCGGCTGCCATGCAAGGCGCCGATGTGACGCTCATCGCAGGACCAGTGGCTTTGGCCACGCCGACCGGTGTCGCCCGTCGCGTGGATGTGGAGTCGGCGCTGGAAATGCGCGAGGCCTTGCGCCGCGTGGCCATGCAGGCCGATGTGGTGGTCATGGCAGCCGCGGTCGCTGATTTCCGTCCCGGTGTGCGCGTTCTGGGCAAGCTTTCGCGTCGTGACCAGCCCGCGGCCCGGCCGGCGCGCACGCTACCCCTGGTCGCCAATCCAGATCTGTTGGCCGAACTGGGTCGCGCTCGAAAGGGGCGGACGCCCTTGCTGGTGGGATTCGCAGCCGAGGTCGGGGTGTCGGGCGAGGCCCTGGCGGCGCGCGCGCGGCAGAAGCTGACCGAGAAGGGGTGCGACGTCGTGGTCGCCAACGAGGTGGGCAAGGCTGGTCTGGGCTTGGGCGCAGAATACAACGCGGTTACCATGGTCTTTGCCGACGGCCGCGTCGTCGACCTGCCAGCCGATCGCAAGGAAGCCATTGCCATGAAGATCTGGGACACTCTCACGAATTTCTATTTGACGCCCGCCGAGGCGCCTGCGGCAAACAAGACCGCCCCGGTGTCTCAAGGGATCTCTCCTGGCAAAGGTCGCGCTCGCCGCGGCCGAAAGGGCAATGATGTCTAGCGCTTCACGCGAAGAGAAACTGCGCGCCTACGCGGGCTCGGCCAGCGAGCGGCTGGTGGGCGCTGGCAACGTCTTGGCCGGGCGGCAGACCATGGGCGGGCCGGCACGGGGAAACGTGCCGCCCTGGCCAGGATCCGAAGACTTGGATTTCCACGGGACCTTGTCGGCCATCTGGTTGTGGTCGCGCGCCGAGGCACTTTCGGCCAACGATCACTTCTCGCTGAATATTGCGGCGGCGTGGGATTTCGTGAACAGCCACTGGGACCATTTCATCCCCGCGGCTCTCGGTCCGGCAGCCAGCGACGAGGCGGCCTACGACTGCGCCATGGTGTTGCGGGCCGTACTGGCCGATCCGCGCATCCTGAATTCCGAGGCTGAAGACGATCGGCGCCGCGATCGCGCCGCCTCGGCGGCTCGCCTGCTGGGGGCCTATGTCAACGACCTGGAGACTCCGGCCGGGCGCGAGTTCCGCGATCCTGGCTTTCTGGCGTGGAGTCTGGGCGAGTACGCGCGGACGGTGGGTGACCGGGGCATCAGCTCCATGGTCCGTCGCTTCGTCGAGGCCGCCTATGGCATGAAGAGCCCGCCGCCTTTCACCTCGGAGCCGGCTGCGCAGGATGGCCTGTTCGATTTTTCGTGCACCACCGCCACGCGCGTCCTGGCGGTGCTGGGCGCCGAGGGCGCCACGCCTTTCATCGGCGCCTGGCTGCGCGAACGGGTCGCGTCCGCGATAGCGCGCAATTTCGTGGCTCGACCCATGGATGAAAACACCTGGAATGCCTGCGCCGCGGTCGCGGTGGGCCGAGCCTATGCGGCGTCGACCGACCCCTTGTTCTTCGAGGTTCACGCAACGATCTTGTCCGAGCTGGATCGACGGGCAGAGCAGGGCGCGCTGGGCCGCCAGCCGGGTTTCGCGGCTGAAACCGCTGCGACTTTCTACTACGCCATGGCGGTAGACGCGCCGCTGGCCAGGGGCTGAAATGGATGACTTGCGGGGCGAGTTGCGCGCCCTTACCGCTGGCATTCGCACCCATTTGGAGGCGCGGGCGCGCGCCGGTCTGCTGGGCGTGTCGCAGGCGCCTTGCCCGCGCATGAACCGTGGCGGGGACGCGCAGGCGCTTGCAGCGCCGGGCCCGGAGGCGCAGCCGCTCACCGAGCCAGGCGATCTGGAGACAGCCTTTGCCGCTGACAGCGAGCCGGCGCTGCCCCACGCGGGACACGGCCTGACCCTGGTGCGGGCCGAGCTGGGCGACTGTCAGCGCTGCAAGCTGGCCAAAGGCCGCAAGCACATCGTGTTCGGTGCAGGAAACCCCGAGGCGCATCTGATGTTCGTGGGCGAAGGCCCAGGCGCCGACGAGGACGCGCAGGGCGAGCCCTTTGTGGGCGCGGCCGGGCAACTGCTGACCAAGATGATCCAGGCCATGCACCTGACCCGCGAGGATGTGTATATCTGCAACGTGATCAAGTGTCGTCCGCCGGGCAACCGCGACCCTGAGCCCGACGAGGTGGCGGCGTGCGAGCCTTTTCTCAAGAAGCAGATCGCCGTGGTTCAGCCGCGCGTGATCGTGGCCCTGGGCAAGTTCGCCGCGCATGTCCTCACCGGTGAGCACACGCCCATCACGCGCCTACGCGGCAATCTCAAGCACTATCAGGGAATCCCGGTGATGCCGACCTATCACCCGGCCTACCTGTTGCGCGACGAGAGCCGCAAGGCCGAAGCGTGGCACGATTTGAAAGAAGTGATGGGGCTGCTCAAGCACATGGGGGTGTAGGGCGGAACACCGATGTCAAGATTGACACCGGAGATCCCCAAGGATACGTTTGCCTGGCGTTCGCGCACAGGAGGACATGATGGCCAGCGACGAACCTTGTCTTATCGCCAGCAAGAGCGCGGTCCGCGGTCAGATCTCTGGAAAACAGGATCTGATCGTCGAGGGCCGCGTGGAAGGCCGTATTGGCCTGGAAAGCCACCTCACCATTGAGGAATCGGGCACCGTCGAGGCGGACATGGACGTGACCCAGGTTACGGTCAAGGGCGAGGCGCGCGGCGACATGGTGGCATCGCGTTCGGCGGTGTTGCACGCGACGGCGCGCGTGGCGGGCAAGATCCGCGCGCCCCAGGTCGTCATCGAAGACGGCGCAAAGTTCTCAGGGACCATCGAGATGGAGGTAGAGTTGCCGGCGGGAATCAAGGCGGGCGGCGCCTAGCCCTCGGGGCGGCGCGCTCGGGACGGGACACGAATCATGGCAAAGGAAAAGGACACGAAGCCCATGGCGAACACGGTCATTGGAAGCAGCATCGTCATAGACGGCGAAATAACAGGAGAGGAATCCCTCACCATCCTGGGAACCGTCAAAGGCAAGATCTCGGTGGGGCAGAACCTGGTGGTCGAATCGGGCGCCACGGTCGAGGCCGATGTCGAGGCGCAGACCGTCACGGTGAACGGCCGGTTGACTGGCAACGTGGTGGCGCGTGAGCGTATCGAATTGAAGCCCGAGTCCAAGATGGTGGGCGACGCCAAGTCACCGCGCATCGTGATTGCCGACGGGGCCGGGTTCAAGGGCAACGTGGACATGGACGTATAGGCGCGCACCATGGCTGACAAGGAAACTGTCATTGGTCCCGATACTCGAATCTCGGGCGAGGTGCGCGGCGACGAGGATCTCGTGGTCCGCGGTCGCATCGACGGCCGGGTGCAGCTCACGCAGAATCTCACCGTCGAGAAGGGCGGCACGGTCCAGGCCGATGTAGATGTCCGCCAACTCGTGGTTTCCGGCACGCTCGTCGGCGCTATCGTCGCCTCCGAGAGCGTGAAGTTGACGTCGACGGCGCGCGTGGTGGGCGATCTGGCGTCTCCGCGCGTGATGATGGAAGCAGGCGCGGCATACCGTGGCCGCGTGGACATGGGCGACATCGCTGCCGCCCGGGCCGCGGTGAGCTCTCGCGCTGTCCAGCGACCTGCTGCGAATGACAAGGCCGCGATCCGTCCTGCACCGCCGCGCATGGCTATGCCTGGCAAGGCAGTCGTGGTTGCCAAGCCTGCGGCGGCGTCGCTCGCGCCTGCCGCTGCCGCACGTCCGACGACGCCGGCTGTTGCTGGCGCAGCTGTTCCCGCTTTGGCGCCTGCATTTCCGCGCGTGGCCGGGGCCATGAACGCCATGGCACCGGCCTGGGCCAAGAAGAAGATCCGGAGACGCTAGCGGCGGCTTGTCGGGGAATCACGGGCTGCCCGGAAGGACGGATCGCGGCTCCCGGGTCGCGTGGGCGAGGGCGTGAGCGAGTTCGTGGGCGCCAAGCGGAATGCGTGCCGCGGCGCCGCTCACGCAGACCGCCCACGCAGCCCTCTTCACGCTGGTCGCTACCGCTCACGCAACCGCTCACGGGGGCCGCCATCTCCGCACCTATCGTGGGACGTCGGGTCCGGGGTGCATTTCGCCGGGGGTGTGGTACCTTCTCCTCGCCCATGTGCGGCGTGATCGGCATCTACGGCCACCCAGAAGCAGCGAACCTAGCGTACCTTGGCTTGCACGCCCTGCAGCACCGGGGTCAAGAGTCAGCGGGCATCGTTTCCAGCGACGGTGAGCGATTGCGCTGGGTGCGCGAGATGGGGCATGTGGGGGAGATTTTCACCCAGGAACGGCTGCGACGCTTGCCGGGCTCGTCGGCCATCGGCCACGTGCGCTACTCGACCACCGGCGACTCGGCGTCCAAGAATGCGCAGCCCATCGCGGTCGACTACTCGGGCGGGTCGCTGGCCATTGCCCACAACGGCAACTTGGTCGATGCCGCTGAAGTGCGGGCGCGTCTGGAGGACGAGGGTTCGATCTTCCAGACCACCAGCGACACGGAGGTGATCCTGCATCTCATCGCGCGCTCGCGCGAAGGAGCGCTGCCCGACCGCGTGGCGGACGCGCTGCGGGCCGTGCGCGGCGCCTATTCGTTGGCCTTCTTGTCCGAATCGATGATGATCATCGTGCGCGATCCGATGGGCATCCGCCCGCTGTCTTTAGGCAAGCACAACAAGAAGGGCTGGGTGGTGGCATCGGAAACCTGCGCCTTCGATCTCATCGAGGCCAGCTTCGTGCGCGACATCGAGCCAGGCGAGATGCTGGTCTTTGACAAGGACGGCATGCGGCGGCTTTTTCCTTTCCAGGCAGAGAGGCCCCACCGCTGCGTGTTCGAATGGGTGTACTTCGCGCGGCCCGATTCCACCATGGCGGGCCAGTCGGTGTACCAAGCGCGCGAACGCATGGGTCGGCGTCTGGCGGTGGAACATCCGGTGCCTGCCGATGTGGTGGTCCCGGTTCCCGACTCCGGCACCGCAGCGGCGATTGGCTACGCGCGCGAGAGCAACGTTCCCTTTGGTCAGGGACTGATGCGTTCGCACTATGTGGGGCGCACCTTCATCGAGCCGTCCGAGTCCATCCGCCACTTCGGCGTGAAACTCAAGCTGTCGCCGGTGCGCGAGGTTCTCGCGGGAAAGCGCGTGGTGGTGGTCGATGATTCCATCGTGCGTGGCACCACATCGAGCAAGATCATCGGCATGATCCGGGGAGCGGGCGCGCGCGAGGTGCATTTGCGCATCAGCTCGCCGCCCACGATTGGGCCCTGTCACTACGGCATCGACACTCCGGATCGCGACAAGTTGATCGCCAGCGCGCACAGCGTGGAAGAGATCTGTCGTTTCGTGGGCGCCGACAGCCTGGGCTACCTGTCGCTCAGCGGCTTGCGTGACTCGATCAACTGTGCTGGAGGCACGGACGAGCATCGCGGTTTGTGCGACGGTTGCTTTTCCAATATCTACCCCATCGCAGTCACGCCGCCGGCGCGCTGCCGGCAATTGAGATTGATATCGGCGTAGATCGGTCTAGGCGGGGTAGAGTTGGCGCCCTCTTGACTCTGTCCCGCAGATATTCAACATGAGACCCATGCGCCCTGGTCTTCCAGGAATCATAATGTCTGTCATGGCCGCCTCCTGGGGGGGACGGGCTATGGCGGCGCCTCGGGTGGTGTTGTTGGAGATGGCTGGCGGCGCGCGGGACATCCGGCAAGAGGTGCGGGCTTCGGCCGAGCAGGCTCTGCGCGAGCTGGGCGTGGAGGTCGTGCCGCAGAGTCAGGTCAAGGTTTCACTCGACGACTGCAACATCCCGGCCTGCCTGGCCGATGTGGGTCGGCAGGCACGCGCGAGTCACATCCTGGAGATCCAGGGCAGCTACGTCAACGAGTCGTATAACTTGCGCCTCGATCTGCGCGACGGCGAGACGGGTCGCATCCTGGGCAGCGATGCCAAGGAATGCGAGATCTGCTCGGCCCGGGATTTCTACCGGGCGGTGAAGGATCGTTCCGCCGCGCTGTGGACGCGCGTGGTGCGCGAGCAAACCGGCGCTGGTGCGGCTCCCACCGAGGCGGCTCCCGCCACACCAGCTCGTGTCGACCTGACCAAGACGAAGGTAGCCCCGCCCCCTGCCAAGGCTGGCCGATCTTTCTGGCGACAGCCGTTGCCTCTGGTCGGGTTGGGTCTGACCGCAGGTGCTGCGGTACTCCTCGGTTTCGGAAGTTACTATCTGGCGGTGGACGGCGATCCCGATCCAAGCTGTGGAGGCAGACTTTGCCCCTTCAAGCGCTCCACCGCGACCCTTGGCTGGGGCCTTGTGGGGGGCGGAGTCGCCGCGCTTGCGGGTGGCGTCGCCCTCTTGATCTGGGGACGCGACGACCCAGACGCGCCGGCGATTTCCCTTGGTCCGGGCACGGTCACCTTGTCCGGAAGTTTCTAGGCCGGCATCGCGTGGGGCGCGGATTGAAGTTAGCTTTCCTCACCACAGAGGTCACAGAGCCGGATCGGAAAGGGAAGGGTTGTGTTCTGTCCGGTCCGAACCCCTTCTTCCTTTCCGACCTCTGTGTTCTCTGTGCTCTCTGTGGTGAGAAAAGCTATCTGGGGCCCCAGGCTTCGTGGGCGAAGAAGAGTCCCGCAAAGACCTTCGCCGCCAGGGGGGTGCCTTTCCTCTCGCGCTCGCTCAGCCAGGCGCGCGCTTCGCCCAGCGCGACTTCGTGCACGCGGATGTTCTCCGACAGGGTTCCGCCGCCAGCGCCGACCTTGGTGAGGTCGGAGGCCAAAATGAACCGGACCATCTCGCTGGTCATCCCCGGAGAAGTGGCGCTAGTGGAAATCAGTTTCAGCGTCGCGGCCTTATAGCCTGTCTCCTCCAGCAGTTCTCGTTGCGCGGCCTCAAGCAGGTCTTCTTGTTCGCGTCCGGGCTCGTCGCCCACCAATCCGGCGGGAAACTCGATCACACTGCGACCCAGCGGGATGCGGTGTTGCTCGACGAACAACAGTCGCCTCTCGGCCGTCAACGGCACGATGACCACCACCGCACGTGCGTTGGCGCGTTCCACGAAAGTCCAGCCGTCGATGTCCACCAGGCGCAGGTATCGAGTTTCACACAGTGTTCGGCGAGTCATGTGGATCTCTACTTACCCAGTTCTTCGTCGACCCAGTCGCTGATGCTTTCGATGTCGTGGCGACCGGCGTACTTGCGGCCGCTGATGTAGATGGTGGGCGTGGAGTTGATGCCCAGGGCGCCCCCGTCGGCTTTGTCTTTGGTCACAGCAGCCTTGACCTCGTCGGAGTTCATGTCGCTCCTCCAGCGGGCCACGTCGAGACCCACTTCCTTGGCGATCTTTTCCAGCACGGCCGGGGTCAAGTTGTCGGCGTTTTCCCACACCTTGTCGCTGAAGGGCCAGAACTTGCCCTGCTTTTGCGCGGCCGTGGCAGCCTCCGCCGCCAGGCGCGAGTTGGTGTGGCCGCCGAGCGGGAAGTGCTTGAAGCACAGCCTCACTTGCCGCGGGTAGGTGTCCAGGACTTGCTTCATGAGCGCCTGAGCGGCTCGGCAGTGCGGGCATTCGTAGTCCACGAACTCGATCACCGTGACCCGCGCCTCGGCCGGACCCTTGCTGGGCGCGCGGCTGACGTCGATGTCTTTGTGGACCACGTCGTGGTAACGCTTCTGCAGGACTTCGGTCATTTCTGAGTCGGTGTAGCCGGAATCGGCCATCTTGGCCACGTACTTGACCGCGTAGAGCGAGCGCCTGCAGCCAGGATCGTGCTTGACCGAGTAGATCAGGCTGTGGCCCTTGCCGCAGCTCGATGGCTCGCGGTTGACGACGCGGAAGAAGACCTTGCGTGCGTAGTCGTCGAGTTTGCTGATGTCGACGCCGGGAGGGGGGGAGGTGTCGAGATCCGCGGCTTCCTGGCTGGCGACTGGCTTGTCATCAGCGGCGAGGACCGGCCGAACTAGAAGCAGGGCGAGGAACAGGCCTGCGGACGCAAGGCTCCAGCGAAATAGGAGTGGGTGCATCGGGGCGAAGATTAGAAACCACTGGGGCGCAAGTCAAACAGGGACGCAACCTCGACGCCGGATTGACGAACCCCGCCGCGCCGGCCAGTATTAGTCCGTCGCTGGGCAAGACACCATGGGGTCGGACTACACAGCTGCCGCACTTGCGATCCTGGCCGGGGTCGGGATGGCCGTTGCCTTCAGCGGGCTGGCCCGATTTGTGGGCGAGCGGCGCGTGACCCGGGCCAAGCAGATCACCTACGAGGCGGGCTCGGATCCAGTCGGCAGCCCGCGCGTGCGCATCCCGGTGCGCTTCTATCCAGTCGCCATCCTCTTCCTGGTATTCGATATCGAAGTCGCCTTTCTGTATCCCTGGGCGGTCAACTACTCGTCCTTGTCGTGCTTGGAGCCGCTGGTCAAGGGCACATGCCAGGCGGGCGCTTCGTGGTTGGGCCTGGGCGCCGTGCTGGTCTTCATGGCGGTGTTGCTGCTCGCGCTCGCCTACGTGTGGCGCAAGCGCGCGATCGGATGGGACTAGAAGATGCCATTTTCGTTTTACACATCGAAACTCGCGCAGGCGGTGAACTGGGCGCGTAAGTTCTCCCTGTTTGAGTATCCCTTCGTCACTGCCTGCTGTGGCATGGAGTTCATGGCGCTGTGGGCGCCGAAATACGACATCGCGCGCTTTGGGGCCGAGATCCCGCGCTTTTCCCCGCGCCAAGCCGACCTTATGATCGTGGTGGGGACCATCACCGAACGGCAAGGGCCGGTGCTTCGCCGCATCTACGATCAGATGTGCGAGCCCAAGTGGGTCATCGCATTCGGCGTGTGCGCGTCGACCGGCGGCTTCTATCAGAACTACTCGGCCATGCCGGGCGCTGACCAGGTCATCCCTGTGGACGTGTACATTCCTGGCTGCCCGCCGCGGCCCGAGCAGATGCTGGATGCCCTGGTGCTGCTGCAGGAGCGGATCCAGAAAGGCGAGGGCCACAGCCAGGTGGTGCTGCGGGCCGAGCGCGGCTACGTGGCGCCCGACGCGGCCATTCGGCCCGACGGCGAAACCAAGGAAGGGGCGGGCCGCTAGGCTCAGGGAAAGCCATGGCCAAGATCATCCTCGACCGGCTGATCGAGCAGTTCGTCGCGGGCGAAATCCTCGAAACCGGATCGCAGCACGGCAACGAATGGGCGCGCGTGGCGCCAGCTCATTGGCGGGCGGTCGCCCAGTTCCTGCGCGACGATCCCTCGACCGCGCTCAACATGTTCATCGATCTGACCTGCGTGGATTGCCTGGGCCGCACGCTACGGTTCGACGTGGTCCTGCACCTCTATTCAGTCGACAAGAAGCACCGGGTGCGGCTTCTGGCCGGGGTTTCCGAGGAAGATCCGTGCATCGATTCCGTGGTGGCACTGTGGCCGGGCGCCAACTGGTTCGAACGCGAGGCTTTCGATCTCTACGGCGTGCGCTTCGGCGGCCACCCTGACCTGCGCCGCATCTTGATGTATCCCGAATTCGTGGGCCATCCCTTGCGCAAGGATTTCCCCAAGGAAGGGCGGCAGCCGCTTTTGCGCCGGTTGCCCGGCAGCGTGGACTAGACCATGGACGACCCATCGCAGACTGCACGCCGCGTGGTGATCGGGTTTGGCGACGCTGCCAATCTTCCCGAGGACGACGAGCTGCCCACGGAATCGATGCCGCTCAACATGGGGCCTTCGCATCCGGCCATGCACGGGACCGTGCGCATGGTTCTCGAGGTCGATGGCGAGAAGATTCGCAGTGCCGACGTGCAGATCGGGTATCTGCACCGCTGCTTCGAAAAGGAAGCCGAGAACGCCACCTGGACGCAGATATTTCCCTACACCGATCGCCTGAACTACGTGTCGCCCATGCTCAACAACGTGGGCTACGCCTTGGCAGTCGAGAAGCTGCTCGACATCGACAAGAAGATTCCCGAGCGCGCGCAGTTCATCCGCGTGATCGTCGGCGAGATCTCGCGCATCACAGATCACCTGACCTGCCTGGCCGCCAGCGCGATGGAGCTGGCCGCGTTCACCGTGTTCTTCTATTTGATGAAGGCGCGCGAATGGCTGTGGGAATTGCTGGAAGAGCTTTCAGGCGCGCGCCTGACCCACAGCTATGTGCGCATCGGCGGCGTGGTCGCTGACCTGACCGACGACTTTTGCCCCAAGCTGCGCGACATTTTGCGCCGCTGCCGCGCCAGCATTGCCGATGCGGACAAGATGCTGACCAGCAACCGCATCTTCCGCGACCGCATGGACGGCATCGGCATCATCACGCGTGGCGACGCCCTGGGTTGGGGCCTGACCGGGCCAGTGGGCCGCTCGACCGGGCTCGACTACGACGTGCGCAAGGACCATCCCTACCTGGTCTACGATCGCTTCGACTTCGATGTTCCGGTCGGCTCCAAGGGCGACAACTTCGATCGGTACGCGGTTCGCCTGGAAGAAATGCGGCAGTCGATGCGCATCCTGGAACAGGCCATGGATCTGCTGCCCGCCGGCCCGGTGCTCATCGACGACGCGCGGGTCGCGTTGCCGCCCAAACGCGAGGTGTACAACACCATCGAATCCATGATCGCGCACTTCAAGTTGATCATGGACGGCATCGTGGTGCCGCCCGGCGAGATCTACTCGTTCACCGAGGGCGGTAACGGCGAGCTGGGCTTCTACATCGTATCCAACGGGACGGGCCAGCCGTGGAAATGTCGTGTGCGACCTCCCTGCTTCGCCAACCTCGCCGTGCTCAACAAGCTTCTGCCCGGACTATTCATCGCCGACCTGGTCCCGACCTTCGGGATGATCAACATGATCGGCGGGGAGTGCGATCGCTGATGGCGGGCGACTTTCCAGCGCCATCCGCACCGCGGGCCAACGTGAAGATGGTCATCGACGGCCAGACCCACGAATTTCCCGCGGGCATGACCATTCTCGAGGCTTGTCAGCGAGTCGGGAGCAAGGTGCCGTTTTTCTGCTGGCACCCAGGGCTGTCAGCGCCGGCGGTATGTCGCCAATGTTTGGTCGAGATCAAGGGATTTCCCAAGCCGATTCCATCCTGCTACACGCCGGTGGCTGACAAGATGGAGGTCATCACCAATTCGCCCAAGGTGCTGGACGTGCGGCGGCAGATGCTGGAATTCACCTTGCTCAACCACCCCATCGACTGTCCCATCTGCGACAAGGCGGGCGAGTGCCTGCTGCAGAGGCACTACTTCGATTGGGACGCGCGCGTGGCCCGCAACGACGGCAGCAAGGTGCACAAGGCCAAGGTCGTCGACGTCGGCCGCCGCATCGTGCTCGACCAGGAACGCTGCATATTGTGTTCGCGCTGTATTCGCGTGTGCAACGAGGTGGCGCGCCAGCCGGATCTGGTCATGGCCTTTCGTGGGGATCAGCAGCTTCTGACCACGGCGCCGGGCCGGCGCCTGGACAATCCCTATTCGCTTAACACAGTCGACGTTTGTCCGGTGGGCGCGCTGACTGCCAAGGATTTTCGCTTTTCCATGCGGGCCTGGGAATTGTGGGCCACGCCGTCGGTGTGTCCCGGCTGCGCCACCGGTTGCAACATTGAGATCCACGCGGCCCGCAACGTAATCCGGCGCCTGATTCCGCGGCTCAACCCTGCCGTCAACAAGCACTGGATGTGCGACGAAGGGCGGCTGACCTACAAGCCAGTTCAGTCGAAGCGCCTGGCTGCGCCTATGGTGGCGGGCGCGGCGACGAGCTGGGACGCAGCGCTGACTGAGGCCGCGCGACTGCTTGGCCAGGCCCGCGACAGGTCGCCTGCGACCCTGGGCGTGGTCCTGTCGGCCCAGATGACCAACGAGGATCTCTTCGCATTCTTGCGCCTGGCCACTGAATGCCTGCGAACCGATCGCGTGTACCTGGCAGGAGCGCCCGAGGGCTGGTGCGACGAGATCCTGGTCAGCCCTGACAAGAATCCCAACACCACCGGCGCCAAATTGATTGGCGGCCCGACCCTGCGCACTGCCGTGGATCTGAAACGCGACCTGGAGGCCGGAGCCGTGACCGCGCTGCTGCTCGTCGGCGAAGACCACGCAGTCGGCCCGCTCGACTCGCGGCAGATTCTCGTGGCCGTGACTGCGCACCAAGGTCCGTCGGACGCTGCGGCCCAGGTGGCGCTGCCGCTGTCCATGTGGGCCGAGATTGACGGCAGCTTCACCAACCGACAAGGCAAGGTGCAGCGTCTGTACGCGGCCATCGCACCAGCCGGGCAGGCGCGGCCAGGCTGGGAAACCGCGGTTCGGCTGGGAGGGGCACTGGGGGCCGCGTGGACCTACGCGGATGCGAAGCAAGTGTTCCACGAGGCCCGTGAGAAGATCACCCTGATGAGCGGGGCCGATTGGGGCAAGCCAGAGATGCCGGTGCAGCTGCGTTTCGCCAATTCGAGGGGGTAGTCGCAATGTCAGGCGCACAACTCTTCTGGCATGGTCGGCCTGGCGTCGCGGTCGCGGCGGCGATCATCAAGATCCTCGTGCTCATGGTCGGCTTCGCCATGGGGCTGGCCAGTCTGCTCACTTGGCTGGAACGGCGCCAGTCGGCCATGATGCAGGACCGGCTGGGCCCCAACCGCGCCAACATCGGGCCCTGGCGCGCCTGGGGAATTCTGCACTTCGTCGCCGACGCGCTGAAGATGATGTTCAAAGAGGACTTCATCCCGCCCAAGGCGAACCGGTTCTTGTTCACGCTGGCGCCCATCCTTGCAATCGCGCCTCCGTTCATCGTGCTGGCCATCATTCCTTTCGGGGCGCCGCTGTGCTGGGGCCAGATGCGCGAGGCGGTTCCACTTGGCACGTGCGTGCAGCCGGTGAACTTGCAGATCGCGCGGCTGGACGTGGGTGTGCTGTTCTACTTCGCGTTTGCCTCGTTGTCGGTGTACGGCGCCACCCTGGCGGGCTGGGCCTCGCACAACAAGTGGGCCTTGATGGGCGGGATGCGCGCCGCCTCGCAGATGATTTCCTACGAGGTCACCATGGGCATGGCGGTGCTGGCCATGTTCCTGTCGTATGGGACCCTGGAGCCGGGCGCCATGGTGCTACAGCAAGGGCCAGCCCCCTGGCAGTGGGGCATCGTCCGCGGCGTTCCGCACTTCATCGCGTTCTTCCTGTTTCTTGCCGCGGCCTTCGCGGAAACCAAGCGCACGCCCTTTGATCTGCCCGAGGGCGAATCCGAGATCGTGGGCTACTTCGTCGAGTATTCGGGCCTGCGCTTCGGCATGTTCTATCTGGGCGAGTTCCTCGAAGTGGTCGGCTCGTCCGCGCTCATGGTGACGATCTTCCTGGGCGGCTGGCAGATATGGGGCGCCAGCGTGCTGCCCAACTGGGCCTTCGTGCTTCTGTCGATGCTGGTGTGGGGCGGCAAGGTTTTCGTCTTCTGCTTCTTTCAGTTGCTGGTGCGCTGGACCCTGCCGCGCTTCCGCGCGGATCAGTTGATGCGCCTGGGGTGGCAGAGGCTACTGCCGTTGTCGATCGCCAACGTGGTGCTGGCCGCGTGCTGGCAGATGTGGATCCACTGATGGCCACGACGGTGAAAGTTGTCAGCCGGCCCGCGGGATGGAAGCGGCAAAGCTATCTGTGGGCAACGGTGGAGGGACTGCGCGTGACCTTTGGGCATTTCCTGCGCAACTGGCCGCGCAATCTTCTCGGCAGGCGCGCGCAGTCCGACATCGTGACCCTGGCCTATCCCGAGGAGAAACGAGCGTACCCGCCGCGCAACCGGGGCTTGCATCGCCTGATGAAGCGGGCCGACGGCCAAGTCCGCTGCGTGGCTTGCATGATGTGTCCCACCGCTTGCCCCGCCCATTGCATCAGCATCGTTCCCGAAGAATCCGAGGACGCGCGCATCGAGAAGCGGCCGCGCGTTTTTCAGATCGACGAGCTTCGCTGCGTGGTGTGCGGCTTGTGTGTCGAGGCTTGCCCCTGCGACGCCATCCGCATGGACACCGGGATACACTCCCGGCCAACCATCCGTCGCGCTGATGCGATCTTGGACAAGGAAGAACTTCTCTCGCGCGGCGAAATTTCCAGCGCAACTCAAGGAGGCGCCGGACTTTCTTGGCGGGAGACGAAGTAGGGAGAATTCTTTCTTGACCGTCGCTGAGCAGAGGGACATGCTTTTGTTGAACCCTCTGTGCGGTTCGACACCCGGAAGAGATTTTTTTCCCTACAAATTGAATTCTGGGAGCTGCCTCTGTCCGTTGGAATGTGCACGCCCGCTAGAGTCGGGAAGCCCGATGCGGTTAACGTGGCTCCCCCCTTACGAAAGTAGGGGCTAGAAACTCATCCGGAACGGCCGAGGCGGAGGGTTCTTTACTTTTCTCTTGGCGAAGTTAGTAGGCAAATCGTCGCACCGACACGTTCATTACCATTCCCAACGCCAACATCACGGTGAGTGCGCTGGAGCCGCCGTAGCTGAACAAGGGCAAGGTGACGCCAACCACGGGCAGCAGGCCCGTGACCATGCCGATGTTGACGACAACCTGCCACGAGAGCATGGCCGCCACGCCCACGCACACGGTAATGCCGAAGCGATCGCGGGCCTCGCGTCCAATCTTGATCACCCACAGGGCCAGCAAGGCATAGGCGAGCAGCACCACCATGCAGCCCAGAAAGCCCCATTCCTCGGCCCACACGGCAAACGGGAAATCCGTCCACAGCGCGGGCAGCGAGCGCAGCCGGATCTGTGTCCCTTGCAAGAACCCCTTGCCAATGATCCGCCCCGAGCCCACGGCATTCATGGCTTGGCGCGGTTGCCAAGCAGTGGCTGGGTCCAGCGCGGGGTTGATGAAAGCCAGGATGCGGTTGCGCTGATAGTCGTGCAGGGCGTATTCCCACAAGGGCGCGGCCGCCAGCGCCACCACAAAGGCGATTCCCGCCATGGTCTTGAGGCGAAGCCTCGCGGTCAGCATGACAGTGGCGAAGATGAGCACGATGATGAGCGCGGTGCCCAGATCCGGTTGCGCAGCAATGAGCAGGAAAGGCAGGCCAGCGAGGAAGATGGGCACCAAGATGTGGCGCAGGGTCCGCCCGTCGAGCGCCGGTGTCTCGTGTACGTATTTGGCCAGCGCAATGATGGTCAGAATCTTCATCAGCTCGGAGGGCTGCAGGTGAAAGGCGCCTAGATCGAACCAGCGCCGCGAGCCGCCCACCATCTTTCCGTGAATCAGCACCACAACCAGCAGACTGATGCCCACGCCGTAGAGCGCGTAGCCCATGCGCGCAATCACCCGGTAATCGAAGCTGGCCACGGCCAAGAACAGCAGACTGCCGACCGCGGCCCATGACAGCTGCTGCGCGAACAGGTGGAACTGGCGCTCGCGCACGGCGCTCCACAGGTTGAGCAGTCCCAGCGAGATACACACCAGCGTGGCCGCGGTCAGCATCCAGTCAAAGCGGAAGCGCAGCTTGCGCCAGGAGACAACCCGGGCCATTAGCGGCTCTCCTTGTTGAGGGAATCCGGCGGCAGAGCCGGGGCGCTCTTCGCAGGTTGGGTGGGAGCTGGCGGGAGCGGCACCGGGTCGGAGCCCGAGCCGCCAAGCAGGGACGGCAAATCTTCGCGGCTGGGTGCGTGTCCCGTGTGGCGCGCCAGACGGGGTGGTGACCGATCTTCGGGTGGCGCGACGGTTTCGAAGTAGTTGTCGACGATTTCCATGGCCACCGGTGCCGCCACCAATCCGCCGTGGCCGCCGTGTTCGACGAAGACGGCGAAGGCGATGCGGGGCTTGGCCGCCGGGGCGTAGCCCGCGAACCAGGCGTGGTCGACGCGTTCGTAGGGCAGGGGAGGATCGTCTTTGCCGATGCGCCCGCCTCGGTACACCTGCGCGGTGCCGGTCTTGCCGGCCACCTCGATGTGGTGCGATCGCGCTTTGTAGGCCGTGCCTTTGGGATCGGCGACGACGCCATACAATCCGCTGCGAATGGTGGCCAGCGTCTCGGCGGACACCGCCACATCCCGGCGCACGCGCGGGGGAAACTCCTCGACCACCTTGCCGTCCGGCGATTCCACCCGTTCCACGATTTGCGGCAACCACAGCTTGCCCCCGTTGGCGATGGCTGCGTAGGCGAGCGCCATCTGCAGCACGGTGACGCGCGTGGCGCCCTCGCCGATGGCGGTGTTGAGAGCGTGCCCGATCACGAAGCCTTCGCTCTTGCCGGGGATGGTGGCCTGGGCGCGGTGCCATTCCTCGGTGGGCACGAAGCCGGCCTGCTCGTTATTGAGTCCCAGACCCGACGGTGCGCCGAGGCCGAACTCGTTGGCAAACTTGGCCATGCGATTCATCATGCCCGGCCGCGCGCCCAGGTCGTAGAAGAAGACGTTGCAGCTTTGCACGATGGCATCGTGCAGGTTGACGGTCTTGTGAACCTTGGTGCAGCGAAAGCGGCGGCGGCCGACCTGGATGTAGCCAGCGCAGCGTACCTTGTCGTCGAGGGTGATGAGCTTCTCTTCCAGCGCGGTGGCTGCGGTGACGATCTTGAAGGTCGAGCCCGGGTTGTAGGTGTCGGCCAAAGCCTTGTCGCGGAAGGGACGCAGACGATCGCTCAGGATGCGGGACACCGCCTCGGGCGACAGGCCGCGCGACATCAAGTTGGGATCAAAGGTGGGCTTGGACGCCAGGGCCAGGATGCGGCCGGTTTCCACGTCGAGAAACACCGCTGCCGCGGCCCGCGAGCCGCGCAAGGCGCGCTCGACAATTCTCTGTAGATCCACGTCCAGGGTCAGAACCAGGTTGTTGCCCGGCACCGCGGTTTGACTGATGGGCCCATCCACCAGATCGGCGATGCGCACGTCGGTGCGGCGCAGGCCGCGCCGGTTCACCACCATTCGTTCGAACCCCTTCTGGCCGCGCAGATACGGCTCCCACTGGCGTTCGATGCCGGTGCGGCCGACATAGTCGCCCGAGCCGTAGCCCTCGTCCTTGCGCGTGCGCAGTTCTTCGGCCGAGACTTCGTTCATGTAGCCGATGGCGTGACTGGCCAGCGCGCCGAACGGGTAGTGACGCCGTCGCACAGCGACCACCTTGATGCCCGGATTGTCGAGCGCGGTCTCGAGTTGCGCCATCACGTCGCGCTTGATGTCCTCGGCCACCACCATGGTGCGATCCTTGCCCTTCTGGGCTTCCTCGCGAATCGCATCCCAGGTCGGCACGCCTTCCACATCGGGGCCGAGCAGCTCGCGCAAATGAAGGTAGGCGTCGTGCGTGAGCTGCGAGGGCAGCACCTGAACGTCGTATGAGGGAACCATCGTGGCCAACACGCGGCCCTTGCGGTCGCGGATCTGACCGCGAACCGCGGGCAGCACCACGGTGCGCACGATGCTATCAGCGGTCATGCGGTAGTAGCTATCGCCTTCGACCACCTGAAGGTAGAAGAGCCGCGCCGCCAGACCCAGGAACACTAGGGTGATCAGCGCGGACAGATAGCGGGCGCGGTGCCGGATTTCGGGGAGCTCTGCATCTTGGCCGGCGATGTCCATGCGTGAGAGCTAGCGGGGCGGCAGGCCTGGGCCCAGGGCGCGCCCCCGTCGGCGCGAGAGCCCGACGCGCAAGAGAGCGGGATCGAGACGGCCATCGAGACGACCCAGCAGCCACAGAACCGGCGGTCCAAAGGCCGCGGTGAGCAGGGCCTCGAGCGGCGCCTGGCGAAGGCCACCGTAGCCGGTTTCCGGGCTGACCTGGGCGCGCACCACCACGATGAGCAACGCGGACAGCAAGCTAGCCACGAAGGCCGCGGCTGCCTTGAGCACCACGCCGCGCACCGCCAGGCGCGAGGCCAGCACGCGGGCGAAGAGCGCCATCACTAGAAACACGAAGGCGTGCACTCCGCGCGGAGCCCCTGACACCAGATCAAAGAGATAGCCGAGAGACAGCCCCACCAGCGCGGCTGCACCCGGCGCCCACTTGAGCGGCGACAAGCCAATGTACAGCACGGTGAGAAGGCCCAGGGTCGGTGTCACCAAATGCACCGGCGCGAATTCCATCACCGTGGACTGCAGCAGCAGCAGCAGCAGCCCGACGATCAAGGTGGCGATGGAACGCATCAGCGATAGACCCCCAATCCGTGGCCGGGGGCAAGTGCCTTGTGCGCGCCCGCTTCGGGATCCGGGGGCGGCGCCGGCGCCACCACGACCAGCACTTCGGAAAGTCGCGCGAAGTCGACGTCAGGCGAAACCTCCAGATCCTGCGACATTCCGGCCGCATTGCGGGTAACTTTGCTGATTTTGCCCACCGGGAGATCGCGGGGAAAACCGCCCAGGCCGCTGGTGACGACCAGGTCGCCTTCCTTGGCTTGCTCGCCTTGCATCAGGTATTCGATGGCACAGCGGTAGCCATTTTCGCCGGGCTTGCCGCGCAGAATGCCGCGGCCACCAGTGCGCGGCAGCACCACGTCGATGGCGGAACGGGGATCCACCGAAAGCAGAATATCCGATGTGTCGCCCGCCACGCGGTTGATCCGACCCACCACACCGTCGGGCGTGATGATGGGCATGCCCCGGCTGACCAGACCTTCGCCGCGGTCGAGCTGGATGCGCGCCACGCGGAAATACGGCGACACATCGATGGCGATCACCCGCGCTACCAGGGTTTCTGCGGTCACGGCGTTGCGCAGGCCGAGCAGCCTCTGGAAGCGCACGCTCTCGGCGGCACCGCGCCTGGCATCGAGCAGTTCGGCGCGCAGACGGCCGTTCTCGTCGCGCAGGATGCCGTTCTCGGCGCGCACGTGCACCAGATCGACATACTGGCCAGCGGCGTGACCGATGCTGCGGGCCAGCCGGGCCATGCGCGATTGCAGGGGCGTGACCATGGCCAGGATGCCGCGGTCCACCGGCGACAGGTACTCGGGCGACTTCGAGCTCTGGCGCAGCAGGAACAAGGCGGCAAGAAAGGCCGCCAAAATGATCACCGCCTCGCGGATTTTCTGTCGGTGCCCCGACGGGAGCATTCCAGCGTGCACAGCGACAGCAAATGTATGGCGGTCCGAGCAGACGATCCACTCGAAACGGTGGCTATTGCAGGGCGACTTCCTTGAGCAGGGCCAGCTCGTCGAGCGCGCGCCCGGTGCCGAGCACCACGGCGCACTCGGGCGAGTCGGAAACCATGACCGGTAACCCAGTCTCTTCGCGCAGCAACATGTCCAGGTTGCGCAGGAGCGAGCCTCCCCCGGTGAGCACGATGCCGCGATCCACGATGTCAGCCGCCAGTTCGGGTGGCGTGCGTTCCAGCACTGAGCGCACGGCTTCGACGATGGCGCCCACTGGCTCGGCCAGGGCCTCGCGGATCTCGTCGCTGGTCACCACGATGGTCTTGGGCACGCCGGCGATGAGATCGCGACCCTTGATCTCCATGGACTCGACTTCTTCCAGCCGGTAGGCGTTGCCAATCTGCTTCTTGACCAGCTCAGCGGTGCGTTCGCCGATGAGCAGGTTGTACTTGCGCCGGATGTAGGCCACCACGGCCTCGTCCATTTTATCGCCGGCCACGCGAATGGAGCGAGCCGCGACGATGCCGGAGAGCGAGATGACCGCGACTTCAGTGGTGCCACCGCCGATGTCGACGATCATGTTGCCCGAGGGCTCGGTGACGGGCAGGCCCGCGCCGATGGCAGCGGCCATGGGCTCTTCGATCAGGTAGACCTCACGCGCGCCGGCCGCCAGGGCCGAATCGCGCACGGCGCGCTTCTCGACCTCGGTGATGCCCGAGGGCACGCCGATGATGATGCGCGGTTTGACCAGGGTCTGCCGGTTGTGCACGCGCTGGATGAAGTAGCGCAACATCGCCTCGGCGACCTCGAAGTCAGCGATGACCCCGTCCTTCATGGGCCGCACGGCTGCGATGTTTCCCGGCGTGCGGCCGAGCATCTCTTTGGCCTGCTTGCCCACGGCCAGCACCTTCTTGGTGCCGTTGCCGGTGCGCTGCACCGCCACCACCGACGGCTCGTTGGACACGATTCCCTTGCCGCGCACGAACGTCAGGGTCGTCGCCGTGCCAAGATCAATGGCAAGGTCGTTGGAGAAGAGACCGTAGACCCAGTCGAGAAGCATTCGGTTGTGCCGTGTGCCGGTGGACGGGCTATCGAGAGTACACGCATAGCCAGGCCGCCAGACCTGTGCTCTTATCACACCGCCGCGCAATACGCCAACCGCCATCCGCGTCACAGAAACTTTGGGTGAGTGACCGGAGCGGTGATGGAGGCGCGGGGCCCGTGAGTCGACGAGCCCCGGCATCCCGGATCCAGCGGCTAGGGACCGTGACAAAACGGTGGCGTAGCCCCAGCTGTCCAACCCGCGATCTCCTTCCCGGTGCTGGCAAGAGTCGCGCCCAGTGCCCAGGGCCCGAGGGCGGTGCCAGACCCCCAGGGCCCAGGGCCCAGTGCCCAGGGCCCGAGGGCGGTGCCAGACCCCCAGGGCCCAGGGCGGTGCCAGACCCCCCAGGGCGGTGCCAGACGCTTTTTGACAGCCTCTTCAGACCCCAGGTGCGACGGCGACGGCGGCTTCCCAGGCTCGTACGTCGGTGAAGCCTGCATCGGTGCCTTCCGGCCGCTGTCCGGGCGTTCGCGAGAATGTCTTGCAAGACTCTGGAACCGCGTCCTGGCGCCTTGCCGCGTAGAAAGCCCACAATGACCAGCACGTCGTTCAAAGCCCTGCCGAGATCAGCTGTCGCCGAATCGCGGCCGGTCATTTAGGTGCGCTTCCAGCGCAACTTTTCCGCTTAACGCCTATGGGGGATCATGGCAACCTTTGGTTCACGGAACAGGGTGCCAGCAACATCGGCCGTATCGCGCCCACTGGTGCGGTCGCCGAGTTCGCATTGCCGACGACGGGCAGTACGGCCGGTGGCATAGTGGCTGTTCGACGAGTTCATGCACCGGATCATGCCGGGCGACGATTGGAAGGAATAGGGCCTGGCCCTTCGCCAGCGACCCACCCGAAGTGCTGCGGGGCCTCGCCGCACCGTCTCCGTCCCCCGGAATTCCAGATGGGCACGCATGGGGGTGCGCTTTCCGCCATGACCGTGCTAGATTGCCGCACCTTTCAGCTCCCATAGCCAAGTCAAACGGAGGCCGATTCAAAATGCTCGAGCAGATGCGTCAACAGTCCCGATCGCTGCTCATCTATCTCTTGTTCTCGATCGTGATTGTTGTGTTCATTGTCAACTTCGGTCCGCAGTCCATCGGTGGCTGTGGCATGCGCATGCCCCATCGGGTGACCGAAAGCGCCGCCCAAGTCGAGGGCCATGCGGTGACCCTGAAGGACTGGACCTACGCCTTCACGGTGCTCAACGCCGCCTCGATTCCTCCCCAGCAGGCCAAGCAGATTCGTCTCAAGGAGACGATCATGGATCTGCTCATCGATCGCGAGCTGCTGGCCGCCGAGGCTGAGCGCCTCGGCTTCCGCGTGGGCGACGAAGAGGTCGAGGATCTCATCGCCGAAGCCAAGATGGTCAGCATGGGGCGGGAGCAGAAGCTCCCGTACGCGGAGAGCGAAGGCAAGTTCTCGTACGACAATTTCCGCAAGTTCGTGCAGTACCACCTGGGCATGTCGCCCAAATCGTTCATCGAGCAGCAGCGCCGCGAGATCATGGCGGCGCGCATGCGGGATCTCTTGCGTGCCGGGGTTGCCGTGTCGGCGGACGAGGTCAAGGAGACCTGGCTGCGCCAATCCGACCGGGTCAACCTCGAGTACCTGCGCTTTCCCATCCACCGCTACGAGAACGAGGTCGAGCTGCGGCCCGACGAGATCGCGGCCTACGCCAAGGCCAACGACGACAAGTTGAAGAAACTGTACGATCAGAGAAAGACCGCGCTCTACGACAAGCAGCCCAAGCAACGCAAGTTGCGCTTCTTGCTGGTCGCGGTTCCCAGCGACGCTGACCCGGACAAGACTGCCGAGGCGAACAAGCGGGCGGATGCGCTGGCGGCGCGCGTGCGCAAGGGCGAGTCCCTGGCCAAGCTGGCCAAGACTTCATCAGATGATGCCAACAGCCGGCCGCGCGGCGGGGATCTGGGGTGGCAGCGCAAGGGCGGCACGACCTTGGGCTCTGAGGTCGAGGACAAGGTGTGGGCGGCCAAGGACGGCGAGCTGGTGGGACCGGTGAAGATCACGGGCGGCCTGGCCTTGGTTGTGCCCGAGGCCGCGCGCGAGGGCGACATTACCTTCGAGCAGGCGCGTCCGGAGATCGCCGAGTCCGAGCTGCGCCAGGAGCGTTCGCAGGCGCGCGCCAAGGCGGCGGCTGATGCGGCGCTGGCCAAGGCCAAGGCTGAGTCTGGCAAGAGCCTCAAGGATCTCTTCCCCGCCCCTGAAAACGACGAGAAGGCCAGCAAGAACGACAGCGTTCACGCCGAGGAAACCGGGCTGTATTCGCGTCGCGGTTCCATGGTGCAGGGGATCGGGCCTGCGCCCACCCTGGCCAAGGCAGCCTTCGAGCTGTCGAGCGAGGCGTCCCTGGGCGGGCCGTTCCAGGAACTGGGCAGCTTCATCGTGGTCAAGCTCAAGGAGCACATGAAGCCGGACATGGCCGAGTTCGAGAGGGAGAAACAGCGCCTGGCCGACGAGGCCGCCCAGCGCAAGGGTCAGACCATCGTGATGGATTGGGCGCGGCGACGTTGCCAGGAGGCCAGGGACGCCAAGAAGATCGATGTGAACCTTGATCTGCTGCGATACGAGGGCGGCCCCGAGGGCGCCGTGTCCTACGAGCCCTGCTCCGCGCCGAGTTTCTGAGAGAAACGCAGACGAGCGTGAGGTTTCGCCCGAGCCGATGAGCGCAAACCATGGTCCACGGGACAGGACCAGTCGGCCATTGGGCGAGTCCCCTCGGCTGCCGACACGCCGTCCTCGCTGGGTCACCGTGCTCGGTGTGCTCATGCTGTTGGCAGGCGCGCGCCTGTTTCTGGGCAGCCTGACCGACTTGCGCCGACTGGCCACCGGGAAATCCATGGCCGAGGTCAGCCTGGATGGCCTGGCCAGTGCGGAGCAGGAAGTGCTGATCCGCGGCCAGATCGCCCTGGACGAAGCCGTGGATCGGGCTCACCCGGTTGCGGCCTGGACCCAGGGGGTGGCTCGCTTGGCCCTGGCGCTGGTCTTGCTTTTTGCGGTGGCCGCGGTGTTTTCCGACGATGCGCGGGCTCGTTCGGCCAGCGTGGGGGCGGCTTGGGGCGGTCTGGCTTTGTATGGGGGAAACGGGGCTTTCTTGCTCATGGTCGTACGCCGGGAGGTGGCCGGCGGCTTGCCGGTCTTGCAGCAGGTGGCTGCCCAGGCCCACGCGCGAGCCGGGGACGCGCCGCCCGCACCCGCCGACCTGGTCCAGCTGGCTTCCACCCTGATGGTCCAGGTGCCCCTGCTCACCAGCTCGCTGGGGGTTGTGTTCAGCGTTCTGTTGTTTGTCACCTTCGGTGGACGCCGCGGCCGACTGTTCTACAATGGCGGTTCGGACGCGGACCATGGCTGACACCGAAGGGGCATTCCGGCTTACTTTCGTCGAAGGGCGAGGGCTGCTCAGCCTGGCGGGTCGGGACATCCCTGCCTTTGGTCGCGTGGAAAAACTGGAATTGGAGATCCCTAACCTGCGCTTCCCGTTCGATCTGTCGGGGGGCGTGACCCGATTCAAGAACCATCGCCTCAAGCTGCGCGAGCTGGCGGTGTCGTTCGAGGCCAAGGATCTGACGGGATTCTTGCGCGACGCGCGCCTGGCGGACTATGGCCTTTTCGGCCCTGAGGTGGAGATTGAGGATGGCCTGGTTCGCGTGGGGGCGCGGGCCGTGCTCGGGGATCGCCAGGCCGAATTCACCGCCACCGGTGCGCTCACCATGGTGCAGCCGGATTGTGCCCGCCTCTCCATGTTCGACGTGCGCGTCTACGGTTTTCTCCCCGTGCCTCCGCCCTTGCTGGTGGCGGCGCTTTTCATGGCTGTGGGCGCAGCTGCGTCGCCCGAACCCAATGGTGGCGTGGTTCCGCTGGTGCGGATCGAGGGCGCGACCGACCTGGAGATCGACGTGCGCGAGCTGGCGTTGCTGGCGCTTTTGCCCATGCATGGCTGGCGCATGCCCGAGCGCCACCACCTGGACGGTAGCGCCTTGCGCGCCGAAGCGGCCTCGCAGCGCCTCACGCTTGCCTTTTTTCCGTCGCAGGGGGCTGCCGAGCCGGCGGCTTCCTCGCTGACGCCGGATCGGCTGGCCGACCACACGGCAGCCGTAAGCCGGCTGGCCGCGGCCGAGCGGGCCCTGCTGGCCGGGGACGTGGCGCGCTCGATCGAGAGTTATCGGCAGGCCGCCCCGGTGGAGGGCGGCGATCAGGCGGGAACCGCCCGCTTGCTCAATCTGCTCGCTTCAGCGACCGAGACGTTGCCCGAGGCCGAAGCGACGGCGTCGGCGGCGTTGCAACGCTGGCCGGGATTGGCCAGCGCGCTGGCAGCCCAAGCCACAGCTGCCAGCGAGAGCGGTCGCCCGGCGCTGGCGGCCGAGGTGCTGGAGCGACTGGCGACGAGCAGCGACGGCTCGCGCATGGATCGCGCTTTCGCCTTGCTGGCGGCGGCCCGTCAGTGGGCGCGGGCCGAGCGAACCGATCGCGCGGTCCGGGCACTGGAGGAATCGCTCGCCGGCCGTTCCGCGCTCGGCCCCGCGGCACGCCCGCTGGCCCTGCGACTAGCCGTGGAAGGGCGCTGGGACGAGATCCTGCCCATGCTGGGGCGGCGGGCACAGGACGCCCACCCGGGCACGTCGGACGACGTGGGCGCCACTCTGGAGATGGCCGAGCTGGCGGTCTCCTCGGGCGAGCCTGACCTATGCGCCAAGGCGGTGGATGCTCTCGACGACTTGCTCCTGCGCGAACGCTGGCCCGATCCGGCGGTGCCGCGGGCCGAGGCGGCGCGTCTCATGGCTGCGTTGTGCTTGGTGTTGGGGGACGATGAGGCTGCCGTTGAATGGTTGCACGAGTGTCTGCAGGGCGAAGCGCGGGGCACGATTGCGCAGGCGGCCTGGCAGCGCTTGGTCGACATCTATGCCCTACGCGGCGACGCCCAAGGGATGGCGCAGACGCAGGCGGCCTGGGCCGCTGATGCGCGCACGTCGGACTCGCTCCAGCAGCGGGCGGCGCGTTTTTGCGATGCGGCTGGCCTGACACGCCAGATGTCGCCGGGGAGCCCGGACGCCGTGAAGTTCCTGGAAGCGGCTCTGCGCATGGATCCAAGCTGCGCGCCGGCGCTGGACGCCCTCGAGGCGATGGCGGCCGAGACCGGCGACTGGGCCGGCCTCGCCGATCTTTTGCATCGGCGACTGGGCGAGGTCAGGCCTGACGAGGCCAAGCTGCTGCTGCAGCGTTTGGGCCTGGTGTTGGGCGACAAGCTGCAGGACGAGAAGGACGCCGTCGCCACCTACCAGGTGCTGCTCGATCTCGATTTGGGCAACGCGGAGGCGCGCCTGGGTCTGGCCCGCCTGCTCTGGCGCGCCGGCGAGCGAGACGAGAGCCAGCGTGAGTATCGCGAGTTGCTGGGGCATCTGGCGTGCACACCAGCGGTGACAGCCGAGGCCAACCTGCGCATGGCCCAGGCCGCGCAGGCTGCGGGTCAGCCGTCTGAGGCCGAGGCTGTGCTGGCCGCGGCCCTCGCGCTCGAGCCCGACGGGGCACCCGTGGCGCTGCTGGTCGAGGGGCTGCAGGCGCTCGGCCAAGGAACCAAGTTGGCCGAGTGCCTGGTGTTGCGCGAGCAAGCGCTGGAGGACGGTCCCGCGCGCGTCGCGGTCACCCGGACCCTGGCCGAGGTGTTGCAGCAGATGGGCAAGCTCGACGATGCCGAGGCCGCGTGCCGGCGCCTGCTGGAGCAGGCCCCCGACGATGTGCTCGGCCTCGAACGTTTGGCGGCTTTTTGTCGTCAGCAGTCCCGCAGCGACGAGCTGGCCGCGCTGCTGGAGCGATTGTGGGCGGCGCTGGGTGGTCAGCCGGCGCCTGCCGGCGTGGACCCAGAGGCCGTCGGGCTGGAGTTGGCCACCTTGCTGTCCCAGAAAGACGATAGGCGCGCCCAGGCCGAGACCATCTTGCGGCAGTTGGTTGAGCGCGGCTCGCGCGCGGCCCTCGATGCTCTGAGCGCGCTTCTCACCAAGAAGGGGGCGCTGGACGAGGCGGATGCCTTGTTGTTGGCGCGAGTCGACGACGAAACCGATCAAGCCGCCGCGGCTCTCCTGTTCGAGAGAGCCCGGCTACACCTGGCCCGGCCCGAGGGCGAAGGCCCTGCGCTCATGCTCCTGCAGTCGGTGGGGCGCGCGCTCTTGCCCGCCGATGCGCTCGGGCTGCGCGCCGACCTGGCCGAGAAGGCCGGCGACACCATCGACGCCATCGCCTGCTGGCAGCGCCTGCGAAAGCTGCGCAAGGATGACCGCGCAGCCCGGGACGCCGTGGACAAGCGGCTGGCGGCGGTGGTGATGCGTCCCGCGGTGTCCACGGCCACCGCGCGGGCGATGTTGGAAGAACTTCGCGCGGCCAGTCCCGCGGATGGGGCGCTGGCCGAGTCCCTGTTTGATGTGTACGGGAGGCTCCCTGACATCGAGGAGCGCGATCGATGTTGGGCTGCCTTGCTGCAAGAGATGCCGGGGCTACCGGCTCATTGTCATGCGCACTGGCACCTGGCCCAGGCCGAGGCCGCCGAGCGGGACGGCAACGCGTCGCTGGCTGCCGAGGAGCTGGCGCGCGCGAGTGCTCTCGACAGCGGGGCGACGGCGCGCGCTGGCCAGCTCACCCTGCAGGCGCGTTTGGCGGCCGGCCGGGGCCAGCTCGACGAGGCGCGGGCTCTGCTGAATGAGGCGCTCACGCTCGCGCCCAAAAACGCCAGCGCCCTGGCCGCGCAGGCGGAGCAGGCCTTTCGCGCACAGGAATGGGATCAGGCGCGCCAGGTCTATGCCCAGCTGGCTGAATTGTCCGACGCGGCCTCGGTGATGGCTCCGGACAAGCTGGCCTTGCGCCGAGCCGAGCTGGCCGAGATGTTCGGGGACCATGCTGAAGCGGAGAGCGCCTATCAGGAGCTGGCGCGCCTCGATCCGCACCACGCGGGCGCGCGTGAGGCGCTGGCAGGTTTCGCGCTGGCGCGCAACGACCACGCGGGTGCGGTCGCGAAATTGGAGGAAGTGCTGCGTCTGCTGCCGCGGGACGCGGTCACCAGTCTGACCGACACCCGACAGCGGCTGGGTGAAAGCTATCTGGCCCTCGGCAATCTTGTGGCCGCACGCCAAAGTCTGGAGATGGCCCTGGCCAGCGATCCCGAACGCGTCGGGGTGCTCGAATCCCTGGTGGAAACCTACCAGCGACTGGGCCTGCATCGCGAAGCCGCGGCCAGCTGCGAACGGCTGGCCCGCCGGCTTGACGACCCACAGAAGCAGGCCGAGGTGCTCTATCGCCGGGGAGAGATTCTGCGCGTGGCCGTGGGCGACCTGGACGGCGCCAACGACGCGTACCTGCGCTCGTCGGACATGGATCCCAGCTTTGCGCCCACACTGGCCCGCCTGGTGACCTACTACTGGGAACGGGGCGATCTGAGCAATCTCGCCGAGGTGGGCAGTGGCTTGCTTCGCTCGGTCGCGCGGCCTCTACCAGGCGAGTCGGACCTGCCTTTCTTGGCGGCAGTGGCCGCCATCCTGGCGGGCAAGGACGAAGATTTGGTCGGAAGCGCGCTGGCCGAGGTGCACTTCGAGGTCGACTCGGTGGTCCGCCGTCTGGGCGAGCTGGTCCGCATGAGCTGCAAGCAGGTCGCGCCAAGCGTGTCTGCCGCTACTGCCAATGAAAGCGGCATGCGCAAGCTGCCGCCTGAGCGAGGCGTTTTCGAGAAGCTGGACGCCGTGCTTGCCGCCGTGAGCACGACCACGCCGTTGCAGTTCGAGGCGGACTTGGGCGCTGCCACGCTTCGCGGTGTGCTGGGCGACCCGGCGGATGTCGGGCTGGCGCTGCTCGCTGCCCATCTGCAACAGCGCTGTGGTCGGATGGCCCTGGCGCGCGCGGCGCGGGATCTGGCGCTGTTTCTGGAGCCGGACCTGGCGCTCAAAGGCAGCATCGAGAGCCTGGGCGAGGAGAGTGTCGCGCTCCCGGCTGCCTGGAGTCCGGCGGTGGCCGAGCATCCCCTGTGCCGCGGGCCCTTGCGCCGCGTGCTGCGGGCACTGGCGCCGGCCTTGGCCGAGATGCCCCACGTAGGGGGAGCGCCGGTGGAAGGGACTCCGCTTCAGCCCAAGGCCGAGGCTGTGTTTCGCGGGTTGCGCGATCAGTTGGGGGCTCCGGTTTCGCGAGCCGTGGTCCGGGGTACCGGGGCCGACGTCACCTTTGCCGCCACACAGCCGCTGACCGTGGTCATGGGCCAGCGAGCCGAAGAACTGGATGTCGCCGAGTTGCGCTTCTTCGTCGGGCGCGCGCTGGAGCAGGCGCGCGCCGGCACGCTGGCCGTGGCGCGGCTGTCGGTCGAGAGTTTGCGCGGGCTCTTGCGTGGAGTGATCCGCGTGGTGTCCCTGGGATCGTCGGAAGGGGAAGTGAATGAGCCGGACAGCGAGGGCGATCGCGCAGCCAACTGGGCGTC
Source organism: uncultured delta proteobacterium (assembly GCA_963758155.1). GTDB lineage: Bacteria > Myxococcota_A > Polyangia > Fen-1088 > Fen-1088 > Fen-1137. The sequence goes on from CAVWUP010000005.1 coordinate 64,156, forward strand.
GCTGCTGTCCCAGCCCCCGATCGCCCGGCTGATGCCCACGGGGAAGGTCCGCGCCGACTTGCTGGTCGATGCCGGCGAGGCGCTGACCCGGCCGCCAGATCTGGAAGGCTACGTGCGGGGTTGCCGCCACACCGCTGACCGGGTCGGCCTGCTCTGCTGTGGCAGCCCGTTGGTGGCGCTGCGTGCGCTGGCGGGCCAATTCAAGCGCGAAGGAGCCTCCCCGGCCGAGGAGGGCATGCGCCAGGAACGCGTGCGCAGCTCGACCGCCCTGCGCGAGATGGTCGCATTCATGCTCTCCGATGAATACGCGTCTCTAGTTGAGGACTAAAATGATTGGAGTCTTTGACTCTGGGTTCGGCGGGCTCACGGTGCTGTCCGCGTTGCTGGGGCGGCTGCCGGAGTATGACTATCTCTATCTCGGCGACAGCGCGCGCGCCCCCTATGGCTCGCGCAGCCTGGAACTCGTGCACAGCTTCACGCGCGAGGCGGTGGAGTTCCTGTTCGACGCTGGTTGTCCCTTGATCGTATTGGCGTGCAACACGGCTTCGGCCCAGGCGCTGCGCACGCTTCAGCAACGACACCTGCCCGCGCACCGACCGGACCGGCGCATCCTGGGTGTGGTGCGGCCCTCGGCCGAGGCGTTGGCTGGACTTGGGCCGGGCGCGATTCCGGGCGTGACCGAGCCGGCCCTCACGACCGGCACCGTGGCGGTGTTGGGAACAGCGGGCACAGTGGCGTCGGGATCGTACGCGCTGGAATTGGCGAAACTGGCGCCCAGACTGCGGCTGGTTCAGCAGGCGTGCCCCCTGTGGGTTCCCCTGGTCGAAGCCGGCGAGCTGTCGGGCCCTGGCACCGAGCACTTTCTGCACAAGAATCTGGATCCGCTGTTCGCGGCGCCCGATCCGCCCAGCCGCTTGTTGCTCGGGTGCACGCACTACCCGCTGCTGCTGCCCGCGATTCGCACCATGGTGCCGCGTTCAGTGGAGATCATTGCGCAAGGCGGGCTGGTCGCGGATCGCTTGGCCGACTGGCTGCAACGGCACCCTGAGATGGAACGGCGGCTGTCGCGCCAGGGCACCCGGCGCTATGCCACCACCGACGATCCCGTGTGGTTCGCGAAGCAGGGCCAGGCGATTCTGACGACGCCGATCGATGTCGAGCGCGTGCGGCTGAAACCGTGGCCATGATGGCCAGGACTTGACCGGGAGCCACATCCTGCCGATGCTTGCACGAGAGGACAACTCCATGTGGCGCCGTCTGCTTTCCTTGGTTGCGATCGTTGGCCTTGGCGTCGTGGATTGCAAGCCCGCGGGGCCGCGCTTTTGTCCCGAGGGCCTGTCATTGGACAGTAGGCAATCAAAGCCCGGACAGGTGGCGTGGTGTCGCAGCAAGGACGGCCGGCGCGCGCAATACATCGAGTTCCATTCGGGCGGCAAAGAGAAACGGCAGTTGTGCGAGTTTCGCGAGGGCCGGGCCGACGGGCCGTTCGTTGCCTGGTTTCCTGACGGGACAGTGTGGATCAGGGGCCAATTCACGGCTGGCCACCCCGATGGCCGCTGGAATCAGTGGGACAAGACTGGCTCGCGGGTCGCCGAAGGCGAGTACCGCAGCGGCCGCTTTGTGGCCGGTGCGCCAGTGGCCAGCACCGCGAATTGCGACAAGCTGCAAGTGCCGTAGGGCTGCGAAGAAAGGGAATCTCCTTCAGCCTGGCGGCTGCAGGGCGCGCCACTGGCCGGCGGCAAGATCTCCGAGGGTGTAGTCGCCGAAGCGGGAGCGGTGTAGGCGGCACACCTCGTATCCAAAATGGGCGAACATCCGCTTGACCTGGTGAAAACGGCCTTCGGTAAGCGTGATCTCCACCTCGGCGCCGCCGCAAAATGCGAGCTGGGCAGCCGCGCACGGCTTGTCTTCGCCTGTGAGAAGCAGAGTGCCGCTGGCAAATTCCTCGATCAAACGCTGTTCGGGCGCGCGATCCAGCGTGGCTTGATAGACCTTTTCCACATGACGCAGGGGCGACGTCAGACGGTGGACAAGTGCGTGGTTGTCGGTGACGAGCAGCAGGCCGGTGGTGTCGCGATCCAGCCGGCCTATGGTAGTGACCGCCGGACTGCGCTCGATCCAGCGCGGCGGCAGCAGGTCGTAGATGCGCCGGCCTTCGCGCCGGTCATGCGAACAGACGCAGCCGGTGGGCTTGTGGAAGATGACGAAAAGGCCATCGGGAAATTCCAGCGGCGCGCCGTCCAGTTGCACCGCGGCTGGCGCGGCCTTGCGACCGGGATCGTCCTGAACCACACCGGCGACTGTCACCCGTCCGTCGGCGATGAACCTGCGGACCTCACGGCGCGAGCCGTGGCCGAGGCTGGCAAGAATCTGGTCAAGCCGGCGAAGGGTTTTCACGCCGACATGTCGAAGCCGAGTTGCTCGGCGAGAGCGCGCAGGGCTTTGCCAGCGCGGCGGCGGCTGGTCCGGAGCGCGGCCAGGTGTTCCCACAGCGCCTCTTGGGCGCGGCGGGCGTGCTCACCGCCAGGCTGCAAGGTCGCGCGTTTGAGCAGCACGAGCGCAACGTCCCAGGCCGACGCGTCCGTGGCGTCGGGCCGCGAGTTCTCGAGGAAAGTGATCAAGGCGATGGCGAAGAGGCGCGCGAGGGACTGGTCTTCGGGCAGCGGCTGCACCAGTTCGGCCATATCCAGAAATGCCTGGCACTCGGCCGCGGTGGTGGCTTTTCCGGCGAGGCGCCCCAGGGCGTGCATGCGCAGGGCTTGAACGGCCTCTGCGTCGAGATCGGCCAAGGTCAGGCTTTGCCCGTCGATCTGGCACTGGAAACCCGCCTTGCCGTCGTACTCGGCGGAAAAGGCGAGGGCTGTGGTCTCTCCGGTGCGGCGGTGTATCACAGTGGCCTGACCGGCCAGCGCGGCGCTGGCACAGGCCTCAGGAATAATTGCGACGTCGAAGCCGGGCACTTGCAGGTCGAGCGGCTCGGTTGGGCCCGACGCCAGAGCGGTAAACGCCACGCGGGCAACCGCGCAGGCCGGGGTGACGCGCGCCTGGCTCGCCCTGCGAAATACATCAGCACCGTTCCCCAAGGCGGTTTCGTTGCTCTTGGCGCGTGCGAGAATATCCAAGATTGCGCTCTCAGGTGGGCGACCACCCAGCGAGCGCCAGACATCCACGGCGTGGGCCGCGCGCCGCAGGCCGATCATGCTCTCCAGACCCGCGATGTCGTCGAAAAACCAGGCGCAGCTCGCGTACATCAGCAGTAGAGACCGCTGCATCTCCATCAGCCCGAGGGCGCGCCGAGGAGCATCCCTCTGGCCACGCTTGAGCGGGCCACGACCCATGGACTGCAGGCGTCGCATGCGCTGCTCGGGCGCGGCATCCACGATCTCGCCGTAGGCATCGCGGACCTGCCAGGGATCCTCGAAGAGATCGGCGCCCGCATCAGTGAAAAAGTCAGCCGCGCGGTCGCGCAGATGATCGAGCGCCTCGCGCAGAGGGCCGCGCCAGGCCTGGCTCCAGCCTCGGGTGGTGTCCATGGCACAGCCGCAGTGCCGGCGCCATCGGCCCACGCCGTGCTGACAACTCCACGCGGTGCCTTCGCCATCGGGGCCGGGGTGCAGTTGCGCTTCCCAAGTGGGCGGCTGGCGTTCCAGAAACGCCGCCAGGTTGGTGACCTCGATGCCCAGCGAAGCTGCCTCGACGTGCGTGGCATAGGCCAGGGTCAGATCCGCGAACTTTTTGTGATGGCCATACAGCTCGCCGTCGCTGGCCGCCAGCACCAGGCGCTGGCCCTTCACGCTGGAACGATCGGCGGCCTTGCGCACGGCTGCCAGGAAGGTGTCGGCGTCGCGGCTCGCGCTACCGAAAGCCAGATCGCGCGAGATCGGCCCGTCGAAGATGGCCAGGGCGATCCAGCGACCCGAGCCATCAGGATGCGGCCAGCGGTACACGCGTCCCGTGTCCAGGGTGTTGGTGTTGACCGTAACCCAGTTCTTGCCCGGCTGCCGCACAGCCGCGACTTGTTCGGGCGCCAGGATGGTGAAGCGAACGTTGGCATCGATGAGCGCCTCGAGGGTGGCGGTGTTCACCGCGGTTTCGGGCAACCAGATGCCCTCGGCTTCGCGGGCGAAGCGGAGGCGGAAATCGTGCAGGCCCCAAGCAATCTGGGTTCGGCGATCCTGCGGCGACAGCAAGGGCGTGATGGGGTGGCCCCACACCTGCGCCATGCCACCGCCTTGGCCCAGACGCTGGCGTTGGTTCGCGTCGCCCTCGCGGATGCGCCGGGCCGCTTGCGGGTCATGGCGTTCCAGCCAGCGCGCCAGGGTGGGGCCGAAGTCGAAAGTGAAGCAATCGTAGTTGTTGACCAGTGCCTTGATCTTGTCTCCGCCCTGGAAAATGCGGGCGTAGGCATTGGCGCGGTAGCATTCGGCGTGGATGCGCGCATTCCAGTCGTGGAAGGGTGTGGCGCCGGGTTCACGCGGCACCTCGTCAGTCCAAGGGTTTTCGCGCGGCGGCTGATAGAAGTGGCCGTGGACAACGAGCGCAAGGGGACGGGGTTTGGCCATGTCAGAGCGCCTTAGAAATCCCGCGCGCGCGTCAGCCACGTATCGCCCGCCTTGCCCACCACGGTGATTCCGCCCTCGCTCACATGGTGGCGGACGGCGTCGCGTGCCAGGTCGTGGCCGATGTGGTCACCGGCCGCCACGCGAACGTTCTTGTCGATGATGGCGCGCAGGATGCGCGCGCCCTTGCCGATGTAGACGTTGTCGAACAGGACGCTGTCGCGCACCTCGGCTCCCTCATCGACCCAGACGTTGCGGCCGAGCACGCAGTCCTTGACGAAACCGCCGGCGATCACGCAGCCGCTGGACATGATGGATTGCACCGCCATGCCGCGCCGGCGTTCGTCGTCGAACACCAGCTTGGATGGCGGGTCAGGGTAGTTCTGGCTGATGATGGGCCATTCCCAGTTGTACAGGTTGAAGCGCGGCACGACGTTCTTCAGGTCCATGTTGGCCTCGAAGTACGCTTCGATGTTGCCGACGTCGCGCCAGTAGCCCTGCTCGCCCTCGGCGGTGACCCCTGGGATGACGTTGTTGGAGAAATCGTAACAGTACACGCGGCCGGTCTTGACCAAAGAAGGCAGGATGTCGCGGCCGAAGTCGTGGTGGGTGTCGAGATGGGCGTCTGCCTCCAAGGCTTCGTGCAGCGCGAGGGGCGCGAAAATGTAGTTGCCCATAGAGGCGAGCGCCCGGGTGGGATCGCCCGGTATGGTGGTGACATTGGCCTGTGGCTTTTCTTGAAAGCCGGTCACCCGGCCGCTGGCGTCGGTCTCCACGATGCCGAATCCAGCCGATTCGCCCACCGGCACGGGAATGCAGGCTATGGTGGCCACCGCATCTTTTTCGCGGTGGAAATCCACCATCTGGCGGACGTTCATCTTGTAGACGTGGTCGGCGCCAAAGACCAACACCATGTCCGGGCGGAAGATTTCCACAAGGTGGAAGTTCTGGTGGATGGCATCGGCAGTGCCCCGGTACCAGCTTTCGCCGGTGCGCATTTGCGCGGGCACGATGGTCACGAAATCGGCGTGCGTGCTGCGCGCGCCCCAGGTGCGCTGGACGTGCTCGACCAGGGACTGCGCCTTGTACTGGGTGAGAACGTAGATGGCCCGCACCCCCGAGTTGTGCATGTTCGACAGCACGAAGTCGACGATGCGGTAGCGCCCGCCAAAAGGAACCGCAGGCTTGGCGCGGTCGCGCGTCAACGGGAAAAGGCGCTCCCCTTTTCCGCCGGCCATGATGAATGCAAGGAGGCGAGGCTGATCCATGAGATTGGCCGGACCATTATATCCCCGAATTGGTCTAGAGCACCGAACGGTTTGCCTCCCGTCGCGAAATCGCGGATTTGCGTCGCGTCCCTTCGTTGCTCCTCGGTCGCGTACGTCGAGTATTCTCCCTCGTCGCGCCTCGGGCCGCTCGCATCTGCGCAATTTCGCTCGGTCCGGCAAACCGCTCGGTGCTCTGGCGCCTCGTTTGTGACAAACTGCCCCCTCAAATGGCGCCTGAAGAGAAGCTGTATCACCAGTTGCACGAGCTCTCGATGAACATGTGGTGGGCCTGGAACCCATCCGTCATCAAGCTGTTTCGCGATCTCGATCCAGAAGGTTTTCGCGCTTCCAAGCACAACCCGCTCAGGGTGGTGAAGAGCCTGAGCCCGGAGCGGCTGCGCGAATTGGTTCAGGACGCTGCCTTTCGCGCCCGCGCCGATCGGGTGTACCGCGAGTTTCATTCCTACGTGTCGCCCAACGCGGCCACCTGGGCCCAGACCGAGGCTGCGCCTTTGCGCGTGCGGCCGGTCGCCTATTTGTCGGCGGAGTTCGGCATCCACGAGTCATTGCCCATCTACAGCGGCGGCCTTGGCGTTTTGGCCGGCGACCATGTCAAGACCGCGTCTGACCTGGGCCTGGCCTTGGTGGCGGTGGGCCTCTTCTACCGCCAGTCCTATTTCCGGCAGCAGATCGACGCCGCGGGCCGGCAGCACGCCGAGTACGAGAGCGCGGCCGAGGAATACCTGGCGGCTACACGCAAGCTGGATCGGCAGGGCAGGCCACTGATCATCGAGGTGCCGCTCGGTCGCGAGCGCCTCTTCGCGCAGGTCTGGCAGGTCAACGTCGGACGCAACCAGCTTCTGCTGCTGGATACCGACGTGGACGGCAATTCCGAGGAGAATCGCAAGCTGGCCGCGCGGCTGTACTTCGGCGACCGGGGTGTGCGCATCCGCCAGGAACTTCTTCTGGGCGTGGGCGGCATCCGTGCCCTGCGCGCCGCCGGCATCGACTGGAGCGGGCTGCATCTCAACGAGGGCCACAGCGCCTTTGCCACGCTGGAATACGCACGTCTGCGCATGGAGGAAACTGGAGCGGACTTCTGGACGGTGGCTCAGGACGTGGCGCAGTCGACGGTGTTTACCACGCACACGCCGGTCGACGCGGGCCACGATCGCTTTCCCGCCCAGTTGGTCGAGGAGTACCTGGAACCGCTTCGCCTGTCGCTGCGCCTATCCAAAGAGGAGTTCATGGGGCTGGGCCGCGTGCGACCGCAGGATGCGCACGAGGCTTTGTGCATGACCGTGCTGGCCTTCAAGATGTCGCGCTATGCGAACGGGGTGTCGTGCTTGCACGGCCGGGTGAGCCGGCGGGCCTGGCAGGCCCTGTGGCCGCACCACCGCGAAGACGAGGTGCCGGTGGGACACATCACCAACGGCGTGCATGTGCGCACCTGGCTGGCGCCCGCCATGCAGGAGTTGTACAGCCGCCATGTCGGCCCCGATTGGGCCGACAATCTGCACGACCCAAAGATGTGGGCCCGCATCGACAGTGTTTACGACGCCGAGCTATGGGAGACCCACCGCACGCTCAAGGCCACTCTGGTGGGTTTCGCGCGGCGTGAGGCGGAAGCCCAGCGCAGACGCAACAGCCACAGCGAGGAGTTGATCGAAGCCGCCAAGACGACCCTTGATGCCGATGTGCTGACCATCGGCTTTGCCCGCCGCTTTGCCACCTACAAACGGGGCAATCTGCTCTTCACCGACATGGAGCGCCTGCGGCGTCTGCTGCTGGATCCCGATCATCCGGTGCAGCTGATATTCGCGGGCAAGGCGCATCCCGATGACCAGCCCGGCAAGGAACTCTTGCGCACGGTCTATCAGGCCAGCTTGCTGCCGGACTTGCGTTCGCGCATCGTCTTCGTCGAGGACTACGACATCAACGTGGCTCGCCATCTGGTGCAGGGCGTGGACGTGTGGCTCAATACCCCGCGCCGACCGCAGGAAGCCAGCGGCACCAGCGGCCAGAAGGTGCTGCTCAACGGCGGGCTCAATCTGTCCATCCTCGACGGCTGGTGGGCCGAGGCCTACGACGGCTTGAATGGTTTCGCCATCGGCAATGGAGTGTGCCACGTATCGGTGGTCGAGCAGGACAAGCGCGACGCCGAGTCCCTGTACCACGTTCTCGAGAGCGAAGTGGTGCCCTGCTACTACAGCCAGGACGAGCACGGCGTGCCGCACGACTGGGTCGCACGCATCAAGCGCGCCATTCGCACGCTGGGCTGGCGTTTCAACACCGACCGCATGGTGCGGGACTATGTGCGCGAGTGCTATCTGCCGTCGGCCGGCGTGAATAGCTGCGCGATGCCGAAGTAAACCGCTCGGCTACGCCGCCTTGGACGTCTGATGGGCGGGATCTTCGTCCGTCCAAGCGTCGCGCCTGAGCTGGCGCTCGAGCTTTCGCAGGGCCGTGAGCTCGATCTGGCGCACCCGCTCGCGCGTGAGTGCAAAGCGCGCCGCGATTTCTTCGAGGGTCATGCCCCCTTGTTCAGCGGCTTCCAAGGCACAGGCCTCGCGCAAGATTGGCGCATTGGCGTGGGCCGGTTTGGCACCGCGGGTGTCACGCGTTTCTGCCGTCAAGTTGAAACGGCAAATGGCGTAGGGGCAGGGGCCCGGAAGGCGGCGACACGCGCCGTGTGTACTCTCGAAGATGTTGAGGCGGGAAGCGTCTGCCATGTCAGCTCTCTCGGTTAGGGGTGGCTCGCCGCGAGCGTCCGTTCAATGACATCTCAACTCGGCACCACAGCCCTAGAACTTTAGGCATGGCCCGAATGGATCGGCGCCTGCGACTATGATGCGGGTGCGCGCTACTTTGAAACAGGCGCGCTGGACGAATTCTCGGCCGTCTTTTCAGGCAGTTGGATCTGGATATGCGCCCGACGTGCAAATATGAACAGCGCGGCTACCCCAACGATGACCGCGTACCAAAGCGTGCACAGGCGCGTGACGAACGTGGCAGCCGCGGCCACGCTGCGCCCGGTCCCTGTGCCCAGCTGTCCCAGCAAGGCAAGCATGCCGGCCTCGGTCACACCCAGACCCCCCGGCAGAAATGAGAGCGCACCAGCCACAGTCATGGAGGAGTAGATGAAGGTGCCAGCCTGCATGCCGACGGCAGCGCCGGGAAAGCCGCGAACCACCACCCAAAAGGCCACGCACTCGAAGTACCAGCTCAGCGTCGACAGCAGCACCGCGACGACCAGGGCCCCGGGCTGCAGCAGCGCAGCCGTCGCCTGATAAGCTTCGTGGAGCTTGTCGGCAAACCCGCGCACGCCGGGCAGGCGGCTCAACAGCCGCAGGAAGAATAGCGCGATGGACTCGACGGAGATCACCACCAGTCCGAGGCCGATGACCACGGCCCCGGTGGCCAGAAAGCGCCGGTCCACGTTGAAACTGAACACACCCACACAGGCGAGCAACAACAGGCCGACCAGATCGGTGAAGCGCTCGGCGATGACGATGGGGGCGGTGCGCGCGGCTGGGATGCCGTGCGATTCGCGCAAAAGCAGCGCCTTGACGGCCTCGCCCAGCTTGCCGGGGGTCACAGTGAGGGAAAAGCCGGCCAGAAAGATGAGGAAGCTGTGCCCGGCGGTCACCTGTCGCAGGCCCAGCACCTTGAGGTAGTAGTGCCAGCGCGCGAAGCGCACGCCGTAGTTCAGCGAAGCCAGCGCAAGGGCGATCAGCGCCACTACCCAGTTGAAGGTGGCGAGCGCGTGCCCGACGCTGCGGGCCCCGGCCCAAACCGAAAAGCCAACGTATACGGCCACGCCAGCGGCCACGCCGAGGGTCACGCGCCAAATCAGCTTCTTCACGCCGCACTCCCTGGGGAATGCTTCTCACCACAGAGAGCACAGAGGAAGAAAGGAAGAACTGGGGGCTGAGACTCTTGCCTTTTCACTCTTCCGACCTCTGTGACCTCTGTGCTCTCTGTGGTGAAAAAACTAGCTCGCTATCCTTCCAAACCCTGGCCGCGCGCTTTTTCGACACGCTTGCGCTCGTTGTGGTCGAGGATGCGTTTGCGCAGCCGGATGCTCTTGGGCGTGACCTCGACCAGCTCGTCCTCATTGATGAGCTCGAGCGCGGCTTCCAGGGTGAGAGCGAGCGGCGGCGTGAGAAAGAGCTTCTCGTCCGCGGCGGTGGTGCGGATGTTGGTCAGCTTCTTGGCCTTGGACGGGTTGACGACGATGTCGTTGCCGCGCGCGTGCAGGCCCACGACCTGGCCGCCGTACACAGGCACGCCGGGTGGCAGCAGCAAAGCGCCGCGTTCCTGCAAGTAGAACAGGGCGTAGGTGTTGGTCTGGCCGGGGTCTTGCGCGATGAGCACGCCATTGGTGCGGCCCTTGAACGTTCCCGCGTACGGGCCGTAATGGGTGAAGTTGTGGTTGAGAATCCCTGTGCCGCGCGTGTCGGTCAGGAACTGCGAGCGGTAGCCGATGAGCCCACGCGACGGGATGACGTATTCCAGGCGCATGCGGCCTTCACCGGCTGGCACCATCTCCTGCATGCGGCCTCCGCGCCGGCCCAGCTCCTCGATGACCGGGCCGTTGTAGGCCTCGTCGAGATCGATGACCAATTCTTCGTACGGCTCGAGCTTTTCGCCGTTGGGTCCTTCTTTGAAAATGACTTGCGGCTGGGAAACCATCAGCTCGTAGCCTTCGCGGCGCATGGTTTCGATCAACACCGACAGGTGCAGCTCGCCGCGGCCCAGGACCTCGAAGGTGTCGGGCGAGTCGGTCTCCAGCACGCGCAGGGCGACGTTGGCTTTCAGCTCCTTGAACAGCCGCTCGCGGATGTTGCGTGAGGTGACGAACTTGCCTTCGTGGCCGCAGAAGGGACCGTTGTTGGACATGAATTGCATCTTCACCGTCGGCTCCTCGATCTCCAGCAGCGGCAGCACGACCGGGCGAGCGATCTCGGTGATGGTCTCGCCCACGGTCAAGTCCTGCATTCCCGTGATGGCGCAGATGTCGCCGGCCACGGCTTCCTGCAGCTCGAAGCGTTTGAGCGACTGGTAGCCCAGGATCTTGGCCACCCGGAATTCTTCGCGTTTGCCGTCTCGGTGTACGCACAAGGCGCGCTCGCCCTGGCGGATGCGGCCCGAGAGCATGCGGCCGATGGCCACGTAGCCGAGATAGTCGTCATAGTCTAAGGTGGCCACATGCATGGCCAGGGGCGCGTCCATGTCGGCCAGCGGCGGGGGCGCGGCCTGGACCACCAAATCGAGCAGAGGCGAGAGATCTTTACGTTCGTCCTTGAGGTCCTTGACCGCGAAGCCTTCGCGGCCCGAGGCGTAGACCACGGGGAAGTCGAGCTGTTCTTCCGTGGCCCCGAGCGCGCAGAAGAGGTCGAAAGTGTCGTTGACCGCGCCGTCGGGATCGCAGCCAGCCCGATCGATCTTGTTGACCACCAGAATGGGCCGCAATCCCAGGGCTAGGGCTTTGCGTGTGACGAAGCGGGTCTGCGGCATGGGGCCTTCGAAGGCGTCCACCAGCAGCAGAACTGAATCGACCATCTTGAGCACGCGTTCCACCTCGCCGCCGAAGTCAGCGTGGCCAGGCGTGTCCACGATGTTGATGCGCGTGCCCTTCCAGGTGATGGCGGTGAATTTCGCCAGGATGGTGATGCCTCGCTCGCGCTCCAGATCGTTGGAGTCCATGGCGCAGTCGGCGACGACCTCGCCAGGCCGAAAGCTGCCTGCCTGGCGCAGGAATCCGTCGACCAGCGTGGTCTTGCCGTGGTCAACGTGGGCGATGATCGCAATGTTGCGAACGTCTTGCCGGCGCGGTGATTCGTCTATTTCGGGGCCGAAACTAGTCATGTGAGGCGCGCAGACATACCACATCGCTGGCCAAGGGGCCGCAATGCACTGGATGATCTTCGCCCCGTTGCGGTAGGCTGGTTGCGTGACGGACAGGCCTGGATTCGGGTTCAATGATCTGCACGCCGAGGAGCGCGGCCTTTTGCTCGGCCTGAGCCTGCAGGCCGCGGGCGACGCCGTTTTGGCTCGCTTGGCTGGCAATCGCCGCGAAGCATGTCGCACGGCCTGGCAGGCTTTGCGCGCTCTTTCCCGTTCCGAGCGGGCCGCTTTGCTGGCGGGGTGGATTGCCGAAACCCGGGCACCGTTCCCGCCCGGGATGGAAAGGCTACATCCCAGCTGGCTCGCGGAAGCCATTGCCAGCGAACCGGTGTCGGATTGGCCGGCCTTGCTTCGCGGCCTACCTGGGCGTGGGGCTGTGGAGCCGCTGTTGTCAGAGATACGTGGCGACAGCGCGGTCGCGACGAACGGCGAAACCTGGCCGTCCGAATCGGTTGTGGAGTTGCAGAGCTGTGTTTTCGGTCGGTTGGCGCCGTTTTGTGTGGGACCTGCGGGCCCGGTGGGCGCGGGGCTGTGCCGCCTGGGCTGCGAGGAGTTGCTCGTCGAGATCGCGCGCCGGGGTTCTGCCCTTCGCCAGGAACTGGGCGCCGAGGGAGACGCGTCGCTGAGGGCAGTGGCTGGTCGCGTGCCCGCCACGCTGGGACGGAGATGGGTGAAATGGTAAAAGGCGAGTCGATGGGCCGATTGCACAAAGGCTTGGGACATGTGGTTCCCGCAGCGGTTCTCACCGCGGAAGCTGAGTCCGCCCAGGTTCGTGCGCGTGCCGAGGAGGATGCGACCGTCCTGCGAGCCGAGGCTGAGCGTGCCGGTTTCGAGGCTGGCAAGCAAGCGGGGCTGGCGCAGGTTAGCGCGCTGCTGCTGGCGGCGCGTGCGCAGGCCGAGCAGGACCTTGCCAGCGCCAAAGACGCGGCCATCGTGCTGGCCCGGCGCATGGCCGCGCGAATCGTGGGCCGCGCAGTCGAGCTTTCACCCGAGCTGATGGGCGAGATCGCGGCAGAGGCGTTGGCCGCGAGTCGCGCTCGCAAGGGAACAGTCGTCCTGCGCGCGCATCCGGATGATCTGGCTGCCATCGAGCGCGAGCGGCCGCGCTGGCTGGCGCGCGTGGCAGCCGGGATTGATGTGCGCGTGGTGCCTGACCCGGCCGTCGGCCGTCAGGGCTGCGTGGTGGAGACTGCGTTCGGTCGTTTGGACGCACGCCTGGAGACGCAACTGGATGCGCTGGAACGGGCCCTGCGGGGCGCGGCCGGCGCATCTTCGTGAGGCAAGCGTGACTGAATCCAACGTTGAACCCGCGCTGGTCGAACTGAGCGACGCGCTCAAGGCACTCGACCAGGTCAATCCGCGGCGGCTGGCCGGCCGGGTGACCGAGGTGACCGGCCTGGTGGTCCGCGCCACCATCCCTGGCGTGTGCGTGGGCGAATTGGTCTACATCGATCGGGACGCAATGCCTGGTGCGGGCCGGGCGGTCGAGCCACGCCTGCAGGCCGAGGTGGTCGGCTTTCGCGGTGACGAGGTCGTGCTCATGCCGCTCGGGGAAGTGGCGGGCATTGGACCGGACGCCGTGGTGAGCCCGACGGGGCGACCGCTTTGCGTGCGGGTGGGCGAGGGTGTATTGGGGCGCGTGCTCAACGGTCTGGGCGATCCCGTGGACGGGCAGGGCGCAGTCGCGGGCACAACTGAAGAATGGGCCGTGGACCGACCCGCGCCTGACCCGCTCACGCGCCGGCGCGTGACCAAACCACTGGCTCTTGGGGTGCGCGCCATCGACGCCTTTCTCACGGTGGGCGAGGGCCAGCGCGTGGGACTGTTCTCCGGCTCGGGGGTGGGCAAGTCCACGCTGCTGGGCCAGATCGCGCGCCAGACCGAGGCTGACGTCAATGTGATCGCCATCGTGGGCGAGCGTGGTCGCGAAGTCACCGAGTTCATAGAAGATGCGCTGGGACCCCAAGGACGCGCCCGCTCGGTGGTCGTCTGCGCGACCAGTGATGCGCCCAGTTTGGTGCGACTCAAGTCGGCTTTCGTCGCCACCGCCGTGGCCGAGTGGTTCCGCGACCGGGGACAGCGCGTGCTGCTCATGATGGATTCGCTGACCCGTTTTGCTCGCGCGCAACGCGAAGTCGGCTTGGCCGCAGGCGAGCCGCCGGCGCGACAAGGTTTTCCCCCGAGCGTGTTCGCCCTGCTGCCACGGCTGCTCGAGCGCACGGGCAATTCGCATGTCGGGTCCATCACGGCGCTCTATGCCGTGCTGGTGTCGGGCGGCGACATGGAGGAGCCCATCGCCGACGAAGTGCGCGGCATTCTCGACGGCCACATCGTGCTTTCGCGTGCGCTGTGCGACCGCAACCACTGGCCTGCCATCGACGTGCTGCCTTCGCTATCGCGGGTGATGAACGCGGTGGTGGATGAAAGGCACCGCGAGGCCGCTGGGCGTGTGCGTGAGCTGATGGCGGCCTACGAGCAGAAGCGCGACCTCATCGCCCTTGGCGCCTATAAACCCGGCAGCGACGAGCGCACCGACGAGGCCATCGCCGCGATGGACGCCATCAACACTTTCCTGCGCCAGGGAACCCACGAGGTCTCGTCGTTCGAGGAGACACGCCAGCGGCTCCTGGCATTGGTGTAGAACCCAACTGAGGAAACCAACATGAGCGACTGTCTGTTTTGCAAGATTTGCGAAGGAAGGATCCCAGCGGCCATCACCTATCGCGACGACGAGGTACTGGCTTTCAAGGACATCAGCCCCAAGGCACCTTTCCACCAACTGGTCATTCCGATTCGCCACGTGGTCAGCCTGGCCGCGGCCGACGAGAAGGATGCAGCCTTGCTGGGCAAGCTGATGTTAGTTGGGGCGCGCCTGGCCCGCGAGTCGGGCCAAGCCGACGGCGGGTTCCGGGTCGTGACGAACGTAGGGCCGGACGCGGGACAGTCGGTGTTGCACGTGCATCTGCACGTCCTGGCCGGGCGCCCCCTCGCCTGGCCTCCTGGGTAGCGGCAGCAACTCTTCGATGCCCCGACGGCCGACGATCCGACCCGCTGATTGTGCCGCCGCTGCGCACCCGTGCTCACCGCAGGCTCTCCTGGACTTCGTCCAGCGTCTCCTGGAAGGGGCCCGGCGACTACATCCTGATGTCGACCAAGATCTTCTTGCGCAACTCGGTCAGGAAGTTCTTGGTCTGGCGTTCCATCTCGCGCTGGCGCAGTTGACCGCGGATCTGGTCGCGCACTTCGGACAGGGGCTTGGGATCTTGGGCTCGGCGGCCCAGCAGCTTGATGACGTGGAAGCCGCGATCGGCACGCACCGGCCCGCGGATCTCGTCGACTTTCATGGAGAAGACCAGCTCTTCGATGGGCTTGGGCAGGATGTCCTTGCCGAACCAGCCCAGGTCGCCGCCTTCGGCGCGGGTGGCGGTGTCTTCGGAATACTCGCGCGCCAGCCGGCTGAAGTCCTCGCCCGACTGCGCCCGATGCAGCAGCAGCTGCGCCTGCTTTTCCTTTTCCTGCGCCGCAGCCGCATCGGCGCCTTCGGGGATGGCCAGGAAGATGTGGCTGGCGCGCACCTGCACGCTGGCGGCCTGCATGTGCCGCTCGTAGTAGCTCTGCACGTCGGCGTCGCTCACGCTGACCTTCGAGCCCACGGCAATGTTGATGATCCGGTAGCGCAAGATTTCGCGTTTTGTATTTTGCCGGTAGACGGCCAGACTCATGCCCTGCTTTTGCAGTTCCTCGCGCAGCTGGGCGTCGGTGAGGTTGTAGTCCTTCTTGATCTGCTCGATGGACTTGTCGACCTCCTCGCTGCTGACCGTAACCTTGAGCTCGGCCGCCTCCTGTACCAGCAGCTGCTCGTCCACCATATGTTCGAGAATCTGGCGGCGCACGGCCGCAGCGCGCGCGGCCCGCTGGCCGGGATTCGAGATAGCAGCGACGTCAGCCATCATGGGCGCGGCCCGCTCCTCCACCTCGCTTTGCAGGATGATTTCGCTGCCAACCACGGCGACGATTTTTTCCACCACGCGCGCCTGCCCCGCCGAGGGCAGCAGGAGCAGAAAGACGACAAGGCACAGTCGGGTCATAGGCATCGCACGGGGTCCTAGGGTTTGGGTGTGGGCACCGGGGTTGGGGCAGAACTCGGGGCGGGCGCAGCGGTCGGAGGCCGGCCGCCATCCGGTGTCGGGGCCAGAGCGATCTTCGCCAGCTCGTCCTCGTAGACTTCCACGTGGACCGACTTGCTCACCTCGTCCGCCAACTCGCGCTTTCTTTGGGCGCGCATCTGATCGAGAAGCCGTTTCTGGATGTCGACCTTCACGTCAGCGAAGGCGCGCGTGGTCTCGGCGCGACGGTCGGTCAGCTTGAGGATGTGGAAGCCCTTGTCGGACTGGATGGGGCCCACGACTTCGTTGACCTGGGACATGGCGAAGGCGGCATCGATCAGAGTCTTGGGCTCGCGCGTGGTCTTGCGATCGAAGAAGGTCAGATCGCCCGCGCGCGGCTTGGAATCAGCGTCCTCCGAATAGCGTTCGACGAGAGCGCGAAACGATTTGGGGTCATTGCGCCCGGCCTTGGCCTCGGCAGCGATCCGGTGCGCGGCGGCTGCGTCGTGTACCAGGATCTGGCTCACGCGCACTTCTTCGGGACGGACAAATTCGGATTGGTGCTCGCGGAAGTACTTGTCGACGTCGGCCGGAAGAACGTCCTCGGCCCGCAGCTTGTCGTTGATCTCCCGCTTCTCGAAGAGCGCCACCATCTGTTTCTTGGCAATGCGCTGCACGTCGGGGTCGCGATCGTAGCCCCGGCGCAGCGCCTCGCGCGCCAGCAGCTCGTAGCGCACGAGACTGTCGAGGAGTTCCTTCTTCTTCTCCGGCGTGGAGTAGCGCGCCAGCACGAAGGGCGTGTGCGCGTAGCGGGCCAGCACCTCCTGCAGATCGCTGGCCGTGATCTCGGTGTCGTCCACCCTGGCCAAAACTGAGCCCGAACGGGGAGCGGCCTTGGCCCCAGGTCCGGGGCTAGGCTTGCAAGCGAGCAGGGCGAGGGCCGCGAGGCAGAGAAGGCAACGACGCATGCCGCTTGCATGGCACAGGTGTGCGCTTCCCGCAACTGCTAGGAACTCACGCACGCCAACACTTCCTGTAGCCGCTTTCGCGCGGCGGCCAGGTGGTCGCGTTTTTCTTCGTCGTCGAAGGCGTAGGACAGCCTCATGTCGGGGGAAAGCTTCCAGCGACTGCCTTTGCGTTGCACCAGTCGCATGACCTTGGCGGGATCCAACCGAGCGTCCATGCCGGCCGACAACACTAGGCGGCCCGCGGTCAACTCATAGGCGCGCGCACCAGTTCGGCGCACCAGGGTCTTGTCGCTCATGACTTCGCCGAGCAGGCGGGCCTCGTCGGGCAGCGGGCCATAGCGGTCTTCCAGCTCGGCCAGGGTCTCGCGTACGGCGCTGTCGTCGCGGGCCTGGGCCAGGCGCCGGTAGAAGTCGAGACGCTGGCCGGTGTCGGGAATGTAGTCGTCGGGCAGGAAGGCGGGCACGTCGACGGCGATCTCGGGGTCGAACTCGCTGCGGATGGGCTGCCCGCGCAGCTCGGCCACGGCTTCTTCCAGGATGCGCGCATAGGTGTCAAAGCCAACCGCCGCGACCAGGCCGGACTGGCGATCGCCCAGGATCTCGCCCGCGCCGCGGATTTCAAGATCGTGCGTGGCCACCTGAAACCCGGCGCCCAGCTCGGTAAAGCGTTGCAACACTTCCAGCCGCTGGCGCGCCTGGGCCGACAGGGCGGCTTCCGAGGCGATCACCAGATAGCAGAAGGCACGTTCCTTGGCGCGTCCGATGCGCCCGCGCAACTGATAGAGCTGGGCCAGCCCGTAGCGATCCGCGTGGTTGACGATCATGGTGTTGGCGCGCGGGATGTCGAGGCCCGACTCGATAATGGTGGTGCAGCACAGGATGTCGTAGCGCGCGTCGACGAAGTCGATCATGACCTGTTCCAGCTTGGCCTCGGGCATCTGGCCGTGGGCCATGCCCACGCGAGCCCCCGGCGCCAGGGCGCGAATTTCGCGCGTCCACTTGGGTAGATCCTCCACGCGGTTGTGCACGAAGAACACCTGACCTCCCCGCGCCAGTTCCTTGGCAATCGCTTCGCGCAGCACATCGGGATCGAAGCCGCACACGAAGGTGCGAATGGCCAGTCGGTCAGCCGGCGGGGTGGCGATGATGGAGATCTCGCGCAGGCCGGTCATGGCCATCTGCAGGGTGCGCGGAATGGGCGTGGCGGTCAGGGTGAGCACGTCTACCTGCGAGCGCATCTCCTTGAGACGCTCCTTGTGGGTGACGCCGAATCGCTGCTCCTCGTCGATGATGAGCAAGCCCAGGCGCCGGAAGTGCACGTCGCGCGACAACAGGCGGTGCGTGCCGATGACGATGTCCAGCTTGCCCGCGGCCAGGGCGGCGATGGTTTCGCGCTGTTCATGCTTGCTGCGAAAGCGCGAGAGCGATTCCACGCGCACCGGGAAATCCCGCAGCCGCTCGGCGAATGTCACCGCGTGCTGTTCGACCAGAACCGTGGTGGGGGCCAGCACCGCGACCTGGCGGCCGCCCAGCGCGGCCAGCAGCGAGGCACGCAGAGCTACCTCGGTCTTGCCGTAGCCCACGTCGCCGCACACCAGGCGATCCATGGGCGCTTCGTCTTGCATGTCGGCCAGCACGGCCGCGATGGCCTTGTCCTGGTCAGCGGTCTCCTCGAAGGGAAAGGTTTCCTCAAACTCGCGAAAGACGACATCAGGGGGCGGAAACGCATGGCCGGGCAGCGCCTGTCGCTGGGCATAGAGCTGCAGCAGCCCCTCGGCCAGCTTGCGCGCTTCAGCCGAAACCCGGCGGCGCTTCTCCACCCAGGTGGTGCCGCCCAACTTGTCGAGCCGCACAGTCTCCGGCGTGCCGCCCACGAACCCGTGCACCACGCCGATGCGGTACACCGGCACATAGAGTCCGCCGCCGTCGTACTCAAGGTGCAAGAAGTCCTGGGCCACTCCCCGCAGCGTGAGTTTTTTCAGACCGCGGTAGCGGCCCACGCCCTGCTCGTCGTGAACAACCAGATCGCCTTCGGATATCTCGGCGAGATTTCCAAACCCTGGCGTGGTGGGCGCTGGGGCTGCGCGGTGCACGCGCGCACCGAATATCTCCTCTTCGGCGATCAGCGCCAGGCGCTGGTCGGGCAGTCGGAATCCGCGCGTGAGCGGCCCGACCAGAATTTCCAGCGACGGGCGGGCCGCGACCCGTTCCAGCAGGCTTAGGGCTCCCCCTTCGCTGTGATCGCGCGGCGTCTTGGGTTCCGGGCCGAAGGCCTGCAGCACGCCCGCCAGCCGGTCTGCGTGGGCGCGGGTGGTCGCCACCAGGCACACGCAGTAGCCGCCCGCATGCCACAGACGGAGGCGCTCGCACAGAGCGTGTCCCACATCTGCATCGCCGCGTTCGTGGAGCAGCTCGCCGCGCAGGCTGGTGTTGGGTTCGGCCGTCAGCCGGATGCGCGGCGCGGGCGGCGTGTCGTCGGCGCTGGAGGGCATCACTTCGACCGTGCGCAATTCCAGGCGGGGCCAGGCATCCAGCGCCAGGCGGGCCTGCTCTTCGTCGAGCAAGAACTCCTCGGCATCAAGGGCGAGTCGGTGCTCGGTCCGGCGGTGCAGGGCGCTCTCGCGCACGCGGGAGAAACTGCGGCGCACCTCTTCCATGAGGGCCGCCGGATCCTCGACCACCACGCGGGTTTGTGCCGGAAGGTAGTCGAAGAACGAGCCGAGACGGGCATGAAAGAGGGGAGCCAGCGACTCGCTGCCGAAGAAATCCTCGCCGCGTTCGATCTGCTCGAGCAGATAGCGGGTCTTGCTCGACGGGTAGGCGGCCTGGTCGGCTGCGGCCAGCAGACGCGACCGCACATCCGCACCGGCCGTGATCACGGTCTCCCGCACCGGGTGGAACGCCACGCGGTCGATGGCCCGCAAGGTGCGCTGGGTGGCGGCGTCGTACAGGCGCAGCGACTCGACCTCGTCGCCAAACAGCTCGATGCGCACGGGGTGCTTGTAGATTGGCGGGAAGACGTCGAGAACCGCGCCGCGCACCGCGAAGGTTCCTGGATCCTCGACCACCTGGGCACGGCCATAGCCGGCCCTGACAAGGTCCTGGACCAACGCCTCCCGCTCCAGGGTCGAGTGGGCCTCGACCACCCGGCAAAGATCGGCGAACTGCATGGGCGGAATCACCCGCCGAAACACCGCCGCGGCGGGCGCCACCACCACAGCCGGCGCGTGGCCGTGACTCAGGCGGTACAGCAGAGCCAAACGGCGCATGATGGTGCGGCGATCGGCCTGCATCTCGGCGTGGGGCGAGACTTCGGGCGCGGGCAGATCCAGGACGGGCGCCGGGGCGAGCGGATCCTCGACGGACTTTCGTGGGGCCAGGAAGAAGGAAAGGTCGGCACAGCGGGTTTCCACCAGATCTTCGCCAGCAACCAGATAGAGCAGGGGACCATGGCCTCCATCCTGACGCGCCAGATAGGCGGCAATGGCTGGGCCCAAGGCTCCCGCGGCGCCATAGACCTCCACCGCGGTCCCGGCGCCCGCGTCTTCCAGCAAGGCCTCGATGTCGCGCAGTCGGGGTTCCACGGGGAAAGCAACGCCCGGAGGGGCTTGCCAGTCATACCCCATCTCCGGCTCGCCGGGCAGGAGAGGCTTCCTGCCGACGCCGAATCCTGCATGGTGTGCAGAGTCGCCGTTGACCCCAGGGTTCGAGCGGGCTAAGGTGCGACTCAATCAAGGAGGAGCGCACATGAAAC
Organism: uncultured delta proteobacterium; assembly: GCA_963758155.1. Lineage (GTDB taxonomy): Bacteria > Myxococcota_A > Polyangia > Fen-1088 > Fen-1088 > Fen-1137. The sequence continues at coordinate 84,721 of CAVWUP010000005.1, forward strand.
GCGTCTTGGGGCTGTCTCTGGCCGTTTTGGTCCTGACATTCCTGGCAGCCTGCGAAGAGACCAGGCTCCGCATCGACCGGGTCGAGCCAGCCGAAGGCATCACCGCAGGTGGTGACAAGGTGAACATCATCGGCGTGGGTCTGCAGCCAGGCAAGACCCAGGTCCGCGTTGCATTTGGCAGTCACGTGGCCGAACAGGTGGTCATTGGGTCGAAAGACAAGATCAACGTCGTCACCCCCAACGGAGACAAGGGGCCGGTGGACGTGACCCTCGACTTCGACGACGGGCAGCGCTTCAAAATCCCGGGCGGCTTCCGTTACGTCGAGCCGAAGCAGAACGACGATCTGCGCAAGGCTTTCTTCAACAAGCCCAAGGGCGGCGAGAAGAAGTAGCAGGTGGGGTGAGGTCCGCGAATTTACTTCGCGGACGAGGGGAGGGCGGCGGCCCTCCCTTTCAACAATCTTACTGGTGGGCCACGCGGAAGAGCTGCTGGCCCATCAGCAGCAAGCTGCCAGACGGCACGGGCCGCGAGTCGCGAACACGCAGGAAGGTGCCGTTCGATGATCCCAGGTCAGTCAGGTACACGCGGCCATCACGTAGGGTGATCTGCGCGTGGGTGCCGGAGACGTAGCCGTCCTCGGGAAAGAGGATGTCGCCGCGCTCGCGGCCGAGCACAACCGTTTCGTCGAAAAGCGGAAAGGCAGGGCCGTCCACGTCCCGACCCACGATGACGGACAGCCGGCCCCAGTACCCTGGGTTGGGTGTGCCGATGATCTCGGTTCCGTCTTCCAACGGCGCGGGTGGGCTGATGGTGTCGAAACGCAGCAGCTCCTGGCCGATGCGCAGGGTGTCGCCCGATTCCAGCGGCTCTTCTTGCGTGAGCTTGACGAACACGCCATTCAGACTGCGCAGATCGCGGACTTCGAGCCCGGCATCGGTAAGAACGAACTCAGCGTGGCGGGGAGACAGGTAGGGGTCGGCGTCGAAGAGATGGCCCTGGCCTCGCCCGACCAGATTCTCACCTTGGTGCAGGGGATGACTCCCCCCCTCGGTGCCGTCGGGGCGGATGAGAGTCAGCTGCCCACGAACCGTGACCTTGACGGGCTCCGGGGCCAGCGCCGCGGCTTGCTGGAGCGCGGCCTCTACCACGGCGCCTGCGGCCGGCTTCATGCGATGACCGCAAGCTCCACAGAAGGCAAAGCCAGCAGACACCGGGTTGCCACAACGGGGACACAGGGTTGGCCCCGAGGCTGCGGCAGCGACCGGGGCAGCCGCTGCCAACGGATACGCGGCCGCGACGCTGACGGGGGCAGCCGGCGCGGCGCTCGGGCTTGGCTGCACAGTTGGTCTGCCGGGAGACGGGACTGGAGCCACCGACACCCGCGGTGCCGCTGCGGCCACAGCGGGAACCGGCGCTGCGGAAGCGCCCCCCGGGCGCCAGGCGGTCGGCGCGGTGGCGAGCCTGGATGCCGCGGCGGCAGCATCCTGTGGCGCAGTCACGGGTCGCCGGGACGCGTCCTGCATGGGAGCAGACGCCGGCGCGGGGAAGGCAGCAGGGGCCGTTGCGGGCGGTGCTGTCCTTGTCTCAGCCACGGCGCCACCGGCACGGACCAGGTGTGGCGCGGACCCAGAGGCAGCCATCGGCCGAACCACGGACGCCGCCGCCGGACCAGGAGCCTGGTAGCGTGTGGCCTGAAAACCAACGGATTCCGGATCAGGCATGGCCGTGGGTGGCGCGGGCGAGAAAGTCTTGGCCATGCCCATTGGCGCGGGCTCCTCGGCGGGCGGAGGCGCCCTCAGGGGCTCCGCCGGCGCGGGAACTGCCATCTGCAGTTTCGAGCCGCAGCCGAGGCAATACTTGAACTGGTCCTGATTTTCCTTGCCGCAGCGAGAGCAGATGATCACGAGCTATCCTCCACGCAGTTCATGAAGAAGAACATTAACTCCCATTTCCCTCGTCGTCGCGCTGGATTTCTCCTACGAGATCTCCACGCGCAGGAGTTGCTGGCCGAGAAACACGTAGTCGCCGTGTTCCAGGGGCGACTCATCGTTGATACGCACAAACGTGCCGTTCTTGGAGCCGAGGTCGGTCACCGTGAACACCCCATCCGGGGCAATGGAGACTTCGGCGTGGCGGCCCGAGATGAAGGGGTCGTCGGGGAAATTCAGGTCATTCTCCTCGCGGCCGAGCGTGACGCTGTCCCCGCGGGCGCGCACGATGAGGCCGATTTCGCCCCCACGCAGCCGTTGGATGACACGCATCTTTGAAGCGCGCTTGGGGCTGGCGTAGAAGTATGTTCCCTCGGCGTCTGGCTGCGGCCCGAAGTCGGGTGCCAGAGCTTCGACTTGCAAGAGCTGCTCGCCCACCAAGAACACGGAACCGGATTCCAGTCGCGTCGGGGTGCGGATGCGCACGAACACACCGTTGATCGAGCCTTCGTCGCGCACCAACAGCTTGCCGTCTCTGTAGAAGAAGTTGGCATGGCGCGGGGACACCAGAGGATCCTCGGCAAACAGAATCGCACCCTCGCTGCGGCCCACCACGTGCTCGGTGCCGCCGAGTTCATAGGCCAAGCCATCCGCGCTGTTGGCCTTGACCAGCACCAACTTGGCGATGCCGGCGGCTTGGGCGCCGGAGAAGAACATGGTCTTGCCGGCGCCGGCGCTGGGGTGGGGCGCGGATGACACCTCGATACGCGTCCCGCACTGGCCGCAGAAACGATCGCCGACGGGGACCGGATTGCCACAGGTCGGGCAGGGCTTGGTAGACATGGAATCCTCCACAGGGACAGCGGGCTGAGCCGGGCCAGGCGATGGCACGCCAGGGGCCGCCTCGACGATCGGAGCTTGGCACACCGGGCACAAGGTCGCGTCGAGGCCGGTCAAAGCGTCGCAACGGGGACAAACCAGGCCGACGGGCATGCTAGTGTAGCCATCTTGCCCGCATCGCTCGGCCTGTCAAGCGGGCGGATTGCGTTGGCTAGCGCCCCGACGAGCTGTCGTCCCTGGCCGGCGACCCCTCATAGCGGGTGCGCAGGAAATCGCGCACGGCCATTCTGACCCGGTCGGGCATGCGCAGCGCTAAGGCCTCTCGGGAAACCTCGGGCGTCTTGCGGTAGGTTTCAAAGAACCTCATGCAGTCTGGGCAGTTGCGCAGGTGCGAAGAGAATAGCTGCCTCTCCGTCTGCGGCAGCGAACCGCTGAGAAAATCGAGGCAGTAGTCCACGATTTCCCGGCAAGAGAGAAACCCTAGTTCATCGTCAGAAGGCTTCACGTCATTGCTTTCCCGAAAACCGCTCTTAGTACAATATACCCTACCATTCATGACTGCCCAAGGCCGATGGCAGGCTTTTTTGCTCGACGCCTTGCCGCGGCTGCCGGCCCAGGCCGCGAGATGGACGGTCGCGCTGGCTCGGGCTCGGCTACGCGTCCCGTCGGCTGTGGCGATCGCGGCAAAGGGGGTGCGGCAGCTGGAGATTTTTCCCGACCGTGTCTCTATCGCATCGGAGGCGACTGGAAGCGGGGACGGCGACGGAATGGACTGGTTTTCGCTCGAATGCGACGGCCAGTGCGGTTGGCTGGGAGTGGACCACCGGATCTCACTGGCCCTGGTGCGTGCCGTTCTGGGCGGGCCGGCGCCAGATGCTATTCGCCCGTTGGGTCGCGGTGAACGTGGCGTCATGGCGGCCATTGTGTTGTCCGCGTTGGATGCCATCAGAGTGTCCCAGAAGGTCGAGCTTGGGCTCGGGTCGGGGCCGCCTGTTCCGGGCGCCGACCGACTCGTGGTTGGCGGCTCGGTCCGCATTGCCGGCGGACTCGGTGGCCGCGCGGCTCTAGTAGTTCCGGTCGCGTGGTTAGCCGAATCCGCGGGGACCGGCCCGATCACGGCTCACCTGGATGGGCTGGTGGCCAGCGCGACCTTGCAGCTTGCCAGAACCGATTTGCTGGGTGCGGCCCTTGCTGCGGCCGCTGTGGGCGACGCTGTGGTGTTTGATGGTACCGCTCAAGTCCAGGCGGCCCATCCCTGGCCGTGCTGTTTGCGCGTGGGTGACTTCGCAGCGCCCGTCCGCCTGGGTGCCGACGGTACAGTGATCATGGTGGGCTCATTTACTCAGGCTGAGGAGGATGCAAAGCCGATGGCATCGCAAAACGAAAACACACCGGGAAAGCCGGCACAACCGTCATCGCCCGAGGTGGCCGAGGTCCTGGCGTCCGCGCCGGTGGAGGTGGTCGCCGAGATCGGCCGCTTCACACTTCGAGGCGACGAACTGGCCGGGCTGATGAAGGGCGGCGTACTCGGCCTTGGTCCACGCCGGATCGACGCCATCCAGCTTCGGGTTGGCGGTCAACCTTGGGCCGTTGGCGAGCTGGTCAGCGTGGGCGACGAGCTGGGTGTGCGTATCCTCAAGCTGCACGCGGGGTGAGACAGACCGCCTCTAGCGAGGCGGCGGTTGCTGACCAGCGCGGGGCCGCGCGCATGAGCGAGCCCAAGAGAGGTTGCCATAGCTCGGCGTTTGTCCGCAGCGCGATGGCGCGCTGGATGGCGCCCACTCCGCCCCACGGATCCGCCGGCGCATAGAGCAGGCCACAACCCGTCTGCGACGCTGCATCGCGATCCACCAGGTAGTCTCCGTTTGCGCCTGCGTCCGGAGCCAAGGGAAGGGCGCCGTAGCGCAGGGCCAGGCTCGCCGGCCGTCCCGTCAGGTCAGTCGCGTCTGCCAAAAGCACAGCGTCGGCCGCGGCCAGGATCTGCCGTTCGGCCTCCCAGCCCGATTCTGGGAATACGGTGATTTTGCCCGGCGACCCGATGGCCAAGACATTGGCCTGGTCGACCAGCGCCCGATCCCCGCCGGCGGGAAACACGACCGCGACATCCGCGCGGCCCAGCCGCGAAACCGCCTCGAGAATCTCGCGGCCGCCCCGCGCAGGATCGAGCGGCCCCGTCGCCAGCAGGAGCGTGCGCGGGCCCACGGCGAGCGAGGTCCGCCGAACCAGGGTCCGACGACATTCCTGCTTGCCCGCAGGGGATTCAGGGGAAAAGGTGGCGGCCAGCGCCGGATCCGTTGCCGGATCGTGCGGCAGTTCGTCGCATCCGAAACGCATCGATGTGACCGGCTGGTCCGAGGCACGGCAGGACAGCTCGGGGGCGCGGCGGAAGGCATCCGCGGCCCCGGGACAGGGGAGAATCACAACGTCCGCCTCGATGGCGCCCAGGCCCACCAACATTCCATTCGAGACGGTCACCGCCGGGTTGTCAGGATCGAGTTCGGCGCGCTCGTCGTCGGATAGGGGCTGGTCCCAACGTCCATCGGGCACCACGAAGGCGGCGTGGGCTGAAGGGGCGCAGGCCAAGGCGAGCGCCGATGTCTCGCCCCAGCCCACCACCACGTCCGGCCAGCAGATCTGGTCGCGAACCAGCGAGTTGGCCGCACTGGCCAGCAGGACCGAGCGGCGACCGCGATTCTCCGACTGGGCGCCGAGCACGTAGAGCGCGCACTGGCTCACGGCCGAACGTCCCTCGTAGAGAGAAAGTTCCTGATCCGCGGCCCCCAAACGCGTTGTGATGGTTCGCAGGCGTCGTGCCATACCGGGCAGCCGCGAGGCCTGGTCCGGCGTGGCCAACGACAGGATCGTCACGCGATGTTTGGCCACCGACAGTGCCAGCGCCAGGGCGGCCGCACACCCCGACAGCTCGCCCTCGATGACAGGCGAGACCTGGTCAGCGACAAGCAGAAATTCGGCCATCTACCCCGAAGGTACCTCGGTGTCAGAGCGGCCGCGGTCCGGTGAGGGCGCCCAATCGCGTCCGCGGAAAAGCGGCCTCACTCGCTCGCGCCGCGCTCGTCTTCTTCTCCGGGAAACTCGTTCACAGAGGGATATTTCATGATCTCTTTGCGAGAGATCTTCCATGCCTTCTGCACTATCCAGGAGAGAGAACGGTCCTGCCGAGTGGCCTCTTCCTGGATCTCCTTGAGCATCTCTTCTGGAAAGTAGAGACTTTGTTTCCTCTTGTCCGAACCGGCCATAAAGCACCCCGTTGTGGCTAATCTCGCCTGGGCGAATTCTTGCATTTACGCAGTTCCCGGGCAGGCTGTCAAGGATACGGATTCATTGGCATCTTTTCTGCGACATGATTCAATCCGGCGGTACACTAAACACGAATGTCTATACAACCTGAGTCAAGGGGCTTCATGGAAGGGACTGGATTAAAGAAAAGGGATCTCAAGCGGTTTCGCGAGATCTTGTTGAGCCGCAAGAAGGAAATCCTTCGCAACGCGCAGCGGACGCTGAGCGAAGACATGACGCTCGAGTCCGACGATCTTCCAGATGAAATGGATCTTGCGTCGTCCGAGTACCTGCAATCCTTCACGTTCAGGTTGCGTGGGCGCGAGAAGACTTTCTTGCAGAAGATCGACCACGCGCTTGAGCGCATAGATGATGGAACTTTCGGCCTATGCGAGCAGTGCGGCGAACCCATCTCGGTCAAGCGGCTCGAGGCGCGACTCGAGACGACGCTTTGCATTCGCTGCAAGGAGGATCAGGAAAGGATGGAGAAGGCATACGGGTAGTCGCGTGGGGAGCCCGCCGGCTCCCCCTGCGGGGACTTCGGGACGGACAGCCCGCCCAACCCGCCCCGCGCTTCGCGCGCCCTCGTCGCCGGCGGCGCCCTTTCAGGGTTCCCATATCAGAGGGCGGGAAGCTCCTCGGGGAAGGAATGGCTAGGGCCGCCAGCGTGAGGCAAACAGTCGCGCTGGCTGTGGTGGCAGTGAGCGTGTTGCCAGGCTGTGTGGGGATATTTGCCAGCACCAAGGGGGCCAGTCTGTCCTGGGGGACTCATTCGCACGGGGCACTTTTGGGCGCGGTCGCTTTGCCAGTCGAAGGTGACGGCTACCAGGTGCACCGCGATTGGCGCGCGCGAGGCCGTACCTTCGCCATCGAGGAACTTGTCGGCGGGCTGACGCGTGCGTTTGCGCGGGTCGAGCAGGTCGCTCCCGGCGGCCGGGCCTATGTCGGAGATCTATCGTTGCGCCGTGGGGGCGACTCGAGCATGCACCGCTCCCATGAGAGCGGGCGGGACGTGGACATTTTCTACTATGTCGCGGATCGGGACGGAAACCCGCTGTCCGACCTGCCGGCCATGATTCGCTTCGCAGATGACGGCCGCGCGGCCGCGTGGTCCGCGGGCAAGGCGGGACGGCGCGCGCGTGAACCGTTGCCTGATGCCCATCTCGACTTGCGGCGGACCTGGGCCTTGGTGGCCGGTCTGCTTTCCGATCCCATCGTGGAGGTGCAGTGGATCTTCGTCCACCAGCCCATCGCGGAGTTGCTCCTGCAGGAGGCGGAACGCGAGGAGGCCGATCCAGCGCTGGTGGCGCGGGCCCGCGAAATCCTTCACCAGCCCACGGATGCGAGTCCGCACGACGACCACATGCACGTGCGCGTCTTCTGCCCGGTGCAGAGCCGCATGTTCGGCTGTGTCGACAGGGGGCCGCGGCGTTGGCTGAAGAAGCGCTGGAAGTACATGAGTTCGCTGGCCGTCGGACCTGGCTAGAGTCGGTCCGACCTGCGCGTCGCCTAAAAGGCCGGATCGCGGCTAGCGGGTCGCGCGGGCGAGAGCGTGAGCGTGTTCGTGTGGGGTGCGCGGGAGGCGGAAGGCACGGGGCGGGGGCGTGAGCGTTCCGCGTGTCGCGGGCCGCGCGCCCCACAAGGGGGCTTCGGGACGGACAACCCACCCTGCCCGCCCCTCGCGCTTCGCCGCTCGCCCGTCGCGCTGACGCAAGTCGCCCACGTTAGCCGCGCTCCGCTGGTCGCTCACGCTACGGCTCGCGCGCACGCTGGCCGATCTGCGCTGACCCGGAAGACCGGTCGCCCACGTGGGCCGGCCGCGTGAGCATGGCGCACAGGCGATCGAGCTGTGCCCGCAGGACCGCACAAGCGGTGTGAGCGTCGGGCGGCTCAGCTGACGGCCGAGCAGTGACGGGCGGAGCGACGCGAGGGGCACCTGAACAAAGGCCTAGTGGTTTTACCTATTGAAGAGAATCTATTGAATAGATTACAGTGACTATCGGATAATGAAACGCAGTAGCGACATGGCTGGCGCCGAGACTCAGGGGGCGGCGATGCGGGCGTCGGAGTTGCTCGACGAAAACGAGCTGCTGGACATCGAAACCCGCTATCCCAAGGGCATCAGCTCGCGCGAGATCGTCGACCTGTTCGCCTCGCGGGGCATGCGCTTCTCGGAAGCGACCCTGCGCAAGTACGTGCAGCTCGGCCTGCTGCCCCGATCGGTGCGGGTGGGCCGCAAGGGCAAGCACTGCGGGTCACGCGGTCTGTATCCGGCCGGCGTGGTCCGGCGGGTGAACCAGGTCAAGTCCATGATGGCGCGCAACCTCACCATCGAGGACATCCAGCGTTCCTTCGTACAGTTCAAGCAAGAGATCGAAGGCGTGAGCAAGGGCCTTCGTGATCTCATCGCCAGCTTCGAGCGGGAGGCCAAGGGGCCGACCCTGAGTCCGCAGAGGCGCCAGGAGATCGAACGAGAGATCGAGGCCGCGAAGCACGCCGCCGGCGAGCTGGTCCGCCGGATTTCGGGTTTGGAAGCGAGTTTTTCCTCGCAGGCCGCAGCGGCGGCAGCGGGGGCCGCTGCGGGGGGCGGCAGCGACTTGTACTAGCGCAATCCCCCGACCAACACGCGCGAGGGAGGAACACCATGGCCGACGAGAGAGCTGAATTCGAGGAACAAGAGGACGAGATGTTCGAGGATCAACCGCAGCCCGAGGTTGCGAAGATTCGCCGCAAGGTCGTGCCCTCACGCGACGGGCGCTTCCGATCGAAGACCATCGCACCCAAACGCCTGACTCGCGACGAGAAGCGGCTGGCGCAGGAACTGGTCTATCCCGATGATGTCGAGCGTCCGCGCACGCGCGAGGAGTGCCTCAATATGCCGCGCCCGTGTCCCTTCGTGAGCTGCGAACATCATCTGTACCTGGACGTGAATCCCGACAGCGGCGCCATCAAGCTCAACTTTCCGCACCTGGAGGTGTGGGAGATGGCCGAAACCTGTTCGCTGGACGTGGCGGATCGAGGCGGCATCACCCTGGAAGATGTGGGCGCCATTCTCAATCTGACACGCGAGCGGATTCGTCAGGTGGAGGTGCGAGGTCTGGTCAAGATCCGCACCAAGAACAGCGAGGCACTCGGCCTGAGCAATCCCTGAGTGAGTCGGGCGCTCCTTTCAGCCGACCGCGTGGTTTCCAACCCGCTCGTCGGGATCGACGCGGCTGTCGCCGAACCACTCCTGGGCGAGGCCCTGGCCTCGGGCGGCGACTATGCCGATCTGTACTTCGAGTACCGTTGCGGGGCCGATTTCGTCCTGGAAGAGACGCAGATGCGCCGGGTCGGCCGCATGGTCGTCGTGGGACTGGGCGTGCGGGTGTTGCGCGGGGATGCCACCGGCTACGCCTCCACCGAGGAGCTTTCATCGGTTCGCATGACCGAGACCGCGCGCGTGGCTGGTCAGATCGCAGCCGCCGGCGGCAAGGTGGCACCAGTCGCACTAACCCCGGTTCACGGCAGCAACATCTATCCCGTGCCGGAGTCGTCCCTGGCCCGGCCCGGCCCGGACAAGGTGGCGCTGCTTCGTCGCGCCGACGCGGCAGCGCGCGCCTTTGATGCGCGCATCGTGCGCGTGGAAGTCTCGTTGTCAGAGGAGTTGCGCGACATCCTGGTCTTCACCTCGGATGGACGGCTGGCGCAGGACCGACAGCCGATGCTTCGCCTCGGGGTTCACGCCGTGGCAGAGGAAGCTGGCCGACGTCAGGGTGGTCGCTCGGGCACGGCTTTGCGCCGGGGTCTGGAACTCTTCGCGCTGCCCGGGCACGCGCCCGAGGAGCACGGCCGCGAAGCAGCCCGTATCGCGGTGGCCATGTTGCACGCCCAGGAGGCGCCCGCCGGCCCCATGGAAGTCGTGCTCGGGCCGGGCGAGTCCGGCATCCTGCTGCACGAGGCGGTCGGCCATGGCCTCGAAGCAGACTTCAACCGCAAGAAAACCTCGAACTACACCGACCAGATCGGCAAGCCGGTGGCGTCGTCGCTGTGTACCGTGATCGACGACGCAACCGTGGCTCATGCGCGCGGGTCGATCAACGTGGACGACGAAGGCAACCCGGGCCAACGCAACCTGCTCATCGAGAACGGCATTCTGCGCGGCTACCTGCAGGACCGCATTTCGGCGCGCCACTTTCACAGCGAGGCCACAGGCAACGGCCGGCGCGAAAGTTTTCGTTGCCAGCCCCTGCCGCGCATGACCAACACCATGCTGCTGGGTGGCCAGGACGCGCCCGAGGACATCATTCGTTCGGTGAAACGCGGGCTCTACGCCAAGAACTTCTCGGGCGGCCAGGTGAATATCTCCAACGGCGACTTCGTGTTCTCCTTGACCGAGAGCTACCTGATCGAGGATGGCAAGCTGACGGCGCCCTTGCGCGGAGTGAATCTGATCGGCAACGGCCCCGAGGTTCTGCGCCAGGTGACGATGGTGGGACACGACTTCCGATTGTCCGAAGGAACCTGGACCTGCGGCAAGGACGGGCAATCCGTGCCGGTGGGTGTGGGAACCCCGACGGTGAAGATCGCCCGCATCACCGTGGGAGGCACGCGTACGCCATGAGCCGGCTTCCCGATGCGCGACGCTGCCAGGAATGGGCCGAGGAGATGTTGTCCTGCGCGCGGGCGGCCGGCGCAGACGGCGCCGAGGTTCTGGTGCGCGACGGCTCCGAGCTGGAGGTCACGGTCCGCCTGGGCGAGACTGAGCTGGTCAAGGAGGCGGGCAGCCGGGCGCTCGGCCTGCGTGTCCTCTCCGATCATCGCGTGGCGGCTGCGTACACTTCGGATTTTGCGCCCGCAGCCATGCGGCAGTTTGCGCGCGAGACGGTCGAACTGTGCGAGCTGGCCGAACCTGATCCGCTGGCCGACCTGCCCGAGCCGCACGAGATGGCGCGCGAAATGCCGGACCTCGACTTGTGGGATGAGACCGCGCCCTCCCTCGATGCGGCTCAGGCCTTGCGTCTGGCCGGGCGGGGCGAGCGGGCGGCGTTGCAATTCGACCGCCGCGTGACCAACTCCGAGGGCGGAATGTGCAGGCGTGTGATGGGTGCGACCGCTTTTGCCAGCTCGGCCGGTTTCTCGGGCGGCTATCGCAGCACCCGCCTCTCGGTGGTGGTGGCCCCGGTGTGCGACGACGCCGACGGCAAGAAACGCGTCGGTCACTACTGGACGGCTTCGCGTTTCACCTCGGAGCTGCTGGATCCAGAGGCAGTCGGTCTGGAGGCAGCCCGGCGGACGTTGGCCAAGTTGGGCTCGCGCAAGATTGCCACCTGCCAGGTGCCAGCGGTGTTCGCGCCCGAGGCCGCGCGTGCGCTGCTCGGGCAACTGGCGGGTGTGGTTTCAGGCGGAGCCGTGTGGCGCAAGAGCAGCTATCTGGCTGCGCGCGAGGGCACGGCCGTGGCCTCGCCGGTGGTGTCGGTGGTGGACGATCCGCTTCGACCGCGCGCTCCTGGGTCGCGACCCTTTGACGGCGAAGGTCTGGCCGCGCGGCCCAACGTGGTGGTGTCGCAGGGCCTGCTGCGCACCTTCCTTTGCGACGTGTACTCGGCACGCAAGCTGAACCGCCGTTCAACCGGATCGGCGGGACGGGGCCTGGGCGGAGGGCCGCATGTGAGCACGTCGAATTTCGTCCTGCTGGCCGGCAAGACCCCGCCGGCCGAACTGGAACAGCTGGCCAAGGGGCTCTATGTCACGGATCTCATGGGCTTCGGCTTCAATCCTGTGACTGGCGACTGGTCGCAAGGCGCGACCGGTTTTTGGATCGACCACGGCACCCGCGTCCATCCGGTCAGCGAAATCACCATCTCGATCAACTTCGACGACTTGTGGAAGAGCATTGATGGCGTAGGCAACGACCTGGACACGCGCGGCTCGGTGCAAAGTCCGACGCTGCGTGTGTCGCGTATCACTGTGGCCGGGAGGTAGTTAGCTAGTTCGCACAGTGAGCGCAGAGGGCACAGAGATCGGATGACAAGAAGGGATTGGGGCTGCGCCCTATCCAACCCTTCCCTCTCTCCTCCACCTCTGCGGCCTCTGTGCCTTGAGAAATATGTAACTTTGCGCCACGGTCCAAGAGATGCTGGTTGGCTAGACGTCTTTCCCCCGCGCGCTCGCCAGGGCTCGGATGACGTGGTTGTGCAGTGGGCCGTTGGCCTCACCCGTGTGAACCGAAACTGCTTCAGGCGCTACTGCTAAGGCGACAGGTTCGTGACGCAAGGAGCGTGCCGGCGCACGCTCCTTGACAGAGAGAAGGTCTTGCTGTCAGCAACCCTCTTCAACACAACGGTTTCAAGACAGGAGGTTTCGCGATGACTTCCCTCCCTCAGCATTCGATTCGGCTCACAGTGCTGACAGGTTTCTCACTGGCCCTGGCTCTCGGCTCATGCTCTAGCAGCAGTAGTCTTGGAAAGGGGACTGGCGGCGGCCCGGGAGGCGGCTCCGTGGTTGCAAGCGGCGGTACCACGAGCACTGGGGGCACGGTGGCGACGGGCGGCAGCACCACTCCGGCCGAAGGAGGGACGCTCGCGACTGGAGGAAGCATCCAACCTTCCGGTGGCGCAACCGGCGGCACGAGCGCAGCCGGAGGCACGAGCGCAATGGGAGGCAGTCCCACGAGTGGCGGCTCCCCAGCCACCGGGGGCTTTGCGCCCACAGGTGGCTCGATGTCCACGGGCGGCACTACAGCCTCAGGCGGAACCACGGCAACGGGCGGCACGACGTCTGCTGGCGGAGCGGGTGGTGGCACCACTCGGGGGGGTGGGACCACGGCCAGCGGCGGAAGAACGGGCGGCACCACGGGAGCCGGGGGAACGACCAACATCGACACGGGTACCGGCGGAACCCCGGTTTTCGGCGGGACAACGGCCGCTAGTGGGAACACCGGCGGATCGAGGGGTGGAACCACCACCACGGGTGGCGCCACAGCGTCTGGCGGCTCGACCAGCAGCGGCGATGCCGGCCTGGCCGCGGACACATCGAGCTTCCGTTGCGTCAACTGGTCAGATCCTGGCGACAACTACCAGACGGGCAACATTCAGCCTACCGGGCTCTCTGCTACGACGGACACCTACGACACGGCCCTGGCGACGGCCAATGCGATCTTGTCCGGCTTTCAAACGGTCGTGAAGGCGAATTCCATCCGAGTGGGGATCAACGAGCCCACGGTGTCAGGTACCTGGTGGACGACGGGCTACAAGGCCATCATCGACGCAGCCACCAGCCAGAACTTCAAGGTCATTCTGGGCTATTGGGCCCACCACAACGGCAAACCCGACGACGTGACCGCCTTCAACACTATGTGGCAAACCGTCGTAACCGCGTACACTAGCAACCCCCTAGTCTATTTCGATATCGGCAACGAGCCCTACGGGTATACCGAGCCGGCATGGGCTGACTTGGTGGCGCAGTGGCTGGCCCTGTTCCCCAATGTTCCCAGGGCGCGGGTCCTCGTGGCTGGGGTCGTGACTGGAAACGGGTGGGATGCCGATGTGACGCAGGTGGGGGCGGACTCTCGTTTGGACGGAACCTTGCTGAACCTTCACGTGTATCCTTCGAACAGCAACTCGCTCACCGCCGCAGGCTGGGAGCAAGTCATCAAACAGAAAGTGGGCGCCTATTCCAGCCGGACCGTCGCGACGGAATGGGGAGCGCCGCTGAGCGGAGGGGTCGTTTATGGCGGCACTGGCACCCCCACAGATGTCAACGCCGCCTACATGATGGGGGTTCCGGAGCAATTCAGGGCCTATCCGATGGGTGGTTGTCTTTGGGCTGGCTTGGAAGGCGCGAACGGCATGGGCCTCACCAAGATTAACGGATCGGGATCAACTCTCACATTGACCGTGACCAACGCTTCCGCCCTCGCCCGACTTCAGTATTCGTGGGGCCTGTAGCCGGCGATGGGCTGCCCATGCCTCATCGTCGCGTCGTCTCCCGGCTGATTCTGGCCCTCGTGTCCGGGGCCGGATTCCGGGTATTGGGACGTAGTTGACGTAAAGACTAGCCGCTTACGGGAGTCGAGCGCAGCCCAGCGGGGCGGGGCTCTCCACGAGGACCACACGGCGACTCGCTTGGGCAGCGGGATGGGGCTCATCGTCGGCGGCAACGGCCCTGACACGGTGAGCGCGGAGCTATACAACCCAGCGGTCGGCACATTTGCGGCGACAGGCGCGATGATCGTGGATAGGTCGAACCACGCGGCGACGTTGTTGAGGAACGGGAAAGTGCTCATCGCCGGCGGTTTCCATCCGCCCAAACAAGTGGCTGGCGTTATCGGCTCACAGGTGCCACCTGCTTTCTCGCAGTCGCTCTGGCCGGTTGTTTGGCCCCCCGATCGAGCTGCCGCCTGAACCGGCGATTCCTTAACCCCCGCTTGCGCTGCCCCCAGCGATGTTCAGACCGGAATGGTTGCTACACGCCACCAAGCCAGCCAGAAGAAGTGCTGCGCCACATGTAGACATCTCGAACATGGAATCCTCCACGCGATCTAGGACAGCAATATGCGCGCCCAGTCTCGCGCCGCAACGGTGGAACCGATTCCCTCGCAACCACGTGGAGAAGAGCCCAGGTGGCAGGTGGCCGGAGTCCCGTCAACTATCAGAATTCTGAGGGTACCCATCCACGATCTGGCTTGTTCCCCAGCCAACGGACAAGCTCGAACTTGGCCTCGAACTTGCTGATAACCTACTCACTTGATCTGGAGGCAGCCATGACTCGTTCGATTCGACCTGGGGCCGGTTGTTGTGTTCTCTGCGCTCTTTGCTTCGCCGCACTTCCTGGCTGTGGTTCAGGCAGCGCAATTGGAAGCGGCGGAGTGGTGGGCGGTGGTGGAGCAACCGGCGGGAGCACGGGAGCTGGCGGAACCACGGGAGCTGGCGGAACTGCCGGGACTGGCGGCACGGGCGGTACAGCCACGAGGTGCGGCGGGCTTCTGGGTTATCCCTGCGCGGCTGGCGAATTCTGCGAAACGTCGCCAGGGCAGTGCTGCTGCGATCTCTTTGGAACCTGCGTGGCCCAACCTCAAATCTGCCCCGCCGTCTACCAACCCGTGTGCGGCTGCGACGGGAAGACGTATGCCAACGATTGTGATCGCCAAGCTGCCGGCGTGTCCAAGAACTTCGACGGTGCGTGCCTAACCACAGATGCAGGAGCAGGCGGCAGCACGGGAACCGGCGGCGGTGGCGGCACTGGGGGAATTGGCTCGGGCGGCAATGCAACCGGCGGCAGCGTGACGGGAGGTGTCGGCACCGGTAGCGGCGGCAATGGCTCCGGTGGAAACGGCAGCGGTAAGGTTCCCCTCCAACACCGGAGCACGTCTACGTCCTGCCCCTCGCAGCGCGGTCCTGGACCGTCTTGCGTCACCACAACGTGCTCTAGCTGTTCCTCCGACTCCCAGTGCATAGACGGAGTGAACGGCCGCTGCTTCCCCTGGGAAGGCCTGGTCTCACTCGGCGGATGTTCGTACGACGAGTGCTTCGCCGACTCGAATTGTGGAACGAGGACGCCCTGCATTTGCCGTAGCTCGTCCACGGACAACAGCGCGAATGTTTGTGACGTTGGAGGCAATTGCGCAGTGGACTCGGATTGCGGCCCAGGCGGATATTGCTCACCTTCAATGGAGACCTGCTACTCCACAAATCACGAAGCCGTGGTCGAGGGCAGGAACTATGGTGGTCCGAACCCCTACTATTGCCATACGGCATCGGACCTCTGCCTCAACGATTCGGACTGCGCTCCGCTCGATGCGGGGACGGCCACGAACCCCATGACATACACGCCCTGCGCTTACAACGTGCAAGACGGTCGCTGGGAGTGCACCCAGTTCACTTGCGGTCTTCCGTGACCCTCTTCGTTGGGCGGCGGCACGGGTCCGAACAGTTCGCCTTCGAGAAGGCACCGTCGCCTTGCCAGAAGCACTGGACCAGACTCGGCGTCAGAGATCGATGTGAGGTACAGACCATGAGACACACCATCTTTCTTGCGACCACTCTTCTCTTCAGCTCCTGCGGTGGAGGAACAGGGCTCGTTGGCTCCAGCGAGGTGGACGGCAGCTCGACCATGGACGGGACCACAAGTACCGACGGAACGAAAGCCCCAGGCGGAGCCATGGCGACGACATGTTCCGCCTTGCCAGTCGATCCGAGTATCGCGTTTCAAGAAACTTGTTCCTCGTTCATACCGCCCCTGGGGAACGAGGAGGTTGTCTTCGTCGGCCAGACAACCAGCGGCCCGCCGGGGAATCAAGTCGTTGCGCATCGGTTCCGGGCAACAGCGTCTTGTGGATTCGATTTCGTCGTTTCACTCCCCAACCTGCAGTTTGCGGCCGACAATCAACCGTACCAGATGTCGGAATGGTGGTCGCAGAGCGCCAATACTGGCGAGGTGGGACTCCTCGCGGTCGTGCTCCGCCGCTCGCAACCTGGGGCCGTGCTGCTGGGTGTGGCGGTACCTGGCAGTGCGGACCAGCTCAACTTCCTTGTTTCTCCACTTGCGGTCACAATGAATGGCCCGGCTTGCACCGACCCAGCTCAGGCCGGCGACACCAGCCAGATTCTTGAAGACAACGATGCGCCGCTTTCCTGCGAAGATGAGGGTGGCGGGTACGGGCTTCGCCTCTGCCATGATGGGGACTCAGCCTACAGGCTGGTTGCTTACCGGGGCTCGCCAGATTCCACTGCGCTTCCAGCCGTCCTCGGTGCCAGCGATCTGTTGGTCCCTCTTGACTGATCTTACCTTCCACGTCGAGGAACACTACGGGCCCATCCCCGAGCACACCGTTACCGCGGGGGGCGGCAGTGCACGATCCTGACCGGAGAATCCTGGTCATGCTCGGCGCTCGCGCCGGCCTCGTCCGTGGCAACACCATTGCAAGAATACCCGTTGATGCACCTGGACTCCCAATCAGCTAGTTAGATGTAGGCGGGACAGGGATTGAACCTGCGACCCGGCGCGTGTAAGGCGCCTGCTCTGCCACTGAGCTACCCGCCTGAAATGCTGTTCATTCTAAGTGGTTGGGCTAGTTCCTCCTCTGTTTTGTCTTCCTGCTTCGTTCCCATAGTGTGCCCAAGTCGAACCGATTCGGCCGAAACGAGGGGCAGGGATACCACGTTTCCCTTGGGTTGCGAAAGGTCGACCGAGACGGCGTCGAATACCTTCTCGCTGAACAGGTCCGGCTTCAAGTGCGCATACCGTTCGGTCACCACCACGGAACTGTGACCCATGACCTTGGACAGCGATTCGATCGGGTTGCCGGCCAGCACCCACTGACTCGCGAACGTGTGCCGCGTGGCGCAGTACCACGTGATGTTGGGCAGGCCACACGCGGCCAGGGCTTTCCGTAGGTACTTGTGCGGGGTGTGCGGGCGGACGAACGTTGGGGCCGTGCCAATGTCGGGGCGTCCGCCACCGTGCCCGTCGGCAGGCTTGAAGATCAACCCTTCGCCGCCACTCTTGAGACGCCACGCCGTCAGGATGGGCGCCAGCGAGTTTTGGAGCGGCACGATCCTGGGTTCGTCGTCCTTCAACCCGCACAACCGGCCCTCCTGCATTTGCTGGCGGACATGGATTTTCCGCCCTTCCAGGTCGATGTCTCGCCAGTTCAGCCCCAGCACCTCGCCGGTTCTCAGGCCGGCCAGGGCGCCCACCGCGAACATGATGCTGTAGGGTTCGGGCATCGCCAAGAACACCCGGCGGATCGCCGCGGGCGTCTCAAGAAACGGCGTCGAGGCGGTATCGTAGATCGAGCGGTACAAGCGCCGCGTTGAGCGGGGCAGGCTGGCCACCGGGTTCGATGGGGCGTGTCCCTGCTCGATCAAGTCCGCGTAGAACGTCGACATATGCCGGACGAAGTGACCCACCGAAGTGGGCGATTGCCCCTCGCCTAGCTTCTGTTCGACGAAGGCGCGGAGCTTTCCCGCGTCTATCTGGTGCGGTCGCAGCCGCCCGAAGGCCGGCCCAAGGTGCAGCTTCCACCGACAGCGGCAGGCGCGGGCGTCTCGGTGAGTCTTCGCCCGCCTCTCAAGCCAGGGCTTCGCCAAGGCGTCGAGGGTAGGGGCCTGCCGGTAGTCCCGGCGCAAGCCTTCGGCGTCGCCCTCAGCGTCTCGGATGTTCTTGGCAAGGGCCTCCTCTGCCGTCTCTTTCGACGCGAACGACTTGCAGCGCCGCCGGCCGTTCTCACGCCAGCGAATCCACCACCGCCCGTCACGCTCGGTGAGCGAGCCGGTTCCCCACGTTCGCCGCTTGGCTTTACGGGGCATGGGGTGCCTCACGTCCTGGATCGCGGGTTCTTCGTCTGTTTTCGTCCATGGGATTTCCTTCTTTTCGTTGTCCTCGCTTCGGCGTCCCTAATTCGGGGCCAGTTGTCGTGGGTAGCTTTGAAGCCGCAGATCGATGCGATCTGCTCGGCGCGTTCGAGAGAGATGGAGGTATCACCATGCCGTGCTTGAGTCAGGGCGGCCGCGGTACACCCCACGGCCTCGGCCAAGCTCCGCAAAGTGTGGTGTGCGGCGTTTGCGGCCAACACAAGGGCATCATGTTCTTGCCGATCCCGGCCGCCTTGGCTGACTCGTACCCGTCTCGCCTGTAGCATGAAGGGCAACTTAACAGCTTGTTTAGTGATTTGCAACCTCAATCGTTCTTCCAGGACTCGGGCGACGAAGGCCGACACGGTCACGCCTAGGGCGCGGGCGGCTTTCTCGACGCGCGCACGTAGCTTGGCAGGGACTTGGATCGTGGTGTTCATAGGCCGAAGATGCCCCGATCTGGGGTTGGCGTCTATTGTCCGTCAGACGTTGCGCGGAACCCCGGCCATATCGGCGGGGGCTACGGATCGCGTGTGGGGGATTGGGGAGATCGTGGATCTGCTAGGCTCAATGCCGTTCGGTTAAGAGTGGGCATGGGTGGGGCGTTTGCGGGGGTAGTTGCTCATTTTGATCTTTACGGCGCGGGGATAGCGGCGTGATTTCCGTCGCTCCGGGAGCACAAGTCTGGAAAAGAGGTCACGCATCGTCTTGAGCCGGGTGGGCAGCGCGCCGGGTGAGGCGAGCGCGCACCACGACCAGGTGTCGCAGACGATTCGGAGAGCGGAAACGAAACTGATCCGCGTGGGTTCGAGGCCAAGATCATTGGCCGTTCTTTCCATCTCAAGGCGAATCAGGTTGAACGCCAGCAGGATACCCCACAACTCCTGCTCGACTCCGGCCACGGTGCGGCTTCGTATGCTTTCGAGGCGGTCGAGCATCTCGGTTTTGATTTCGTCGTAGCCAAGTTCCAGTTCCCAGCGCTCGTGATACAGCTCCACAATCTCGCTGGCGGGAAACTGCTCGCCATCGAGCATGGAAGTCAGGATCGTCCCTGGCTTGAAGCCTTTCACCTGGTACCTGATTGCCCGTGCCACGTACGTGGCTGGCAAGCTCGGATCTTGGCTACGCGCCTGCGCAGACACGGTCAGTTCAACCAGGTCCTCGTTCCTTCCGAGTCGCTTAACAACGCGCCACTTCGTGGTCGACTTGGCTCTCGTCAGCCAGTGGCGATTGCGCCCTTCGTCCACCAGCGGCACCAGAATCCCGGCCGCCAAAAAGCCCCGGTCCACCAGCACCAGCGAATCGTCCGGCACCTCTCGCCAGAGAAACGCGCTGAGCGTGATCTCGCTGTCGTTGTACGGCCCGAAATCTGCGGCGGCCAGGATGTGAGAGCGCAACGCCATCAACGTAGTCACCCGGACAAGTGGATAGCCGCTGTCGCCACGCTCACCGCTCGGTCCACCGAAGTGAGCGCGATTTTCCGGGGAGTCCGCAACCCGAAGGGTGGAGCCGTCCACGCCGTACAGAGCCAGGTTCCGCCATGCATGCTTTCGAGCGCTTTCGTGACCCCATTTTTTCGCGCCCATCTCAAAGATCTGCTCCAGCGGCTCGGCGCCAACGCGAGCCCTTGCCTCTGCGACAGCGCTGGGCGCCACCGTGGCCCGCGGCCCGGGCAGCACCAGATCCAGCTTGCCGACAAGGTCATGAATCGGCCATCGCCGAAACATGGCCATCCCGATTACGAGCCAAACAACCTGCTCTGCAGGTAGACGGCGCTTCCGCACAGTAGCGGTTCCCGTCGCTTCCAGCACCTGCGCGACCCACGCAGGCGGGATGTGCCGCCGGATGCTTTCAAACTGCGAGGGCTCTACGAACGCGCTGACCGTCTTCAGGGCTTTGTCGAGATGCATGACCTTCTCCGTCGAAGATCACGGCATCGTGTGGGCTTCGCCTCCCTCCGCGCAAGTATTCATTTATCCACAGGAAATCCTGATCAATTTCGATCACTTAGCCGCTATCCGATCGGCATTGCTGCTAGGCTAGGAAGAACTCCCTTCCAGTGGCGGCTTTCGCCGCCCAGCGCTTGCAATTGACGCCTCGATAACTCCCTGCAATGCGAACAAACATCGACCGACATGGAATACCGCGTTTAGAGAAAATCCCAGCGCCACAAATTCAAATAGTGGACGCCTGCATGGGACGTCATGACTATTCACGATCAGTCCAACCAAACAGATCAAAGTAGTGGTGGCAAGTACCTTCGCTGCACGAGTAAAGTACCGCCACAATTCCGGATAAACACTTGTTCCTTGCAAGAAGCGCATGGCTGGAGATGACTCCATCGATGCCATGATAGAAATAGCCGTTATGATAAATCCGAACAGCGCTCCAAATACCGACGTCAGAGTACCATAGACTGTAGCTCGGTGAGTGCTCAAGGCATACCGAATCATCTCGGAGCCACCGCGTGATTCCGCCCAGATTATGAAGAATACAAACACCAGTAGACCAATTATCTGAACGAGTTGAAATCGATAGCGCGATAGCATCGCTACTCCTCCACCGCAGCTACAGTAACAGTGGCTGCATTCGCGATTTCGACTTTGAGTTCCTGATACGCCTTTTGCATTTCCTCATAGGCCGATGCGGATTCCACGGCCTTTGTCTTCTCGTTCAATCGAACAAATGACTTCTTGGCGTATATGTAGTCAGTAAGCAGATCGGCAAAATCGACCTCTCCAGTTGCCCTTGAAAGTCCTGTAACTTGGAGCTTCGATGCGTTCTCCTTGAACTCCCCGTCTCCCAGTGCCCGTTGTATCCATGGTTTTACCTTCTTGAGGAAGCTATCTCTTGAATGTCGCTTGGGACGAAGTATCAATTCAACGTCTCTTGCGCTTCCAATGCTTGCTGAGGCGGAAAGACCTTTCCAGACGTCATTCTCTTCGTTGACTACCGCTTGCAGATGATGTTCTGGGATCGCGACATGCAAATGCAGCATTTTGATTTCGTCCAATCTTGCAAGGGCTCGCGCAGCATCCGAACGGAGCAGCGGCTTGAAATATAGTCCCGCGCAAGACGTTGGAGCCTTGTCTCGCATGTGATACGAGATTCGGGTTGCTCTCGGGCCGCGAAAATTGAATTCGATCGCTGCTATCACTGCTTTAGTGGAGCGTTCTTCAAAAAAGCTCACATGTGTCATTTCTGCGATGCCAGCTCCAGGGGACAGTGTGAGAGAACTGAGCGCTCCGTTGTTTTCGATACTTGGGAGATCCTCGCGGCGTATGTATGCTACGCGAAGATTCAGTAGGCTCGCACCAGTATCGGACCACGAACACGAAATGCGTCCGTAGGGATCCTGAACATACCGCTTCGATCCGGCTGAGGCTGATGCAAGATCACGCAACGCCTGAGAGGGAGAAAATGGCAGGTTGCCATTTCTCAGCGCCTCGAAGAAATCGATTCGCCTAGCGATGGTATTTGGCGCAACGCGAAATGTCATAACGACCATGATCGCGCCGTTCAGATTCTTGTCAAACGGGCGCCTTGATCCGCCCCGGTTTCTATGCGTCTCGTCTTTCATCTCAAACTGACCCACTACCCACTGCCAGGGATCCTTGACGACTAGGGGCCGGGCCGCCGAGACTTCTTGTCCTTGCTCCGTCTCCCGTACCATCGGGCGTACTTTGGCCACGAAGCACCGCGCCTTTCCCGGCCGTTCCCGTCGCTGGCTGCGTGCGCAGGGCAGGCGCCTATCTATCGCCGGGCCGCTTTCCTCCCTGGTGCTGGACATCCTGGGAGGGTCGAAACTTGCGGCCAGCGCGAGCCTGTGCGCCAGTTGCCGTGCTCTCGCCGTCGACTGGCTGCTAGACGTGGAGAGACGGGACCGGATACACTCTCCCGGCGTCGTGACGTCCAAATTGCTTGAGGAGGTCGCCATGGAATTTTGCTACAAGTGCCTAGAGTGGTCGTCCGATCCGCGGTTTCGTGCTGAGCCGTCCACAAGAACCCAGCAGAGCTTGGACGACTTGATCAATGAGAGGTCCCGCGTCGGGTGGGAGCTGTACGGGGTGTACGCTGAAAGCCTCGACGGGAGCAAATACCGCCTGCTCTTCAAGGCTCCGTGCCCGGAGCGGGAGGCGCGGAAGTTGCTAGCCCACTGTGCACCGGAAACGGAACTCAGTTTCCAGCAGGCGCGGAAACAGGCAGCCAAGGAGCTGCTGAAGGATTTGTTTGACCTAAACGGAGTCTTGGGGCTCACCGTTGAGAAGTCGGAGGGAAAGGAAGACGTACTGACGGTCGACCTTGTAGGCAAAAAGGAAGGTGTGGCAGTGAAGATCAACGACGCCGGCAACCTCGTTCTCAGGAAATCTTCCGGGTCGGACAAAGGGGTTCCGCTCTGGTTCAATTCACTCGATGGCGTACTCGAACCTGAAGAGAAAGAGGGGCTGGTTCCCCAAACCGCGCTCGGCGTGTTCGTCAACCAGATCTTGAACGAGATGAAATAGGCAGCAGAAGTCAGCGCCGTGTGGGCGGTGGGCACGCGGGCGGCCAGCAAGTCGAGTCTCACGCGTAAGCTGTGCAGGTTCACGGTCGCCCTTCCCGCCCACCGTGGGTCGCAAGCTGACGCTTCACCGCCCGTAGAGTCGCTGAAAGCATCTTCACGTCCGCGGCCTTGTGGTGCTCCCTGGCCTGCCGGTGACGTTCGCGGATCATCGCCTGCAAGGCTCCCCGCCGCGATTCCAGCAGAGCCCGCATGGAGCGAGCCGGGACGGCGGGCTGTCCTAGGTGGGCAGGCGCGGGCGCGTAGTGCTTCACGGTTGCGCCCGCCAGCGTGCCCGCGCTTCGTCGCACGCGCACCCCGTCCCATGTCCACGGCCCGCCGGCCATCTCACGCGGCCTTTTCCCCGGAGTCGACGGCGTCCGTCCACCACTTCGCCCGTGGGAAGTCCAGACCGGGCTGGCCTCTCGCGATGGCCTTTGCGTGTGCGTCCATCTCGGCGACGAGCGAGCGAACATCCGCGGCCAGCGGCGGATCGCGCTTCTCCACCAGCACCGCCAGTTTCAAGGCGAAGCGGATCGGGTCGGTCAACGTCTTCTCCCAGGTGTCCGCCTTGAAATCGCTCCGCTCCTTTGCGGCGCGCCGGTTCTCCGCTGCCTCGGCAGCTTGGCGTGCGCGGTTTTCTTCCTGCTTCGCTTTGGTGCGCGCCTCTTGTTCGTCACAGAGCCGCACCCGTCGCGCGAGTTCGATCTCTGGATTCGAGGCGTTCGCCAGCAGGGAAACGGCCTGGGCCAACGGGAGGGCGATTGGGATCGGGACAACGTCGTCAAGGTCCCGCCAAGGCGCAGCGGGGTTCATCGCCGCACGAACGTGGTTCACGATTGCGCCGACGCTGCCCGAGTCTTTCAAAATGCAAATCCGGCGCAGCCAGCCCGGCGCCTTCGCGAGTTTCGGCCCTATCAGCTTTTCCAGCTCCGCAAGGCCGGCCTTCGTCTCTTCGTCGGTGGGCAAGCGCCACATGCTGCGCGCGACTTCCGCGGACACGTGTGGATTATCGTAAACCGTGAGCCCTATTGAAGGTGTGAGGCGCATGGTGGTTTCTCCTTTCACTTGCCGAGTTCCTGGGGCAACAAGACACTCTCGCCGGACGCGCACTGTTGTTTCGCGATCCACTCATCGCGGCCCGACATTCGTGGCGCCGCGTCTGTCGCTTGCGCCGACGGCGGGGCGGGCGCGTGCACGAAGCCGCGCACCTCTGCCTGATGGCCCGCGATCCAACCGTCTCGGCCTCCCACCTTGGGGCCTGTCGGCGCAGGCGCGGGTGAAGGTTGGCCGGATGCCTTTGCCGCTGCCCGTGCGTTCTCTTCATTGAGCGCCAGCGCGCCGTCCAGCTCGATTTGGGACCCCCGCTCGCCAGTTCGCCTCACGTTCACAATTGGGAGTTTGCCCCGCGGGCTGGCAGCAAAGCCACGCGCACGCCGCATCCCCTCGACATCCGCGGGATCAATGATCTCGATGTCCTCCTCGACAAATGGGATCTTTCCATTGGGCTGTGGCCCATGAGGGTGCGCGGCGGACTCGATGACTTTTGCGATTGGCGGTTGATTGGTGTAGGTCTCATCGTGAATCAGAATCGGTTGCATGGTCGTGTGTCCTTTCGTGGTGGTTCAGGGTGCCGTCGCGGCATCGGTTGAGGGGGAAGTGTTCACCAGGTTGGCTATCTGCTCATCGGTTGGCGCCGCCATGGTGGCCGGGTACAAGATGACCGTCGAGTTCGGGGCGATGCGCGTGAGCTGTGGCGCGGTCAGGGGTCCATCGGAACCACGCGTGTTATCGGGCAGGACGACGACCACATGCGGCTGCGCTTGCTGCTCACGACGGGCCGCGAGTAGGTCGGCAATTCGAGTCTTGATCGAGGCGAGGCTTTTCACGGTTGCACCGTTCCGCCATAGCTCGCGCGCAGGAAGTCGCCCATCGAAATTCCGGCCGCCCTGCACTCGCTCGCCAGCGAAGCCAGCCCGTCCTCAGATAAGCCAAGCAGGTCAGCAAGCCTCGCGCGCATCTCGGTCGTGGTCATCACGACCGGGTTTCTCGGCCGCGTGCGCGTGGCGAGGGCTGCGATCCTTTTCGACAAGCTGTGCAGGTCCATGGTCAGATCCTCTTTCCGAATGCGCCGGGCTGGCCCGGCTGCTGTCCCAATTGTTCTTCGAGCCGTCCCACGCGCGCGCTCAACTCCTCGACTTCGAGCGCTCGAATGGAGATTTCCAAGATCGCTTTCGCCGCCGTCACGCGCGGCCCGCTGGCTTCCGCCTTGCCGCTGGCCACGTTCTTCAGCGTGCGAGCCGCAACCGTCGAGGCTTGGCCGAGTGTGAGCGTGCCGGCCTCGACTGCCTGCCGAGCACGCTTTCGGATCTCCGTTCGCACATCTTCGCGATCGTCTAGGCGCCGCGCCGTCGAGTAGGGGTAGGGTGGCTTCGCGGCCTTGGCGGATTCCTTGATGGTCTTACCCTCAGAGCGCGCTTCGATGTAGGCCAGCTCGCGAGCGCTGAAAACGTCGCCAGCGTCGGAGGGCGGCGCCTCGGAGCGCCCACTTTCGACCACGTGCAGATCGGGGTGTTCGTCAGTCACGAGTCACCTCGAATAGATCCCCGCCCACGGACAATTGCCATCGTACGGGTACGAGCCGACGCGATGGCGACCCACGGTGGAGAAACCGCTGTCCGTGGGCGGAGAAGTAGGTCCGTTCCCGCTGCCGCCCGGCTGGCCGGCGGCACGAACGCCGACACAGCCGCGGGCAAGGGAAACCCGCGCCGGGAGTGGGCGGCGGGCGGCAGGGGAGCGGAAAACGAAAGTCATGGTCGCGCACCTCGCGATGGTTGCGGGGCGCACCACAGGTCAAGCTGGCGTCGCCCTTCTGGCGTGGTCGGCATCGCGACGGCGGGCCGCTGTGACCCTTGCCAGCACGTGAGGCACCACAGGCGACCAAGCGCGAAATGCGCTTCGAGCCAGTCGACGCAGCCACAGCCGCAACAGGGCTCACGCGGAGTGGTCGAGGTGAGGCTAGCCACGGGGCACCTCGCGCAGGTCAAGCTGATGGCCGGGGGAAGCCTCAAGTTGCGCGTGGTTGAGCGCTGCGAGCCCGTCTAACGTGGCCGCCTCCCACTTGCGCAGCGCCGCTGTGAAGGCGTCGGGGCTGGCCGTGGCCACATTCTCGAAGGTGGTGGCCTCGCGCTCTGCTGCCTGCTCCAAGTGGTCGATGTTCGCCACCAGCTCGGGAAACTTGGCGGTCAGATCGGGCCGTGCGGCGTCCAGACCGGAGGGGTAGGCGTGCTCAATCCATGCGTGGGCGCTTCGCCAGGATGCCAGCACGAAAACGCGCCGATGGGGGAATTTGGGCGCACTATGGGCGGGGCAGCGCCCTTCAATGGCCGTGCTCTCCGACGGCGAGCCAGCCGGCAGAGCAAGCGCTTCTGACGCGCAAGATGGCACGTTAGGCATGCGGCGCCCCCTTTCCCTCCGTGGCCAAGAACTCGGACACCGTCGGGGCTGGCGCGGCCTTCCAGTAGCTCCATAACTTGTCCAAGGTCGCTTGGGCTGTGCCGTTCAGGCCGGCCAGGTGCGCTTGCAGGGCCTCCACGTCCTCGGGCGTGGCCGCGGTGCCAGGCCGCACCCTGGTGCAGTTCGCGAGCACGCCAGCAGCGGATGGGCCAGTCTTTCCGCCATTTGGCGCGGCGCTTGCCGGACTATCGGCAACAGGAGCAACACATTCCGCCTGGTTTCTGGGTTGACGGCCTAGAGAGTTCTCACAAGGACTTAACCGGGAATCAGGGGCGGATGTGTTGCCGGTGTTGCCGGTGTTCAGTCTGAGCCCTTGCCAGCCGCGGCACCGTTTGCCGTTCAAGCGGGTCCAGCACTCGCCGAAACCACGGCCGCGAAGTAGTTCGGCAACCTCACGCTCTGACATGGCCCGCCGCTCTCCCTGCGCCTCTGACCACGTGACATAGGCTCGATAGATCGCAGCCCGCGCCGCAACCGTCCCAGAGTCCAGTTCACAGCACTCGACGATGAACGGTCCCAGGATGTCGGACTCTTGGCGGTAACCCGCGCTGGCCTCTCGCACTTTGGCGGAAATTCCAAGGCCGTCGCGTTGCCATGCCAGACATCCCGCGATCGCCCAGTTCAAGACGCCAGGCAGTTCCGCTCGGAGCTTTTCCGCCAGTTTGGGATCGCGGTTGCCCTCGGGGATGACTTTCTCAAACGGCACGAGCCGCAACCGGCGCCAGATGCCTTCATCCTGGCCGCGGACGATCGGCTTGTGGTTTCCGCAGATGACGACTTTGTGCGTGGGCGGGAACGTCGAGAAGTTCTCACGCATTCCGCGTCCTGTGATTGAGTCGCCGCCGGAGGTCGCCTTCATCGTCGCTTCGTCAAAGCGTTGCCCGCTCGGCGTCTCGGTGAAAAGAGCGAGGCGAGCGCCCTTCAGAACCATTCGATCGCACGGGTGGGGCTCCTGCTGTTTGGCCATCAATAGCGAGGTCGGCGCCAACACCGCATAATCACCCAGCAGTCTTTTGATCGTCTCCCACAGCACGGTCTTTCCATTTGCTCCGACGCCGTGACAGAACACCACGACGTGTTCCTCGACCGAACCACTCATGCAATCTCCGATGAAACGCTGTAGAAACGCGATCGTTTCTTCATCGGCCAGCCATTGGGACAGGCACCTTTCCCACAGCGGGGCCGTTGTCTTCAGATCGTACCCGACGGGAGCGATCTTGGAAATCAGGTCGCTTGAACAGTGGGGGCGCAGCTTGCCAGTGCGCAAGTCAAGCGTGCCGTTGTCGACGTTCAGCAACCACGGGTCAGCGTCGAATTGTGAAGACAAGATCGCTAGTCCCGGTTCAGCCCGAACTAGCTCGATCAATCGCTTGCGGCCTGGCAGGCCGTTGTAGGTCTTGGCCGTCGCCATGTAGAACGCGAATTGCGGATCGGCTGAGCCGCGGCGTATCCCGTCCTGTGCGTATGCCAGTGAAACTTTGAGCGACTGTTCGAGCATCCACACGCCGCCGTGGTCCCTCACCCACCGCCTGCCGTCGTAGGAGTACCAGACACCTTCATCTGCAGCGAATCGTGCGCGGTCCCGGATTTGATCGCCGAATCTGCGGGCCGCCTCGCTTTCGCTGAATCCGTATTCACGCGCGGGCAATAGCTCGGCATCGATCGCGACGGTTTCGGCTGGTGCTGGTTGGGTTGCCGCCTCGATACACTGCCGCACGGTTTCGAGCCCAGAAGCTACGTGCAGATCGTTCGCATCTTTGCCCTCGACACCTTCGGGAAACTTTGGGATCGCCACGTACCCGTCGACGGCGCGCGCGGCCTCGGTTGCCTTCTCTGCGCCGATGCCCAGGTCAGCGAGAAGGATGATCCTTGCCTTCGGATAGCGGGCTCGAATGAACCGCGCGACATTCAATAGGTTCCCGCATGAGAAGGCCGCGATCGCTAGATATCCAGTCGCCGCGGCGCCTGACAAGCAGGTGGCCACGCCTTCGCCGATCAAGAACGTTAGCCCCGCGCCATCTCCCGGCGGTAGTTCGGCCGATGCCCAATAGCCGCCGGTTTTCCTACCGCCCGCAATGGCGTGTTTGCGGCCCGTACCGTCTATCAACTCTGCGGTGCTCAACTTGTCGCCGACCTTGATCGGGGCGACTAACAAGCGGCCTGCCAGTGGCTGATCGTTTGACTTCGGCACATATCGCAGGATCGAAACTGCCGCGGGTTGGTCGATTTCCCGAAGGGTTTCGACCGGGGCAAGCCCCTTCCGCTGCAAGTAGGGTTGATCCGCTCCGGGCCTCGTTCCCGCTGTATAGAGTTGCCCCGCTTTCGCCGCAGCCTCGGCGCGCTTCCGCGCGTCTTTCTCGTCGTGGTGGGTGGGCTTTGGAATCGAGCCGTCACGGGGTGGGAGCACCTCAGGCCAGGTCAGCCCAAGCGCCTTGATAATTGCGTCGCCGCTGCCTTCGCCGTGACCTTGATCGTAAATCACGATGTTGTCGCCCTTGAATTCCAGGGTTCCCGACGCCTTCTTCTCGTCGCGCAATGGTGATGCGAAGGTCCACTTGCTGGGGCCGGCTTTCTTCAGCTTGTACGGCTGGAGCTTTTGCAAGATGAGCGACTGCCCCGGAGTCATAGTCCGCGCGCCTCGCTTGCCGTGGTCAGCGTGGCCAGGTCGAACCGGATTCCGCGCTTGCCGACGCGTTCGCATGGGATGGTGCCTGCCTGGACGGCGCGCCATAGCGTGGTCCGCGAAATGCCCAAGATTCTCATTACATCTTCGGCGCGGCCGAGTCGTGACGGGGCGGCGCCGCGTAGCTGATCGACGGCGATGATGAGACCCGCAACCTGTTTTTCGAGCGCAGCCAAGCCGCGACGGGTGGCGCGGACTTCGGTTAGCGTCGCAGTCGGGCGGCTCATAGCCTGGGCTCCTGCGCGTCGGCCATTCCGGCGATCAGGCGAAGCTGGCAGGCTGAGCCGGCTCGCACGTCGTATCCAGCCACGGCCCTCAACAACGTGTGACGGTCAACGCCGAGGCGCACGGCTGCGCGCGATGGGGGGTCAGATCCAATTACGCGGCGGATTGCCGCAATTTCGGACTGTTTCAGCGGGGCCGTTGTAATTTTGGACACGAGCCAACAGTCTCATTGACGGCTGGCTCGACGACGGAATGGAACAAATCGACGACGGCGATTTGTTCTACTTTTCCGGCACCGCGAGCGCTATCGGGAGCGTTTCGAGGAACTGCTTTCCCCGGATTCGGGGCTTGGCCGCAGAAGTCGAATCCCCTTCCACGCTTCGGGTCGCTTCTCGCCCTTCCGCTCGGGCCGCGTGTTGGATGTTGCCAGCGACAAGTTGATCTGACTCGCAAGCGCCTTCAGCGTGAGGGGCCTGGCTGCGCCGTAGCGTTTCGGGTCCGCGGACTTGGCTCGGTCGAGCCACGCGAGATATTCGGCGAAGAAGGCAGCCTTGTCCGTCGTGGCGTTCGCGTCCCAGCAAGTCTGCTTGACAACGAAGTCAGTCAGCACCGAAATCTGCGCGCGGTCATCAAGGGGCAGTCCCTTGATCCACTCGTAGGACTTGGGGCGGTGGACACCTACCACGGCTAGGGCGTCGGCAAGTAGTCCGTGCACGAGATTGGAAGTTTCGGCGGGGCTCATCGGCACCCTTGTAAGCTTCTCCACGCCCTTGTCTCCGCGAACGCGCCGGGTCCACTTGGCGACGAAGTCCACCTTCCCACACATCCCGCACCACACGTTAGCGAGAGCTGCCTGATACTCAAGGGTTCCGGGCGCGGCCCGCATCGCCGCAACACCCTCGGCCAGCATATCGACCACGAAGCCAAGGCACCTCTCAATGTTCGGCCCGTCGCTCTTAATCGCACGTTGGCTCATGCCGAGCGCACGCGCCATCAGCCGGGCGCGCTCCGTTCGCGGCGTGGGCCTGCGCTTCTGCGTGCCCCTGGCCGCTTGCCCTGCCGGGGCCGGCTTCGCCTCGCCAGCGTGAGGGCGCTTCGCCTGGGCCGCCTTCCTGCCCGTCTTCATGGTTCGCCTTCATTCGCCTTCGTTCGGGAGGGTCCATCGAGTGCAGCCAAGTCGACGCGCACACTTCGCCCGACTCGCACCACGGGGATCGTTCCGTCGGCGACGTGGCGCCAGAATGTCGCGCGCGAAATGTTCAAGATCCTGCACACGTCCTCGGCGCGGCCAAGCCGCGACGGCTGGCCGGCGCGCAGTTGCTCGACGGCGACGGCCAATCGCTCGACTTGTGCGGTGAGCGCCCTAAGCACCGCTGCTGTCGCGCGGTCTTGGGTGGCGGCTTTGGTTAAACGGCCCATGGTTGCATCCTCGCATCCGCTCGAAAAGGTTCCGTGGGCCGGGCCAGCTCGGATGCCAGCCGGCCCGCAATCGGGGGATCAATCCCGGTTGCTGCCCACGGGTCATAGTCTACGTTTGCAATTGCCCAATTGAGTTCCCATTTTGCGCCCAAGTGTACCGACTTGGGTACTTCTCGACGGTTCGGCGCTGCCCAGCGCACAATCAAACACTCGAAAAATACGGTGTTTTGGGAAGGTGCGAAAACTCGTTTGTTACCGAATGTTCAATGCGCCGCGTGTAAGGCGCCTGCTCTGCCACTGAGCTACCCGCCTGGGCGGGCACAGTCTATACGGAGCCTTGTCAGAAGGTAAGTCGAAGCCCACCGCCGCCGGGAAAAATCAGCAGGGTCAGCGCGCTGCTGGATTCGTCGATCGGGTGGTAGTAGCGAACGATGCCGTCGACGGCACCGTAAATGTAGGCGGCGGCCAGAACGCCCGCGGCGGGGTACTGCGCGATCTTCAAGAAGCGCGCATCGCCACCGTGCGACCCGCCCGGTCCGTAGGTGTTGTCAGGGTTGTGCCAGTGGTAAAGGAGCAGCCTGCCGGTGACCAGGGCAGCGAGCGAGACGACTTCGACGCTCCCCACGATCCAGCCCTTGACTGGGTCGCCATTCTGAAACTGACCCCCTGGCGGCAGAAAGTTCCAGATCAGGTGGCGGCTCGCCCGTTCGCGCGCCAGGTGCTGGTGTCGGATGTTCTCGAAGAAGGCGACGACCTCGGGCCGGGTGGTGGTCGGGTCGAGGCGCGCAGCCGGATCCACACGCAGCAGTTCTGCGAAAGCGTTCTCAGCCCCCAGCGCCCGATCGGTCAGGAACAGCCCGATGCCTAGAAAACGCAGGGCCCGCGCGCGCTGCTCGACGCTGCTCGACAGGGTGCCCTCTGCCACCGGGCGGGCCGAGTCCACAACCTGGACCATATCGCCGTAGGCGTAGGCGGCTTCGGCGCGCACCAAGGCGCCAAACGCGTCGCTGGGCGGCTGGTTCGCGTCGCGTCCGTGCGCGGGGGCTGTCGACTCCTGGGCGCGGACCACGCCAGGCGCAGATGCGCTGATGATTAGGGCCGCGACGGGCGCGAAGAAGCGAACGGATACCATGCCTGCGCTCATCCCCCGTTGGCTGGATCGAGCAGATAGAAACTGTAGCTTCCGTCGGGCAGGGTGGCGAATTCGATCAGGGGCAGGGGCAAGGCTGCGTATGGATTGTTGGGATCCACGCAACCCAAGACGCCGGACTGTTCGCAATAGGCCTGCACCATGGCGCCGCTCACCGGCTGTCCGGCGAAGCTGACGACGCCGCTCACCAGCAGGCCCGAAGGCAGAGTGCGGTCAGGCAGCTGGGTGTCTTGGGTGGTGGTGGTGACACCGTAGATTGGGATGCGGGTGGGCAGATTTTGTCCAGCCACGGGTTGGACCAAGAAGCTATAGGTTCTCAGAGGGTCGGCCAGGAATTGGTAGCTTCCGTCGCTGGCCACCACGGTGGAAATCACGTTGCCGATCACGTCGGTGCCGGTGTCGGTCACAACCAGTTGGGCTCCGCTGGCTGCGGCGGCAGGCAACACATGACCGCTGATCTGGACTTTGCGGGCAAGATTCACTGAGCGCGCGCTGGTAGCGGTCGCCCCGCTGAGACTGATGGTTGTGGTCGTGAGGGCCGCACCCGCCAGACCGCTGGGCGGCACCAGGGTTGCGGCATACGCGATCTTGGGAATGTTGGAGAAGACGACCGAGCCACTCGCGTCGGTGGTGCCGTCCTGGCGCAGGGTTCCCGAGGTGGCGCTGGTCGAAACGCCGGCCACGGTGAACGAGCCCGCGTTGGGGAAAGCCCCGTCCTGCGATTGCAGGCGCACGGTGACGCCGGATCCGGCAGAGGTGCTGCCGTCACTCAAGAAGACCCGGAGGGTCAACGTGGTGGTGCTGATCGCGTTCCACGTGAAATTGACGCCAGCGAGGCTAGCGCCGTTCGCGGATCCGCGCAGGTCGATTCCATTGGCGATGGTGACCTGAGGCCACGCGGTGCCCGACGGTGGCACCACCACGGCCGAAAAAAGTGTGCCCGCGCTGGCGGACAGCGAATAGGTCCCCGTGGCCGT
This sequence comes from uncultured delta proteobacterium, assembly GCA_963758155.1. Taxonomy (GTDB): domain Bacteria; phylum Myxococcota_A; class Polyangia; order Fen-1088; family Fen-1088; genus Fen-1137. The sequence continues at coordinate 117,632 of CAVWUP010000005.1, forward strand.
GGCAACGCCCACCGTGGATGGCAAGGGCAGCGTCACGGGCGGGTTGGCGTCGGCATGCAGGAGCATGCGCGCACCCGCAGCAGGACCGCTCGGGCCGCTCAAGGTGCCTGTCAGGGTCACACCCGCCGCCACGTCGAAATCGCTGGGACGGAAGCCCTGGGCAAGCTTGGGCGGGACCAGGAAGGGGGGAAGCTGAGGCCCGGTGCCGGCCTGAGGTACGACTAGAACATCGTAGGTGAGCGCGGGATGGAGCAAGGCACTCATGGCCTGATCCGTGGTGCTTGCGCCGTCGATGGTCCAGGTCGACCCATGCGGTGAAGCACGGACAAAGGAAGGAACGGCGACCGCAGGTAACGTCGGTTGCGCCACGGTCATAGGATCGATCGACACCATGTACCCGTGTAACAACTGAACAGTATCCTGGCGGGGTTGACTCGCCTGGAGCGTGAAGTTGGCGTCTTCGTACGGCACGGCATCTTCGGTCGGGCACCAGCGGGAATTGTCGGTGGTGCAGGTCTGGCCCGAGCCGGCCGACACGCTCGGTGGCAAAACGCGCAGGAAGAACGCCTGCGACCGATCTTGTGGCTTGACCGCCGTGGCCGAGGCTTGGCCCTTGCACGCTGGGGTCGCAGACACGCTGATGTCGTAGTTGCCAGGGGTGAGGAGTGGAAACTGGACGCTCTGGGTGTTTGTGTCGCTGGTGCCGGTGGGAGTGGTCGTCAGGAGCGTGCCGTCGGGTCCCCTGACTGTCCACTGCCAGTTCGGCTGGGTCGGTGTCGAAGAGCCCCAAGCGAGGGTGCCTTGCACGGTCAGCGTGGCACTGGCGCCCGACACCAGGTTGAGGAGACTGGGCGCGGAAATGTTCACAGTGCAGGACGCAAACGCATCCGGGGGAGCGGTCGTGACTCCCGCGTCCGCGCCGGTCGTCCTACCGCCGGAGGCAAGGCTTCCTCCAGCCGAGGTTGTACTGCTGGCAGGTGGGCTCGTTGCGCCGCCGCTCGGAGTTCCCCCTGCCGGGACCGCGCCACCCGTGGGCGGTATGCCCGTACCGGTGGCGCCACCCGCGCCGCTGGTAGACCCGCCCATGCCGGGCGCACCCCCGGCCGCTTTGGTGGCACCGGCAAAGCCGCTCGCGCCGCCGGCCGCGGCGGTGGCACCGCCCAAGCCGCTCGCGCCGCCGGCCGCGTAGGACGCACCGCCAGCGGCAGATTCGCCGCCCATGGCGATGACGCCGCCAGTGGCACTCATGCCGCCAGCCGCAGATTCACCGCCGGTGACTATGATGCCAGTGCCCGCATCGGCCGCCACCGGAAGCCCAGCGTCGGGATTTCCGTTGACCGCCGTGTTTCCCCCCGCCGCGACGTATGTCGCTCCACCGGTTGGGTATGTCTTTCCGCCGACGCTCGTGCTCCCTTGCACTGAGTTCGACGACGAGCTACAGCCAGCCAGCAGCACAAGCAGCCAGGCGACAGCAGGGTCGATGGATGGGCAGCGTTTCATAGGAAGGACACCGTCCATGTCACCCACTGGGCGCAGCCAGGGACCAACTCGCAGCGATCGGCATTGGGGTCACAGGAACTGAGGTCGCGGCCCACGCGGTCGTGGTACTCGACCCGAATCTGGACAACGTCACCGATGACAAACGAGCCGGGGCCGAAGTCCATCCGGTTCGAGTTGTACAGGTTTTGCATGCGCATGAACGCACCGCTCGTGCTGGTACGGTACGACCAGATGAACGTGCCCGTTGTCGGCCCTGATCCCGTGTAGGGATCCCCATCGTCGGAGACGTTGCTGACCTGAAAGGTGAGGCTCTGGTCGGCAAAACCGATGGTGCTCAGTGTGGTCGGAGAAAATCCCACGATGCATGGTGGTTGGTCGGTGGCAATGGCCACGTCCAGTGAGGCGGCGCTGGACAACTTGCTCGAGTCCGTGGCGGTCACCTGGACGTGGTAGGTGCCAGGGTTCGCTGCCGTGAACGAGCAGACGTCTGGTTTCTGCACCGACGGGCAAGCTGTCGACGAGAGGCTGGTCCCGTCGGGCTGGGTGACTGTCCAAGTGAACGTCAAGGTGTCTCCATTGGCCACATCCGGGTCGGTGGAATTGGCCGCGGAGAAGGTGAGGGTGCTGAACAGAGGCAACGGGGTGGTCGTGGACAGGGGGCTGGTTCGTTCGATCACGGCCGTGGGCGGCCGGTCTTGGGCGATCGACACATCAAGCGAAGCGGAGTTGTCCAACCCTTGCGGGTCTGTGGCTTTCACCTGGACGTGGTACTTGCCGGGCATCGAGGCCGTGAACGAGCAGACGTCTGGTGTCTGCGGCGAAGGGCAGGTTGTGGCCGAAAGGTCGCTGCCGTCGGGCTGCGTGACCGTCCACTTGTAGGTCAGGGCATCGTTGGGGTCGGGGTCACTGGAGTTGGCCGCGGAGAAGGTGAGCTTGCTGAACAGAGGCAGGGTGGCGTCCGTGGACGTAGGGCTTGTGCGTTCGATCACAGCGACCGGCGGGCTGTCCGTCACGTCGAACACGCGCGAAGCGGTGGCAGTGGCACCGTATCGATCCGTGACCCGTACCACGACGCAGATCGAGCCAAGATCCTGCGGCGTGTAGCCACACTTGTCATTTGGTTGGCTCGCGTGGCATATCGGTGCGCTGGCGGTTGCGTGGTCGCAGTTCCCGTCGGTCTCCGCGTACCAGGCAATATCCAACGAAGCGGTGGACTGGTCGGGGTCATGCACATTCGCGGTGAAGATCACTGCCTCACCGTAGTGCAGCGGCTGATCGAGATCGTTGAGTTGCACGGTGGGAGGCATGTTGGTTGGACCAGTATCGAGGAGGCAGTTCGTCGAGCCGCCTGCCAGGAGGGTCAGCAGCAAAAAGCTGGTCCTTTGCCTAGCCACGGCGCAACGCTATCACAGTCTTGTGCTTGCAACGAACAGGCCAACGAGTTCATCCGGCAGTGGCGGGGTGGCCGGGCCATATGATGAGTCTTTTGTGAAGGTAGCCGGATCTGGGTGTCGTGGTTCGGGCGTTCGTGACGCCGACACACCGGCGCAGCGCCAGCGGCTATGACTTGTGCGTCCGATCACTGGGGCCGCGCGAGAATGAGCGCGCCATCCTTTTGCGTCACCGTGCGCTCGACCTTGGCACCAGGGGGCAAATCGATCTCGCCCACCAGTTCCTTGGGTCCAGCCTTGTTGCGCGTGCAGAATATCTTGTGTCGGCCGGGCGCCACGTCTTGGTAGCGAGGCATGAAGACAGAAGTGGGCTCGGCGTCCAGGCTGGGGTAGCAGATGGCGCCAGTGGCGAAGAGCTGGACCACACCGGGTCGCTCCACCGTCGCAGGCGTGGCCGACGGCGGCGCAGGGGCAGGCGCCGGCTGCGCGGCAGAAGCCACGATTGGCGCCGGTTGCTGAGCGGGGACCGTCGCTGCAGAGATTGTACGTCGAGATGTCCTTGGCTTTCCGAGGGAAGGAGACGAGGGGTGAACGGTCGGTGTGTTGCCGGGTGCGCGCGTCTGTGTCTCGGCGGAGGGCGCAGACGTAATTCCGCTCGACGCGGCCGCTGGCGCAGCCGGAGGAAGCACCGCTGTCCTGGGCTGGACAATGGGCGGCACAGGAGAGACCGCCGCGACGGGCTTTCGCCAGGGTGGGTGCCAGGCGAGCCAAGTGGCTGTGACCACTGTGACCAGCACCAGGCCCACGGCGATGAAGCCCGCCGCGCGCAGAATTGTCCGCCCGGCCGACAGTTTCTTGAGCAAGGCATTCGCGCCCGCATGACTGGGCACGTACGCAGTGGCGCGTCCGATCTCGGCCAAAGCGCGCGCCAGCTCGCCCCGTCGGGCCCGCTGGCGGGCCTGGGCCACCGCCGCATCGGCAATCCTGGGACGAAGCTCGGCCTCGAATTGGGCCGCGTCGTCGAGAAAACGCCGCAGCACCGGTTGCTCAGGCAGAAGTCCCGCCTCGCCGGCCAGCGCGCGCAGGTCAGCGGCTAGCTCGCCTGCGCTGGGGTAACGCGCGGCCAGGTCACGCAGGAGGCAGCGCAGAACGACGCGCTCGAAGCGCGGCCCAACGGTGGCGGCGATCTGGGAGGGACGGGGGAACGTACCGCGGGCGATGGCGGCGATCACCGAAAAGGGATCTTTGCCCGGGAAGGGCAAGCACCCGGTCGCCATCTCGTAGAGCAGGACACCAAGGGCCCAGATGTCGGCGCCTGGGCCCACGTCGTGCCCGCGCGCCTGCTCGGGCGACATATACGCGGGCGAGCCGACCAAGGTGCCGGACGCGGTCATGGTTTCCAGACCGGTAATATGGGCCACGCCAAAGTCAGTAATGACCACGCGGCACCGCTCGCCGCTGTGCTCGATCATCACGTTATCGGGCTTGATGTCGCGGTGGACGATGCCGCGGGCATGAGCCGTGGCCAGCGCCTCGGCCAGCGGCAGCGCGATGAGCGCGGCTACCTCGGGCAGAAGCCGCGCCTTTCGATCGTCGAGCAGTCGTCGCAGGGTCGGGCCTGCGATGAGTTCGGCCACGATGTAGCTCGGTTCCTCGGCGGTGGCGGGGACGAAGTCGTAGATCTCGACGATGCCAGGATGTCTAAGCGCGGCGACTGCCTGGGCCTCGCGGCGAAAACGTTCGGCGCCTTGGCCGCGGGTCGCGACGGTCATGCCCATGACCTTGATGGCCACCTCGCGACCCAGCTGACTGTCCCGGGCCCGGAATACGCTGGCCATGGCGCCGTGGCCGAGCACGTCCATGAGCACATAGCGGCCGAGCGGCGTGCCCACCTTGGGCGCACGCGGAAGATTCGGCGCGTCCGCGGCCCCGCCCGCCAGCGACGGTGGCGTCGGCCGCGAGTCAAGCGGCCCGGTCACGAAGTCTTGGGCGGCGTGCCTCCCGCTCCCCCCGCTTTGCCCAGCGCTGCCTGCGCCTCGCCCAGCTTCTGCGCGATGAGCGCGGCAGCCGGCTCGAAGGTGCGCGCGAAGTTGAAATTCATGATGGCGCCCTTCCAGTCCTTGCGCGCCAGGCAGATCATGCCCATGCGGAAGAACTTCTTTGCCTCGGGATGCTTGAGGCTGTCTTCGGGATTCTGCAGGCCGCGCGACTCGCGGTCGGTAACCGTCAGACGTTTTTTGCCCTGGTTGAGCGCCCGCTCATAGGCGGCGCGCTTGTCGGGCGTGGTAAGCACCCGGTAGCCCTCGCACACGCGGGCGTAGATCATCTCGAGCTGCTCTTTGAGCGCACGATCCGCGAGGGTGTGGTAACGGTCAGGGTGCAGATCGGCGGCCAGACGATAGAACGCGGCCCGCACGGCGGTTTGGTCCGAGCCCGAGGGCACGCCCAGAAGGTCATAGTAGGAAAGCTGATCCAGCCGCGGGAAGATCTGGCGCACGAATCCGGCGAGTTGATCGGTGGACATCCCCGCCATGGCTTACTCCGCCGGCACTTCTGGGAGGTTGCTGGCCTCCTCGTACTTCTGGCGCTCCGCCGCTTCTTGCACTTCGGCCTCGCTCATGGCCCCGCGCACGTTGACCGCCGCTTCGCGGGCCACCCCGGTTGCACCGTCGCGCGCGCGCACACGCAAGATGCCGTTGGTGTCTACCTTGAACGTCACCTCGATGGAAACCTCGCCCCGCCGGGCGGGCATCAAGTCGGTGAGCTCCAGCTCGCCCAGGGGCACATTTTCGTCGAAACGTCGCGATTCACCCTGGCAGACCTGGATGCGCACCGAGGACTGATTGTCGGCCGAGGTGCTGAAGATGCGCGTCTGCTCGACGGGCACTGGCACGTTGCGATCGATGATCCGTTCGGCGAAGCCACCGGTGACCGCGATGCCCAGCGCGCGGGGCGTGACGTCGAGCAAGACCGCGCGGCTGGGCAGGTTCTCTCCCGCATTGGCCAAATTCTCGGCCGAATGGCAGCGCCCCAGGCCACCACCTCGTCGGG
>CAVWUP010000006.1:0-140979 GCA_963758155.1 uncultured delta proteobacterium
CCTACGGTCGCTCGTTGGAGTGGGTGCTGCGCCATCGCTTGCTGACCGTGGCGGGAATCCTGCTGTTCTTCGTGGGCAGCATGTTCGTCAAGCGCGGTATCGGCAGCGAGTTCTTTCCTGACAGCGACGAGTCGCAATTCAGCATCACCTACAAGACGCCCATCGGAACCCGCGTTAAGCGTACCGAACAGGCGACGGCACGGCTCGAAGACATCGTACAAAAGGAGCTGGCACCCATCGGCAGCGGTCAGACGGCCCAGCGTATCTTCACCACTCTCCTGTCTGACACCGGCCTGCCCCTGGGCCGCACCGCCATCTTCAGCCAGAACACCGGCACCCATTCGGGCAGTCTTTCGGTCAACCTGGTGACCAGAGCCGACCGTCCGGTTTCCGACGTATGGGCGGCCGAAAAGGTGCGCGCGGCCCTGCGCGATTCCATGCCCGGAACACAGCTGTATTTCTTCGTCGGCGGCATCGTGAAGCGCATCCAGAACTTCGGGGCCACTGCCCCCATTGATGTCGAGGTTCTGGGTTACGATCTCGACGATGGGTCGCACTACGGGACCAGCCTATTGACAAAAATGCGCGCCCTGACCGACGCTCAGGGGCGGCCGCTGCTGACCGACGTGCAGTCGTCGCGCGAGGAGAATGCCCCGGAGCTGGACGTGGTGGTGGACCGCCAGAAGGCGGGCATGCTGGGTATTTCCGAGCAGGACGTGGCACAGACCATCCTCATCAGCCTGCTGGGCAACACGCAGATCACGCCCGTGCCTTTCACCGATCCCAAGACCGGCAACGAGTACTACGTCAACGTGCGCATGACAGATGCCCACCGCGAGCATGTCGCGGACCTGGGCGATATGTTCATACGCTCACCCAGCGGCGGGATCGTCACAGTGGACACGCTGGCGCATATCGAGCGCAACAGCGGTCCGGTCATGATCGACCGCAAGTACTTGCAGCGCATCGTCCACGTCACGGCCAACGTCGCTCCCACTCGGATCTGGGCGCGGCCAGCGAGGCCGTCCAGCGCGTGGTCGACAACACACCGCCGCCCGAGGGCTTTTCCGCCACCCTGGGCGGCCAGACGCTGGAGCAGAAGAAGGCCTTCCGCGGCCTGATCTTCGCGGCCCTCATGGCACTGGCGCTGGTCTACATGGTGCTGGCCAGCCAGTTCAAGTCGCTCATCGACCCGCTGGTCATCATGTTCAGCGTGCCCCTGGGCGTCTCCGGCGTGTTCATCATGCTCTACCTGACCGGCACCAAGCTCAGCGTGAACAGCTTCATGGGCATCATCATGATGGTCGGCATCGTGGTTTCGAACGGGGTTCTGCTGGTCGACTTCGCCAACGTGCTACGCCGCCGGGGCAAGTCCTTGCATGAGGCCACCGTAGAGGCCGGCCGCACCCGTCTGCGGCCCATCGTGATGACCACCATCGCCACCATCATCGCCCTCATCCCCATGGCGCTCGGCCTCGGCGAAGGCAGCGAGACCAACCTGCCGCTGGCCCGCGCGGTCATCGGCGGTCTCATGGTGTCGACGTTCTTCACTCTCTTCTTGGTGCCCTCGCTGTACACGGTGCTCGATCGTTTCGCCAAGCGGGTCTCGCCCCACGACGAGGATCTGGGCGACGAGCGGACGGCCGCGGAGGATCCGGCCCATGCTTAGCTACGGCCTGTCGGAGAATTCGGGACCGCTGGGCCGCGGGTCGCGGGTCGCGGGTTGCGTGAGCGTGAGCGTGAGCGAGTTCGTGGGCGGTACGCGCGAGGCGGAAAACCGGCCGCTCATGCACACACGAGTCGCCCACGCAGGCCGCTGCACTCTGTTCGTTCACGCTACCGCTAGCGCCCACGCTGGCCGCCTTCCGCTGACCGGGATTCTCCCGATGGGCCACAGTCGCAGATGTCTGCGACTGGTTCTTTGTGCGGCTCTTCTGGCCGCCTCGCCGACCGTTCGCGCTCAAGAAACCAGCGAGCCCCCGCCGGTGCCCAAACTGCAAGACGCCGCGTCCGACACCGGCAGCGCCTACGAGAAGATCACGATGACCGAGGCGGTGCGACGGGCCCTGGCACGCAACGTGACCACACTGGTGGCTCTGGCCGAGATCGATCGCGCCCAGGCTTTGCTCGGCGAGGCGCGCGCCCCGTCCATGCCGAGCCTGATCGGGAACGCTGCGTACACGCGGCTCGACGCGGATCGGGTTCTGCAATCCGCGACCTACGATTTCACGAAGCCGTATCCCCCACCTGCCATTCTCGGCTCCAGGCTCCTCGCCGCAAAGAACCAGGAATCGGCGAACCTTACCCTGAACGTGCCGCTCATCTCACCGTCCGCCTGGGTGAAATGGTCGCAGGCCAGGACCAACCTGATGTCCGTCCGGGCCGGCAACCAGGACGCGCGCCGGACCGTGGCGCTCTTGGCGGCGCGCGCCTACCTCGCGGTCATCGCACAGAAGCGCCAGCTCGACATCAACGCGCGCGCGCTGGCCACGGACCGCGCTCACTACGACTACGCGCACATTCGTCTGGTGGGCGGCGTCGGCAACAGGGTGGACGACGTGCGGGCCGCACAGCAGGTGGCCTCCGACGAGGCGCTGCTGTCCGCCAGCTACACGGCCCTGGCGCGCGCGCGCGAGGCGCTGGGCATGCTGCTCGGCGAGGAACGCCCCATCGACGTGTTCGACGATCTTGATTTGCCGAAGATCCACGCCGATCCCACGCAAGCGGTGGCCGCGCGCTCGGACGTGGTCGCGGCCAAGACGCGGGTGCAATTGGCCGAGCAGACCAAGAAGCAGGGCTGGGCCGACTACACGCCCACGCTCCTGGGTCAGTTCATGCCCTTCTATCAGAACCCGCCGAGCCTCACGGTGCCCGAGACCGGGTGGCAGGCCATGCTGGTGCTGACGGTACCGTTCTTCGAGGGCGGCATCCGCTGGGCTCAAAACAAGGAGCGGGCCGCGCTCCTCGACGAGGCGCGCAGCCAGTACGACGCCCTGCTACGCCAGACCCGCTCCGACATCCGCATCGCGGTCGAGGAGGTCAGCCGCGCAGACGAGGCCATGCAGTCCGCATCCAGCGCCGCCCGGCTGGCGCGCGAGGCGCTGGCCCTGGCCAGCCAGGCCTATCGGGCCGGCGCCACCTCCAACCTGGAAGTCATCGACGCCGAACGCCGCGCGCACGACGCCGACACAGGGGCAGTCATCGCCGAAGACAACGTCCGCCAGGCCCGCCTCGATCTATTGGCCGCAGCCGGACAGTTTCCGTAGACGAGCGGATCAGACCAGTTTGGCCAGCACGCTCTCGAGAGTGGTGGGCCCGCGCACGTGCCTGGCCTCGCCGTTGCCGAAGCTCATGGTGCCAGTATCCAGGGCATGGGCCATCTCTCGGAAAAGTCCCGCCATGGGCTCCGAGAACCCCGACTGCACCAGTGTTGGAATCACTGCCTCAGCGGGCACGCGCACAGCCTCGACCGGCCGTCCCAGCAGCCTGGCCAAGATGCGCGCCGCATCGGCGTAGCTTGATTGCTGCAGCGCCTCGAGCTCGATGATCTCGTTGTGTGCGGGCGGCTCCAGCAGCGCCTGCGCCGCAGTTCGGCCGATGTCCGCAGTGGCAATCATGGCAATGCGATGGCTCGGATCGAACAGACAAGGTAGAACGCCCTGACCGCGCGCCAGGGAAACCAAGGACCCGAGGTTCTCCATGAAGTAGCCTGCGCGGATGAAAGTCGCGCGCGTGTCGCGCAAGCCAGCCAGCCGTTTTTCACCCTCGTGCAGTATTACCACTGGCCCTGTCCCCTTTTCCAGCTGCGCGCCGATCGACGACAGAAAGGCAACATGGGGAACGCGGGCCGTGCCCAGTGCCTCGCACATGGCCCCCAGAAAACGCCGGCCGCGTGCGAAGTAGTCGCTGGCAGCCAGGTCGGGCGGGACCAGGAGATACGCGCCCTTGACCCCTGACAGGGCCTGGGTCAGTCCGGGCACATCGTCGAGCGAAGCCACCGCCACCTCTGCTCCCTTTTCCCGCCAGGCGCGCCCCTTTTCTTCACTGCGCACCAGCACGCGCACAGGGTGTCCCTTTTCCAACAGCACCGTGGCAGCCGCGGCACCCGTCTTTCCAGATACACCGGCTATCAGGTACATGGCATCTCCTTTCCGCGACTATTCCAGGTGGACGTTGCCCTCGGCCAGCACGCGATCACGTAGGCCTTGCGTCTGCACCACGCGCACCGCATAGGTGTGCGAGGGCTCGAATCCATCGTCGGGCGACAGCAAGAAGCGCATGCCCAGGTCGCTCCCTGGATCCATGCTCACGTTCCAGAACGCCTTTGGTTCTTTGCGTGCCATGCTTTCTGGATCGTCTCGATCAAAGACACCCACGATGATCGGCCCGCTATTCGATCGCGCGCTGAAGCGGGCCACCATCTCCACCTGCCATGGTTGCTTGGGGCCCGCCGAGTCGAAGCCTCCCTTGGACGCCAATTGAGCGCCCCGCGCCAGCACCGTCACCGCCGGTTGATCGTCGTCTACCTCCACGCCGACAATTGTGGCGCTCCCGCCAGGTGCCACGCACACCGACCCTCGTTGCGGACAGTCGCGCTTCTGCTCGCGCGAAACCAGGAAAACCTGCGGGGCTTCGTCCACCACCTCAAAACTGGGAACCTCCCAAGATTCCAGCGTGGACGGCACTTCGGCCTGGGCCAATGTCATCAGGACGATTTCAGCTAGCATTTAACACCTCCCGCCCTGCTTGTCTTGCTGGGGCTTCATCTAATGAGATGCCTGGCGCGCGGAACCGGTTCGCCGCTGAAGATGGTCCGCGTGACGCGCGCCGCACGAACACCTGTGAAAGGGCGTCTTGCAGGTCGCGTTGGACGGAAACTAGCCTAGGGAGTCGGCCCATCCCCTGACCCGGCAAGGGCCGCGAGGTTGCGCCGCGCCTGGGGATAGTCAGGTCGGTACTGGAGCGCCAGACGATAGTGCTCGCGCGCCTCATCAAGGCGGCCGAGGCGCCGCAGAACTGTGCCCAGGTTGTTGTGGGCCTCTGGATACTCGGGCCGGACCTTCAATGCCCCCTGGTAGGCCGCAATGGCCTGCAACAGATCCCCCTTGCGCGCCCAAGCGTTCCCCAGTGTGTAGTAGGCGATGGCGTCGTCCGGCTTGAGCCGAATCACCTGTCGGTATTCGCCGATGGCATCCGTCAGCCGTCCCGCCCGGTCCAGGGCCACTGCATAGTTGCCATGGTCCTCGGCAGAATCCGGCTCCAGCTGCGCCGCGGCCCCAAGATGCAACACTCCCAAATCAAGCCGCCCGAGTTTCAAATACACGTAGCCAAGATTGCTGTGTGTTCTAGCGTCCTGTGGATTCTCGCGCAAGACTGCCTCAAACCGCTCAATGGCCTCGGCCCCCCGTCCCGCGCCAACCAGAGCAATCCCGAGGCTGCGGGCCGCGTCGGCATCGTCCGGCTGCAGCTGGAGCGCCTGCTGGTACAGCGGAATAGCCGCATCGCCCTGCCCGGCCTTGACCAGCGCATCCCCCTTGCCCCTGAGCGCCTTGAAGTAGTCCGGGGAAAAGTGCAGCGCCTGATCGAACAGCTCGATGGCCGCTGCGGTTTGACCCATTTTCAACAGCGACTCGGCCTTGTTGTAATAGGCCATGGCGTGGTCTGGCTTCAATTGCAGCGCTTTGTCGTAGCTGGCCAGCGCCTCCGACCTTCGGCCTGCACCATCCAGTGCATTTCCGAAGTCATTGAGAGCCCGCGCATTCCCAGGGCGCTTGCCAACCGTATCGCCCCAAAGGCTCAGCGCGCTTCGGTACACCTCATTGCGCCGCACAGTTCCCCACCCCAGCAACGCCGCCACCAGTGCAACAATGACCAGCCCCGCATTTTTGCTCGCCTTGGAAAAGAGTCCGACCGCCGCAAGGGCCGCCACGGGGATCAAGGGCAAATACATGCGATGCTCGGCTATGGTTTGCGTGGTTAGCGGAATAATGCTCGAACTCGGTGCAAGAATTCCAAAGAACCAGCAGCCCGCAAACCCCAATTTCGGTCGGCGAATTGTCGCGTACACGGTTGCCGCCAACAGCACCAGAAGAATGGCTGCCTGCGGCCAGACCAAGGCGAAGTCCTTGATCACCTGGCTTCCGTAGTCGAACACCAGATTCTGCGGCCACAGCGACAGGACCAGGTAGCGCACGATGGCCCAGCACTGGGTCAAGGCATAAGCCCACCAAGTCACCCCGTGCCCGAAGCCAGCGGTTTGGTTCCGATCATTGTACGCGAAGACAAGCAGTCCCAACGGCAGCCAGGTCGCCGCCAGGCCGAGATACAGCCGCCCCCGCTGCCTCAGCGCCTGCTTGAACGAGCCCGACAGGAAGGCCCGGTCGTAGAACCACACCATGAGGGGCGCAGTGGCCATGACCTCTTTGCTGGCCATTCCCAATAAGCACGCGGCGATAGCACAAGCGTACCAGAAGGCCTTCCTGGCTGAGTCGCATGAACGAAGGACGAAGTAGAGTGTGAGCAGGTAGAAAAGACCCGCGATCAATTCGTTGCGCTGGATGACCGACGTGACTGACTCCGTCAGGAGAGGGTGGACCGTCCAAAGCAGAGTCATTGAGAGTGCAATCGGCCGAGCCTTGCCTTCGAATCGTCCTTGCAGCGATGGCAGCCGCAATGTGCGCAATACAAGACTGAAAAGCACCAGTGCCACCGACACATGCAGCAGGAAGTTGACGACATGGTATCCCGTCACGCTGGTTCCGCCCAAGGCATAGTTGACCGCCAGAGACAGATTGACCAGCGGTCTTCCGGCCGCCCCGGCCGACAGCAGCGGCGGCCGCATCACCCGCGTGATGGGCCACAGGTGCCTGATGGACGGATTGTCGACGATGGCCGCGATGTCGTCGAATACGAAGGGGCCGGAGAAACTGTTGTGATAGGCGGCGCAGGCCGCGAGAATGATCAGCACGAGGCAAGCCGGCGTCGCCCAGGGCGACTCGCCACCAGGCGCTGGTTGATCAGCCATCACCGGACGGCTGGGATGTGACTTGTGCGACGCCATTTCTCGCAGTTTTTTATCCCAACACGGAGCACGGCGAAAGGAAAGCCATTCATCGGCCGGGCGAGAGTCCTCGACTAGTGACTGATTTCCAGCGCCTTTGCGACCATATCGGCCAATGACTCTATCGTGTAGGGCTTGGCCAGCCAGCCCAAGCCGCGGTCAATGGCGGACTGCATGCGATCATTGGGCGCGTGTCCGCTCACCAGAAGCGCGCGTTGGCTGGGAAAGAGCTGGCGGATCATCTCGAAGACCTCCAGCCCATCCCGTTCTTCGAGCAGGCTCATGTCCAGGATGACAAGGTCGCACGGGCTCTGGCCCGCAGCCGCCGCTCTTTCAAAGCGCTGGTAGGCCTCTTGCCCGCTCTCTAGGGTCTCGACCTGGTATCCCAGGTGTTCGAGCACCCGCCGCCCGGTGCGCAGGAGGATGGGAGAATCATCCACCAGCAGAATTGAACGCCGGCCCAGCGGCACCGGCGTCGGCGTGTTCGGAGAATCGAGGCGTTCCTGCGACGCCAAGCACGGGAAATACAGAGTGAAGGTCGTGCCCTGGCCGGGCACGCTGGTGACGTCGATGAAGCCGCCGTGCTCCTTCACCACGCCGTGTACGATGGCCAGGCCCAAACCCGTGCCGCTGGATTCGCCCAAGGGTTTGGTGCTGTAGAAGGGCTCAAAGACCCGCCCCATCTCTTCCTGGGGAATCCCCTTGCCGGTATCGCTGACCGAAACGACTGCGTAGCGACCAGGTTCGATGCGTTCGAATCCTACGATAGCCTCGCTCAGATGTCGCTCACCGGTGCGTATGGTGAGCTGTCCATCCCCCTCGATGGCCTCGACCGCATTGTGCATCAGATTGGAAAGCGCGCGCGCCAGATGGGCCTCGGACGCTTGTACCAGCAGAGGCTTTGACGGCAGATGCGCCACGATTCTTATGTTTCGGCCAGAGTCCGGGGCGACCCAGGCGGAGTTTTCGGCGATGCACTTGGAAACCACCGCGACCACATCCAGAGATCCCTTGCTGGTGCGGCCTTGGCGGCCCAGGGTCAAAAGGTCCTTGATGGTTTGCGAAGCGCGCAGGCTGGCGGAGCGCATGTTGATCAGGTCGGCGCGCATTTCAGTTACCCGCCCGCCGGGATCCAACTTGTCCAGCTCAGCCAGAAGCAGATCAGGCAGCGCCACAATGGGCCCGAGCGAGTTGTTGAGGTCGTGCGCCACGCCGCCCGCGAGCACGCTCAGCGATTCCAGACGCTTGCTGGTGGCCAAGCGTTCCAACTCATCCCGCTCGTGCAGGCGGGTTCGTTCCAGCAACTCTTGGTGAATCTGGATGCTGCGCATCGCCACGTTGAGCTGGTCGCGCAGAACCTGGTAGCCGTGCGTCTCTGGCAGACGTTCAAAGACGGCAATCCCCAGACGCTGGGTCTCGAAGACCAAGGGAAATGCCAGCAAGGTGCTTCTGCGCGATTCCGGATAACTGCCCGGCGGAAATAGCTGTTGTGAGGAAAAGGCCGGAGGCAACGGTGACCGGGGCTTGCCATCGACCATGCACAGGAAGGCCTGCAATTCTTGTGCACTGTCATCAGTGAATCGCGACAAGAACGCGGTTCGCACGCCGGTTTGGGGCAGTGCCTTGAGCAGCATTCGTTGCAGAGCTTCCCAGTCCAACGCGACTCCGATCTGCTCGCCCGTGACCAACAACTTGCGGTAATTCTGGTCCAGCGTCACGCGATGCTGGGTCTGGATGGCTGTGCCAGCCGTCGCGATCATGGCAAACGCGTCGGCCCACAATTGTTCCAGGGTCAGGTCGGCCACATCACGCAATTCCCCGCGCAGCCACTCGACCGCATCCTGAAGCGCGCGGTAGTGGGGATAGTTCTCACCGACCTGGGCCAGAAGATTTTCCAGGGCATCGGCAAAGCAACGGGGCTGCCCTTCCAATTCGGCCTGCAAGGCCTCGACCAGAGCATTCGCCACATTTTGGTGGTCCATGCCGGGGCCCCGCAGGACGGGGGCAAGGCTTCGCTCCAGTTCGGCTCCATGGGCCTGCAGGTAGTCGCGCGGGCAGGGCGACGGGACCGGAGTGGGCGCGGCCTTGCTCCGACGCTCACCCGGGCGGCACCCGCACGACCGGCGCGCCACGAACTCGGTCGCCACCTCGGTACGCAGGTCCACAGGCCGGCCCGCCATCTGATCGAGGATGATCTGGATGGCCATTTCGGCCATGAAAGCAAAAGGCTGGGCCACGCTGGTCAAGGCGGGATTGCTCATGCGGGAAAGCGGCAGGTCGTCAAACCCCGTGACCCGAACGTCGCGAGGCACGCCGCGCCCGTGCTTGCGCAAGGCTGCGACCGCGCCCAAGGCCATGAAGTCGTTGGCCCCGGCCACGGCATCGAACGGGATACCCTGTTCCAGCAACGCTTCCACGCCATCGAATCCATCGCCGGGCATGAAGGCGCCGGGCACGACCAGCGCCGGGTCGAAGTCGATCTGGTTCTGCGCCAGCACCTCCTGATAGGCGCGCAATCGATTCTCGGCCTCGACCTTGCCCGGGGGGCCCGCGATGAAAGCCACCCGTCGACAATGGTGGTCGCGTACCAGGTGTTCAACCGCCGCGCGCATGCCTACGCTGTCGTCGATCGTCAAACTTGGGATGTCCGGGAGCTCGGTGCCGATGCTGCAGATCGGCAGCGGGGAATAGCGACGAACCCGCTGCGCGAGTCCTTCGAAACCGCAGAAACCGGTGAGTAACGAGGACAAGACAATCACCCCGTCGGCGCGCTCAGGACCGACCAGATCGAAGATCGCGTTGTGCGCGGCACACCCGCGGTCGGGCTCGTCGAGTCCCCGGCCAAAAATCATGAGCAAGTCCAGATCCAGGATGGCGGCGCGGCTGGACAGGGCGTTCTGCATCTGCGTGCCGTACCCACCGGCGAAGAAATCCATGTAGTCGAGCAGCACCGCAATGGTCCTGCGGCCGCGGTGACGGTGGCTGGCGGGGGCATCCAAGACGAGCTTGTCCACGACAGGCGACGACGTCGCACCTGGTTGGGCGCTCGTTGCCTATCTACAACTACGGCGGAAAGGCCAGATTCTTGAGGCGTGACCGCAATCACAGCCAACCTGGTTCGAAGCATGCGGGCCCGCCCAGTCCGGGGTATGCTGCGCCGATGAGGAGCCGAACCCGGACTCGGTTGCTGGTGGCCCAGGCCGTGTTGAGCTTGGCGGCGCTGGGGCTCAAGGGGCCGGCTCTGGCACAAGGCGCGAGTTCACCGCCTGCGGCCGGGTCGGTGGTGTACACACCCATCCGTCCTGGGCCAGTGAAGCGACCGGCGCCGACAACGTCTCCAGCGGCGCCTCCAGCCCCAGCGAGGCGAGCCGGCGCCGGCGGTGCACGCTCCGAGTCCTTCGGCCCAGGCGCCGCCGCCGGTTCTCTACACCCCCATGCCTTCGGCCGCGGGCCAACGACTGCCGGCGCCGCCGGCGTACACCACGACGCCGGCTGTTCCAGGATCGCAGGCCGCTATGGTCATCCCAAGTCCTTCCGTGCCGGCGCCACCAACGCCGCCGGCTGTCGTCGCCCCGACTCCTTCGGCATCGGCGCCGCCACCAGTTCTCTACACCCCGATGCCTTCGGCGCCGGGGCAAAGGCAAGCTCCGCCCGTGGCAGCGTCCACACCCTCGGCGTCAGCGCAGCCAACGCCGACCGCGCCCGCATATTCTGCGCCAGTGGAGCCACTGGCACCGCCAACTGCGACGGCGCCCAACCCGCCAGCGGAAACGGACGCGCGCAGTGACGCGACTATCGCGGAGACCGTGACGCCCGCACCAACCGCGCGCCCAAAGCCCCATCTGCTGGGAGTCACGACTGACGTCGGTTTGCCTGACGGCGCCAACCTCGGTCTGGTCCTTCGTCCGACTTCCTGGATCCGCCTGAACGCCGCGGGCGGCACCAACTCGGCCAGCTTGGGCTTCCGGGGTGGGGTGACGGCCATCCCGCAATGGTTCTGGCAAATCGGGCCTTCGTTCACACTAGAGGCCGGCTACTGCCGCGTGGGAAACGTCAACGGCTTGCTTCGCAGCTTCTTCCAAGTTCCTTCTTGGATGAAGGACTATGCGCAACAGGCTGGCTACACCTACTACAACGCGCATCTGGGACTTGAATTTGGTCGCCGCAACATAACCGGCTTCATCCACGCCGGCGGCAGCTATATCGACGGAACCGTGCGTGCGCCCAATCCCGTTCTCATCACATCCGTCGGCACCAGCTCGACGGATGTCCCGCACCTTATCTTCGGCCAGGACGCCAAGGTGCAGGCGTACACGCTTTCGGCCAAGGTGGGATTGATTGTGTACTTCGGAGGGCTCTGACCCATGCGTTCACATTGTTCTTGGCCGGGGTTGGCTGGCGCGCTGCTCTTGGGTTGCACCCCGTCCGTGGTCATCGACGCGCCTGACATCGAAATCACCCAGCCCAATCTGCAGTTCCCCGCTGCTCCGGCGCTTGCCGGCGCCGGCACATCGGTCCAAGGCCAATTCAGAGTTGTTACCAACAAGCTCGGTTCGGCCAACAGTCCTGATGCCGGGTCACTCAAGCAGATCGAGCGCCTCCTGATCACGCGGGTCGTGTTCAAGGCCGACACCGGCATTCAGGATTTTGGCTTTCTGGACCAGCTGACAGTGGTGGCCTCGAACAACTACTACTCCACGGAGTCGAGCCCGGGGTGGCCGGTGATCCAGATCGTCGACTACCAGGCGTCCCCTGGTGTGCAAACCGG
Organism: uncultured delta proteobacterium; assembly: GCA_963758155.1. Classification (GTDB taxonomy): domain Bacteria; phylum Myxococcota_A; class Polyangia; order Fen-1088; family Fen-1088; genus Fen-1137. The sequence continues at coordinate 11,829 of CAVWUP010000006.1, forward strand.
GGCTGTGCTGCAGATGCCCCTGGCCACGCCGGTCAACATGCTGCCGCTTTGGGGTCACACTTCCCTCTACCTCACCGTCACCGCCACAGGCGATCCCCCCACAGTCCCGTGGTCAGTGGATGTTGTGTTCTCGCTGTCACTCAAGCTGCGTGAATAGCCGGGCCTCGGCTTGACTCTGTCTGCCTCGTCCCGTAAGTAAAGATCATGGTTCGGGTTATGGACAGCGAACGTGTACGGCGCGCGAGCCTGCGTGCCATCAGCACCCTGCTGTTGCTTGCCCAGTTTGCGACCCTGGGCCATCTGCTGATCGTGCGCCACACGATTTGTCCCGAACATGGTGAGGCGCTGCACGCGGGCGCGTACGGCCAGGCGCAAGGGCTGCCCGCCACCCATGCGGGCGCGACGAACGATCCCGCCCTGGACAAGGGGACGGCCCCCGCCGAGCACGCCCACGACCATTGTCTAGCCCGGGCCAACACGCGCGAGCGTTTCGCCTTGCTGCCGTTCCTGGACGTGGCTCCCGGCCCGCTGCTTCTGGCCGCACCGCTGCCCTCGCGGACATCCGCTGCGGTGACACCGGCCCTGGCCGTGCTCCGACTCGCGCCCAAAAACTCGCCTCCCTCGGCGTAGCCCAAGCCAGGCGCCAGCGGCGCACAAAGAAGCCGGGCATCGGAAGCGTGCCTGCTTCCTGACTTTGGTCGCCACGCTCCCGTTTCGCTGAGATCACGGAGGACGAACCATGTTTTCTTTGACCCTGATTGCATCCCTGCTGCTGGCGCAGCCGAGCGAGGGAACCGCCCCCGCGCCGGCTGAGACCGACACACCGACAACTGCCGGCGCGACCGCCGCGCCCGCCCCGGCGCCATCCACCGATGACCTTGTTCGGCGCATCGAAGCGCTGGAGAAGGCAGAAGCAGCGCGCACCACCCAATCCGCAAAACCATCAACCGCCGGGATATTTACCCAGACTCGCTTCAACCCAGATATTTCGATCATTGCCGACTTCGCGGCGGTTGGCACGAATGTCGACGACAAGACGGCGCAGGCGCTGACTGTTCCAGGATTCGTTGACCAATCGGACCGCACCGGCAAGTTACGCGGGATCAACTTGAATTACCTGGAGTTGGCCTTCAATATCGCCGTCGATCCGTACTTTGATTTCTTCAGCGTGGTCACCATCGCACCCGGTACGGCCGACGGCGTGGACGTGGAGGAAACCTACGTCGACACCCGCCAGCTGCCATGGGGATTTCAGCTGCGCATCGGAAAGTTTCTCTCGGCCTTCGGACGACTCAATGGAATGCACCAGCACGTCTGGGATTTCTACGACCAACCCTTGGTCTACGAGGCCTTCATGGGTGCCGAGGGATTCAAGAACCCAGGATTGAGGTTGTCCTGGACGGCGCCAGTCGATTTTCTGCTGCAGTTAAATTTCGAGGTCTTTCAAGGCGTGTCCGATGAATCGCAAACCTTCAACGCCGTCGGATACAGTCTGACTGCCGCCAACGGAACAACCATCTCATCCACGGCTCCGTTCGTCCCGGCCTTGTATGTCGGCTCGCTCAAGTCTTCGTTCGATTCCGGAAATCACGTCTTTCTGGTGGGTGCCTCCGCCATGTACGGACACTCGACCCAGTCGGATGGCTCGCCGACAAACACGGTCTTCAGCGCGCCTGGCACGGTTCTGTACGATGCGGAACTGACCTACAAATACCTCATCAGCTCCTACCGCAGCATTACCTGGCAGAGCGAGTACCTGGGGCGCGTCTCGTCCGGGGATCTCGCGCTGGCCTCCGACGGGCTGGTTCACCAGCAATCCAAAAGCCAGGGCGGCTTCTACACCCAGCTCATCGGACGATTTGACCAGCCCGGCCGGTGGCGCGCCGGCGAGCGCTTCGACCTGCTCGCCCAGAATTCGCTCACCATCGATGGCGTGGGCCGGCCGCTCGACAACCTGCTGCAGCGGTACACCACCATGCTCGAATTCAGCCCCACTGAATTCTCCAGATTTCGACTTCAGTATGCCTATGACCGGTCCCGCTATCTGAATGGGGCGCAGAAGGATGTCCACGAAGTGTTGCTTCAGATGAACATCGCGGTAGGTCCCCATGGCGCGCACTCATTCTGAGGATTAGGAGAAGCCTGATGAATTTCATCAAAACAAGCACACTGGTCGTAACAGCGGCCTGCCTCACAATTGCCAGTTCCGCACAAGCCAGAACCAAAATCGTCGTCACCTATCCGTACATTGCGGCGCTGGTCGGGGAGATGGCCAAAGACCGCGTCGAGGTGACGACGTTGGCCAAGGGCGATGAAGATCCGCATTTCGTGGTGCCGCGCCCCTCGTTCATCGGCAAGTTGCGCCAGGCGGACTTGCTCATCATCAATGGAGCCTCGCTGGAGATCGGGTTCGTGCCGCCGCTCATCCGACAAGCCAACAATCCGAAGATCATGCCAGGCGCCGAAGGACTCATCGATCTGTCCCAGTCCGTCCAGCTTATCGAAAAGCCCGACAGTGTCAGTCGCTCGGAGGGCGACATCCATCCCGAAGGAAATCCGCACTTCATTCTCGACTGGCACAATGTCCCGGCCCTGGCGCGGGCCATCGCCGATGCGCTGGCGCGCGCCGACCGGGGCGGCGCCGACACATATCACAAGAATCTGGACGCATTCCTGGCGCGCTGGAAGGCGCAGTCCGATGCCTGGGACAAGAAGGCGTCGCCGCTGAGAGGCAAGGCTATCATCCAGTACCACCGGCTGTTCGACTACTTTGCCATGCGAACAGGACTGAAGATTGTGGGCGAGCTGGAGCCCAAGCCCGGCATCCCCCCCACCAGCCGGCACCTGGAAGAGCTGATTGAGGCGAACGCGGCTGGCACGATCTACATGGTCGTGACCGACCCGTACCACGAAAGAAAGTCCCCCGAGGGTCTGGCCCAGAAGCTGTCGGTCCCATGGGCCGTGCTGCCTCAGGATGTTGCGGCGGTTCCGGCAGCCAAGGACATCTTCAGTCTGTACGACACCCTGCTGGGGAGCGTCCTGCAATGACCGACATTCTGCTCAGTGCCTTTCTTCTCTCGGTCGTGCTCCTGGGCATCCACTCGTACTATGGACTGCACATCATCGAGCGCGGAATTATCTTCACCGATCTGGGAATCGGGCAGATGGCGGCCTTTGGCGCCGCCGTTTCCATTTTGGCCTTCGACGGCAAGTATATATACCCTGTGTCGCTCGCCTTCTCGCTGGCCGGGGCATTTCTCATCGCTTTGTCGACCAAGCGAGCGCGCAACCACGAGGCCTTCATTGGGCTGCTTTACGCCTTTGGAATGAGTGCGGCCGTGATTGCGCTGTCTCGGGCGCCGCGCGGGGCTGAGGAGATGCAACACTTGGTTGCCGCCGACATCCTGTTTGTGCCCATGCGCGAGGTGTTCAAGACTGCGGGCCTGTATGCGGTCATTGGGGCTGTGCTCTGGTTCACCATGGGGCGTTTGCGGGGCACGATGAAAGAGCTGGTGTTCTTCGGCACGTTTTCCCTCACCGTCACAAGCTCGGTCAACCTTGCGGGAGTGTTGGTGGTGTTCGCCATTTTGGTTGCGCCTGCGTTCATAGTGTCGGGCATAAAGGGCTCGTTTCGGGCGAAATTGCTGCTTGCCTGGGGACTGGGCACTGTGCTCAACCTCATCGCCATCACTGCCTCGTATTTTCTCGACCTGCCCACGGGCTACACCGTGGTGGCGCTCTATGCTCTGAGTGGGATCGTGTTCACGCTCAGCCGCGGCACCGGCAAATCCACGCAGGCCGTGTGAAGGGGCGGCTGTGCCAGGCGTCCGCAGCTCGCCCCTACGGCTTGTGCGGACGTAGGCTTTTGACGATGAGGCCAAGACCGGCGGCGATGAGGCCGAACATGACGACAACGTCAAACAAGGTCGTGGTGCGAAAGTAGATGTGCAGGTTCATCAGGACGCCGGCCGCGATGAAGAGCAGACCGCCCACCGTCAAGCCCCAGCCGAGGATGGACTTGCCGTTGACGAAAAGTGTGCCGATTCCCAGGAGCAGCGGCACCAGGCTCAGCCCGAAACTGCTGCCGAACACGCCGAAGCCGCTGGGGTGGCCGAATGTGGTCTGCACGTACACGTGGTTGAACAGCAGGTAGAAACCGACCGCGGCCAGACCCACCCCGATGAAGAATTCGCCGACACCACCGGGCGTTCCCCCTGCGCCTTCGATTTTCCGTCGCGGCTGACCGCCCAGGCTCGCTCCTGTTTCGCTCATGCCGACGATTATGCTCCAGAGTTGGCTGCCAGGGCTACTGCCGTCGTGCTGCCAGCTCTTTGCGCGCGGCCAGGCGAGCGCGCCAGCGAGCGCGCCGCTCGTGCTTGAGGCGCTGCTTCTTCGCCTGCATGGCCAGATCATGCGCCACCGTGTCTTGCGGCGGAATCACCAGTTCGGGTCCCAAAATGGGGGCGGGATCGATGGCCTCGCCCTTGACGTGAATCTCCAGGTGAAGGTGACTGCCCGAGGACTTGACGCCCGAGCGACCAACCGCGCCCAAGCAGTCGCCCGCCTTCACTCGGTCGTTGATGTGCACGCGATAGGAGGACAGGTGCATGTAGCAGGAAAAGATCCCTTCGGTATGGCGTACACACACGAACAGCCCACCCGGGCCCAGCGTCGGGCGCGGCGTGTGCGCCAGCTCCTCGGGCGGCACAGGTTGCGGCCGCACCCGGCCGGGCAAATCGAAGCCCGCGAACCACACCACCCCGTCGGCCAGGCTGCCCACCGGCTCGCCCGTAGTGGCGTCGATGTCCAGGCCGCGGTGGGCGCGCGCCCCCTCGTCGCGATCTTCGCCCGGGCCGGAGGGCGCCACGCGCGGCGTGCCTTCCAGCGGGGAGACCACGGCAAAACCCAGCGGCGTCGCGTGGGGCACAGGCTGCGTGCCCAGGTAGCGCTCGATGAACCGCCGTCGGGCGACCAGGGCGCGATCTTCGCCTCCCGTGCCGCGCACCACATCGCCCCAGCCGAAGTGGGCCACGGCGCTCCGGTGAGGCACCGAACCCGCAAAAGCCCGATCGATGGCCGGGTGTTGGTCCTGCCACATGCCCAATAGCGCCGCCCCGACGCGCAGGTGATGGCGCGGCTCTTTGAGAAGCAAAGGATCAAGCCCGCCCCGCGGCAGTGTTCGCGTCTTTTCCGTCCACGCCTCGCCCTGCTGCACGCGATACACCAGTGTCGAGCCGCGCACATTGGCCGCGTACATGGGCGGCTGAAGCTGCAGCAGCCCGACGCCCAACGAAGTCTGCAACAGGGGATTGCAGCGACTGGCCCGGTACACCAGCGCGCCAAGCAGAAACGGGTCCACGCCCGCCTCGGCAGCGGCTGCGCGCAGGTCGTCGGCGATGTGGCCGATGGCGCGCGCCGTGGCCATGCCCTCGCACAATCCAGCCAGCGCCGCCCGAAAGCGAGCCGCATCAGGTGGTCCGGCTGGGGACGCGGGCTCGGCCGGCCAGCGACGGATATCCTTCAGTTCGTGCACGCCGGGCCGCAGCCCGTCCTCGCTGCGCCGCCTGCGCGCCGGCCAAGGTCTTCCGCTCGCGGCGGCCAGAACTTCAGCCGCAAGCAATGTGACGGCAACCAAAATGGACACTCGGAGCAAGGGCACGCATCGAACATTATAGGTGTCCGATCACGACTGTTGAAGCGAAGTCGGCCTCCGGTTAGGCTGGCCTCTGCGTGGCGGTGGCGCGCCCAGAGGCAAGGCCAAGACTAGCCTGGACTATTCGCGACGGAACCGGACCGGAGAGAAGTTAGCCTTTTTCACCACAGAGAGCACAGAGAACACAGAGGTCGGAAAGAAAGAAGGGGTTCGGACCAGACAGAACCCAACCCTTCCCTTTCCCCTCCGGCTCTGCGACCTCTGTGCTCTCTGTGGTGCAAAGAAGCTCGCATCCGTCACTGAAACCCTCGGAGGAACATGCGCAGAACGGCTCGCTTCCTCGTCGTTTTTCTGGTCGGTGTGGCGCTGCTGGCCTACCTGGCTTCGAGTGCGGTGCAGAGAACCACGCGTCGCTGGTCCGAGACGGACATCGCCCAGCATGTAGCCGGGCTGGCCCAGAAAACCCAGCCCGCGTTGCTGGCGCGCTGGACCGCCGGTGCGCGCGAGCCCTTTGAAGCCATGTTGACCGATCTGGCCCGCGACGAGCGCATCACGGCGGCCGGGGCCTGCGACCAAAACAACCAGCTGCTAGCCCACACGCCCGCCTTTCCCCGCGATTTTTCCTGCGCCCGGGTCAGACAGCGCATGGCCGCCGAACGCGAAGGCAAGCCCGCGGCGCCTGGCCTGGTCTGGGGAAGCGCCTGGTCCTTGCCCGGCGGCAACGTGTACCTCAGCGCTGTGCCAATCGCGCGCGAAGGTGCGCCGTTGGGCCTATTGCTGCTGGTGCACGACGTTTCCTTCATCGAGCGCCAGGGCGCGCGCCTGCGCCAGCTTCTGCTCATCGTGTTCGCCGGCCTCGCTCTGTGTGCGGGGCTGATCACGGTGCTCGCTGCGCGCCTGTCCTGGCGTGGCTTCCGCAAGGAATTGCGCCGCTTCATCCTGGGCGAATCGCGCCGCAAAGAATTTCTGCCCATCGTGGCTGACGTGCGTGAGCTGGTCGAGCGCATCGCCGCCGAGCGCGAGATGGACGGGCCGGCCACCGCGTGGAGCCCGCAACATCTCAAGCAGGCGTTGGTGCGCTACTTCCCCGGGGAAAAGGTGATCGTGTTGGCCAACCGCGAACCCTACATCCACGAACGCTCCAGCGACGGCGCGGTTCAGGTTCGCCATCCTGCGAGTGGTCTGGTCGCCGCGATCGAGCCGGTGTTGCGCGCCTGTTCGGGCGTGTGGATCGCCCATGGCAGCGGCTCCGCGGATCGCACGGTGGTGGACAGCAAGGACCACGTGCGCGTGCCGCCCGGCGACGAATCGTACGAACTGCGCCGGGTGTGGCTGTCCGAGCAGGAAGAACGCGGCTACTACTACGGCCTGGCCAACGAAGGCCTGTGGCCGCTGTGCCACCTGGCCCACGCGCGGCCCATCTTCCGCAGCACCGACTGGGCCAGTTACGAGGCCGTCAATCGCCGTTTCGCCGATGCCGTGTGCGACGAGGCCGAGGGCGAGGATCCCGTGGTGCTGGTGCAGGACTACCACTTCGCCCTGGTGCCGCGCCTGGTGCGCGAGCGCCGGCCGCGCGCCACCATCATCACCTTCTGGCACATCCCCTGGCCCAATGGCGAGCACTTCGGCATCTGCCCGTGGCGAGGCGAGATCCTGCAAGGCATGCTCGGCAGCAGCATTCTGGGCTTCCACACGCGCCAGCACTGCAACAACTTTCTCGACTCGGTGGATCGCTACCTGGAGGCGCGCATCGATCGCGAGCAAAATTCGGTGGTGCAACACGGACGCTCGACCTTGGTGCGGCCTTACCCTATTTCCATCGAATGGCCGAGCCGTTGGGTGGCGACCGCGCCGCCAGTGGCCGAGTGTCGCAGCGGCGTACGCAAGGAGCTGGGTCTGCGCGAGGATGCCCTGCTGGGGCTGGGCGTGGACCGGCTTGACTACACCAAGGGCATCGAAGAACGCCTGCTGGCGGTGGAGCGCCTGCTCGAACGCTTTCCCGCCCACGCCGGTCGCTTCAGTTTCGTGCAAATGGCAGCGCCCAGTCGCAGCCTCATCGAGCGCTACCGCCAGCTCGACGAAACCGTCGAGCGAACCGCGGCGCGCATCAACCAGCGCTTCGGCGAGGGCGCCTATCAGCCCATCATCCTTCTGCGCGCACACCACGAGCCGCCGCAGGTTTTCCGCTACTATCGCGCCGCCGATTTGTGTTACGTCAGCAGCCTGCACGACGGCATGAATCTGGTGGCCAAGGAATTTGCGGCAGCCCGCGACGACGAGCGCGGCGTGCTGCTGCTGAGCCAGTTCACCGGCGCCGCACGCGAGATGTCGGAGGCCCTGGTGGTCAATCCCTATGACCTGGAAGAAGCCAGCGCTGCCATGGCACGAGCGTTGGCCATGCCCGCCGAGGAGCAGCGCGAGCGCATGCGGGCCATGCGCGCCTTCCTGGCCGAGTTCAACGTGTACCGTTGGGCCGGGCGCATGCTGATGGATGCGGCTCGATTGCGTCGCAAGGAGAACCTGTTGGTCCGCAGCGACGAGCTTTCCGGCCTGCGTAGGCTGCCGAAATGAAGTCGCTGCTCGCGCCGCAGAATCGTTCGGTGCTGCACCGTCTGGCCCGGGGCCGCGTGCTGCTGGCCTTTGATTTCGACGGCACCCTCGCGCCCATCGTGGCGGATCCAGCCCGCGCGCGCCTGCGTCCGCGCACCCGGCGATTGCTGACTGAAGTGGCGCGGAAATATCCCTGCGTGGTGATATCGGGCCGCAACCGCGCTGATGTCGTCCGTCGCGTGTCGGGAATTCCCCTGCGCCGAGTCTTCGGCAATCACGGCATCGAACCATCGCCTGCCCTGCCCGCTGCCCGACGCGCGGTCCGACGCTGGTTGGCTTGCCTGAAGCCGCGGCTTGAGGGTGTGGCGGGGATTGTCTTTGACGACAAAGGCGCAACCCTGGCCATTCACTATCGCAAGTCACGCAATCGCCCTGCTGCTCTCAAGGCGATTCTGGCCGCCACCGCTGATCTGAACGAAGCACGGGCGCTGCAGGGACTTCTAGTGGTGGATCTGTTGCCGAAGGGCGCGCCCAACAAGGCCACGGCCCTGCGATCGGAATTGCGCCGCTTGCGATGTGAATCCGCCTTGTACTTGGGCGACGACAAGACCGACGAGGACGTGTTCGCGCTTGGCTGGTGCCTACCCTTGCTCGCCGTGCGCGTGGGCCGCAAGCCGCACAGTCTTGCGCCGTACTATTTGCGCAATCAAGGCGACGTGGACGCGCTGCTGGCGGAGTTGTTGGCCTAGTCCCAGAGCGCCTGACGGAAATGACGCCTTATGGTTCGGTCCTTGGTCAGCAGCGTGGCCCCAGAAAGCGCCGCGTGCGCCACGATCAACCGGTCGAACGGATCGCGCGTCCAGCCCAAGTCCATGGCGGCCGCCGCCACCGCCGAGAAGTCCCCTTCCGCCTGGGCGAGTCCCAGCTTGCGCCCAAGGTCCGAAAGGACGACGCCGGCGTTTTCCGAAATGCGGCCTACCTCGTGAAGGTATTGCACCTCGATCGCCACCATGGGCGAAATGCGCAACTCCTCCCGATCTAGCCGGCGCCGGGCGGTGGGCGAGAAACGGCGCAGGTCGCCAGCGTACAGCCACACCACGACGTGGGTGTCGAGATGGATCACGGTCGCCACTCGTGCGACCAGTCAAGGTGTACCAGTTCCTCCGGATTGCCCTTGATGAAGTCGGGGCGGGCCACCAGATGATCGAGCCGGCCAGCCGGTTTGCCCGCTACGATGCGCAGCGTTCGACCCCGCCGCTGGACCACGACGGGAACCCCGGTTTCCAGCACGCCGTCGAGCACCCGGTACACGTTGGCACGCAAGCGCGACGCGGTCAGCTTGCCGGCCGGAGCCTTTCGCGCTGTAGCTTTCATACGTACGTATCGTATTGCCATGACACGTACGTATGTGCAAGTCTGGAGGGCCATAATGGATGAGGTTCATCTGCAGCAAGTCTCCGCGCATGTCTACGCCCGCGTCGGCGTGACGAACGCATCGCCCCTGACCAACAGCTTCGGCGCGAATGCGGGCGCGGTGATCGGCGGTGATGCCGTCCTGGTCATCGACACCTTGATGTCCGCCGCGGAGGGCGGCCAACTGCTGTCCGCTGTTCGCAAGATCACCGACAAGCCGATTCGCCATGTGGTGAACACGCACCATCACATGGACCACACTTGGGGCAACTGCGTCTTCGCTGCTGCCGGCGCCACGGTTATCGGGCACGAGTACACCCGCCAGGCCCTGCACGATCCCGGCAATGGCCTGGCGCGGGCGCAACGCTATCGCATACCCGCAGAGAACCTCGTCGGCACCGTCATCGTGCCCCCATCGCTGACTTTTCGTCAGGATCTGCGCCTCGACCTCGGCGGCGTCAGCGTCGAGCTGGACTATCCCGGGCCCACCCACACCGCCGGCAGCATCATCGCCAGGATTCGCGAAGACGACGTTCTCTTCAGTGGGGACATGTTGTTCACCAACTATCACGTGACCATGATCGACGCCGATGTGGCCAACTGGTGCCACGCTCTGCGCACTTTGCAAAGCACAGCGCCGCGGACCATCGTACCCGGCCACGGCCCGGTCTCGTCAGTCGCTGACCTACAGGCGATGGAAGAATACCTCCGCGTGTTCGACGAAGAGGCCACCCGCCTGTGTATCGGCAAGACCGCCGCCGACGCCGACACCATCGCACTGGAACTGTCGGCCCGCCTGCCCGGTCCCGCGCGCGCCGAGTTGCCGTTCATCGTCGCCGCCAACCTGCGCGTGAAGTACTTGCCAAGATAACCTCCCCGCCACCGGCCTCTCGCGCAAACGGGAGGTTTCACTTGGCAAGTTTGACAGCGTCCAGCGAGTTTTCGGCCAGCACCGCGTGCGCGCGGGCCAGGCGGGCTCGGATGTCGTCTGGCTCGAGAGCAGGGTAGTCGGCCAGAATGGACTTTGCCCCTAACAAAGTCCGTGATCGGCGCGGGAGGATCCGGAGATACTGGGGCAGGTGGCTTCGCCGCCCGGAGGACAAGATGACCGCGAGATTTCCGTTTGCACTGCACGCATCGATGCTCTGTCTGGCAATTGCCGGGTTCGCCATCGAAGCATGGGCTGGGCAGAACGTCTTCTCCGTTTCGGGCAGCAATGTGCAGATCAACGGCCAGCCGTTCAAGGTGATCGGCCTGCGGCTCTCGAACGGCCTGGTCAGCGACGCCAAGACGCAAGAGCTGATCGCCAATCTGGACGTGTTCAAATCCTACGGCATCAACACGTTCAGCGTGTTCTTCATGGGATCGCGCTACGGAGACGTCAAGGGCTACCTTGCGGACGCCACCATCGACCCCAGCTACGCGGCACGGATGGCGAAGATCATCGAGGCCGCAGACGCTCGCGGCATGGTCGTGCTGGTGGGGTGCCTCTACTGGGGCACCTCGACCGCGATGGATGGGCTGGTCGGATGGACACAAACGCAGGCGAACCAGGCCATCGCGAACACCGTGACGTGGCTAAAAACCAACAGCTACCGCAATGTCTTCCTCGACCCCGACAACGAAGGCATGTCCCCGTTCACTGACGCCCCCTTGATCGCCGCCGGGCATGCCGTCGATCCCTCGATCATGATCGCATGCAATAGAGGTTCCGCCAGCGTGGGTGGTGGAAGCCCAACCGATTGCCAAGCGAGCTCCGACCTCAATATCCATTATGGCGCCAAGGTTGCGGGCAAGCCGTGGCTGGAGAGCGAGGGAGTGCCCGATGCTGCCAACTACTGGGGCGCCTACAGCGAGACCGCCAACTACGACAACTACATACGGATCGGCCTTTACACGGCTGCGTACAAGGCGTTGGCGATAAGCGACGCGGAGGACGCCATAAACAGCAACGCCGGCTACGTGCTCGCATCGACGTGGCTGCAATGCGGACCGGGGCAGGGCATCGGCGGCCCGTTCATGACTCCGGGCGGATACTCGAACGTCGCGGACGTCGACGCCAATACCACGGCCGTGAACCCGGACGCCGGGGTCAGGTGGTGGCTTGAGGCAATGCAGGCGGCGTACGGCGCCTGGGGTTCTGCGGGTTCCGATGGCGGCGCGCCCGATGCGACATCGGCCGGGGCTGGTGGCGCTTCAGGAGCGGGTGGTGCCGCTGGCACCGGCGGCGCGGCTGGTCTTGCGCAGGACACTCCCGCCGACGCGGGCTGCTCGTGCGATCTGGGCGCACGAAGCCGCAAGCCGGGATTCGGCCTTGCGTCGATCCTCGTTCTCGCGCTCGGTCTCGTGCTGCGCTCTAGCCGAGCTGCGCACCCTGGAACATGAAAGCCTTTGGTCCGCGTCCGCTGGTATACTGGAATCGATGAGGCGCGAAGAGGCCATCTCGACCCTGCGGAGCTTTCTGCCCGCCATCCAGCGCGACTTCGGCGTGCGCCGGCTCTCCTTGTTCGGGTCCACGGCCCGCGACGAGGCTCGCGACGACAGCGACCTGGACCTGTTGGTCGACTTCGCCGTCGGCCCGACGTTCGATTCCTTCATGGGCCTCAAGTTCTTCCTGGAGGACCATCTCGGCCGAAGGGTGGATATCGTCACACCCGCGGCCCTGAAGCCTCGGATGCGTCCTGTGGTGGAGCGCGAGGCAGTGGATGTCGCCTAATACCCGCGATTGGCGGCTTTATGCCGACGACATCATCGAGTCCTGCGGCAGGATTCGGCAGTTCGTCGCGGGGATGACCTTTGAAGCGTTCGTCGCCGACCGGCGCACGTGCGACGCTGTGATCCGAAACATCGAAGTCATCGGCGAGGCTGCCAAGAATCTCCCCGACGACGTCATCGCCAAGGCGCCTGAGATAGAATGGCGCAAGATTCGCGGAATGCGCGACGTCCTGGCGCATGGCTACTTCGACCTGGACGCGAAGGTGGTCTGGAGCACCGCCACGACCAAACTGGACGAGCTTGAGCGCGCGGTTCGCGGCCTGCTCGCGTAGCCGTTTAGTCGCCTCCACCAGCGTGACAACATGCTGGGAATGGAAGCGCGGTTCAGCGGGTTGCTTTCTTGAGCCATCGAATGACCACCTTTCCGCCGCCTTTCGATGAGTTGCGGCCCGAGACCGCCGCTGACCTGGCACATCGGTGGAGCGAGCCCTGCGAAGCGGTGTTCGAGTTTCTTGCCGAGAACTACCCGCCAGAATTGCTGAAGCTGATCGGTTCGGATCGCCTTCGGGGTACGGATCTCACTTTCGCAGCCGAGATTGCGGGACGGCTTTCGGATAGCACGGCTGTGCGGCGCACCCTGCTGCCTCTGCTGTTGCACGACGATGCGGTGGTTCGCGAGGGCGCCATCTACGGCCTGGCACCGCAAGCTGACGAGACCGTGCGCTCGGCACTGGCGCGGCTTTCGACGTCCGACCCGACCGCGGCGGTCCGGCAGGCAGCAACGGATACTCTCGCCGACCTGTGACCGCGCTGATCAGGCCGCAGCCAGGCACTCGCCCAAGCGGCTGGAGGACGCTACTTTGGCCAAATCTTCGTGTACGGCAGGAATGCCCGGACGGTCATCGTTGGAATCCTCAGCACTGCTTGCTTCGTCGGTCTTTCCGCGCTACCCTCAATTATCACTCACTTCTTCGGGAGCGTGACACATGCGGCTAGAAGCGACTCTTCCAGATTCTCGGGGCGACGCCCTGGTCAAGCTCGCGAACGAACTGGGCCTGACCCGAAGCCAGGTCGTGGATGAGGCTGTGGGCCTCTTCCTGAAAGCCGTCCTGGAGATCCGACGAGGCAGGCGGCTGGTAACAGTGGACGCGGTGACGCCGGGACCCTTGTGCGAGATGGCGACGCCGACGTTGGCCACGCTCGAATGGACGACGAATGCAGAGCCGATCAGGCTGCCGGCGTCAGCCGTGGCCAAGATGCAGGGGCTCGTGGCGGCTCCGCGCAAGCCAGGTGCCCGGTTGCGTTCCGCAGCTCGACGCCACGCCAAATGAACACGCCCGAGACCACGCCGTACCGCTTGCCGGGCTGGATTGTGGCACAATAGGGGCGATGGCAAGCTACCAGCGCATCTCTGTGGACCCGCGACAGATGGGCGGCACCCCTTGTCTTCGTCGCCTGCGCATACCCGTCGCCACGGTGGTGGAGATGGTGGCAGAGGGGATGACGACCGAGGAGATATTGGCGGCCTATCCTGACCTGGAACGCGAAGATATCGCGGAGGCCTTGCGTTACGCGGCCGAGGCTGTTCGAGAACGGGAACTGCCGCTTCGGACCGTCGCCTGACGCCATCGGGTGCCCGGCCTGGCCACCAGCATGAGATTCCTCGTCGACAACGCTTTGTCGCCGCTGGTGGCCGAGGGACTTCGTCGCAGTGGGCACGACGCCGTCCACGTGCGCGACTACGGCATGGCAACGGCTTCTGACGAGGACATCATGGCGCGCGCCATGGCCGAAGACAGGGTGGTGGTCTCGGCCGACACCGACTTCGGCACCTTCTTGGCACTGCGGCGTGAGGCGCGGCCATCGGTGATTCTCTTTCGCCATGGGAGCCAACGCCGCCCGGAACGGCAGGTCGAGATCCTGCGCGCGAATCTCGATGCGCTCGCCGAGGACCTGGCGGCGGGCAGCGTTGTGATATTCGAGAGCGCTCGGCTGCGCGTGCGGCGGCTTCCCATAGGTGGCCAGGCTCCCTGAATCCGACAGATCGATCCCACGATGACCGAGGCCTACCTGATTCTGCGCGACCTCGGGAATCGCGTGGCCGAGGTGCACCTGAGCGAGGTCAACGCCGCGAGCAAGCACGAACCAATTTCCTACGGCGCCACGCTGGCCTACCAACAAGTGGCCTCCATGATTCCAGAGACCATCCCCGTCATCCTGGAATCGATCGTCACTGCCGAGTTCATCGACGACGAGATCGAGGCCGCGCACGAGGCCCTGGCGACGGGTGGCCCGCGGCTGCGGGTGCGAAAACGACGTTCAGGGGCGACGGCCAGGCGGCTTCACGCGTAGTTCGCCGCCCCATCCTCCGGGGCCGAACTTGTCAGGAAGCCTTCTTGGCGGCGCTCGCCCTTCTTGGCGGCAGCGTTACCACGTGCCGCCCACTTGCCCGCTGCCGAGCCCTCGCGGCCTCGGCGATTCTCCGGAGATCGTTGTCCGACGCCTTGGCTATGGCCTCGCGAATCGCGTGGATCTCGTCGACGATAGGATCGGAAAGCGACATTGTCTACTCCTCGACCAGCTCAAGGGGCGTGCATATGACGGGTGGCTCGTAGCCTGCTGCTCTGCAGATTGCCTCAATTCTACTACGTAAGGTCGCGTTGGCTATGTGTTTGCAGTTCCAGCTCAAGAGGTAGTCCATGCCGTGAACCGTCGCGACAGCAACGTGGAAAGCGTCCACCCGCGCCTGCTGGGGGAGCCCGCCTCCAGCGATGAGTTCTTCGGCGAGCACAGTCGCGTCATCGGTGACGTCCAGAACGGCGATCTGTTCCAGCGTCGCCAACCGCAACGCAGCGGCTTCAGGGTCGCCTTTCGACGCCTCGTCCAGGACGAACTGCGAGATATAGATGTCGAAAGCCTGTCGACCAGCCCACCATTCGCGCGTGACCTGCTGATGAGCAGCCCGAACCAAGTCCTCACTTGGACGCGCGGTCAAGTAGCTGACCATGGTTGTTTCGACGTAGGCTTTCTGTTTCATGGGCAATGGCCGCCTTCTGCCCAACCTGAATTCGGCAAGTCTAACCGAGTTGCGTCCGTAAGCCTAGCGGCCCTGAGCGAGGTCAACGCCGCGAGCAAGCACGAACCAATTTCCTACGGCGCCACGCTGGCCTTTCAACAAGTGGCCTCCATGATTCCAGAAACCATCCCCGTCATCCTGGAATCGATCGTCAGCGCCGAGTTCATCGACGACGAGATCGAAGCCGCGCACGAGGCATTGGCGACAGGCGGTCCCCGGCCGCGGGTGCGAAGGCGACGGTCAGGCGCGACGGCCAAGCCGGTTCACGCGTAGGCGGTCCCGGCGGTGATGCTGGCGTGCCCCATCCGGCCTGGTCCGCTAGCGACATGGCGTTGACCTGCGGCGCGCGCCGCCCAACGCCGGTCTAGCCACCGGACTCGCCTTCCAGAGCCTTCGCGTCCGACGGGACTTGTTCATTCTCAGCCACGGCTTCCAACTCGCGTCGCGCCTCGCCAGGCTCCACATTCTGCCTTTGTGTATACTCCAGGTAGCCGGTCTTGATTTGGTCGGCGGTTTCGAAGCTCCATCCATTGTCGCCCGAGGCAGCCTTCATTCCGGTAACCGCATCTGGGATGGAGAGGCCCTTCGACACCAGATGATAAAAGGCAAGATAGGAAACCGCGGTATCAGCCCACGTAGGCTTTTCACAGTTACCGATCAACGCAAGGAACGGTTGTGTCTCCTCTACAGTAGACATGGCCATGATCCCGGCGAAATAGCCTTCGCAAGCGGACATGCAAAGAAGCAGAGTCCCAGAGAGACTTTCGTTAATGGGAAGGAGCAACTGCCGGAGCGCCTCCCAGTCCACGACGTCACCGCTGGAAAGCTGCAGACCCTCCCTCCCACCGTGAGCGCTCATGTGCAGAATGGGAAGGCGATCAGGAAACTGTTTCATCGCCTCAGGAAGACCAATTCTGAGCGCTGCCGTGAATGCCGTATGATTGATCGCAGTCCTGGTAACACACGGGATGCCATCCAGTGCAATAGCCTGTGCGACTACTCCGCCCTCCGATCTGCCGTGATAGATATCCGATGCCGACGGCGATTCGACGATGTAAACGAAGAAATCCAGCTTCTCCGGCTTTGGGTCGCTCATGGATACCTCCCCTGGCTATACCTTGTGTCCAGCGACTCTGGCGGAGTTCCGTCCGTCAGCTTGGCGGCATGGGGCGGGCGCCATTGGGACTCTCCCTTGGGGGTGCGTGGCATGTTTCCCCTTTCAATTGGCTACGGCGGCGGCCAGGGATTCGGCCAGGCGGGTGGCGGTTTCCTCTTGTTTGCGGAGCTTGGTTTCGAGGTCGTCGAGGAGGGACATCAGGTGGTCGACCTTGGCAACGATGCGTTTCTGCTCGGCCAAGGGGGGAATCGGGACACCGAGTGTCTTGAGGTCGCGCAGGTATAGCGCGGGCTGCGCCATGGTTCGCGTCAGGCCCACCATACAGCGCTGTCCGTAGGTCGACCGTAGAAGCATCAACAGGAACTCAGACCGGAGAAATCTCGGCGGACGGACCAGGATCACGCTACCCATAAGGGCAAACATCGGGAGTCCTGCCTGAACTACACAGCATTTTCCGACTGAACCCCGTCCGACAATGAGGAGGTCGCCCGCGCGCGGATCACACCGCTGGCGGAACCGCGCCGCATCTTCGACTGATACGTACTTTGGCTCATTGACAGACACACCGGCGTTCGTCACGTGCTTCGCCGAAAGCATCAGAAAACCTTGTGGAACGGTCTTCGGCTGGATGTGTTCGCCGTCGGTGAGTTTCTCGGCGACTTTGCCAAGTGGAGCAACAGTCCAGCCCGCAGGCAGAGAAAAGGGCAGAATCGCGCCCTCATCTTCGCCCGGCGGATTCTGAATTGAACTGGCGCTACCACGAGTGGATGAACCCGATCTGATATCGTCCACATCGGAATTGTCCCAGGCGAGTCTGCCGCTGACAGCCAGATCGAGAATTGCGGTGCGGAGGTCGGAACTCCCGTCAGGGCCGGCGAAGAGGAGACCGAAGTCCCCATCTATCCGGCACCATGCGGCGGAGAGATCGTCGGCGGTCTCGGCGGTGGTGAGGGCGGTGAGGGCGCTGCGGGTGGATTGGGTGGCGAGGTCGCGCTTCTTGGTTTGCCTGGCCTCCAGGTCGTCGGAAAGGGCCATGAGCTGATCGACCTTGGCCACGATGCGCTTCTGCTCCATGAC
Organism: uncultured delta proteobacterium; assembly: GCA_963758155.1. Classification (GTDB taxonomy): domain Bacteria; phylum Myxococcota_A; class Polyangia; order Fen-1088; family Fen-1088; genus Fen-1137. Next base: position 29,430 of record CAVWUP010000006.1, read on the forward strand.
TGGTGGAATGGGTACCTGCAAGTCTTGGAGCCGTTTCATGCTGAGGCCTTCGCGTGAAACGCCAACCTGGACGCCCATGATGAGCGCCTGAAAATAGGGGGAGATGAGGCAGAGGTGCGCGAATGCGCGAAGGTCGCGATCAACCAGGCGCACGATGGCCACATGCTGACTCACGTTGCCCTCGTCGAAGTCGTCAGGGACCACCGCACATCGACCAATGGATGCTCCGGTGATGTTCAGCAGCAGATCGCCGGGACGGACGTGCGTGCCCTCCATGCGCTGATGAGTTTCCTGCGTCGATGAAGGCAACATCGTCGAGGCGCAGACCACTGTCCCAAACGTTCTGCGACCGGAGGAATTTGATTCCGGAGCGCTTGTAGACGCTTTTTCCACCGAGAGGCGTGCTGCCTGCGCCGAGCTTGACGGCAATCTCGCCGAGGCGTGCCCAGCACCAGTTGGCGGGGATTTCAAACGAGGGGTCTGCGGCCTGGTCGTCGGAGGCCGTCTCATCTCGCTTGCGGTTCAGTGAGCGCCCTTGAATATCATGGCCATCCCGTTGCAGCCCAATCTTCGCGAGGACATCGTGACCTCGACCTTCACGCGAAAACTTGCGGAACCAGGCGGCCAGCAACCGCCAGCGAAAGTACAGCTTGCCTCGCGTTGTCGATCCCGCCGTGGGCATCGACGACCAATGGAAGTGCATCGGAAAATCTGGCGGCACTTGACATCATGTCAGCCAGCTCCCAGCGCCTTCGCCAGTTCCTCCCGCAATTTCTCCCGCACCTTGTCCACCTCGGCCGCCGCTTTCCGGTATTGCTTGAGCAGCTCATCCGGATCGCCCGGCCCATCGTCCACGGCGCGCGGGTTCTTGATGTCCAGGTTGTAGCTGCGCGCCTTGATGTCCTCGATGCTGACTTTCCAGGCTTGGTCGGTTTCTTTGCGCTTGGCCCACCATTTCTTCTCGGGGGCGAACTCGTCGATGCGCATGGGCTTGGTCTTGCTGTAGCTCTTGTAGCCAGGCGGGTAGGGATGGTCGTAGTACCAGACGGTTTTGGTGGGCGTGCCCCGCTCGAAGAAGAGCAGGTTGGTCTTGATGCCGGTGTAGGGGCTGAACACGCCCTTGGGCAGGCGGACGATGGTGTGCAGGTTGCACTCTTCCAGCAGCTTTTCCTTGATGCGGGTCTTCACGCCCTCGCCGAAGAGCGTCCCATCGGGCAAGACCAGGGCAGCCCGGCCGCCGGGCTTGAGCAAGGTCATCAGCAGCACCAGAAATAGATCGGCGGTTTCGCGGGTGCGAAAGGTCTGCGGAAAACTGTTCTCCACGCCGTCTTCTTCCATGCCGCCAAAGGGTGGATTGGTGACGATCACGTCCACGCGATCCTTGGGGCCGTAGTCGCGCAGGGGACGGACCAGGGCGTTGTCGTGGCGGATGTTGGATGGCACCTCGATCTCGTGCAGGATCATGTTGGTCGTGCACAGCAGGTGCGGCATCGGCTTCTTCTCGATGCCCCGGATGCTTTCCTGCAGCCTCGCCTCTTGCGCAGCGCTTTTCACGTACTGCTTGCGCACGTGCTCGATGGCGCAGACCAGGAAGCCGCCGGTGCCACACGCGGGGTCGAGAACGGTTTCGCCCAGCTTGGGGTCGACCATGTCCACGATGAACTGGGTCACTGCCCGCGGGGTGTAGTATTCGCCCGCGTTCCCGGCGCCCTGCAGGTCGGCCAGGATCTGTTCGTAGATGTCGTTGAACTGGTGGCGGTCAGTGGCGCGGTTGAAATTGACCTCGTTCAGCTTGTTGATCACCTGGCGCATCAGGTGACCGCTCTTCATGTAGTTGTAGGCGTCCTCGAACACATCGCGCACCACCGCGGCCAGCTTGGCCTGCTTGCCGGTGGCGGGCAGTTCCTTCAGCGCCTTGAACACGTCGTTGTTCACGAAGTCGAGCAGGGCATCGCCGGTGATGCCCTCGGGGTTATTGGCCCAGGTCCGCCAGCGCAGGCGTTGCGGGATGGGGGACTTGTAGTCGTCGTCCAGCAGTTCCTTTTCGGCGTCGCGGTCGTCCAGCACCTTGAGGAACAGCATCCAGCCGAGCTGGCTGACCCGCTGGGCGTCGCCGTCGACCCCGGCATCCTTGCGCATGATGTCCTGGATCGTCTTGATGGTCGTACTGAGGGACATGGGACAGATCTCCGGTCAGGCCAGGCCCGACGTCAAGAAGCCTTGTACAGCTCGTCCTCAAGATCGCGGACAGCCTGCTGGTACTTGTCCTTGCCGCCGAAGGTTTCCACGATCTCGACCGGGGTGCCCAGGCGGGAGAGCGGGTTCAGCTTGAGAACGTTCATGGTCTCGATGTCGTCCACGCCCTCGTCGGCGTACTTCTGCAGCAGCGCCTCCAGGGTATCGCGGGCAGCGGGACCGTACTTGGTGAAGTAGTTCCGCTTGCGCACGTTGTTGGCGCGCTCCTTGCGGGTCAGGGCTGGCTGGTCAAAGGCCACGTGGCACACGAGATCGAAAGCCGAAAAGTCCTTGCCCACTTCCTCGGCCAGCTCCTCGAAGAAGACGCCTTGCTCGCGCAGCTCGGCGACCACGGCCTGCTTGCGGTCGGCCTCGGTCCAGACTTTGAGGAACCGATCCAGGGACGCGAACTCCTTGCGCACGGCCTTGCGGACGTAGTCACGCAAGGATTCGCTGACCAGTTTGCCGTCGTTGCCGTAGTACTGGACGCGCATTGGCGAGTCACGGTGACCGGCACGTCGTCCACGACGTACTTCTTGCGATGGCCGCCATCAGCAGAGACAGCTTCGCCGGGACTGCCTTCCCCGCTTGCCCTGGGCTTCGCCATCAGCAAACGCCGGGGCGGCGGCAATGCTGCCTTCCTCGTCCGGGATCTCTGGGGGAACCGGGGACTCGTCGACTTTGGGCCGGTAGATCTGTACCGGCTGACCATCGAAGTCGGGATCGGCGAACAGCTCGGTGGCGCGCTTGAAGTCGATGATGGTGAAGTAGCGCTTGTTGTAGTCTTCGCGGATGCGCGTGCCACGTCCGATGATCTGCTTGAACTCGGTCATGGACTGGATGGTTTGGTCCAGAACGATCAGCTTGCAGGTCTGGGCGTCCACGCCGGTGCTCATCAGTTTCGATGTGGTCGCGATGACCGGGTAGCGCTGGTCGGGAGTGATGAAGTTTTCCAGCTCGCCCTTGCCATCGGGGCTGTCCCCGGTGATGCGCATGATGTACTTGCGGTTGGCGGAGGACAGATCCTCGTTCTCGTTGACCAGGGCCTGGCGCATGCGTTCGGCGTGATCGATGTCTTCGCAGAAGATGATGGTCTTGTCGTAGCGGTCGGTGGCCTTGAGAAACTCGGTCACCTTGCGCGCCACGAGCTCGGTCCGCTTTTCGAGAACGAGGGTGCGGTCGAAGTCGCGCTGGTTGTAGATGCGGTCGATCGATGACTTCGCCGTGCTTGTCGCGCTTGCCTTGCTCGGGCCGCCAGCCCTGGAGATCCTTGTCGAGATCGATGCGCACCACCTTGTAGGGGGCCAGGAAGCCGTCTTCGATGCCTTGCTTGAGCGAGTAGACGTAGACCGGCTCGCCGAAGTAGTTCGTGGTGGAGATGTCGGTGGTTTCCTTGGGCGTGGCGGTCAGGCCGATCTGCGTCGCCGATGAGAAATAGTCCAAGATCTCGCGCCAGGCGGAGTTGGCGTTCGCGCTGCCGCGGTGACATTCATCGACGACGATCAGGTCGAAGAATCCAGGGGAGAACTGCTTGAAGATGTCCTGCGACTCTTCGTTGCCAGAAATCGCCTGGTACAGGGCCAGATAGATCTCGTAGGACTTCTCGGCCTGGCGGTTCTTGATCCGGTGCATGGCCGCACCAAACGGGCTGAAGTCCTTGTTCTTGGTCTGGGTCAACAGGATGTCGCGGTCAGCGAGGAACAAGATGCGCTTCTTGATGCCCGCCTTCCACAGGCGCCAGATGATCTGGAACGCGGTGTAGGTCTTGCCGGTCCCGGTGGCCATGACCAGCAGGACGCGGTCTTGTCCCTTGGCGATGGCTTCGACAGTGGCGTTGATGGCGCGGGCCTGGTAGTAGCGCGGGCTCTTGTCGACGGCGTCAGGGTAGTAGTCCTGGGTGACGGTGGGCAAGCTGGCGCCGCTGATGCCCTTCCACGTGCAGTACCGCTTCCACAGCTCGGCCGGTGAGGGGAACGCATCCATGGAAAATTCACGCTCAGGACGCCGCTGCTGACCCGACCTGTCGTGTTCGAGGAAGCCGTCCCCGTTCGAGCTGTAGACTGACGGCACGCCCAGCATTTCGGCGTAGGTCAGGGCCTGTTGCATGCCATCGCCAACCCGGTGCTTGTTGTCCTTGGCCTCAACCACCGCGATGGGGATGTTCGGCTTGTAGAAGAGGACGTAGTCGGCGAACTTCCGCTCGCCCCGTCGGACCATGCGTCCGCGAACGATGACCTGGCCGTCGGTCAGGTAGACCTGCTCGCGCACCTGCGAATTGATGTCCCACCCGGATGCGGTCAACGCCGGGGTGATGAACTTGGTACAGATGTCCCGTTCCGACAGGTCTTTCTTGTTCACGATGTGCCCGCCAGCCAGACGCCATGGTACCGCAGATCGCGGTCGCTGGCGCGATTGAAGGCAGACAGTCTCACCCCGTCGACTTCTTCCCCGGCGTTCCCGGGACTTTGCGGAAATCCACGAAGAGCTTGCGCTCGGTGGGTTGGCAGGTGGGGCAGAAGCAGGCGTCGTCGCGGCCCACGCGCACACGGCGGATTGTGGTTGCGCAGACCAGACAGGGCTCGCCCGCGCGGCCTCGCACCTTGAGGAAGTCGCGAACCTTCACTTCGATGGGCTGGTTGCGCGCCTCAATCTCGCGAATCGCGGCGTCCAGAATCTCGCGGATGGCGGCGAAGAGGCGGTCCACGTCGTCGGGCTGCAACTTGTGGCAGAAGGTCTTGGGGTGCAGGCGCGCGGCGAAGAGAATCTCGTCGGCGTAGGCGTTGCCGATGGAAGCGAGCGCGGTCTTGTCGAGCAGGAACTGGCGGACTTGATCACGTCGGTTGGCCACCAGGCGCCGCATGTGCGACAGGGTGAACGCGTCCGAAAGCAGGTCGACGCCCAAAGTGGCGAAGCCAGGGATTTGATCCAACTGGTCGACGCGGGCCACGTAGATCTTGCCCATGCGGGTCTCGTCCGCGTAGCGCAACTCGGTGCCACCCGAGAAGGCCAGCGCCAGGATCAAATCGCGGCCCGCGCGCGTTCCGGTTTGCACCAACGAGTACCGGCCGGTCAACATCGCGTTCACCACCATGCACAGGCCGCCATCCAGATCGAAGCGTAGAAACTGCCCGCGTCGCTTCACTTCGACGATGCGCTTGCCCTTGAGCATCGCCGGGAACGGGTCCGGCACCATGATCCGTAGCACCACCGGATCGCCGACGCGAACATCGACGATGGGCAGGCCGCACGCTTCCCGCCTCAGCACGGCTTCCACGTGAACCAGATCGGGCAACTCGGGCACGGTCCCCACCGTAGCACCGGTGTCCGCGGTTTGCTTTCGCCCCGGTACCGGGCGCATGATGACAGTCTGCGGTGTGGTGGGGCCGACATATCTGCCCCGATCGTGTCGTCCTCGCCAACGGCAAAGGCTGGAATCCAGGCCATCTTCCCGTTGGCGGGGCAATTGCATGAGGTGACGAGCCATGAAAAAGACATCTGTTGTTTTGGTCGGGGTTTCGCTGTTGGCGGGCGCTGCCGGATTCGTGCTCTTCGCGCGATCCGGGGCCAAAGCTGGCCCGCTGCGGGGCGCGGCCGCGAGCTGCACTGATGAAGACGGCGACGGCTATGGCATCGGGTGTGCGGCCGGACCTGACTGCAACGACCGCGATCCGGCCATGCACCCTGGTGCGGTCGAAGTCTGCAATTTCAAGGACGACGACTGCAATGGCCTGGTCGATGATGGGCCTGGCTGCCCGGCGCCGGCCCTGGATTCCAGCCCCGTGCACGTGCCCGCGGGCTCCTTCCTGATGGGAAGCGAGGCCGGGGCAGCGGACGAGAAACCGGTTCACCGGGTCCATGGCTCGGCCTTCGTCATGGACCGCTACGAGGTCACCAATGCCCGCTATCAGGCCTGCGTGAACGCGGGCGCTTGTGCCGCGCCCGCGCTTTCAAGCTCGAATGTGCGGCCCCATTACTTCGACGACCCTGCTTTTGCGGACTACCCGGTGATTCACGTGTCCTGGAAGCAAGCCACGCAATTCTGTGCCTTTGCCGGTGGACGGCTGCCCAGTGAAGCGGAATGGGAACGCGCCGCCGCCGGCAGCGATGCCCCGCGTACCTATCCCTGGGGTGACAGCGCGCCGGATTGCACCAAGGCCAATTTCGCCGGCTGCGTGGGCGACACGGATCGCGTGGGTCGCCGCGTGGCGGGACAGAGCCCTTACGGCGCATTCGACATGGCGGGGAACGTCTGGGAATGGACCGCGGATTGGTACGATGCAGCCTACTACAGTCGCAGCCCCAGCCGCGATCCGGTCGGCCCGGACAGCGGCACGTTGAAGGTCATGCGCGGCGGTTGCTGGATAAGTGGCGAGAATTCTCTGCGCACCACCTGCCGCAAGGCCGAATTGCCTGGTCTATGGGCGCCCAATGTCGGATTCCGTTGCGTCTACGCGAACGGCGGGAAGGGGGACTGACCATGAAAACCCAACTTGCACTCGCTGCCGGTTTCGTAGGCCTTCTTGCTGCCCGCTCGGTCTTTCCCTGCGGCGCGCCCTTTGGCACAGGAATCTCGGCCAATCCGCAACAGGACATCATCGTGGCCTACAAGAATGGGGTGGAGACCTACGTGTTCCAACCCACGTTCTGTGGTACCGCCAGCAATTTCGGATTGATCCTCCCCGTTCCTTCGACTCTCACGGTGTCCCCGGCCCTGTCCGACCAGCAAGCCTTCACCACCGCCGACAGCCTGTCACAGCCGGAGTACATCACCAACACCGTTTGTATGGGAGGGACCACCGGTAGCGGCACGGGGGTGGCCGCCGCGGGCGGATCGTCGGGGTCGAACGGCGGCGCCACCGTGGTATCGAGCGGCCGGGTGGGTTTCCTCGATTGGGCTCAACTCAAGGCTGATACCGTGGCGTCGTTCACGGATTGGCTGACCAGCAACGGGTATCCTTACGGCACGGCAGCGTCGGACGTATTTTCCTATTACGTGCAGAAGGATTGGTACTTCGTAGCTTTCAAGATTAGCCAGGGGGCCATGCCCGACGGCGGAAGCGGCGTGGTTTGCAATGCCCTGGGTCCGGTCAAGCTGTCGTTCGCGTCCACTGTGCCGGTCGTGCCCTCGCGCATGGCAACCGCCGGCACCGTCTCGACGGGTCCCTATTCGTACGCCTTTTCCTGGCGCATTTTTGCCATCACCTCGGGCGACCAGCAACTGGCCTTTACCGACGGGGCGAACAGCAATCGGGTATTTGGATACTCGGGGGCGCTGGCAGCATCCGATGTTACCTCTTTGGCTGGACTGGCTCAGACGGGCGACCGTCTGACCAAGCTGACTTTGACGTTCGCCTACGGATCGACGGATCCGGATGTCGGCCTGTCTTTGGCCACCGCGAGTGACTATCGGCAAATCATATACAACACCCAGTATGTCCATTGCCTCGATGCCGGCACGGATGCTGTCGTCGACGGGATTCCCGGCGGGTTGAGGGACGTGGGGACTTCGACCGATCTGCAGCCGCGGCCCACGCCCGACGCAGACTCCTCTTTTGACGTGGAACCCGCTGCCGACGCTTGGGTGAGTCCAGTCCTGCGATTCGATGCGCAGCCCGCACCTGTGCCCGATGCCGGCCCCAGCGCCGATGCAGGCGCTCGGGTGGTTGCCGACGCTCGCATCAGCTCGGACACAGCTTCTCACATGGTCCCCGACGCAGGAACCAAGCCCGAGGCACCGGCCGCGGTAGCAGGCGTCGATGCGGGAGGCAACTTCGACGCCGCGAGCATTGCTGGGCTTTCCGCCCGGGGCAGCGGCTGCTCGATGGCCGGAGGCTCGACCTCCGGCGGCTGCCTCGCTCTCACCTTGCTCGGGCTGGTGTTCGCTGTCCGGCTTCGCAGGCGGCGATAGCACAGGCCAGAGGCTGCAGCTTCGCAGCTATCTTGTGCCGAGAGCCTTTTCCAGAGCCTCAAGTGACAGGAAGGTGAGCTTGAGCTTGCCGTGCTTGCGCTCGAGCGGTGCGGGCAGGTCGGGAACCACCACGAAGTTGCGCCCGGCCGTATGGGTCTCCCTGAAAGCGAACACGCCCCTCGGATCGAACGAAGCGACCGACCACTTGCACTCGATGGCGTCGGCAGCGTGGCGGCCTGCGGGCAACACGAAGTCCACCTCGCGCTGTTGCTTGTCTCGCCAGTAGTGAACCGCGCGCGCCGGGAAGGATGCCGTCAGGGTTTCCAGCACAAGATGCTCCCACAACAGTCCGCAGTCCTTGGAGCGTAGCTCGTTCCATCCGCGACAGTACGCCACGAAGCCGCTGTCGAAGCCGTAGACCTTGGGTTGACGAACCAGCTCCTGCTTGCCGCTGCCGTGATACGGTCGCAGCAGGGTGACCGCGTGGGTGACCTGCAGAACCTCCACGTAGTTCATCACCGTGGGGCGGCTCAGCTCGCAAGCACGGGCGATGGAAGCGAAATCGCAGAGCCCACCGCTCTGGCGCAGCAGCAACTCGACCAAACGCAGGAAAGCCGACCGTTTCTCCACCCGGAACAGCTCCTGTACGTCGCGCGCGTAGAACGAGTCGAGCCACTCGGCGTAGAATTCGGGCTCCCGCTGCTCGGCCAGCAAGGCCGGTGGCAGACCGCCACGCAGCAGGCGACGCCGCAGGTCCTTCACCCCGAAGGCCGCCAGTTCCCGCACCAGCACAGGCTGCAGGTGAACCATCTGCTTGCGGCCGGTGAGCGAATCGCGAAACTTCTGCGTGGCCGCCAGGGTCGACGAGCCGGTGGCCAAAACCTTGAGGTGCGGGAAGGCGTCTGCGGCAATCTTGAGAAGGCGGCTGGGGTCAGGAAGTTGGTGGATCTCGTCGAGAATCAACACGGGCGCTTCCACCGAACGCAGGAATCTCTCTGGATCGGCGACGCGCTCGGCGGTGCTGGGGAGATCGCAACTCAGGTACAGCGCCTGGTCCAGGCTGCGCGCCAGCGTCGTCTTGCCAACCCGGCGCACGCCTGACAACCAAGCAATCGGCACGCGACTCCAGGCGCGCCGGAGCTTCTCGTCCCAGAAGGGCCGCAGGACTTCCATATCCAGACTTTATGTTTGGTCTAACCATTTGTAAAGTCTGTTTCCGTCTGCGCAACCGGCACGTCGGGCCCAAAACAGGTCAGCGCCAACCGCGCCGTGCTTGACCCGAAGGGCAGCGGCACCATTGACGTGGGCGGCGGGTTGCCTGACGGACGGGTCTGCTGGAATTCACATCAGCAAATTGTTGTGAATTCCATCACAATCTTGTCATCTCAAATCTTCTATTGATTACGCTAGGTTATCCAGATCAAACGCGAACAATTCACGTGCTGAATGCGCTTATTAGATAGTCAACGCGCGCGCAACCATTGACTTTCATTGCCTTAGGCGTACCATCGCGATGTTAGCTGTTACTGCAATCACAGCGTTTCTAGGTTCACATAGATGCCTGTACATAACTTTCACAGACACGGCCGCGGTGGAGCCAATATTGCCTCGGAACGGGTGGTTTCGCGGCTGATTCTTTATCGGCGGCTCTTGCGCGAAATGTCATCGAGAGGTATCCGGTGCGTGTTCTCCCACCAGATCGCCAAGCGCGCCAACGCAACTCCGGCGCAACTTCGCCGCGACCTCATGGGGCTCGGCTCGGTCGGGACGCCCAGCCGCGGCTACGAGGTCAAGGAACTGGAAGCACGCATCGGCGACTACTTGGCCGCGTCTGCCCCGCAAAGGGCGGCTCTGGCTGGGGTGGGGAACCTGGGCCGCGCGCTGCTGAAGTATGCGTCGTCGCGCGGGGCTGGCCTGCGCATCGTTGCAGCCCTGGACCAGGAACCGGCGCAACTCGAGACCAGCGCTGGTGAGTGTCCCTGTTTCCACATCAGCGAGACGGCCAAGGTCGTCAGCGACTTCAACATCGACGTGGCCATCATCGCGGTCCCGGGCCCCGCAGCCCAGGGTGTGGCCAATCGGCTTATCGAGGCCGGGGTGCAGAGTCTGCTCAATTTTTCGGACGCACCCTTGCGCGTGCCAGCCGACGTCTTCGTGGACCACGTCGACATCGACGTCTCGCTGGAGAAGTTCGCCTTCTTCGCCCGCCGAAACGCGCGGCAGTGACAACCTCATGCAAGCCAACAATCACAACATAGACCAGATTCTGGAAAGGCACGTGGGAGCCCGGCGGGATCGGCTGATCCCCATCCTGCAAGAGGTGCAAAAAGCCCAGGGCCACCTCTCGCGCGAGGCCATGATGAAGGTGGGGCGACACCTGAATCTGCCGGCGAGCAAGGTCTTCGGTGTCGCCACCTTCTACAATCAGTTCCGCTTCGCCCCCATCGGCAAATTCCACATCCAGGTGTGCCGGGGCACGGCTTGCCACGTGAAAGGCTCGCGCGCGGTGGTCGATGCCATTCGCCGCACCTTGAAAGTGGAACCAGGCCAATCCACGCGCGATGCCCTCTTCAGCCTGGAAGTCGTGGCCTGTTTGGGTGCATGCGGGCTGGCCCCGGTGGTCGCCATCAATGGCGAATTCCACGGCGGTGTCACGTCGGATACCGTGCAGAAGCTCATCGCCAAGTGCCGGAGGGCCGCCCATGCCAACACTTGAGCAAGAAGCCGGCCTGTTCCGCTGCTGCGATGCCTGTTGGCACAGCCCCAGCCGGCCCTGTCCCGACGTTGTGGCTTGCCTGACCGGCGACTTCCGTTGCCACGCCAGCGCGGCTTGCGACGGCAAACGCCGTGACCACATCCGAGCGCTGAAACGTCAGAACGCCGCTGTTCCGATCCTGTACCTGGGCACCGGCACCTGCGGATTCGGCGCAGGTGCGGGCAAGACCCTTGCCGCAATCAAAGCGTATCTGTCCAAGACCGGCCATCAGGCAAAGCTGGTGGAAGTTGGCTGCCTGGGCCTGTGCTCGCGCGAGCCCTTGCTCGATGTACAGCTTCCCGGCCAACCGCGGGTGACCTTTCTCGATATGACCGAAGAGAAGGTGCCCGAATTCTTGGACGAGGTGTTCGACGGCGAGCTTCCGGGCGCCGCCCTGCTCGGTCAGCATCGCAACCCGGCCTTCACTCCCTTGGCCGATGTCCCGTTCGTCGACGAGCACCCGTTCTTCCGGCCCCAAACGCGGTGGGTGTTGGCCAACTGCGGACTGGTCGATCCGACGGACCTTGAAGAGTACATCGTCTGCGGCGGCTACCAGGCTCTGACCAAGACGCTGCGCCAGCACACGCCCGAACAGACCTGCGCCGTCATCGAACAAAGTGGTCTGCGCGGCCGAGGCGGCGGCGGGTTCACCAGTGGGAAGAAGTGGAACCTGGCCCGTCAGGTGGCCGCGGATCAGAAGTATCTGGTCTGCAACGCTGACGAGGGCGATCCAGGCGCGTTCATGGATCGTTCGGTCATCGAGAGCGATCCCTTCCGCTTGCTCGAAGGCATGGCCATCGCCGGCCACGCCATCGGTGCCAGCAAGGGCATCATCTATATCCGCGCGGAATACCCGCTGGCCATCGAGCGCCTGCTCACCACGATCCCCAAAGCGCAGGCTGCGGGATTTCTCGGGCACAACATCCTGGGCTCGGGCTTCGATTTCGACGTCAGCATCAAGCAGGGGGCAGGCGCTTTCGTGTGCGGCGAAGAAACCGCGCTCATGCACAGCATAGAAGGCCGCCGCGGCATGCCGCGTGTGCGGCCGCCCTATCCGTCGGTCAAGGGCCTGTGGGGCAAACCCACCTGCATCAACAACGTCGAGACCCTGGCCAACGTGCCGGGAATCATGAAAAACGGTGCCGATTGGTTTGCCTCGGTCGGCACGGCCACCAGCAAGGGCACCAAGGTATTCGCGCTGTCGGGCAAGGTCGTGCGCACCGGCCTGGTGGAGGTTGCCATGGGCACCAGCGTGCGCGACGTTGTGTTCGGTGCCGGCGGTGGCATCGCCAACAACAAGAAGTACAAGGCCGTGCAGATCGGCGGCCCGTCGGGCGGCTGCATCCCCGAACAGCACCTCGACATCCTGGTCGACTACGAGTCGCTGAAAAAGGTGGGCGCCATGATGGGCTCGGGCGGCCTGGTGGTCATGGACGAAGACAACTGCATGGTCGATGTGGCGCGCTTCTTCATGGACTTCATCCAGCGCGAAAGCTGCGGCAAGTGCATTCCCTGCCGCGAAGGCACGCGCCGCATGCTGGAGATTCTCAATGCCATCACGCGCGGCTATCGCAACGAGAGCCCGCACCAAAGCATGGAGCGCTTCAAGGGCGTGATGGCGCTGGAGGAACTGGCCGAGGTCATCGGCGACACCAGCCTGTGTGGATTGGGACAGAGCGCGCCCAATCCGGTGCTTTCCACCTTGCGCTGGTTTCGCGAAGAGTACGAAGCCCACATTTTCGAGCGCAAGTGCGCGGCGCATGTCTGCGTGGAGCTGCTCAACTACACGGTCGACAATGACAAATGCACGGGCTGCACCGTGTGCACCAAACAATGTCCCACCGCCGCGATCGTGGGCGAAAAGAAGACGGCCCACTACATTCTGCAGGACAAGTGCATTGCCTGCGGTACTTGCGCCGAGGTCTGCAAATTCGACGCCGTTCGCGCGGACTGATCCCTGGAAAAGGAACTGCTGATGCCGTTCATCGAAGTCAACAACCGCCAAGTCGAGATGAAGCCCGGCGAGATGCTTTTGTCCACCATCAGACGGGCCGGCGTTCGCGTCCCCACTCTCTGTGCCTTGCCCTCCCTGGATCCCACAGGCGCCTGCCGCATCTGCGTGGTCGAGGTGGAGAATCATCGCGGCCTGGTGCCAAGCTGCTGCGTGCCCGTGACCGAGGGCATGAAGGTGAAGACCCATTCGCCTCGCGCGGTCAGGGCGCGCAAGACAGTGGTGGAGTTGTTGCTGGCCAACCACCCCGAAGACTGCATGTATTGCCCACGCGATGGCTCGTGCCAGCTACAGAAGCTGGCCATCCAGCATGGCGTGCGCGAGCGCCGCTACCCGGGCGCCAGCCAAAGTCAGCGGACCTGTGACGTGTCGAGTGCGTCGCTGGTGCGCGATCCGGCCAAGTGCATTCTGTGCGGCAAGTGCGTGCGGGTGTGCGAGGAAATCCAGGGCGTTTCAGCCATCGACTTTGGCGGCCGTGGCAGCCAGACCGTGGTGGGACCCGCGTTCGGCGACGGGCTCAACGTCTCCAGCTGCGTGAACTGCGGCCAATGTGTCGTGGTTTGCCCGACGGCCGCTCTGACTGAACAGAGCCACATCAAGAACGTTCTGGCGGCGCTCAACGATCCGCAGCGCACCGTCGTCATCCAGCATGCGCCCGCGGTTTCCGTCACCCTGGCAGAAGCCTTCAATCTACCGGCCGGCACTGATGTGGCCGGGAGCATGACCGCGGCCCTTCGCCGCCTGGGTTTTCGCAAGGTCTTCGACACCAGTTTCTCGGCCGACGTGACCGTGATGGAAGAGGCCAGCGAACTGGTGGCGCGGATCAAGAGCGGGGGCCCGCTGCCCATGTTCACCAGTTGTTCGCCGGCCTGGATCAAATTCGTCGAACAGTTCTACGGCGACATGATTCCCCATCTGTCCACCTGCAAGAGCCCGCAGCAAATGTTGGGCGCGCTCATCAAGAGCCACTTCGCCGCCCAAGAGGGATTGGACCCACGACGGATCTTCACCGTGGCAGCCATGCCCTGCACAGCGAAGAAGTTCGAAGCGCGGCGACCGGAAATGGTCGAGGGCGGGTTGCCCGACACCGATGCGGTGCTGACCACGCGCGAGCTGGTCGAGATCATTCGCATGCACGGGCTCGACTTGCGCGAGCTGGACCCCGAGGCGGCTGACGCCCCCTTTGGTCTTCGGTCTAGCGCCGGGAAACTATTCGGTGCCACAGGTGGCGTGATGGAGGCAGCCCTGCGCACAGCCCACCACCTGATCACGGGGCGCGAGTTGGACGCACGGACCTTGCCCGCGCTGCGGGGTACTGACGGCATCAAGGAGATGAAGATTCGCGTGGGCGACATTGAGCTCGGGGTGGCCGTAATCAGCGGACTGCAGAAGGCGCGGCGCTTGCTCGACGAAATTCGCGCGGGACGCAAGGATCTGCACTTCGTCGAGGTGATGAGCTGCCCAGGAGGCTGCATCGCCGGCGGCGGGCAGATGCTGGGCGCTGACCTCGATGCCGTGCGCGCGCGGATGGCGGCGCTGTACGCACTTGACGAAAACAGCACCCTGCGCACGGCCCACGGCAATTCCGCGGTGCGCGCCCTCTACGATGAATTCCTGGGCCAGCCGCTCGGTGAACGAAGTCACAACCTTCTGCACACCCACTACCAGCCCCGCGATTTGCCACTTTAGATCGTCGGTTTTCCGCGTCGCAAACACAGATGCCCTTCCCCCGCCACACCGCGGGGGGCGCGCCCGAGCTGCGCCCGGTCACACTGTTCAACCCAATTTCCCACCATCGATCCGTGCTTTTCCCCAAACGTCAAAGGAGACATCATGAGCACCCATCCGTCATTGGTCCCGCAGGACGAGATCCTGGAAACCCAACCTGGCCAGAAGCGCACCGCTCTGGTCATCGACGATGATCCCGACTTTCTGCTGCAGCTGCGTCTGGGTCTTGAATCGCTGGGATTCGATGTGACCACGACCGAAAGCGAGAAAGGCGCCACCGAAGAAATCGCGCACTGGCGACCTGATCTCGTCGTGGTTGACTTGATCATGGATCATCCGGATTCGGGCTTTCTGCTTTCGTACCGGCTCAAGAAGAAATACCCCAAGACTCCGGTCATCATGGTGTCCGCGGTCACCAGCCGCACTGGCCTCAGTTTCGACGCGGCCACGCCGTCGGAACGCGGTTGGGTCAGGGCCGACGCATTTTTGGCCAAGCCTGTCCGCATCGAACAACTGCAGCGCGAAATCGAACGCTTGATGTGAGCCGCGGACTACGCGACCCAACGTCCCAGCGCGAACAAGATCTGTTGATGCGCGGCCAGGACGCAGGATAGGGCGACGATGAGGTAGTACAAGGCTTCGCGCTCGCCCAAGGCCGCAGCAGCGACATACACGGGAAACACGACCGACAAATAGCGGCCCGCCGATGTCCACTTGGCCAGCACACTGGCTGTCATGAGGAACGACCAGATAGCATAGGACAGTGGCAGCTTCTTGCGAAGCATTCCCCAGATCACGGCCCCCATCACGAAGCCGATGCTGCCGATCTGCACGAATGTGAGCGAGCTGGCGCTCCCGCTGGCGACTGCGGTGGGGTTCATGGCCGCGACGATCTCGGTGAAGGCGGCCGTGATGGGCGCTTCCTTGGCCCAGCCCGAAACATACTGAGCGCGGTAGAACTCGAAGGGATTCCCGTAGCGCGCCCACAGGAAACCGCAAAACGCCAACGGCCCGGACATGCCCAGCAACAGATAGAGGATGTCGGCGCGAATACTTCGCCAGCGAAACTGGGATTGCTCCAGATACAGGACGAAAAGTCCGACGAGAAGCAAGCACCCGTTCACGCGCGTGGCGCCGGCCAGTGCGGCCAGCACGCTAGCCGTAAACCAGCGCCGCTTGTCAGCGCTATGGAAAGCACCGAGAGCCAGTGCCAGGAAGAGTGACTCGCTGTACATGGCCGCGAAGAAGATCGCGAAGGGCGACACGCAAAGCAGGACGACCGCACGGCGGGCTGTGGCTTCGCCGAGCCGGTCGCGCACCAGCCGGTGCAGGATGATGACCGACGCCAGGAAAGCCAGATTGGCGACCAGCAGCCCAGCGATCCAAGTATTGCCCACCACCACCTTGGCAACCCGCACACACAGCGGATACAAGGGAAAGAAGGCAGTATTTCGTTGCTGGCCGGCGATGATGGCCGCCGGCGCAATGTAGCCCTGGTCGGCGATATGCGCATACCAATCGCTGTCCCAACGAAAGAACCCGTCCAGCAAGAGATTGCGCGGGAATGGTCGGATCGAAGGAGACATAGAGAACTTGCCCAAAGTGAGATACCCGAGCAGCAACAGAGCAATCCGCGTGGCGAGAAAGACCATGGTGGGATACCACGCGCCCCTGGCTGATCTTGCCCAGTGGTCGAGGCTCCAACGCCTGCTGGCGGGCGCGCGCGGTGTTGGGTCAGCGGAGTTCGGCATCGTGTTCACAAAAGGCGCGCGGGAAACGGCATCCGAGTAATTCGATCTATACCACGAGCCATTTTGCCGCCGGAACTATCGGCAATGCTACCCTGGTTGACATGACCGATATCGGCCTGCTCCTGGTCGCACTGTCGATTTGCGCAGCCTGCTCCACGTATCAAAAATTCCCCCCTCCTGAGATTGCCCCACCGGAAAATCCGGGAGACACGTGCGCAGAATGGGGCTCGCCAGGGGGCGCGAGACCATGTCCTGAAGGGATGAAGTGCGAGGGCGTGCGCTGGGACAGGCGCACCAAGGTCGGTTCCGGCCATTGCGCGCTTCTCAGCGACCGTTGTGCCACTCTTTCCGATTGCAAGTCGAACGAGACTTGTATCCGAAACACAATGGTTGTCGGCACCTGCGCCCAGTCGCCGGGGCTGGTGCCGCGCAAGTAGCTGCGCGCCGCCTGACAGTTCGAACCGCTCCATGTGAGCGCACCTTCTGGCACCCATATTGCCCGGAGGAACAGGAACGACCAGACAGTGGTGCTACTTGGGGCTCACCTTCACCACCGTGTTTCTCGTGGCCCAATAGACACTGGTGTCGTCCACGGCGATTCTCCCGGGGCTGTCTTGCGCCAGGGCGAGTTTCGTAGGGGTGCCACCGCCGAGTGGTGCCTTCATCACAGCACCGCCGCTATAGAGATCGGCACCGTTGGTCCAGTACACGGAAGAGCCGTCGACTGCGATGCTCGCGACGGACGAAAATGGAGCCCGTCCCGATACGAGCGTCACCGGACTGCCGCCGTCGAGTGGCATCTTCATCACCGAGCCGCCCGCGATCCAGTACACGCTGGTAGCGTCCACCACGAGGGCATGCGGGGCGTCTTGGGCCGAGGCGACCATGATGGGAGTGCCGCCGCCGACTGGCACTTTCATCACCGTGCCGTCTGTGGTCTCTTCGGATCCGTAGCTGAACGTTCCAAACTTGGTCCAGTAGACGTAGGCTGCGTCCACGGCGATGCTGCTGGGGAAGCCCTGGACCGAGGCCACTGGGACAGGAGTGCCGCCGTCCAGTGACACCCTCATCAGAGCGCTGCCGGTCATCCAATAGACGCCACCAGCGCCCAAGGCGATCCAGCTCTGGCCTCCGTTGGCAAGCGTTGTGGGAGTGCCACCGGCCAAGGGTACTTTCATGATGTCGTAGGTCGAATCGGTCATAGGTGACACCCAGCGTACCCAATAGACGCCGAAAGCGTCTACAGCGATATTTTCGATCATGTTGTCGTCGGAGACGAGCGGCGTAGGAGTGCCACCGCCCAGCGGTACCTTGTTCAAGCTGTCATGATTCACGTTCCCGTCAGCCGCCCAGCCGGCCACCGTCCAGTACAGGCTGGAGTTGTCCACTGCGATGTCCCTGACAGACTCCACCGAAGCAAGAGTGGCCAGCGTGACGAGACAGCGGCCCAGCATACACTGAGTCGTGGAAGGAGCGGGGACGGACGGGCAGATGGTGCCGCATCCGCCGCAGTTGTTGCTGTCCATCTGGATATCGGTGCACATATCGTTGCAGGTCACATCACATGTGCAGGTGGGCTCGGTACCGTCCCATGTGCCATCGGCCTGGCAAGTGCGGGTTGCATCGCCCTGCAGGCTGTATCCGGACGAGCAGAAATAGCTGGCCGTCGCCCCATATTTCGTGATGGGGGCACTGACCACCCCGTTTGCTATTCCGGCAGGCGTTTCGCAAACAGCATCAACCGCGACGCAGGTTGGAACATCGCCGCTCCAGGTTCCATCGGTCTGACAGGTGCGGGTCGCAGATCCCGAAAGAGCGAAGCCTGGCGTGCATGAATAGGTGGCCGTGGACCCATGTGTGTATGCTGGCACGCTCACGGATCCGTTGCCGGGATTGGCAGGCGAGCCACAAACAGCGGCGGTCAGGCTGGATGCTCCGCCTATTCCTCCCGCAATCAGAATCGGCCCGCTGCCGCCAGCGCCACCGCCCGCCGAGTCTTGCTGGCTCTCCACACCTCCACCTCCATCGGGCCGCGACTTTGCGCTCCTGGTCGCGCAACCAACGACAGCGACTGCGACGAAGAAATGGAGGCCGCGTTTGACCATGGTCATTAGAATCCCTGCTCGACAACGACTATAATAGCACCCTGGGGCCAAGAGCATGGATGAAGTCAGCCGACGGACAGGGCGACATCGATCAGCAACTCGTCATCGGTATGCCCTGTTTGTGCTCACAGTCTTGGGCGGCTGCTCAAGAAGCCCGCTCCGTACTGCGCACGATGGGGCTGCCGCCGGAGGTGACAGCGGTGAAAACTGGGACACCCCTGGCGCCACCAGTGGCAGCACTCAAGATGGGGGCGGCGTTGCAACCGGCGGCGCGGCTGGCATGGGGACCGGCGGAACGCTCGGCTCATCAGCCGGAGACACCGGTTCTGGCGGTGCTGTGGATGCCAGCAGCACCCGCGGTGCAACGGACGCCACTGGAGATGCGATTTCCACGGATGGCAGTCCGGGTGCCGTTGAGGATGCGGATTACATCCGAAACCGAGGTCGATGCCTCACCCGATGGCTGGTGTGACGTGAATCCACTGTGGAATGCGATTACTGAAGGCGCAGGAGTAGGTTTGGGATACTGTTTCGCCTTTGTGCCGGACTACGATCCTGGTTGCGGCTTCGTCAGAAACGGGGGCTATGTCGTCTTCGACGGCGACGGCAGGGTTGTCGACAATACGGGCTTGTTTGGGTCACAGAAACAAGCATGGCTGGACGGCTTGTCCACTATGCGCTGGCCATGCTATGCGGGCCAGACCATCCAATACATGTGTGTTGAATATCCGGATGAGCCGTGCTGATTGAATTGCGACGGCAGCCGCAGAGTCAACACGCCGCTCACATCAGCAAAGCCACCGTCACCACATGCGCATCGAGGTCGCGGCAGAGCAGCGTTAGTGAGCGCGGCGCAATTCGCGCCGCCAGTACTGGCGCCAAACTGACGTCCAGCGCCCGCCATGCCTCCGCCAAGGCTGCGGGTGCGTCCACTTTCGTCACCCACCACAATGTCGCGCGTGTCGTGACGAAGCCCGATGCCTATGGCCTTGAGCACGGCCTCTTTGGCGCTCCAGATGCGCGCGACTGTTCGGTCGACGTCGCCACCACCTGCCACCCAAGCGGCCTCGCTCTCACTGAAGAACTGTCGCACCAACGCTGGATCGCGCGGCTCTACGGTTTCAATGTCAGCGCCGATCCTCGCACCAGCGACCAGCGCGATTGCGGCCAAGCCGCAATCCTCGCGATGCGAGATCGACAATGACAAGGGCAGTCTCCCGTGCCCTTGTTGATCGACATAGGGCACGCCGGCCTCGTCATTGAGAATGCTGAACTGGCCACGCCAGTCTGGATTCGACTCCGACTCTCCCAGATAACTCCGCCACAAGGCCGTTCTCCTCCGCAGCCAATTCGCCGAGCAGACGCTTGGCTGCCCAGCGGCCGAGCAGCCACTTCCGTCGACGCGGCAACAGCGTCAGTCCGGCGAGGATGGTCTTGCTCGCGCGGGCTGAGCAGACCCGGCGGCGCCTGGCCCTGCGCCAGGGCGGGATGCTCGCTGGCGTGGACCAGAATGGTGCGGAACATTGGCGCCGGTCAGCCGACGACGTCGCGAAAGGCACCCAGGGCCTCGTCAGGCAGCCCGCCCGGGATGCGCGCCGTGCGGTAGCCCTCGACGGTCAAGTACACCTTGCCGTCGCTGTCGCGCACGCGCATGTCGAACGACAGCGCATCCTGGGACGAATTGGGCTGCAACTCTGCCACCATGGGTTTGCCATTGGGGGTCGGATCGAACACGGTCACGCGCTTCACCACCGAGGGCAATCCCATCTGGCCGGTCTGGCCGATCTCCCACACGCCCGCGGTCTGGAAGCACAGCTCGACCAGGCGCGGCCCCACCATGCTGGTGCTGTTGGGGTTGGTGGTGTCCGCGGGCAACGGTGTCCGCATGGTCCCCACGACCTGGCCGCTCGACAGCCGGTTGACCATTTCCAGCACCCGATAGGCCGGACCGTGGAAGTACACGCGGTAGATGTCGTCGTGGCCGATGCCACCCACCGGACCCGCGCCATCCACGGCCGTGCGCTCGCTTTGCCCCTGGCCCTGCTCCAGCACGACCACGCCGGCAAAGTGCAATTTCTCCTCGGGCTCGCGCCCCACCACCACCTGCACCGACGACAGGGTCATGTGCACCCGCACCCGCCCGTCCGCGCCCAACAGCGGACGCGCCCGCACGATCACGGAACGCGGCTCGTGGCGGTAGTACTTCATGGCCGCCAAGAAACGCACGTTCTCGAGCGCCGCCACACGAAGAGAGGGGGCCAGCAACCAGGCCGCCTCGGCAAAGGTCTCCAGGCCCATCACGCCTGGCAAAACCGGAATGCCGTCGATCGCGTGATCGTAGAGGAACGGCTCCACCTTGGGGTCGAGCCTGATCTCGGCCGTCAGGCCCTGGTGCAAATCGAAGCTGACGTTGTCGAAGGGCAAAGGCAGCGCCCTTTCGCGAGCCCGCGCCACCAGGCTGCCGTCGGGATCGATGCCGCCATCCTTGTCAAAGGGCTCCATCAGGATGCCCAGCTTGTGCCCCACCACGGCTTCGCCGGAGAAGCCCGCCAGAAGCGCATGGCGGATCACGGGCAAGCCCTCGACTGGCGAAAGCATGTCGATCCCTGCGCGCTTCATGATCTCGGGAATGCTTCCGCGCGTGGCCATGCCGATGCCGCCCCAGGCGGTCCAGTCGAGCGCGATGCCCAAGGAGCCGAGACGCGACGCCGCCCACCAGGACAGCGTTTTGCACATGAAATCGTTGCCCGAGCTGTAGTCGGCCTGCCCTGCGTTTCCAAATCGGCCAGCGACGGACGAGAATCCGACAATCGCCTTCACGTCCATGTCGCGAGTCGCGGCCAACAGATTGAAGAGTCCGTCGGCCTTGACCCGGAAAACCAGATCGAATTCCTCGACCGGCTTGCGGTCGAGCGAGCGGCTGCGCTCGAGTCCGGCGGCGTGCAGAATGACGTCGATGCGTCCGCTCTCGGCGCGGATGTTGTCCACCACCGCCTTGACCGCTGCCCCGTCCAGCACGTCGACCTGGCGGTAGAAGGCACGACCACCGGCTTGCTCCACCCCGCGCAGGGCCTCCAGGATGCCGGCCTGCCGTTCCAGATCGAAGAGCTTCTCCTCGACCTGCGCTGGCGTGGCGCGACCCTTCTCGGCCTTGATGCGCTCGAAGACCTCGCGCTTGGCCGCCTCGCGATTTTTGATCACGGTTTCCAGGAGCGCGTGCTCGCTCTCGGGCGGCATGGCGCGTGCGTCGAGCAGGTAGAACGTGCCGCGCGACGCAGCCGCCAGATCGCGCACGATGGCCACGGTGATGGCCCCGGCCCCGCCGGTCACGGCGAACACCGTGTTCTGGTCCAACTTGACCGCCGGCTTGGCGTCGGTCGGAACCGCTT
This sequence comes from uncultured delta proteobacterium, assembly GCA_963758155.1. GTDB lineage: Bacteria > Myxococcota_A > Polyangia > Fen-1088 > Fen-1088 > Fen-1137. Next base: position 51,312 of record CAVWUP010000006.1, read on the forward strand.
GCATGACTTCCAAGCCGACCGTCACGCGCAGGCCGGCTGCATAGCCGATCTCCACTGCGCCCGGATCGCGCTCGGTCTCGTCGAGCAGGGCGCGCGCGATCGCTTCGGCCGAGGCGTTGTCCTCGAAATCGACTGCCTTGGCCAGCAAATCGGGTCGCTCGCGTCGCAGCGTCTTGGTGAATCCGGTAACCGCGCCACCCACAGAGTTGCTGGCGCCAGCCGCACCGTAGCCGTGCTGGCCTCCCATGCGCGTGGCGCTGATGACGAAGCAGCCAGGATTGAGCGTTTCATACAATCCCCGCGCCGCCCCGTGCAGGAGCAAGACGCGGTCGCGATATAGCTTGCGGAACTGGACCAAATCGATGTCCGACAACGGCGCCGAGTGGTCGAGTGCAGGCAGGAAGTAGAGGCCCGTGACGTTCCCCGCCTGAGCCCAGGTGTGCAAAGCCGCCTCGATCTCGGCGCGTTCGGGACGCGCGTCGATGCGCAGCACCTGCACGCCCCGACTTTCCAATTGCTCACAGAGCAGCTTGCCCGCGCCTTCACCGTCAGCCACCACCACCACACGGCTGCCCTTTTCCAGACGCACACCAGTCTTCTTGCACGAATCGAGCGGAGGCCGCAGGGTCACCACCGGGCGACGCAACAGCCCGCTCACAAAGGGGCTGGGCCCATCCGCCACAACAACCGCCGGTGCTGCCACCGTCGCTGCCGCTGCCACAGGCGCAGGTGCAGGCGCCGCAGAAGCGACGGGAGCTGCCATCGGCAAGTACTTGTTCACGAAACCGATGACGTGGCGAAGGGTCGGGTAGTCGCGCAACTTCACGTCGTCCTGGCGCGGAATATTGAATGTCTCCCGCACCAGCGCGAACACCTCGGCTTGCTTGACCGTGTCGATTCCCAGATCAGCCTCGAGATCCAGGTCCAGCTCCAGCATGTCGCGCGGATATCCGGTCTTCCCCGCCACCAATTCAAGGACTTTCTCTTCGATCGGATCTCCCGAGCCCGCTGCCGGGGCCGGGGCCGCAACCGGAACCGGACTCGAAACCGGAGCCGAGACCGCTGCCGGCGCTGCGGCCGCCAAGTCGGGCCGATTCGTCTCAACGAATCCGATCACATGACGGAGCGTCGGATAGTCCCGCAGCTTCACGTTGTCCTGCCGCGGGATACTGAATGTCTCCCGTACCAGCGCGAAGACCTCCGCCTGCTTGACTGTGTCGATTCCGAGGTCCGCCTCGAGATCCAGGTCCAACTCCAGCATGTCGCGCGGATAGCCCGTCTTCTCTGCCACCACTCCCAGCACTTTCTCCGCCACAACATTTCCCGTGGCCGCGACGGGCGCGTGCGAAGCACGCGGTGGGCTGGCCACGCTGGGGCCTTCGACTGGGAAAACCGACGCCGGGGCCAGCGCCGAACCCGGTGCCGCCGCCAGATCCGGCCGATTCGTCTCCACGAACCCGATGACATGACGGAGCGTTGGGTAGTCACGCAGCTTCACGTTGTCCTGCCGCGGGATATTGAATGTCTCCCGCACCAGCGCGAACACCTCTGCCTGCTTGACTGTATCGATTCCCAGGTCCGCCTCGAGATCCAAGTCCATTTCCAGCATGTCGCGCGGATAGCCGGTCTTCTCTGCCACCACTCCCAGCACCTTCTCCGCCACAACATTTCCCGTGGCCGCGACGGGCGCGTGCGAAGCACGCTGTGGGCTGGCCACGCTGGGGCCTTCTGCTGGGGAAACTGTGGCCGTAGCCGCAGTCGTGGTCGTGGCTCCAGCCAAATCCGGCCGGTTCTCTTTCACAAACCCCACCACATGTCGCAAGGTCGGGTAGTCGCGCAGTTTGAGCGTGTCCTGCCGCGGGATATTGAATGTCTCCCGCACCAGGGCGAACACCTCGGCCTGTTTGACCGTGTCGATTCCCAGGTCCGCCTCAAGATCCAGATCGGGATCCAGCATGTCGCGCGGATAGCCGGTCTTGTCGCTGACCAGCTTGAGCACCGACTCCATGACCATTTCGCCGCCGGGCGCTGCCGCGACCGTCGCGACCGCCGCAACCGCCGGAGCCGCTGAAGGTGGAACTACCGTCGCCGCAGGCACGGGCGCGGGCTGGGGCGCAGGAGTCGTCGCAGCTGCCGCTGGTGCAGTCGGCGTCCGCAGCACCGGCATTGCCGGCATCGGCGCCCCGTCAACGCTCGCGCGCGGGCCGGTGCCCATGGTCCAGGTCGATGGAGCCGGCTCGCGCGCCGGCTGGCCAATGTCCTTGATGCGCAGGGTACGCTTCTCGACTTCCAGGACCGGCGCTGGGTAACCGGAGATATCGGACAACCAGCGTTGGTAGGCGACCCGATCCGACACCCGTTCTTCCAAGCCATCAATGCGACGGAGCACAGTCATCGCGATCTGTGAACCGAAGCCGGCGGCCAGTCGCAGGGCGTAGCGCACGGGATAGTGCCCGCCCTTCGACAGATTGAGCGTGCCCAATTCAGGATCGGGCTCGCGGTAGTTGGGCACCGGCGGAACCACCTGCTTCTCCAGAATCTTGACCGCCACTGCGTCCTCCACGCCCACGCCCATGGGATGACCGGTGAAGCCCTTGGTGTTGCACACCACCAAATCGTTGGCGCTGCTACCAAAGGTCTTGCGCAGGGCGAACACCTCGGCCGAAGCACTACCTCCGCGCGCCGGTGTGTAGGTCTCGTGCGAGATGAAAACCAACTCGCGTGCCATGGCATGCCGATCGATGCCGTGGCGCTGCTCCACGCCCGACACCAGTCGCTCCATCACGCCCTCGATGTGATCCACATCCAGACGGGTCCCGTGGAAGGCGCTGTTGGCGAACGTGCTGCCCAGCACCTCGCACAGTCCGCGCATCCCGCGCTCGCGCAGCGAATCTTCCGACTCCACCACCAGGCCGCACGCGCCCATGCCCAGCAACATTCCGTTGCGCCGGCGATCGAAGGGCAATGCCGCCTTTTCCAGCACGTCCTCGGTGGTGGCCGCTCCACTGGCCAAGAAGCCAGCGCCCATCCATTCCAGCAGGCTGTCCGAGGTGACGTCGTCGGCGCCGATGATGAGCACGCGGCGGCAACGGCCGGCGCGGATCCAGTCCTCGGCCATGCCCACGGCCATGGTGGTCGAGGCACAGGCCGCGTTGACCTGAGTGTTGGGACCGCGGATGCCGAGCAATTCGGCAAACTGCGCGTGACCCATGGCGAGGATGCGGAAGAGGAAACGACGATCGAATTCGTAGCTCTGGCGACCAGTTCGCTGGGAGAAGAAGCGCGTGATCTCGTCGACCAGGTTGTCGTAGCCCGGGAAGGCCGAGGCGAAAATCACGCCGGTCTCGTCGGCCATGGCAGCCGGAAGCCGCCAGCGGTCGGGCAGGAAGCTGCCCGTGGTGGTGCGACGATAGTGGCGCACCAGCGGAATGCCCGCGTCGCGCAGGGCTTCGATGCCCGCGGCGATGGCCAGCGCCGTGGTGATGTCCCAGGCTTCCACGCGCTCGCGCGGAACCCCGAATTCCTCGACGATATCGAAGATGCCGCGGCGGCCAGCCAGGCGAATGACCTCGTCCACCGACTTGATGGGATCCAGGCTGGGCTCGCCCACCTCGCGCTTGACCAGCCGAACGACGTTCTTTTCCACCATGCGGGCGCGGAAAACATGCGGCACCGGATCGATGAAGGAGTCACCGCGCAGAATGCGATCCACGTTGCCGTCGTCGAACACGTGTTGCTTCTGCCCGGGCAAGCCCAAGGCCGCGCCGGACACGACGATGGATCCCGAGCGCGCTTCTGGCAGCGCCGGCGGACCAGCGCGGCGGCCGCCGTAAAGCGACATGCCCTCGTCGAGGAAACGGGCAAATAGTCTTCCCAGTCCGTCGTAGTCGGGCTGGCCTGCGGACGTGCGAATCGGACTCTCACTCATGGTCTGGGTTGCTCCGTGCGAAGAAGTCGTAATGGAAACGGCGGGCGCAGTGGCGATCTCAGCGGCGGGCGACGTCGCTGCAAAAGCGGCGGCAAGACTTTCGGGCCGGGGAATGCCCGCGGCGTAGAAGCCGCACATGGCCTCGTGGAAGGAACGGACTCCGCCGCGCTTGGGATGGTTGGTGGAGAAGCAGATGATGTCGTCTTTGTCTTCGAGAATGCTGTCGGCCAGGGCCATGAGCGCTCGCTTGGGCCCCACTTCGACGAAGATGCGCGCTCCCTCGCGGTAGCAGGTCTCGATGCCCTTGACGAACTGGACCGAGGACGCCATCTGCTCGGCCAGCCGCCGCCGGATGGTGTCCATGTCGTGGGTCGGGTAAAGATCGCCGTCGATATTGCCCACCAGCGGGATGCGCGGGAAGGCGATCTCCATCTCGCAAATGGTGCGGTAAAGCGCATCGGAGGCCGGCGCCACGACCTTGCTGTGAAAGGCGTGGGATACCGGAATCAGCTGCGCGGTCATGCCCAGCTTGTTGAAGTAGTCGACCGCGCGGTCCACCGCATCGCTGGCGCCGGCGATAACCGTCTGCTTGCGACTGTTGATGTTGGCCAGGGTGAGATAGCCGCCAATCTCGGGCAACCGCCTCCCGATCTCATCGGCAGGCCCAGCCACCGAGGCCATCTTGCCCTTGTCGCCGATAGACACCGAGGCCATGGCCCGCGCGCGCGCGCTCACCGCCACCAGCGCCTCGGGGAAGGTGACCATGCCGGCGCCCACTGCCGCGGCCCATTCGCCCAGGCTGTGCCCCATGACGATGTCGGGCTTGACCCCGTGCTTGTCGAGCAAGCGCATGATGGCGATGTCGCTGGCCACCATGGCCGGCTGGCAGATGGTGGTGTCCTTCAGCGCTTCTTCTGCCGCTTGCATGGCAACCGAATCGGCCTCGTTCTTGTAGACGTATTCGGTCAGTGGCTGACCCAGGATGGGGCCCATCACGCGATCGGCTTCGGCAAAGGTCTCGCGCACGATCGGATCCGGAATATCGGCCAGCATGTTCACGTACTGCGAGCCCTGGCCCGGGAACAGGAAAGCCACCTTGGCCGCTGGCCCTTTGCGGAAGTGAATGCTCTTGCTCTGCAGGAGACGCCATTTCTTGGCATCGTCCTTCTCCAGAGCCGCCAGGGCCGTCTCGCCTTTCTTGGCCAGATCGGCCGCGTCTTCGAAGCCGATCACCAAGCGCGCCGGCGCGGCCAGGAAGTCCGGTCCCGGCGGTTGGCGGTCGGAAATCTGGCCGGCCTTGGCCCGGGCCAGCGCCTGGGTGAGAGCCGCCTTCACGGCGCTGGCGTCAGCCCCGCCCACGGCCAACATGTTTCCCAGCATGGATGGCCGCGTGTCCGGGGCAGGCGTGACCCCGGGCGAGCCAGGCGCGAAGGACGCTGGCACCTGCACCACCGGCTCACGCCGGGTCAGCATACCCGGCACGTACTCTTCGACCACCACGTGGAAGTTGGTTCCACCAAAGCCGAAAGCCGACAGGCCCGCGCGCCGCGGACCGAACGATGGGTTCTCCCAAGGCTGGGCCTTGGTGTTCACGAAGAGGGGCAACTTGTCCCAAGGAATGCTGGGATTCGGCTGCTTGAAATTGATCGAGGGCGGAAGAATCTTGTTGTGACAGGCGAGCACGACCTTGAGTAGGCTGGCGGCGCCGGCCGCGCTCTTGAGGTGGCCGATCTGTGATTTGATCGAGCCAAGCGCGATCCGATGCGTGATGGGCGAGCCTTCGGAAAGCAGCTTCGCCGCAGTCTCCATCTCAGCCACGTCTCCGGCCCGGGTCGAGGTGCCATGGCCCTCCAGGAGTGTCATGGTCGCGGGGTCCAGTCCCGCGCGCTGCCAGGCGCGACGCAAGGCCAGGATCTGCCCGACGGGATTGGGGGCTGTGATGCCCTTGCCCTTGCCGTCGCTGGAGGCGCCCACGCCGCGAACCACGGCGTAGATGCGATCGCCCGCCTTCTCGGCGTCTTCCAGGCGCTTGCACACAAAGAAGGCCCCGCCCTCGCCCATGATGAAACCACTGGCGTCCTTGTCGTAGGGCCGCGAGCCGTCGGGTGAAAGTGCACCGATCTTGCAGAACTTGATGAAGGTGGTGGCGCCCATGTTGCGGTCCATGGCGCCGGTGACCACCACGTCGTAGTGATGATCGACCAAGCCATCGACCGCGGCTTGCAGCGCAGCCAGCGAAGAAGCGCAGGCGGCATCCGTGGTGAAATTGGGACCACGCAGGTTGTACACGGCCGCCACCCGGCCCGACGTGATGTTGGTCAATTCACCGGGCATGGTGTCTTCGGTGGTGTCGGGGAAACGCCGGTTCACCGATTGCTGTAACTGCGCCACAAAAGCCGCACGCTCGGCCTGGGGCAGCGACTGGAAGACCTTGGTGTCTTCGATGGCGTGCACATACTCGGGCATGGACAGGCGTAAGCACGTCAGGTAGTGCAGCTCGCCGCCCATGGCATTGCCCAGAATCACGCCGGTCGATTCGGTGTCGAGCGGACGGTCGGGCTGGCCCGCGTCGCGCAGCGCCTCGCCCGCGCACAAAAGAGCCCATTTCTGGCCGTCATCCATGGCAGCCGACACCGTGGGAGGAATGCGAAACTTGGTGGGCTCGAAGGACACACCGCGCACCCAGCCGCCGATCTTGGAATATGTCTTGCCCGGCGCCTTGGGATCCGGATCGTAGTAGTCGGCTGCATTCCAGCGGTCTGGCGTGACCTCGCTGATTGAATCCCGGCCCGTCACGACGTTCTGCCAGAAGGCCTTGGCGTCCAGCGCATCGGGCAGTATGGCCCCCACGCCTATGACGGCGACGGCTCTCTCGGCCGGATCCCGTGTCGAACGACTCATTTAAACTTCCTCCAAAATATCGAAAACGGAAAACCGGCGCCCTACGGCCCTGCCCGGTATCCGAATCAAGCGATTGATTGCGTCCTCGAGTTTCTCTCTGCCCGGCTATGCGCGCGCGGCATCCTGCTCAACCAAGGCCTTGGCCACAACATCCATATCGGCCATCAAGCCCTTGGCGCATGCCGTGATGGCGCTGGACCGGAGAGAACGCTCGAAGTCGGCAATGGCTGCATCATCTACTGCATCCATACCGCGCACCAGACGAACCGCCAGACCCAGCACGTCAAGCGCCGCCTCGCGCGCACAGATACGCGACATGGCCTTGATGGCCGAAGGTGCGAAAAAGGGCTGGTACTTGGGTGCGCCCCGGCCCGCGGCATAGCGGGCGAAATTCGCGGCAATCTCCGCCCGGGTCATCAACTCGCCCAGCTCGAAGAGCACATGCTGATTGCGCGTCAAACGGCCGATGCGGCAGCGCTCGGTCGTCTCCTGAACCACGTTCACGGCCAGAGCCGCCGCATCGGCCCCCACGTTGGGATCCTCGCGGTGCAAGGCTTCGAGCGAAGCGGCGATCTTTTTGTAATACTGCCCGTGGTCCTGCAGGTGCGCACGCCAGCGATCGCGCGACACCGTCCACTGCATGATCTCGCTGGTGCCTTCGTAGATGGTGGTGATGCGCACGTCGCGCCGGATCTTCTCGACCTCGTATTCCCGGGTGTAGCCATAGCCGCCGTGCGCCTGGATGGCCGCATCGGCAGCGGCGTTGCCCGCCTCGGTGGCAAAGAGCTTCACGATCGCGCCCTCGGTCTGCAGCTCAGGCTCGCCCTGATCCAGCCGATGCGCTGTCTCCTCGATGAGGGCGCGCGCCGCCTCCAGCCGGACCACATGGGGCACGATCAACTTGTCCATGTAGCCCTGCTTTTCGGCCAGGGGCGATCCGGCCTGTATGCGCTCTCGGCCATAGCGGATGGCCCTGATCATCGCCGCCACGCCGCCGCCCAGGCCAAAGGCCGCCACCATGAGGCGCGTGAAGCCGAACACCGACTGGGCGTGGGCCAGGCCTTTGCCCTCCACGCCACCCAGCAGGTTCTCCTTGGGAACGTACAAGTCCTCGAAGATGACCGGCGAGGTGTTGGACGATCGGATGCCCAACTTGTTCTCGTGCTTGCCGGGGACCAAGCCTTGGGTTCCCTGTTCCACCGCAAAGAACGTAGGACCATCGGGCGCCATGGCCAGCACCGTGTACAGCTGCGCGTAGCCGCCGTTGGAGATGAACTGCTTGGCGCCGTTGATCTTGTAGCCTTTGATTTCGCCGTTCTCCATCACCCGCTCGGCGCGCGTGCGAATGGCCGACAGCTCACTGCCCGCCAGGGGTTCGGTCACGGCGTAGGCGACAATCAAGCCTTCGTCGGCAATGCGGCGCAGCCAGTAGGTCCGCTGCTCCTCGGTCGCGCCGACCACGATGGGGTCGGTTCCCAGGAATATGGCCAGGAACGCGGTGGCCACGCCCAGGTCCAGCTTGGCCATCTCCTCCGAGACCCGGTAGACGTCGTAGGCGTTGCCGCCCAGGCCGCCCAGTTCCTCGGGGATGAACAAGAGGTGCAGGCCAATGTCGGGACCCAGCAGCTCCCGGATCAGATCCAGCGGAAAGACATCTTTCTCATCTAGCTCCAGCCGGACCTTGAGCGGTAGCTTCTGCTTTCCGAATGATGTTAGTGTATCAATCAGGGTTTGGAGCGAATCTTTGTCGAGACCTGCGTTCTTCATCAAACCTGTGCCTTCCTGGTCCTAGTGAATCGGTGGGAAAAGGGGGGTACCCCGGCTGAAAGGTTCCGATGCTGGCACAAGCCGGGCCAAAATCAAAACCGGGATGTCAGGATAGGCGTTTTGCCCCCTAACATTCCGATATCGCAGCGTAATCATTTATGTGTCTTCGCTGACCTGCGAAGCTACGATGCATCAAAACAGCCCTATGTGCGTCGTCGCCTACACGCCCAGGCCTCTTTGAACCTCCTGAGTGCGACCCCTGACACGCACCCCTGCGGCCTCGGGTACGCACCAACGGAGACCTCGCGAAGACCCCCTGTGGGGCCTCCCCTCTCCTCCCCGCTCTCAGCCGAGGTCAGCTGTCCGACTGAACTCGCTCTAGACCGCGGCTTCGGGCTCCTCTACTTCCACCGACCCTCGCCGCCCTCGGCCTTCTTTTTGGCTTCTTCCGCGGCTTTCTCCTTCTGCTTCTTGGCCTGGGCTGCCTTGGCCTCGGCTTGTTTCTTCTTGTCGTTCTGCTGAATCTTCTTTAGCGCAGCCGCAGCGTCCTTCTCCTGCTGCTTCTGGCGTTGCTCCTCGCAACCGGCCGGCTCACAGTCGTTCTCGCACTCGCACTTCAGCTTCTTTCCCTTGTTGCAGTGGCACTGGTCTTGGGCGTCGCGGTAGCAGCCGCAGGCATTGAGGGGCGTAGCAGCCGGCGGTGGTTCCGCTTCCGCCTTGGCAGCCTTCTGCTTGGCAAGGGCCGATCCGGGCGTCCAGACTAGAAGGCCAAACACTGCGATGATCGAGAGTGTGATCCGCATGGCATTCTCCTTTGCCAGGAACTATCACGTGATCCGCAGGCCGCGCAACCGTGTAGCGGCCCCCGTAATCCCGCGGCAAGCAAGAGCGCCGTGGCCCGACCGGAAAAGCGGCATTTTCTGGGAGTCTGCCTGCGGCGCGAGCCGCTGACGGGACAAGTGGAGGTGCCGCTGTCGGCGCGGAGCAAAGCCGCATCGACGCCCCGGGGAACCGGGGGCGCCTACTCGACCGGTGCCTCGTCACTCGCGGCACGAGCGGTCCGAATCCCGTGCGTGGACATCCAAAGATCAAGAGGCCGCAATTAGCAGGTGTGGGGTTCATAATTCTGGGCATACCGGGCAGGAGGCAACATGTCCTACGCACAGAGAGTGATCGATATGGTGACCAAGAGGGATCCCGGGCAGCTGGAGTTCCATCAGGCTGTCACCGAGGTGCTCTCGTCGTTGCAGGCGTGTCTGGACCGCTACCCCAAGTACGAGCAGAACAGGATCCTCGAGCGCATCGTGGAGCCCGAGCGCCAGCTCATGTTCCGCGTGCCCTGGATCGACGACAAGGGACAGGTCCAGGTCAACCGCGGCTATCGCATCGAGTTCAACAGCGCCATCGGCCCCTACAAAGGCGGACTGCGCCTGCACCCGAGCGTGAACCTGTCCATCCTCAAGTTCCTCGGCTTCGAGCAGGTGCTCAAGAACTCGCTCACCACGCTGCCCATGGGCGGCGGCAAGGGCGGCTCTGACTTCGATCCAAAGGGCAAGTCGGACAACGAGGTCATGCGTTTCTGCCAGAGCTTCATGTCCGAGCTGTTCCGCCACATTGGCGGAGACACCGACGTTCCTGCCGGAGACATCGGCGTGGGCGGCCGCGAGATTGGTTACCTGTTTGGCCAGTACAAGCGACTGAAGAACGAGTTCGTCGGCGTGCTCACCGGCAAGGCGCTCAACTGGGGCGGCTCGCTGATTCGTCCTGAGGCCACCGGCTACGGCACGGTGTACTTCGCGGAAGAAATGCTCAAGACGCGCAACGAAACTTTCAAGGGCAAAATCTGCACCGTGTCGGGGTCGGGCAACGTGGCCCAGTACACCGTCGAGAAACTGAACCAACTGGGCGCCGTGCCGGTCACTCTGTCCGACTCGGATGGCTTCATCCACGATACCAACGGCATCACCCCGGACAAGCTGGCTTTTGTGCTCGATCTCAAAAACGTGAAGCGCGGCCGCATCCAGGAATACGCCAAGAAGTTCGGTTGCGCGTTTGTGGCCGGCCAGCGCCCGTGGGGGGTGAAGTGCGACGCGGCCTTCCCTTCGGCCACGCAGAACGAGCTTGACGGAAGAGACGCCGAGACGTTGCTGAAGAACGGTTGCACCCTGATCGCCGAGGGCGCGAACATGCCTTCGACGCCTGAGGCGGTGGAGAAGTTTCTTGCGGCCAAGGTGCTGTACGGCCCTGGCAAGGCGGCCAATGCTGGCGGCGTGGCCACTTCGGGCCTCGAGATGAGCCAGAACTCCATGCGCCTGTCGTGGACGCGCGAAGAGGTGGACGCGAAGCTAAAGAGCATCATGCAGGCCATCCACGCGGCCGTCTACAAGACCGCCAAGGACTTCGGCCAGCCCACCAACTACGTCATGGGCGCCAACATCGCCGGCCTCGTCAAGGTGGCGGATTCGATGATCGACCAAGGCGTGGTGTAGTTTCAACCCTTGGAACGGACGATGGGCACGAAACGGCCCTCGCGGATCGTGCCGGCCGCTGCCAGGGCCGAATGTACCCCGGGCAGAAGCAGACCGATGCGGCCTGACGTGTCGGTCAGGGGCAAGAGCTTTTTCTGAGGATCGATTCCATTGGCCGTGCGCTGCAGGACCAGCACGTCGAGCGCGGGCGAGCTGGTCTCGGGCGGCAGTGCCCAGGCCGCCGTCACCTGATCTTCGCCGACCAGCAGCGAAACCCCCGGAATGTCGGGCAAGGCCAGGTCCGCAGGCGGCACCTCGGCCACGCGCAGGGGCTGCCAGCTCGCTTCCAGGCCGGTCAGCCGGGCGCGGATGCGCGCCTGGGTTTCGGGGTCGGGTGCGGTTTCGGCCAGCTCGCGGAAGATGGCGATGGCCTCGCTCAGTCGGCCCTGACGCGCGCACAGCTCGGCCATGGTTTCGGTCTCGTAGAGGTGTTCTATGCTCATGGAAGAAGTTCCCGCGTTCGGAGGATGTCGCGCCTGATCTCGGCCACCAGGTCGTCGGCCGAAGGAAACGCACGCTGCTCGCGCACACGACCGGCGAATTCCAGGCGCAGGCGCGCGCCGTACAGGTCACCCTCGAAGTCCAACAAGTGGGATTCAACGACCACGGCGGACGAAGCGCCTCCGCCTTTGGCGACAAACGTGGGATTGGTACCGATGCTCACGGCTGCGCGTAGGCGCGGAGTCGCGCCGCCATCGGCGCGAACTGCCCAAGCGGCGTAGACACCTGGCTTGGGCACAAGATCGGTCTCTGGATCCAGGTTGGCCGTCGGGATGCCCAGGGTGCGACCGCGTTCGACGCCGTGGACCACACGACCGGTCAGCTCGAAGGGGCGGCCCAGAAGCATGGCCGCACCTTCCACCCGGCCCTCGAGCACGAATTCGCGGATTTTGGTCGACGAGCACACCAACCCCGCGACCATGACCGGCGGCACGATGCTGACCCCCATGTTCAGGCGCGCGCCCTCGCTGCTCAGCGTGGCTGCGTTGCCCTGCCGTCCGGCTCCATAGGTGAAATCCCAGCCCACCACGATGTGGCGGGCGTCGAGATCCTTGCGCAGCACTTCGGCGACGAAGCGGTCGGCGGACATTGCCGCAAGATCCGACGTGAAAGGTTCGACCACGACGGCGTCGGCGCCAGCTTCGGCAAGAAGTTCCAGCCGACGTTCCAGCGTCACCACCATGGGCGGCGCCAGCGCGGGTGCAAAGAATCGCGCGGGATGGGGATCGAAGGTCAAGACAACGGCCTCGCCACCCTCCGCGTGGGCGAGGCGGCTGGCAGTCCCCACCAAAGCCCGGTGGCCGCAGTGCACGCCGTCGAAGTTTCCAATGGCTACCGCAGGCGCGCGCAGCGGACGTCCCAGTTCGGACACGATGCGCTGGCGGCCCCGAATGACGTACACCCTCTTGGGGATAAACGCCCAAGGCGCACACGTCAAGTTTGGCCATTGTGATTGGAATTTCGGATCGCGATGGTCTCGACAGGAGGCTCGCTTTCGCGTTGGATCAGTCCATGAGCGACAAGCGAACCTGGCCGACCCTCGATCCGGCCCTCTTCGTTGGTTCGCTGGTGGTCTACGTGGCGGGCACGCCGCTGGGTCTGGATCGGGTCGCGGCTGCGTCGAAAGTAGCTGTGGCTCTCGATCCCGCCTCCCAGGGGCCGGACACGCCCTTGGCTCTCCTCGCCTCGCGACTCGTCGGCTACCTGCCCCTGGGCGATGCCGCGGCTCGTGCCAACCTGGCGGCAGCCTTGTGGGCTGCCTTCGCGACCGCGCTCGTGGGTCGGTTGTGTGCCGATCTTCTGGTGGCGTTGCGTCCGCCACCGCACGCCCGGCAGGGCGCGCGCGATTTCGTGTACGAGCCTTGGCTGGCCGCAGGGGCTGCGCTGGCCGGCGGACTGTCGCTGGCCGTATTTCAGTCGGCGACTTCGGCGGGCGCGGCGTCGGCTACGCTGGCGCTCTTGGCAGGGGCTTGGTTGGCAGCGCTGCCGCTTCTGCGTGGCCAAGGCGGTGCCGGGCACGGATTCGCGCTGGCCGGCCTGTCAGGCTTGGCCGCGGGGGTGGATGCGCTGGCCGGTCCGCTGTTGTGGCCGTTGACCCTGGGGCTTTGGCTGTGGGAATTGCGCCGCGGGAGCCGCTGGCCTCTTTGGGCGCCGTTGCTCTTCGTGGCGGCTCTGGGCGGGTCCGCGCTCGCCAGCGTGGCCGTCTCGGGAACCCCGGTGAGCCTCGGGCATCTGCTCGGCAGCCTGTGGCCGGCCGGGATTCATGACCAGTTCACGGCGGTCGCGACCGCGGCCGAGCTGTGTGACGAGCTGGGCGTGGTGGGGCTGCTGCTCGCCGGGGTGGGGACGTTGGCGTTGTTCAGGCGGGCGCCTCTGGTCGCATGCTGGTTCGGGTTCACTCTGGTCACGGCGCTCCTGCTCGGCCATGCTCCTGCGCAAGGCGGACCCGCTTTCGAGCCCACGCGCGCGGGCTTGCCGGCGGCCCTGATGGCGGCTGCCATCCCGCTGAGCGCGGGCGCGGCTGCGGTGGCTGCCCGCCTGGGCCGCGCCCGCGTGGCCACGGCGATCGTGTTTGCCGCGCTGGCGGTGGTCTCGCCTGTGCTCGACGGCGGCGCCAGCCGCTGGCGGCGCGATGTCCACGGGCCGGAGCGCCTGCTCGAGCACGCGCTGGTGCGGGCACCATTGCGCGCCTCCGTGGATCCGGGCACCGCCGAGATGGACGGGCTGCTTCGCTACGGCGCGGCTTTGGGCCTGCGCCCGGACCTGGAGATCGTCGGTCGAAAGTAGCTACGCCCCCACCACGGTCAGACCAACCGCGCGTGCGGCCTGGGCCTGGCGGATGTCGAAGGTGAGCACCGTGATCGCCCCTTGGCCCGCCCGGTTGGCGGCCGCCAGGTGCAGGGCATCCAGCGTGCGCGCGCCGGTCAACTCGGCGAGATCCGCCGCGAGGTCGCACGTCGTCTCGTCCAGCTCGACGACATGCATGCGCTGCCAGTCCTGATCGAATTGCGCCCGAGCATCAGCCAGGGCTGCCTTCGCGAGCAGCCTGGAGAGATTCCGCCGCACCTCCACGCAGGTGTGTCGGCCGGTGATCCACACCGGATCCGCCAGCAGATAGCGTTCGCATGTCTCGCTCTCCGGCTCGTCGATGTAGCGTTTGAGGAGCGCGCTTGAGTCCACATACAGACTCATTTGTCCCGATCCTCGCGCAGAACCTGGGCGCTGGAAGCGGAAGCAGCATGGCGACGCGCGCGGCGGGGGCTAATCTCCACGGCTGGCCCCGGCCGAATCCATCGCTCGGCCACGCCGCGCTCCAAGTTCAGCACCCCTGGCAGTGGTCCCATCATGGCCTTGGGTCTCCCGCGGTCGGTGATGCGAATGGTAGCCCCTCCGGCCGCCCTCTCAAGGTACTCGGAGAGATGTTGCTTGAGTTTGCGAATGCCGACGTCCATGTGGACACTATGGGATACAAATGTGGTCACATCAAGACTCTGTGCGGCGATGGCGGGTCACCTTCCCACTTTCGCCTCGACAGCTGTACAGTCTCGCGATGACACCCGCGCCAACCGTTTTTCCGCCCTGTGCTCCGCGCGCTTTCCGGCTCGCGTTCTTCGCGGCGCTCGGCTGCGTCGGCGTGCAGCCTGGTCGCTCCCCTGGCCAGCTTGCCGCCACTCGTGCCAGTGTCCCAACGCCCGACATCGAGGAACTGCTCGGCCAGATGACCCTCGACGAGAAGATTGGGCAGATGACCCAGATCGACTGGAAGCTGGCCAAGAACACCGACGATGTGCGCAGGCTGGCTGTCGGATCGGTGCTCAACGGTGCGTCGCAGCTGCCTGAGCCCAACACGCCCCAAAACTGGGTCACGCTGGTCGCCTCCATGCAGACCCGAGCCTTGAGCACGCGCCTGGGTATCCCCATTATATGGGGCACCGACGCGGTCCACGGCAACGGCCTGGTCAGGGGCGCCACGGTATTCCCGCACAACATCGGCATGGGCTGCACGCGCAATCCTGAGCTGGCCGAGAAGGTCGGACGGGCCGCCGCCTTGGAGATGTTGGCGACTGGCATTCTCTGGACCTTCGCCCCTTGCATTGCCGTGCCTCGCGACGAGCGATGGGGTCGCACCTACGAGGGCTTTGGCGAAACGCCTGAGCTGGCCGAGATGATGGCTCCGGCTTTGGTCAAGGGATTGCAAGGCGAGCCAGGGCAGTCCGACGGCGTACTCGCCTGCGCCAAGCACTTTCTCGGTGACGGCGGCACATCACAGGGCAAGGACCAGGGCGACACGGTCTGTTCCGAACAAGAGTTGCGCGCCATCCATTTGCCGGGCTACGCAGCGGCGGTCAAGGCGGGTGTCGGCTCGATCATGGTGTCGTTCTCGCGCTGGAACGGCGCTCCCATGCACGCCAACAAGTATCTCATCACCGACGTGCTCAAGGGCGAGCTTCACTTCGAAGGTTTCGTGGTGAGCGACTGGGAAGCCATTGCCACCTTGTCGGGCTCCAACAGCAGCAGGATCGAGGCAGCCATCAACGCCGGCGTGGACATGGCCATGGTGCCGCTCAGCTACCCCTCGTTCGTTTCCGGTCTGCGCTCGCTGGTCAAGAAAGGCCGCGTGCCCATGGCGCGCATCGATGATGCCGTTCGCCGCATCTTGAAGCAGAAGGCGCGTCTCAAATTGTGGGAACATCCCTACCCGGATGAGGCGTTTGCAGGGCAACTGGGCTCGCCCGCGCACCGAGCCCTGGCGCGCGAAGCGGTTCGACAAAGTGCGGTTCTGCTCAAGAACCAGGACGCCGTGCTGCCGTTGCCCAAGACCGGTCGCATCCTGGTGGTGGGCAGCAAGGCCGACGACATGGGCATCCAGTGCGGTGGTTGGACCGTGGGTTGGTTTGGCCGGCGGGGCAACGTCACGCCCGGCACCACGATTCTGAGGGCCATTGAGAAGGCCGCTGCGGGGGGAAAGGTTTCTTTCGCGCCCGGCGTACGGGGCGCAGATACGGCCGACGCGATCGTGGTGGTGGTCGGCGAGGAGCCCTACGCCGAAGGAGCCGGCGACCGCAAGGAGCTGGGTCTTTCCCGCGATGACATCAGCTTGATCGCAGCATCCAAGTCATCGGGCAAGAAGGTGGTGGTGGTCCTCGTCACGGGCCGGCCCTTGCCCATCGAGCCGGTGATCGACGGCGTGCAGGCCGTGCTGGTGGTCTGGCTGCCTGGCAGCGAGGGCGACGGCGTGGCCGACGTGCTTTTCGGCGACTACCAGACGACCGGCAAGCTGTCGCATTCCTGGCCGCGTTCCATGGCGCAGATCCCGATCAACCAGGGCGACGCCAGCTACACGCCGCTTTTCCCCTACGGCTTTGGGCTAAGTTATTGAGATGAATGCAAAGAACGAGTCCGCAGACGCTGCGGTTCGCCGTCTGGGCGGCCGGACCCGCGCGCTGGCTCTGGAGATCGCGGCCGAGGCGCGCGCCGAGTGGGGTTTCCTCACGGACATCATGGCGGCGGCGTTTCGCGCGAACCGGCAGCTGGGCAGCGGCGATCGCAGGTTGATCTCCGAGACGGTGTACGGGTTGGTGCGCTGGGAGCGACGGCTGGAGGCAGTGGTTGACGAGTTGCTTGCATTGGCGCAGGGTCGCGGCAAGCCTGAGGCGCTGTCGCCGGCTGGCCGGCAGGAACTCAAGCTCATCGTGTATGAGTTACGCAACGGCTTGCCGGTGGAAGCGGCCAAGGCCGACGTGCGGCGGATCTTGCGTCGTGATGTTGATCTCACGACAGTCACCGCGGACGATGCGGGCTTGGGCCGCAGCGTGGGTATCGATCGCACGGCGTTGCGGCTGTCGTATCCGACTTGGATGATGGAGCGACTGGTGACGGATCTGGGCGAGGCTGAGGCGCAGGCGCTGGCCGCGGCCATGAACACCCGGGCGCCGCTCACGGTGCGCAGCAACGGCGTAAAGGCGTCGCGCGAGGAGTTGGTCGCACGCCTGGCCGAGGAGGGCGTGGTGGCGCATCCGACGGAACTATCGCCCACCGGTCTGCTCTTCGAGACGCGCGTCAATGCCTTTGGGCTGTCGGCATTTCGCGACGGCCTTTTCGAGGTGATGGACGAGGGAAGTCAGCTGGTGGCCGAAACCGTGGCGCCGCCGCCCAAGGGCCGCGTCGTGGACGCTTGCGCCGGCGCTGGCGGCAAGACTCTGGCTTTGGCAGCGCTGCTCGACGGACAGGGGCGCATCTTGGCGCTCGATTCCAATGGCAAGAAATTGGAAGAACTGCGGCGTCGCGCCCGGCGGGCCGGCCTGTCGAACCTGGCGGCGCGCGAGGTGCATGGAGGCGAGCTGCCCGCGGAGGCGAAGTTGGGCGCTTGGGATCGCGTATTGGTGGATGCGCCTTGCTCAGGCCTGGGCACCTTACGCCGCAATCCCGAGGCACGCTGGCGGCTCACGCCCAAGACCGTCGACGGATTTTCGGCGCAGCAGCTTTCGCTGATGGTGACCTACGCGCCGCTGGTGGCGCCTGGCGGTCGGCTGATCTACGCGACCTGTACGCTGCTCCGGCGAGAGAACGAAGAGGTCGTCGAGCGATTCCTGGCCGAGAGGCCGGACTTCGTGCTCATGCCGCTCAAGGAGATCTGGGGCAAAGAGCGGGCTTTGTGCCTGGGCGACGGCACGTACTTGAAGGTCTACCCGCACAGTCACGGCACCGACGGCTTTTTCGCAGCCGTGCTGCGCCTGCCGCCGCGGAAGTAGTTGGCTCCTTTTTTCACCACAGAGAGCACAGAGGACACCGAGGTCGGAAAGGAAGAAGGGGTTCGGACCGGACAGAACGCAACCCTTCCCTTTCCGATCCGGCTCTGTGACCTCTGTGATCTCCGTGGTGAAAAAAACTAGCTTCCCTCCGGTCGGCGCCGGCGCGGGAAGAGCAGGGCGTAGGATCCGGGGCCGCGCTGGACGACCACCACGAGCTTGGGACGATAGGCGTGGCGGTATTGCTGGTACCAAGCCTCGTGTCGAATCAGCAGATCCTTCTCGATGCTGGTCCTGGCCACAGCGTGCGCTGTGTACTATTGCTTGAGCCGTGCCCAATTCCGTTTCGCCCTCCGGTTCGTCACGGCGCGCCCAGTCCATCCCCGCTGGACCTGCGCCGCGTGCCCTGTGCGAGCGTTGCCGTCGACCCGCCACCGTCTGCTACTGCGCACATATCACGCCTCTCGAAACCCGCACGCGCGTGATCGTTTTGCAACACCCGCGCGAGCGTGACGTGGGCATCGGCACCGCACGCATTGCGCGGCTGTGTTTGCCAGGCGCCGTGTTGCGTGTGGGCATCGATTTTTCCGACGACCCGGTGGTGCAGGCCGCGCTGGCCAGCGGCGAGAGCCATGTCATTTATCCGGGGCCGGCGGCGCGTGACGTGGAATCCATGCCGCCTGGTCAGCCCATGATTTTGATTCTGGTCGACGGCACTTGGGGCCAGGCGCACAGGCTGCTCAAGGCCAACCCGGCGCTCACGCGCCTGCCGCAGTTGCGTTTCACTCCGCCCCAGGAGAGTGCCTACAACCCCATCCGACGCGAACCCGCCTTTCATTGCATGGCCACCATCGAGGCGCTGGCCCATGTGCTCGGCTATCTGGAAGGTGATCGCGAGCGCTTCCAGAGCTTGCTGCGGCCTTTCCACTCGATGGTGGAGACGCAGCTACGCTACGCCCAGTCCAGCTCGGGCAGCCGCCATCGCCTTCACTCGCGACGCAACAGTCGCCCGGCGCGCAGCCCGATTCCGACGGTTTTGCGCGAGCGCCGGGCCGACATCCTGTGCGTGCACGGCGAGGCCAACACCTGGCCGCGCCACGCGCCCA
The DNA here is from genome assembly GCA_963758155.1 of uncultured delta proteobacterium. GTDB lineage: Bacteria > Myxococcota_A > Polyangia > Fen-1088 > Fen-1088 > Fen-1137. The sequence continues at coordinate 70,291 of CAVWUP010000006.1, forward strand.
CGCGCCACCCGGCCGAGATCGTGCACTGGCTGGCGCGTCGGCCGTCGAGCGGCGAAGCCTTCGAGGCGGTGATCGCCCCGCGCCACAGCCTGGCGCCGACCACGCCCTTCCACATCCGACTGAGTAGCGGCGCGCTTCTGGCAGGGGAAAGCTGGGAATCGTTCGCGGCGCGCTGGCAGGCATTCTTGCGGCCCAGCGACGTCATCGTGTCGTGGGGACATTTTCCTGTGGATACCCTGGCTGCCGGCGGCGTGGTTCTGCCTCGGCCGCGCTACGACGTCCGGGCACTGGCTGGCGCAGTTCTCAAGAAACGCACCGGCACCGTCGAGCATTGCCTGCCCCACATGCAGATTTCCGCGCCCGAGCCCTGCGGCGCCGGCCGCGGCGGCGCGCGCCTGGCCGGACTGTGTGCGGTCGTCGAGCAACTGTTGGCGGGAGGCTAGCTTTTTTCACCACAGAGGGCACAGCGAACACAGAGATCGGAGGGGAAGAAGGGCTTTGGACCGGACAGAATCCAACTTTTCGGCCCGGCTCTGTCTGTCCTCTGTGGTGAAGAAGGATTCTGGTGGTGTAGTTTTCCCTGTCCATGTCTTTCCACTTGATCTCGCGCTTCCTGCTGCGCGCGCCACTGCTTCCTGTGCGCGGACTGCGCAATCCGCAAGCGGCGCTGCGGCGGCATCCCTTGGGCGCCATGGCTGTGGAGCTGGCCAGTTCGGATCTGGCAACGGCGTTGCAACGAGAGCCGGGCTCTGCTGCTGCGGCCGCGCTTTCACGCTACGCCCGCCGTGCGGCCTTTCGTCCGACGCCGGCAGGCCTTCTGGCAGGCGTGGCCGTGGGCCGGCTAGGCGCGCGCACCCGTCTTGCAACCAATGAGGTCGAGCCTGTCGTGGCTCCGACCTGGGAGCGCGTGGCGGCGCTGGGGCGCGCGCTGCTCGACGAGCCGGAGATTCGTCCTGGCGTGAGTCTGCGAATTGCGCCGTCGCTGATGGCCGTGGGAGCGCGGGCTGTTTGGCTGGCTCTTGGCCACGACGGACTTGAGGTGCGCGCCAGCGACGTCGATGTCGTGCTGGAAACCGTGATTGCGAGCGCGCAAGAGTGGACGCCCTGGGCTGCGGTGAACGGGGCGATTGAGGCTGCGGTCCGTGGCGAGGCAGGCGACGTGGACGAGTTGTTGCTCGTGCTCGTCGACCGCGGCGTGCTCTGCCACGATTTTGCGCCGCCGCTCGTGGGTCAGCCGCCGGCGCAGTGGTTGGTCCAGCGCCTGGCGCGGCTGCCGGTTGAAGTCGAGGCCCTGGTCGATCCGATTCGCCAGCGACTGCGGGGAATTTCGTCGACTGACTTGGCCGGAACGCGCGCCGCCTTGGCTGGGCTGCCTGGCGCCAACGAGTCGGCGACCGACGTGATGAGCACGCTCCTTCATCGCCCGCGTGGCGAGCCGATGCTTTCGCGACGGGCGGTTGCGCGGGCAGCGGCTTGCGCGCCTCTCCTGTTGCGCCTGCAGGAGGCATTGGCTGGGCCGGTGGCAGAGCGCGTTTGCGATTCCGGTCTGGCCGAGCAGCTGGATTCCATGGTCGAGGTCCTCGGCGCCGGCGCGTTGGACCTCACGGACTTGGCCACCGGCGGCTATGGCAGCGGCTTGGCCGAAACCGACGACGAGCCCGCGCGCGGCGACGGCGGACGTGAGGTGCTGGCGTTTCTCGCGGATGCGGTCGCACAGGCCGCTGCTGCGGGCAAGGCCGAGATCACACTCGATCCCGCGGCGCTCGATGCCATCCTGCCTGCGCTCGGCACGCCACCGACCTTCGAGCTGTTCCTGTCGCCGGCCCGCGAGCCGCCGCGCGCGCCGCCGGGCACGGGCTGGCTGCTCGGACTGCACGCGCCCGCTGGGGCGAGCTGGGGACGTTTTTCCGGCGCGCTGGGCGCTCCCATGCGCGAGGCCCTGGCCGAACTGGCCGCAGCGGAAAAGCAAGCGCGACCCGGCGAGAGAGCGCTGGACGTGGTGTACGCGCCGTCGCCCGCGCAGGCGGATCTATGCGCTCATCCGCCCGTGCGCGAGGCTGCGTTGGCTCTGGTGGGCTGGCCCGAGGGCGCGGCGACAACCCCGGCGGAACTTGCGCTGGTCGTGGATCCAGCGGCTGTGGAACCCCTGGCTTTGCGAGATTCGACCTCGCAGCCTATCACTCCGAGTCCGCTCCATCGCGTGCGCTCCGCGACGGCGCCGTCCGGGATCTATCGCCTGTTGGCCGGCTGGTCGTTGGCCCGGCAGCACGCGCCCTGGGCGTTTTCATGGGGCGCGCTCGCTGGGCTGAAATTCCTGCCGCGTGTGGTTCTCGACGGCTTCGTGGTGGCGCCCGCCAGTTGGCGCGTTCCTTCCCCCGCGCAAATCGCGCGTCCGACCGCGCTCGCGCGTTGGCGTCGACAGAACCGCGTTCCAGCTGCTGTGCAGGCAGGCGAGGGCGACGAGTTGCTTTATCTGGATCTGCGTGCGGCTGGCGCGTGTACAGAGCTGGCGCGTTTTGCCGGCGGTCGAGTCTTCGAGATCTGGCCGCCGCTCGGCGAGTTGCCGGACGCCGGTGGCCGTCGCGTCGAAGCGGTGGTGGCTGTGGCCCATGTCCCGGACCCGGACGAACGCGAAGGCCTGACGGCAGCCATCGCGGCGACCCGGGCGGCCGGACGCGTGCCGTCGCCAGCTCAGGCGCCGCCTGCCGAGAATTGGATCAGCCTGCGCGTCTACGGCGCGGTCGAGCGGCAGGACGCCGTTCTTGTCGAGGCTGTGGCCCCGGCGGTCAGGGCCGCGCTCGCCGCAGGAGAGATCGACACGTGGTTCTTCTTGCCCTACGTCGACCAGCCCGGCCAACGCCACCACCTGCGCGTGCGCGGCCACGCGGGTTCAGAGCGCAAGGCCGAAGCCTTTGGCCGCCGCGTGCGGCGTGCCCTGCCGCCCCTGCGTGAGCGAGGCGACGTGGTGAGCGTGGAATCCGGCGAATACTTCCGCGAAACTGCGCGCTACGGCGGGGAAGCGCTCATGCCTGCGGTGGAGCGTCTGTTTCAGGGCAGCAGCGAGCTGGTCATGGCTGTCTTGGAAGCCGAGAACCAGGGCGCGGGGCAGGCTGATCGCGTGGCCCTCGCGGTCCGCGCTGCAGACGCCATGGCCAGCGGTATGGGCTTGGACGTCGACGCACGAATGGAATTGGCGAGGCAGCGTCGGGAGGCCTGTGCGCACGCGGGACTTCTCGACCAGGAACAGGCGCGGCAAGAATATCGACGAGGTTCGCGGCAGCTTTTCGCTTGGCTCGCCGGCCGGGAAGATGATGCCTTCACACCCGCGCTTTCGGCTCTGAAAAACACCGCCGCGTCGGTGGCGGCGTCACTGGATGCCGATTTGCACATGGCCTTGCAGCGGAAACTGCCGGTCCTGCTTCACGTGCAGGCCGTGCGCCTTGCTGGCCCGAACGCCAACGCCGAGGCTCTCTCCCACTACCTCTGGCATCGCACGCTTGAGAGCATCACAGCTCGGAGCAGACGGCCGGGGTGAATCAGTTTTGTAGCTTGTTGTGCGCGGCGAGTTTCGCCCGCACTTGCGCCATGTCCAGATCCTTGACCCGGCCCGCGAGCGCTTCCAGGGCCTCCTCGGGCATGGCTCCTGTCTGAGCGAAGACTAGGATGCCGTCCCGAAATATCATGAGCGTCGGGATCGCCCGAATGCCAAAGGTCATCGCCAGGTCCGGGTACTCTTCTGCGTTGACCTTGGCGAACACGACTCCAGGATTCTTGTCAGCCACTCTTTCAAAGATGGGTCCGAAGACGCGGCACGGCCCGCACCACGGAGCCCACCAATCAACGAACACGATTCCGTTCTTGAGTAGGGCCGGGAAGTCTTGCTCGTTCACGTTCTGCATCGGCATGGCGTACCTGCCATGACTTTTCGATGCCTGCTTCTTGCAGAGGTTACGTGCCGGCTTGCCGTCGCGTTACTCGTCCTCGCCGTGATCTTCGTCCTTCTCCGCCGACTCTCGGCGTAGAACTTCCTGCAAGAGCGTGCGCTCGATGCACGACTGGACCGGGACGGTTTCTTCGATGGGAATCACCTGCTGAGGAGCGGCGTTGGGCGCGTCGGCTGCTGCCTCGTCGTCTTTTCCGCTCACAGCCGGGATCTCTCTGGTCTTATCGAGTTGGTCGAGGGGAATAGGCACGCCGGCAATCCTACGCGACACCGGACGGGTTTGGGGCCGAGCCATTGCTCTTGTCATCGGTTCTCCTGCGGGCCGCTTGAACGCAGACAACAACCATCGGGTTCGGTCCTCGGACTTGCGATTGGGCCAAGCGATGCACACCAACAGCATAGATCACATGGCGCCCCGCCGGTAAGGGGCTTCACCCTTGCGCAGCCCGGCGGGGGCGCGCGTTGTCCGGGCGCGCTGGTCCAGCATGGACGCCAGCGTGATGGTATGAAGGGGCCAATGAAGCCACCGCAGGAAGAAAATTTCGCCGCACTTCTGCAAGAGTTCGAGGGCAAGAACGCGCGTCGGGCTGAGCCCGAGGTGCGAGCGGGTGATTCCGTGCGTGGCCGCGTCATCTCGCTGGGCCGCGAGACCGCTTTCGTGGAACTGGCGGGCGGCAAGACCGAGGGCATGATCGATCTGCAGCAGCTGCGCGACCAGGACGGCAACCTGACGGTCAAAGTTGGCGACGAGATCGAGGCGCGCGTGGTGGAAACCATGGGCAAGTCGGGCTGTGTGGTTTTGCGCCGTACCGCGGTCGCGCGCGGGCCCGAGGCCAAGGCCGAACTGCAGCAGGCGGCCCAACTCGGCCTGGCCGTGGAAGGCACGGTCACCGGCGTGAACAAAGGCGGGGTCGAGGTGCTGGTGGCGGGTGTGCGCGGGTTTTGTCCGATTTCGCAGCTGGAAATGCGCCACGTGGAAGACGCCAACGAGTACGTGGGGCGCAAGCTGGAGTTCCGAATCACCCGCTACGATGTCGACCGACGCGGGGACAACTTGGTGGTTTCGCGGCGTGCATTGCTGGAAGCCGAGGCGCGGTCGCGGGCCGACAAGATTCGCAGCAAGCTGGTGCCGGGCGCCGTCTTGCCCGGCGTGGTGGTTGCGCTCAAGGATTTCGGCGCGTTCATCGACCTGGGCGGGGTGCAGGGCATGCTGCCGGCATCCGAACTCGGATTCTCGCGTGGGATGCGGCCGGCTGACCGGCTGTCGCTGGGGCAACAGCTCGAGGTTCAGATCCTTCGCGTGGAGAAGACCGACGATCCCAAACGACCCGAACGGATTTCGTTGTCGCTCAAGTCGCTGGAACGGGATCCGTGGGAGGACGTGGCCACGCAGTTTCCGTCGGGAACCAGAATTTCGGGCCGGGTCACGCGCATCGAGGCGTTCGGCGCATTTGTCGAGCTGGCGCCGGGGATCGAGGGCTTGGTCCATATCGGCGAGCTGTCAGCGGGCAAGCCTGTGCGCAACGCACGCGAACTGACCAAGGTGGGTGTCACGCTGGAGGTCACCGTGCTGGCGCTGGATCGGGAACGGCGTCGCATCTCGCTGGGCGTGGGCGAGCGCACCGATGTGGTGTCGCAGGAAGATCTGGACGCGGCTCGCGCGCCGGCCCGTCTGGGAACCCTGGGCGATCTCTTCAAGAAGAAGCTGTAGAGAAATCATCGCGCGAGACGCACGCGATATTTGGCCACCATGTGGTGCGGGCCGTACGAGAGCTTGGCCCGCCGCAGTCCCGCATCGCCTGCGTCCTGTTCGCGGTTCACCCAGGCATATTGGGAAAGTGTGTTCTCGCACAACATCTGGTTCATGGCCTGGTACAGGCCGCGGATTTCGGAATTGGCCTTTTCCACGATGACCAGCGCCGTGTCCCGGTTGAGCTGCGAGCCGATGGCAAAGGCTTCGATGCGACCATCCACCCTGATGGTCGCGCCGGTCACCGGCAGATCTTGGTAGTGGCGCAAGAGATCGTGTACGGCCCGATCCTCGGCAGTCAGGCCTGGCAGGTCGCTGCGGCCGCGCGTGGCGAACCACCGGCGCTGAAAGTCGACGACTTCTGGCAGCGAGCGCGGATCGATCTCGGCGTAGGTGAAGTCGTAGCTTCGCATGAAGTTGCGAATGTGATTGCGCTTGCCGTCGTACCTGTGTCCGGGCAGATGGATGAGGTCCTGGGTCCGGTACACGTAGTCCGCGTTGTCTGGATCCTCTTCGGTCAAGAGTTCCCCGGTCGCCTCCGCATCCGCAGCCTGCCGCCCGGTCAGGCCATACACGAATCCTTCCTCGCCCCGCTCGCGCAGCCACCGCAGCATGTTGAGCATGGCCGCCACCGGATCGCGCGCCTGCAAGGGTGGGTAGAAACAACGCTTGCCGTGCCGAGTGATGAAGAGGCAAAGGGCACCTTCGAGATCGCTGATCTGGGTCTGCCGCACCCCGTGCCAGGCGAAGATCTCCGCGAAGTTCAGCTCCGATACCTCGGGCTGCTCGGACGCAAGAGCGCTATCGACGATCTCTCGATGCGGGACGTCGAGGGGCACAAATTCAGGAAACTCCGGGAGTTGGCCCATGGTCAGCTGGGAACGAGCGAGAGCGAACATTCATAGCAAAGATGCCGGCCGTGGGGCCAAGGATGCTAAATTCGACATGTGCAATCCCGTAGATGGGGCCTGGGCTGGCTTGGTCGGCTCCTTGCGCGTATTCTGGGAATTAAGGGCGCGGCCGACCTGTCGGAATTTTATTGTCTGTCAACCCGCGTCCGAGGAGGAACCTAGCAATGATGTCCGGGATCTCCGGGCCAGAGGCGGCCCGCGCCAGGATTACAGTGGAAAGCCACTTGGCGCTTTCGGCCACCATCAATTGGCATCTATCTGCCCGCAAGATCGACCTGGGTGCCTTGCTGCGCGTGATTCTCGGGCCCGCGCGGGTACCTGACCAAGCCCCGTTGCTCGAAACCTTGAGCTACCTTCGCAGCGCCTACGGCGAGCGCCGCCGCAAGAGCGGCCCCGCGGCGGTCCTGCACTGCCTGCGCACGGCCGCCATGCTCGCGCGCATCATGCCCGAGCCCGGCATGCTGGACCTGCTGGGGGCGCTGCTGCACGACAAGGAAGAAGACCTGACCCCCGAGGAATTGGGCGCCGTCGAGTGGAGCCGCGCACAGGCAGAGTTTTCGCGGGTCCTTGCCAACATCGACGCCAACCACCGCTGGTTTCTGGGTGAGCGCATCGCACTTCTGCGCCGCCGCCATGACCAGACCTACTACCAGTACCTGGGTCATGTGCTGGGCAAGTCGTCCGAGATGCCCGACCTTCTGCACTGCAAACTGGCCGACCGTCTGGACAACACCATGGACATCGCCGTGCAGCGGCCGCCCACCGACCAGCACGATTTCTTCGAGACGGCCTTCGGCGTTCTCTTTCTGCCCGGCTACCGGTTACGGCCTCAAGATGCTGACAGCGCACCTGACAGCGAGGCGTGCGTTCTGCTCATTTCACAGTTGTTCAAGAATGTCGTTCTCATGAGCATGCTGCGCGAGCAGCACCTGGACCAACTGGACGACGTCACCAACACGCTGTTTGCCGCCCTCGCTGCCGTGGGTCGGGCGCAGGCTGAATGGGGCGCGGTCGCGTTGCTCGGGTCGGCCATCGACAGCTGCGAGGCCCGTCGCCGGCTGGTCCTGGAAATCATGGAGTATTGCGCGGCGGGCGGCATTGCAGCGGTGACCCGCAAGGAGAGGGGCGGACTGCTCGATGGCAGCTTGCTCGAGCACTTCGCCGAGCCGGACGACAAGATCCGCAAGCGCCGTCTGGAAAATGTCTACGGCAATAAACCCCTCTTCATACGCCTCATGGTCATGTTCATCGGCATCTTCACCGTCTTCATGACCGATCCGACCTACTACTTGCGCGGCATCGATGCCAGCGGATTGCACCCGGTCGATCCCGGCTAGGTGAGAAACACCAGCATGCCGAGCTGCGCCTCGACGGTCTGGCGCAGGAAGGCCCGCAGTTTGTCCAGGTTGTCCATCAGGTACCTGAGTGAGTCTTCTTCCAGCACGGACCTGGTCCAGATTTCGGGGTAGATTTCCTTTGCGGTCATGTCCCGGGCGTTGAAGCGCTTGCGCAACTCATAGGGACTTAGGGCCGAAAGGCTGTCGTAGATGGCCCGGGTTTCGTCCGCGCGGAAGGCGCGCACCGGACCATGGTCGGGGTCGATCTTGCCGACCTGCCGCCCGCCATTGACGAGGAAATCGAGCGGCGCATCGCCTTCCCAGGCACTGCCGGTCAGGAGGTAGTGGATTCCGTGCCAGGCCTTCTCGAGATCGCAGCGTGCGCCCTCGTTGGCCTCCAGCTTCAGCATCGGCACGGGCTTCCGTGCGCTGGCGGCTTTCTTGCCCCGTGCCGGGGCCTTTGCCGGTCGCGTGACCTGGGCCTCCGCCGGAACCTGGGGCACGATGAGACGCCAGGCCAGGGAAGGCGACTTGACAGCGCGGACGATGTTGGCGTCCGCCAGACTAAGCAGACCGATGCGCATCCCCATGAATCAGGGCCTCTCCGTCTGCGGGCCAGCCAGAATCATCTTCGGGCAACTCACAAGAAAAGAACCATGCCTGTGCAGCCACGGTCAGAAGAACTCGAGGCGCGAGCCACGGGACCAGAATGGCACGTCACGCGGCTCTCGGCAACTGGCGCGCTGAGATTCATTCTACTTCTTGTCGGGCGCGCCTTGCCCCAGCCGCCGCAGAAATTCGCCCTCGTCGATGGTCTCGATGCCGAGTTTCTCAGCCTTGGTGAGTTTCGATCCGGCCTCCTGCCCCACTACCACGAAGCTGGTATTCTTGGACACGCTTGATGTCACGCGCGCGCCCCCGTTCCGGGCCAGGGTCGTCGCCTCTTCGCGCGACAGGGTCGGCAGGGTTCCAGTGATGACCACGATCTGGCCGTCCAGCGGACGGGGAGCCATGGGAGATCCGACGACCTGGTCTTTGACGCGCAAGCCGGCCTGGCCCAGGTTCTTGATGAGGGCGCCATTTTCCGGGTCGTGGAACCACTCGTGGACCGCGCTGGCGATCTCTGGGCCCACGCCATCGATGGCTTGTAGATCTTCGAGATTGGCGGCCGCCACGGCGTCGAGCGACGAGAATCGCTGGGCCAGAAGTTGCGCCACATGCGCGCCCACCCGCCGGATGTTCAGCCCCACCAGCAGGCGCCACAACGGTCGCTGCTTTGAAGCCGCGATGGCGTCGAGCAGGTTCTGGGCTGACTTCTCGGCGAAACCGGGAAGCTGAAGCAGCTGCGTCGCGTCCAGCCGGTACAAATCCGCGGGATCGGCGACCCAGCCGCGTTCCACCAGCGCGGTCACGGTCTGATAACCGAGGTGTTCGATGTCCAGAGCCTCGGGCGAACCGAAATGGCACAGCCACTCCACGGTCTGAGACGGACATTGCTTGCGGTTGGGGCAGCGCCAGTCGGCCTCGCCCGGTTTGCGCACCAGCGGCGTGGCGCACGCGGGGCATTGCTTGGGAAAGATCCACGCTGGCGTTCCGGGCGGCCGCTTCTCCAACACCGGGCCGACCACTTCGGGGATGACGTCACCAGCGCGGTGGACGATGACCGTGTCTCCCTCGCGTATGTCCTTGCGGCGCAGATCGTCCTCGTTGTGCAGAGTGGCCGAGGTGACCATCACGCCGCCCACGTGCACAGGTTCCAATTCCACGTAGGGCGTGACCCGACCGGTGCGGCCGGTGTGCACGGCGATGCGCTTCACCAGGGCTGTGCGCTCCTCGGGCGGGAACTTGTAGGCCACGGCCCAGCGCGGGGCGCGGCTGGTGGCGCCTAGGTCTTCGCGCTGCCGGTAGCGGTCGACCTTGATGACCACGCCGTCAATCTGATAGTCGACGTCGTGGCGGTGTTCCTGCCACTTGGCGCAGTAGCCGGCTACTTGCTCCAGGGTCGACGCGCGCTCGATGTTGGGGTTGACAGGCAGGCCGACCGAACGGAGGTACTCCAAGTCGTCAGAATGGCGCTCGGCGTGCGCCGGACCGGGTCGGCCGGCATTCGTCTCTGCGCCGTAGCACCAGAAGCTTAAGCCTCGGGCTGCAGTCACCGCGGGATCCTTCTGGCGCAGGCTCCCGGCCGCTGCGTTGCGAGGATTGGCAAAGGGTCGTTCGTTTCTTTCGGCCAGTTCCTGATTCAGGCGAAGAAAGATGGACACCGGTTGATAGACCTCGCCGCGCACCTCCAGCAGGCTCGGGTGCTGACGGCCCGCGAGGCGCGCCGGGATCGCGCGAACCGTTCGCAGGTTGGCGGTGATGTCCTCGCCCACGCGTCCGTCGCCCCGGGTGGCACCGCGCACGAAGACGCCGTCCTGATAGAGAAGCGACACCGCCAACCCGTCGATCTTGAGCTCGCACACGAAGTCGAGGTGGTTGGCGCCGGCGCGTTGCAAGCGACCCAGCCACGCCCGCAGCTCATCGGTGGAAAACAAGTTGTCGAGCGACAGCATGGGTGAAGGGTGCTCGACTGGCGCAAACAGCTCGGAACTCTTGCCGCCCACGCGCTGGGTTGGGCTGTCAGGCGTGACCAGATCCGGAAATCGTTGCTCGAGCGCGCGCAACTCGCGCATCAGTCCGTCGTATTCGGAGTCCGAGATCGTCGGACGATCGAGCACGTAGTAGCGGTTGTCGTGATCCGCGATCTGGCTGCACAGATCGTGGATCCGCGCTTGCGCCAAAGTTCGCTCTTTCTCGTCGAAGGCTTCCGGCTTCCCCGGTTCGGGCATCATCTCAAGCTGGTCGGCTCTCTAGGCTTGGCCCTCGTTGAGCACCGACTCCAATTCTTTCTCGACCGTGGCGCGATCGACGGAACGGGCGGCTGACAACTCCTGCGACACCAGGCCGCGCGCGGTGTCGAGCATGCGGCGCTCGCCGAAGGACAGAGACTTGGTCTTCTTCAGCCGGTGCAGATCGCGGAAGACTTCGGCCACTTCGAAGAGCGAGCCCGACTTGATCTTGTCCATGTAGGCGCGATAGCGCCGATTCCAAGGGTGGCGCTCGAAGCTGACGGCCTTTTCACGCAGGATCTGCAGGACCTCGTTGACTTCCTGGACGCCTGCCACCGGCCGGATGCCAACCTGCTCGGCTTTGTCGACGTGAACGAGAATCCTGAGATCGGAACTGGCCAAGCGCAGGACGTAGAAGCTCTGCACCTTGCCGCCGATCTCTCGCTTCTCCACGCTCACGACCTGGGCAATGCCGCGCGAGGGATAGATGGCTTGTTGGCCGATTCTAAGCGTGAGTGCCACGGAACCCTCCTTGGAAAAACCGGGTGGGCGTGTCGACAGCCGACGCGTAGTATTAATGCAATGCGATGCTACGGGCTCAGTATAGGAGGTCTCAGGCAAGCGTACAACGCGAGTTCTCTACGCGCTCGGCACTAATTCGAAAAGGCTCAGGCGACGACCGCAACCCGGTCCCTTATTCAGGTTGAAGCGGCTGGCACCTCGGCCCTACAATGGACGGCGTGACGAAGCGCGAGCGACGTAGCCGTGTCCGGGGGACCACATTGGTCGAGTTGATGATCGTGGTTGTCATCCTCGGCATCCTGGCCGCCATCGCCACGGTCGGGTACAAGCGCTACGTGGCGCGGGCCCGGCTTTCGGAGGCACACGCCATGCTGGCTGAGCTGTCGGCCAAGGAACAGCTCTACTTCATGGATGCGGGCCAGTACCTGCCAGCGCGAGCAGACGACAACCTCACCCAGCCCAGTCCCGACGAAGGCGCCTCGGCGTTCATCCCCGTCGACCCCACCAACCCGACTTTCGAATCGGCGCGCACGGCACAAACCATCCCCACGCCCATGCCAAACGGGTGGAGCCGGATCGGTCTGCGGCCCCGCTGGAAGCAGCTCTACTGCACCTATCTCGTCAATGCCGGTGGAGCCAGCCAGGCACCACCTTCTGGAATCGGGTCGACCTTGTGGTCCACCACACCGCTCACGCCTTGGTTCTACGCCGTGGCCGCGTGCAACCTCAACACAGCAGATGGCGGCTCATTCCCTGCCAACGTGACCCTGTTGGTGCTCACCTGCGACTCACCTGGGGTGCTCACCATCAACGAGGGCCACTAGGAATTCGGCCGTGGGTGGTTGTGGGGAGCCGACGCACAAGCAGATGCGTCCTAAATGACTCTTTTTGTCAGTCGAAGCTGACCATATGCGATCTTTGTCACCCCAGCACAATGGGCTTTGGCTTCGACCAAGCCTGTTTTCCATAGGGATCACGGGTTGTTGGGTCGCATGATGCGGATTTTTCCGTGGTGGCACATTGGCTGCACAGTCGAAGCAACCAGGAGGCAAGCAAAATGAACATCAAAGCTCGTAAGCGCAGCGGAGGCTTCACCTTGGTGGAGCTCATGATCGTCGTGGCGATCATCGGAATTCTGGCCGCAGTGGCGATTCCCGCCTTCACCCGTTACGTGAAGAAGTCGCGTACGGCTGAGGCCGTGGGTCACCTCAACAAGGAATGGGCAGGATCGCTGTCCTACTATGAGACGGACCACATGCAGGCCGGTGGCCTGGCACTGGCCAAGCAATTCCCTGGCAACACGGCTGCTTGGGCCTACGCCACAGAGTGCGGCTGTCAGACCGGTCAGCGGTGCCCGGGCAATGCCGGGGTTTGGGGCACTGATGCAGTGTGGTTGGCGCTCAACTTCTCACTGCCTGATGCGCACAACTACATGCCCGGGTACAGCGGCACTGGCACTGGCACTGCCTCACAGTTCACTGCTTTTGCCAAGGGCGACCTGGACTGCGACTCGACCCTGTCCCAGTTCATTCGCAGTGGTGGCGTCAACTCTAACGGCGATGTGACCGGCAGCTACCAGCCGCAGATCATCAACGAGCTAGAGTAGAAAACGCTACGCGACCGACAAGGTCGAGCAAGCCCCGGATGGGAGAATCCCGCCGGGGCTTTTTGCTGTCTATCCTATATGGGAACCCTGGGAGGGTTCCCAAACCCTCCCGCGATGGTGCGCCGCCGGCAAAAGCCGGCGGGCTCCCCACGCGACTGCGCTCCTACACCGCCGGGCCGTCGCCGCGCGCGAGGACGGTGTCCCTGGCCAGGCGAGGGTCGTGGTCGGGATGGTCCAGATTGAAGTGCAGACCGCGGCTTTCGGGCCGCCGCCGCGCACTCTGGATGATGAGCTCGGCCAGCAGTGCAATGTTGCGCAGCTCGAGCAGATCGCGGTTGACCAGGAAGTTCCAGTAGTACTCGCGGATCTCCTCGCGGATCAGCTGCATCCGCCGCGCCGCACGCTCCAGCCGCTTGTCCGAGCGGACGATGCCCACGTAGTTCCACATCAGGCGGCGAATTTCGTCCCAGGTGTGACTGACCACGACAGCCTCGTCTGCCGCCGTGGCATCGCCGGGATACCAGGTCGCCACCTGTTGCGGTCTATCCACCCTGGCGTCGCGCACGTCATCCGCGGCGCGGGCCGCGTAGACCAACGCTTCTAGGAGTGAGTTGGAAGCCAGACGGCAGGCGCCGTGCAGACCGGTCATCGATGCCTCGCCGATGGCGTAGAGGTTGCGCACGCTGCTGCGTCCGTTCCCGTCCACCAGAATGCCCCCACAGCTGTAGTGCGCAGCGGGCACCACCGGGATGGGCATGGTGCGGATGTCGATGCCCAGCTCCAGGCAGCGTCGGTGGATGTTGGGGAAACGTTCTTCCAGAAACTGCGCCGGCAGATGGGTCATGTCGAGCACGACGTAGTCGTCGCCGGTTCGCTTCATCTCGGCGTCGATGGCGCGCGACACGACGTCGCGCGGGGCAAGGTCTTTCATTTCGTGGTAGCGCGGCATGAAGGCCGTGCCATCGATCAGGCGCAGAATGCCGCCCTCGCCGCGCAGGGCTTCGCTGATAAGGAAGGACTTGGCCGCCGGGTGGAACAGGCAGGTGGGATGGAACTGGAAGAATTCCATGTTGGCCACGCGAGCGCCCACCCGGTAGGCCATGGCCACGCCGTCGCCGGTGGCTACGTCGGGATTGGAGGTGTACAGGTACACCTTGCCGGCGCCCCCGGTGGCCACGATCACGGCGCGCGAGACCACGGTGCGGACTTCGCCGGTGTTCTGATCGTAGACGTAGGCGCCGAATACGGCGTTGGGCCCGCCGTATTTGGCGGTGGTCAACAGATCCACCGCCATGGTGTCGGGCAGAAGCGTGATGCGGTCTCCACGCTCTTTCACGCGTTCAAGCAGGGTGTCGTGGATGGCAGCGCCGGTCATGTCACGCGCGTGAACCACGCGGCGGGCGCTGTGACCGCCTTCGCGGGCGAGTTGAAACTGACCATCGGGCTCGCGGTCGAAGTTCACACCCAGTTCGTTGGCCAGGTGAAGAATGTGCTGCGGACCCTGACGCACGCACATGTCGACCACGTCTGGGTTGCACAGACCGTCGCCCACGCGCAGGGTGTCCCCGATGTGCTTCTCGGGCGTGTCACCCGCGCCCAGCACAGCGGCCACGCCGCCTTGGGCCTGGTGGGTGTTCGCGTCGGTGAGGCCGCGCTTGGACACCACCACCACACGCCCATGCTCCGAGGCACGCAAGGCGAAGTAGAGGCCAGCCAGACCAGAACCAAGGACCAGGTAATCTGCTTCCACGAGGGAGCAATCTAGCAGACCGGCGAGGTCGCGACATGTTCGAACAAAAGTCCGACGGAGAGACGTCGCTTAGAAGCAGCGAGGATATTCGGCCTGTGTTACGATCATAGGACTGTGTCTGGCCGTCTCGCCCTTGCCTTGCTTTTCTTGCCCGCGCTGTCGGCGCCGGGGCAGGCCACGGTGTGGCAGCGGCAACGGGGAGACGGCACCCTGGAGTTCACCAACGCTCCGGGCGCGACGTCGAACTGGCGGGCGGTTCCCGAGTCTGAGCCGCGGCACGGCGCCGCCAAAGCGCACGAGCACGCGACTTCAAGAACCGACAGCGTGGTGTGGACCCGCGAGCGCAACGACGGCGTGGTCGAGTTCACCAATCTGCCCCCGGTGGGCGCGCGTTGGAAGGTTCTGTTTCGTTTTGGGCCAGGCAAGGCTGCGGCCATGCGCGGCGATTCGGACCTGATCCCGCCACGCGACAGTTCTCTTGCGCGCTACCAGCGCTTTGACGACCACATCCGCGATCAGCAGGCCTATTTTGCCATTCCCCAGGCCCTTGTCCGGGCAATCATCAAGACCGAGTCGGACTACGACCCTCTGGTGGTGTCGAGCGCGGGGGCGCTCGGGCTGATGCAGCTGATGCCAGGCACGGCGCGGGCCATGGGCGTGACCAACGTGTGGGATCCGCGCCAGAACATCATGGGCGGCGCGCGCTACCTGCAGACCTTGGCCAAGCGTTTCTGCAGGACGCCCACCGGGGGACGCGGCGACGGTGCTAGCGGCGCTTTCACCTGCTCGTTCGACGAGAAGATCAAAGTGCTCGCCGGGTACCATGCCGGGCCTGGCGCTGTCGAGAAATACGGGGGAATGCCCCCCTATGAAACCACGCGGGCTTACGTGACCGCCGTGTTGCAGCGATACGAGGAGTATCGCCGCCGCGAGGCCGCGCTGTCGGCGTGGGTGGGAGCCGCGCCCGTGGCGCTGCGATGACCTGTGCCTGCTAACATCGATCTTCCCGACGAGTCTGTCCCCGCACCGGTCCTTTCCGGACCGGCCGCCGGACGTGAGGACGAAGCCCTGCGCGAGCAGCTTCATCGCACCAGCGAGCTGGTGATGGCGCAGCGTCTGCCCGAGGCAGAATTGCAGTTGCTGCGCGCACAGGCTGATGCGCCCCATGACTTGCGCGTGCTCAAGCTGCTGGCGCTGGTGCGTTTCAAGCTGGGGCGTCTGGCCGAGGCCCGCCAGATCTACCGGGAAGCCGCCCACATCGCTCCTGATGATGCTGCCATTCGCCTCAACCTGGGCCTCATCGCGCTCAAGCTGGACTGGTTCGACGAAGCCGTGACCGAACTGGAAACCACGGTGCGCCTGCATCCCGACGATCGGCGCGCCTGGAGCTATCTGGGCTACGCGTGCGCACGCACGGGCGCGCGGGGGCAAGCGGCGGCTGCCTTCCGGCGTGCCGGCCAGCACGAGCTGGCCGCGGAGATGGAGCGCGTGGCGAGCGTGTCTTCGTCAGCGTCGGAGGTGGGAGGGATACCCGCGCTCGAGGCCGACCGCGCACACGCCGCCGACATGGGCCCGGCCACGCCCAGACCGGAGCTGCACGCTCCGGTGCTCGATGCCATCACACCTGCGCCGCCGAGTGTGGCATCCGGATCAGGCGAGATCGCGTCCCTCTCCGCCTTTGCCATGGCTCGCATGCTGGCCCCTGCGGCCGACATGGCGCCCCTGGCCTGGCTCGGGCAGGGTGTCCTGCGTTTTGCCGCCAGCAGCGAGACCTACGTGCGTGAGTCGGCCTTGCTGGCGGCGTTGGGTGGGGTTGAGCTGCTTCCGGCGCAACGGCGCATGCGCGGCCACTTTTTCGGCGACACCCTGACTTCACAGGGGGCGCGCTTTCTTCGCCTGGTTGGCGCCGGCGACCTGTGGCTGTCTCCCGGGCGTCCGGGGCGCGCGCTCTTCGCCCTGACGTTGGATCGGGATGTGCTGTACCTGCGCGACGACCACGTGGTGGCCTGGGGCGATGAAATGGTGTGGGAGTGGGGACGTGTTCCGGGCGGGGGGCCAGCCTTGTTGCAGTTTCGCGGCACGGGTCGGGTGGTGGTGACGGCGGATCCGGACGATCTGGTGGCTGTGCGCTTGAACGAAGGGGATTCGCTGGCCGTGTTGGGGTTGCGACTTGTCGGCTGGGTGGGACGCGTGGTCGCGCAGAGCAGGGCCGGGCGGGAAGGCGAGCCAGGCGACGCCTATGTCACCTGCACGGGTGTCGGGGTAGTATTGCTGTCCAAACATGCCGAATCTGCGCAGCCAAATAACGGACCTGCCCAACGTCGTGACGATGGCGCGGGTGCTGATCGTCCCGGCAGTCCTGTACTTTATCGATAACTTCAGTCCGGTTCGCAGCTTCATCGCCGCCTGTCTGTACTTGGTCGCATCGGTGGGCGACGGTCTGGATGGCTACCTGGCGCGCAGCCGGGGTCAGGTCAGCGTCTTGGGCAAGTTTCTCGATCCGCTGGCCGACAAACTCATGGTCACGGCGGTGCTGGTCTTTCTGGTGGCCATGGGCCGCGCCACGGCCTGGGTGGTGGTCGTGCTGATCGCGCGCGACTTGTGCATCACCGGTCTGCGCAGCATCGCCTCCAGCCAGGGCATGGTGATCGCCGCCAGCCCGGGTGGAAAGATCAAGACCGCGCTGCAGTTGGTGGCCATCAGCATGCTTCTCATACATTTCAGCTACCCGGTGCTGGGGCTGGGTGTTTCGGTCGACTATCAGGTCGCGGGCACTGTGCTACTCTACGTTTCGTTGGCGGTTTCTTTGGCGTCCGCGGTCGAGTACGTGTGGGCCTTTGTCAAGGCCATGAGCGCAGCCAAACGGGAGTTGGGCTAGCTGGTGCCCCGTGTGCGCCATCGCTTGCAACCAGAGCGTGAGCATCGGGATGGGATGATAGAGTTGTGAGGGCTTGCCGGTCACTGGCCCCCACAGGTCGGGGAGCAGAAGCACGCGCCAGCCGTCGGGCCGAAAGAGAGCCTGGTTTCCCTCCACCAGGTACACGTCGTCCCACACGAACTCGCCGCGCAAATTGCGGCCGAACGATGCCCCCAGAAGCACGGCCGCCACGATCAGAAAGGCCACGAGCGAGGCCCCAGGCCGATCGAGGAGCCGCACGACCGCGCCGGAGGCCTGCGCCTCGTCCTCATCAACCATCGACGTCATTATGGCGCGGACGCGGAGCCGGGTGTGATCGGCCCGGTGCCGCTCGCGCGCTGGGCAGTTTGCCGACGCAGAATGCTGAATGTGACGGCCGCGGCCGTGCCGAGTGCAAGGCTGAGGGCTTGCGCGGTCGACAGCGCGAGAGGCTGATTAGCGGGGAGGTCGAGCCAGGTCGCCAGGCGAGGCAGGGAGAGTTCGAAGAGAAATCCTCGGCTGGTATCTCCGCGCAGAACCTCGACGGTCGCGCGCAGGAGAGCGTAGCCCATGGCGTAGATCAAGGCCAGCGAGCCGGGAAAGCGCGGGCGTCGGCGCAGGAACAAGAGCAAAGTAAACAGCAGGGCTTCGCCCAAAGCCTCATAGAGCTGGGTGGGAGCGAGGGCTGGGGTTGAGGCAGCGCCGGGCGCGACCAGA
This sequence comes from uncultured delta proteobacterium, assembly GCA_963758155.1. Classification (GTDB taxonomy): domain Bacteria; phylum Myxococcota_A; class Polyangia; order Fen-1088; family Fen-1088; genus Fen-1137. Next base: position 88,554 of record CAVWUP010000006.1, read on the forward strand.
CCGGCGTGGGCCAATTCATGATACGCGACACTGGCCGGGGGAAAACGCACGCCCAGTGAAGAAACCTTGCCGTAGCAGCACCCGGCGAGAAAACACCCCACGCGTCCCAAGGCATGGCCAAGAGCCAGAGAAGGCACGAGCAGGTCGGCCACGCCGCCCAGGGACCAGGACCGCCGACGCGCGAAGAGCAAGACCACGGCGGCTGCCGCGAGAGCGCCTCCGTAGAAGACCAGGCCACCTTGCCAGATATAGAGCGGGGCCGCGCAGTCGCCAAACACGCGCAGGGCAGGGCGGGGGAGGCCGGCGCCCGCGCACAGTCGCGAATAGTCGCTCACGTGCACCAGCACATAGAGGAAGCGCGCGCCGACAATGCCGGCCACCAGGGCCCAAAACGTCAAGTCGAGCACGTCCGCCGTGTCGAAGCCCATGCGCCGCCCCTGGCGAAGCGCCAGGAGCACACCCGCGATGGCGCCCAGGGCGATGAGAAAGCCGTAGGCATGAATGTCCAGTCCGTGCGCCCCGAAAGGCAGGGTGAAAAGATTCGGCCTCACGCGGGCTCCTGCGCTGGGCGCGGGTCTGCCAGCCAGCGCGAACGCAGACCACCAAGCAGCAGGAAGATGCCAATCGCCACCAGGGGAACCGACAGGATCTGCGATGTGGACAGCCAGCCGAAGAAAACGCCGCGATCGTCGTCGCGGAAGATCTCGACGAAGGAACGCAGGATGCCCTTCATGATGAGCAGCCATGCGAAGACCTGACCGTCGATGCGCTTTCGTCGTCGCACGACGAAATACAGCAGAAGGAACATTATGAAGTTGAGCACGGCGAGGTAGATCTGCGTCGGGTGCACCGGCAGGGCCGGGCTGCCCTCGGGAATCAGGCCGGCCGCACGCTGCGCTGTCCACGCGCTCGAGCCCACGGGGAAACGCACGGCCCAGGGCAGGTGCGACACCTTGCCGTAGCAGCAGCCGTTGAAGAAGCATCCCACGCGGGTCAGCGCCAGTCCGAAGGCAATCCAGGGCGCGGCCAGGTCAGCCACCACCCACTGGCCCATGCGATGCTTGCGCGCGTAGGTGATGCCGAAGACCGCGGCGAAGATGAAGCCGCCGTAGTAGGCCAGACCGCCGCGCCACACCTTGAAGACCGCGAGACAGTCGCGCGGCGGATGGCAGGTGTGCGCAGCCAGGTTGCACACGTAATCCCAGCCGCACTCGGAGCTGGCATTGCAGTGGGCGACCTTGGCTTCGGTGGCGGCGACCTTGAAGTTGTCCACACACAGGTTCACGTATTCGTGAAAATGGCCGTCGGCGATGACGTGCAGGACGCGCGCCCCGACTACCGCCCAGAGAATGAGATCGATCCAGAGGTCGAAGATGCGGCCACGGTCCAGCCCGAGCTTGGGCGCTTCCCGTTGCATCATCCACAGCCCGATGAGGAAGCTGAGCGCGAGCGCGGTGAAGTAGGCGGGCACGTCGAGCCGCCCCAGCCAGGGAATGTCGATCCCGAAGTCGATCAGGATCGGACGCATGGTCGTCCGGGCGCCTAGTGCTGCCCGGCAGAAGTTGTGGAAGGGATGCCAAGGCTCGCTTCGGGCAGCACGCGAGCGCAGAGCGCGAGCCGCGAGGCTGTACAGCCGAGCGGGGGAAGGGGGGACCCGTCGGGCTTCGCCCGACGGGGGGAGGGGCACACCCCTCCGTAAATCGAAGCTAGCGCCGCGTCACCTCGTGTTCTGGTGTCACTCGTTGTTTTGCGCATCGGCTGAAACCCTTTCGTAGTTTCTGAAAAGCGGCACTAGCGGCCGCCCCCTGCACCTTCGTTGGACGCGGCTGCGCGGCGCCGGTCGACCAGCATGTCGAGGGCCATGAGGCACACGCCCACCACCAGGGCTGCATCGGCTACGTTGAAAGCCGGCCATTCGTGGCCGTGGTATTTCCATACGATGAAGTCGCTCACCCGGCCGGCGATGATGCGGTCGAGGAGGTTTCCCACTGCGCCCCCGCCCACCAAGCCGAGCGCGAAATGCAGCCGAATATGGCCGGGATCGGTGCGGCGCAGGTAGTGAAAGACCAGGCCGAGAGCCGCCAGCGCCATGAGCGACAGCAGGATGCGGCCGCCTGGCAGTTGCTGGAACATGCCGAACGCGACGCCGGTGTTCTCGGAGTAGCGCAGGTCGAAGTAGCCATCAACCACCACAACACCTCGCCACGGGGCCAGAGGCTTGAGGTGGGCGCGGGCCAGCACCTTAGTCCACTGATCGAAAAAAAGCGAAACCACGGCCGTGACCGTGAAGAGGAGTGTTCGGCGTTTTGTGGGGCTCATTGCGGTTCCAGCAAGCTGACCACGGCGGCGCAGCGAGTGCAAAGGTTTGGCTCAGCGGCGTGGCCGGAGGCCGACCCGGTGCGCCGCCAGCAGCGCGGGCATTCGGGACCGCTGGCTTCGCTGACCGTGATTTCTGCGCCGTTGGAGGCGTCGTCGGTGGCGATCTCAAGTTGCGACACCACGGTGGTTTCAAGGAGGTTCGCGCGATCGCTCAGCCAGAACTCCCGATCTCCCATGGTCGGCCTCACGGTGACTTTGGCCTCCAGGGACTTGTGGCCCGCGGCGCGGAAGGCCTCCAGCTTGGCCAGGATGAGCTCGCGTCGGGGCCGAATCTCATTTTCCCAGCGCCAGGCTGCGCCTTCAATCGGCATCCGTTCCTCTCGCTTGTGGTTGTGCACGTCGAAGGGTTCGCCGGTCTGCCGAAGAAGTTCGTCGGCCACGTCTTGCGCCGAGAAGCACATGATGGGCGCCATCCAAGTGGCGATGGTGCAAACCATCTCGTAAAGAACCGTCTGCACGCTGCGCCTGTTGGGCGAGTTGGGCGCCTCGCAGTAGAGGATGTCCTTCACCGGATCGAGATATTCGGCTGATGCGGTGACGACGTAGTCCACGAGCAATCGAACCACGTCGTGGAAGACGTACTCGCTGTAGTCCTTGAAAACTTGCCGGTCGCGGACGCGCAAGAACCCTAACGCCAGACGATCCAGATCGCGCAACTTGTCGTCGGGCACAAGATCGCGCGACGGCACAAAATCGTACAGGTTGGACAAAAGGTAGCGGCAGGTGTTGCGGATCTTGCGATACGACTCGCCCAGCTGATCCATGATGGTCTTGCTGAACACCACGTCCGATTGGTAGTCGGCGGCTGCGGCCCACAGGCGCAGAACCTCGGCGCCGTTCTTCTCCATCCACGCGCCTGGTTCGACATAGTCAGTCTTCACGCCGGCGGCGCGCGCTTTTTCGATTTCAGACTTTGAATAGACTTTGCCGCGCTCGTCGAGCACCCAACCATGGGTCAGCACCGCCTTGTAGGGCGCACTTCCACGCGCGGCCACCGCGGTCAGCAGCGACGAGTGGAACCAGCCTCGGTGCTGATCCGCGCCTTCGAGATAGAGATCGACCTTTTCGCCCTTGGGCACCAGCTTGCCGTCGGCCACGGCAGCCCAGGACACGCCTGACTCGAACCACACGTCGACGATGTCTGCACCTTTTTCGAGATCCGTGCCCTGGCATTTTGGGCAGCGCGTGCCCGGTGGGTGAAGCTCGTTGGTCGGTCGCGTGAACCAGGCATTGGCGCCCTCGGCTTCGAACAGGGCGGCTACAAATTCCATGGCTTCGGGCACAAGGAAGGGCTCGTCACAGGCCTTGCAGACATAGGCCGGGATGGGCACGCCCCACAGGCGCTGGCGCGACAGGCACCAGTCAGGCCGAACCTCAATCATGCCGCGGATGCGATCCTTGCCCCAAGTCGGAATCCACTGGGTGCGATCGATCTCGGCCAGGGCCTTTTCACGCAGGCTGGTCGCATCGCCGCGATCGCCCAGGCGCGCGAACCATTGGCTGGTGGCGCGGAAGAGCACAGGGTGCTTGCAGCGCCAGCAATGGGGATACTGGTGGCGCACGGTTTCGCCGGGCTTGTTGAGCAGAAAGCCGGTTTCCGCCAGCAGGGCCACGATTTTGGGATTGGCTTCCAGCACGGACTGGCCGGTCCACAGCGGCACCTCGGCGGTGTAACGGCCGCGACTGTCCACGGGCGCGTAGATTTCCAATCCTTCGGTGCGACCCACGACATAGTCCTCAGCGCCGTGGCCTGGAGCGGTGTGCACCAGGCCGGTGCCTGCCTCCAAGGTCGCGTGGGACGCGAAGGCCAGGCGGAAATCGCGCTCGCTGCGCGGCTCGCCGACAAACGGGTGCTGATAGCGAACGCCGCGCAAGGCAGCCAGCTTGTCGCCGGCAATTTCGATCCATTCAGCCTTGGGCGGGACGGCAAGACCGCAGGCGGCGAGAAATGCCTCGGCCAACTCGCGTGCCACGATGAGGTACTCGCGCCGGCCCGCGCGTTCGACCGGGATCCCGGCGTAGACGAGTTGCGAGTTGGCCACCACGGCCAGGTTGGCGGCCAAGGTCCACGGCGTGGTTGTCCAGATGACCAGCGCGGCAGCTGACTTGCCGAAGAGCCGCTCCACCGCGGGTTGGTTGGGCAGCAGCGGGAAGCGCACGTAGATCGACGGCGAGTTGTGATCGGCGTACTCCACCTCAGCCTCGGCCAACGCCGTTTGGTGGGTGGTGCACCAGTGCACCGGCCGCTTGGCGCGGTAGAGCAGCTCCTGGCGGGCGAAGGCCGCCAGGATGCGCACGATGGTGGCCTCGTAGCCCTTGGCGAGCGTCAGATAGGGCTGGTCCCACATGCCCACGCAGCCCAGACGCCGGAAATCGGCGCGCATCACGTCGACGAACTTGAGTGCGTGGGCCTCGCAGCGCTTGCGGAACTCGGCGGTGTCCAGCTTGGAACGGCCACCGGCCGCCTTTTCAACCTGGTGCTCGATGGGAAGGCCGTGACAATCCCAGCCGGGCACGAAGCACGCGCGCTTGCCCATGAGAAGCTGCGAACGCACGATGATGTCTTTGAGAACCTTGTTAAGCAGCGTGCCGTAGTGAATCCCGCCGGTCGCGTAGGGCGGTCCGTCGTGCAGCACGAAAGTCGGTGCCTTGGCCGCTTCGCGAGTTGCCAGCAACTTTTCGTAGTGGCGTTCGTCGGCCCAGCGCTTGAGCCACAGGGGCTCACGGCGGGCCAAGTCCGCGCGCATGGGGAATTCGGTCTTGGGCAGGCTAAGGGTGTTTTTCCAGTCCACGGGTCGTCGGATACTAGCAGAAGCATGATAAAGAAGGCGCATGGCCGAGCGGGCTTCTTGGGACGAGTACTTCATGAACATCGCGCGGGTCGTGTCGTCGCGATCGACCTGTCCACGCAAGTCAGTGGGCGCTGTGATCGTGCGCGACAAGACCATCCTGTCGACCGGGTACAACGGGTCCATTCGCGGAATGCCCCACTGCACGGAAGTCGGCCACATGATGGAGAACGGCCACTGCGTGGCCACCATTCACGCGGAGAGCAATGCCATCCTGCAGGCCGCGCGCAACGGCGTCAGGATTGACGGCGGCACCATTTACGTGACCGCCAGTCCCTGCTGGAATTGTTTCAAGGAGATTGCCAACTCCGGGATTTGTCGCATCGTCTACGGCGAATTCTATCGCGACGACCGCATCTTCTCCGTCGCTGCCAGTTTGAAGATAGAGCTGCTTCACCTGGCCGGCCCAGGGCCGTCCGTCTGATATGGGAACCCTGAGAGGGTTCGCTCCGCCCTTCGGCCCCCCACCCGCCGCCTCCTCCCCGCTCGCTTCGCTCGGCCTCGCCAAACCCTCCCGCGATGGTACGCGGCGAGCGAAGCTCGCCGGCTCCCCACGCGACGCGCTTGGCTGAGTGTCGGCTTTCGGCGCACACCAACGCTGTCTTTTTGCGGCTTTTATAAGTTGACAGGCACCGAGGTCCCGGCAACCCTTATAAGGGCATGCCAAGGTCGCCCCTGACAGCCCTGCTCGGATTGAGCCTGGCCTTGGCGCATGTGGGGGCCGCGCAGGCAGCCGGAGCGGGCCAGGCTTTCGCTGGGACGCAGTCATCGCGTACCAGGGTTGGAAAGCGACACGGTCGCAACGCAAATATGACCGGTCGGGTGGTGTCCGACAGTGAGCTGCGCACGAGCCCATTGCCGCCGCCGTCGGGGAACATTCGCGTCTATTCGATCAACTACAAAGAAGAAATCCAGACCAACATCTACAACCAGGACGGCTCGTACAGCCTGGAAGCGGCCAAGCAGCTCGCTCACGTGTTTCGCTGCCGGCGCACCGGCGAGGAACACGAAATCGATCCACGCCTGCTCACCATTCTTTCGCATGTGTATGACAACTTTGGCGGTCGGCCTCTGGAACTGCTTTCGGGCTATCGCTTTCAGCGCAAGACCACCAGCAACCATTTCCACGGCACCGCCGCCGACATCCGAATTTCCGGCGTGCGGCCGCGCGACCTGCGGGATTTCGTGCACAGGCTCGATACCGGCGGCATGGGAGTGGGCTTCTACCCGCGGGTGGGATTCATCCACGTCGACGTGCGGCCTGCGCCCAGCTACCGCTGGATCGACACTTCGCGCTCCAATCCCGACGCCTGGGACAAACAGCCCCCGCGCGGCTGGAAGCGCCGGAAACTGGAAAGCTGAGAGGGAGTCGGAAGACTGCGGGACGCCTGCGAGGGCCGGCGAGCGGGTCGCGGTCCGCGTGAGCGAGGGCGTGAGCGAGTTCGTGGGCGGTTTGCGGAAGGCGGCATGCGGATTGCGGGCCGCACACGCAAATCGCCCACGCAACCCGCACGACGCTGGTCGCTACCGCCCACGCTGTCGCTCACGGGCACGCTGGCCGGCCAATTGACTCGCCCGCTGGCAGCGGTCGTCCGTGTTACTATCCCGGCATGGCAAACGGAACGGTTGTGACCCGTCCGGGTGGCGGCGGCCTGGTGGTGGCCAGTGTGGCTTTGGTCGTGGCCACCATCATTGCAGGCAACACCTGGGAGCGAACCAAGACGCGGCCCAAGGGCCGCACCATCGAGGTGACCGGCTCGGCCAAGAAGCGCATCGTGTCCGATCAGATCGAGTGGAGCGCCGGCCTGGAGACGCAGAACATGGATCGCACGGTGGCCTACCGCACGCTGGCCGGACACGTGCACACGGCTCTCGCGTATCTGACTGAACAAGGCATCAAGAACGAAGAGGTCCGGGTGGCTTCGGCGAGCGTTCAGGAAGTGCACCAGACGGAAACCTCCGGCAGCGGCGAAGATCGCGTGCAGCGCGAGATCTTCAAGGGCTACCGCACCTCGCAGACCATCACCGTGCGTTCCGGCGACGTCACCCGGGTCGAGCGCATTTCGCGCGAAATCACCCAGCTTTTGGAACGAGGGGTCCCCATCGCCTCGTCGCGACCCCTGTATTTCTACACCAAGCTGGGCGAGCTGAAGATCGAGATGCTGGCCGCGGCGGCCAAGGATGCCCGCGTGCGTGCCACCAACATGCTGGAGGGAACCGGGGGCGCGAAGCTGGGCAAACTTCGCTTCGCCGACATGGGCGTGATCAACGTGAACCCGGCCAACTCCACCGAAACCTCCTGGGAAGGCCGCAGCGACACCTCGTCGCTGGACAAGGACATCCTGACCGTGGTGCACGTGACCTTCGATCTCGACTGAGAAGGCCGCTGAACTTGATCTTGTCGCTTTCGTCCCCTAACTTGGGGACCCAAGGCGCTTTGTGACGCCTCAGCAGTTTCATGTCCGAGCGACAACTCGATCTTCTCGACGAAAACGGTGCCAGGCCCGCCCTGCCGCCGGCCAAGGGCAAGGGAGGGGAAGGACGGGGCCGGGGCAAGGGGGGCGGGGACGAACCGCCGACTCCGCCTGCCGATGCCAACCTGTCCGACGAGGCGCAACGCCGCTATCTCAACTATGCGGTCAGCGTGATCACAGCGCGCGCCTTGCCTGACGTGCGCGACGGGTTGAAGCCGGTGCAGCGGCGAATTCTCTTCGCCATGCACAACGACTTGCACCTCTACCCCGATGCGCGCTTTCGCAAGAGCGCGACCATCGTGGGCGCGGTCATTGGCAAGTATCACCCGCACGGCGATACGGCTTGCTACGACGCCATGGTGCGCATGGCGCAGGATTTTTCGCTGCGCTACCGGTTGGTCGACGGGCACGGCAATTTCGGATCGCTCGATGGCGACGCGCCGGCGGCCTACCGCTACACCGAGGCGCGCCTGGCGCCGCTTTCCACCGAGCTGCTCGACGAGATCAAGCAGGGCACGGTGGATTTTCGGCCCAACTACGACGGCACCTCGCAAGAGCCGATGGTGCTGCCCGCGCGCATTCCGCAACTATTGGCCAATGGCTGTGCCGGCATCGCGGTGGGCATGGCCACCAACATCCCGCCCCACAACCTGGGCGAGGTGTGCGAGGCCGCGGTCGCGCTCATCGACGACCGCAAGCTGGAGAGCAAGGACCTGCTCAAGTACATCAAGGGTCCGGATTTCCCGACCGGCGGCCAGATCATCAATTCCAAGAAAGAGCTGCGCGAGATCTACGAGACCGGCCAGGGTCCGGTGCGCCTGCGCGGCGAGTGGAAGCTGGAAGAGACCAAGCGCGGTCAGCAGATCGTCATCACATCCATCCCCTACAATGTCTCCAAGGCGAATCTGGTCGAGGCCATCGCCCAGGTGATTCTGGCCAAGAAGTTGCCCATGCTGGTGGACGTGCGCGACGAATCCACCGACGACGTGCGCGTGGTGCTGGAACTGAAGCCGGGCGCGGAACCGGCGCTGGTGGTGGCGTACCTGTACAAGCACACGCCGCTGGAACTTTCGTTTCACGTCAACATGACCTGCCTGGTGCCCACGGAAAACCGCGAGGTGGCCGGGCCCATGCGGCTCAACCTGCAGGCCATCCTGAGTGAGTTTCTGGATTTTCGCGAGGACGTGGTCACCCGTCGCTTCGAGTTCGGGCTGGCGGAACTGCGCCGCCGCATCCACATCCTGGAAGGCTTCGCCATCCTTTTCGATGCGCTCGACGAGGCCATCCGCATTATCCGCAAGTCCGATGGCAAGGCCGACGCGGCCACCAAGCTGCAAGCGCGCTTCAAGCTCGACGAGGAGCAGACCGACGCCATTCTGGAGATGAAGCTGTACAAGCTGGCGCGGCTGGAGATCGAGGCGATTCGCGACGAGCTGGCGGAAAAGCGGGCGCGCGCCAAGGAGATCGAAGCCATCCTCAAGGACAAGCGCCGGCTGTGGAAGGTGATCCGCGGCGAGATCGCGGACATCGGCCAGCGCTTCGCCGACAAGCGGCGCACCAAGATCAGCGGCAGCAGTGGCGATGAAGTGGAATTCCAGGCCGAGGACTTCATCGTCGACGAGGAGGTCACGGTCATCCTGTCGCGCGACGGCTGGCTCAAGCGCGCGCGCGAGGTGAAGGATCTGTCAGCCACGCGACTGCGCGAGGGCGACGCGGTGCTGGCGGCTTTGCGCGGTTCCACCAAGGACTTTCTGGCCATCTTCTCCAACCTGGGAAGTTGCTACGTCAGTCGTATCCACGACGTGCCCGCTTCGACCGGGCACGGCGAGCCGGTCCAGAAGCTTTTCAATTTTCGCGACGGCGAGCGCGTGGTGGCGGCGATGGTGGTCACCGGCAGCGGGCCGTCTGCAGTGCCGGCTGGAACCCTGGCCATCGCCGTGACCAAGCGGGGATACGGTTTCCGCTTCAACCTCGATCCGCTGCGCGAGCTGAGCACGCGCGCCGGCCGTCGTTTTGCCAAGCCCGCCGAGGGTGACGAGGTGGTGGGCGTGCTGCCGGTGCGTCCCAAGGATGTGCTGTGCGTGGTTTCAGCGCGCGCCCGCGCTCTGGTGTGCGACGCCGACGAAGCGGCTGAGCTCGCCAATCCCGGCCGTGGCGTCACCATGATCAAGCTCGACGAAGAGGACGCGGTCATGGGCTTTGCCCTGGGCGGGCGCAAGGACGACACCGTGCTCATCGCCGAGACCGACGCAGGCAAGAAGATTCCCGTGGGCCCGGGCCGCTACCACGTCACGGCACGCGGCGGCCGCGGCCACGCTCTGGCCCGCAAGTCCAGCGTGGTGCGCGTGCTTTTCCCTGAACCGCCAGCCCCGGCGGATGAGCCGCCCAAACTGTTGCAATAGACGAGATCACATGGACCGTAGATCGAAGTCAGCAACTTCACCACAGAGAGCACAGAGGCCACAGAGCCGGATCGGAAAGGGAAAGATTGTATTCTGCCTAATCCGAACCCCTTCTTCCTTTCCGACCTCTGTGCTCTCCGTGGTGGAAAAGCTAGCCAACTAGAGTCACGCATGGCTGCGTCTAGTTCATACACCGCGGAACACATCACCGTTCTCCAGGGCCTCGAGCCGGTGCGCCGGCGGCCCGGGATGTACATCGGGGGAACCGACACCAAGGGCTTCCATCATCTGCTGTGGGAGATCGTCGACAACTCGGTCGACGAGGTGATCAACGGCTACGCGACCCACATCGAGGTGACCCTGCACAAGGATCACCGTTCGGCCACCGTGGTGGACAACGGCCGCGGCATCCCCGTCGACCTCAAGAAGGAATTCAAGAAATCCGCGCTGGAGCTGGTGCTCACCACGTTGCACGCCGGGGGCAAGTTCTCCTCGGGGCAGTACCAATATTCCGGCGGCTTGCACGGCGTGGGCTCGTCGGTGGTCAACGCCCTGTCCGAGGAGATGGTGGCGCGCGTGCGGCGCGACGGTTTCGAGTGGGAACAGACCTATTCGCGGGGCGTGGCCACCGGCAAACTGACCAAGAAGGGTGCGGCGCGCGGTTCGGGGACCACGATCTTCTTTCGGCCCGACGTGCAGATCTTCGGCAAGCAGGAGTTCTCGGCGGAGACCATTCGCTTTCGTCTGGACGCCAAGACTTTTCTGCACAAGGGACTGAAGATCACCTTCCGCGACGAGGCCGCAGGCACAAGCGATGTTCTGCAACACGAGGGCGGCATCGCGGACTTCCTGGCCAAGATCATCGCCGACCGGGGCAAGCCGCCCACGGTGCCACAGGTCTTCTACTTTCAGCGTGAAGACGGCGTGCGCATCGAATGCGCCCTGCAGTGGACGGAATCGCACGAAGAAACCCTGCGCACCTTCGTCAATGGCATTCCGACCACCCAGGGCGGGACGCACGAGCAGGGTTTGCGCGCCGCCATCATCAAGGCCATGCGCTCGTTTCTCGACGACGCGGGCCTGGCGCCCAAGAACCTGAATCTGACCGCGGAAGACATCCGCGAGGGCATCGTGGGGGTTCTGTCGATCTATCTGCACGACCCGCAGTTTCAGGGCCAGACCAAGGAGCGCCTGGGAAATCCCGAAGCGCAGGCCCTGGTGGACAACGCCATCCGACCCGCGCTGGAAACGTTTCTGCACCAGAACCGCACCGCGGGTGCGGCCATCGTCGAGCGCATCAGCTTGGCTGCCAAGGCGCGCGAGGCTTCGCGTGCGGCCTCGCAGGCGGTGTCGCGCAAGACCGCCATCTCGCACCGACTGAATCTGCCGGGCAAGCTGGCGGATTGTTCGTCGACGGATCCGGGCCGAAGCGAGCTGTTCATCGTCGAGGGTGATTCGGCCGGTGGCTCGGCCAAGCAGGGCCGCGAACGAAAGCACCAGGCCATCCTTCCCTTGCGCGGCAAGGTGCTCAACGCCGAGCAGGCGTCGTTGCAAAAAGTTCTCTCCAACAAGGAACTGCAAGACGTGGTGTCCGCGCTCGGCTGTGGCGTGGGCGAGCAGTTCAACCTGGAACGGCTGCGCTACCACAAGATCATCTTCATGATGGACGCCGATTCCGACGGCCACCACATCGCCACCTTGCTGCTGACGTTCTTCTATCGGCACTTGCGTCCACTCATCGAGGGCGGCTTTGTCTACCTGGCGCAGCCGCCGCTCTTTCGCGTGGACCATGGCAAGGAAACCTTCTGGGCGCTCGACGAGGCGGACCGCGATCGCATCGTGGCGGCTTTGCCCAAGAACGCCAAGCCCGAGGTCATGCGCTTCAAGGGCTTGGGCGAGATGCAGCCCGAGGAATTGCGCCGGACGACTCTTGATCCAGCGACGCGACGGCTGTTGCGCGTGACCATCAGCGATGGCCCGGAGACCGACCGGATTTTGACCGAGCTGATGGGAAAAGATGTGGAAGCGCGCTTCAAGTTCATCATGGAGCACGCCGCGCAGGCGGATCTGGATCTGTAGTTAGCTTTTTTCACCACAGGGAGCACAGAGAACACAGAGGTCGGAAAGGAAGAAGGGTTTCGGATCGGACAAGACCCAACCCTTCCCTTTCCGATCCGGCTCTGTGACCTCTGTGCTCTCGGTGGTGAAAAAAACAGCCTTCCGAGTTGACAGCACTAGGTGAACGGGGAAATATATAGCAAAGCATATGTTGGCAAAGCAAGTACCGATAGGTCTTCTCATGGCGTTGGCGCGACGGCGGCAGCGCCAGGCCGTGGAGATGCGGGTGCGCGATCTGGGGCTTTCGAACCAGCAATTTTGGCTGCTGGTCGCGTTGGTGGAACGCCAGGGGGCGTCGCTGGCCGAGATCCTGTCGGCCTTGCCCATGGACCAGCCCACGGCGTCCCGCGTGTTGGCCGCCTTGAGCCGGCGCAAGCTGGTTCGCCTGGACAGTGATCCCGCCGACCGTCGGCGGCGACGGATGGTGCTGACGCCTCGGGGTGAGCAGTTCGGGGCGCGCTGCTTGTCGGTGGCTGAGCAGGTGCGCCAGGCCGTGGTGGCGCATTTCTCGTCGGACGAGATCGCCACCCTGCGCGGCTGGCTCCGCCGCATCGTGGACAATCTGGATGAACTCGACCGGTTTTCGCCGCCTGCACCGGTGTCGCCCGAGAATGGGCTGGCCGCGTGGCGAGACCGCGATAAATAGGGACGGGAGATGCGCATGAGTTGGCTCAAATCGACCAAGTTCTGGGGCGCGGTGGTCCTGGTGTTGGCCCTGGCCGGCGGGACTACCACCTTGCTGAAACGGCGATCCGGCAAGCCCAAGGTGCAATGGGAAACCACGGCGGTGGATCGCGGGCGCATCACCGCGCGGGTCACCGCCACGGGAACCCTGTCGGCGCTGGTTACCGTGCAGGTGGGCAGCCAGGTGTCCGGCTCCATCCTGAAGTTGTACGCGGATTTCAATTCGACGGTAAAGAAGGGGCAGGTCGTAGCGAAGATCGATCCCCGTCTGTTCCAGGCCACGCTGGAGAACGCGCGCGCCAACTATGCCCAGGCCAAGGCCACCCTGGACAAGGATAGGGTGCTGGCCAAGTTCGCCGACAGGCAGTTCAAGCGGCAGGGCCCGCTGGCGAAAGACAAACTGATCGCCATTTCGGACCTGGACACTGCCGAGTCCAATGCCGGCTCCGCCTTGGCCCAGGTCGAGGCCGACCAAGCCAACGTCAAGCAGGCCCTGGCGGTCTTGCACCTGGCCGAGGTGAACCTGGCCTTGACCGACATCGTGTCGCCCACCGATGGCACGGTGATCTCGCGCAATGTGGATGTGGGCCAGACCGTGGCCGCTTCCTTGCAGGCGCCGGTGTTGTTTGTCATCGCCGAGGATCTGCGCAAGATGCAGGTGGACACCAGCGTGGCCGAGGCTGACGTGGGCAAACTGCGCGCAGGCATGCAAGCAACGTTTACCGTGGACGCCTTCCCGGGCGAGCCGTTCAAGGGCGCTGTTCGCCAGATTCGCAACGCCGCCACCACCGTACAGAACGTGGTCACCTACGACGCCGTCATCGATGTCGACAATTCCGATCTCAAGTTGCGGCCGGGCATGACCGCCAACATCAGCTTCGTGTTTGCCAACAAGGACGACGTGCTTCGCGTGCCCAACGCAGCCCTTCGCTTTCGTCCCAGTCCCGATCTGGTCAGCGCGCTCAAGCTGGAAGTGCCCCACGGACGCCGTGCCGGCAGCGACGGGGCCTTGGCTGCACCCGCGGCGGGAGTGGCCGGCCCGGCGCGGGCGGGTGGCTCGGCCAAGGGCGAGGAAGCCCCTGATCGGCGCACGATCTGGGTGTTGCGCAACGATCTGCCCGCCCCGGTCCGCATCAAGACCGGCACCACCGACGGCAGCAAAACCGAGGTGGTGGAGGGAGCTTTGCAGTCCGGGGATCTGGTGATCAGCGACGCGACTTTGCCGGCGGGCTTCAAGGCGCCCGCGGCGGGGACTGGACTATTGCCTGGCGCCGGGCCGCCGCCCGGTGGCCCTCGTCGCTTCTAGGAGTGCCGATGCCCAAGTCTCTCATCGAGACCAGCAAGGTCAGCAAAGTGTACCGGATGGGCGAGGTGGAGGTCCACGCCCTGCGCGAGGTCTCGATCAGCATCAGCGAGGGAGAATCGGTAGCGGTGATGGGACCATCGGGCTCGGGCAAGTCCACCCTGATGAACATCCTGGGGTGTCTCGACCGTCCCACCTCGGGGGACTACTGGCTGGTGGGCGAAGAGGTGTCACAGCTCGACCGCAACGCCCTGGCCCGGATGCGCAATCGCACCCTGGGCTTCGTATTTCAGAGTTTCAACCTGCTGTCGCGCACCACCGCGCTGGAGAACGTCGAGTTGCCTCTGCTGTACGCGGGCGTGTCAGCGCGCGAGCGCCACACCCGCGCGCGCGAGGCGCTGGCGCGCGTGGGTCTGGCCGATCGCATGCACCACCATCCCAATCAGATGTCGGGCGGGCAACAGCAGCGGGTGGCGGTGGCGCGCGCCCTGGTCACGCGGCCGCGTCTCATGGTGGCTGACGAACCCACGGGCAATTTGGATTCGCGCACCAGCATCGAGATCATGGCGCTGTTCCAGGAGCTGGGCCGAAGTGGCATCACGCTCTTGCTGGTGACTCACGAACCGGACATTGCCCGCTACGCTTCGCGTGTGGTGGTCATGCACGACGGCCGCGTGCAGTCGGACCAGCGGCAGACGCCGCTGCAGGCCGAGATCGGGCCAGGCACGGCAGGCGCGGAGGTCGCGCCGTGAGTCCTTTGCAAGTGCTGCGGGTCGCGGTGCGTGCGCTTCTGCGCAACAAGATGCGCTCATTTCTCACCACCTTGGGCGTGATCATCGGCGTGTCCGCGGTGATTGCCATGGTGGCCATCGGCGAGGGTGCCAAGGCGCGCGTGGAAGAGGCGTTCGCTTCCATGGGCTCGAACCTGCTGGTGGTCCTGTCCGGCACCACCAGCGCATCCGGGGCGCACGGCGGCTTCGGCAGCATGCCCACCCTGACCTGGGACGACTTGAAAGCCATTCGCAGCGAGGCCAGCGCGGTTCGCTATGCCAGCCCGCAGTTGCGCAGCAATCAACAAGTGATCAGTGAAGATCAAAACTGGGCCACCTCAATCAACGGCGTTTCGCCCGAGTACTTGCTGATGCGCACCTGGCCGGTCGCCATGGGCAGCGCCTTCAGTCAGTCGGACATCGAAGCGGGCAGCAAGGTGGTGCTGCTGGGGCAGACCGTGGTGGATAAGCTGTTCGGTTCCAACGCCGATCCAACCGGCCAGTCGGTGCGCATCCAGAAAGTACCGTTCCAGATCATCGGCGTGCTGGCGCGCAAAGGGCAGTCGGCCACCGGGCAAGACTACGACGACGCCGCGTTCATCCCGTACACGACTTTTCAGGCCAAGATCCAGGGTGGCCTGCAAAAGTTCATCGCGGGTGCGATCATGGTCAGCGCGGTGTCGAGCGAGGCCACCACCCGCGCACAGAATCAGATCGCCACCCTGCTGCGCGACCGCCACCACACTCCCATTGGCGCCGACGACGATTTCAGCATACGTAACCTGACCGAGATGGCCAGCGCCCAGCAGGAAGGTGTCAAGACGTTGACCACGCTTCTGGCCAGCATCGCTGCGGTGTCGCTCATCGTGGGCGGCATCGGCATCATGAACATCATGCTGGTCAGCGTGACCGAGCGCACGCGCGAGATCGGCATCCGCATGGCGGTGGGCGCGCGGCCGCGCGACGTGCTGTCGCAGTTTCTGGTCGAGGCACTCGCGCTGTCGATTGCGGGCGGCATCATCGGCATCGTGCTGGGGCTGCTGGCCGCCAATCGACTGGCCGCCAACTTCGGCTGGCCCATTTTGATTCGTCTTGACGTCATCCTGATCGCGGTCGGCTTCTCTGGTCTGGTGGGCGTAGTCTTCGGGCTCTACCCGGCGCGGAAGGCCTCCCGCCTCGACCCCATCGATGCCCTGAGGTACGAATGAAACGCCTTATTCTGCTTTCCGTCGCTGTCGGTCTCCTGGCAATCTCGGCTCGCGCCCAGCAGGGACGCGTCTTGACCTTCGACGAGGCCCTGCGCATCGCGCGCGCCACTCACCCTCAGCTGCAAGTTGCCCACGCGCAGAGCGAAGCGGCCGATGCCCGCGCCTATGAGAGCCGAGCGGCGTTGCTGCCGCAGGTGAACGGCCTGGCCTCGTACCAGCGCACGACAAACAATCAGCCATCAGGTGGCAACTCCGCCGCCACGATTACGCTCATCAACACAGCTACCGGCACAACCACCAGCACATCCACCACCACCGGCAGCGGAACGAGCGGGTCGAGCCATGGGAGTTTCGATACCAGCAACTCCTTCCAATTCCGTTTGACCGCGAGCCAGCTCATCTACGATTTCGGGCAGACCACGGGAAGGTGGAACGCGGCCAAAATCACCGCTCGGTCTCAATCAGACAGCGAGGCGCGCACGGCGCAACAGGTCTCCTACAATGTTCGCGCCGCCTACTACAACGCGGCCGCGACCTATGCCCTGGTCAAAGTGGCGCAAGATGGTCTTACCAATCAGGAAGCCCACCTGGTGCAAGCCCAGGGTTTCGTGCGCGCGGGCACGCAGCCGGAGATCGCTCTGGCCCAGGCGCTGACCAACCGGGCCACCGCGCGCGTGCAGCTCATCACCGCGCAAAATGCGTACGACGTGGCCAAGGCCCAGCTCAATCAGGCCATGGGTGTCGAAGGCCCCATCGACTATCAGATTGAGTCGCCCGCTGCCGACCCGGTCGAGGGCGAGGACAAGAACACGGACGATCTCTTGCCCGCGGCGATCAAAGCGCGCCCCGACTTGCAGGCCCTGGGCGACCAGGTCAAGGCGCAGGAGTACACCATCAGTGCGACCAAAGGCGGCTACTATCCTGGGTTGAGTGCCATCATGGCGCTGAGTGATGGGGGGCCGGCGGTCGACAACTTGGCGTGGAACTGGTACGGCATGTTGCAATTGAGTTGGCCGATCTTCGGAGGCGGCATAACCAACCAACAGGTGCGCGAGGCCCGTGCCATCGGCGAGCGTGCTGCGCGGCCAGTACGAGATCCAGCGCCAGCAGATCCGCCTGGACCTGGAGCAGGCGCGTCTGGCCGTGCGTGCGGCCAAGGCGAGCGAGGAGGCCACCCACGAGGCGGTGGTCAACGCACGCGAGCAGCTTCGCCTGGCCGAGGGTCGCTACCAGGCCGGCGTGGGCAACATGATCGAGTTGGGCGATGCCCAGGTGGCCATGACCACGGCCGCGGCGCAGGAGGTGCAGGCGCACTTCGGTCTGGCCACGGCTCGCGCACAGCTCTTGTTGGCGCTGGGACAGCCCTGAAGACAGCGAGACAGCTATGAACACCCCAGGGCTCACAGGCAAGGCAAAGCGGGTTCGCATCTACGTCAACGAAGGCGATGGGCACGGCTACCAACCGATCCATACAGCCCTGCTGGCTTTCCTGCGCAAGGAAGGCGCGTCGGGCGCCACGGCGCTGCGGGCGATTGAGGGGTTCGGCGCCTCTGGCGAGCTGCACACCGCCCGGCTCCTCGACGTGGCCCAGCGCCTGCCCATCGTGATCGAATGGATCGAGCGAGCCGAGGTGGTCGAACGGCTGCTCCCGGGCATCAAGGAGATGATCAAGCGTGGCCTCATCACCGTCGACGAAACCGACGTGGCGCTCTACTGTGCCTATCCGGTGCGCGACGTTTCGGCCGCTTTGCGCGCCTCGGACGTCATGTCCCACGACGTGGTTTCGGTGGACCCGGATGCCTCTGTCCGCGAGGTGGTCAAGCTGATGTTGGGCAAGGGTTACCGGGCCATTCCGGTGGTGGACGCGGGGATGCCAGTCGGGATCATCACCAATTCGGATCTTCTCAGGCGCGGCGGCCTCGCGATGCGGGTGGAGTTGCTGCGCGCCCTCGACACCCCGGAGCTGCACGCCGAACTGGAACGGGTGGCGCAAGGGGCGAAGAACGCGGCTGACGTGATGACGCCCGGGCTGGTGACGGTTCCCTCGTACGCTCCGCTCACTCGGGTTGCGGAGATCATGTCGTACCGGCGCCTCAAGCGCTTGCCGGTGGTCGACGAGCGTGGCGCGCTGGTGGGAATGGTGAGTCGCCTGGATGTTCTGCGCACAGCAGCCCGGACCTTCGAGCGCCAGGAGGGTGAGCCACGTGAGATTGGGTTGGCCGTGGATGCTCCGGTCGCGCGCATCATGCGCATCGACGTTCCGACGGTGTTTCCCGACACGCGCCTGCCCGAGGTCTTGCAGGCGGTGATTTCGACGCGGCTCAATCGTTGCCTGGTCGTGGATCATGACCGGCAGGTGCTGGGCAAGATCACCGATGCCGAAGTTCTGGATCGCGTGACACCGGCCCTGCGGCCGAGCGCCTTGCGGGCCCTGGTCCATCGCCTGCCCTTCGTGCACCCCAAGCCCGAGGAATTGCAGGCCGAGCAACACGCCAAGGCGCGCAGCGCGGCTGACCTGATGGTGGATACCGCAGTGGTTGCCGACGATGCCCCGGTGCGAGAGGCCATCGTGGCCATGCTGGGCGGCAAGCACAAGATCGTCGCCGTGGTCGACGCCCACAAACGCCTGGTGGGCGTGGTCGACCGGGCCGACCTGCTGCACGGCCTGGTATCTTCCACCCCGTCAGAGAAGTGACTCGAAGACGGCGCCGCCCGAATGATAGAGAGGAAGCCATGTCGCGACTGCTGGTGATTTCCGTGGGTGGCGCCATCGGCAGCGGTGCGCGCTATCTGCTGTGCAACTGGACGCTGGCGCTGTTCGGCGCCGCCTTTCCCTATGGCACGCTGGCGGTCAACGCGATCGGGTCGTTCCTCATTTGCGCCATCATGCACCTGGGATTGTCCGCCAACCTGATTTCTCCGACGCTGCGTCTCTTCTTGACCACTGGGATCATGGGCGGCTTTACCACTTACTCGACTTTCGACTACGAGACGTACCGGTACACGCAGCAGGGGGCCTATGCCCTGGCCGCTCTCAACGTGGGGCTGACCCTGGTGGTCTGCTTCGGCGCGGGGATCGCCGGGGAAGTCGTGGCTCGGTTCCTGATTCGAAGCTGACGGATTGGTCCGCGAAGGCGCTACCGGATGCGGCGATCCAAGCGAAGGGCGGGTTCAAGACCGGGCCAAGCGCGCGCGGCGGATCGAGAAGCTGCGGCCGTTGCTTCTATCGCGAATCGGCGGTTCGACCGAGCCATTGTGGCTGGCCCGGTTCTGGTTTCGGCGTTTCTGCTGTTGTGGAATTTGAGCGACCAGCGCCTGTGGGACGACGAGGCGCAGACCGCACTCATCAGAAGTGGGGAAGTACCTGCACTACAACGTGGACTGGAAGAGCTACACTCCCATCACCATCGACGCCCCTGACACCATCTTCGAGAACCGAGAGGACCCGGCCGTGCACCTTTACCAGAGCAACACCACCGAGGACAAGGTCGTGATCCTGAAACGGATTGGGGGATAGATGAACAGGCGAAGCAAGCGCGGGGGATCGTGGCGCGCAGCCCGTGAAAAGGCGCCGACCCCGCCGACGGCGACCGTGCTCATTGCCGAGCGGCTGCCGCGCTCGGCGCCGACCGGAATCATAGGGCTGGTGACTGCGATCATGCTGTCGTGGACCTGGGATCGCTGGCCCAATTTGCTCATCGATTTTGGGCGCGACCTGTACACCGCGGTGCAGCTGGCCCAGGGCAAGGTCCTGTATCGCGACATCGCATTCTTCACCGGGCCGCTTTCGCCCTACTTGAATGCCCTGTGGTTTCGTCTATTCGGGCCGACATTGCAGACCCTGGTGATGTGCAATGTGATTCTCTTCATTGGATTTCTGTGGCTGCTCTACAATGTGCTGCGCCGGGTGGGCAGTCGAACCGCAGCGACTGCGGCCACCGTCGTGTTCGTGACCATGTTCGGCCTGGCCGATCTCGTGCCCATGGGCAACTATAACTTCATCTGTCCCTACTCGCACGACATGGTCCACGGCTTGGCCTTGAGCCTGGGCGCAATTCTCTGCCTAGCCCGCTACACCGATTCTGTGTCTGCACGACTCGCTGTTCTGGCGGGCATGCAACTGGGACTGGTATCCCTGACCCGGGCCGAGATTTCGTTCCCCGCCTGGGTGGCCTGCGGTCTGGGATTGGCGGCGACCCTGGCTTATGACCCAAGGGCGCGTGCAAAACGATGGGCGCTTCTGGCCCAGGTGCTGGTACCCGCGCTGGCGGTTCCGCTCGCAGCCTTCGCGCTGTTGGCCAGGCATATGCCAAGGGCAAACGCCTTGCGCGGCATGCTCGGCTCGTGGATTTGGGTGTTCGATGCGAAGGTCAATGCCCTGAACTTCTATCGCGAGAGCATCGGGCTCGACCATGTGGAGATCAACCTGCGCCGGATTCTCGCTTGGGCTCTGATCTACACGCTCGCGCTCCTGCCCTTCTTCGTTGCGGCCCTCGGCATTCGCGCGGAACAGGGCCGCAGAAAGACTGTCTGGT
The DNA here is from genome assembly GCA_963758155.1 of uncultured delta proteobacterium. GTDB lineage: Bacteria > Myxococcota_A > Polyangia > Fen-1088 > Fen-1088 > Fen-1137. The sequence goes on from CAVWUP010000006.1 coordinate 109,276, forward strand.
TTCTGGTCGCTGCCACCGCGGCCGTGATCATGGCCGTTTTGTGGCGCCACATCCTTCCCTCGGAGCTGGCGCGGCCCTTGCCGCTGTTTCTGGTCATCCTTGCCGTGGTGACCATCCGGGCACTCGGCAAGAGCCGAGCCGATCCCATCGCCCGGCCGCAATTGACTGCGCGTTTGATGCTCGTCGTGTTCGGGCTGGGACTGCTGGGAAAGATCCTGCTCAACGCTCGCTTCTACAATTACGGCTTCGTCCTGGCGGTGCCGGCCACCATGCTGGTGGTCATGGCCCTGCTCGACTGGATTCCGGAAGAGATCGCCCGGCACGGTGGCTCGGGAAGCGGCTTTCGCCTGATGGGTCTTGCCCTGTTGGCCGGCTTCGTGACCGTACACCTGCAATTGAGCGAGATCAGTCTTTCCCGCAATACCGTTACTGTCGGCGATGGGGCCAATTCCTTCCTGTCTGACAATCGCGCCATTCAGGTCAACGCCCTGCTGACCTTCCTGGCGCGCAAGGTGCCGCCCGAAAAGACACTGGCCGTGGTTCCCGAGGGCGCGATGATCAATGTGCTGGCACAGCGGGTGAATCCCAATCCCTGCCTCAACCTGATGCCGCCGGAGATTGCATCTTTGGGCGAGGCCCAGGTGCTGCAACAACTTCAGACGACGCCCCCCGAAATTCTGGTCCTCGATCTGGACCGCATATCGTCCAAGGGCTTGTTATTCCGCAACGAACCCTACGCGCCAGCAATCGCCGCGTGGATTGTCGCCAATTATGAATTGATGGAGCGCTTCGAGACCGCGCCGCAAGAACCAATGCAACTGCGACTCGGCGTGATGCAATTTCGGCCGAAGGCGGAGGCGAGGTCAGGGGGATGAGTGGGTTCGGGGGAGGATTTCACCGCTGAGAGCACAGAGTTCACGGAGCCGGACCGGAAGGAAAGAAGGGTTCGGATCCGGATCCGGATCCGAAACCCTTTCCATCCGGCCTCTGTGGCCTCTGTGCTCTCTGTGGTGAACCTCCGGATCGCGCCTCTGACCGGCGAATCGCGAGCAAAGCGCGGTCAGTGCCTATGCCCCCGCCCCCCAGGCGTCAGAGCAGCGAGAAAGACGTCGCCGTAGCTAGCCAATTTCTTGGGGCCCACGCCGGAGATGGCCAGAAACTCGGCGCGCGTGCGCGGGCGCGCGGCGGCCATGGCCAGCAGGGTGGCGTCGCTGAAGATCACGTAGGCCGGCACCTTGCGGCTGTCGGCCAGACGCTTGCGCAAGCCCTTGAGTGCCAAGAATAGGGCTTCTTCGTCGCTGGTCGGCAGATCAGCCGCTGCGGTCATCGCGACCTTGCCCCGTCGCTTGTTCACCGGCTTGGCCTTGGTCACCACATCGAAACCAGCGCAGATGTCGCAGGAGGCGCGGCACGCACCCATGGATTCGCCGAAATAGCCGGCCAAGCCCTGGTGGCGGCAAGTGGTGGCGTCGGCGAGGCGGAACATCTCGCGCACGCGCAGTCGATGCTGCTCCAGAACCTCGGGCGTGGTTTCTGCGTTCAGATCGAACAGACGGTCGTAGTTGGCGACGTCGGCCCACGAGTAGAAGAGCACACAGTCGCTGGCCACGCCGTCACGACCGGCGCGGCCGATCTCTTGATAATAGGCCTCGATCGACCGAGGCATGTCGCGGTGGATGACTGTGCGCACATTGGACTTGTCGATGCCCATGCCGAAGGCGATGGTCGCCACCACCACATCCGCCTCGTCGCAACGAAAGGCGTCTTGCACGCGCGAGCGCTGGCGCGGCTCCATGCCGGCGTGATAGGCAAGGGCGCGTACGCCGTGCTTACTGAGAAATTCGGCGGTCTGCTCGGTGGATTTGCGGGACAGGCAGTACACGATGCCGCTTTGGTCGCGGCGGCTGCACAGAAGGCGCAAAATGCGGTCGCGCACGCCCGGGGCGTCGTCGCCCTTGCGATAGGCCGACAGGTGCAGATTGGGCCGAAAAAAACTGCCGCGAAAAGTGGCAGGCGCCTGCATACCGAGCTGCTGGCCGATGTCGTGTACCACCTCGGCGGTGGCTGTGGCGGTGAGGGCCAGCACCGGGGGATTGCCGAGGCGGGCTTTCAGCCCCGAGAGATTGCGATACGCGGGACGGAAATCGTGGCCCCACTGGCTGATGCAATGGGCTTCGTCCACGGCCAGCAGGCGCGGCCGCACGCGCCCCATGAGCGGGCCCAGCGACGCCTCCAGCCCCTCAGGCGCGGCATAGACCAATTCGAACTCGCCGCGCAGAACCGCGGCCACGCGCCGGCCACGCTCGTCGGCTTCCAGACTGGAATTGAGGAAGGTCGCGCGCAGGCCCACTTCCGAAAGGGCGTCGACCTGGTCTTTCATCAGGGCGATGAGCGGCGAAATGACCAACGTAGTGCCGCCCAGAAGCCGCGCAGGAATCTGGAAGGTGATCGATTTGCCCGCGCCCGTGGGCATAACCCCCACGCAGTCGCGACCAGCCAGAACTGTGCCGATGATCGCTTCCTGGCCGGGCCGGAACGATGAATAGCCGAAAACCTCCTGCAACACCTTGCGCGCCCGTACGATGTCGGTGCCAGGGTCGTGATTCTTCAGGCTGCCGGCGATGGTGCGCAGGGTGTCCACGTCGCTGCTGGAAAACAAATGAGGCCGCGCCCGCCAACCCGCGCGCAGTCGATCCAGGTCCGCATGGCAAGCCGCGCCCGCCCGCTCGCCGTGTTCCACACGCCGGCGCAGCGTTGCGATGGCATCGAGCACGTCGTCGCGCGTGAGCAGGTCAGCAGAGAAATCCTCGGACAAGCGGCGCTGACGCTAGCACTTGCCGATATGCCGCGCACCCTATTGCCGAAAAAGTTGCCAGTAAGCCTTTTCGATGTTTCTGGCAAATCGCGCCGCATCCATGAGCGAGGACTCTCGCATTCGCGAGCGGAGGTTGGCCCGCAGCGAGGCCAGTTCCGCCAGCCTCGGAGCCAGCCCGACCGCGCGTTCAACAAAGGCGGTCGGCGAATCCGTGACCCAGTCCTTGAGGCCGAGGTTGGCCAGGAGGCTGTGGCCGGCGCGGGACACGACCGTTTCACCCCGGAGCGTGAGCACCGGAACCCCCATCCACAGCGAATCCATGCTGGTGGTGTGACCGTTGTACGGGAAGGTATCCAGGCCAATGTCGATGCGGCGATACAGGTCGAGATACTGCGCACGCGGCTGGAAGGCGACGAACTCCACACGCTCCGCCTGAACATCCAAACGGCTCATGACATCCGCGCGCGCCTGACCTGGCGGCGCGAGCAGAACCAGCCTCGATTGCGGCACCGCCGCAAGGACCTGCGCCCAGAGGGAGAGAACCCCAGGATTCACCTTGCAGAAGTTGTTGAGACTGCCAAAGGTGACAAAGCCGTTGCCGGTGGCCGGCAGCGCATTGACAGCCGGTGTGGCGGTCAGCGGATCGTAGCACCAGAAAGTTTCCGGCAGCCGATAGGTGCGCTCCGCGTAGCACGAGTCGTCGGCCCCGTCGGGATCCAGCCAAGGATCGGAGAGGCGCCAGTCCATCGCGGTCAGACCCGTGGTGCCCGGATAGCCCAACCAGGCGACCTGCACCGGCGCCGGCTTTCGCGCAAACACCAGCAGCCGGTTGTGCGACATGTGCAGGGTCAGATCGACCAGAACGTCGATGCCATCCTGGCGAATCAGTTCTGCGACCTGCTCGTCGGCCAGGCCCGCGATCGGTCGCCAGAGATCGGCGGCGCTTTGCAAACGGACTGTCACATCGTCCGGGTTAGTGACGTCCGAGTAGCACACGATTTGATGGTGGACATGAGCGTGATTGGTCAGGAGGGGAACGGTAAACAGAGCCTGGCAGTGGGTCTTGAAATGGGCCGACACATAGCCAATGCGCAGACGGCCATCTGCGGCCACGGACCTGCGGGCGGGAACTTGTCGGGGCGCAAGCGACGCAGCATGGACTTCATTCCAGCCGCGGGCCGCGCGCAGAAGATCCAGTGGGGTGATGCCCACACGATAGTGCTGGGCAAAAACCAGATTGCTGTGGAAGCCGGCATTCTCCGGTTGTAGACGAACCGCATTCTCCAGACAGGCTACGGCTTCCTCGATCTTTCCCTGATCTTTTAGCGCCGCGCCGAGGTTGTTCCACGCGTTGGCAAAGCTGGGTCGCTGGGCCGAGTGCGTTCTTCAGCGACACAATCGCCTCGTCCACCTGCCCGAGGGAGAGCAGCGTGTTGCCAAGGTTGTTGTGCGCCTCGGGGAAGATCGGATTCAGCGCGAGGGCCAAACGGTAGGCGTCCACAGCCTCCTCGCGCCGCCCGAGTTGCTTGAGCACGACTCCGAGGTTGAACGCGGCCACAGAATTTGTTGGCTCACAGGCCAAGATCGCGCGGTAGCCAGCCTCGGCCTCGGAGAGTTTGCCCTGCACCTGGTGGCGAAGTGTCTCGGCGAAGAATGCGTCGACGGTCATTGGCCGCTAGCGTTTGGCGTGGCGCTTGAAGAATTCCCAGGCGTGGTCAGCAAAGTCGATGTCCTGATTGGTCTTGCCAAACTGCTCCCGCACGCGTCCAGGAATGCGGCGAGGCAGCCGAGGTCGGTCCGCGGGTCGCGATTCGGCTCGACGGGAGAGTGGCCCTCGCCGGCCAGCGCGCAGAAGTGCTTTTGCTTCGTTGTGGCCGCCTCGAACAGACGTTTGCCTTGCGCGAAGGGAATCGTGCGGTCGTCAGTGCCGTGGATGATAAGGAGTGGGCCGTCCAGCTGCGGGACCATGTCCACTGGCTGGCGCCGGCGAGTCAGCTCCGGGTCAATCTTGATGGTGAGGAAGAGGCGCGCATACCAGGGGATGCGTTGCTTTATCGCGGCCGCCAGATCTTGCACCGACGTCAACGGCGCTTCGAGAATGACAGCTGTGCCGGGACGGTTCACGCCCACATGCAGGGCGAAGGCTGTGCCCATGGAGTGCCCGTAAACAAAGATGGGGCCCTCGGCGTGCGGCCAGCGCGCCGCCATGGAGTCGTAGATGCGGAGACTCGCTTGTGCGAGCCCGTCGACCGTGGGCGAGCCCTCGCTGAACCCGTAGCCGGGATAATCGACAACCAGGATGTCCATGTCATAGGTCTGCGCGAGCCAGTGGAGTTTTCCGTACTCCTGGACCACGCTTCCACCGCTGCCGTATAGATAGACAAGGTGACGGCGCGGCGTCTTGGGAGTGAGGTACCAGCCGCGCAGGATAGGCCCGTCCGGCGAGCGCAGCTCGACGTTGTGCCGCTCGATGGCCTCGGTCAGCACGATCGTCTTGCGCCCGCGAAACGCTTCTTGTTCCCGGATTTGGTGCGTGCAGGACACCGGCGCCAGCATCGCGCCCAGAAGGACCAACTTTCCCAAACCGTTGAGCATGGCTCGCATGATAGGCGCGTCGTCGCGTTCCGCCAATTGCCTGGGTGCCGTGGGGCGCCCGTGTCAGAGCGGTGGACACACTGCACTCAGTGGGCTCTCCCAAGCGCGGTGCTAGACTAGACCCTGAGGTTGCTCTGGTGAGCACACGGAGAGACCAATGCTCAAGATGTCAATGGGCGTCGCGGCCCTTCTTACATGTGGTTTGCTGGGCCTAGCCTGTATCAACCAGGAAGGCTTGAATCCGGGCGGGGCAATCGCAGGTGCCGGGGGCGTGGCGGGCGGAAGCCAGACCGGCGGCGTGGTCGTTGGCTCGGGCGGTACAGTCGGTGTCGGTGGCATTGTGGCGGGCAGTTCGGGCTCCATCGGCTCGGGCGGAGTCAGTGCTGGCGGGACGAATGGAACTGCCGGCGGCGGTGGAACGAGCGCCTGCCTCCCGACCGCGTGCCCCGCGCTCGCCTGCATGAGTGGTTTCCAGCCGAACCCCGATCCCTGCGGTTGTCCCATCTGTCCGCCGAATCCTGACGCCGGCGTGACAAAGGACGCCAGCGGCCGAGACGGCCCGATCTGTCCGGGCTCCGTGCCCCCCTGCGCCCCACCCCCCAAGACCTGTCCCGCTGGGTATGACTTCAATTCTCCACCCTGCGGGTGCACCAGCTGCACTCCGGTCGACGGTGGAACGGTGACGGACGCTGGAAAGAAGGACGCGCCCATCTGTCCGCCAATCAATTGCCCGGCACTGCTTTGTGTGACCGGGCTCCTGCCGAGCCCTGAGCCCTGTGGCTGTCCCATCTGTCCGCCGAATCCCGACGCTGGCCTGGCGAGTCCCGACGCGGGGCTTGCCTGCTGTCCGATTGGGTTCTCTCTGTACGACTGCAAAGAGCCCGACGGCAATGCAGGCTTTGCGTGCCACAATCCCGCTCTCGGCTGCGCATCGTCGCTGACTTGCGGGCAGGGATGCGATCCCCAGGTATCGGGGCGCTGTGTGTCCGATCAGGATGCAGGAGCAAAGCCGCCAGTCGACGCCGCCTGCGTAGACAATGTCTTGTGTATAGCGGGGGATCATTTTGACAGCACCCTGTGCACGTGCGTGCCTGACACTTCGACCCCTAGCTGCAGCAAGGCAAGCGACTGCACCGGCGCCTTGCCCGCGCTGTGTGAAATATGCACGAACGGCAGCACCGGCTGCGCGCACTTCACATGCGTCGCCGGCCAATGCCAGGTGGCGTACTGCCCCTAGTTAAACACGGCCGGACGATGACTGGGCGGTAGCGGCGCCGGTGGCGGCGGCAGGGAGGATGCCGTCCGACAGGAGCCGGCAAGGGTCGGCGCCACCTGCTGACTTCGGCTAGCAAAGACCGGGTCTGGAAGGGAAGTGATTCCCCCCGCGGTTCGGGATACGATTGCCGTCATGAGCAGTCCAAACCGGCACACCGTTTGGCTCCTCGGGGCCGGCTTCAGCCGAGCACTTGGGGGACCTCTCCTCGCTGATCTATTTCGGCCCCGTCACTGGTTGGATGATGACTTGGTTTTTCCGGCGACGCAGTATCCATCCCTGTCAGGGGATCTGTGCTTTTCTCGCCTGTTTTGCGGAACGGGTAAAGCGGAGGGGCGCTGGCGCGATGCCGAGGAATTCCTCGCCTTCGTCGATGCCGCGCACAGGAACGACGCCGGCTTGGGGAAGGACATCTTGCGGTTGATGTTCGACCGCATGAGTTCGAGTGGATCGATTTCATTTTCGACTACCGGGAACGAATGCGGGAACCCGTTTGACCGTGCGATGGCCCAACCACGAGAGTTGGTGCGCCCGCAGGGACATGCGGGAGATCCAAAGCGCGCACGAGTGCGCTGATGCGTTAACCGAAAAGGCGCACAACAAGAGGTGGACGGCTCCAGGGAGCATGCAAACGCTCCAACATTGGATATGGGTCGTCCGGGGGAATCCGTAAGGAGCCAATAGTCGCGCAGGTCGGAAGAAACTGTGCCGCGCTACTGGATGAAATAGGCGCAGTGGTTTTCGATACAGCCGCACAGGGCGTGGCTCAGGTTCTCTCCAAACTCCAAAGTGAACCACCTGGGCATTCGGGGCCACGGCACGCAGAAGGCTCCTGCCGCCGAACACTCGTCATCGCTGCGGCACTCGATCGGGCTGGCGGATGGGATCTCGTACAACAAGCCTCGTCTCTTGGACGGCCGGTAGGGAGCCTTGTCATAGGGGGCTGGGCCACAGCCCGGGGAAGCGTCGTCGCATCGCGGTCCCGTGCTGCCGGTCAGCCTCACCAGATAGCCAAGGCCGCGTCCAAGCGCCAAGGGATCTTGCGCGACCAGCCGCTCAAGCCGGCGGACGATCTCTTCGAACTCCATTGAACAGAAGTCCAACGACACATGGATGCAGCCTGCTCTGGCCGAGGCATTGACGGTTGGACAGCCGCCGAACCCGGACGAGTTGACGCCGGGAAGCGCATGAATCCGATTGCGATTGCGCTGGAGGAACGCCATGGTGCTGTCGATATCGCCGCTGCTGCCGTTCACCCACACGACGAATGCATCGCGTTCGGTCTGCATCACAGTTGAGCCCGAAACGGGCGCCCACTGTGGCACAGCCAAGACCCAGGGCGGATTGCGGCAGCACTCGCGCGAAGGGAAGACCGGGTCCGAGCGCCTCCCCGCCGGCGGAGCATCGACCCAGCGGATCAGGCTTTGGCCGCGCAGGCCAGCTGGCGCAGGCGATTCCAAGCACGACCAGCAGCCAAAGCGTCGCCTTCGGTGCATTGCAGGCTCGGGCAGCGTCTCGCCTCATGACGTGCCTAGTGATTTCGGTCTTCGTGCATGTCGAGCACGACCTTGATCGCGCCGGGATTTTCGCTGTCCACCAACTTGAAGGCCGCCGCCGCGTCTTGCATGGGCATTTCGTGCGTGATGAGCCGCTCAGGGTGAAGCAGGCCCTTGGCCAGCAAGCGCAGCGCGCGCGGAAACTCGCCTGCGGTCACGCGCGTGGCGATGATTGCGCCTTCCTTCATCACGAGGGTCTTGAAATGCACGGGCGTGACCTGGTCGCCCAGGCCGGCGGTGACCACGCGACCGCCGTGCCGGATCATCTTCACGGCTTGCGCCAGCGGCGGCTCGCGGCCGGGGATGTCGTGGGCGTGCCCCACGCATTCGATCGCGCAATCGACGCCCACGCCATGGGTCAGCTCGCGCACGCGTTCCAGTGGGTCGTCATGGCGGATGTCGACGGCATGGTCTGCGCCCAGAGTGCGCGCAGTGTCCAGGCGAAATGGGGCTTGGTCGCAGACAATGGAGAAGGCGGCGCCGGCGCCGTGGCAGAGCACGTCGAGCACCGACAGTCCCAGCTTGCCCGCGCCCAGGATCGCCACGGTCTCGCCCGGCTGTACCTGTCCGCGCTCAAGGACGTGGTGACCGAGCCCGTACATTTCGACCATGGGCACGACCTTCATCGCCACGTTGTCAGGCAGCCGGTAGAGGTTGGCTTGCGGAACCGCCACGAATTCCCCGAAGCCGCCGTCGAGATCCAATCCGAGCAGCTTGAGGGTGGCGCAGCAGTTGATGTGTCCTTCCAGGCACGCCGGGCAAGCGTGGCAAGGCAGGATGGGATCCACGGCCACGCGATCGCCGACGGCAAAGCCGCGCACGTCCGGTCCCACTTCTTGGATCACGCCGCCGAATTCGTGACCCAAGATCGCCGGGAATCGCACGCGGCCGTGAAATTCTCCGCGATAGACGTGCAAGTCAGTGCCGCAGATCCCGGCGCTGCTGGTTCGCACCAGGACATCGCCGCGTCCGGATCTTCGGGTCAGCAGCGTCGCCAAAGTGCAGGGTGCGATCGTTGGTGAGGACAGCGGCTTTCATGGCTTGGCTGTCAGCTTACCGCAAAATGGTCGCCTGCCACGGCGCCGTCGAGATCACGCACGTCGCGCGGCTGGACGTTCCAGGTTGGGCAGAAAACCGGTGAGCAGGCCAAGCAGCGGCAGGTAGCTGCACACGTGGTACACGAAGAATATGCCGGTGTGGTCGGCCAGTCGGCCGAGGAGCGCGGAACCGATGCCCGCGATGCCGAAGGCCAGACCGAAGAACAGCCCTGCCACCATCCCGACCTTGCCGGGCAAGAGTTCCTGCGCATACACCAGGATGGCCGGAAATGCCGACGAGAGAATCAGCCCGATGGGGATGGTCAGAATGACTGTCCATGTAGCGTTGGCGTAGGGGAGCACCAGCGTGAATGGCGCCACGCCGAGAATGGAGAACCAGATCACGCGCTTGCGGCCGAAGCGGTCACCCAGCGGTCCGCCGAGGATGGTGCCTGCGGCCACGGCAAAGGTGAAAACGAACAATCGCATCTGCGCGGCCCGCACCGACAGGCCGAATTTTCCAATCAGGAAGAACGTATAGTAGCTGGTGAGGCTGACCAGGTAGATGTACTTGGAAAAGATGAGCGCAACGAGAACCACCAACGCTCGTCGCACCTGGCGCGGCGAAACCACCGCAAGAAGGTGTGCGCCGCCGCCGGATCGTCCTGGCGCCTGCCGTAGCCGGTCGCGATACCAGCGGCCCACCTTGAACAGCACCACGATACCGGCGAGTGCCACAAGCGAGAACCACAAGACGCTCGGCTGTCCGCGCGGCACGACGATGGCAGCCGCGAGCAACGGCCCGAGCGAACTGCCAAAATTCCCGCCCACCTGGAAAACCGATTGAGCAAATCCGTGCCGGCCGCCCGAGGCAAGGCGCGCGACACGCGATGCCTCGGGATGAAAGACCGACGAGCCTGTTCCGACCAAGGCGGCGGCGACCAGGATGGCGTGGAAACTGGTCGCCTGCGACAGCGCGATCAGGCCAACCAGGGTCACGGCCATGCCAATGGCGAGCGAGAACGGCCTGGGACTCCGGTCGGTGTGGAAACCGACCACCGGCTGGAGCAGGGAAGCGGTCAATTGAAACGTAAAGGTGATGAGCCCGATCTGGGCGAAGCTCAGGTGAAGCGATTCCTTGAACAGCGGATAGAGCGCGGGCAGCAATGATTGGATCGTGTCGTTGAGCAGGTGTGACAGGCTCAGCGACAGCAAGATGCTCAGCGCGGTTTTCTCGACGGGCACACGCGGCGTGGGAATTTCGGCGGCGATGTCTTCCATGGGCGGTGGGGGATAATGAAGGCGACACGACCCCGAAACAAGCCAGACACGGACCACGGGTGAACGATCGGGCGTCCGATCTGCTCTTTACAAAGCTTTACCTTCCAGCAACACGCCTGAAAGACGCGGACTCCATGTTCAACCCAAGAAATGCACAAGAGGCCGCGGAATCGAGGAGAAGCGACATGAAGTGTAAACTCAGCGCGCTGAAGGTGGCCGGTTTTGCTGTCACATGCACTCTCTTCGGATGTGTGCATGCGCACGCGGCGCCGCCGCCACCTGCGCCGCCACCGCCCGTCGCGGCTCCGCCACCGGCGCCGTCCGGTCCTGTGCCTCTCGAACGCTGGGCGGAGGTTCACCCCGAGGCAGCTCGTGAGCTGGGCGATTGGGCCCACGCGCACCCGCAGGCCGCGCAAAGATTTTTCGAGTGGGACGCTCACCATCCCGAGAAGTCACACGAGTTTGTGACCTGGACCATCACGCATCCGGCCCAAGGGATCGACGCCTTCATTTCGACCCATCCGCGCTGGCCGTTCTTCGACAAGAGCATGGCGAAGCACCGGCCCGCTGCCGAGGCGTTCATGGTCTGGTGCCGGCGCCATCCGCCTGCGGCCGAGGCGCTGATGAACCATCCCCGCGCGCTGGAGTGGGCTGGCCATAACCTGTACAAGATGTGACCGGCGTCGCGCGTCTGTGCGACGATGATTTTAGCCGCTGGTAGGGGTGGCCAGGGCTCGCGCAAGCCGGCAAACTACCGGTCATGCGGTACTGCTCGTTCCCCAAGATCCCGGGCCTCCCCATCTCGGCGCTGGGTTTCGGATGCATGCGTCTGCCCACGATGCCTTCTTGGTCAAAGCCGGCACCGGCGCCGACCAATGCACCGAATGCGCCGACTGCGAGCCCAAGTGCCCACAGAACATCCCCATCATCGAGATGCTGGCCAAAGCCCACGCCCACCTGACTGGGTAGTGGTTGGGAGAAAGTCTTCACGTCACGTTGTGGAGGTACGTCATGGAAAAGACGCGCAGCCTAGACAATTTGATCCAGTCGGCCCGGGCCTTCCAAGAAAGTCGAGTTCTGCTCACGGCTCTGGAATTGGACGTGTTCTCGACGGTCGGCGAAGGCGGTGCCACGGCCGCAAATGTCGCCCAGCGCCTGGGCACAGAGCCGCGGGCCACCGAGATGCTGCTGAACGCACTCGTGGCGCTGGGTGGTCTTCTCAAGCGTGGTGCCATCTTTCGCTGCACCGCCGAGTCGAAAGCGCTAGGGCCTGCGCGACCAGGCCTGTTGCACACGGTCCATCTGTGGAACACATGGTCCACTCTCACCGAATGCGTGAAGGCGGGCAGGGCGGTCCAATCGCGCGGCCCCGAGGGCTTCCCGGAAGAGCGCACGCGCGACTTCATTGCCGCCATGCACGCGCGGGCGCAGGACAGCGCCAAAGAAACCGTGCGCCTCTCGGGCATCAATCATGCGAAGCGAATGCTCGACGTGGGCGGCGGATCGGGCGCCTTCTCCATCGCCTTTGCCCAGGCTTGTCCCGAATTGCGCGTGGAGATTCTCGATCTGGGACCGGTGGTTCTTCTGGGCGAGCGCTACATTCGCGAGGCGGGACTGCAGGACCGTGTGCGCGTTCGACCCGGGGACATGCGCACGGCGGAACTTGGCCAAGGATACGATCTGATATTGCTCTCCGCCGTCTGCCACATGTTCGGCGAGGATGAGAACCGCGCGCTCATCCAGCGCTGCGCCCGGGCTTTGGCACCAGGAGGTCATCTCGTCATCCGCGAATTCATCCTTGAGGAAAATCGCGCCGCGCCCCCGTTTGCAGCGCTTTTTGCCCTCAACATGCTCGTGGGAACCGAGCACGGAAACACCTATACCGAAGGCCAATACCGCAGCTGGATGGCAGAAGCCGGCCTGGGCAGCATCACCCGTCCCGACCCCGACGGCGATGTCTTGGTCGCGGCCGAGTCGGGCTAGAGGGTCAGGAAGGAGGCACCATGGAAGAGGCCGAGATCGGAGAAGTCAGCGTCGACAAGCAGGCGGAGGCAGCGCACGAGAAGGCCCGGGAAGAAAGGCACCGGGCGCCCTGGCTGCGCGGTCTGGCGGTCTCCACGGCCTGCCTGGCGGTTGTGGCAGCGGTGGCCTCGTTGAAATCCGGGCAGTGCGCGAACGAGGCATTGCTCAAGCAATCTCGGGCGACGGACCAGTGGGCCTACTATCAGGCCAAAGGAAACAAGGCGGCGACGAAAGTCTCGGAATTGGAGATTCTCACCGAGCTGCACGCGGCCCCCGAACGACTCGAAACCATTCGTCGTGACGTCGAGAAATACGCGCGTGAGCAAGACGAGATTCGCGGCGAGGCCAAACACCTGGAGGCCGAATCGCGCGACGATCTCGCCAAGCATGAGTGGTTCGCGCTCACTGTGACCCTGCTTCAGGTGTCTATCGGATTGTCCGCAATCGGGGCGTTGCTCGAAAGCCGCAAGATATGGCTGGCTTCAATGGCCACCGGCGGCGCGGCGACGATCATCTTTGTTGCACGCTGGATGGTGGGCTGATGAGCGATTTTGAGCCTTGACCGGGTGGAAACGCTTTACTAGGAAGACCGCCATGACTAGAAATCGCATGGGAATCGCTTCTCTCGGCGTATTGATCGTTCTCTTTGTCGCCTGTGGCAGTGGTGGGGCCAGCAAGGGGGGCCCGGACAGCGGCGTGCTGGGGGGCGGTGGCGCTACGGGCACCCTCGCCGTGACCTATGAGGGCAACGGGAATACCGGCGGCATCGCTCCGGTCGACTTTCAGACCTATCAGGCCGGGGCTGCGGTTGTCGTGCTTGGGAATACGGGCGACATGGTGAAGACCGGGTATTCCTTCACCGGTTGGAACACGCTGGCAGACGGCTCAGGAACGACCTATCTGCCGGCGCAGACGCTGCAGTTGGGCACGGTCGGTGTCGTCTTGTACGCCCAATGGACGGCGATCGCTGTCGTGGGCTATGCCTACGTTGCAAATCAATATGACGGTAGCGTCTCTCAATACATGATCGCCGAAGGGGGAACCCTCATACCCCTGACCCCGCCCACGGTTGCGGCGGGGGATACGCCCGAAGCCATAACGGTGGACCCCTCCGGCAGGTACGCTTACGTGGCCAACGCAAGGCCCACCCCGGCGGGCGAGATCTCCCAGTACCTAATCGGCGCGACTGGGGCGCTCTCCCCAATGGCAACGCCCTCGGCCTCGGCTGGGACCTATCCGGTGTCCATCGTGGTCGATCCCTCGGGCAAGTATGCCTACGTGGCAAACAACCAGAGCGGTGACGTGTCCGAGTTCGCGCTCGGCGCTGATGGGGCGCTCGCCCCAATCGGCACGGTCAAGTCAGAACAGGGCTATCCCAACGCTCCCGCCTCCGTTGTGGTCGATCCCTCGGGCAAGTACGCCTACGTGGCCAACGCCGACGGCAGGAGCGTCTCGCAATACACCATCGGTGCGGACGGATCACTGTCGCCCATGACCCCCACCTCGGTTCCAACCAACGGCAAGAACGGCAACGCCTACCACATGACGCTCCACCCGTCGGGCGCGTATCTCTATGTGGCAGGATACTTCGACAACGTCGTCTTTCAGTACGCTATCGGCGCCAATGGGGCACTCTCGCCGCTGACCCCGGCCTCGGTCGCGACGGACACCTACCCCGGCGCCATCGCGGTCGATCCCTCGGGAAGGTTCGCCTATGCGGTCAACGCCAACGCAGCGGCGGCCATCTCGCTCTACACCGTCGGCGCTGATGGGGTTTTCACACCGATGAGCCCCGCCACGCTGGCGGCAACCACGTATTTCGCGAATGTCGCCATCGACTTTTCGGGCAAGTACCTTTACGCGACCAGTGGCTACCCAGGCAGCACGGTTTCTCAGTACACCATCGGCGCGGACGGCGCACTCACGCTCATGGCCCAGCCCACCGTACCATCGGGTAGCGGGCCCAATGCCATCGTCATTGTGAAGAAGTAGTTGGCTGGTTCCTACTTCGCTGCCTCCTGGACCTGCACGCGACCATGGGTGGCGACCTCGGCTCAGACCGAGCGGACTTTGCCATTGCCTGCGATGGATTTATGGCTTCTACTCAGACCATGAGATTTCGCTCGCCCCGCCTGATTGTCTTCTGTTCCCCCCTTCTCGCCTGTTCCAGCTCCAAGTTGTCGTCGACCGTCGATGCCCACGGCGATGAGACTTCGCTCGATGCCTCCAGCGCCGCCGCAACCCCCGACGCTTCGAGCGCCGTCGATTTTGCTGCCACCGATATGACTGCGGTCAGTGTGCCCTGGAATGCGGCGACGCAGGCGATTCCCACGACACCCTTCTTGGTGATCGACCAATTCGGGTATCGCACAGGCGCCGAGAAGATCGCGGTCGTACGCACGCCTGTCACCGGCTTTGATGCAACCACGACATTCGCTCCCAGCGCCTCACTCTCCGTCGTCGATGTGGTTTCGGGTGCAACGGTCTGGAGCGGCGCGCCCGTCGCATGGAAAGCCGGCGCAACCGATAGCGACACCGGCCATGGCTCCGGCGACAAGACGTGGTGGCTCACCTTCAGCGCGCTCGCCACACCGGGCACGTATGTTGTCGTCGATACGGGCAACAACGTGCGCTCGTATCCGTTTCAAGTCAGCGACACGGTCTACGCCAACATCTTCAAGGCCGCTCAGAAGATGTACTACTACCAGCGCTTTGGCATCGCGAAGACCGCGCAATACGCAGGTACAGCTTGGGCGGATGCCTTGGATTTTCCCGGCGACACCGCCTGCCAGGATTTCCTCACGAAGAACAACCCGCAAGACCTGAGTGGCGGCTGGTTCGATGCGGGCGATTATAACAAATACACCAACTGGGCCGCCGCCGATGTCATCCAACTCCTGCGCGCCTACGCCGAGAATCCCACTGCGTTCACCGACGATGTGAACATCCCTGAATCGGGCAACGGCGTGCCCGACGTCTTGGACGAAGTGATGTGGGAACTCAATTGGATGAAGAAGATGCAGGACGGCGCTGGCGCCAATGGCTCGGTGCTGAGCATCGCGGGTGAAGTCCTGCCGGCAACCGGCGCGGTAAGGTCGCCGCCTTCGGCATCGAACGCCAAGTGTTTCTACGGCGAGGTCAATACCTCGGCGACCTTGAGCACCGCCGGCGCGTTTGCCTACGCCTCGATTGTGCTGAAGAAGATTCCTTCGCTCGTCTCGTACGCGGCCGACCTGCTGACTCGCGCCGAAAAGGCCTGGACGTGGGCCGTGGCCAATCCCGCAGTCTTCTTTCAGAACAACGACGCTGCATCCGGCACCTCGGGGCTTGGCGCCGGCCAACAGGAGGTCTCGGCCACTGCCCTCGCGCAAATCAAGCTGGACACGTCGGCGTTGCTTTTTGCAGCGACGGGAAGCACCACGTACCAGACCTATTTCGACGCCAACTACAATGCGAACGGCCTCACATCGAGCCTCGCGGGCTACGTCGGTCCGTGGAACCTCGGTGATTTCGATGCGCTCCTCACTTACGCCACCGCCAGCGACGCCACAGCGGCGGTGGCTTCTGCGATCAAGACCAACATGCTCGCCGGGTTAAATGGAGGCGACAACTTCCCCGCGTATACCGGCAGCAAAGGCTCCTACGTGGCGTATCTTGCGGATTTTGTGTGGGGCAGCAATCAGACCCAAGCCTCGCAGGGCTTGTTGTTCACGCTGGTTCCGACGTATGGACTCGATTCGACGAAGAACACCGCTGCGATGACGGCCGCCGAACGTCACGTGCACTACTTCCACGGTGTCAACCCGCTCGCGAAAGTATTCTTGTCGAACGTCAACGCGGTCGGTGCTTCGAACTCCGTGACGTCGCTTTACCATTCATGGTTTGCACCTGGCACTGATTGGAGCATCGTCGGCGTGTCCAAGTACGGGCCTGCCCCCGGCTATCTCGTGGGAGGCGCGAATCCGAGCTATGCGCTGGATACCTGCTGCCCCGCGGGCTGTGGGTCCGCCACGAACAACGCGCTTTGCGTGAACCCAATCCCGCCCGCTGGGCAGCCTCCTATGAAATCGTATAAGGATTTCAACGACGGCTGGCCGGTGGATTCGTGGCAGGTCACCGAGCCTGATTTGGGCTACCAAGCAGCGTACGTGAGGTTGCTCTCGAAGTTCGTCAACAACTAGCGCGCTCTCCGCTTTTGCTCGGCAGGGCAATCCAGCCTTCCCGCAAAAAGCGATGGCAGTGATGCTGGCATGCCACCCCCCTGGCCGGGGAACTACGCCAGATCATGGACGAGGACCCTCAGAATTCTGATAGTTGACGGACTCTATGGCCATGTCTTCACCTGCCACATGGGCTCTTCCCTTGTAGTTGCGAGGAAATCGGTTCCACCGTTGCGGCGCGAGACTGGGCACGCATATTGCTGTCCTAAATCGCGTGGAGGATTCCATGTTCAAGATGTCTACATGCGGCGGCGCACTTCTTCTGGCTGGCTTGGTGGGCCTGGCGTGCAGCAACCATTCCGGTCTGCATCTCGGTGGGGGCAGCACGAGCGGAGGCCAAGGAGTATCCGGCACAGGCGGCAGCACGGGTGGGGGCCAAACAACCGGCCAGAACGACTGCGAGAAAGCAGGTGGCACCTGTGAGCAAGGAGGACCAGGAGCCTGTTTGGGCGGCTGGAGCCCCAACACCGGGGGGTATTCCTGCAGATCGAGCATGACGTTCTGCTGTCTACCACTCAGCTATTCGCCGTGCGAGACCGCAGGTGGAACATGCATTCAGGCGCAGCCGGGCACCTGCCCAGGCGGAACAGTCGACAACACGAGTCAGTATGAATGCAGCAACATGGGAGGCCCCTCGACATGCTGCATGCCATCCGCAAACGGGGGTGCATCAGGAACTGGCGGGGCAGGCGGAGGCGCGGGCAGCAGCGGAACCACGGGAGGCTCGGGTGGTGTCGTCGGCGGAGGCGGGTCTGGCGGAACCAGCGGCGGCGGCACTGGTGGAACGGGTTCCTGCCTTCCGCCCTTGTGCTTCATTCCGGCCTGTGCTGGCGAACTCCAGCCGAACCCAAACGACCCCTGCGGCTGTCCCATCTGTGTGCCGAATCCTGACGCCGGAATTGCGAAAGACGCTGGCAGCCCGGACAGCCCGATCTGCCTTGGGCCACCGCCCCCTTGCGCCCTACCCCCCAAGACCTGTCCCGCTGGGTCCCAGCTGGTCTCTCCGCCCTGCGGCTGCACTGGATGCGTGCCGGTGGACGGTGGAACCAGCGACGCTGGGAAGCCAGACGCGCCGGTGATCTGTAACGTGATGTGCCCGATGATGGCCTGCACCTACGGATACCTGCCAAATCCCGAGCCCTGCGGTTGTCCCAGCTGCGCCCCGCCCCCTGACGCCGGCGTGGTGAAGAATACTCAGGATGCGGGCACGCGCACGCCGCTACTCCATCGCGCCGCCGGCGCTACCTGTCCGACAGGACGCGCTCCCGGCCCCGGTCCATTCTTCTGCGGCTGCATCAGTCTCACCAACCCACACAACTGTCCATGCCCCGGCGCCGACTGCATGTTTGATTCGGACTGCACCTCAGGTGTCAGTGGTCGCTGTCTGGCGCCCCAGCCCCTCCCGCCGGGTGCGCAGTGTTCATACGACCAGTGCTTCAGCGATGCGGACTGCCCGGCGAATACTCCCTGCGACTGCCGTGACTCGGCTTCTAGCTCGGCGCCGAACTCCTGTTTGAACGGTAGCGATTGTCGCGTCGATTCGGATTGCGGAGCCGGCAATTACTGCTCGCCAAGCCCGGGGGTCGGCGCTGCCTATCACTGCCACACTTCACGCGACACCTGCGTCGACGACAGCGACTGCAGGCAGCCTGAATATTGTGCCTTCAACGAACAGACTGGCTACTGGTCATGCGCAGTGCTGTTGCCACCGTGAGTCGGGATTCCCACAGGATTGATCCGTGTCCCGCAAACGATCTTCCATTCGCATGAGGACAAGTGAGCATCATGAATACCGGCCAACTCAATCATCCCAGGCCATGCACAATAGCACTCTTTGGACTCTGCCTTGCAGTTCTGGGCAGGGGCTGTAGTTCAAACGCCAAGACCGGTCTTCATAGCTCCGGCGGGACCACCGCTTCTGGCGGAACCACGGCACAAGGCGGAAGTACACTCGGTGGTGGCAGCACAGCCACAGGCGGAAGCGGTGGAATAGCCGGGGCCGGCGGTGCTTCGTCGGGCAGCAGCGGTGTCTCTTGCTACGACTCCAGCGGCGCCATCGCAGCCACGGCCAAGACCTGCACCCTGGCGAGCGACTGCAAGCAGGTGGTCCAGCCAACCTGTTGCGGCTCTATCTCGGAGGTGGGCCTGGCCAAGTCGTCCTCATGCACTTTCCCAACTCCGTCCTGCGAAAATCTTGCCTGCCCCACCTACCTCTACCCGACGGAGCAGGCCGAGGATGGCAAGAATACAGTTCAGGGCGGCACCGTCGGCTTGGAGTGCGTGGGCGGTCAGTGCATGACCTTCGTGATGGCTGGCAGCGCGGATGCAGCAGCAGATGCGACCGGCGGTGCGACAAGCTCAGGCGGTGCGGCAGGTAGTGGCGGCATCCAGGCCGAAGGAGGCGCAACCGGCACTGGCGGATCAACTTCGACTTCTGACGGTTCCGTGTCCACTCCCGACCTCGACGCTTGCTCAAGTGATGCCGACTGCACGTCGTGCAATTGGGGGGAAGCCCCCACAGATTCGAGCCATTGCACTGGCTCCTATTGCTGTGGCGGACCGATACTCACCAAGAAGAGATGTGACGCCAATCAAGCTGCTTGGGCAGCCTATTGCCCTGGCCAGTCTCCGACGCTCGGGAATTGCGCTTGCCTAGGGTGCACAGGTCAGTCCATTGGCTGCGTTGGTGGACAATGCGGTCTCTGGTGCCACTTTCCCGATGCGGGCTGAGATGGGCCGGTATACTGAATGACCGTGGCGGGCTTGTAATCGACCACCCCGCTTCTCGAGAAGTCGCCCTCAGCGAAAACGATGTCGAGCAGGCGTTGGGTGTTGAATGAGGTCTTCGTTCCATGCAACCCAGGTTCCGAAGAGCTGAGAATCTCCCGCGGTGGAGGTCAACCTTTCTACACCTGTTCTCCTGCGACTGGGCGCCCAACCGAACCGTCTCTCAGCGCCCGAACGCCACCAAATCCACCCCTGTAATGGGTCGCGCATGATGACATCCTCATCATGTTTCGGTAGGCTGGAGTCGCCTCAGCGTCGAGAAAACGTGCGGATCGAAAAGGAGAAGCCGTGAAACTTGCCACGATTCAGAAGCTGGGCGGATTTGCCCTTATCGCCGGAGCCGTTCTGTTTGCCGCCTATTCTGTGCTCTTTCTGTCTCTGTTCCCGGCCGGCGAGATCCATAGGGACTTCTCCCGTGTCGTCTTGAGCCCTCCGTGGATCGGAGTCGCCGCAATCGCCTTTGCCGGGGTGGTCTTGATGGTTTTCGGATTTGCCGCCGTGTACTCACGTTTGCACAAGGGCGCTGGTGCGCTGGGGCTGGTGGGGTTCGTCTTCATCGAGGCCGCCTACCTACTGCAAGCCTGCAAGGTCACCTGGGAGATCTTCCTGTACCCGATCATCGCAGAGAACCCGTCTTCCGCGACGCTGTTGCGGGATGGAATCCTGCGCAACCATCCGCTTGTTCACGCTTTCAAAGTTGGGGCCAGCGCCACCATCTTCCTGGGAATCCTTCTCTTCTGCTTCGCGCTGGTCCGCTCCAAGGAGTTTCCCAAGGCGGCCGGTATCCTCATTTTCGTCGGGGCGCTGGTCTACGCCCTGGGTCCGGTCCTTTCGATGATGGTTGCGATCGGGGGAATCATCGTGCTCTCCCTCGGCTGCCTTCTCCTCGGGCTGGAGCTCATCCGCGACCGGCGGGGGCGCGGAATTGCGACGAGTGGACAGGGGCTTTGAGCCGGCAGCGCCCGTCATTGTGATCAGTCTCTGAAGACCAAGGCCAACACGGCGAGGGTTGGCAGCGATACCACCCCGCCCAGCATGCTTCCGGTTGAGAGCCAGGGAATGGCGAGAAAGGCTCCGGCAGCGCCTGCGATCGAGAGCGCGCCCGAGGTGAGCAGCAACATGGTCGCCGCTCGCCACAGACGGCCTCGCTGCCAGAGCGGCGGCGCCAAGAGACACCAGGCCAGCCCAAGCACGCCGTAACCCAGCACCGGGAGCATCCCAGTGAGCGCCAAGTGGCCGCCGATCTCGATCAACTGAGCGAGGAAGGAAATGCCCATCGGCTGCCGCGTCGCTGCCGTGTCGACCAGTGGCGCCAAGCGGCCGAAGGAAAAGTATCCGATCAGGTTCAAAGGGACGTAGAGCGCGTAGACCACGCCGCCAATCAGGCTGGCCGCTGGCGCTCGCTGGAAGGCGGTCGCCACCAGGGCCAGGAGGATGGGAATCTGTAGGAGAGTCAGTACGACACACGAGCCTAAGCTCAGGTGGAAGAGACCGGGGTGCGCTCGGACCTGAGCGGCCGTGTCGCCGAGGCTGGCGAGGTAGATCATGCACGCAAGCCACACGCCGTTGAGCACACAGGCAAGAGCCGCTGCGGCGCTTCCCCACCGCCGCAACTGGGCAGGTAAAGCAGCGAATTGCGTTTGAGTTTTCGAGCTTGCGTCCACGGGCATTCTCCGTTGATCGATCAGTTCGCGCGAAAGGGTTCTACGATGCCAGCCCAGCCTGGGCTATCTAGGTTCGACCTTCCGGTGCTCGGCATGTGCCGGTTCTTGGATGCCCTTGACGCCCGCGTTTCTGCGGTGTATTCGATTGTTCGATGGCTATCAAACAATCGACTGACCGGCGGGTCATCCGTCGGGCGGTGAACATCTTCAAGGTTCTGGCCGATGAGAGCCGGCTGGCGCTGCTGCTCATGCTCAACCAGGACTGTGGCTGCGCCCACGGGTGTGAGGTGGGCGGTGAGCAGGCTCAGCGAACGCTGGCAGATGCCGGACGCAGGCTTGGGATCTCCATGCCCACGGTCTCGCACCACCTCAAGCAGCTTCGGCGGGCAGGACTGATCACGTGTGTCCGTTCCGGCCGCAGGGTCCAATGCGCGATCGATCTGGAGCCGCTACAGGAGACGCTGGCGGCGATCGGCGTACGGTGTTCAGCCACGGAGGCCAAGAAATGAAGACGGTTGCTCGAACAGTGGCGCCTCTGCTACTGATTCTGCTTGCTGCAGCACTTCTCGGGGGCTGCAGTTCGCACGCGGGGCGGCCGGCGTTGCCGGCTTCCCGGGTTGCCGTCGATCGCTCGCTCGACATGCGCGGCAGGACGGTAGCGGTGTTCATCATCTACCACGCCCGCAAGCTGCTCGCGGACATGCAGGACGGCCAGGTGCTGGAGCTGGTGACCGACGCCTATGATGCGGTGGACAGCGACCTTCGCGCTTGGTGTCACGCGACCCATCAGACTCTGCGCCAAGCGGAGCCGGGGCCAGGCATGGTCCGCTACTACATCGAGAAAGCGCCCTTCAGGTCGAGCGGAAAGAAGCTGGCCATTGTGATTTCAAACCCGGGCCTTGAGGAACTCCTGACTCCACTCGGGCTGGCGCTCACAGCGGCGCTGTCGGGCAGCGATGTCCATTTGATCTTTCAGGGGCCTGCGGTGCGCGTTCTCGCGCAAGGATTCTCAGCCAAGCTGTCCGGCTGGAGCTGGCCGTTCAGCGGGTTTGCGCGTGACGGACTGGCCGAAGCCGGCCACCTGCCGCCACAGGACAAGCTGGCCCAGTTGCGCGAGCTGGGCGCAAAGATCTATGCCTGCGGCCCTTCCTTGGATCACTTCGGGGTCAAGCGCAGTCAGCTGGCCTACCCCGAAATCATCATCGGGGAATACGCGGTGTTTCTGGACGCCATGGCGGGATCTGACATCACGATCGTCTTGTAGTCACGTGCGGAGCCCGCTGGCTGTGCGGGCGCGAGCTTGGCAAACTCCACTGTTGACAGCTATATGTCTCCCGCATATAGTGACACGCGATAGGATCGCCATGTGCGCCGAACGCAAACAAGGATGTGGTTGCCGCTGCGGCTGCGAGGTGCGCGGTTTCATCCAACCGCGACTGCTGCTGCTTCTGGCAAAGAAGGGTAGCCACGGCTACGAGTTGATGGAGGCCCTTCGCACTATTCCTGGCGCAGAGAACTTGGCTGACCCTGGAATGTTGTACCGGACCCTGCGGCAGCTCGAAGAGGCCGAAGGCGTGCAGTCTGCCTGGGACACCGGCGGGCACGGGCCGGCCAGGCGCATTTACGAACTCACCAAGATCGGTCGCGAGCATCTCGATACCTGGGCGTCCGAAATCCGCAAGACCATGACACACCTGGGCGAATTTCTTGCCGAGTACGAATCCATTGCGGGGCGCCGCTCCGCCAAACCACGAAAGAGAGGATGATCATGTGCCACAGCGAGACAGGCGGACAACACCACCGTCAACATCATGGCCAGGGCTGCGAATGCCAATCGGAGAGCGAATGCAGCTGCCAGTGCGGCTGCTGCGCCGAGCGCGGCGGGTGCTGCTGTGATGGCGCGCACGGCAGTTGCTCCTGCGACAGCGAAAAAGGCAATTGCTGCTGTGATGGTGGACACGGCGGGTTCCGCCGCCGCTTCAAGAGCAAGGCCGAGGTGATCGCCGAGCTTGAGTCGTACCTGATTGAACTCAAGGCCGAGGCCCAGGGTGTGGAAGAGCGAATCAAGGAACTTCGCGCCTGACCTATCAGACCTTCCTGGTCTTCCGCAAAGTGCGCTGACCTCGCAAGACACGCCAGCCCGTTCTGCCGGCTCACAACGAACGTAACGCATGGTCTTGCAGGGATACGTATATGCGGCTATACAAGTATATAGGTGACGCATGAGAGACGCGGCCCAGTTCTTCAAGGTTCTCGCCGACGAAGCCCGGCTCAAGATCTAACGATCCATGGTTCCGCAGATTGATAGGTTTCAATGGAGGCAGTGATGACTGACACGACCAGTGTGCTGTTCGTTTGTGTTCACAATGCGGCGAGGAGCCGAATGGCGGAAGCCCTGCTGCGCCATCTTGGAGGGCCTCGCTTCGAGGTCACGAGCGCTGGCTACGAGCCCCGCGAGGTCAACCCTCTCGTCGTCGAGGCATTGCAGCTCATCGGGCTGCGACTGACGCACCCCGGCCCGCAGCCTTCGGTCTTCGACCTATTCACGGCTGGCCGAATATTCTCCTATGTGATCGGAGTCTGCGACGAAGAGCACGACCAGAAGTGTCCGATCTTCGCGGGTATCACAGAGCGGCTCTCCTGGAGCTTTCCCGATCCCAGCACCTTCACCGGCACGCACGAGGAACGCCTCGCACGCGTGGTCGAGGTTCGCGATGCGATTCGCGCGCGAATCGAGGCCTGGCTCAAGACGCTCCCGACAGCGCCGCGATGAACGTCCGAAGTCTCGCGACAACCGTCTTGTCGACGCAGTAGCACCTTCGCGGGCCATCGATCTCGCCCTTGATCAGCCCGGCCTCTTTCAAAATCTTGAGGTGCTGCGACACGGTCGACGCCGCGAGTGAAACTTCGTCCGCCAGCTCTCCGGCGATACAGACATTCTTCTCGACCAGCAGGCGCAGGATCCGCACGCGCGCTGGATGCCCGAGGGCGCGGCAGAGATCCGCCATTTGCCGCTCCGCGCGCGCACCCAGGACGCCTTTGGCAGCTTTTGTGTCAGGAGGGCAACAACTGTCCGGAGGGCAGGTCTTGGTGTGGACAACGATTCGCATTTCGTCTAATTACGAAACGATTTGTCGAACGCCAGTCGAACCGGCGAAAGGAAAGGTCCATCTCCATGAAGCGTACGAGTCCATCGGTGTTGCATACCCTGTTCTTTGTGGCTCTCTTCGGGTGCGCCACTTATAGCGCGAAAGCTTGGGCGAAGCCCGGCAAGTCCGCGGGCCAAGCGGCGCCCTCGGCCAAGGACAACTCGGCATCGGCGCAAATCTCACCCGCTCTGCAAAAGTACATCGAGGGCCTTCCGGCCGGCTTCGACGCCATTCCGGCCGACCGCAAGCGGCAGCTCGACAAGCTTGCCCTGTTCATCAAGACCCGCCGCGATTCCAAGGAGACCGCGCGCGTGACCTACATTTGCACGCACAATTCCCGCCGCAGCCACATGGGGCAGATCTTCGCGACCCTTGCCGCCGCTCATTACGGCGTCGACCGGGTCGAGGTCTTCTCGGGTGGCACCGAGGTCAAGGCATTCAATCCACGCGCGGTGGCCGCGCTGGAGCGCGCCGGCTTCGCCATCACCAACCCAGGCGGTGAGAATCCCCACTACAAGGTAACCTTCGCAAGCAACCGCCCGGCCATCGAAGCCTTCTCCAAGAAGTACGACGACGCATTCAATCCGAAGGAAAATTTCGCGGCCGTGATGACCTGCTCGCAAGCCGACAAGAGCTGCCCCACGGTTGCGGGCGCCACCCTGCGCATCCCCCTTCACTACGAAGATCCGAAAGAGTCGGACGGCACGCCCACGGAAGCAGCGACGTACGACGCTCGCGCGCGCCAGATCGCGACCGAGGCGTTCTACGTGTTTTCACGACTAAAGGTGTAGGCATTGTCCTCATCCTGGTTCGAGCAGGCCAACGCATAGCTGGCGCATCAACTCGGCGCCGCCACCGGGCTCACCAGCTTTGGACTGTTGCTCTTGGGCGGAGCGCTGGCGAGTCTTCTTCCTTGCGTCTATCCGCTCTATCCGATCACGGCCGCGATTCTCTCCAAACGCCAAAGCCAACTCGGTCGCTTCGCGCATCCGCTGGTCTATTACGCGGGCATGGCCGGCATCTACTTCGCGTTCGGAATCGCGGCCTCGTTGACTGGCGGTAGCTTCAACCAAGTACTGCGCTTGCCTGCCGCGAACCTCGCCATCGCCGGCCTCATGCTGCTCTTGGCCCTCGCCACCGCCGGTCTGCTGCACTTCCCGGCCATCGCGGGCGTGAGGAACGGCGGTGGAAATGGTCTTGGCAGCACACGGGCCATGGGAGCTGGCGCGGGCCTTTTGTCGAGTGCGTGCGTCGGGCCCGTGGTGGTCAGCATCCTGGTTTCGATCGCGGCTGGCACCACGCGGGTTTCGGCCGGCGTCGCCTTGCTCGCCGCCTTCAAGATGATGTTGTTCGGCATGGGGGTGGGGCTGCCATTGCTCCTCATCGGCGTCTTCGGCGTCGCGCTACCGCGTGGCGGGCGCTGGATGATTCGCATGCAGCAGGTGTTCGGACTGCTCATTGCCTGGTTCGCCATCGGCTACGTTTTCAAAGGACTCGCTGGGCTGGGATTTTCCAGCGGCGCTGGCTGGGCGCTGATCTCGGGCACCGTCCTTCTTGCGGGCGCCGTCTACCTGGCGCAAGACCCCGAACAGCTCGCGCAAGAAAGAACCAAGAAATCTGCGCTGGCCGTCGCCGCGGTTATGGGCTTCTTCGTGATCGGTCGCACCGTGCTTGGCGTGCCCGCGACGGCTTCCGCCGAATCCACGGCCGCGACCTCGGGGGTGGCGCAAGAACGGCACGGCAACCTGGCCTGGCACCTCGACAAGAATGCGGCGTACGCGGCGGCCGCGCAGACCGGGAAGCCCGTCTTCATCGATTTTCACGGCGACTGGTGCACCAACTGCAAGGCCTTCCAGGAAATGACCTTGGCCGATGCCAAGCTGAATGCGGCCCTCGAACGCGCCGTGCTACTCAAGGTTCGCGACAGCACGGCGCTTTTTGAGGAATACCGACGCGACTCGCGTTTCCCGGAACTGAAGGTCGGCCTGCCCTTCCTCCTCGTCACCGACGCGAACGGGTCGTTGCTCTACAAGACGAGCGACTACACCAAGACGGAGGAGATAGCGCTCTTTCTGGGGGAGTAGCCACCCAACCTCGATAGGTCCCCGCTGCGGTCAGACCAGGCCGTGTTGCCCGGGCAGAAGGGACACAGTGTCGAGCGCCTGCGACCGATCCTGGGCTCACGACCCTGCGTACGCTGTTCCTCGCCAATCTGGAGTGCGCGAAGCGGATCCGTTTCGCCGCCGCCGCCCATTCCAGCTCCGCCGGCCTCCATGTGGTCGGGCTGGGCGACTCTAGGCTGGTTTGCGGGCATAGACCTTAGCGCTCCACATCTTGCCAGCGAGGGTTCGCGCAAGTGATAGCAGTTGCGCCTTGTCGCCGGCGCAACCGCAGAGGCTCTCGAAATCAGAGGCGGCGAGGCCCTCGATTTGCTCGGCGTCGTAGACCAGCCGGTCGCGAACCTCGACATCGACCAGCCCCACATCGCGCAGCCCTGCGAGGTATATGTTTGGAGCAACGATCAGGCGCAGCCAGTCTCGTCCCTCGACAGACAGAGCTTGGCGCGCTGAAGGTAGCCTGAACGGCAGGCGCAACAGATGGCCTTGCGATTGCCCGTATATTCGGCTATACGAATTTATGGGTGACTCATGAGAGATGCGGCTCGGTTCTTCAAGGTTCTCGCCGATGAGGCACGGCTCAAGATCATCTGGTTGCTCTTTCACCATGAGGAGCTGTGCGTCTGCGACATCATGGCCGCGCTCTCCATCACGCAGTCCAAAGCTTCGCGGCACCTGGCCACGCTCAAGCACTCGGGCCTGGCGACCGACCGGAAGGATGGGCTGTGGTCGCACTACGCGCTCCGGCCGGCGCAAGATGAACTGGCCAAGACCCATCTCGCGCTTCTGCGGCGCAGCCTGGCCGACCGGCCCGATGCCGCCCAGCTGCTCAAGACGCTGCAACGCTGGCTGGATGGCAAGAAGCCAAGCATGGCTTGCGCCAAAGCCGCCGCCTTTGCGGCCGAGATTACCGGGAGGAAGACCACGACACGGCACCGAGGGGCGGCCCGATGACTCGGGAGACGACAGCAACTCGGGGCGTGGCAAAGCGCCTGTCGTTCTTGGACCGCTTCCTGACAGTCTGGATCTTCCTCGCCATGGCGGTGGGGGTTGGGGCTGGCTACCTATTCCCCGGCATTGTCCCTCTAGCCAATCGATTCAACGTCGGGACGACCAACATCCCGATCGCCATCGGTCTCATCCTGATGATGTACCCGCCGCTGGCCAAGGTCCGCTACGAGGAGATGGGGCCGGTCTTCCGCAACACCAAGGTCCTCGGGCTGTCACTGGTCCAGAACTGGGTGATTGGCCCGATCCTGATGTTCGGCCTGGCGATGGTCTTCCTGCACGACAAGCCCGAGTACATGGTCGGCCTGATCATGATCGGCCTTGCCCGTTGTATCGCCATGGTCATCGTCTGGAACGACCTCGCCAAGGGCGACAGCGAATACTGCGCCGGCCTGGTCGCCTTCAATTCGATCTTCCAGGTGCTCTTCTTCTCGGTCTACGCCTACGTCTTCATCACTGTTCTCCCGCCCTGGTTTGGCCTGCGGGGCGTGGCGGTGAATATCACCATCGGCGCAATCGCCAAGAGCGTCTTCATCTACCTCGGCATCCCCTTCATCGCCGGGGTGGTCACGCGCTTCTCGCTCATCAAGCTGAAAAGCAAGGACTGGTACCACACCAGGTTCATCCCGAAGATCAGCCCCATCACGCTCATCGCGCTGCTCTTCACCATTGTGGTGATGTTCTCGCTCAAGGGCGAAAAGATCGTGGAGCTGCCTCTGGACATGGTCCGCATCGCGATTCCGCTGCTCATCTATTTCGTGGTCATGTTCTTTGTATCCTTCTTCATGTCGAAGAAGGTGGGCGCGAGCTACGGCCAGGCGACGACGCTGTCGTTCACGGCCGCATCGAACAATTTCGAGCTGGCCATCGCTGTGGCCGTGGCGACCTTCACCATCAACCACGGCGCTGCATTCGCCGCTGTGATCGGACCGCTGGTCGAGGTGCCCGTCATGATCGGACTGGTCAACGTCGCACTCCGGCTTAGGCGCAAGTACTTCCTCACCGAGGAGGTTTCACGATGAAAGGCGTACTTTTTCTTTGCGTGGCCAACTCGGCCCGCAGCCAGATGGCCGAAGGGATTGCCCGCGCTCTGGCCCCGGCGGGAACCAAGATCTGGTCCGCTGGCTCGCGCCCGACCAACGTCCGCCCCGAGGCGATCGCGGTGCTCAAGGAGATCGGCATAGATATCTCAAGGCATCAGGCGAAGGCGGTTGCAGAGATCCCTGCTGCCGAGGTCGACACGGTCATCACCCTGTGCGGCGAGGAAGAGTGTCCGGTGTTTCTCGGCAAGGCCACGCGGCTGCATTGGAGCCTGCCTGATCCTGCGGCAGTGAGCGGCTCGGAAGCGGAGCGCTTGAGTGCCTTTCGCCAGGTGCGCGATGAGCTGCGCCGACGGATCGACGACTTCTTCGCGCAACCGTTATCGTCACGTTGACAAGAATGAATGCCGCCGGTACCAGAATGGAAGTCTTCCACCAGAAAGGCTTGACATGATTGCCACGCGTGAACGGGCACAGCGATTTCTCGACCTCCACCACGGCCCCGACGTCTTGGTCCTGCCCAACGCATGGGATGTAGCCAGCGCGTTGCTACTCTGCCGACAGGGGTTTCCAGCCATCGCGACCACGAGTGCAGGCATAGCATTTTCGCGTGGCTACGTAGACGGCGAGCGCATCTCACGGGAAGAGGCCATGGAAGCGGTGCGGGCGATGGTTGCACATGTCGATGTGCCCGTCAGCGCGGACATGGAAGCCGGCTACGGCCGCGATCCCGCTGTCGTTGCCGAAACAGTCCACCAAGCAATTGGTGCGGGAGTTGTTGGAGGCAACCTCGAAGACAGCAGCAAAGGCGACGAGAAGGACAAGGGCCGACCACTCTTCGACCTGGATTTTGCGGTAGAGAGATGTCGCGCAGCAAGAGAGGCCGCCGACTCCTGTGGGATTCCGTTCGTGCTCAACGCGCGGGTGGATTGCTATCTTTGTCTCGGCAACGGCCCGCAAGTCGCCGCTGCGGCTATCCGCCGAGGCAACGCCTACATCGAGGCGGGCGCCACGTGTGTGTTCATCCCCGGAGTGACGTCGGCGGAGGAGATTGGGATTCTGGCAAAAGAGATAGCCGCCCCTCTTATCTGGCGGCGCCGGGTATTCCGACCGTCCAAGAACTCGCGGGCCTCGGCGTCGCCCGTCTCACGCTTGGTAGCAGTTTGGCCAGAACGGCCTATTCCGAGGCCATTCGCGTCGCACGGGAGCTGCGGACCAGCGGCGTATTCGCGCTCCCGCCCGGAACGATCACCAACCGGGACCTTACCCAGCTCTTGTCGGAAGCCGTTATGAAAACCCCACGCTAGCGAGGCGGCGTTGGGGCAGGAGTGCCGGGGACAGGTCGGACGACGCAGCGTGCGGTCGTTTCTGCTGCCTTGACAAAGGAATCGAGAGGGGACAACATATGAGGCGACGTTTATATGAGCTAGGACTGAATCATGACGCTCAATCTCTCAGCGGTCGAGCGGCTCTTCAAGATACTCGGGGACGAGAGCCGCTTGCGCATTCTCCAGGCGGTTGAGTCTGGCGAGCGGTCGGTCTCCGAGATTCTCGAACGCACCGGGCTTCCGCAGACGCTGGCGTCGTTCCATCTGCGAATCCTGCGGGAGGCAGGCATCCTCACGACCGAACGCCGAGGGCCTTTCATTTACTATCGGCTCTTGGATGCCTCGCTGCCGAACTTGCTGGAGGCATGTGCGAGATACGGCGAAACCCTCAAAGAAGCCAAGTCACCTGAATTCCAGTGGCCATCCTGGCCCACAATGTGCCGTTTGATGCGGACGCGAAGGAGGTAACGATGAATCCCAAGGAAAGCAGGAACCCCACGTCGGAACGGACGGGCATGCCGCCCATGATGGCTGCCATGATGGGCGCCAGCCCCGATTTCAATCCGGCGGCGATGTGTCAGTCCATGATGACCGCCGTGGGAAAGGCCGCCGAGATGGCTGCCTACGCCACTCCCGAGGTCAGGACTCTCTTTGAGCTTGCCCCGATTCCGTGGACACGTGGTTTATGCTGCCAGCGCACCATCGCGCAGGTCAGCCTCGACCTCGTTCGGGGTCCTGTAGTGGTTGTATGAATGTAGCCTGGTTTGATTGTAGTAGCTCTCGATGAAGGTGAACATTTCGGGCTCCGCGTCGCTCACGTAGCGCCAGGTGGCCGTGTCCGGCCCTTCGAATTCGAGGGTAGAGAAGAAGCTCTCGGCCACGGCATTATCCCAGCAATCCCCCTTGCGGCTCATGCTCTGGAGAGCGTGCACCTCCTCGAGTAGCTGTCGGAACTTGCCGGCCGCGAACTCCGAGCCTCGATCCGAGTGGAAGATCAGGCCTCGCGGTGGATTGCGCCTCGCCAGCGCTCGACGAAGCGCTTCGCATGACAGCTCGGCATCGAGGTGGTCGCCCAGTGCCCAGCCGACGACCTTGCGCGAGAACAGATCGGTGATGGCCACGAGAAAGAGGAAGCCGCCAATCACAGGCAGGTACGTCGTGTCGCCTACCCAGACCCGATTCGGCGCTGAGGCCGAGAATTTCCGCTTGAGCAGGTTGGGCGCGATGGGCTCGCCGTGGCGCGAGTCAGTCGTCGTCCGCCAGCGCCGCTTCCGGCGTGCCGCAAGCCCCTGGCGCACCATTGAGGCTGCTACGCGCTTCTTGCTCGTGCAGTGCTCGCGCCGTCGCAGCTCCTGCTCGATTCGTGGCGCTCCGTAGTTGCCTTTCAGCTCGCCGAAGATCGCCGCCACTTGCACATCCAGTTGCTGCTGTTCCAGGGCACGTCGCGATGGCCCGCGCGTGCGAAACGCATGGTGACCGGAGCGGGAGAGCCCGAGCGCACGGCACATCAGCGCTTTCGGGTAGTGAGCCTCCTCCGCCGCAACGAGCTCGAAGCTCATTTTCCGCTCCTGGCGAAGAAGGCTGCAGCTTTTCGGAGGAAGTCCCGCTCCATCGTCACCGTCCTCAGCTCGCGCCGAAGCCGTACAACATCGGCACGCTCCTCGGTGGTCAGAGGTCCGTGGGGATCCCGCTTCTCGTCGATTTCTGCGCGCTGAACCCACGCCCGAATGGCCGTCTCCCCCAGATCAAGCTCCCTGGCAACCTGGGCGATGGTCTTGCCACTCGTGCGCACTAGGCGCACGACCTCAGCCT
>CAVWUP010000007.1:0-151408 GCA_963758155.1 uncultured delta proteobacterium
CGACCAGGCAGCCGAGCTTCGGGTCGATGCGGCTGGCGGCCACGCGCCCGCGCTGCCTTCGGTCGACGGGTTGCACTTTCAACGGACGGGACAGAGCACGGAGATGACCGCCATCAACGGCGTGGTTTCGCAGCACACCTGGAGCCTCTATCAGGTCGACGCCGACCGCCCGGGCTCTTACACCATTCCGATTGGAGGGCGAACGCTGCAACTCAAGGTCCGTCCGGCTGGCGCCCGAGGTGCGTCCGCTGCCTCAGTCCCGATGGCGGGTTTTCGCGCCGAGCCGGATGAATCCTCGCACCAAGGATCCCTGGCACTCCTTCATGTGGTGCTTCCGAGTAAGAAAATCTTCGTCGGGCAAGCCGTCCCCGTGACGTTCAAAGCGTACTTCCGCGCTGGCACGCAGGTCACACTGACCGGGGCGCCCAGCTTGGGAATCTCCGCTTTCACCATAAACCATTTGCAGGACGAACCGCGGCAGAGCGTTGAATCCATCGGCGGCGTTCCCTATCGCGTCGCCACCTGGACCGCGCAGGCTTCGGCTGCGATGCCTGGCCATTTCGCGACCCGTGCGACGCTGCCCATCGTGGCGCGCTACCGCGAGGCCTCGCGCCGGCCGGCAGCGGATCCTCTTGCCGGCATGCTCGACGACGACGACATGTCTTCGCCGTCCTCGCTGATTCGTTCCTTCATGAAGCAATCAGCCTTCGCCAACCTAAACGACATGTTCGGCCAGGAGCATCAGCGGGAGATGACCCTGCACGCCCCTGTTCAGACGGTTGATGTGTTGTCGCCTCCGACCACCGGCCAGCCCGCCGATTACAACGGCGCCGTCGGTCGCTTCGATGTGCGTGCGACACTGACGCCTACGACCGGGACGACATTCGCGCCGATGAGCCTGAAGATCGAGGTCACGGGGCAGGGGAACCTGGATCGGGTCTCCACCACCGGCCTTCCTTCCTCTGCGAACTGGAAGGCCTATCCACCAAGCGCGAAGGTCACCGACCAGGGGACCAAGATCTTCGAGCAGGCGGTCGTGCCTCAATCGAGTGGCCGCCTGCAAGTTCCCGCTGTCTCGTTCAGCTTTTTTGATCCCGACCGGCGTCAATACCTGACCCGGTCGACCGCGCCGATCAGTGTGGAGATCGTCGCAACCCCGGGTGGAGTTGCGACGCCGTCCGCGAACCTGGGGAAGAGTATCCCCAAAGTTACAGAAGAGCCTGCGACAGGGTTGCGACCCAACCACTTCGATGAGGGACGCTTCGTCGCGACGCTGCTTCCCCCGTACCGGCGTCCCTGGTTCTGGCCGGTCGTGACGGTTCCTTGGCTGGCGCTGACCATCCTGGTGGCGCGGCCGCGCCAGCGCGTAGCCTCGGCACGGATTCGTCGCCGGGCTCTGCGCGAAACCGTCGCACAGCATCGCATGGCAATGAAACGCGCAGCGATCGTCGGCGATTCAGTCCGTTTCTACGAGGCTGGCGCGGCCGCACTGCGAGAACGCCTGAGCGAAACCTGGAAGATCGCGCCCGACGAGGTCACCGCCGCTGAGGCCGCAGCCAGACTGGGTCGCGACGAGCCGATTGTCGCGATTCTGGGAACTGCCGAGCGTCTGCGCTTTGCGGCTGCGGAGCCGGATGCTTCCTCACTTGGAAACATCGAGGAAATCATCGAGAGCAGGCTCAATAAAGAGGAGAGTCGGACATGAGACCCCAATTGTCACCCAAGAGTCGTCGGCTGGGCACAGGCATTGCCCTGCTGACTGCAATCGTCGCGCTTGCCCTGGCCGGCATTGCGCGTGCCGACACCGGCAACACGACTTTCGATGAGGCCAACCGTCTCTTTTCCGAAGGCCGCTACGCCGATGCGGCGGTTGCCTATGAGACGCTCGCGCGCCAGCACGGGTGGTCGGCGCCGTTGTTGTTCGATCTCGGCAATGCCTATGCGCAGGGAGGAAGCGTCGGGCGATCGGTCTTGAACTACGAGCGCGCTCACGTGCTGGCTCCGCGTGATCCCGACATCGCGGCCAACCTGGCCTATGTTCGCGCGACGGCTGGTCTGCCGATTCCCGTCAGGCCTTGGTACCAGACCGTTGCGCGGTTCTTGACTCCAACGACATGGACTGGGCTCGCCGTCTTGAGCTTGTGGTTGGCGGGTGCTGGGTTTCTTGCAACCCGAAGGTGGCGATCGCGTCGGCTGGTCTACCCAACGGCTGTCGCTGCGCTGGTTGGCGTGATGAGCGTGGCCGCGATGGTGGTTCTTGATCGGGACTTGAATCACGCGGTGGTGGTCGAGACGAAGAGTGCGCCGGTGCGGGTCTCGCCGTTCGATACGGCAGCCAGCGAAACCACGGTGAGCGAGGGACAGGATGTGTCCATCATCGCGCACCACGGAGACTTCCTGCGCGTACGTGATGGCCAGGGACGCACGGGCTGGGTACAATCCACTGCGGTGCAGCCTGTCGTTCCGCGGCAATCCTGACCGTCGCTCGACGGTTGCGCCGCGCTCACTATGCGACTTCTCCTGATCGAGGACGACGAAAAGATCGGTGGCTTCATCGCCAAGGGCTTGCGCCAAGAGGGGCATGTCGTCGACTGGAGCCGCAATGGCGAAGAAGGCTTGGGCCTCGCCTTGGATGCCAAGTTGGACGCGGCAATCATCGACCTCATGCTGCCGGGCCGCGACGGGCTGAGCGTGATACGTGAACTGCGCGAGCGCAGACAGAAGGTGCCGGTCATCATCCTGAGCGCAAAGAGCGATGTGGAGGACCGGGTGAAGGGACTTTCGGTCGGCGCGGACGACTACCTGACCAAGCCCTTCTCATTCGCCGAGCTTCTGGCGCGCTTGCACGCGCTGGTGCGCCGGTCGAGCGGTTCAGGCGAAGTCGCACGGCAACTTTCCTTTGAGGATCT
This sequence comes from uncultured delta proteobacterium, assembly GCA_963758155.1. GTDB lineage: Bacteria > Myxococcota_A > Polyangia > Fen-1088 > Fen-1088 > Fen-1137. The sequence continues at coordinate 2,910 of CAVWUP010000007.1, forward strand.
CACCCTCGATCTGGAGTCACGGCGGGTGACCCGAGCCGGACAATCGATCGAGTTGCAAGCCCGAGAGTTCGGGCTGCTGGTATATCTGCTGCGAAACCCCGGCCGGGTTCTGTCCAAGACCATGATCCTTGAACACGTCTGGAACTACTCGTTCGATCCGCAGACCAACGTGGTCGACGTGCTGGTCAGCCGGCTGCGCCGCAAGATTGATCGCGACTTTCCGGTCAAGCTCATCCATACCCTGCGCGGGGTCGGATATGTCCTTCGCAAGGAATAGCCGCTTGCGCTCGCTCGGTTTCAGGCTGACGGTTTGGTACTTCCTGGTTTTTCTGGCCAGCACGCTGCTTCTGGCCACCGCAGCAGAATTCCGAATCCGCTCGTCGATTCGGGAAAGGATCGCCGATACCCTCACGACCAACATGAACCGGCACAAGCAGACGTTCGAGGAGCAAGGCATCGATGGCCTGAAGAAGCTGACCGAGGCGACCGAGAACACGCACCGGCCGCCGTACGTTCGCGTGGTCGATCGCACCAACGTGACGCTTTTCCAGAGCTCGAATACCGAACTGTCTTTCGCCGCCACCACGATCGCGGTGACGGCCTCCTCCCAGCGTGTGCGGCCGGTGCGAGCCCAGAATGACGGCTCGCTGTGGAACTTGGGTACAATGCCGCTCTCCGAGGGCCGCTGGCTGCAGCTGGCTATCAGCGACGAGCAGACACAGGAGGTTGTCGGCCATCTGCGGGCCGGGTTGGTCGCGGTGTGGATTGGAGCCGTCGCATTGGGACTGCTCGGCGGCTTCTTCTTCACTCGCCGCGCGTTGCGTCCGGTGCAGCGCCTGGCAAACACCGCGCGGAAGGTGATCGAATCCGGCGACCTCGCGCTGCGCGTTCCTGAGCGGGGAACGCGCGACGAGCTCGACGAGCTGTCGCATCTGTTCAATGGAGTTCTGGCGCGCAATCAGGCGCTGGTGCGAGGGATGCGTGAAGCGCTCGACAACGTCGCTCACGATCTGCGCACGCCGCTCACGCGCCTGCGCACGGGCGCCGAAGTGGCCCTGCGCGATGCTGGCGATCCGCAACGGATTCGGGACGCCCTGGCCGACGCCATCGAGGACTCTGAGCGGGTGTTGCAGATGCTCAACACCCTGATGGACATCTCGCAGGCCGAGACTGGGGTGATGAAACTCGATCGCACGAAGGTCGATTTGAGCGAGCTGGCTCGGGAGGCGATCGACCTCTATCAGCATGTGGCGGAGGAGCGCGGCGTTCGGCTGCTGACCCATCTGGCGGTGGGCGTGAACGTGAACGGCGACCACAATCGGCTCAATCAAGTGGTCGCCAATCTCGTAGACAACGCGATCAAGTACACCCCCACCGGCGGGCAAGTCGAACTCACGACCACGCGCGAGGATCCCTGGGCTTCCCTCATGGTGAAGGACAGCGGCGTGGGAATCTCTGTTCAGGATCTGCCGCGCATCTGGGAGCGCCTATACCGCGCGGATCAAAGTCGGAGCGAGCGGGGCCTGGGTCTCGGGCTCAGCTTCGTCAAGGCGATCGTGGAGGCGCATGGTGGACGGGCCGAGGTGCAAAGCGAGCTGGGCGCGGGTTCGACCTTCATTGTTCGACTACCTATGGGTTGAGGCGCGCAATCTGCCTTTTCTGCCACAGATTCCAGAGCAGATATGCGACCACCGCGACGTTCAGAGCGAACAGAACCAATCGTGTGGCGGTAGCCTTGCGCGCGGCTTCGTATATCTCCACCGGAATGTAGATCCCGCCGCTGATCGCACCCAGCCATTTGGCCCAGTTCCGATCCTTCCACAGTCCCACGGCCTCCAGGAAGCGAAGCCCCGAGTAGAACAGGGCGCCAACCGGAAGTTGCCACCGCCCACAGCTGCACACCATCGAACCTGGACGCAAGCATGAGGAAGACCCTTGGGTAGGGTGCCGAAGGATTCAGATGCAGGTGCCTCACGACATCTTCGGCAAGCTGCTGCAAGTCGCGATGAATGAAGCCGAGCAATCCGAGACCCACCGCCAGCATGAGAATTCCCTTTGCTCCTTCGCAGACCGCCACCGCGCGCAACCCTGGTTGAACCTTCATCGCCCCAGAACCTGCCGGAGTGTCAGACGGTTTCGAGCCCTTCATGTCGTCGGCGTCTCCGCAGGACTCGAATGTTGGCCCGGACCGTGCGAGATTGCACGTGAATCCCTCATGTTCAAACGTCGGTTGAACCGAGGTCTCTTTCTGCTCTTGGCCCTGATGCCAGCCGCAGCCTTCGCTTCGCCAGGTGCCGGGCACAGCGATCCGGTGGCCTCGGTGGTTCTTGCCCTGACCGTGATCCTTGTCGCCGCCAAGCTGGGTGGAGAGCTGGCTGTGCGCGTGGGCCAGTCGGCGGTTCTTGGCGAGCTGGTTGTCGGCGTGCTCTTGGGAAATCTCACGCTGGTCGGGTACTCCGGCCTCGACTACCTGTTGACCGATTCGTCCATCGACATGTTGGCGCGCATCGGGGTGCTCGTGCTTCTCTTCGAGGTCGGCCTGGAATCGACGGTGGGGCAGATGCTGAAGGTGGGCCTACCATCGCTTCTGGTGGCGACCCTGGGAGTCGTCACGCCGTTCGCGCTCGGCTGGGGTGTCGGTGCCTGGCTGCTCCCCGGACACAGCGTCTACGTGCATGCCTTCCTGGGCGCCACCCTCTGCGCTACCAGCGTGGGTATCACCGCCCGCGTTCTAAAGGATCTGGACCGTCTGCAAACGCGAGAGGCGCGCATCATCCTTGGCGCTGCCGTGCTCGACGATGTGATGGGCCTCGTGGTCCTGGCGGTCGTCACAGGGATGATCGGCGCGGCGGATCGGGGGGCTCTTTCTCCTCCGTGAGCGTGGCGATGATCATTTTCAAGGCAGCCGCCTTCCTAGTGGTCTCTCTCTTTCTCGGCGTGCGCCTGTCCCCGAGGCTGTTTCAACTCGCGTCCAGGTTGCATGCGCGCGGAGTGCTCTTGGCGCTCGGTCTGGCCTTGTGCTTCCTCATGTCCTGGCTCGCCAACCTCGTGGGGCTGGCCCCCATTCTCGGCGCCTTTGCCGCCGGACTCGTTCTGGAGGACGTGCATTACCGGAATTTCGTTGACCGGGGGGAGCACCCGCTGGAAGATCTCATCCAGCCCATTTCGGGATTTCTTGCCCCCATCTTCTTCGTCCTCATGGGGGTGAGGACCGATCTCCGCACGTTTGCGGCTCCCGGCGTGCTCGGCCTTGCGGCGGCGCTGACTCTGGTGGCGGTGCTTGGCAAGCAAGCCTGCTCACTCGGCGTCTGGGGACGGGGTGTGGATCGGCTGACGGTCGGCCTTGGTATGATCCCGCGCGGCGAGGTCGGCCTTATCTTCGCCAACATTGGCGTCGGGCTCACTGTGGGCGGCCAACCGATCATCGATCGCGGAACCTTTTCGGCAATCGTGGTCATGGTGATCGTCACCACGCTGGTCACGCCGATCGCGCTGAAATTCGGCATGCAGCGCGCGGATCGACGACAGAGTTTCTAGCGCAGGATTCGGTACACCGTTCATCCTGAGTGGTCATCCCGGTGATCCCGACGACGCTGGTCGCGCCGACCGCGCTAAAGTTCGACCTGGAGCGGGCAGACCGAAGACATGTTTGGTGACGAGGCTGCCTTTCTGCCCGCCAGACACGTGGCAATTTGTCTCGCGTGGCGGAATGCCACGCACCAGAGCCGTCCGTCGAGCCGGAATGCGCCGTGATGAGGCGCTATGGACTGGCATCCACCGTGCATCCGCACGCCACCGACGGGCTTTACGCCAATGGCGGCGAGGACAAAGGCCCATGGAAAGGAAAGGAATCGTGCACATCAAGACAGCTGCTTTCGCAATGCTCCTCGTAGGAGTTGGGTGCTCACATGCACAAACGAAGCCTGACCAGAGCCAAGCCCAGGCTCTCCGAGAACCGCGGCCAGCGGCAAAGCCCATGACCACCGCTCGATCGCAGGATAATGAAATGGCTTCCGACCAAAACAGTCGTGTCGCTGGCGAAGCCATCTACTTCGACTTCGACTCCGCCCTGCTACGCAACGACGCTCGGCCGGAGCTACAGAAGGTGGCCCAAGAGGCGAAGCGGGCCAAGGCCATTCGGATCGAAGGCAACTGCGATGAGCGCGGCACCACGGAGTTCAACCTGGCTTTGGGCGACGCGCGTGCTCGCTCCGCTGCGACCTATCTGGAGCGACTCGGCGTGCGCAAGAACAGGATCTCCACGGTCAGCTATGGCAGCGAACGACCCAGGGTCCCGGGCCATGACGAGTCGGCCTGGTCCCAGAACCGTCGCGACGACTTCAGGATTCAGTGACTCGCGCATGTGGCGGTGGGCCACCGGGAAGTCCCGGCTCTAGCTTCTCCAGGAGCCGCCGTCCCGCTTCTCGTCGGTGTCAGTCTGATTACCGCCAGCTCGGCGCACGTGCCACAATCAAACCCACCGCCGCTTCACCCCATCATCGGCGGACTTCGATCCTCCGGCGGCAAGTGCAGACATGAAGCTCGCAGCAAAACTGATCGCCGTGACCATCTTGGCCGTCCTGGCGGTCTTTGCCGGGCGTGGCTATCAGAACGCCCGGCGGCAGATGGCACTATCCGAGGCCGATGCGCGTGAGAATGCCTGGCTGGTCGGCCGCGCTCTGCGGCCGGCACTTGTCGATGTCTGGCGGAAGGAAGGCGAGCAACGCGCCCTGGAGGTGTTCTCGTATGCGCGCGAGAGGGTTCGCCTGGCCAGTCCGTGGGATCTGCGCTTCATCCCGCGCTCCAGCCAGGACCGTCCGGACAGCGAGCCGTTGGCCCCGCGCACGCAGTTGGAAAAGGTCTGGCAGGGCGACGAGGTCACGCTGGTCGTGCCAGTTTCCGGGACCGAGCACCTCGTCACCTACCTGCCCGTCCAGATTGAGGATCACCCGCTGGGAGCGCTGGAGGTTTCGGGACCGCTCACGGTTCGCGACGAAAGATTCAAGACGGAGATGATCCAGATCGTGCAGCGCACGGCTCTGGGAGCACTGATCGCGATCCTGTCGATTGCGGTCGTGGGTTTCATGTTTGTCGGGCGGCCGATGCGACGTCTAGTGGACAAAGCGCGCAGGATCGGCGCCGGGGATCTGAGTGGTCCGCTCGACATGCGCCAGCACGACGAGATCGGCGTCCTGGCGCACGAGATGAACGAGATGTGTGATCGCTTGCGGGCCGCGCAGGAGAAGCTCGCCGACGAAACCGAGCGGCGTCTGGCGGCCGGCGAGCAGCTCCGGCACGCAGATCGGCTCACCACCGTCGGAAAACTGGCATCCGGCGTGGCCCACGAGCTGGGGACGCCTCTCAATGTCGTCTCGGGACGGGCGAAGATGATCGTACGAGGACAGGCAGTCGGCCCCGCCGTGGCTGAGAGCGCCCAGACCATCGTCGAACAGAGCGAGAGGATGACCCAGATTATCAAGCAACTGCTGGGTTTCGCTCGGCGGCGCCAACCGCAGCAGAAGCAAGAGAGCCTGCGCGCGATCGCCGAACGCACGCTGGCCCTGCTTCGACATATGGCGGAAAAGGCGGGGATCACATTTGCATCGCTGGACGGCGTACCGGACCCGGTCGTGCAAGTCGATGCATCGATGATCGAACAGGCACTCACCAACCTGGTGGTCAATGCGATACAGGCCATGCCAACTGGCGGCACCATCAGCGTACGCCTTGGCGCCGACGTGATAACTCCGCCCGCCGATATTGAAGGGCCGCTGGCCGAGTACGCCTATGTCTGCGTCGAAGACCAGGGGGTGGGCATGACGTCCGAACAGATGACCCACGCCTTCGAGCCGTTCTTCACCACCAAGGATGTGGGTGAAGGAACTGGCTTGGGCCTATCCGTCGCCTACGGCATAGTACGCGACCATGGGGGCTGGATAGGCGTTGCCAGCGAAATTGGCAAAGGAAGTCGCTTTTCCATCTACCTACCGCTTGCCCAAGGGACAGTGAAAGCCGATGACGACAAACCTGCTCGTAGTTGATGACGACCAGGCCCTGTGCAGTTTCGTGATCGATGGGCTGGGCCGCGAGGGTCTTTCCGTTCGGAGCTCGACGGCGGCGCTGGAGGCCCTGGAAATCATAGCAGCCGGCAGTGTCGACATCGTTCTCGTGGACATCAACATGCCCGGGATGAATGGGCTGGAGCTGTGCCGGCGCATCCTGGACAGCCGACCCGACCTCGTGGTGATCGTGATCAGCGCCTTCGGCAGCCTGGAGACGGCTGTCGCTGCCATCCGTGCTGGCGCTTACGACTTCGTGACCAAGCCGTTCGAAATCGAGCAACTAGCGGTCGCGGTCGAGCGAGCGCGCCAGCACCGCGAGCTACGGGACGAGGTCAAACGCCTGCGGCAGGCGGTCGCGGACGCGCAGCCGTTCGAGGACATCCTGGGGGAGAGCCCTGCGCTTCGCCGCATGTGCAGCCTGGTGGACGGCGTTGCCAACGGCGAGTCGACGGTGCTCATCACGGGTGAGAGCGGAACTGGGAAGGAATTGGTGGCCCGCGCACTTCATCAGCGTGGCTCGCGCAGCAAGGGTCCATTCGTTGCGCTCAACTGCGCGGCCATGACCGACTCGCTGCTGGAAAGCGAGCTGTTCGGGCATGCGCGGGGCGCCTTTACCGACGCCAAGGAGGCGCGCGCCGGACTGCTGGTCAAGGCGAAGGGCGGCACCTTCCTCCTCGATGAGGTGGGGGAGATGCCTCTCGGCATGCAGGCCAAGCTCCTGCGCGCGCTGGAGACCAGGATGGTCCGGCCGGTGGGCAGCGATGTGGAAGTTCCCTTTGACGCCCGTTTCGTCGCGGCCACCAACCGGGATATCGAAACCGACGTGGAAGATGGGCGTTTTCGGCGCGACCTCTACTTTCGCATCAATGTCATCCGCATCGACGTCCCGCCCCTGCGAGCGCGAGGCAGCGACATCTTGCTTCTTGCCCAGCATTTCACCGAGAAACTGGCTCGGCGACTGGGCAAGGCCGTGACCGGCATCTCCGCACCCGCAGCTGAGCGTTTGCTCGCCTACCCATGGCCGGGAAATGTGCGCGAGCTGCAGAACGCCATCGAGCGCGCTGTGGCGCTCACCCAGTACGAAAAGCTCGTGGTGGAAGACCTGCCCGAGCCGATTCGCTCCCACCGGCGTTCGCAGGTTCTTCCGTCAGGCGACGATCCGTCCGAGATGCTGTCCATGCACGAGGTCGAGAAGCGATACATCTTGCGGGTGCTGGAGGCTGCGGGCGGCAACAAGACGCTGGCTGCGCAAATCTTGGGATTCGACCGCCGGACCATGTACCGCAAGCTGGCGAGCTTCGCGGATTCCAAGAAATCGCTATAGCGCGTGGCAGTCTGCCACGCGAGGCAGCTTGCCACGGTCCCGGTGGGCGCCGCCATGGCCCGATTGGCATGTAAGCAAGCAAACCGCGTGGCATTCGTTGTGCAGATGACACCAAGAATGAACCACTCTGTGAGATGTCAAGCATCGCCCGACGACCAGCAGCCCCAAGGAAATGACGTCGGACCTCCTGCACTCTGCGGTCGCTTGCTCGTGGCGGAGGACTCTTCGGCCTTTCGCTACCTCTTGGCCTCAGCCCTTCGGGCCGATGGACACGACGTGGTCGAAGTTTCCAATGGGGTTGACCTCATGGACATGCTGGGTGGTTCGCTGATCCCCGAATGGGGCGCGGCGCCCTTTGATCTTGTCCTTTCAGACGTGCGCATGCCGGGCTGGAGCGGGATCGATGCCCTGGCCAGCCTCGGCCACGACTTTCCGCTGCCGCCAGTTGTGTTGATGACAGCTTTTGGCGACGACGAGCTACACCGTCGCGCCAAGAGTGCGGGGGCCATGGCTGTCTTGGACAAGCCGATCGACGTCGACGATCTGCGCCGCTTTGTGATCCAGTTTCTGCGGCGAAAGGTTCACTGAACCTACCGGCAGCTCCTGGCGCATGCCACTGAGACAAGAGGCCGTCGTCCAAGCGTCAAGTCTTCTGCTTCGCGGACTTCTTGACCTTGACCTTCTTGGCTGCGGGGGCCACTGGCGTAGCTTCGGTGGGCTCTGGCTGAGGGGAGAGGTTGGGCAGATCCATGAGCACGCACTTGCGTTGCCTGCAATCCCACCGGCTGCCCGATGGTGGGAGGGCACAGGTATCATCGCAGTCGAAGGTCTCATTGCATGTTCCTGGGGCCAGCCGAACCGGCGAGGCGACCGCAGGCAGTGGAGCGTCGGGTTTGGAGGCATCGGCGGACCCTCCGTCGGCCGGCGTGCGCACGGCGACGACAGGGATTGGTCGCCTGGCGGAGACAGCCGGAGGCTTGGTGGCGACCGAACAAGACGAAAAGACAAGTATCATTAGCGCGGTTGTCACGGCCAATCGAGTCATGAAGGTTTGCCTCGGGGTTATGGGTGGCGAGTCGTCGGTGAGATTCGCCAACGGAATAAGCAACCGGCGTGCCGGCGAAAGAGACGTGGTGCGACCCGGCCTGAACGTTCCCTTGCGACGCCTGGGCCTTGGATGGGCCTGTTCCTTGCTTACTGCCATACTCGGCCAACAGCCGGCCGGAGTCCTCAAAGTGACCAGACCCGCAGCCACACGTCCACGCACCAGCAAAGGCGCAATCACCTCTCGCTGCGCTGGCTCCACTCGCCAGCGCAACGCTCGCCGCCGTCGTCGCACAGCCGGGTACGCGAACATGTTCGTTTTGGCGCTCGCCTTCCTGTTGCGAGCGGCCTCGACACGCGCCAACACCGTGCAGGTTCCCGAGGGAAGTGGCCCGGTGCCGGTTGTCCCGCGCGGGGTAGTGTGCGGCCCAGCGCCTGTCGGTTGGACCATCGGGGCGGAGAAGCGATTCGTGCGGCCGCCAGCGCCCGATGAAGTCGGGCCGCGCGTGGCAGAGGTGAAGGTCGCCGCAGACCAAGCGGCATGCAGTCGGTCCACCAATGGCGTGACCCTGATCGCAACTGGGCAATTTCCCGAGATCGATCTTGCCAGCGTCGCGTTCTTTCCTGATGAGGGTCGGCTCGAAATGAAGGGTCAGCACCTCAAGGGCCTTCAGATCCGCTGGCAAACGCCGCAGAAGAACGGACAGGACGTATGCCTCAACCCTCAGCCTTCGGGAAAGCAGGAACAATGCGTGGTTCCAGTCGGCCGAGATTTGCCTGGTGATACCAGCCTGCGCTGGATGCCTTCGCGGGCCAGATTCGATGCTGACGTGGTCACCTACGACGAGAACGGAACTCTGGTAGATGCGAACGGTTTCGTATTGCGACCAGCACGGGTCGTCATCTCGAACATGTTCCCAGCGTCGGGGTCGGTCGACGTGTCGCAAGGCCCGGGCCGCGTCGCGCTCGTCCATCCTGAGACAGTGATCTCGGTTGACTGCGGACAGGCCCGCTGCGAGATCGCCGAGGGAGTGGTCGCGGTGCGCAGCTTCTCCCCGATTGCCACCACTGTCACCGTGCGCCTGCGCCTGGGACCGCGATTCTTTCTAGCCCACGGAGCGGCACAGGAACAGGTGGTCACTGCCACCCTGCCACTTTTGCATTGCCCGCTCGCCGTCGTATCTGGGCCACCGCTTCGTGATGGCGACGCCACCCAGGTGATCGTGCGCCTGGATGCCCGTTGCGTGTCAGGCACACGCCTGCGTTGGCTGACGGATGGTCGTCCAGCCGAGGTACTGCGGACAGAGAAGAGCAGCGACGCGACGTTTTTCCTGCTGGCAACTGGACGTGTGGTCAGCGAGCGAGTCACCATCGCGGTCACACGAGCGGATCTGGACGGCACTGTGATCGGAGTTGTGGAGACCGCCACCATCCCCGCACCTCGGCCACGTGTCACACTGGAGTTGCCCAAACACGGCCCCATCGATTTCATCCCCACCAACCGCGATGCCGTGCTCACCGTAGTCGGTGCGGGAGAACACGCCCGTTTCGTACCGCTTGCCGTGGAAGGCGCCTACGCCGTGACCCCCGCTCCCGACCACAGAAGCTACCTCGTGCGCGGAGAGCCGGGCGTCACCGGCTTCGTTTCCCTGCGCTTTGGCTATCGCCCCGATGGCCTTCCCTCGGAGTTCGCCGGAGCGAGCCTCGCCACCCTTGAAGACCCCGTGCAGCGTGTCTTGCGGGAAGCCAACGTACCGGCGCCATTCTCGACCTCAGCGTCAGGCGACAACGCCCTGATTGAACTGGTGTGCGCCGATGCACAGGGCAAGCCCCATCGCCTCGAACCTGGCAAGGAGAACGTCATCCCCTTCGCCGAGCGGAGCACCTGCCGGGTGCTCATCCACCGCGAGCGTTTGCGACCAGAAGATGGGCAGCAGGAAGTCGTCCTCGACGTGGACGTGACGGCGGCCGACGGGAGTGCGCGCGGCTCGGCCGGCCTGCACGAGCGCATGGTCTTGCGCCCTGGCGGCGACGTGCGGGTCATCCCACTCAAGGGTGGCACGCGGCAGTTCGATCACATCGTTGTGCGCATGGCCCACGTACTCGACGAAACACGCTACACATTGGGGCCGCTGACCAGCGATGGACTGCCAGCGGTCCAGTGGTCGGTTACGATCGAGGGCGGCCGGGCGCGCCTCTATGGAACCGTCTCCATTCCCGCCGGCCTGTACCGCATGACCAGCCCGGCCGGGCAACTGACGCTCAATTTCGGGGTGCTTTCCCGCATCGTCAAGCTCGACCGGCGGGGCAAGGAGAGCCTGCTGGGACTGGAACTGGGCTTGATGGGCATGGGCTTGCTCCAGCCGGCCAATACCACGCCGTATCCCGCGACCCTGGGCGCCGTCGGTGGGGTCGGCATTCGCCTACCACTCGGCGGCAGCGACACCGCAATCGCCATCCACATGTGGGGCGTGTACGAGTTTCGCGGCCGCTACGCCCCGGACCCCAGCTCGCCCAACGCAGATGCCTCGCACTGGGCCATCATCTTCGGCCCCAGCGTCTCCATCGGAAACGTAGGCGCGAACCTCTGACGGTATTGTTCATGACCGACGATGCGAACCAGTTCACGCTCAGCCTGGATCTGAAAAATCTTTCGGTTGGCGCCCCCAGCAGCCAGGCGCTAGACAGGAAACCATGAGAAACTACGTCTTCTTCCTTTTTGCTAGTGGTCTCCTCGTCGGAGCCTGCGTGACCACGGGCACCTACGACAAGAAAGTGGCCGAACTTCAGAAGGTCACGGCCGATCACGACCAGGCCGCAGCGGCGCGCGAGAAGGCTCTGCAGTCGCGCATCGACGATTTGCAGAAGAAGATCGCCGATCTCGAAAAGCAGCTCACCGCCGCCGTGACCGAGCGCGATGGTCTGCGCAAGTCGCTCGACGACACCACGGCGCTGGCGGGTGAAATGAAAAAGCGTCTCGAAAAGCTGGGGCAGAACGTCGACAAGCTCACCGGCGAGAAGGGCGAGCTCGCGCGCACCCTGGAAGACGCCAAGGTCCGATTGGAGGAACTACGCAAGCAGAAGGCGGCGGCCGAGGCGCGGGCGGCAACGTTCCGCAATCTGGTCGCGCGGCTCAAGTCCATGATCGATGCAGGCCAGCTCAAGGTGATCGTTCGCGACGGGCGCATGGTGATCCAGCTCGAGTCCGACGTGCTCTTCGATTCGGGCAAGACCAACATCAAGCCCGACGGACAGACGGCGCTCGCCAAGCTGGCCCCGGTGCTCGCGGGGATAAACGATCGCAAGTACCTCGTCACCGGGTTCACCGACGACGTGCCGATTCACACCCAGCGCTTTCCCTCGAACTGGGAGCTTTCCACCGCGCGCGCCGTCGAGGTGGTGAAATTCTTGGTGGCGAGCGGACTCAAGCCGCAACAGGTGGCAGCCGCCGGTTACAGCGAGTTCGATCCCGTGGTGACCAACGACACGCCTGAGCACCGTGCGCAGAACCGACGCATCGAGATCGTTTTGCAGCCGAATCTCTCCGATTTGCCCTCGCTCGACAATTTGCAGAGCGCCGCAAAGTAGCGCAGCCACGAGCCGAGAGGGCGGCAAGGCGCAGGCGGCCTGCGTGGCAGACCGCCACACGTGGCAGACTGCCACGGGCCGTTTGCCGGCGGGTGATGGCGCTGTAGCGGCTGCCGCTGGCCGAAGCATCTGGCACCGCTTGTGCAAGCCTCGGAGCAAGAGGCAGCTCGTGCGAAGAACCTCCCTGGTCGAATCGGCGTCCGCTCAATCAAGCGGCGACAGGCCAATTGCCCCTCCCCGGCGTTTGCTCGTGGCGGAAGACGACAAGGAATTTCGCGGTCTCTTGACGGCAGCCCTTCGATCCGATGGATATGAAATCGTCGAGGTAGCCACGGGATTCGAGCTGCTGGACGCTCTCATGACGTCTTCGACTTCCAATGCCAATGGGCGTTCCTTCGACCTAGTCATCTCAGATGTGCGCATGCCCGGATTGAACGGCATCACCGCTCTGGCAAGGCTGGGCGACAGCCACAAGGCCCCGCCGGTTGTCTTCGTCACGGCATTCGGCGACGACGAGGTGCATGAGCAGGCGCGGCAAGTCGGTGCCATAGACGTCCTGGACAAGCCGCTCGACATGGACGATCTGCGTGCCTTCGTGGCTGAGTTTCTGGCTGGTACGCGCCAGACCATCATCGGTCGCTAAGCGGGTCCCTCGGGACCACCGGACCAGCTCTTCGGCAGCCATCCCCGCACCCGACGAACCAGCGGACTTGCCTGGGGCTCTGGCAGCGAGGAATTGAGGATCTGCTCGTCGTAGATTGCGTTGATGTCGCCACTGGTGAGGACTGCGACCACTTTCTGTTTCAAATCCTGGGTCTCGACCACCAGCAGATCCTTGCTTTCAAACCTGGCCATCTTGGTAAGGGCGGAATACAGGCTCTGATCGCCGGTGACTGTGACTGCGGGGGTGGCGAGATCCCGGGCCACGACTAGCGCAGACAGGGCGGCACGGCTGCTCAGTGTGTATCGCACCGCCTCGAACGAGACGACCCCCACCAGAGCGCCGTCCTCGCCCAACACCGGCAGGCACGTGAGCCCGCTGGACGAAAAACGCTCAAGGACCGCAGCAAGCGGCGTTTCTTTCGCTCACCGGCTGGGGCGGCGGGCTGGGACGCAGGGCCAGGATGTCCTGGACCGTGGAGCGTTCGAGCAGGGTCCGAATGATTCGGCGCTGGTGCGCGGGAGAGGACAAGCGGGCCGGAAGCTGCTTTTCGTAAATGGTCCGGTTTCTGACCAGCAAGAACCCCAGCATGCACACGAACATCGTGGGCACCAGGAGTTGGTAGTTGCCGGTCATCTCGCTGACCATAATGATGGTGGAGATGGGAACGCGAGCTGCGGCTGCGAAGAAGCCTGCCATGCCCACCATTGCAAAAGCGCCTGGGTCAGGCACCAGAGCAGGCTGCCATCCGTGGAAGATCAATCCCACGGCGCCGCCAAGCGAGCCGCCGATCACGACCGCCGGTCCGAAGACGCCGCCGCTGCCACCCGAGCCAACCGTGAATGAGGTGGTCAGCATCTTGGCGCAAGCAATGATGAGCAACGAGATGACGGTGCCTTGTCCTTGAAACGCGCCCTGAATCACGCCCAAGCCGGTTGAAAGCGCCTCGGGGACGAAGAGGCCGATGGCGCCCACAATAAGCCCGCCTAGGGCTGGCTTCAGCCACGGCGGCATGGCCAGTTTCCGAAACCAGTCGCGGATTCCGTAGAATACCCGGGGATAGGTGCGGCCCCCTAACGCCACTACCAGCGCGAGCACGAGGTACGGTCCGAGTTCAAGTGGCGTTCGAAACTGGAAATTCGGCGTCTCGAACAGAGGGGTCCAGCCGAAGATCGAGCCGAAGGTGCTGTAGGCAACGATGGAGGATAGGATGGCTGGCGCGATGACCTCGTATTCGAGGTCCATCTCGCGGTAGAGCACCTCGGCGGCGAACAGGGCGCCCGCCAGCGGCGCTCGGAAGATGGCGCCAATGCCAGCCCCTAAGCCGGCGGCCATGAGCGTGCGACGCTGGCGGGTCGAGAGCCCGAGCCAGCCCGCCACCGTGGACCCGAGACCGGCGCCGATCTGGGCGATCGGTCCTTCCCGCCCCGCCGACCCACCGGTGCCCATGGTGATGGCTGCAGTGATGGCTTTCACAAATGGTACGCGAGCCCGGATTTTGCCGTCGCGAAAATGATAGGCATCGATGGCAGCGTCGGTGCCGTGTCCCTCTGCCTCGGGCGCCAGCCAAAACACCAGTAGGCCGCTCACCAAACCGCCCAGGGCGGGAAGCACGACGAGGATCAGACGCGACAGCGGACGTGCAGTTGCGGCAAAGAGCGGAGTCTCGCCCAACGGTCCGGGCGGCCGGTATCCCGCCATGCCATCGAGAAACAGATGCTTGGAATACCCGAGCAGGTAGTGAAACCCTGCCGCCCCAAAGCCGGCGATCACTCCGACCACTGCGCACAGAACCAGCAGCGTCCCAAAGTCCACGAAGTGGCGGCGCAAGGCGAGCGCGTTCTGGTCGGCGGGTGCAATCACTGCGAATCCTCTGGCGCTTTCATAGCGCACGCGCTGCCAACTCCCCAAGATCGTCGACGATTTTCTCCTGTATTCGACGACTCTCTGCCGGACCATGTCGACGCGGCAGGCAAGTGCAGATTGCGACAGCGATGAATGGAGCGGGGTTGACCACGCTCGTGCGCACACCGGGTCTCAGTGCGCCGCCAGCTCAAGAAGAAGTGGGATGGACGCGAGCGTGGAGCCGAAGACGAACTGGGCGTGGCAGGATGTCACGCGAGGCGGATTGCCACGCCTCCGTACCGGACGGTCATTGGGCATGCTCCTCGGACGGGGCCGCATTGGCGCCCACTAGAACCCATTCGGCCCAGGGCAGCCTGCGGCACGCGGTTTGCTAAACGCTGACGGCGAGGTAATTCATGCCGGACGCCAGCCACATCATTCGTTTCAGCTTGGTCGCAAGTTCGCTCTGCCTGGCCCTGACAGGCTGCAAGGCCCAGTACCCAGCGTGCGATACGGATCGCGACTGCAAGGACAAGGAGTTTTGCGTGGACCGCAAGTGCCAGCAGTGCCGCAATAACGGGGACTGCGGCCAGGGTCGCGCGTGCACCAGCGGTCGCTGCTCCGCCATTCCCGGCTACTGCCGCGACAAGAGCGAATGTGCCAAGGGCCAGGTTTGCATGGCCAATCAGTGCCGGGCCTGTCAGCTCGACAGCGAATGTCCCAGCGGTGACCGCTGCGACCAGGGCCTTTGCATCAAGGCATGCACACGTGACGAGAATTGCGCTCGTGGCGAGACCTGCGTCAATGGTGTGTGCATGGCGACCAGAAGCGAGATCGAACCCAAACACGCCTGCTCGCTCGACCCAGTGTACTTCGCCTTCGACGAGGCTCTGCTGACCACCGAGGCCAGGAACACGTTGAAGAAGGGCGACGAGTGCCTGAAGAAGACGCCAGATCCCCTGACTCTTGTCGGGCACGCGGATCCACGGGGTACCACCGAATACAACATGGCCTTGTCCGAGCACCGAGCGCAAGCGGTGAAGGACTATCTAAAACGACTGGGCGTCAAGCCCAGCAGTCTGCGCACGGTGCCGCGCGGAGAGCTCGATGCCACTGGCACCGACGAGGCCAGCTGGGCTCGTGATCGACGCGTGGACTCGGAATGGCGCTAAGCACTTGCAGTTTCGATCAACCCATTCGCATTACCAACAACAGTGGAGGAGAAAGAGATGATGACCCGCAAATTCAGCGCATTGATGTCCCTGGCTCTCGGTGCAACGTTGCTTGCCAGCGCCGGATGTGAGGACGAGGCAAGCAAGGCCGCCCTCAACACCTGCAACACGAGTCTCGAAAGCATGAAGAAGAGCTCGTCCGCTCAAACGACAAGCATGAACCAGATGAAGGCTGATCTTGCCCAGGCCCAGGCCAAGGTGCAGGAGTTGACCAAGGAAAACGAGCAGCTCAAGAACCCCAAGACGGGCAAGGCAGAGACGTCTGCTGCCAAGAAGCCTGCCGCTCCAGCCAAGAAGAAATAGGCAGGTCGGCGGACTGGAAAAGCAACGACGTGTACACCAAGATCTCCATTGGGAGCGCCATTGCAGGGATACTAGCCATCGTATACACACAATATTCGAATGTCAGTTGGCCATACATCCTTGCAGCGGTACTTGGTGTTGTGTCGCTCGTCAGCGGCAAGAGGCTCGATTGATGTCCAGGGCACGCGGACGCTGCCGCTGATCGTCCGCATGAAACGGTCGGCGAGACCGCTCTTGTGGCCGGGCGGCAGATCGTCCACGTGTCCGCCGCTCGCAAGCCTTTATTGGAAGTTGTGGCCCGGGGTAGCTTTCTGGCGCTGCCGGGTGGCGTGCAGGCCGTTCACGCTAGTCTCGATCCAGGCGCCTCGGTCACCGCGACAGATGTTGAACTTGGAATCGCTCCACACGTAGCACACTTGACCGTCCTGGCTGGGTTCACAAACTGGCAGAGCCGATCTGGCCAGGACGACCTGCGTCTCTCGCTGGCCGCAGCTTGAAGGTATGGCCGGCCTGTGATGGCAGGAGCACGCCGTCGCAACAGCCAACAACGCCAAGACAATTGTTCTTCGTAGCTTCTGAATATGTCCCATTGTTGGATCCCGCGAGTGGGCTCGCTGACGTGGCCGCATCGAGCCACTCCTTGATGGCGATTCGATTGGCGGCGCAAATGCGCGTTCCTCGCTGCCGCTCGATCACACGCAGATTCACCTGCAGATTGCGTGCCAGGGATGAACTTGGCTCCATCGTGTGCCATCCTTCGGGCTGTCGCCCCCGGGGCAGGCCGTTCTTGGAACATGCGAATTCTCCTAGCACGCCACGGCGAAACGGAATGGAATTCCGAGGGTCGCTATCAAGGCCAGGGCTTCGATATTCCGCTTTCCGCAACCGGACGTTCCCAGGCCGAGGCATTGGCATCCCGTCTCGCGGATTTCGATTTCACGCGAATCGTTTCCTCTCCGCTCCTGCGCGCCAGACAGACCGCCGAGATCGTTCTGGGCAATCGTTCAGTTCCCGTGACCCTGGACCCTGATCTGATGGAGATCGCCCATGGGGATTGGGAAGGGTGTTTGGACGCTGAAGTGAAGAAACGGGATGAACCTCGCCGCCGGGCATGGCGGGAGACTCCACATCTTGTGACCCTTCCTGGTGGCGAGTCCCTGGAACAGGTCATGGTCCGCGCCTGGAGCGCCTTGTGCAGGGCCTGTCATGGACTTCAGCCGCAGGAGACCCTGCTCATGGTTTCTCACGACGGCGTGAACCGCGTGCTGCTCTGCCGGGTTCTCGGGCTGAGTCTGGCGCGGGTATGGACGTTCCGTCAGGCTCCTGTTTGTTTGAACCTGCTGGAAGGAGCCGATCCGGAACACCTGTCGCTGGTTCGCCTCAACGATGCCTCGCACCTGACGCCGCTCTTTGGCGAGGTGGTGCATCGCCGGGTTTGAAGCGGGCGGCTCGACCGGTGGCACGCGACGCGGTCACAAATTGGCGCCCACGTTCCTGCCAGGCCGAGCCCATGTTCAGGCCAGACCAGCGACCCATCGATCAACTGCTGCCAAGGTCTCCGAGGGGTTGGCATCTCGTGTCCCCGTCATGTTCATCACCACGTTCCGATCGCGAAGCTCCGCCTCCAATTCTTCGATGAAGACACCTGTCCCGGGAGTGACGCCGTTTGACCAGGTCTCCTCGACCCCGCAGGCGGGCGAGCCATTCTTGCCGATAACTCCTACCACCGTAACCCCAGACTGCTGGTATTGCTGAATCTCGTCCACTAACTCCGCTGCAATCCGGCGACACGCAGCGCGGCCTGGATACTTCTGGAGCACTCCGCGAATATCTATCTTCTCCCGGGAGAGCCCGAGAATTCGCAACTCCGCGCAGGGCATCTGTACGATTCCTATCCCACGCTCCATCAACCCGGCAATGAGTTCGGTTATGGCGCTGGGACGTTCTGCGGCGCCAGCTACTCTCGCATTTTGGTTGATCGCACAGTGCGGGACCAGGATGACCCTTCTGCTGCGGCAGTCATCAGTAGCTCGACCTGCCAGCAGTCTTTTCAAGAACTCTCTCATCGTTCACGACCTCTCTGATTGCACCGTGCGATGCTTGTGAGGAGAACCGGTTCGCCTGGTCCGGTGCCTCAGGCTATCGAGAAACAGGAAATCGGCCCCCACTACTACGAGACGATCATCGAGCTCGTCCTGCGCTCGGAGGCTCGCCGCGTTCTCGGACGCTGCACGCCCGAGGAGCTCTATTCGACCAAGCGGGATCTGATCGAGCGCGAAATCCGGGAGGGTCTGCGCGCCAGCGCCCAACAGAAAGCTGGCGATCAGCACGGCCAGGACCAGCAGCGTGATCACCACGTAGAACCGATCGCGCTCCGCGATGAAGAAGCCGACCGACAGGGCCACCCTCAGCGCGGGTGTGGCAATGAGCACCAGGATGCCCAGCTCGATGATCGCGTATGACTTGCCGACGACGGCCGCCCGAAGGATCTCGCCTGGCGCGGTGGGGAAGTGACCCGGGCTTCCTGGCGGCGCAAAGGCAAGCAGGGCGCCCAGACCGTGCGGCAACACCGAGGCGTAGCCGGTCTGGCCCGTGCGGGCCATCTGGACCACTCCAGCCACGATGAGGGCCGTTCCCAGCAACACGCCGACGCGCAGGACGTAGCTCACCAGCAGTTCCATGCGTCTGGCCGTGATTCCGCTGGCGGAGTCTTCAGTCATGGTGCTCCGCCTCTCAGCAGTCCTGCGATCCCGCTTCGGATCATCTGCGCCGCCACAATCACCAAAACAACCAGAAGCACCCTGTGGATGAAACGGCTGCGCATCCTGCGCAGAAGCCTGGTTCCAATCACGGTGCCGGCCAACACGCCCAGAGCCACCGGCGCTGCGATGAACGGGTTGATGTCGCCGCGAGCGAAGTACGTGCCCGCGCTGGCCGCCACCGTTACCCCGATCATGAAGTTGCTGGTCGTGGTCGATGCCTTGAGCGGCGCGCGCATCAAGCGGTCCATGGCGATCACCTTGAACAGGCCACTGCCGATGCCCAGCAATCCTGACACCAGCCCCGCACCCCACATCACCGCAAGTCCCTGCGGGACCCGCGTGACCTGGTACTCGACCTGCCGTCCCAGCGCCGGGTCGAAGTACGAGCCCTGCAACCGCAGACGCGCCGCCAAGGGACTGCCCGTGCGACTGGGCGGCGTCTCGTCCCCACGCGAGCGGAAGGTCGACCAGCTGGCGTACGCCAGCACCAGCCCGAGAATCAGCGACAGCAGCGCCACAGGCAACAGGCCGGCCAGCAGCGCCCCGACCACCGCGCCCGTGGTGGTGGCCAGTTCCAGGAACATGGCCAGCCGCAGGTTGACCATGCGATCGCGAACGTAGGTTGCCGCTGCCCCGCTGGATGTCGCGATCACTGACACCAGGCTTGCCCCCATCGCATACCGAAGATCCACGCCTGCAAATAGAGTCAGCGTAGGAATGATGATCAGCCCACCCCCGATCCCGAGCAACGACCCCAGCGCGCCGGCGAGAATACCGGCGGCCAAGACCATGAGGAAGAATGAGAGAGGCTCCAAGGAAAAACCTGCGGCGAAACCTGACATGACGTGGGAAGCGCAACAATGGGGAAGGCCGCCACCCTTCACAACATCCGTCGGAACCTGTTCTTCGCCTTCCTCTACAACAGCATCGGCATACCCATGGCCGCTGGCGTGCTCTACCCAGTGTTCGGCCTGTTGCTTTCACCCATGATCGCAAGCGCCGCCTTGAGCCTCTCGTCAGTCTCGGTCATCGGCAACGCGCTCCGGTTGCGCAAGCTCGCCTTGTGAAGACATCCGGTTTGCCCGGGAACCCTTTGGCCGCTCTCCGGCTCTCAGTAATCGAGATGTCAGCGAACACGGAACATGCGGTGGGTAATAGCGAGCACCTCGCCATCCTGGTGGGCGCCCCTGAGCCACGGTTACGGCAAAGGCTCACGTCGGCATTGCGGCTTCAAGGCCACGAAGTCCTGGAAGCGGCGGATGCGCAGGACATGCGCGACCGGCTGGCGGAACACGCCGATCGAACGGACAAACCGCTCGATCTCATCCTGTGCGGGGGTCTTTTTGCGGAGAAGGACGATCCGGAACTGGCTCAGCGCCTGACCTCCCAGAGAGTCACGCGTGCCTTGGTCCTAATCCCGGCCGGCGGGTTCCTGTCCACGGCCGCGCGGGCGCAGCGTCTGGGGGCCAACGCTGTCATGGGAGAGCTGCCGGTCGTCGAGGATCTGTGGGAGATCTTGAAGAAAGCGGCAGGCGGCCCGGAATCTTCGTCTGGAGGCCAGGCTTGAGTCCTCAAGCCGCCGTCAGCCAAGTCAGTGTCGTTCTGCGCTCATGACAACCATCCAAGGACGATCGCGGCGAGCGTTGCGCCACCGAGAGCGAACCAAAGCGCGACACCCTGGAAAAGTGGTCTAACGCCGATGGCTCGCAAAGCCGGGCGCGAGAGGCCGAGCCCAATCAGGAACAGCGTGACCGAAAGCAAGCGATGCGCTGCAACCGAGACGAGATGGCCGACGTCATGAACGGCAGGAACGAAGGTCACAATGGCGGCGACCGCCAAGAAACCTGCGATGAACCACGGCCGCTTCGGCTTGTCAGTCGCCTGCGCGTCGGCAGGGCTCTGGCGGGCACGGTACGTCGCGACCGCGAAGGTGACGGGCACGATCCAGAGCGCCCGGGTGAGCTTGGTGGCGGTCGCAACCTCCAAAGCGCGTTCCCCGTACTGCGTCGCCGCGCCCACGACCGAGCTGGTGTCGTGAATAGCCAGCGCGCACCACAGCCCAAACGAATCCTGCCCGAGGTGAAGGGCGCGTCCGATCGGCGGGAAGATGAGAAGAGCGACTGCATTGAGAACGAAGACCGTTGCGAGTGCCATCGAGACGTCGTGGTCCTTGGCTCGAATCGCCGGCGCGACCGCTGCGATGGCACTGCCACCACAAATCGCCGTCCCGACGGTCACGAGCAGAGAGACATCCCGAGCGACACCCAGACGGCGGCCAAGGAGGGTTCCGAGAATCATCGCCGCACCGATTCCGAGAACCGTGTAGCCCAAACCGTGCAACCCCGCCCGCGCAACAACGGCGAGGTTCATCCCAGCCCCCAGCCCAACCACCGACCAAGTCAGAGTCCGACGAGCGAATACGCGCGCGTGCGCTGGCCACGGATTGCCGACCGTGAGCGACAACGCGACCCCGAGCCCGAGTGCCACTCCTGGCGAAAACCACGGCAGCAGAGTCGCGATGGCAACCAGGGGAACCAGAACCTTTGCGACATTCGGAATGGATTGCGACGGCGAAGGCGGCGGGGCAGGTCTGACCATGACCAAGGACTTGGAGGGGGTCAGCGGGGCGGCATGTCTTTGAGCGCGCCGCCGTTGGTTACATCGGAGAAGCCGTTCTTCTCCAGAATGGCCTTGGCCTGTCCGCTGCGATTGCCCGACCGGCAATACACGACGATGGCGCGCTTGTGGTCGCCGAAATCGGCCAACCGCTTCTCAACTTGGTCGAGGGGAATGTTGGTCGCGCCCGGGTACGCCCCTGCCGTGAATTCGGCCGGCGTGCGCACGTCGACCACCAGCGCGCCTGCCTTGATCTTCGCCCGCACCGTCGCTGCGTCGGTGCCGCCAGCGCGGCACGCAGAAACAGCGGCCAGAAGGGCAAAGCCCGCCGCGATTGCCGAGATAGTTCTCATGAGGTCATCTCCCCTTTTCGACGAAGATGGTGGCATGCACGCGGGAGCATTGCCAGGACCCGCATGACTTGAAGGAGGCTATCGATCAATATGTGTGCCCCAAAGGAATCCCATGTCCAATAAGGCCTTTCAGGACCACTACCTCGACAATGTTGCCCAGTGCTACGGCTGCGGACGGCTGAACGCCGATGGTTTGCAGATCAAGACCTTCTGGGAAGGCGATGAGAGCGTCACCCATTTTCGTCCGCGCCCCTACCACACCGCCATTCCCGGATTCGTCTACGGAGGGCTCATCGCATCGCTGGTCGATTGCCACGGAACCGGCACCGCTGCTGCGGCCGCCTACCGCGCAGAAGGCCGCCCCATGGACTCGGATCCCCCGCTCCGCTACGTAACCGCCTCGCTGCATGTGGACTACCTCAAGCCAACGCCGATCGATGGCGAACTGGAATTGCGCGGGCGTGTGAAGGAGATCAAGGGCCGCAAGGTCATCGTCGAGACGACCGTGTATGCCGCCGGGGTAGCTACCGCACGAGGTGAAGTCGTCGCGGTGCAGATGCCCAAGACCTTCGTCGGCGGCTGAGCCGATCAGGCGCCCTTGTGGGGCGACACGCGACAAGTGGAGAAGCCGAAGATCGAGTAGAGCGGGCAACTACCCAGCAAGCCCGTTGCCAGCGGCACCAGCCCGATGTAGCCGAGCGCTGTGTGCGGCCCGAGGAACGTCAGGCTGAGCAAGCCCAGCCCAAGTAGCACGCGCAGCGCGCGGTCGACCAGATGTTCATTCTTCGCAAGCAAACGTGACATGGCACCCTCCTTGGTCAGGGCCAGCGGCTTCTTGCCATGACCCTTCGGCATGTATGAGCCACGCCGCAACCAAAAGGATTCACGCGAACCCAAATCAACGAAGCTGGCTCTCACAAGGCAAGTCATGAACTTCACGTTTCCTGCCTTGTTTTTCGCTGGTGCGCTGACATTCCTCTCGCCCTGCGTGCTTCCACTGGTGCCGATCTACCTGGCTATGCTCGCGGGCACCTCTGCGGTCGCCCTGCGTGAGGGCTCGCGCGGTAAGGGACTGGTTGCGTCCACAATTGCGTTTGCACTTGGGCTTTCCTCGGTATTCGTGATGCTGGGTCTTGCCGCATCGGTGGTGGGCCGGACGCTTTCGGGGCATCGCGCCCTCGTGTTCCAACTGGCGGGGCTGGCCATCTTCCTGGCGGGTCTGAAACTGCTGGGCTTCCTGCGCGTTTCTTTCCTCGATCGTGAAGCGCGTCCCTGGCTGGCCTCGGTTCGTCGGGGCGGCGGCCTTGCGTGGCCCTTCCTGTTCGGGGCAGCCTTCGCACTCGGCTGGAGTCCCTGCGTTGGTCCGGTGCTCGGCTCGGTGCTCGCGTTTGCCGGCACGGCAGGAAGCCCGACCAAGGCTGCGCTGTATCTTGGAACCTATGCGCTCGGCCTGACGCTGCCACTGGTTGCCGTGTCTCTGGTGGCACCAATAGCGTTGCGGCTGCTGGACAGGGCCAAACGACATCTGCGCGTGTTCGAACTGGCCAGCGGAACCCTGCTCGCGGCAATGGGCCTGTTGCTGATCACCGGGCACGAATCGCTGGTCATGAGTCCACGAGCAGCATTGGCGGCACCGGGGGCCGTCGCCTCGTCCATCACGCCAGCGCCCGTCCCGGCCACGTGCAACGCAGGAGTCTCGCCTGCACCGCAGGCACTCGAAGCTTCCTCCGCCGTTGCAGCGGAGGGCATGCCCACCATGCTGGAATTCGTGGCTGCGGGCTGCCCGATCTGTCAGCGCATGCACTCGGTGGTGGCAGCGGCCGAGCGCGACTGCTCCCAGCACGGCATCCGTGTCCGGCAAGTGGATGTTTCCACGACGGCCGGCCGCGAAGCCGCCGCCAAGAACGGCGTTCTCGGAGTGCCCACGTTCCTGTTTCTGGACGGCGCTGGCAAAGAAGTGGCGCGCCTGGTTGGCGAGCAGCCACTGCCGGTGCTCATCCAGTCTCTGGAAGTCCTTGCGGGCGAGAAATGCGACGGATTCAGCCCTATGACAGTTCCACCTGCCCCAGGGTCCTGATTGGCCTAGGATACGCGCATGACAAACCCCTCTGCTTCTGGGAGCGACAACATCCAGCTTTCCCTGAAGAGCGACGACATCCGGCTGCTGCTGCAATCTCTCGACCACTGCCTCGCCACCTGTACCAAGAGGGCGGCGGGCGCGAAGGATGCCCCCTGTGAGGATTGCGATCGCGCCAGGAATCTCCGCCAGCGCCTGTCAAAACTCGTTTCACCATAAGGAGCACCATGAAGAAGCTGACTAAACCCAAGCCCGCGAAGAACTGCTGCCAGGCCGCCAAGGTTTCCAAGCCCACGCCCGAAAAGGCCGCCCAGTGTTGCGCCAAGTCCTCGCGCTTGGTGGCGGGCTGCCACGACTAACGGAACAGCAAGGAATCCAGCGCCATGAGTGAAAACGTTCGCGAGATCCAGGCAGCCCAGTACGAAGCTGAGGTACTCGGCGCACCCCAGCCTGTGGTGCTGGACTTCTTTTCCACCGAATGCCCACCCTGCGAGGCCCTGGCGCCCAAGTTCGAGGCTGTGGCTGACCAGTTCAAGGGCCGCGTGCGTTTCCTCAAGATCTTCCGCCAGGGCAACCGCGACCTGGCGGCCAAGCTGGCAGTGACCAGCAGCCCCACGCTGCTGTTCTACAACGGCGGCAAGGAAGTGGGCAGCCGCCTGACCGGCGACATCAAGCGCAGCGAAATCAAGCAAACCGTCGAGGCCATGCTGGCCTGACTTGGAGGGTGCTGCATGGCTGGACAATTCGATCTGGTGATTGTGGGTGCCGGCCCTGCGGGTCTGACTGCCGCTATCTACGGCGCCCGGGCTCGGTTGCGTACTATAGTTCTCGACGAGGGCATGCCGGGGGGACAGGTCAAGACCACGCACAAGGTGTCCAACTACCCCGGTTTCCCCGAGGACGTGAAGGGTGCGGAGCTGGCCGGCCTGTTCGCCAAGCAGGCCGAGCGTTTCGGCGCCCGCATTGCACGCGCGGTGGAGATCACCAAGATGGATCTGGCCAGCCGGGAGAAGCGTTTCGTCCTCGACGAAGACGAAGAGATCACTGGCCGAGCCGTGATCGTGGCCACGGGTGCCAAGCCGCGCGCCCTTGGCATTCCGGGTGAGGACACCTTCCGTGGCCGTGGCATCTCGTACTGTGCCACCTGCGACGGCGCCTACTTCGAGGGCAAGGACATCCACGTCATCGGTGGCGGCAATTCCGCCGTCGAGGAATCGCTGTTTCTCACCCAGTTCGCCCGCAGCGTGACCATCATCCACCAGTTCGACGAATTTCAGGCCGAGCCCGCCACCGCCAAAGAGGCGCTGGAGAACCCCAAGATCAAGGTGATGTGGAGCCACGAGCCACGCGCCTTTCTGGGCGAAACCACATTGCAGAAGTTGCGCGTGGAGAATCTCAAGACCAAGCAGACAAGCGAGCTTCCCACCGACGGTGTCTTCGTATTCGTCGGCATGGTGCCGCGAACCGAGTTGCTCAAGGGTTTGGTACCCCTCGATCGCTGGGGTTGCGTCGAGACTGATGATTCCATGCAGACCTCCGTGCCGGGCCTGTTCGTGGCGGGCGACATCCGCGCCAAGATGTTCCGCCAGATCACCACCGCAGTCGCGGACGGCACCATCGCCGCCCTGGCTGCGCAGAAGTACCTGCGCGAAACGCGATGAAAACGGAACTACGCCCATGACATCTCCGCCTCTTTCCATCATCGGTCGCGCCATTGAAGTGCGCTATGCAGGGCTCGCGGAGTCCTGCTGCTCGCTTTCCTGCGGTGAAGCCTTGGACCTGGCCGCCCCCACCACGGGCGAAACCCTGGTGGACCTCGGCTGCGGGCGGGGCCAGGACGTGATCCGCGCTGCCGGTCGGGTCGGTGCGAAAGGTGCAGCCATCGGCGTCGATCGGACGCAAGCCATGATCGACAAGGCACGGGCTGCCGTCCCGCCCTTCCTTACCAACGTACGCTTCGTTTCCTGCGATTTGGCGGCGTTGGACCTGCAGGACGCTTCAGCCGACGTGGTCATTTCCAACTGCACCATCAACCACGCCGCAGACAAGCCGGCGGTCTACCGAGAGATCCATCGCATCCTTCGGCCCGGAGGGCGTTTTGTGGTCTCGGACGTGATTGCGGAGTCAGAGTTGCCCGAGTCGGTGCGCAACGATCCCGCTGCTTGGGCCGCGTGCTATGGCGGTGCCATTCCTGAACCTCAATACCTTGGTGCCATTTCCGGGGCGGGCTTCGCCAGCGTCGCCGTTCTTTCACGCAGCGAACCCTACGAAAAGGGCGGCGTACTCGTGCGCAGCCTGACCATTCGCGGAAGTCGCTAGTTGCGTGTCGAGCTCGACGATGCCGGCGGCTCGTCCAGCGGATCGACCACCGCCACTGAGACCTTGCGAGCGAAGATAAGCCGCTCGGCGTTGGCGTAGTAGAGCTTGTGCAGCACATCGATGGGAAGGTGGATGGCGTTCACCTTCCAGCGACCCTGGATGGGCGTGGGGTGGTCGATGTTCTGCAAATCGGTTTCGAAGAAGCGAAAATGCGCCTGGTAGAATTTGACTGCGTCCTCGAATCCGACGGGCGTCTCGGAAACCGAGCCAAGCTGCCAGCTGTCCGGCCCGATGGACAGGTCAGTGCCAAACAGGATCCGATCTTGGAATTTCAGAAAGAAGCGTCTCACCCTGTCGACGGGATGACGGCCGAACTCGGGAATTCGCGCCGAGGTGTCCACATAGACGTTGCGGTGGGAATCGAGCAGCCTCTCCATGTAGTCGAGGTCTTCGGACAGGCCGAGATGAATGAAAAGGAAGGTCGTCGTGGGATGGCGGCTCAGCAGGCGCTCGGTCTGGTTCCACAGCTCCATCAGCGGTGGGTAGTCCTCGCCATAGAAGCTCCAGTCGGGCGCCAATTTCAGCTCGTCGTAGCGTTCGTTCTGGGGCGTGGGTGGCTCGAAGAAAGCCTTGGGATCGCCAACGTGAATGGCCACCACCACGTTGAGACTGGCCGCCCGTTCAATGATGGGATCGAAACGCGTGTCATCGATGTGGATGAGCTGCCCCTTGGCATCGCGCGCACCCAGACCCATGGCCTTGAAGAACTTGATGCCCTTGGCGCCGTAGCCGACCTCCCGCTGAAGTCGCTCGGCCTCGCGGGCGCCCCAGCCTGGCTCGGTCACGCCATTCCACGAGACGTTGACGAAGAACTCGAATTGATCCTTGAGGCGGTGCTTCACCTGTAGCGTGGCCGCAAAGGCGCGCGAGCCCATGTACCCGCCGTTCTTGTTGCAAAACTTCACCACGCCCACGCGCTTGAATAGCTTGAGTGCCGTGTCGATCGGCCCGTCGAGGGGAGCGATGAGGGTGTGCGAGTCGATGACCGGGCCGCGATCCACGGTGGCGCCGGTCTTGTGTGCCATGTTCTTGCGACACGCGCCGACAGCAAGAAAGCAAAGGACAATGGCCGTAGCGCGAGCGGTGGCGAACATGGCGCAGACTACCTTACCCGAACAGCTCGGGTACGCACACCGATCATCTCTTGGCGCGAAGCTGGGCTAGACTGGTGACATGGCAAACGAAGGCGACGGCGCCCCAACCGAAGACGCGCTTCTCTTGGCCGCGCGCAAAGGGGATCGCGCCGCGCTCGGCGATCTGCTCGAACGCCATCAGCGGCAGGTGTTCGCGTTCGGCATGAAGATGTGCGGCGATCCAGATGACGCCCAGGAAGTGGCGCAGGACACCCTGCTGTCCATGGTGCGATCCGTGCGCGATTTCCGGGGCGAGGCTTCGCTTTCGACGTGGCTCTACACCGTCGCGCGCAGCTTTTGCATCAAGAAGCGCCGGCGCACCAAGGGAGCGCCCGCGCACTACGAACCGCTCGATGCGGCCGCGCACGAGCAGGCCGCTGCGTCGGCACCCAGCCCGGAACAGACGCTGCTCGGCCGCGAGACGCGCGACGCTGTGGCCGCCGCCCTGGACCAGTTGGAGCCCGAGGCGCGCGAGGTTGTGATCCTGCGCGATCTCGAAGGGCTGAGCGCCCCGGAGGTGGCGCAGGTCACCGGGCTCAGCGTGGCGGCGGTGAAGAGCCGGCTGCATCGCGCCCGGCAGTCGCTGCGCACGCAGTTGTTGGCCCTGGTTGGAGGCGACGGCGGCGCGCCGGCCCAGCCGAACTGTCCCGATGTGCTCACGATGCTGTCCAAGAAACTGGAAGATGAGATCGGCCCTGATCTGTGCGCCGAGATGGAGCGGCACGTGGACGGCTGTCCGCACTGCAAGGGATTGTGCGACTCGCTCAAGCGTACGCTGGCCTTGTGCAAGTCTGCGCCCAGCCCACTGGTTCCCCGGCAGGTGCAAGAGTCGCTGCGCAAAGCCGTCCAGGCGGCGCTGGACGAGCAACGCTAGTCGAAATCCCTCGGTGCGCCGGTCGTTCTATCCCGTGGGCTCGGGCGGTACAGCACGCGGTTCGGGGAGATAGGCCCGGGCCGATTCTGCGGCAGCGGCCACGTCGCGCCATGTGGTCCACCCGCCGCTCAAGTTGCGGGCGTCGAAGCCGCACTGGCGCAAGATGCGCACGGCAATGCACGCTGAATCCTTTTCACCAAGAGTGGCTCTCACCGGGCAAGAGGGAGACAAAACATGGCAACCAAGGCACTCGATCAAAGCAACTTCGACCAGACCGTGAAAACCGGCATCGTGCTGGTGGATTTCTGGGCACCATGGTGCGGCCCGTGTCGCGTCTTCGGCCCGGTGTTCGAAAAATCCTCCGAGGCCAACCCCGACGTGGTGTTCGGCAAGGTGAACACCGAGGACCAGCCGGACTTGGCTGGAACCTTGGGCATCCAGGCCATCCCGACACTGATGGCGTTCCGCGATGGAATTCTCATCTTTGAACAGGCCGGAGCGCTGCCCGGACACGCGCTGCAGAAGCTCATCGACGAGATCAGGGCGCTCGACATGGTGGAGGTTCGCGCCAAGGTCGACGACAAGGTCAGCACTGCGACCGCCAGCAGCGGCGGGGGATGCTGCGGGTGATCCGATGCGGCTCGCCCTTGCGCGGGGGACAAAGATGACTCTCTTCACCTTGGCGTCTGTCGTCGTCGGCGGTGCACTCGGGTTTGGCTACTACCGGCTGGTTGGTTGCAGCTCGGGCGCATGTCCGATCACCTCGAACCCGTACATTTCCACGCTCTACGGTGCATTGCTTGGCTACCTGATCGGAGCCGGCGGCCGACTGTGAGTTGAATCAGTCGTCGCCCAGACGATAGTAGCGGGCACCCAGCCCCAGCAGTTCCCGAACCGGCCGGCAGTCCGGTGCTGCCACGGTGCCGGTGCGATTCACGGCCACGGCGCCACAGCCGCCGCCACACACCGAAGCCACAGAACAGACTTGGCAGGCCGGGATGGAAAACACGTTTCGATCACGCCAGCGGGCGATGGCGTCTTCGTCGCGCTCAATGTTGGGGGCATAGCTTCCCAGGCGGTGTGCCTGATGGCCCACCGTGGCCGTACAGCCGTAGAGGCCGCCGTCAGGGGCAAAGGCCCATTCCTTCTTGGCAGCGGGGCAACTGTCGAAGGTGGCAGGCGGCCATTCGCCGGTTGCGGCCAGGTGGCGCATGCCGTGCAGGCGTGGTTGGTGAAATCGCTGCAGCTCGGGATGCGCCTCGGCCAGGGCCAGGTATGCCGTCCACAGCTCCAGCCGGTCGAAGAGTTGTTCTCGCCCCTGCCGGCTGGCGCAGCCGAAGAGTTCGTAGTTCCGTCCGATCTGCGTCTTGAAGGCCGACTCGGGATGGTCGAGCCATCCGCGTTCCGCCGCCAGTCTGGCCAGGGCCGGCAGGGCCGGCAGGTTTTCGCGGTCAACCACCACGCGGAGATTCACCGGAATATCGGCGGCCAGCAGAGAGTCGATGCCGGCCGCGACCCGCGCGAAGGTTCCCAGCCCGTTGCGTAGTACACGGCGCCGGTCGTGGATCTCGGGCGGACCATCCAGCGTCACCTGCACCTCGCGGACGCCAGTCTTCGAAAGAAGCGGCAGGAAAGCCTCGACGTCAAAGCCATTCGTCACCACTGCCACGCCGATGCCACGCTCACCTGCGCCAGCCGTCAAGCGCCCGACCCGATCGTGGTGCGCTGGCGAATTCATCAGGGGCTCGCCCCCGAACAAGGTGAGGTAGGGTCGCGGCTGGTCCTGGCCGTGAAAGCGATCGATGTAGGCAAAGAGCGCCGCGATGGTCTCGGGCGAGATCAGTCCGCTTGCCCCACCGACGAATGGCTCCTGGTAGCAGTACGTGCAACTGAGGTTGCAGCCAAAGGTGGGCACGACGATCAGTTGAGTCGGCGTGCGCTCGATTTCCTCCAGGAAATTGGCGTAAGCCTCGGCCAGCATGGACCGCTCGTCGTCCTCGGATTCCACCGCGAACCCGGCCGCGCGCATGTCAGCCAGAGGCAATGCTGACGGCAAGGGTTGTTCTGCCGTGATCCCTCGCAAGCTGGACGCTTCCTCGCCCTCGAAGAGGGCGACCTCGCCGGTCAGGGGCTGGACCAGCAACAACCGATCTGAGCCGGAAACAGGCGCAACAATGGCGGAGCGGGACAGGTGCATGGTGCGTGACCGTAGTCTTCTTTGAGAGCCAAGAATGGGAAAGAGGATTCGCGACGCTCGCGAAAATCGGCGGACAGCACTTTGCGCTGACGTCTTGCCCAACGTCGGCGGTGAGAAGGACCCGGTTGACAAATAGTGAACTTATGTTCATAACCAGGGTCGAGGTCATCCTTGTCCCGACCATTCTGCTGCCGCCGTATCTGCGGGGAGCCGCCCTCCGCAGTGTTCAAGCCAGCCGGCATCCCCCTACGCCAGCTCGACGAGGTGGTGATGACCCTGGACGAGTTCGAGGCTATCCGGCTCGCCGATCTGGCGGAGATGTACCAGGAGAAGGCCGCCAAACAGATGGGGATCTCGCGGCCGACCTTCAGCCGGATCATCGACTCAGCCCATCGCAAGCTGGCCGACGCCTTGGTCCACGGAAAGGCGCTGCTCATCGAGGGCGGCGCCGTGAGGCGGGCTGGCCGGCGCTGTTGTGAGCTGCATGACGGCGATGATCCGCCCGTCGCTTCGCCAAGATTGGAAACAACCAACAAGAAAAAGAGGAAGAAACCATGAATGTCTGTATTCCCGTAAACGAGCCCGAGAACGGGGCAAGCCCGGTGTGCGCCCACTTTGGTTCGGCTCCTGCCTTCGTGATCGCGAACACCGAAGCTGGTACCTACCGATCGGTGACGACCGGCGGGCAGCACATGTGCGGCGCCATCGGCACGCTTCAGAAAGAGAACGTGGCGAGCATTATCGTGGGCGGTATTGGCATGGGAGCCCTGAACCGGCTTGCCGCCGCCGGCATCCAGGTGTTCGCCGCGCAGCACGCGACGGTCGACGAGAACCTGGCCGCTCTCAAGGCAGGCCAGCTTCCCCTGATGACCCTCGATGGCGCCTGCTCCCACCACGGCCACGAGCAAGGTCACGGCCAGGGCCACGGATGCGGCCAAGGAAGCTAGCCCCTGCAGGAAGCCCACGATGCCGCGATCGCGGCGAGGAGATAGCCGATGAACGACTTTTCGCCCGAGAGGATGCCCGAGGCCGCCGCTGTCTCGCAGGCACAGCAGAAGTTGGAGGCGATGAAGATCGTCGAGCACTCGCGTTGCTTGCTCTGCGGCAAAGACAACCCTATCGGATTCAAACTCGACTTCCGCGTGATCCGGCCCGGGATGGTTCTCGCCAACTTTCCGTGCAGCCGAGTTTTTCAGAGCTATCCCGAAACCCTACACGGCGGAGTGATCTCCGCCCTGTTCGACGCGGCCATGACCAACTGCCTGTTCTCGCTGGGCGAGGTTGCCGTGACAGCCGAACTCGTCGTTCACTATCTGCGGCCCACGCTGGTCGATCAACAGGCCGAGGTGGTTGCGGAGCTGCAGAAATCGAGCTGGCCAATGTACCAGATGACCGCAGAGCTGCGGCAAGCAGGTATCACACTGGCACGGGCCGAGGCGAAATTCGTCAACCGGCGCTATGCCGCCGATGCCCAGGATTGAAAAGTCGCAGGGAGTGAAGCAGCCCAAACACAGGAGCTGCCAACATGAGTGAGCCGCTCCGGATTGGCATCGTCATCTGTGGGATCCTGGGCGCACCCACGACATCACTCATGGCGTCCTTCCCGCCCAGCTACGGCTTCGCATTTGTCCCGCGCGATCATTGAAATCGCATGGTGCGGGCACGCTGAAGCGCAGACCCCGCAGCCGTCGCACAGAGCGTCTATCACCACTACCCGAGCCGGCAAGCATGGCACTTCCATCGTGAGGCAATACTTCACGCACTTGGCACACCCGGTATTCCCCGGCTCTATCAGCGCTCGGGTGGGACACTGAACGATACAGATCCCACAGCCATCGCACAGCGCATGGGCGATGCACGGTATCGCCGTTCGCGTGTTCGTTCCGACGGCTTTCTCTGAGACAACAGCAGCGGCGGACTTGGTCAACCTGGTCATCAGCGTTTCTTGCCCGGAGTCTCATGAAATCGGCCATCCGCAACCTTGCGATCCACTCCACAGGCATCGAACCAGCCAGCCTTCGCCGACGGGTGCGCATCGAATTCGGGTACGTATGGCTTGATGTCGAGCAGGGGGGTGTTGTCGAGGACGTCGATGTCGATAACGTGGAGGATGCATCCTTCGCGCTGCACCAACCGGACAGCGGACATGCCGATCGGATTCGGCCGGCACGGAGAACGGGTCGCGAACAGACCGCGTTCCCGAGTGTCACGATACGGCACCACACGAGGTTGGAAAGCGGTTGCGCGATCCATCCAGTAGACCAGCCAGACCCGATCGAAGCCCTCGATGTCATCCAACGCGGCGGCGAAGGAGTCGGCCACGATGACCTGCCCCTCGGCACACTGGGCATAGACGGACTGAATCGGCGTACCGGTCGCCTCGACAAATCGCGTTCGAATGCGGCCAATCACCTGGAGGCTGATGGGGGCGCTTTCTCGACCACGATCCATCGGGTCATTATTGACCTATGTTCACAACAGTCAATGGGTACCGCATCCTGCTCATACCCCATGCGATGCACCCCTCTTCTTGCGCCACGCAGATGCCGAAAAGCGCGCCTGGCCGGCTGCCTCTTCTTGAGGCAGTGTTGCTGCGGCAAGCCCCGTCGGCATTCCCGGCTATCGGCGCCAATACCCAGGAGTCTCCATGAGTCACCATCACGAATCATTCGCCAGCCACGGAGGGCTGGACAGGAGACTGTGGGCCAGCGCCGCTCTCAACGCGGCCATCACGCTGGCTGAATTCGTGGGCGGCATCTTGTCGGGCAGCTTGGCCTTACTCTCGGACGCGACCCACAATCTCAGCGACGTCGTCGCCATTGTTTTGGCGCTGATGGCGCGACGACTCGGCCGTCGGCCCCCGACTACTCGACACACCTACGGCCTTAAGCGCGTCGAGGTTGTGGCCGCGCTGATCAACGCCGTGATGCTCATCGCGGTGACCGTGCTCATCGCCCACCAGGCTGTGCTCCGCCTTCTTCATCCCGAGCCGGTGGCGCAGGGGATCATGCTGGTGGTTGCCCTGGTCGCGTTGGGCGCCAACATCGGCTCGGCCCTGTTGCTGCGTCAGCATGACAAAGGCGACGTCAACGTGCGCGGCGTTTTCCTTCACATGGCCCAGGATGCCGTCGCATCGCTCACCGTGGTGGTTGCGGCGCTGCTCGCTCGCACCGGCGTGGGCCCCTATTTGGACTCAGTCGCGGCGCTACTCGTTGGGGTCGTCGTTCTTCGAAGCGCTCTGTCGCTGGCGTGGCAGACCCTTTCCACTATCCTCGAAGGTGTCCCCGGCGATGTGGACATCGTGGACCTGGCGGATCGTGTGCATCGGGCCTTCGCCCCGGCCTGCCTGCACCACATACACGTCTGGGAGCTGGGACCCACCCAGCGCCTACTCACGGCCCACGTCACCGTCGCCCAGGACATGAGCGGGCTCGACATCGAGAGCTTCTTGTCGCGCCTCAAGGCACTTTTGCACGAACAGTGGGGGATCAACCACGCCACCATCGAGCCAGAGGTTGCGGCCTGTGCGCAACCCGAACTCCTTGGCCGATGGGACAAGTCGCACGTTTGATGACCAGGGGAACAATGGGCGGGTGGCCATTGGCAAGAAGTGCCACGAGGCGTCCGCACACGAGCAACACCACAGCCCACCCCGCGCCTCACCCCACCGTGGCAACCAACCCCGACCGGATGATCCTTTCGTCCTGGGTCAGTAACGTGGCGCCCTGGACCCGGGCCGTGGCCACGAGGATCCGGTCGGCCGGATCGCGATGAAACGAATCCGGCAACGCCGCTACCTCGGCGGCGACAGCGGGCGAGATTCCGCAGCGTCGCACCAGGGGCTCCGCTGACGCCCCTTCGAGCCATTCGCGCAGAGGAACATCCAATTCGATGCGGCCCAGCGAGAGGAGCGTTGCGACCTCCCACAGACTGATTTCGGACACCAGCGCGGGACTCTGAGGCGTGACCTTGGCCAGACGCCGCTGCTGCGCCGTCGATAGCCTGCGCTCACCGGTGATCCACCACCACCAGATGTGGGTGTCCAGCAGGATGGTCACCCGCGCCTCGCCAGCGCATCCCAGGCGTCGGCCGGCAAAACGGGCGACACGATGTCACCGCGTGTGCGCCCCCTCGCGCGCAGAGCGTGCTGCGGGAACTTTGCGCGGTTCGCGGCCTCGGGCCGTACGATGTTCACAACCTCGCGTCCGCGCTTCGAGATGGCCATGGGTTCGCCAGTTCGGGCTACGTCGTCCATGATCGCAAGGCAGCGCGCCTTGAACAGGGATGCCGGCATCGACTTCATATGACCAGTTTACGTGACCATGTACGGCTGAGCAACCGCCGTGGTTCGCCACGACGCCATCGGAGGCGCGCCCGAGGTGAGCCCGCCCCATTCGCGGCCTTCAAGTGGAGCGGATCCTCGAAAAACGGCCAACGATCTCGCCGAGCGCGGCGAAATCTCTGTGCAGGATGGCGCGCACGAGATCCAGGTGCAGGTGAGAATCCGCGTGTGGGACTGGATTGCAGACACAACGGCATCGAGAACTGGCGTGCCACGCCGGGCGCGCTGGTTTGGCTGGCGGCCGCGCTGTGACCACAACCGCGCCGGCCGCTGGCGAGTCCTGCGTGCTCTTGTCCATTCTTGCCGAACGGTTTAAGAGACAGCGATGGCTGACAACATTGACCTGACCAACTTCAGCGAAGAGGAACTGATTCGGCTCAACCGCCGGATCGTTGAACGGCTTCGATCTCTCCACCAAGGCCGCTGCTACAAGGATCTGGCCCAGTTCAAGTTGGGCGATGCCGTCTGCTTCACGCCGGAACGCTGCCAAATTGATGCCAGCTTGAGCGAATATGCTAGAATAGATTTATGAAGAATCCTCACGCCGTTGCACTAGGCCGGCTCGGCGGTGCCAAGGGGGGGCCGGCCCGCGCCAGGGTGTTGAGCGCGAGACGCCGCCGGGAGATCGCACACAAGGCAGGGCTGGCTCGGGCGCAGACTCTCTCGCGTCGGGAGCGAAAAGCGCTGGCGCTGCGCGCGGCTACGGCTCGATGGGCAACCCGATTGCCGATTCTGACAGCCGCGGAGGCGCCGGAGACGGTCCGACGACTCCTCAAGAGCTACGACGTGGCAGCTCTGAAATGGGCGGAGTCAGATCATCGGTACGCGATCGTCCGCGAGATTCTCGTGAGGGGTGACGATCAAGCCGCGCGCTGGCTCCAAAAAGTTCTTCGCCGGGTTGAAATACGTGAGCTGGTTCGGCGATATCGTGGCGCCGGTTGCAACGAGCCCGAGCGGCAGAGGCTGCGCAAGGAATTTCGACTCACTGTGGACGACATTCCAAGTCGTCCCTACCTGGGTTTCAAGTGGCCCGCTCACGCATGAACCAGCAGGTTCTCGATCCGGACAAGGCGCGCGTGATCCGCCTGCAAGCAGATCTCGTGCGAGCGGAGGGTTTCTTCCTGGCCGGTGGCGTCGGGCTCGCCTTGCGCCTCGGGCACAGGCTCTCCGCTGATCTCGACTGGTTCACGCCGCGCCGTTTTGATACTGCCGTCCTCCAGAAACGCATCGAGCAGCTCGCGGAGAGGCCCACGCAAATCCTCCGCCAAGGGCGGCACACCGTGCGGGTGTACTACGGGATGCTCGAAACCAGTTTCATCAGCTATGAGCAGGTGCCCGCCAAGCCGGAGATCATGAAGGTGGCTGGAACGGAGATTCCTGTGGCCGACATCGAGATCATCGCTGCGATGAAGGCGGCGGCGGTCCACGATCGGGGGGCAAAGCGCGACTTCATCGACATCCACGCGATCTGCGCGCAACCGGGTTGGTCGGTCGGACGGTTCATCGAGCACGCCGCGCGGCTGCTGCCGTTCCAGCCCGAACAGGTTGGGCGCGCTCTCACCTACTTCGTCGACGCCGAAAGGGATCCGATGCCAGCTGGTTGCACGATCACGTGGGAAAGGGCCAAGTCGAATCTCACCCTCGGCGTGCGCCAATGGGAGCAAGGACCTCGGGGGAAACGCCGCCCGTAGTGTCCCCGAAGCCCACGCCCAATGCGCGCGCGGATGCGCTCCACCGCCATCCCGATCCGCCTCGCGGCCTCCGGCGTGACAAGCCGGATGTGCTGGAGTGCATTGCCGCACCATGATGCGATTCCAATTGCAGATTCCAATTGCACCCTTACATGACTCCCGTCCAGTCTCTACAGTGCCGTCAGTGTGCCGTGACTCTGCACACCTGGATGTAGCTCGATGCAACTAGATGCACTCAGAGCCAAGAATGATTCACCAACAACCACGGGGACTTGACGGCCAAGGTCGCGTCCTCACTCGGTTTTTGGGTTTTCAGTCCTGCAAGTTTCAAGTCCCGTCCACCCCGCAAGACCCCTCGGGAGAAATCCCGAGGGGTTTTGTGTATTTGGAGCGCTGACGTCAACCTCGGTGGAGCCCTCACCAGAGCCATTTTCGTTGGCTGGCAGCACAGTGGCAGCAGATTTCTTCGCATCCGGTGCTGACGGCTGCAACCGCGTGCTATCCGGCGTGGTGGCCTTGGGTTCGAAGGCCAGTCTGTCGATCTCGCTGCGCAGGTAGCCGGGCAGGAGGTGCCCGTACACCTCAGTGGTGATCCTGGGGTCGCTGTGTCGCAGGATCTTCTGCACCGCCGCCGGGTTCGCGCCCGCCATCAGCAACAGCGATCCAGTCGTGTGGCGAAGATCGTGGAATCGAATCTGACGAACCTGGGCTTTGGGCCACAGCTTCATCCGGTGGGTCGGGCAATGACGAAGCTCCGCGTCCGCCGCCGCTTCCTTGTGAGCGCAACCCTTCTTGCGGCAGACGTGCTGATAGCCGGTGGCGAAGCCCGCGTGGATGAGGGCACGTCGGAGCACATCCTCCAGCGGGGTGTGCCGCGACAACATCGAACCATCCGGAGCCGGGAAGACCAGATCTGACCGCGATGCCGCGATGGCGGCCCGCAGGTAGGGGACAAGCTCGGCCGCGATCGGGATCGATTCGGCATGGCCGCCTTTGGTGGTGTCGTGGTCGTAGGACCGCACCACGGTGATTAGGCCGGTCGAGAAGTCGACGTCCGATTTGAGCAGGCCCAGCAGTTCTCCCTTCCTGAGCCCCGTGTAGATCGCCGTCGCGAACAGCGGTCGCCACTTCGACGGCACGGCCCGCAGCACGGGCGGCACCTCGTGAAGCCGCAGGAACTCGGGCTTTCCCTTCGGCACGCGGCGCCGCCGGACATCCTCGACCGGATTCGCGCCCTGCCACTTGCCGGCCCGCCTCGCGCAGTTGAAGGCGGTGAGCAGGAAACGGCGCAGATGGTTCAGCGTTTGGGGCGCTAGCTTGTCCGCCCTTTCTTGTAGGAAAGCCTCGATCTTCCCTGAGGTCACCTCGACCAGAAGCAGATCGGCGATCCCAGGCGAAGCGAAATGCTTGCCGAGTGTGGAAACGTTCCGATCGTGCGAGGGCGATCCGACCGAGTACGTCTGGAGCCACCAGGTCAGGAGTTCGCCCAGCCTGCCACCACCATCCTCGGGTGGCAGCGTCTCCAGCCCCAGCCGCGCGCGTTCGAAACGGGTTTCGAGTTCGCCGACGAGACGCTTCGCCTCGATCTTCGTGCGGGCAGTGGACGACCTGTCCCGCCACCGGCCGTGCTGGTCGCGGTAGCGGAGGTACCATCTGCCTCTTTTCACGTACACGGAAGCCATGACGTTCTCGATCCACTCTCCAGCTAGCGCGGGTGCCGAATCGTAGCAGATGCCGCCCGGGGCGCAGGTGAAGAACAACCCGCGGAAACATGCTCCCGGATTGCAGCGGGGTCGAAGCGCACCAACGCGCCCACCCGGATGTGGGGCAGAAGGCCGCATTCGAGCCGGTGGTACACCCAACTCCGCGACACTTTCAGGTATGCAGCCACCTCGGTCACCGTCCACAAGCCGTCGGACACGGGAACGTCGTTCGTGTTGATCGTGTTCATAGTGATCGCCTCGCAATGACAACTCGCGACTCTCGAAGCCGAAGTCGTAGGTGGGGAAACCGCCAGCGGGGCGGCGTGAGGCCGCCATCAAGCGCCCAATGGCGCGGACACACCGTTCGAGATCCGACTCGGCCGTCCTCTTGTCGTCGAGGCGGATGGTTCCCGAACGCGCTGCCAGCGCGGGCAAGGCGCATGCCCAGAACCGCCGGACTCGCGAACGCCGCCAGCGGTTTCCCCGTGCAGCCCACCGCAAGACGACCATGCTCCCGCCCGGTGACCGCACGTCGCTCGATCCGGGCTACTGCCCGGACGCGCGCGTCGTGATGTCCACCGACCTGAAGGCATCCGGAACCGCAACGTGAACCGTTGCCCAGTACGCCAGCAGTCCCAGTAGGACTACCGCCGCGGTCAATGCCAGGCATTGGGATCCGAATTGCCGCCAAGTCAGCTCTTTTCGATAATGAGTGTGAGGCATAGTAAGAGCGAGTCCGGCGACTCCGATACCATGCGCGCCACCCGGGCACATGCAGGAGCACGGCGAGTCCGCCGTGGGCTACAGCTTCTGCGGGCGGGCCGGCAACGGCCACACACCCGACTCGCGGTCGGACGCCGGCCCAGACTTCGCCAGGACCAGCGGTCCATACGCGGGCGAGGTTCTGGGGGCCTAGTCGCGCTCCGATTCCAAAAAGGAATAGGCAGGGATCGCGGTCGGGCGGCGTGAAGCCGGAGCGCGGGCGCTCCCCGCGGTACAGTCCGACGATGCGCGAATTCATCTGGCCGCTCGGTCCTTTGGCCGGAGGCTCAGCGGGGCGCATCATAGGTCGGATCGTCCGGGCGGACATCCGTCGCTGACCGGGCTCGCGGATCCGACCGCGCTCCCCTAGGGCCACCATCTCCCGACTGCGATGCGCAACCGCTCCGCTCTTCCCCTTCAGAATCAGGGCTTGAGCCGCCACACGCCAGGCGAGACCCACTCCACGAGCGGATCTCGTTGAACGCACTGCCGGATCTTTGCTTTCCAGTGTGGATTGATTTTCGTCCGTGGGTTGGCCTCCAGCGCGGCGTAGAGCGTGGCAAGAGGAGCCACGCCGCCGCAGCGTTGGAGCGCACCGCGGACGAGAGTTCGCCAGCTTGGCGAAACCGGCGTCACGTTCGACGTCGATGTTACGGGTTTGGTCGTGGTCATATGCGTAGTCGGTTAAGAAACGAGCCCGGTCACGCAAAGGACGAACAGCCCGGAGCACCGCGAGAGCAGCCGAGATACGGCATCCCATAACTAGTAAATGGCTGTTGCGGGCCATCTGTTACTCCAACGGCTGCCGACCCGCTTGGAAGCGGTCCGTCCGGTGTTCGGCGAACCCGGGGCACGCTGTTGGGCCACAACCCGCGTCCCGCCGCGTACCCCACACATGGGCGCCGACCACTCACTCCTTGATCATGCGCCGGCGAGGAGCGTCCGTCGCCGATCACTCGGGAAACTCCTCTGCTGGACCCGTACCATGATCCAACATTCCTCTCAAGCGCGCACGTTCGGTGTCACCCGCCGCGTCGCAGGACGAAGCAATGTTCGCGATCCAGATTGGCTGGGGAACGATCTGCTATGCAACGGCGGGGCGCGAGCACCGTCCGCCGTAACGGCGGTGAGTCTAGGAAGCCTCGACGACGTACTTGGCTTCGAGGTCACCTGCGTATTCTCGCAGGGCAGCCGGACACTGGGCATCGCTCCGGAGATAAGCGAGCACGTCCTCGAT
Source organism: uncultured delta proteobacterium (assembly GCA_963758155.1). Lineage (GTDB taxonomy): Bacteria > Myxococcota_A > Polyangia > Fen-1088 > Fen-1088 > Fen-1137. The sequence goes on from CAVWUP010000007.1 coordinate 43,095, forward strand.
GGCGACAGCGGCCACGCGCTCGCGCGTGCTTGGATGAAGCGCAGCAAGCGCTACAGTCAGCTTGTCCCAGAGCCGGGTGTTCGCACGGGGGAGGAGAAACACAAGCTTCGAGCCGGGCAGCAGGATTATGTGCCACACGTTGCGCAGAAACTGGTATGCGCGGAAGAACTCGGGTTCCTGAAGCATTCGTCCGTCGACATGGCCGCTCAAGGGCCGACGGTAGATGACCTCGAGTTTGCGCCGATGCTTTTCGTCGGTGCTGGCCCTCCCAAAGTCGGCTTCGGACAACTTCACCTCACACATCACCACGGTTCCGTCGGCGAGTTGCCACTTGGCATCCAGATTCGTGCCTTCGTCCTTGTCTGGAATCGACTCGGGCTCCCACGATTCGAGCGGTGGCGCTTGCCCAAGTGCGCGAAGGAGTGAAGAACTCCCCGCTTTTGGGCCGCCGAAGAATGGGAAGAATAGATTGAACGCGAATGCCTGTGACGAATTCAGATGGTGGAAGTAGCGGTGCAACCGGACCTCGCCATTGGCGGCCAGGTGGGCTTTGACGAGGGGTTGTGCCAGGCCGAGCAGATTCGCCCACTTCTTGGCACGTGGCAGCACGTGTTCCTTGGGGACAGCTCTCCCGCGGTACTGAAACGTCCCCGGTTCGCGAATGCGAAGCACCGAGTACTTATACCTGATGAGGTGCGCGAGGAGCCGTGCTCGATATTCCATGAATGCCTGTGCGTCTTCGTGCCTCTGAATCTGATCCCGACCTCGGATCATCTTCACCCAGCCGGTGGGTCAATCTCGGTGGCGAAATCGTGTCTAGGTCTGATCTCGCGTTCTAACCCTTCCGGCTGCGCGGGTCGCTTCCCTCGCTGTCTTTCTGTCGGATGGTGCCATTGCGCCCTGAACGACGAGTTCTGAGCGCTCATTCTTGGCCAACTCGCGGCCGCGCTCGATCATTTCCGCTTGGGTTTGGCCAACGGCGCTTGCTTTGGCGTTTCCGGCTTTCTTCGCCTGCCAACCCCCGTCCCTGTGTGGTCCCACAAATACGTTCTTTCCCATGTTCTCATCTCCTCTCGCTCTCGCCGGCTGTGAAATACGCCAAGGCCGGCAATTTCCGGCAAATCTACCGAACAACTGAACTGATGTCCAGTACAGAACAGCTCGTCACTCCATCGCTACCCCGGCTGAAGCATGCGCCGACCCGTCCGCATCCGCGTCGCGGCCCGACGTCGCTCGTGCTCATGCGCCAGTCACACACTGGTCTGAGACGCGGCCAACTCGCTCAGCGACATTTACAAGGATTTCGCAGGCATGGTTACGATGCGCCTGGCCGTTCTGTGTGGCTACCCCGTGCGGCCAGGTGCCCAGGCGATAGCGCAGGCCCGAAGCCATCGCGTAGCCACCAACTGATGATCACGCGTCTTGTAACCTGACGACATGAACACCATTCCCTAACACCTGCTGCGCGATGGCGACGAGGTGCTCATGGTGGGTGAAAAACAGCACCTGGGTGTGCATCGCGAGGTCCGAGAGCACGCGAAAGGCAGCCGCGGCTCTCTGGTTATCGTAATGCGCCAGTAGATCGTCCGCGACGAACGGTAACGCCAGCGACGATTCGAGGTGCATCTCAAGAGCGGCGATTCTCAGAGCAAGGTAGAGCTGGTCTGCGGTCCCAGTACTCATGCTGCCCACGACGACGCGCTGGCTGTTGCGGCGGATTCCCGCCAGACGCGGTTCATCCTTCTCGTCCAGTTCGGCTGCCAGTTGCACAAACTCGCCGAGGGTCAGGATCGAAAATAGGCCACTCGCGCGCGCGAGTAGTGGGCCCTGTTTCTCCCGGCGAAAGCGCTCGATGGCCCAACGGAGCAGAACGAGGGCCACGCGCACTCGGATGTAGCGCTCCATGGTCTCGGTCATACTAGCGATCGCCTCATTGCGCTGCGCGGCCGCGGTGGCGGCGTCGGCTTGGCCGGCTATCGCCTCCAGTTCGCGCTGTGCATCCTTCAACGAGACCACCAACCCCTTCTGCTTGTCCGACTGATCCTGGTGATCCTGGCGCGCCTTCGCGAGCGCGAGATCGAGCAGCGACCGGTCTTCCGCGGCCAATTCGGCTACGAGTTCGTCCAGCGTAAGACCATCTCCCGTCTCGATCAGATGTTGTTCCGTCGTATCAAGTTCGCGCTGCAGTTGCCGACGTCGTTGTGAAAGCTCGATCGCCGCAGTGAGATCGGACAGACTCCCGACCCCCGCGCTCTCCAACAGCGGCTGCAGACGCGACTGGGCCTCTTGCCTCTTCGTGACTTCCTGACGGTGCTCATCTTGGAGATCCCCAATCCGCACAATCGCCTCATCCCGCACACGCTTGGATTCCTCGGCCGAAGCTAGGCGCAGTTCCAACTCCCGGGCCGCATCCATCGGTTCTCGACCCTGGAGTTCAGGCGCGACGGCACGGACAAGCCGAGCAATCTCCTGACCGAACACTTCGAGGTCCCGGAGCATCGTTTCGATTCGCGTTTTCTCTATGCTGCCGATCTCCCGTAGTTTTCCGTCGAGATCTTGCATCAGCGACAGCGCGCGAGAAGGTACATCGGGCTCCGTGGCCTGGGGCAGACCGAACTCCGCAAGGCATCTTGCGAGATTTTTCTGCCACTCGACCATCGCCCGTTCGGCCTCCCCGTGTCTGGCCTCGAGATCAGGAAGAGACTGGTCCAGGCTCTTGAGCTGGTTGACGAGCGCCTGTTGGCGTGTCCGCTCATCGTCGAGCGCTCGAACCGTCTCATCCGCGAAACCGACCAGGCCTGCAAACCCACGCCCTTCAACCTCTGCGTCAGCAACCCCAGCCGCAGTCAGCGCCTCGCGTAGTCCCTGCGCTGCCGCCTCCACATCACGATCGTGTCGCTCGACCTCGTCCCTTGCGCGCTCAAACACCGAAGCGTCGTCGAGCGCCTTCTCACGGCGCACGATCCATGCCCGAAGTTTGGCCGGCGTCTCCAGAGAAATGCCGAACCCCGCTTGAAGCCGCGCGAGATCACTCAGCGCCGTCTCCTCTTCCAACTTGAGTTCGCGCAGACGAGTGTCGGCAGCTTCCAGTCGATGGGCACACGTCTCAATGTCGGCACGAACCTGTTGTAGGGTGACGGAAGCCTCGGCGGCATCGAACCGCCGGTCGGCCAGCAGGTCGACATCCCGCACCAGCGTCTCGAACTCGCCCAGCCTTGCTGCACTCGGCTGAGTAGTGGAGTCAACGCCCTTCTCGACAGAAGATCGCAACAACCGCCAGTTCTCGTCGCGTCGAGCGCGCGCGTGTGCGAGATCCTCTGCAGTCACCGGTTGCTCATCCCGCTCGACCTGGCGCTCCTGGAGCCGCCGTTGTTCTAGGGTCTGCGCCTCGGCCGCTCGCCCCGAGCGCGTTGCCTCCTGGTCCTTCGTGAGCCGCCGAACCCGTTCTGCAATCGCATCTAGTTCCTCCTCAGTCGGAGGCACAATCCGGCGGAGGGCTTCCAGGTCCCCGCTCCAGGGGGCAAGTTGACCGAATGCGATGCGCATTTTCTTCTCTGCAGTCGCAACTGGCGTCTCCAGAGCACGCCGTCGAGCATCGGCATCGCCGAGCTTACGGGCCGCGGCGATGGCGTCGCAGAGAGACCCAGGAGATCCCCTGTCGCGCGACGGGTCGCGTTCCAGAGCCACTTGGCGGCGTTCGCTGCGTTTCTCTGCGAGAGCTTGCCCGGCTGCGACGCTCGTGGCAGCAAGGCCAGCGTGGCGCCCAAGGAGGTGGGAGAGATCCTCCCGCGCCAATTCGGAGGGAATCCGTCCACGCCATTCGGCCAGCGTTCCTGCGGGCCAACCGAGGCGTGTGGCAAGCTCACCAGCCTGCATTGTCAGCTGTTGACTCTCCGCCCGCCTCTTCGCAATCCCCTCGGCATGACCCGTCAGCCTATGCCTCTCCCGCGTGCTGGCCCGAATGTCTTCCACCAGGGCTAGCACCCCCTCGTCAACCAGCGTCGTGTCCCGCCTCCCCGCAGCCTTTTCAAGATCGCCGGCAATACGCGCACACGCCCCGTCGGCGAGCGCGATCTCCGTCATAGCATCCCGCACCTGTTTGTCGGCCGTCTCGGGGAGAAGAGGAATCCTCGCCAGCCCGGTCAGATCTTCGCGCAGGTGGGTCCTTCGAGCGAGCGCGGCCGCAACACGTTTGACCCTCTCGAGGTGAGCGCATTGCCGAACGAGTCGCTTCAGCTCAGCATCCCCCTCGTTCACGGCCTTTTCGGCCTCCTGGACTTTTCGCTCCGCCTCCCTGAAGTCCTTCGCCCGAACGATCGTGTCCCGCAGTGCCGTGTCGGCCGAGTTGAGTAGATCAAGTGCGACGTAGTACCGCCGGCTCGCGTTGCGGCGCGGACCCCACAGCTCCTCGGCCTGACTTTCGAGGTTCTCGAACACCTCGCCGAATCGGGCCAGACCACCGCTCGCCTGGAAGAGCATCCGCCCGATATCGTCCCTGGCGTCAAGCAACTGTTTACCGCCGTTCACCAGTCCTGCATGGTCCAGGCTAAACATGCGCTCGAAAAGCGCACGATCGGTGCTGCCAAGGAAGGGCGCCAGCACGGAATCAGCGAGCACACCCTCGCTGTCGTCGAGCAACGTGTTCTTGATACCCTTGCGCCGCCGGAAGGAGAGTCGCTGATTCCCTTGCTCAAGCACCGCACCGATGCGCATCGACTTGGTATCGTGGAGAAATGAGTATGGCGTGTTGCCTGCTATGTTGAACAACACGTCGGAGAGGGCCGCACGCGTCGTCGACTTCCCCGCCTCGTTCGGACCGACGACGACGTGAAAGTCCGGCACGTGCGCCGGAAGTTCAACAACCCGATCGGTGAAGCACCCGTAGCGAGCAAGGTCAAGACGAGCGACGCGCATTGCAGCCTTAGTCACCCGCGACACGCGCCACCAAAGCGGGGGCAATCTCTCGAATGATATCGCCGAGCCGATTCTCGCGGATCGCCGAGAGCATCGGGTCTGACGCAGTCCGGACCTCGGGCTCTAGCTTGGAGATCATCTCCGCCAGTTCCTCCTCGAGCGCACGCAGGAGGTCAGCATCGCCGGGGGCCTGCTCCAGCATGACGTGGAGATCAGCAACAGCATCCCCCCGCGCCTCGATTTCCGCCGCGCTCCATGCGGGTTCGGTCGCCAGGCGCAGTTTTTCGATCCACAAGCGCTCCGCGCCGTGTGCGAGCGCCGCCGCTTGGAGTTCGGCGCGCACGCGCGACTCGGCGCCGAAGAGCTCACCGTGAGCCGCTGTTCTGCCAAACAACGTCACTCGAGCAGCGATTGGGCGACCGCCAGCCATATCAAGCGCGGTCACGAACCGCGCCTCGGCGCGTGCGATCGCTTCGTTGGCGGTCGCGCAGCCTTGCACGTCGACGCGAATATCTTCCCAGCGCAGAACGTCTTCGACCAGACGTGACACCGAGACGATCGCGTCTCCGTCGGCCTCGACCAGCATCGCACCTCGCGCACCCGTCTCTCGCACGTTTCGCCCCTGGAGATTGCCGGGGAACACGACCCAAGGGCGCTCGCATACGATCTCGTACTCGTGCGCGTGACCGAGTGCCCAGTACTCGTACCCTCTGCCGCGCAAATCGTCGAGATCGCACGGAGCATACGGCTCGTGCCCTTCACGGCCGCCAAGTGCGGTGTGGAGCACACCTATGTTGAGCCAACCAGGAACGCGCTCCGGGTACTGCTTGACGAGATTCTCGCTGACTGCCCGCTGTCGAAAGCTCTGCCCGTGGATTGCGACGTGTAGGTCGTCGAACTTGATGGTCTCGGCCTTGCGCGATCCGAATACGTGAACATTGTCCGGCAGACGGAGGCGCAACGATGGACTGAGGTCGCTTTCGGCGTCGTGGTTTCCATAAAGGACGACGACGCGAATGTTGGCCCCCCGCAGGCGGCCCATCTGCGCGGCAAAGAAGAGCCCCGTGTTGAAGTCTTTCCACGTGCCGTCATACAGGTCACCTGCGATGACCACGAAGTCGACTTGTCCAGTGATCGCTTCATCAATCAAACCCTCGAAAGCTCGCCGGGGGGCCGTACGCAGCATGTCGAGCGGAGCCTCCGGGCACGAGCTGAGTCCGGACAGCGCACTGTCGAGGTGGACATCGGCGGCGTGGATGAATCGGATAGGCATTGGTGGGTACCGTCCACGGCACAGCACGCACCAACAGAGTGAGGGCGCGCTGTCTTGTGGCATGGAAATGCTACACCCTGCGAGCCGGATCGGACGGCAATTTCTCCCGTGACGGGAGCGTTGCTGCCTGTTCGTCGCCACCGACGAGTTGCGGATGGGCGGCCGTTCATCGCAGTCACGCCACCCTCGCGCCCCTCGGCCCCCGCGCTTACCTCTCGCGTTTGGGGGCCGCTCATCCGACGGGCAGAAATGCTGGCCCAGGAAGGCCGAGCGCGTCCGGCAGTGTTCCCCCCTGACGGATTTCGTCCAGCAGGCACATTCGAATCTCCGGCTCGGCCCCAAGCCCAGACGCGAAGTCCCTGGTGTTGGACAGCCGGCGCTCGCCCTCGGTTACAACCAGCACGACGAGACCGCTCGTGGAGAACAGCGGCATCCCGGCTGCTCGCGCGCGCACGTAGGCCAGGAGTTTCTGGCGAACCTGGGCTAGTGGCTGCCCGGCGCAGTTGACTTCCCACATGACCAAGCGAACGGCCCCGTCATTCTCGATCGTCGCGAGGCCATCCGGCACCAGCCGAGCCTCGCGGAACGGCGAGCGATTGGCCAATTCGCCGTCCAGCCTGATGTCTGTCACCGCCAGTAGCCCGTGCGTCCTGGCGGTCAGGAAAGACACCGCCACGTCCCGAACCGCCACGGCGTGTCCCAGTTTCTGGGACTGGGCGTTCAGCCGATACGGCCTGGTGTCTTCCGGGGCGAGCCCTTCGTCGCGCAACAAGGTCAGCCCACGCAGGCCGAGCGTCCACACGGTATCGCGATGAAGGGCTCCTCCCTGCAGGTGCGCGCGCAGGTACCCGTGGTCAAGTAGTGCGCGTAGGCGGCGCTGCGCCCGCCGCCGCGACGGAAATGCTAGACGCTCGATCTGGCATGTCGTCAGGAATCCTGCCCAACACAGATCCGAGAACAGCGTTCGCTCTCGGCCTGATGGCACCAAGCCGCCCGTGGGCGTGCGCGGGCATGCGCGTTTTGGGAGGCGTGATGCGTTCACTCGAACTTCCGCCATGGCAGCACCACGGCCAATTCGCACGTCTCACAGGGGAACCAGTCCGCCTCGGAACCACAAATCTCGCAGCGGCCGACCCAGCCAAGGTACTGGCCGTGGCAGGTCACGCATTCCCAACGCGCAGCTACCGCGTTCGCGTGGCCATTCGGACAAGCGAGAGATGCCGCCCAGAATGCCGGCAGGTTCTTAAGCCAACGAACGGCCCGCGGAAAAAAAGCCACCGCCACGAACACACCCACGATGGCGAACACGGGCGTCATGATGAGCATTACCCCCACGCGCGTGACCGAGATGCGCTTTGCCGCGGGCCCCGTCATCTTTGCACCCGTGGCCAGCGTGGCGGACCAAGAATTGCCGTCGGATCATCAACGACATCTGTGGTCAGTGCCGGCGGAGGTAATGGGAGTGGCGGCCTTTCGAGTTCAGCAATGGGAACTGCCGCGCTCCCCACCCTAAGCCGGCGCGCGGTTTCGACGGGCAGAAATGCCGGAACTTCAACGTCGACATCGAGAGCACGCACGAGCTGTGCTTTGTACGGAACGCGCCGCTGCCAGAAATAGTAGGTTCGGTCCGGAAGATGTGTGACGCCGTCCACGAGCCTAGCCAGTTCTTCCGGCGCGGTCAGGTAGGGGCTCTTTGGTCTCTCTTCCCAGGGCTGGGCTGGCTCGCGCGGGTGGCGACCAGTCACCGGGAGCATGTGGGCCATGGCCTTGGCGTCCTCGCTTGCCGCCGAGAACAACGCCTGGTGGCTGGTGTTCGTGGCCACGACCTTGGGGAGCGAACTCGAGATCCTGGCCGCGCCTGCAAGTGACTGGCTGATCAACATGAGCGCGACGCCCCGCGATCTCGCCATTGCCAAGACCCGCTCGTAGTTCTCTGCAGTCTCGTCGCCAGCGGCCAGACCCTCTTGCCATTCGTCCACTGCCATCAGCACCGGCCGCCCTGCCTCTTCCGGGCTACGTTCGAAGATCGCACGGGTTGTCTTGAGGGTGATGAGCCCGCCCCACCAGCGCGCAATGTCCTCGCAGCCGAGTGGCGGGTTGCCCAGGTTCGCCACGACGATCTTGTCGCGCATCAGCGAACGAAAGTCGATGCAGCCGCGTGCCCCCAACATCAAGCGCGTTGCAGGCAGACGCAGCAACCGGCTGAACCGCGCTTGCAGGCCGGCAGCCGAGGTAACCGGGACCGGGCGTGCTTCGACGAAGAAACGTCGCACGTCGGCGTTCGGACTCCGCGCGGCCACGGCCGCGCGAGCGGCGGGATCCATGATCAGCGGCACCAGATCCGGCAAGCCGAGATGACCGTCGCACACGCCCATCAAGAGCAAACTGAACAAAAGTTGGTCCTGTACGACACCCGTAGGCGCCCTGGTCATCCGCTCGAACATCGATGCCACCTCGTAGGCCTGAGCCTCCGGTGGGACGGGGCTGTCGGGCTCACGGGCGAGAACATTGAGGGGCACGAGCCCTCCCTCAGCGAAAGGATCGATTACGACCAGAGCGTCTATCAGCCGATTCGCGTGCTGGGGTGGAAGTTGGTCAACGAGTTCCGCGATGAGGTCACGAATCAGGGTGGCCAGATCGCCCTTGAAGTCTGTGAGGTAGATGCGCGCCGACGACGGTGACAGAACGAACAGTCGCAAGAGTTCCCTGATGATTCCAACCACCAGCCGAGTCTTGCCGGTTCCTGTGCGTCCCAACACGAGGCCGTGCCCGGCGCCCAGGAGGTCAGGGAGATTCAAGGAAACCGCGAGCGACGGGTCGAGGGCGCTAGTACCGATCCTTATGGCCCCCGGCTGCTGGGCCAACCGCTCCATGTCTGTACGGAAGCGTGGATCAATCTGATCCCGCGCTGTGGCCCTCGCCATCGAGGCATTCTCGCGTGCCCCGGCGACAGCGCGGTCGAGGTCGATCCGACGAAACCAACTCGAAGCACCCATGACAGCTCACGCCGCGGGTGGATCTCCGTCCTGCGCTTGAGGCAAGTTCGGCGCGGGCGGCAGCGCGCGGCGACGCACTCGCATTGCCCTCCGATCCCCCTCGCGCCCAGTCGCTCGGGCCTCAAGCCAGGAATAACCGATCAATGCCAGCACGACAACCAGGACGAGTAAGGCGATGTCGCCCGTGCCCGGGCCGTCCACGCCCTGCAGAAGCCCCTCGCCATGACAGTCCCGCAGACTCGCGAAGGTCAGGCCGCAGATCAGGATGACCGCCCCCCACGTCAGGGCATTGGCGGCATCGGTCGGATATCCGAGCCGCCGAACCAAGAACCGACCCACAACCGAGGCGAGGCCGAGCGCGAGAAGGAAGCCAACGACGATCATGGCTCTGTACACATGGGCAAGTCGCCGGCCATGTCGATCCGCGCGACCTGGCAGATCTCGCTTTCATTCACGGTTGCGGTTGTGGATTGAAGAGTCGCACCTTCTCCTCGGGCTCGTTCCATGTCCGTGAGCCTGCGTTCAATCTCGACGGTCCTTTCATCGATCCGGGCCACGTGACCCCAGAGCGCGATGATCGCAAGAAGTGTCAACACCGCAACCGGGGCGGCCAGTTTCGGCCAAACACGGCGCATGGATGGAGCAGCGCTAGGGGGTGTCGGAATTGCGGCCGGTGGCTTGCTCTCGGTCTCCGGCTCGGCCATCTCCGGGACCTTGGGCTGCGGCCCGAAGGGCTTGAGCATCTCCCCCTCGGGTCCCCTGTACACCCCCAGCCTGGGCTCACTGAACGGATCGACGACGATGCCGATGGAGTGCGGCTGGGTCCAGGTCGACTGGTTCTTGAAATCGGTACTTGAGTAGCGGGCGCCGTAGCGGATGTGACCATGCACCCAGCCCACCGGTATGCAGTCTGGATACAGCAATCGCGCCGCCATGCGGGTCCGCATTTCGGAACCGAAGGACGTCCGAACGAATCCGCGCTGCGCGTCCGCTTCCGGATCTGGTACGACACCCAGGATGACGACATGATGTCCGACATCATCTAGATACACACGGCCGACCAGCAACCCGTACCACTCGCGCGGCGCCGCCTGCTTGCCAAGAACTATCGTTCGTTCCACGACAGACTCGGGAATCGCAACCTCGAAGCCCGTCGCCCCGCCGTACAAGACGTAGCCCGTTCTAGCTGAATGCCTTGGCGCGCGCCGAACGGGCTCGTCGACGACGCCCACCGGTGTGAAGCTTGGGACCGATCCGACCGTTCGTATCCGACCAGGCCTTACGGGCGGGGCGCGAAGCAACACAAAAGGATGGCGAGGCTGGACGTGTGGGGCTCTACACGGTGGAGTATCGGTTCCCAATCCTGATCGACGCGGGACCAACGACACCGAGAGTGACGGTGAAGTTGGACCTATTGGCAGGCGGCAACTATCCCTTCAGCGATCCGGCAGCGATATGTCTCGGGGCGCCCCTCCCTTGGTCGCCTCACTTCCACCCCAGCAGCGGCACCGTTTGCCTAGGTGATGCATGGAGAAGCGCTCAGGGGCGGATGCTGGCCGGACAAATCGTTGTCCACATAATGCGCCTGCTCAACTTCGACGAGCCCGACCAAGAACGATATGGCGGCTGGAATCCGCCAGCGGTTCGGTACTGGCGATCAATTCTGGGGACCCGGCCACTCCATCCCGATCTGCAGTATCCGGTCTTGCCCGCGGAGGTCACGCATGCACTGTACGACGCGAACAGCAGATTCCAGCCCATCGGCGACGGCTCCGGAAGTAACAGCTTCGTTGGCGCATCAGTGGCGGCGTTCGCGCCCGCACCACTTGAAGTGATGTTCGTGCCGGTCGGCGATGCGGATGGCGGAGGCTTCCAACCGCTGGGAGGTGCCCTATGACGATGGACAACGGAATGTTGGATCGTGTGGCGGACGAAAGGAATCGGAATGCAGGCCGCACATGACCCTGTAGTCGAATGCGAGGCGCGTGCGCAGGTGCGCGGGGCTGAGCCTGGCCATGTTCGTCAAGCTCCGGCGCTGGTCTCAGTGACCGGCAGATTGTCCCCGTCCTGCACACCGGCGGCGACGAGCGATGAGGATAGCGGAACGGTCGCGCCCGTGCGCTGCAACTGAAGCGCGTAGGCCCTTGTGGCGCCAGGTGCCTCGATGAAACCCGCCTTGACCAGACCGTCGATCGCCTGCTTCCCGGTGGTGCCGGGGCCCAACTCGGCCTTGAATTCGCGCGAGTCGCGCGGATGCAAAAAAACTGCGGTGATCTTTCCGTTCGTGGTTGTCGTCATGTTCCTACTCCTGTTTGGTGTCCTCGTTCTTCTCAGTGGCCGAAGTGGCCCTGGTGTTACGCTCCTGCCTTCGCGTTTCGAACAGGTCGTCGATGTCGCCGGACAACTTCACTGCGTGCAGCTCTCCCGTCGCGCGGTCCTCGATCTCGAACACGGCCGCGGGCGGAAGGCCAAGCGTGTGACAGCGGCGCTGCACCAGCGAATGGTCGCCGGCCACCGTCGATGCGACCACCATCCCCCGGTCGCCAAGCTGGGGCAACTCGGGACACTTTGTGCAGCCCGGAGGCTGGTGTACGCCCCAGAGCGGTTTGCCAATCTCTATGGACGCCCCGCATAAGGCGCAGGGCATCTCGACAATGAAGGGCGCCGGCAGCTGCACCACGGGCTCGGTCACGAAGGACCGAGCCGCCTCCAGAACAGCACGCAACGGCTCCTCGCAGCGCACAGCCAGCGGCCGAATTTCTCCGAGACGGCGGTGAACCCCCGGACAGTTTGGATCGGTGGTCAGATGAAGCACTCTGGTTTGGCCGGTGTGGAGATCGAGAAAGAACGCCTTCCCACCAAGCGGGAACCGCTGGTGGATCGCCTGGATCGCGTGTTCCGCAGCGAGAGCACCCAGGACCGCCGCCAGCGATTGCGTCGCCGGGATAGCGCCCGCCTCAGCCACGCGCCGGGCGTACAAGACGCAGGATGCGGCGCCATCCTCAACCTCGGGATTGAGGCACCGCCAGCAGGCCTCGTCACCGACGCGATTCGGGAATACAGATACCTGTCCTCGTGATCCGGAGAAACCGAGTTCCACCAGCGGGATACCCAATAAGCGGGTCGCATCGGCCAGTAGCGCACGGACCCGTAGCGAGTCGACCGCTGCAATCACCACATCAGATCCGACGAGGGCGCCGAGACCGACCTCCTCGAAACGAGCGACCGCGAAACGTACGATGGGATCGTCAGCATAGGAGTTGGCTAGCGCGCCCATGGCTGCCTCGCGCGCCTTGAACCGCACCCGCTTGCCCGCCAGACGGCGACGGTCGAAGAGCGGTGATCTCGTTAGATTGGATGCTTCGACGCTGTCGAAGTCGATCAGTCGAAGCTCATTGACGCCGGCGAGGGCCATCGTCTGGCCCGCGTTGCAACCACCGGCTCCCAAGCCCACCACCGTGACGATTGCCGATGACATGCGCGCGCGGTCGTAGCCGGCGAGGGTCTCGCGCGAAAACAAGCCGTTGCTAGTGTTGATGTCCATCACGTGCCCTCCCGCATATCCAGCACGGAGCACCGACTGGGGTTGCCTTATCTGTTTCGACTAGTGAGAAGTCCGACATTGGTTGGAAGCTCGCAGCGCGTTTTCCCCTTGGCTTGCGAACCGGCGGGGGAGCCGTTGGACGCGCGTCTAATCTTGTGAGGAGAAAACAAAGACCGAGAATGGCGACCAGCCCGTCCATAGCGATGCCTTTCCATCAATGACGGCAGAAACCGTCGGGTTGCTTGTGGTTGTGACCGTCTGGTGCACTCTTTGAGCGACCGCACACCCAGCAGGGCTGCTCCCCTGGCCCCGGCCCCATCACCGGTACAAAGGCATCGGGCGACAAGACGCGTCGGCTTCCCCATGTCCTTCTGTGCCGAGCTTCGAGAGGACGGAACGCGCGGTCCTCGCGATCCCGCAAGAACTTTGAGTATGCCTGCCCGAGCAGGAAGCCACCGATCAGACATGAAATCAGGGCTGCAATTCCCATCGTTGCCCTCCTACTCGTCTAATGTCCGGAGCGACCTTCTTCGTTACACCTCCACTGGATGCGCACAGCTTGTTGCCAAAACGTGCCCACCGAGGCCAGTATCATGTAGAAGGTCACCATCATGGCCACGGACGTGAACACCCTTAGCAGGCTCTTGCAGGCGCTCGCAGAGCGCCGGTGGGAGGACGCCGTGACGCTTGGAGCGGCGCTCGCCAAGCGCGAGGAGCGCCAGGGGCACTTCCAGGCCGCGCGACGGCTTCGCGGCGCGCTGGGTGAGACCGGCAACGGTGACGCGGGCGAAGTACCTTGGCGCGCCACCGGCGGGGCGCCATCCGCGCTACGAGCGCTGCTTCCGGTCTCGCCGGTCGAGCTTGAACAGGTCGTGCTCCCACGCCACCTGCGCGAACAGCTCGAAGAACTCGCCCTCGAGTGGCGACTCCACGAGCAGCTTGAGCAGGCCGGCATGGGCAGGCGGCGCAAGCTGCTGTTCGTCGGCCCGCCAGGCTGCGGAAAAACACTCACCGCACGTGCGCTCGGCGGGATGACTTCCTTGCCGATCCTTGTGGTCCGGTTCGACGCCATCGTGGGGGCGTACCTGGGACAGACCGCCGCCCAGCTTCGGGAGGTCTTCGCCTACGCCGAGGCGATTCCGTCGGTGTTGGTGCTGGACGAGATCGATGCCCTTGCCCAACGTCGCGGCAACCCGCGCGAGGTGGGCGAACTCGACCGGGTGGTCATTTCGCTGATGCAGGAGCTTGAGCACGCGTCGCCCCGCGGCTTCGTGGTGGCCAGTTCGAACTTGCCTAGACTCCTTGACGAGGCCCTTTGGCGCAGGTTCGACCTGGTGCTGTCATTCCCGGCGGCGGCCCGGCGGGACTTGGTCGCCTTCGCTCGGAGCCGCCTCCGCACGTGGTCGCTCCGCCCGCCGCGCAATCTGCCCGCTATTCTCAAGGGCGCGAACTCCTACGCTGACGTTGACCGCGTGCTAGGCGACCTACGCCGGCGCACGATCTTGCGCCAGCACATGGAGTGAGATGGCCGAGATCAGGGCGCCTCGAACCTTTTTCCTGAACGAAGCCCACGAGCACGCGCGGGGCGAGAAGAAGGGTGGAGGCGGGGTTCCCAAGTACGCCTCGATCAACTGGCAAGCGAAGGGCGAGCGCATCGCCAAATCCCTGAGGGCAGCGCGAACCGCCGTTCGGCAGTCGCCGGACCCGGTTCGGGAAACTCGCTTCTTCCTGCTTTCGAAGGCCGAGGCCAAGATCGAGAAGTTCTCCACGGACAAACGGAAGTCCAAGGACGGTCGCGTGGTCGAGGAGATCCACCCGGCCGGTAAGCACGCTGGGATTTTCCAACGGCTGGGGCTCGACCTTCTTGGGGTGACAGACCGGGGAGAAGCCTTGGTGCACGCCGAGGCCGACAGACTAGATCGCCTGCTCGCAACCGCGGATGCTCTGGGCTCGGCGGGCCCGCGCGAACAAGCCCGATGGGCGCTTCTGTCGGACTTTCAGCCCGCGCCGCCCGAGACGCGCGCCGACCCCGAGTGGATCTCGTCCATCCCGCTGAAGACAACAGTGGAGGCCATCGTCGAGATTCAACCGCTCCTCCTGCGCACGGAGGTTGAGGCCGTGGCCAAAGCTCTGCGCGATTCTATCGCCGGCGATGGCCGCCAGGCAGTCCTCGCAGCCGGGCGGGACTTCTCGGGCCGCAGTTGGTTCCGCATGCGGCTCTTGCGGCAGACCGTGGACGCGTTTGCCAGGCAGTTCCAGTCAATCCAGTCGATCCACCCCCCACTACGGTCGCCCCTGGCTGCGGTGAACACCAAGGCGCCCGCGGTCGCAGGCGGCGTCGCGGTTCCACCGATCACAGACGCCAATCTTCCGGCGGTCGCCATCGTGGACGCGGGCATTCCGCAACAACACCCAGTCCTTGCCCGCTATCGGCGAGGACAATTCCTGCATGCGGAAGCAGGACAACCAGGAACCGACGATCACGCCTCGCGAGTCGCGTCGCGCATCGTTTTTGGGGACGTCGATGCGAGTAGCGCGGGGTATGTGCCGCCACCCGGCCGGTGTCAGTTCCTGGACGTGGTGGTCCCCGCTTTCCCGGGGAGCATTGGCAAAATCCCCACCATTGATCTCGACAACAAGGCTATCCAGGATGTCATCGGCGACGTCACGCGCAACTACCCCGACGTGCGCGTGTTCGACTTCAGCTTCGGAAGCCATCAACCCCTGTCGCGGTTGACTGCCGTGCAAAGGCGCGAGGAACTCATTGGGGTCCAGGATCTCGACAACTTCATCTTCGCGAACGACGTGCTTGTCGTCGTGGCGGCCGGAAACTCGCCGCGCGGAGCTGTTCCAAACCAGCAGTACCCGGGGCATGTCGACGATCCAGATTGGGGTCTCGGTGCCTGGGCGTGCGGGTTCAACACGCTGGTCATTGGTTCCTACGTGGGGCAGCCCCACTCAGACGGCCTGGCCGGACACACCGGGTGGCCAAGCCCGTTCACCCGCATCGGCCCAGGGTTGGCGGAAGCGCCGGTCCCCAGCTTCTCTGCGAGCGGCGGCGATTCGACGAGGAACTACGGCTACCAAAGCCCGCTGGGGGTCTGGACCTGCGGACGTACCGGGTTGTGGGAGGATGCCGTTGGAACCTCGTTCGCCGCGCCGATTGTCGCCCGCGAAGCCGCGATCCTTCTCCAGCAACTCCAGCGGCACTGCGCACCGGGAATCCCGTGCTTCGCAGCGACAGCGAGGGCATTCTTGCGGCTGGTCGCACGGCGATCTGGCGACCAGCCGTTTCCGCCCCGTGTCCGGAAACTCGCTGACCTGACGCTCGGACACGGACTGCCCACCGCCGAGCGGCTTGCCCGCCCTCGCGCATCGAGCGCAGTGCTCGTTTGGCAGGGGACTCTGGAAGATCCTGCGTCGATCGCGCGGGTGCGTGTGCCCGTGCCGCTCGCCTGGGTGGCAGCCGCGCAGCACCCCAGCCTGCGGGTCGTCTGTGCCTGGAATACACCGGTGAGTGCGGCCGCGCCTGATGTCTGGGCCAGCCGCAAGGTGGTCATGCACCTCAAGCCCACGCTCGGAGCGGAGGCGATCCGGGGCAAGGGCAAGTCCCACAGGAGCTACCCGATCACCGACAGGGTGTGGCGGCTTGATCGGGATGAGGAGGGCGAACCACGGGCCACGCCACCGTCCGACGAGTGGGTGGTAGAGTTATTCTACGAGGACGTCGGACCCTATCCCGCCACCCTCCAGATCTCGCCTCAGCAGCAAGTTTCGCTGGTGATGGAGCTGTTCGACGATTCGAGCACCCCGATCAGTCCCCAGGAGGAATTGCAGAAGCTGCCCATCGCGGAAACGATGATTCGCCTCGCGGGCGTGGCGCGCGAGGTCCAGGTGCCGGTGAAGATCCGCGTGTAGTCGCCACCCGCGTACGACGGTGCCTCAGAATGACCCGCTCCTCATTTGATAGCTGACCGCCCCGTCGAGCCGCGGAGGTAGAAGACCTGCGTATCTGTGCGTAGTTGGGTTGTTTGATGGGTATTTGATCCGGACGCCGGCAACGATCACGCGAGGGCACCGCGTGAACTACGCCTTCCGGTCGTGGTTCATGGTCAGCAGCGAGAAGGCCGCCAGGGTCACCACGAAGGTGAAACGGGCTTCCTCGTAAGAGACGTGGACCGCCGGGTAGCCGGCGTGACGCCCGAACTGGGTGAAGTCGTTCAGATTCTTCAACAGCGCACTGAGGACATCCGTCTTCTCGATGCTCTCGGGGAAGGCCCGGCCGAGAAGGAGTTCGAAGCCCTTCTTCTTCTCTCCCGCCCCCTCATACTTCGCCGCGCTTTCGAGCGCTTGATAGCAGGTCGTCAGGACCAACTTGGGATCGCCACCCGTTCGCATCGCGTTCTCGGCGTCCCGGAGTAGCTTCAGGGCCGCGGCAAGGTTGGGATCAGCGGCCATGTCACCCGCTTGCACCTCGAAAACCTCGACCTCCTTCCAGCCGAGCGTCTTCAGGCATGTTCGCCATGGGTCGCGATGGACGTTCCAGTGAATCTGCCGACTGGCGGTCTGACTGTCCGAAACGAACTTCGGCGCATCCCAGGCTTCGCCTGTCTTGTGAACGAAATGATGAACCACCGCAACATCCAGGTTGAAGATCGCAGGGCCACCTCCACGACGCTGATTCTCGATTGCAGCGATGATCTCCCGGGAAAACGGAACCCGCACCTGAAATATCGAGCCTGTCGCCGAGATAGTCTGCGGGTATACCGGCTGAAATGATCGCGGCCAAAGTGTCTTGTTGCCGAGCTTTCCCTCCAAGGCGATGGCGGTGACCTCGACGGGCGGATCGACCGGTTGGTTGGAATTGGTCGGCAAGACCACCTTGACGGGGATGGCCCCGCTCCAAGCCGGCGGGGGATCGCAGGACGGGGCCTCGCTTGGGATCTCTATCTCGATGCTGATACTCATGACGGAACCTCCTCGCGCACACTGGGAGTGTCTCATCTCAGATGACGGGGTGCAGCTGCGAAGTATTCAATGTCTGGATTGGCCAAGATGAGCCTGACCAGGAGTCCGCCTGCGCGCGTGATGGAACGAGCGGGAAGTTCACAGATACCGCTCGACCATGTAGCCCACGTAGGATCCATGCTCTCTACGCTGGCCCTGGGCTATCCGCCTCGCGCCTGCATCGCGATGCGTCTCCCCGCCAGGTGGGCACCTGGCCCCGCCAACCCGCACATACCGCCGCCCGTGTCAGCCCCTTGGGATACACTGGCTCTCCTCGGAGGCAGCCAGACAGTGGTCGACTCGGATCTACAAAACAGCGCCATTCGAAAGCGGGTCCGTCTCGGTGGACAGCATGTCGTCTTGATCAAAGGCTTCGCCCGCACCGTTTGCCGCAGTCCGGCTAGCCGAGGCAGAGATGGAGCATAGGAAGGAGAACCTTCACGCGGGTCATCGGGCACGCTTGCGAAGGCGCTTTCTCGATGAGGGGCTCGACGCCTTCGAGGACCACCAGGTCCTCGAGCTGCTCCTGTTCTTCGCCATTCCCCGTCGGGACACCAACGAACTCGCCCATCTCCTGCTGCGCCGCTACGGCTCCTTCTCTGCCGTGCTCGATGCCGACCCCGTCGATTTTGCGCAGACTGAGGGGGTTGGCGAGGCTGCGGCGACGCTGCTGTCGCTCGTGCCCGCCCTGACTCGGCGGTACTCGATGGATCGCACGCGCCAAGAGCGGCAAACGCTGAACACGAGCGAGCGGGCAGCCGAGTTCCTCGTGCCCCTTATGGCTGGCAGGAGCGAGGAGGTCTTCTACATCGTCTGCCTCGATACCCAGTGCCGGGTGATCGTCCCTGCTCTCGTTGTTGAGGGGCTGCCTGATCGCGCCCACATTGAGCCGCGCCAGGCGGTCGAGGTGGCTTTGCGCCACAAGGCACACTCGGTGATCCTGGCGCACAACCACCCCACTGGGCAGGCCAAGCCCACGACGGCCGATCACCGGGCCACCCAAACGCTCGTCAGCGCATTCGGCGCAATTGCCATCGTCGTCCGGGACCACATCATCGTGGCGGGGGAAGATTGGTACAGCTTCTCTCGTGCAGGCGACATGCCAGCTGCAAAACCAACGGGAGCACTGAACCCATGAAGCTCACGGACGCGCAGAAACGGGCCGTCGCGCACGCGAAGGCCAACTTGCAGCTCATTGCTTGCGCCGGCTCGGGCAAGACGGAGGTCGTGGCCCGTTTCGTGGCGAACCTCCTCAACCCGAGGACCAAGCCGAGGGTCGTACCAGCGAACATCATAGCGTTCACGTTCACCGAGAAGGCGGCTGCTGAGCTGAAAGAACGAATCGTGACGAGGTGTCGGGAGGAGAATGGGGATCAACCGGGACTCGCCGAACTCTATGTCGGCACCATCCACGCCTTCTGCCTGGATCTTCTCAAGACCGAAGTGCCGCGCTTCCTCAAGTTCGAGGTGCTGAATGAGGTCCAGCAGGCTCTCTTTGTCGACCGGCACAGCAAGCAGAGCGGTCTCACGACGACCACCGACCTGACAGGTCGAGTTCTTCAGCGCTACAAGGACACCGATCTCTACGTTGCCGCGCTGTCGATCCTCCGCGAGGCCCAGCTCGACGACGAAGTTCTGCGCGGCAACTCGGTCGTCACAGGTCTTAGCGCCTACAAGGCACTGCTGACCAAGGAAGACTCGTTCGATTACTCGTCGATCCTCGGCGAGGCTGTTTGCGCACTTCGAGACGATGCGGGACTGCGCGATCGGATGCGCGACCGCGTCCGCTACGTCATCGTGGACGAGTACCAGGACGTGAACCCGATCCAGGAATGCATCGTCAAGCTGCTGCACGACTTGGGTGCGTATGTCTGCGTGGTGGGCGATGACGACCAGACCATCTACCAGTGGCGAGGCAGCGACGTCCGCAACATCCTCAACTTCGAGAAGCGCTACCCAAAGCCGAAGCAGATCCGGCTTGAGGAGAATTTCCGTTCCAGCGAGGGGATCGTCGAGACCGCACGGGACTTCATCAGCAAAAACGCCGAACGCCTTCCCAAGGCGATGAAACCAACGGATGTTCAGCCCTACGAGGCCGGCGACATCATCGCGCTCGCCTTGGCCGATCCGGACGCGGAGGCGCAGCACATCGCCGCGAGCATCAAGGCTCTTCGCGGTGTCGCCTTCAAGGAGGACGACGCCAAGCGGGGCTTGGCTTGGTCGGATATGGCCATCCTCTTGCGAAGCGTCCGCAACAGCGCCGATCCGATCACGCGTGCGCTCTCGGCGGCAGGCATCCCTTTTGTCATCGGCGGGATGAACGATCTCTTTTCTCGGGCCGAGGCCGAGGCGGCGCGGCAGCTCTTCTACTTCATTCGCGGACGCATCGACGAGGCTGCACTGATCGCTGCCTGGAAAGCGGCGGCGCTCGGTGTCTCGAAGCGGGCAATCGACCAGGCAGTCGCGGGCGCCAAGGCCACCAAAGAAGCTCTCGATGGAACGGACGAGAACCGCTGGAGCTATTACTCCCTGCAACGGCAGTTCCTCACCTTCCTCGAGGATTTGGAGCTGCGCGAGGAGTCGGTCCCGGACGGTCGCGGCGAGGTTGTCTTCTACAACCTCGGCAAGTTCAGTCAGCTCATCTCGGACTTCGAGACCATCCACTAACCGCCGCTTTACCCGCCTGACCAACGCCTTCTCGAAGAAGCTGGAGAACCACGCGGCTTCCGTGGCCGTCTTCGTCATGTACTACAATTTTTGCCGGATTCACCAGACGCTGCGGGTTACGCCGGCCATGGCGGTCGGCGTGGCGGATCACGTCTGGAGTTTAGAAGAACTCGTGAGCCTGCTCGGATGATTTTCAAACTGTACCACTACCGACCAGCGCCAGCGCTTGACGGATTGACGAGGTCAGCGCATTGTATTGCGCGTCAGCGGAGAACGTGCCATGGCCGAACCGGCGCGCAAGGAGCGCAAGATGGGATCAAGAAGGCTTAGTGGAGATACGGATCCCCGAAGTTGACGCTTAACACGCGCTTGAAACCCATAGATAGGGATATCTTCTGCGCCACACAGTACGCGTTCATTTGCAGTGACTCTAGAGTTCCCTCGATCCGAAAATCGTCTCCACGACGCGAAGGAAGCCTGCGAATGGTCCAGTCGGCGGCGCTGAGTTCTTTCGTGAGACGGGCCACCGCCTGGCCGCACTGGGCGGACGAATTGGCACCGAAATCCATGTAGAGGCCGCGGACGGTGTTCCCATCATCTGACCTGACTACCCCGAAGACCCTGGCCTGAAGCAACCCGACCATAATGTTCGGCTCCAGAATCCCTGTCCGGTTTCCTGACGGAGAGGAGGACATTTCCCGTCCGCTTGTCCCAAGTGCCTTGATGGCCTGTGTCCAGGTCATGCCGACCTGCGCTGGCAGAGATGCTAGAAACACCCCACTCATTTCGTCGGCTGTTGATACCGTCTGTGCCTTTGCCCGTTTCTTCGTGAGGGGAGTATTCTCAATCGCCAATTCGACCTCAAGCAGCTGGTTGGCCGCCTCGGGATCTTCAGCCGCCCCAAGGCGTTTCGCCTCAGTGACGGCCTCCAGGGCCTTGTCGGGGTTGTTCTTTCTTGCGAGTGCTGCTGCTTCCCCTAGTAGAGAGCGGACCCTCGGGCGGTTGGCCTCTAGCTCGGCATTCCGCTTGGCGGTTTGTGCCAGTTCAGCCTGTCTCTTGTCCTCTTCACGCTGGCGAGCCGCCTCCTGTTTCTCATGTAAACCCCTTACAGGGAGGGTGAATGCGGTGGGGCGGATTTCGGGCATGCTGGGCGTATGGAGAAGACTGAAAATTCGGCAGCGCCATCAACCAAGCGAAGGCGACGGCCCCGGGCAGCCTGGATCAAGGAGGTTCGTAGCCTTCGTGACAGCGGCTTGTCCCCCGAGGAGTACGCCGCGAGGAAGGGCATGGTGCTCAGCACGCTCAAGTTCTGGATGCGAGTCCTGAGAAACGAGGTGGAGGCGAGGACCAAGAGTGCCGTGCCCGCGTTTCTCCCGGTGAGCGTCCTGCAGGCGGCGGAGGCCCCGGCGTCCGGCGCCAACGTGATGATCGAGGTCGACCTGGCGAATGGCCGCCGCGTGCGAATGCACGTCAGGCCGAATGCGGATTTCAAGCGAGTGTCCGAGTTGGTCGACGCGCTGGAAGGTGGGCTTCGATGTTGACCTTGCCACCAAGTGTACGGATTTTCGCGGCTGTCGAGCCAGTTGACGCCCGCAAGAGTTTTGATGGCTTGTCGGCCGTGGTGCGCGACAGCCTGGGCGGGGATCCCATGTCGGGTCATCTGTTCTTCTTCATCAACCGGCGAGGTGACATGGCGCAGATCCTGTTTTGGGACCGCACGGGATTTGTGGTGATGCGAAAACGGCTGGAGGCGGGGACATTTCGACTGGTCCGCAGCGCCGACGGCAACAAGAGCCACGTGGAGATCGATGCTGCGGAATTGGGATTGATGCTTGAAGGAATCGACTTGGGCACAGTGAAGCGGCGCAAACGGTTCAAGTGGGAGCGACAGTCAACAGTGGAGGAAGAATCAGCAACGACGTAACGATTACAATTGCATTGTGTGCGAGGATTTGCGATTGCACTTCTCGCTTTGTCGCAATCGAAGTCCAAGAGCAAACAGAAGTCCTTCAGTGTAGAAGGCGCGTTGCCGGTTCCGCGGGACCTGCTGTCCGCTGGGATTGATCTCGACGCCGACATCGAGGTCGAGCGTCAACACAGAATGGAGGCGCTCAAGGCCGAGCTTTGCGCCATGGCCGCACAGGGCAACTTCGCCAATGCCATCGACAGGATGATGGGCATTGTCCTGGGCCTGGAGCAGGAAAATGAGCGGATGTCATGGCGGCTGCTGCGCGCCTTGCGCTACCGATTCGGCCGCAATACCGAAAAGCTGGCGCCTGTCGAGCTCAAGCAGCTCTATCTTGCGCTGGGCGGCGATGCTGCGGCCCCGACGCCGGCCGGCGGCCCGCTTGTGCCGGTTCCCACCGCGCCGACAGAGGAGCTGAATGCCGACGGCGAGGTCGCTGCGCCCAATAGCACCAGCAAAAAGCGGCGCAAGCGCAAGGTCGGTGGCGCCACTGTGGTCGACGACAAGGTGGAGAAGATTGTCACCAAGGTGCCTGTGCCCGAGGAGGAGCGGACTTGCGCACTCTGCGGAGGTGCCAAGACTGTTTTTGAAACCGTCGAGCACCAGCGCATCGAGTTCGTGCCGGCCAAGGTCGTCCTGCACATTGAGCAGCGCGAGAAGATGACTTGCCTGGCTTGCCGCAAAGACGTCAGCATTGCCCCGCGCACTCAGGCTCCCGCTGTGATTCGCAAGGTCGGCTCCTCGTTTCTCGCCAAGCTCCTGACCGACAAGTGCGCGCTCGGCTTCCCAATGCCGCGCGCACCAGACTCGCCCAGCCTCTGGCCCGAGTTGCCCAGGGCTCGCCCAACTCCAAAGTTGGGCAAACTATTGAATCATTCTAGGAAGTTGCAGGCGTGCCCCACTGCCCGACGACTTTTGGCCTTCCTCAGACAAGACGGGATTCAACCTGGGGTTTGCGCCATATCAGGAGAAGTCATCGGGCAACGGGGCAGCCAATGATTCCGGCAACTTGTGTTGTTGGGCAAGTCTCGGGCAAGTGTTGGGCAAGGCTTGGGTGATGCGCTTGTTGGGCTCGCGAATCTGCGCGCAGACGGGATCCCTGGCCACGCCCTCGAGAATGTTCTGGGAAATGCTGATGACCGGTCGCCTGCGGTAATCCAAGAGCGCCTCGCTGACAATGCCTGACAGAAGCCTACGGTGTCGAGCGGTTGGGCGGCAAGCCCGTCCCCCGTCCCTTGGTCTGGAAACCGATCTGCCGCTTGGGTTTCTCCGGCGTGGCCATCAGGCTGCGGACGGCGTCGAACAAGGTCACTATGTTTTTGTCGTGGGACGCGATCTGCTTCTCCAGCTCTTCCAGTTTGGCCGCGAGCTGGCGATGGGAGGCCAGGAATCCCCTGAGCCGGACGAAGACGCGGACCACCTCGACGCTCATCTGCACGGCCTTGGTCGAGTTCAGCACGGATGCGGCCATGACGGCGCCGTGCTCGGTGAAGGCGGTTGGCAGGTACTTCCGGTGCTCGCCTCGACCGGGCTTTAAGGTCGCAATTTGCGACCTTAGAGCGGCGCCCTCTTCCTTGGTCAAGACGAAGGCGAAGTCAGGGGGAAATCGGTCGGCATTCCGTTTCACCTGCTCGTTCAATCGCTTGACGGGCACGCCGTACAAGGCGGCCAGGTCGGAATCGAGGATCACCCTGTGTCCGCGCAGGACGAGGATCGTCCGCTCCACCCGTTCCAGCGGGGCGAGGCTGGGCGTGCTCACTTTTCGGTCGCTTTCTTGGCGTCGTAGTCAGCCCGGCCCTTCTCCAGCCACTCCTCGGCCAGGGCGGAGTAGGTCTGCCGTTTCTCGGTCGCGGCCCGCTTGAGCGCCTTGAGCAGCGCTGGCGGCAGGCACAGCAAGATCTTGTCGTGGTTGAGGGGCTTCCGCGGCATTTGCTTCGTTCGCTTCACTCTCAACATTATCCAACCTCCTGAAAACAGCAAGGTTTCCGGTGATGTGGATATAACTATATCAAATGTTATATCCATTTGGTAAGCTATCGGTGGAGGTCAAGAACATGCCGAGCCCCGCCGTTACCATTCCGCTCAAAAACATCTTCTTCCATTGATGATGGTGCAACGATGATCTTCATCTTCGACAACGGGGAAGTGTTCAGCAACCACGCGCTGTATTTCGTCGAGGCGCCAGAGGACTTCGGCGCGTGGTTCAACGGCGTCTATCGACCTTGGATCGACGGCATCGAGTATCGGCCGCTGATGATCGTGGCCACGGCGCCAGCGGTCGAGCGGCGCGAGCGCGTGCCCTACAAACCCCGTCCTCTCGCCAAGTTCGACATGCCCATCGAGGACGATCCCATGCATGAGTTCTCGACGATATCGGTCGTCGACTTCCTGGCCAAGATCGTCGTGCAGAAGCGCGATTGCAGGCTCCGTCCACGCTACAGGCTGGAGGGCCAGAAGATGGCGACCGAGCAAGCTCCCAAAAAGAAGAAGCTGAGGAACGCGGGTTTCTCTAACCCGAACGCCGTCAAGCTCGACATCCCCACACCGCCGACCCTGCGCGAGTGCCTCGCCCGGGGTCTATTCGGCTCGGGCATCTCTCCCCATGGCCACCGCGAGATGAGCGTCGCGCACTCGAAGCAGCTCATAGAGCGCTACCCCTCCCTCTACCGGCTGGCCGACGCCTCGCCCATCTCGTCGTCGCCGCCGTTCGCCCGTGAGGGCTTCGCATGCGGCGACGGCTGGTTTGCCGTCATCGACAAGCTCTCGGCGAGGCTGCCCGCCTTTCTCTTTGGCTATATGCATGGTCCCGGCGTCACGCTGAGGCAGTCGGAGCGGCGTGCGCTGATATTGTTTCCCGCTATGAATCCTGGACTGCGAGACAACTGAAGCAAGCAGCGTGAGGTTGGCGCTGCCGAGGAACGGAGAACTCATGACCATTACCCGTCTTAGGATCCACTGTCGTCAGGCGTTTCTACTGTCCGCTGTCGTCACGTCAGCGGCATGCGCCAACTCGTCGACCCCGAATCATGCTGGGCAGGGCGGGGGCGGCAGCGGAGGCTCGGCGTCAGCCGAGTCGCACGGAGGCACCGGCGGTACGGGCGCCGGCGGCACGACCGGCCCAAGCAACCCGTCCAACACTGGCGGCATGACGGTAGTGGGCGGCATCACCAGTTCTGGCGGCATGACGGTCGCCGGTGGAACGTCCGCCGCAGCCGGCATCACCAGTTCTGGCGGAACGTCAGGCGTCGGTGGTGGCACAGCCACTAATGTTCCGTGGACGGTGGCGCCGGGCGGATATGTGATGAGCGGACCCTGGGAAGGCTATGCGTGGACGAATGCGGGTGGTACAGGGTCCACGATCACTCCAGACAACTTTTCGACGCTCACGGCAGGTAGTCCTCTATGTGCCAGCGGCAGCGTCGGACCGATGGCGGACTACAGTGGAGTCGCTCAAATCGGTATTGACCTCGCTCAGGCGCAGGGTGCGCCAGAGGAAACCTGGACGGCAACCGGAACCGGCATCGTCATCAACGTCAGCAACCCGGGCGGGAGTGCCCTGCGTGTGCAAATCCAAGGGCCAACCGGCGCAACAGATGCCAACGACCGGTGGTGCACGAAGCTCACCGTCTTCGACCAGCCGGTTTCCGTCCCATGGAGCGCTTTCAACACTGCTTGCTGGGATGGTTCCGGTTCTACCTACAACATGCAGCCGCTTAGCGGCGTGGTGTTGAACGTACCTGGGGGGAACGTAACGGCAGTGTCTTTCAGTGCCTGCATCGCGAGCCTCAGTTTGCAGACGGGTGGCGGAACGGGTGGCACAACTGCAATGGGCGGCATGATTGCTTCGGGAGGCACAACAAGTTCGGGCGGCGCAATTGCAACAGGCGGTAGTTCAGCGACGGGCGGATCAACCAACAGTGACCCTAGTGTTTGCAAGCCTCCTACTACTGGTGGTGGCATTCCTCCGTGCGGCCAATCGGGAACATCTTGCTCACCTAGCAAGACCTACAGCAGCGGGACAACCTACTGTTCCGACAGTAGCACGTGCACAGCATGCACAGCTACGGGGACTGCTTGCTCGACAACGAATTGCCGGGATTGTTGCAGTGGTGTCCACGCAGACAATTCATGTATTGCGGGGCCAGGTACTCCGAACGGTACGAATTGTCGCGGCACAGACTGCAAGGACTGCAGCTCTGGTCTCAGCTCCCAGGGCATTTGTGTTCAGTGCAACATCAATTCTGACTGCGGCTGTCCCACAGCGTGCATAAACCATCAATGCGTATGCACGCCAAGCAACCGACCTTGCGCGTATCCCAATCAGAACTGCCAGGATTGCTGCTCCGGCTACTACTCGACCTCCGGCACGTGCTCGTGCGTTCCAAGTGGTACGAACGTTCTTAACAATGTTTGCACGAGCCTGACCAGTGGATCGACGTGTGGCGACTTCACAATGACTTTCAAGGGCGCTCCCGGAGCGGCTTCTGCCTGCTGCTCGGGAAATGCATCTAGCACGGCGTCCTGTAGCTGATCCCGTAGGGTGCGAATATCCAGGACAGCTCCAATCCGGCACCCAGGTAGCAGCTCGGTGAGCGACGGTGCACTTGTGCGGCGGATTGCGGCAAATCTGGTGAAGTTGTTGATGCATCATGATCACCTCAATTGCTCGGGGAGGAGTCGGTCGGGGACAGGCGCGGTGGAGTGCAAAACCATCTGGTGAAGGAAATTGAGGGTCATGAGCCGAGTTAGCTATGTCTTGTCGAAATGGTGCCGGCCCTACGAGCCTGGGTGACGAATACCAGGGGGGTAGGTACGTTGGCGGGTGGGAAGAGGTGCAGCCTCCGTGGTGCCCATGCCGTGGGAATTTTGCGAAACGGTTTCGCGAAATTCAGTACGCGGAGCAGGCCACGAGACGGGTGCTCCCGGCACCGTGAACCGGGAACAGCTTCGACAGCTGGCACCAGCAGTCTTCGATGGGCCGGGGGTGGCAAGGGGCCGAACCACATCCTTCACCCGCCAGTGCTTGCGAAAAATGGTGGACGGCGGGAGGCTAGGGCCGAATACAAGGTTCGGTGGACGAAAGGCGTATCCACAAATAGCCACGGTCTGGAAGGCCACCATGCGTGCAAGCAAGCGCGGGAAGAGATGAAGAAGCACGAGCACCAGAGTGGCAAGCCGGGGGCCGAGTAGCTCCACAGCAGTGCTACGTTTGCGCGATCCGGCCGCTTGGCGTGACTGTCACCAAGCTCGTGCTTGCGTACCGTCCGTTTGGCACTATACCAGGCTCATGACTTCGTCCCGAGCGGCGGTCGTGGTGGTGTCCCCGTCAGAGCCTGTTGTGGCGGTTTTGGAACAGGCGCTTGGTGTGCTCTCGGCAGGCGGCGTGATTGCCTTTCCCACCGACACCCTGTACGGCCTCGGCTGTGCCTTTGGCCAGACTCAGGCGCTTGAGCGGATTCAACGTCTACGCGGTATAGATCTGGCAACCCGGCCGCTGACCTTCTTGCTGCCCGATTTGGGCGAGCTTCCGCGCTTCACACGCATGGGCGAGTTGGCCTATCGTAACGTCAACAGCATCTTTCCTGGACCCTACTGCACCGAGCTGCTGGCCCACCCGAGGGTGCCGTCGCCCCTCGTACAGGGTGACCGGCGCACCATCGGCGTCCGCATCCCCCAGAGCGCCTTGTGTGAAGAGCTGACCTGGCGTCTGGGCCGACCCATCCTTACGGCTACGGCCAAGTCGCACGATGGTGATGTGCTGAGCACCGCTGCTGAGATCCGGCAGGAATATGGGACCGATCTCGATCTTATCTTGGACGGCGGAACCCTCAACGGCCCGCCGTCGACCGTGGTGAGCCTGGTCGACGACTGGGTGACCATCTTGCGCGAGGGGCTGGGTCCGGTGAATCGCCTGGTCGGTGCGGTCAACAGGATCCGCGTTTCGAGCAGGACACACCGGCCACCGGAAAGCTCAGTCCGGGCCGCCAGCGCATTGATAGATTCGTAGAGGCGAATCCGCACGGGTGCCCTATGGCTTTGGGAACAGCCGTCGCTCGTCGGGCCGTCCACACACCAGGGGTGGGGTATGTCGGCGGGTGAAGAGGGCCGTGTGGTTGGCGACGCTGCACATGACCCCATGACCTTGTGAAGGTCGCGGAAAAGTGTAAAGGCCAAACCGTATCCATGACTGTCGCCACCGGCCCTGAGGGGTACCCTTTTCAGCGGAATCAGCGGGAACCAGGAGCCCACCACAAACCTCCACTTTCGAGGAGGGCAATGCGGGCGCACAATGCGGGCACGCTGGTTTCGTCCATGCGTATTGCGGCGGCGAGTGCGTAGCCGGCCGATCAGCGCGCCCCCGACGGCGCGCAGGCCGGCGGAGCCGTTGCTATCGAGTTGACGGTCTTCGCCGCCGTCGCGCCTATGCCAAGCGGCTTCTTGGCACACCGACGGAGTACGGTGCAAGCGAATTTGGTTTCAACCTATCGATGGTGACATCTGTCGCCATCTCGTGGCAGCGTGTAGTGGTCACGCCCCGCTTCGAGAGGAGCCGAGGCCGTCGAGAGAGCGGCGTCGTTCCTGCGTCTGCGCTTTCAAGCGCGCGCCATTGAGCGCTGGGCGAAGTCATGTCCTGAAATCACCGGGTGGGTCCCTGGCACCCGGTGATACTGGTGAAAGTGGTACCCCCGCTGGCCGCTGGCGACACATGACCAAAGCCAACCTCATCACCGTCATCGCCGACAAGCTCAAGTTCCCTTGGGTGCGTGCGGAGCTGCTGGTCGACGTGGTCTTCGGCTGCCTGGAGCAATCTATCCGTCGCGGCAAGAAGATCGAAATTCGTGCTACACGCCCAAACTATCCCTATAGCTCTGCAGCGACGACGATGACGGCTTCTCCTGCAGCTCGATCTGGATCGGCTCGTCCGTCGTCGGTGGCACGCACTGGTCGTTTCTGCCTTACTAGAGCAAATGCTAATAGCAGCACCCATTGTAGGGTTGGCCGACATCCCAGCAGGCGACGGCGCCGTCGGTCCGCACGCCGCACGCGTGGTAATAACCCACGCTGACAGAAGTGAATGTGCCTGCCGGCAGCGGGAATTGGGTGCTCCAGCAGGCGATTCTGCCATCGGTCCGCACGCCACAGGAGTCGTAGAGACCCACGCTGACGGAGGTGAAGGTGCCCGTCGGCGGTGCGGCCTGGGGCATGCGGTTTGTGCCCCAGCAGTCGACGGTGGCGTCGGTCCTCACCCCACAGAAGGAGGAATCACCCCCGCTGACGGAGGTGAAGGTGCCGGCTGGCGTGGGCTGGACGGTGTAGCTTGTGCCCCAGCAGGCGACGGTGCCGTCGGTTTGCACGCCGCAGAAGTAGGAAAAACTCCCGCTGATAGAGGTGAAAGTGCCTGCCGGCTGGGTGTCGAAAGGGACCGAGGCGTCGAGCGGGGCTGGTGGCACACTGGCGGGCCATGGTGGCGGCGTGGGTGGGATGCTGGTCTGCCAGCAAAGGACGGTACCGTCGGGCTTCAGACCACAGGCGTAGTAATCACCCACGCTGACGGAGGCGAAGACGCCTGATGGCGGCGGGAGTAATTCGATGGCGTCACTATTCCAGCAGGCGATGGTGCCGTCGGTCTTCACGCCACAGGTGTAGAGATAGCCCACGGTCACGGAGCTGAAAGTGCCCGTGGCTGGCGGGCCGTAGGTGTTTGCACCCCAGCAGGCAATGGTATTGTCGGTCTTCACGCCACAGGTGTAGTAATAGCCCGCACTGACGGAGAGAAAGGTTCCCGGATTGACAGTGCCGATTGCCGAGGAGCCGCCGTCAGGCGCAGGCAACGCCACCACCGATGAATCGTTTTGAAGAGGTATCGGCTGCGACGACCCTTCGTCGGGTGGAAGCGATCTCCAGGGCGAGGAGGAACAGGCCAGAACCAAGAGCAGCAGCAAAGCCAGACGTGTCATCGGCACCTCCCTCTCACGGAACATTAGCAAGTGGACCATGAAGATGCGCGCCACGCAAGCTAACGGTTCGCAGCAACCCGCCCCCATCAACCCCGCCAGTAACATGTACGACATGAAGAACACAGCACACCAAGACAGGACCAAATTCAGCGCCCACGGCGACCGACCGCCGCCCATGAGAAGCTGTCGACTGCAGACAGCAAACTGGGCACCGCCTACTCAGGGCAAGGCGCACACAGCTGGGCCGTGGTCTCGCTCCGATGGGGAGATGTAATTGTCGCTCAACAGCGGATCTGCCTGCGCCCTTCGACTCGGCGGCGGTGATGGTTTCTGCGTGAACATCCAGACCCAGATATCGAGTACAATTGCTCCTGACCGACTCCTCCGTTGTGGCTCTGCGTCTTGTGTCTCACACCAGGCCCGAGCGTAACCCACGGTCCCGGTGTGAGTCGGTCGTTCGATTCTGACTAGCCGCGCTGGTTGAGCATTGTCGAGTTGACGACAACCGATGAAGAACGGAGCAACGGTCTAGTATACGGTGCCGTCGAACTGCCCGGCGACTGAGGAGACGATTTCCCCTGGCGGCGAGGAAGCAGTCATAGTGCCGTTGAAGATGGCTTGGATGGGGTCGCAGATAAAACTGCCGGACACTCGATCTCCCCGCGAGGGCTCTAACGGGCCGGCAACTGTCACCGTGCATGATGCAGCCGGAAAGCCCGGCGACGCTGGCCACGTGATCAAATCGTAGGTGCCCAACGAGGGGAACCAGGCGTGATTCCCCGTGTCGTTCGAGCACGTGGTACCAGCGTAGCCGCCATCGCATTGAAAGACGTAGGTGTCAGGCCCGTGATAGTTTCCGACCTCCAATTGGGCAGACGTAGAGATTATCCCCCCGTCGCTTCCGGTAGCGTTGAAGTAGCAGATCACAATCATGTCGACCCCGCCCGACGTCGACTTCGTGTCCAGCCCAATGCCACCGCCGGTGCAAGGATAGGTCAAGTCGCCGAGGGGCGAAGAAATCGTTAGAACCACGTCCGGGCTCGCGGTTGTGTTCGGTGCCCCGCAACCCAGAACAATAGCGGGAAGGGCGAATGCGATCCGAACCTTCATGCGATGGGATCATGCCACGTTGCAGGCGTTCGGTTCAAGTCGTCTTTGTGACCGGTACGTCGAGGCCCATAATGCCGTTGCAGCTGGCAATCCCGCCGCAGTGATATCGCCTGCCGAGCCAAGAATGGATCGGAGAGAAGCAAGGGAAATCCGGGGAGCTGGCGACGCTGCCGTTCAGCTTGTGAAGCTCGCGGAAAGATGTAAAAGCCAAAACCGTATCCATGACCAAGGCAGACCTCATCACCGTCATCGCCGACAAGGTCAGGTTCCCTTGGGCGCCCCCGGCGCTATTTACACTTGTTCGCGGCTACGCAGCCGTTGGAGCAGCATCCGCTGGAGTTGGAAAACACGCTGACGTATCCCGTGGGACAGAAGCTCACCGTCAGCGGGCAGTCGATGGTGCAGGGTTGCGTCGCCGGAGCACACTCGGGAGGGGCGTTCACACAACTGACGAAATGGTTCGAACAAAAGCTGCTGTTGCACGGCAATTCGCCGCTGAAGAGCGCATAGCAGCCGACCTGGGCATCGCACGTGGTGGGATTGGTGATCTGGGTGCAGGGCACGCCACTCCCGCCAGTGGAAACTATGCCACCGGTTCCCATGCCTCCGCCGGTCTCCACCACCCCGCCAGCGCCAATGGCACCACCGGCAGCGGGAACTCCTCCGCTGGCAATGCTTCCCCCGGTTCCGCCCCCGCCACTCCCACCGCTGTTTGAGGAACCGCCGGTACCGCCATTGCCGCCAGTTCCGTTGTTTCCAGAATAGCCACCGCTGCCTAGACGGATCACGGTCCTGCCACCAGCACCACCAAGCGGAGGCGTACACACGACCTCGCATTTTCCGCCAATGCAGCCAAAGGTGATTGTCTGCGCCGGAGTGTCGCACATGGTTAGGCAAGGGCAATCGATACGTGTCGCGGACTGGTTGGGACAGTAGACCGCCCACGCAGCCTGATTGGCCTCGCATCGCTTCTCGCTCATCCAATTTGAGCCGCAACAGTACTGGGCGAAGCACTGGCTCGAATCCGTGGGGGCCGTTGTCCAGACGCACGAGGTCGTGCAGTCGGCATCGCTTGAGCAGGTGTCTAGGTCGCTGGTGGATACTGAACCGCCAACTCCCGAAGTCCCGCCTCCGCCGGGCACGCCTCCCGCCGCCAGAACGCCGGCGGTAGCTGTCACACCACCAACAGCCATCGCTCCGCCAGCGCCAGCGTCCTTCGTCGCACCCGCGTCTGCAGGATTCAGTACACAGATGGGACAGCCGCACGGGTCGTTTGGGTTCGGCTGGACCTCGCCAGCACAGGCGTGCATAGGAATAGAGCACTGGGCCGGAAGGCAGGAAACCGTTCCACCGAGGGTGCCACTCATCATGCCGCCACCAGCACCGACCATACCGCCCGTGCCGCCGGTTGTTCCGCTGCCGATGGTGCTGCCCGCCTGGCCGCCCTTCACCGCAGCGCCAGCGCCTGCAGTGCTCCCTCCACCTTTCAGACCGGAGCCCTTCACCGCAGCGCCAGCGCCTGCAGTGCTCCCTCCACCTTTCAGACCGGAACCGCTACACGCCCCCAAGCCAGCCAGAAGAAGTGCCACGCCGCATGTAGACATCTTGAACATAAATTCCTCCACGCGATCTAGGACAGCAATCTCCGTGCCCAGTCTCGCGCCGCAACGGCAAGGCCGATTCCCTCGCAACTACAAGGAGAAAAGCCCAGGTGGTGGGTGAAGACATGGCCATGGAGTCCGCCAGCTATCAGAATTCTGAGGGTAGCCGGCCACGATCTGGCTTATTCCCTGTCGGGGGACAGACTCAGCCTTGGCCTCGAACTTGCTGATAACCTGCCCACTTGATCTGGAGGCGGCCATGACTCGTTCGCTTTCAGGCAAGACCGGTTGCGTTCTCACCGCCCTTGTCGTCGCCGCGCTTGCCGGGTGTAGTGGTTCGATCAGCGTACGACTTGATGGCTCAGTCTCGACAGGCGGCAGCACCGTTGAAGGCGGCCCTCCCGACTCCCAGCTTTGCGGAATGAGCGTTCCACAGGACCACCGCCCCACAGAAGGTCCAGCCTGCCCGAACGACCGAGCTCCGGGAGGGGTTCCAGCAATGTGCGCTCCCGACGGCGGACCCCCTCCCGGGGGAGACTGTCAGCAGGACTCGGATTGTACCACCGGAATAAACGGAAGATGTCTTCCTCTTCGAGGCTGCTACATGGTGTGCTCGTACGACGAGTGCTTCCAGGATTCGGACTGCGCGGCTAACGTACCCTGCCAGTGTCGCGACTCGGCATCAAGCACTGACAGCAACAAATGTCTCAGCTTCAGCAACTGCCGCGTTGACGATGATTGTGGCCCCGGAGGCTACTGCTCGCCAAGCCAGCTCACCGGCTGCATTCGAATGTGCACGGTGGCCTGTGATACAGGAGCGCATTGCTATGCGGGAACGACAGAGGTGCCCTGTTCGTGCGGCCAGAGTTGTGGCGCGGGCTACTTCTGCCATACGGCAGACGACACCTGCATGAACGACTGCGCGTGTACGGGAGACAGCGCCTGCACCCACCAGCCCAATGGGAGTTGGGCCTGCATCCCATGCGGCATGGTGCTTTGATGCCGGTGCAGGGCCCGAGCCGAGTTAGCTATCGGCAGGCGAAATGGTGCCGGCCCCACGACCCTGTGTCGTGAGTACCAGGGGTGGGGTATGTCGGCGGGTGAAAATTTCGGGGGGCTAGGATTCAGGCCGACTTGGCCAGCTTGAACCCGGAAACCCCGGACCAAGCAGCCAGGACCAGGCCGACCGAAGAAGCGAGCACGCGGGATCAAGACTGCGGCAAGATAGATGTTCACACCAGGGTCTTGCGTCTCAACTTGATGACGTGTGGAACCGGATGTCTTGGCGAACGACACTCCCATAGGGCACTTGCCGTAGTAGAAAGGAAGGATGGGAAGACAGACAGCCGTCGTGCTCTACGTGCTTGCGCTGGTAGCCGTCGTGGTCGGCGTGGATGTCCTGTTCTTCAGGAACCGGTTCTGGGAGCGGCTGATGGTCAACGTCGGGATCGTCCTGGTGTTCGGAGCGTTCTATCTGAGGTTCCTGAAACGTCCATGAGCGCAGCCGCCGCAATGCGACTTGCCCAGCTCCACGGTATGCGTGGACGCGCTATTTCGGCTACCTACTCCGGCGCGGAGTGGGCGTTCGCAGGTTCGAGCGACGCGAATTCAAATGAGCCAGTGGCCAAAGGCCGACTCATCTGACCCGGGGCATCTTCTTGTAGCAGCTGTCCATGCCCGTACTGGCATCCAGTTGTGTGGACGTCGCCACAAATCGAATCGGGTCCCAACGTTTCCTGCCGTCCGCTCCCTTCCAGAGAAGCTGTCCCACCCAATCACCGAAGTCGTCGGCTTCGAGCCGGAAGATTTCTTCACCAAACGAGTAGCCCATGGCAGCCGCCTTGCCCACCTGAGAGATGCTTCCTGTGGCCTTCCTGTCATCCACTCGGAACTCGACAACCATTCCCGCCATGTCCTGGCAGGTCAGGGACCAGCGGCCAGCGATCGGGCCAGGATCTCTCTGCCAGGAGTAGTGCTTCTCCTGGGCTATGGCCGCAGTAGCAAGGGCCGTTGCCACAAGAAGAAGCGACGTACCCAATATCCGTTTGGAAATCGGCATGAGCCACCTCAGTTGTTGGAGCCCTTGGCTGGAACGCACGCTACACCCGGACGATTGGATGATCGCGCTTGCTTGCGTGCGTCCTCCTTTTCGTGCACAAGGCAACAAATCTCATAGGTTCCATGTCCCTGGCGCTGGAGATTTGGATCTACTCCACCCAGCCCAGGCCGAGGCAGCAAACTCGAGTGGCCAAGACGGCCAGCAGGTAGTGTTTCACGCCTGGGTTTGCCGCCTCAACTTGATGACGTTCGGAACCGGGCATGCCTGGACGCACCGGGCGCAAGCCGTGCAAGCATCTGTCTTGACCACGTATGCCTGCCTGTTGCAGTGGACCCATGCCCTGAACCGGTCTCCAAGCGATAGGAGCCGCTTGTCTGCGGTGGTCAAAGAGCGAATCTCTAGGACGGAGTACGGGCAAGCCGGGACACAGGGGCACTTGGCGTCAGCGCAAGCGTGGTGGTACCCGCCCTCACACTTGGTGCGGTCGATCTTCGGAACGAAGAGCCCCGGCTTCTGCTCTTTCCTGATCTGGCTCACCTGTCTTCACTTCGGCGACGAAGGGAATCAGTCAACGACTGATATTCATTTGAGGGCGTCGTTCAAGAGGTTCGCGAGGCGAACACCCGCCAGAGATATGCGCTTGGCTGCCACCGCCTGGGCCTGCTTCTTGTACTTGGCGTTGACGGTAAATGGACCTGGCCCAACCCCAATCGGAGGGATATACACGGAATGCTCGGCCGCTTGGAGGCTCTCCGCAATCCAAGTTGTTTCGCCTGCGATAGCGGCAAGAACAGGGTCTGGTGCAGCTAGGGTGGATGCCTTCTTGATGGCAGCGTTGGGGGCCGTTTGAATCCCGAGCAAGTCATCCCACAGGGCATGAAGCTCGTTCGTGCACGGCGGCTTGCAGAGCATCACGAGGTTGCCACCTTGGTCACCGTCCGGCTGCTGCTGGTCGAAGCGGGAAGTGCAATGGAGCGGTTGATGGACATCGCCAACCAGGTGCATGAGCCAGACCAGATCGTAGGATTTCACGTCATCGGTTGCGGTCGGTGATGCCAGGGTTGTTCGGAACGCGGCAATCTGGGTCTGGGCGTTCGGGGAAACAGGCTGTTTCAGTGCAGTACTATCGGGCGAAAAGGGTTCATCGATGAAGTGCCAGTAGCGGTGCTGGAGCTTATCGACGTAGCCGATGTTTCTTCCCGAGTCAGGCCCGGAAGGCTGGTTGCCATCGTTCGTGTATCCGGCTTCGCCCTTGATGACATCAGGCCAGGTGGCGGCCACAAGGAATGCGATCCTGTCTCGATTCTTCGCCGGTACGTTCGTAACCCATTGGGCGTAGTCGGGATTCAACTGCAGAAGCGCGCTCACCTTCGTCGCGACGGCAGGGCTGAGCTTCTTGTAGGCGACGGCGGCTACGGTCATGTGGCCGAACCCGTTCCATGCCAGCGCAGGCACCGGGCAGAGCAAACAGGAAAGAATAGCCAAGATCTTCATGTTCCTCATCGTCGCCTCTCTCGGTCGAGGCTATCAATGTCAAATCGGGCATGCCAGATCAAGATAGAAGCGGTACCCCTAGCCGGCGAAAAGGCGCTCTCACCGTAGCCGACGGCAGGACGAACCGGCGCACCTGCGGATGCTTGAGACCGGAACACAACACCAGACCAGGCATCAGGGCGCTTCAGGATCAAGTGAACCTTTCGTGGCAAATTTCACGAATCTGAACAGTCTCGATAGCATTCGTCAGTTCGTCAGCATCCTAGCCGCTTGGAGCCAAGGTCACCTCTTGAAAAGGGTCAATGTACATTGACTGGGCGGGTGCTAACGGTGGGTGGACGTCAGGTTCGGCTCTCCAAGATGCTCCTATATACTGGACAAGCAGGACACTTCGAACGAAGTAGCCCCTCCGGTGTGGGCGCTTGGCTACCTTTCATTCTTTCGGAACACGGGGAAACTCCAGGTCAGACCCAGGCGCAACTCGAGCAGGTTGACGTGTTCCTCCAACGCTTCGTCCTGCCGCCCGGCACGCACCGCACCGTCGATGGCCAGGCTGGGCGACACGGTCCAGATGAACCCGGCCAGAGCCGAGAGGGTTCCGGTGCCACCCCTCTCACGCTCGCCGGCTAGCCCAACTTCCGCAGTTCGAGGGGCAGGATTGAGGGATTTCGCATAGTTAGGTCTTCTGGTTGGCACTACATTTTGGGGTTCAGGGAGGGCGTGCGGAGGCGTTCTGGAAGTCTCAGGCCGAGGCGGGCCAGCAAGCGCGCCTGGGCCTGGTCCGGTCGGACCACGCAGCGGATCCGAAGCTCGCGCCCGTCTGTGGTGGGCATGACGATGTCCGCGCTGTTGATGCGCGCGAGTTCATCGAGGATGGTGCGCGGGCTGTTGCCCAGACCGGCCCGCCGCTGCCACTGCTCCAGCGTCTTCCACAACACGTAGCC
Source organism: uncultured delta proteobacterium (assembly GCA_963758155.1). Classification (GTDB taxonomy): domain Bacteria; phylum Myxococcota_A; class Polyangia; order Fen-1088; family Fen-1088; genus Fen-1137. Next base: position 80,628 of record CAVWUP010000007.1, read on the forward strand.
AAGAAAGCACACGAGGATGTGCGCCTGCACACGCTCTTTCCGGTGGTGCCACACCGGACGAATGGACAGCTCGCTCTTGTTGACCCGGAAAGCCGCCTCGGCTTCAGTGAGCTGGATATACGTCTGCCACAGCGTCTCGGCCGTCCAGTCGTTGACGTTGGTGCGCAGGACGTAGCAACCTTCACTCAGCGCGACCCAGTCGTCCCACTCCGGCCGCACTGACCATTGCAGCCGCAATCTCGACGCTCGCGCGGCGTCCTCGACCACCATGATGGTGTACCGGCCAGCCGCGCGGCTGTTGCGCTGGAGCAGTCGCCCAATCTGTCGCTCGACTGGGCCGCGCTCGATAGGCGAGCGTGAATTCTCAAGCCTCCGACCGAGGCTGGTCAGACCTTCCTCAATCGCGGTGACGAATCGCTTGTGCATTGACTTCTCCTTCTCGCGTCGCTCAACCGAGCGGCACAGAACGAAGGTTTCGTTTCCGTCGGGGCTCGCACACAGCTTCGCTTCCACGTCCTCGCGTACCGTTCGCCAGTCCCGCGCATCCGCGATCTCACGGCTCCACTTGCGCAGCTCGCTCTTGGGCGTGCCGATGAGGTAGCGACGCCCAGTCTTCTGCAGCCACGCGATGTTCTCCGCGCTCGTCATCCCGCGGTCCATCACCCAGATGCGATTGGCCAGCCCGTAGCGGGTTTCCATCGTGCCCACGATTTCCTCGACGGTGGTCACGTCGTTCCGGTTCCCGTCGAAAACTTCGTAACCCAGCGGCATCCCTTCGCGAGTCACCACCAGGGCGATGCACACTTGCTTGCAGTCGGGCCGATGGTCGCGACTGTGACCGCGACGGGCCTGCGGATTCCCCAGCACCTGACCCTCGAAATACGTGCTGGTCACGTCGTACAACAAAAGGTCGTAGTCCAGTGCAAATAGCTCGCCCAATCGCTTGACCAGATGCTGCTCGATCTTCACCTTGTGCGGCAGCAACCGGTCCAGGGTGCGATAAACGCGGTCGTCGTTCACGCGCTCCGCAGGCAGGCCCAGAATGTCTTCCAAAGCTGTGCCACGGTACCAGTCCTCGGCGATGTCGAGGTCGCTCGACGGTTCGCACAGACGGGCGAGCACCTGCACCGCAACCATCGTCGCCCACGGGACTGACTCCCGCCCCGGCGGCAGCAGCTCCTCGCACAGATGGTCCAGTCGCAGCGCCTGCCACAGCGTCAGTCCCATCCACACATCGCCGAAACGTCGGCTTCGTTCCAGCCGCACTTGGTCGACCCGAACCGCTATCGTTTCCACCAGCGCTGGCGGCGCTTCGAACAACTGCCGTTCCTCCTGCCGCCCTGTGATCTGCCGCGCGAGCACCGCCGCCTTCGCGCGCCCGGCGGCATCCAACTCACCCAGGTGAGCCACTGTCTCCTGCACGACCCTCCGGCCATGCCGCACCGACCGCACCAGACGCCAGTAGGTGTGCGTCTTGCCGTCCTTGCGTACCGTCGAGTGCCGGAGATACACGCACCTCCTTTGTGCGCATCTCCGTCGAGAACCGCAAGCAGGTTGGTTGGCACTACACGCGACTTTCGCGACCGTCGGTCCGCAATTCCGCGGACTTCACCCGCGTCGACCCCACGAAAAAGGCGCCGGGCCCCTCGAACTGCGGAAGTTGGGCTAGTTCCAGTACCGGCCGCACCGGCCAGCGCGGCGGACCCTCGACGATGAGTCCAAGAAATCCTCCTGGCTCGTGCGTGCACGAGAAGATGGCCTGCAGATTGAGGTGACTCACCACCGGCCCCGCCCTAGACGACAAGATGACCGCTGCTGCGGCCCCAAACCCGCCCTCGTCGTGCAGCGCCGGAAGCAAGGCGCTCACTTCGCAAGCCAACCCCGGTCGAGCACGACCCTGCAGGATGCCGTCTACCAAAACGTGCTTGACCGAGAAGGCGTTGTCCGTGATCACAAAACGTGATGTGTCAGCCGGCGGAGACAAGATGGCCGAGTCCAGGCGCCAGAGCTGCTTGCCTTCGAGCACCAGCTCCCATCCGCTTGCGACTCCGAGGTTCGCGATGGCTGCGGGTGCCACCAACCAGGACTGGCTCCAAGTGCGGAGGTAACCTGCCGGGCCAAACTCAATCTCCATCTCCCCGGTCTCGGCGACAGCTGCGTCGGTGCCATCAAAGGGACGGTATGCCCAGGCCCTGGGTGCCAGCCCGAAAGGCGTGACAGCCCATGCGCAGCACGTGAAAGCGATGAGGCCGCGTCGTCGCCAATGGCCTGGGCGTGCCTCAGGCAAGACGACCGCAACTTTCACTCTTGTTCATCGCTCACGACCGTCACCTACTTGCCAACAACCAACACGACAAAGGTGCCGGGCAACGTGGGCGGCCTCGGTTTGGGATCGGCCGCCGACGGCGCGGGCTTGTCACCAAACTGCGCCACCGAAAGGAACACCCGGTGAGATGCGGTGTCCACCACCAGAGTTCGTGCGCGGAGCTGGGTGCTGAGATTCTGCACGACATGGTACTTGTCCGCCGCATCCTGGTGGATCACTGAAAGGGTGCCATCCTTGCCGCACGCATTGAACACGTCTCCGGTCGTGGCATCGAAATCAGTCCCGTCAACACCGGGACCGATGGCAAGCGTGGTGATGACCTTGCCGGAACTGGCGTTGACCACAGCCATCATGCTGTTGCCGCAGCCGACGAACAGACGACTGTGCTTGGCGTCCAGAGCAAGGCCGGTCGGCTCTTGGCACGGCGCCAGGGGGAACCGCCCGGAGATCGCCATCTTCTTTGAGTCGATGCGCACGACTTCATTTCTGTCCTCGACATTGACCCATACACTGCCTTGGCCGTCGGCGCGCCCGAACTCCAGAGCGCCCCCCACGTCGAGCGTGGCGGCCACGACATTCGTGGCAGGATCGATCACCGTGACCTCGCCGCTGCTGTGGTTGAACACGAACAGACGGCGCGAGGCCGGGTCATAGATCAGAGCATCCGGATTCTTGCCGGTGCTCTTGATCTCGCCTGTGGCCTTGAGGGTCTTTGGATCGAAGACTGTGACCGTTCCCGACTTCCCGTTCGAGATGAACCCCTTGCCGGTCTCGGGCACCACGCTAATCCCGTGTACGCCGGCCAGGCCCGCGAGCACGCCGATGATCGCACCCGAAATTGCATCGAGCACCGCCACCTCGCTGCCGTGCGAGACGTACAGCCGCTTGGCCGGTTCGTCGAGGTAGAGATAGTCGTAGCCGCCGTCTCCCGGCACCGGGATCTTCTGCAACACGCGGTATGGCGTTGGCGGCTCGTGCCCTGCTTTCTTGCCCTGCGCCGCTACCGCATCACTGGCCGGCGCAGTGCTGGCAAGTAGGATCACAAGAATCGACGAAAACAGCCTCATGAAAGTCCCCCGTGGTGAGAGGCCAGCCCTGCGATGACTTGAGCCCGGCTGCGTTTCGGGACCTTCTGCCGCCTCGCCCACACATTTGCAACGCAAGAATCGCAATCCGCAGCTGGTCGAACAGACTTTCTCGTCCCTGTCAGAAGCCCTCATGCGCGGCGAAAAGATCGAAATCCAAGGCTTCGGAACCTTCACCGTGCGCCAGTACCGCGCCTACGATGGTCGCAACCCGCGCACAGGCGCAATCGTCCAGGCCAAGCCCAAGCGTCTGGCCTTCTTCAAGGTGGGCAAAGACATGCGCTGTCAGGGCGCACCCCCATCGGAAGCTAGGAGCGTGTTGCTGATTGAAGGTCCAGAGCCTCCCCACCGGTCCTCGGCGGGGCCGGCCTGGGTTGGCAGGTCGCTGCTGAAAGCGTAGCAATGGGTAGGTGCGCCGCCTGCGGGCCGGTGTGGAGGTATTTCCGGTCAGGTCGCGTGAGATTGGAAGCGATAGATCTTCAGTAGATTGTGAGTCAGGGCAATGAGCGCCCATTCACTGCGCACTTTGACAAGGCCGCGAAGAAGGAATCGTCGAAATCCGCGGGCCTCTTTGATCTGTCCAAAGACGGGCTCGACGATTTTCTTCCGAAGAGCGTAGACGGCTCGACCGGGTTTGGTCGCGAGCTTGCGCACCATGCGGTCCTTGATTCCGAGGTTGGCAGGCGGGCGTCCCAGCACGGGCTTCGGCTCGTCGGAGTGCTTCTGGCGGCGCGGCGGGATGAACGGTTCGATGCCCCACTTCATGGTCTCGCACACGTTTGCCTCGGAAAAAAAGCCGGCATCTGCCAACAGATTATCGGGTTTCGCCCCGCAGTTCGCCACGGTCTGGGCGAGCATTGGCACCAAGTGCTCTGCATCTGGCGCCTGGTTGGTCACGGCCTGTGCAATGATGATCTGGTGCTCCTCGTCGACCACCGCCTGGCAGTTGTATGCCTGCACGTATCCGTCTGAGCCCTTCATGATCCGGCTTTCCGGGTCAGTGAAATTGCGCTGAGCCTTCGGATCGATGCTGCCGTCTTTGGCCCTGGGGATTTGGTGCTTCGGCAGCGGCGTCTCTGCCGGGCCGGGCGGCGGATCGTCTTTGTGCTTGGCCGCCTCCTTGGCTTGCTCGCGAGCTTCGGCTTCCAGCTCCGCCTTGAGTTGCTTGATTCGAGCCAGACGAGTCTCCGCGTGCCGAAGATCCTCGGGCAACTCGTCACCTCGGCAGCCTGAGCCGAACTCCGCATCCTCTTGCGCGTCGGCAGCCTCGGCCGCCGCGAGCAACTCCTGCACCTTCTGGCGCAATCGCACGGCGTCCTTCTGCATCCGCTCATAGCTCATCGCCTTGTGCTTCGACGCATTCGCTTTCATCTTGGTCCCGTCCAATGCGACGTTGCCCAGCTTGACCAGTCGGGCCTTCTTCGCGACGGCCAGCACTTGGGTAAACAGCTCAGCCAGGGCACTCAGATGGACGCGCCGGAACTCGCTGATGCGTGTGTGGTCCGGCTGATCGCCCCCGGCGATGACCCGGAAGGCCACGTCCTCCCACGTCTTCTTTTCAATCTTCCGCGATGACGCCACCCCAACGCAGTACCCATACACGAGCAAGCTGGTCATCATCAGCGGGTGATAGGGCTGGGTGCCACGCGGGTCCGCGCTCTGGCATCGTTTGTGGATTGCGGACAAGTCCAGTTGCCCCACCACGTCCATCACGAAATGCGCCAGGTGGTCTTTGGGCAGCCACTCCGTTGGCGACGGCGGGAACAGGAACGCTTGTTTCGGGCTGTACGGCCGATACGTCTTCGTCACGCCCTCAAGAGATCATAGACACTGGTCCTTGTCGATCCCCTTTTTGCACCTGGCGACCTGAGCGAAGCGAACGGCGCCAGGTGCCCTATGCGCAACACGCTCCTAGCGGCGCGAAGTAGTCCGCCGGATCTTGTTGCGCCACAGAGCATTGGCAGGGATGCGGGCGATAGGCGTAGTCGCCTTGGCCAATCTGACACTCGTTGCACGCCTCGGAATCGAAGAATTCCACATTCGGCTGGTACTGGCTGGCGTAACTGGAAGTCAGCATCCAGAAGACGTCCTCGCGCCCAAAGTACGTGTCCAGGAACGCGAGCATGTATGTGGTCACGATTTGGCGCGTAGCGGGATTATTCGCGGGGTCGAACCCTCCCGAAGCTACGCAGGGCCACGTATTAAGATTTTGCGTTGGGGAAGCCGTGTTCATATCGACACCAAGGCTAGACATCACCCTAATTGCATCGCACCAAGTGGTGAACGAGAAATGATTAGCAATTGTGACATCAATTCGATATGAATCGCTGCGATTGATGGCTGCATGTGGCCGTGCAATCCATCGGCCCAGATTCGGATCTGGTGGGTTTGGATTGTACGACATAGTATGCTCGATTGTCTCCCCAATGATTAGACTCGGGACTGATATTCTGGCCATTTCGTCGAAGCGCATGAGCTGAGAAGAGCCATCCAAATATATTGCTGATCGAATGCGGCGATCCGGAAGTGTGGGAGCGCATGCGGTTTGTGGGTAGGGCAGACTTTCGCTGGCATACTTCGCTGGCCACATGGTGTCGCAGACCTCGTCGTCGCCGCCGGTTAGTGCGTACGCCGCATAACCGCCCAAAGAATGCCCACTCATAGCAATGCTCGATGGATTGATTAGCCCATTCAATCGCTCCCCGATTGTGTTGTTCTTCAGCAACAGCTCAGTGATCGCAAATGAAATGTCCCGGGGACGGTTGAACATTGCTACCGCCCAGTCTTCCATGGAACTCCAAGGCCACTGCCCGTCATTTGCATGGTCGGCTGCCGCCACGACATAACCATGGCTAGCCAGCCTGGTCCCGATGTAGAGGTACAGCCAATTGTCGCAAGTAATTCCTGGCGACAGCATGACCAGTGGGAAGGGGCCATTGGCGGACGGGGTTGGTGCTTCATAAGCGCGGTCATACCCGAGTGCCTCCCAGTCTGTCGATGTCGATACAGGTAGATTGTTAGACCAGGGGTCCAATGGGTATTGTGCCGGAGGAGTCGCTGAGGTGATGGTCGCGGAATCGACTGGGTACCAAACACTCACGGCTACCGGCCGGGCGTAGACAGTGGTGTCCGAAAGCATGTAGCTGACATGTCCGACTGCATAGGGTCCCACCTTGGTTAGGTCAGATGCAGATCCGGCGTCGGGTGGGGCTCCTGCATCGGGTGGAGATTCGATGTCGCAGGTGTTTCCAGCGTTGATTGGGAGGCTGGCGTTGCAAACAGGTCCAGCGTCGGACGTGACCCCGGTGTTGGATGTGCCTCCCGAGCTGGTTGTGCCTCCAGCGTTGGCTGTACCTCCTGTGCCTCCGGTAACACCACTGCCGTCGCCATTGCTCTTGCTTTGCCCGCAGGCACAGATAGCCATGGCCGTTGCCACGCTGCAGATCATCGCCCGTTTCATGTCGCGCCTCCCGAGGTGGTGAGTGAACATATCAGACGCTCGAGGCAACCTCCACACGAGGATTGGGCGCAGGGCGTTCGAAGAGGGTTCCGCGCCGGAGAACCCTGTCTTTGTGAGCGGCTCGCAGCACCACCTCTGGCAGCTTTGCTCTCCGTCCGATCGAGTAAGTTATGGGTTACGGGTCCCCTCTGACCTGCAGAACCACGGTGGCGTGCATACCGGGGGTGGTGATGTCGGCGGACAAGAACAGGGTGTGGCATCCAGATCTATTTGTTCCAGACGGTCCCTTCGTCCTACAGGCACCACCGGCTGAGGCATCACGTGGTGACGGTGAAAAAGATCGAACGCGGGCACAGCCACAATCATCCTGTGCTCAGCCAAGCTCCTGATTCGATCTCTCTGCGCCCATTCTTGAGCGTCTGAACACGGTTCTGGTACTGAAAACCAGCAGGGGTCTAGTTTTGTACGCAGAGGAGAGGAATTGAATGATTCCCAATAGATACAGCTACCCCTCCCGCAGATTTGAGACCTCGCCTTATATAGGATAAAGGCGACGGTCGGAAATTGCGGGAACCCTGGTGTTCCCCTTCTCCCGTGTACAAGGTCAGACCCTTTTGGTCTTGCCCTCCGAGGAGACAGGAGGCCGGGAAAGCTGGAACAATGGAGAGGGGAGATTTGATCGTGCAAACAGATGATGGTGATGCCCTCGTGACCAAGTGAGAACCCAGGATGCCGATGTCCCCGACGTCAGGGGCGCGGGAAAATGGAAAGCACAGTTGCCAAGTTGATCCCACCGAGCCCGCCCATCATCAGTGATACCCTTGGCACACCCATGCTGCGGAGTTTCTTGGACAAGTTGTCCTGCAATTCAGCGCACGGGAGGACCTGGTACCGCCCGTTCGTCGCCTTGCCGTGAAGCAACGATGCATGCCCTCGGACCGCTTTGCTGATAATCTGGCAGGCATGATCTGGGAGTGCCGTTGGCTAGCAATCGGTCTGGCGCTGTCGTTCACCGCGCTTGCGTGCTCGCGGACGCCGATGGATGAGCAGCAGGCTGGCAAGACCGGCACGCGGGTGCTGCGAGGAGTTTTTGTACCGACGGGGGGTATGACCGTGGCAAGGGATGATCACACGGCCACGTTGTTGCCCAACGGGAAGGTGCTCATCGCTGGCGGAGAGAGTGGCAGCCACATTCTCGCGAGCGCGGAACTGTACGACTCAACGGACGGGACATTCGCAGCAACAGGCGACATGACTGTGGAAAGGGGGCAGCACACCGCCACGCTGCTGGGCAGCGGAAAAGTTCTCATCGCTGGCGGAAGCGATGGCCAGCCCCTCGCGAGCGCGGAGCTGTACGACCCAGGCCCCGGAACATTCACAGCCACCGGCAGCATGGCTGTGGCAAGGGACCAGCACACGGCGACGTTGCTACCGGGTGGGAAGGTGCTCATCGCAGGTGGAAACAACAATGTCGCTGTCGCCCACACCACGGCACTCGCGAGCACGGAGCTATACGACCCAAGCGCCGGGACATTCACGGCCGCAGGCAGCATGGCGGTCGCAAGATTTTGGCACACGGCGCTGCTGTTGCCGAACGGGATGGTCCTCATCGCCGGCGGAGGTGCCAGCGATTCCGCAAGCGCAGAGCTTTACGATCCGAGCGCTGGGACGTTTACGGCCACCGGCAACATGACCGTGGCAAGGACTGGTCACACAGCGACGCTATTGCCAAGTGGGATGGTGCTGGTTGCAGGCGGCAGAGCAAATGGGCTCGTAGCGGAGTTATACGACCCAGCGACAGGGACATTCACGGCGACCGGCAGCATGACAGTGGCAAGCTACACCACCACCACGGCGACGTTGTTGCTGAGCGGGGAGGTCCTCCTCGCTGGCGGTGGCGATGAGCGGATGAACAGTCTCGCAGACGCGGAGGTATATGACCCACCGGCTGGGACATTCGCAGCAACGGGCAATATGGCCGCTGGCAGGTGGGGGCACACGGCTACGTCGTTGTCCAATGGACAGGTGCTCATCGTTGGCGGGTTCAACCAGCGATCACTCGCGAGCGCGGAGATCTACGAATAGCCCCGAGAGCCTCTACCAGCCGAAGATGCGTCGGCGAAGGAAGCGCAGGTGCCTTTCGCGCCGTCGAGTAAGCTGCAGAACATGGGTCCCCTCTTATCCGCGCACCCACGGTCGTCCACGCATCGGGACCCTGGTATGTCGGCGGGTGAAGGATTTTGGGGCAAGGATTCAAGCCGGGTGGGCTTGAACCCGACGGCGGCGAGGGCCATGCGACTTGGTGTTGACTGGATCAGCTTCGAGGCACCCAGGGGCACCACCAGACGAGGGGAAGATAGGCTGGGAGAAGCGGAAGGCTCCACCAGCCTGTACTGCGCGGTGGATTGTGACGGTTCTGTGCCAGAGCCTCGACGAGGAATTCGTTGACAATGCGAACATCATGCCGCTAGCGTCCCCGGCATTGCGGTTTGGCTTCGGGCAGGCGCTCGATTTCACCTTGAGGAATGGAGGAAACTCATGAGTTCTACGGCGACGAGAACCTGTAATCCCAGTCGACATCATGCTGTGTTGGCGGTGATGGGCGTGTTGGCCAGTGCAGCAGCGTGTTCGGGCCAGACCAAGTCCATCGCGCCTCCGGTGGCCGACACGACCCCGGTGCAGTTCGCGCTGACCATTTCGAGTTTGCCACCCTGTGGCCCCCTCGTGGACGGTGCTGTCTGGTATGTCTGGAGCAATTCCAAGTTCTACGTCTGTCAGGGCAGCACAAAGACCTGGGTGCAGACCAACCTGAACGGCCTGAACGCCGCCGTCAGCGTGACACCGGTGAGCCCAGGCAGCCAGTGCAAGAATGGGGGCTCAAGCATCGCGTTCGGCCTTGACTTGAACGGCAACGGTAAGCTCGACAACTCGGAAGTGACGTCAACGACCGTGGTGTGCAACGGCAGCAACGGGGCCACAGGCGCAACCGGTGCGACCGGTCCTCAGGGTGCAACTGGTGCGACCGGCGCAACCGGGGCACAGGGACCGCAGGGTGTCCAGGGGCCACAGGGTACGACCGGTTCAACAGGCGCGACCGGTGCACAGGGGCCGCAAGGTCCGACAGGCGCAACAGGCGCGACGGGGGCGCAGGGTGCAACGGGTGCGACAGGCCCAACAGGTGCGACCGGGGCGCAGGGTCCACAAGGTGCGAGTGGTACGACCGGTGCAACCGGACCACAGGGGCCGTCGGGCACCAACGGCACCAACGGTGCCAACGGAACCAACGGCACGAACGGCACCAACGGGGCATCAGGCGTGAACTCGCTCGTCCGCCAGGACAATGAGCCTGCGGGTGCGAACTGTCCAGCCGGGGGAGTGCGCATCCAAAGCGGGCTCGACCTGAATGGCGATGGGATACTTGAGGCGAGCGAAGTCACGGAGACGAGCTATGTCTGCGAGGCGAGCGCCAGCTTGGTCAACGTGGTGCCCGAACCCGCAGGTGCCAACTGCGCCTTCGGGGGCGAGGCCATCCAAACCGGGCTGGACACCAATGGAGACGGCATCCTGGAAGCCGGGGAGATGCAACACACCGCGTATGTCTGCAACCCTGGCTGTCAACCCGGGTACCACGACGACGGCACCGGAATCTGCGTTCTGTCAGGCTGCGCCGCCGGCTACCACGACAATGGCACTGGGAAGTGTCTCCAAACTGGCTGTCCTACCGGCTATCACGACGGTGGCGACGGAACCTGCGTGACAAGCGGAACCTGCGTGGCGGGATACCACGACGATGGGACCGGGACGTGTACCCAGACGGCGGGCTGTGCCGTCGGTTATCACGATGGTGGCGACGGGACCTGTGTGGCCGCCGGAAGCTGCGCGACTGGCTTCAATGACGACGGGACTGGAATCTGCGTGTCTCTGACTCCGCAGCAGATCGTCGCGGATATGTCCCCGGGCTGGAATCTGGGCAGCTCCTTCGATGGTGCTCCCTTTGTTACCAGCTGGGGAAACCCTGCGCCCAACCAGGTTCTGATTAGCGCCGTGAGGACCGCTGGATTCCATACCATGAGAATCCCTGTAACTTGGACGGACCACATTGGCGCTGCTCCCAACTACACCATCGATTCAACGTGGATGGCCCAGGTTGTGCAAACGGCGCAGTGGGCCGTCGATGCGGGCTTGTATGTCTTCGTCAACACGCACCACGATGCTGATGGGCAATGGGTTAGTTTCCCCGCCAGCGAGGCAGACGACACTACCGTGGCGGCCGAGGTCACCGCAGTATGGACACAGATTGCCACCGCCCTCCAGGGTCTCGATAGGCATCTGATGTTCGAATGTTTCAACGAGCCTCATACCACTGCTGGTGCCAGCGCCGCCACGGAGCAATCTGAGCTCAATACGTACCTCGAGGCATGTGTCAATGCGATTCGAGGCACCGGCGGAGCCAACGCTACGCGCATGATCATGATCCAGCCGGTTGGCGCAAGCCCGATCCAGGCTGGCATACAGTCTATGCTACAGGCCTCCATTATTAGCGACCCCAATCTCATTATCTCGCTTCACACCTATTACCCCAGTAATTTCGGCTTGAGTACAACTCCTTACGCATGGGGAAGCGCCTCGGATTATACCTCCATGGCGCAATCCGTTCAGCAAATCAGGGGCTGGTTGCCCACGCAGCCCGTCGTCATCGGCGAATGGGGCTCCATGGGTGCTCAAGCAACGGCAAATAGGGCCGCGCATGCCCTGGCCTATGCTCAGGACACAACAGCCGCTGGTATGTGTCCTATCTGGTGGGACAACGGGGGCTCAGGCACCACTAGCTCGTACGCCATCTTCAACAGAACCACTGGCGCTCAGACCTACCCAACAATTCTTAGTGCAATCATGGCGGGAACCAAACAGGGTCTTTCGACGCCAAATACTTACGCAACATTCCCCTGACGAGTTCTGAGAGCCACCCTTTTCAAGGGCAGTCGGGTCAGGGCCGGCGCAGCCGTCTGCAGGAGCCATCTGGCGCAGAAGACTTGAAGGTCGCACAGCGAATCAGCAACCACCCGCATAGCGGGTGGTTTGATGAAGGCCCCCCGAGGTGGCCTTCCCGGATTGAAGGCGGCTGGAGCCGCCGTCTACTCGCGTGAAGGGGGCTCAAGCCCCCCGAACGGCAAAGTCTCCTGCCGCTTCTCTTCGTCTTCCTGGTTCCGAATGTAGGCACGAACCGTCTCTTCGTCCAGCCCCACTGTGCTCACGCAGTACCCTCGCGCCCAGAAGTGGAATCCCGTGAAATTCCGATCCTTTCCCAGATACTCCCGGTGTATCCGAATCGCCGACTTGCCCTTGAGAAACCCCACCGTGTTCGCCACGCTGAACTTGGGCGGGATCCCCAAGCACAGGTGCACGTGATCCGACATCGCACGACCTTCCACCAGTTCGATTCCTTCCTGCTCGCACAGCTCCCGCAAAATCTTCCCTATCCCCTTCCGCAGCGTCCCAAAGATCACCTTCTTCCGATATTTCGGCACGATCACCACGTGGTACCTGCAGTACCATTTGACGTGTGAGAGCCTTTGCCACTCTCGCATGACGATCTCCTTTCCGTGGACGTCCAGGTCCACGGAAAGGACCGTCACCTATTTCACGCCGGGACGGCAGAGCCTCGGTGAGTCCACCGGCAGAGCCGGTGGCTTACCTGTTGTGAGTTAGCTATGCCCCGGTGAAATGGCACCGGCCTCATGATCCCAGGTCACGACTACCAGGGGGGGGCCTATCGGCGGGTGAAGAAATTTTGGGGCTAAAATTCAAGCCGCCTGCGCAGCTTGAACCCGGAAGCGCGAACGCCTCCATCATTAGATCAGGTGCTGCCGCACCGGCGCTGGAATGCGCACCCACCGCACATGCCATTGCGAATGGGGAAGAACACCTGCGCATCGATGGCTCGCAACACCCCCACCACGGTTTCCAGGAACTCTCGTTCGTCCCTGTCTGTTCGGTCCGTGTCTTCCACGATCATCTTTGGCGTCTTGGTCTTGGTCAGCACCTGCAAGCGCAGCCCTACCTCGCCCAGACCCAGTTTTCTTGCGACCAGCTTGTAGGCGCTTAGCTGGCCGTCGTTCTTGATCTGATCCTTGCTCCACTTCTTGGCTGCGGTCTTGTGCTCCCCTACCACGTGCTTCTGCTCTTCCCGCACCACTAGGTCCAGGGCACCGACGAGGGCTTCTTCGAGGATCTCCCCCGTCGTCGGGTCGGGAAGCTCGATGGTGAATGGCACCTCGACGCCCACGACGTTGGGCGGGTCCTGGTAGACGGTCTCGTAGAAGACCTTCAGCAGCGCCTCGCCCTGTGCCTCGATGCCCTCGCCATCCTTGATGGGCAACTTGTTCTTGCGAAAGCCCACCAGGGTCCCGCAAAACGCGGCCCTGCAGACGTCCTGCTCGGGGCTGTCTCCGGTTGCCATGACCGAGCGGTAGTACGCCGCCAGACCCTCATGGACGGCACTGCCCAACACCAGGTTTGCAGGGATGAACTCGGGCTCTGCGCCCAAGACGTACCTGAACCGGTACTGCCTTGGGCAGCGCAGGTAGCACTTGATCTGCGAGACCGAGATGTGCAAGCCCTCGCGCATTTCCGTGAGCGAGCTCATGGCTACCGGCTTCGCTGTGGCTCCCGTAGCTGGACTTGCGCCAGATGACCGCGTGCCGCAGCCCACGCTCGGATCGGTTGTTCGTCGGCTCGACCCCTTCGACTTCAACGAAGGTCCACAGTGCGTCGGCATGGATGCCGCCGATATCCCAGCACATTCCAGCAACCCGAGGCACGCCGCTCACGACACCTCGGCGAAGCAGATCTTCCACCCGCCTCTGGAGCGGCTTCATCTTCAGCTTGAACCGCGCACGGCTCATGGTCCCGTCGCGCACGCCATGCCAAAAGCGGAACATCTTGCGCGCCAGCTGCACCAATTCTTTGCCGATGCGCCCCGCCTTCCCCTTGTACTCGCTCATTGCGTGGAAATCCCTCTCCAGGTGCGACCAGCAAATCTGCCGCCGCCCAGTGTGCACATGGTAGGCGGTCCAGCGGTCGCTGCCGAGCGTCCCCTTGAAGGACCCCAACAACTCGCGGGCTGCCACCCGATTTCGCCGCTGGTGGATGAGAAAGACCATCACGAACGTGGTGGCCATGATCCACAGCCATGCCTTGCGACGTCGCTCGCGCCAACTCGTCTCGTCGACGTTGGCCACCGGCTGCTTCTGCACGTAGTGGCGCGCTTCTTCTACGGCCGGCGCCACCGCCCGGCTGACGGCCTGTTCGCACGCCACGACCGTGCCCAGCGAGATGGATACTCCAAATAGATCCCGCAGGATCTCGGCCACCGTCCGCGTGCTGGAGCGGTAACAGCCGCTCACCAAGCCCGCCACGGCTGTCAGTCGAGCGCCGAAGCTCCCAGCCGGAACGCCCGCAGGCCAGGGACATGGCGTGCTCTGCAGGCAGTCCGGGCATTCCTGCGTATGCATCTGATGCTCGATCGTTTCCGCGACCACCTCCGGCAACTCGGTAACCTGATGGCACAGCGGCTCGCCGACTTCCACGCGCCTGTCACGCGGAAGCTCCCGCTGGCAGTGCTCGCACCTCGGTGGCCAATGGTGCTCGACGCCGGTGACTGCGTTGGGCGGAAGCGGCTCTCGGTGGTGTCCCTCGTGCCCAGGCTGCCCTCCTGGCTTCCGACCCGACGGCTTCCGCTTCGGCGGCAGCTTCAGCAACGGCGGATCACTCGACGGCGGCCGCGACGAATTCTGCGAGTTCTGGTTCAGTCGACGCTCCAGCTCCGCGATCCGTCGATCCTGCTCCTCAATTCGCGCCAGCAGTCGCAGGATGAGCGCATGCGCCTCTTCCAGCGTCTTGGGCAGTTCAACCTTCGTCACACACCAACTGCATCACCACTATGCGCGCATGCAAGTTTCTTCACGCCCCCGACGGGGCTGAACGGATACCTTCGGCCTACGTCCGGCCTGCCCGTCATTCCCGATCATGGCCATTTCGGTTGCGGTTGTTTCTATGCCACAGATCTAATGATGGACGGCTACCAAGTAAGCTATGCCCTTGCGAATTGCTGCCGGCCCCATGAACCTGGGTCACGCGTACCGGGGGGTAGGGTAGATGCCCGCCCGTGATGTCTGCCTTTTGCGCAAACGCGCAGTCGCTACTTGAATCCTCCCAGCTCTAACCACGCGGTGGCGATGCCGGCGGCTAGACCAAAGAGATGCCCCTCCCATGAGGTGCCGTCGCGGGCGGGCTTGATGCCGGCCAACATGGAGCCGTAGAGCACCAGAACACCGCCGGCAATGAGCACGTCGGTGATGCCTCGGGTGAGGTAAGCCAGAGCGATGAGATACCCGAAGAAGCCGAAGATCACGCCGCTCATGCCCACGTGCGCAGCCGAACGGCCAAGCACCCAGAGCAAACCGCCAGAGCTGAGCGCGATAAACGACGCGGTCGCGAGAAACTGCCGATGGTTGTGGCGAAGCACCAAGGCACCCAACACCACAAAGGGTGGAAGATTGGCGGCCAGATGGGAGGCGTTTCCGTGGACAAAGGGTGCGGTGACTATTCCTAGAAGTCCGCCCAAGGTGCGTGGAACGATGGCAAGTCGGCTTGCCCACTGGCCCAAGAAAGAGTGCAGCCGTGTGCCCACGACCATCGCCACTGCCGGCCACGCGAGGAAGGCCCACGGCTTCTCGATGAACAGTCGGCGGAGAAAACTCAGGATCGTCCCCATCACAAGTGTCGCGGCTGCCAGCCACGATATCCTGGAGTCCTGCCTGTGTACCCGATGCGAGGTCGTCGAAGGAATTCGCGGCGCACTGACTTGCCTCGTGACTTCGCGAGGTCGTCGAAGAGACATCGTGTGATCGTCTGCTGACCCCGTCGCGATGCTGGTCGCCGCGTAGCTGAGGTCGGGCAGCAGGGTCACGATGGCCAGGGCGAGGACCAACACTCCTGCGACGGGGAAGGTGGCCGACGTCCTATGGGACGAGACTGAGGCTGCCACAGGCTGCGCCGGTCAAGGGGCTTTGGGACACACAAGGCTCTGGTTGTTCAATCCCTCCCGATCACGTGTGAATGAGGCGACCAGACGACCGTTGATACGCGCCAGTTTCACAATGTAGATGCTATCGTAGTCGTCATGTCCCCACGCTGGCACCACCGTCGGCTCTCCGCCACCTTGTGCGACCAACCCTTTCACCATGTCGGCCAGCAGCTCATGTTCCCACGCGACGAAGACCAGCGCGTCTTGGTACTTCGTCTGGGTCATCTCGTTCTGCATTCCCCTGACGTCCAGGAATCCGAAATGCGTATTCACGGGGAGGCCGAGTTGAATCGCCGTGGGCTCGATGGTGGCCAAGGGTCGGATGTAGTCGTAGCGCTGGCCATTCTCGTTGGCTTCTTGCTGCGGGTTGGGCGCGAAAATGAAAGCTGGTTTTCCGAACTTGGCTATCAGGACACGGGGCAGCGCCAGAGAGCGGTTCAGTCCTTGGCAGTTCAGTTGCCCCAAACCACCTGCGGGTTTCTCGCCGTGGCGGATGAGAACAATCGTCTCTTCATGTCCCTCGGCTGCACCTGCCCCGGTGTGCCAGACAATCGATCCTGCGGTGAGCACAAGGATCGCCAGCCATCTGATCTGTCTGTAGGATTGGTTCATGCGGCCACCTTGGCTCGCTCTCGGGCTGTTCGCAAGGTCAGCGACGGCTGGGGACAACCAGATCGAAGTGGCGGGGGATGAAGTAGACTCTGACCACGAGATGATGGTAGCCGTGCCGAATTGTTCAGAATTCCAGGGCAGTCGAAGCCAGGCAGGGTCGGCTGCGGACACCTCTTCAGATTGCGATTTCCCGGACGTTGAGCTTCTGGAAGTCGGCACGCCCGATTCCAACCGCGGCGGCCTTAGCGAGCATCACCACCTCTTGCGGCTTGCGGCTGTGCAGGGTCACGCAGTACGCGTCTACGGCGACCGGATCTATGCCAGCCACGATTTTCTGCGGCTTCAGCAGATGGCCGGGGCCTGCGGGGCCGTTGGTTCCGAGGACGATAGTGGCGTCAACGACGCACAGGTTCTGCCTGCGCAGCGTATTCAGGTCGGCGATGCACTGTGAGAGGAAGTCCACATCCTCGTATCCGGTCTTGCCGGAGCCGGTGTGAAAGAACGCGTTGGTCTCGTGCTCGAGGCCGCCCATCATGTTCTTGAGATTGCCACTCAACAGAGTTCCGACATGGTGCTTGGCGATGGGGATGTTCACTAGGACGTCCACGTCGAGCAGCTCGGGCCGAACCTTCCCCGACTTGAGTTGGACGCCTCTGGGGATCTTGGTCTCCACCGTCTTTCCCGAGCACTCCTTGATCGACTTGATAACCTTGGCGTGAGTCTCGCAGAGCGGCGAGCCGGTCCAAAACTTGGGCGCAAGCACCGGCAGGGTGACGATTTCCTTGGCTCCGGCCTCGAGGCACATCTTGGCGACGGCGAGTGCGACCTCCATCCTGGTGTGGCTTCCCTCCAGCTTCCAGTGCGGCGGGGCATTGATGAGCAGGCCCACGCGGTTGCCCTTGACGTCAAATGGCTTCATTCCGCCGAGCGCCTCCAGCGCCTTGATCGTGCTGGCAAAGGCGTCTGCGCCCTTGACCGCGACGATGTCGGGCGTGGCCGTAGCAGCCGCGAGGGCGCGCCCAATTCCCGTGGACTCCACCACGCCGACCGCGCCGATGGCGAGGCCAGCCTTGATGAACACGCGGCGATCCGTTTTGTGCATGTCGCCTCTCCTGTCAATTTGCGGAGAAGAAAGCGTAGCTGGTCCCGAAGCGGCTGCAAACGGTATCACTGTCGTATCCACGACGAGAAGCAAGCCGTGTGGACCCGGTCGAGGTGAACAGCATCCTGGCTGATGCGTGCGCGGCAAGAAACGGGTGGAAGGTCATCCTGGCCAGGTGCACGCCGGAGAAGAGCAAGACCGTCTTGGCCGCAGCCACTTGATGGGTGGGCGGCAACAGGCTTGGCCGGGTATAGGGCCGTGGCTGACAGAGGCATGTTGTCAGACAAACATAGCCCTGTGCGTCTCAAAGGAAATCGGCGCTTGTTTTGCCTATGGTCTCGGGACATTCCTACTTGGGCCTGACATTTTGCGGATGCAATTTGGTGCAGGCAAAATGGCGCTTCTTCGGACTATGCTCCTGCGCCGAGACGCAATGAATATGCCTAGAGCGCTCAACATCCCGAAGGCAATCGCGAAATGATGGCTTCCGAGCGCAGAAACCGCAGGTACAACTTGAGTTGATGGAAACACCCACACATTGTCGAGCGCCGGGCCATAGCAATTGGCAAAACCAGCAGTGCAGCTCGGGGAAGTACTTGAGAAAGTGAGTGTAGTCGAGGCGCCCGTCGCAGTGAACTGAAAAAAATACGAAGTCCAGACTTGAGTATCAACCGCGGGACTCGTAATGGTTACAACGAAGGGCTGGCTGACGAGGGACCCGGCGGTCACAGCTCCCGCGTTGCCGCCGTTGTTCGTCAACGCGGCCGAATCAAAGGTAATAGTATACTGTTGCCCTGGCACCGTCGGAATCGTGGTGGAGACTGAACTTGGGGTGGTCAATGATAGGTCAACGGCCTTGCTTCCGTCACTCGGGGCGAAAGTCGGCTTGTTCAGCCAGTCTACGCCATTGCCGGGTCCGCCCACCGTCCACCCAGTAATGGTCATGTTCCCGACCCCCAAGCTCATCCAACCATGGCCATTGTCGACGAATGATCCCCTCTCGAAACTGCCGGCACCCGCGCCGTAGATTTCGTCGATGATATTCGCCAGTGGCGGGTTGGCGGTGAGAGTAAAGTCGACTTGGGCAATCGCGCCCGAAGTAACAGTTACCGTCTGTGGATTGAGCACAGGCTCTTCGCCCGCTGGCGGCTGGACGCGGACTTGGTAGCTGCCCGCAGGAACCTGGCTAATCAAGTACGTGCCCGTGGTGTCCGTGTGCGTGCTCGTGCCATTTCCGTCGAGCAAGTCGACCTCTACACTTGTCACCCCGCCAAAGGGGTCGGTCACATGTCCGGTAATGGTGCCCACGGTACAGAGACCGGCGCCGCCCATGTACTGCTGATAGACACTCTTGATCTCATCTTCGGTGAGAACGCGATGAAACACCGCAAGCTCGTCAATCGCGCCCTTGTATGGGTACAGAAGACCGCCGGAAAAGGTTGCTCCGACTACGAACGGGTCAACCCCGTTCCCGAGAGTCCAACCGTTCTGGGTGCCGTTGAGGCTGCCATCTATATACAGCTTCATGCAACCCGAGCAGGCACCAGACTGGGTGGCCACGACATGGTGCCAATTGTCATCATTCAACTGTTTCGTGCTCAGGAGGTTACAGTTGTACGAGTCGTACTGGAAGTCGACGCGTCCGTCAGCGCCAGCAGCTATGAACAGGGAATAGTCGTCAACCCCGCTCCAGAGATTGCCCTTGGAAAACACGGGCTCATTGACACTTCTGCCGCCGGCAGTCTTTGCCCATACAGATACAGAAAAGGGACCGGCACCGAACGAGAAGGTCCCATCGTCGACCACGCTAACATAATCGTCGATTCCATCGAAAACGAATCCTTGACCAACAACGCCCGGCCCAAAACTCACCCCATTTTGAAGCACGCCATTGTGGCTGCCAATGTCGTCGTTGGCGTTCCCTTCGGCAGGATACCACGCCACTGCGCCAGCAGGGAGTTGTACGCAAGCCGAAGTGCCTTGCGCCATCGCTGACTTTGCCGACAGGATTGCGATGCTCGTGAGAACGAGACACACAAGAGAGAGGAACCTCATGGGAAATCGTTCGGCAGGAAGATTCCCGATCAAGTAACACGCCGATCGTCGCGTCATAGGGCTGAGATCCGCGTGATCATTTGCTCCTGAAACAGCCTGGATCGCCCGCGCTCGATCTGATCGAAAGCCCGCGTTTTCAAACGATCGTTTGCAGCGAAAAGCATTCGGCGTGGTGCGGGTCTTCGAGATAGCAGCTTCCTATCACAAAGGCGGCTTATCGACATTCAGGCATCCCCCCCCTAGTCGGTCCTTCATACATGTGTCTACGCGGCACGAGAGCAAACAATGCGTTACAGCTCTGTGAACCTTAAGCGGGCAAGGAGACCTTCGAGGCGGGCCTGACACATTGGGTGAAGGCAAAATGGGGCTTGTTCGGACTTATGCTCTCAGGCAGGTAGATTCCTCCTTCGTAGCTTCTTGGTTTCTTGCGAAGATGTTGCCGGGTATAGGGCCGTGGTTGACAGAGTGCATGTTATCGGACAAACATAGCCCCGTGCGTCGCAAAGGAAATCGGCGCTTGTTTTGCCTATGGTCCTGGAGGCAACGCCCTAGAATGACGGCTTCAGGAACGAGGCAACCATGCCAACGACCATCCGGTACATACCCTCAGTGCTTTACCTTGTGGTCGCAGTCGTCTGCCTTGTGATGGCCCGCAAATCCATTCTTGCAAGAAGGATCATTCCGTTCCACGAGGCAGCCACGGGTAAGCCATGGGAGGACATGGAGGAACCTCTGAGGCAGGTGATTCTCACGTTGACCAGGACCACCGGCTTCGGATTTCTGGCCGTGGGGTTGCTCCTCATCGCGACCTGCGCCGCAGCCCCTGGACATCCGGGAGCTGTTCTCAAGTACGGATCTCCCTGCATCGCACTCACGTATTGTTTGGGAATCTTCTGGTCGACCTACCGGTTGTATCAAGCAACCCGAACCCCGACACCATGGAAGGGCTCGCTCGCCGCCGCCGCCCTGCTGCTGGTTGCCATGGCGGTTTCCACTGTCTTGGGATAGCCCGGTAGACTGAGTTAGCTATGCCCGTGCGAAATGCGGGCGGCCCTGTGATCCTGGGTCACGCATACCAGGGGGGAGGGTATGTTGATGTCTCTGTCAGCGCTTTATCAAGGTAGCCACGGAATCCACTCGCAGTACAGCGTGCATACGCCCAAGCCATTCTGGAACACACCGTTCTGTGAGCCCAGGTCACATTGCTCGCCATAATCCATTTGCACTACGCCATCACCACAGCGGGGCCCCCGGGTGCATCCCGTAGTGCAGCCACCGTAACTATTGTCATTGTTCGGTCCCACGCAACCCCCTGGAACTGGAATCGTTCCATCACCGCAGTCACACTCTTCTCCCGTTTCGACAATGCCGTCACCACAGTGGCCTACTTGTCCCGCATCACAGGCATTGGTGCCACACGGTATGCACAACTGTCCTGCAATTGGACACTGCCAGCCTGCTTCGATCTGACAGGTGGCGCCGCACCCATCACCATTGGCACGGTTGCCGTCATCACACTGCTCACCTGGGTCAAGTACGCCATTTCCACAGGTGCGCATCGTTCCCCCATCTACACCAACACTTGGGGCATGCGTATCCAAACCTGCGTCTGAGACACCTGCGTCTGCCCCATACCTGCACCAGATTTCGTGCGCACATAGCTGCCTGGTGTAGCAGGGATCGGGGTTCTGCCAACAGTCTTGGTCGCCCGACGTTGTCTCCGTATCGCCAGGATTGCACGACAGATCGCTGCAGTGCTCACCGGCAGGCAGCATGCACACGGTGGTTGCGTCGAGACATTCCTGTTGAAAGGAATAGCACTCCCGCTCTGGGGGGCACGTGCCGCCTACTTGCTGGTCGGGTGGGTCGCACATGCGAATCAATGCGCACGTTGCACCTTGGCCACCTGTGCTAGCAGTTCCAGAGCTGCCGGCAGTTCCACTAGTTCCGCTTGATCCACCAGAACCAATGGTTCCGCCAGCACCACTCCCATTGCCACCGAAGGCTCCACCTGGGCCAATCGTGCCACCAGCACCTCCAGTCGTTCCGTTGCTGATGGTACTGCCTGCCTGACCTCCGCTTGGTGCTTCCCCATCACGTGCGTTGCTCCTCAGTCCGGAGTTGCTACAGGCCAGTCCAACCAAGCCGGACACAAAAAGAGCTGCCGCTCTGGGCATCTTCATGAAGCTCTCCATGCGCTGTCGGACCTCGTGTTCCTTCATGGCCCGGAGAACATGGTACCGCTTTTCGAGTACACAGGATGCAGGAAGCGGCAGACGCAGCCAGTCAACGCAGATGGCACGCGATGTCAATGCCGGTACCGTCTGGATGCTGGCCATGCTGAAGAAGTTGGTGGTCCTGACCCCGGCTAGTCTTGACACCTGCCGAACCTAGCAGAAGAGTGGCGGTCAAGAGTTCCGAGGAGGATACGGATGTTCAAGTCAGATCGTGCCTGGAGCATATTTCTCACCCGAATCCTGAGCAGAGAGTTGCTTCCAGCCATCGCGGGACTTGTTCTGTGCCTGCTCTCTTCGAGAAACGCCCTGGCACAAGCAACCTCCACTGACCAAGCGCATGGAGTCGGCAACGTGCCCGAATCGCTCATTGAGCGTCGGCCTGCTGTCGAGCAGCAGTTTCTGCATGTGGAGTTTTCGTTTTGGAGCCCGTACGGAATGAGGCTTTCAAAAAATGGCCAAACGGTGGGGCCGGGTTTCTTTTCGATTGTGCCTGACGCAGCCGTGGGAGGGTCCATAGAAGCCAAGAAGCACGCGTTCCGCGCTAGGGTATCTCAGGGCTTCACGCTCGGGTTTGCTCTGGCCGCAATTGGGCTCATTGTCGCAGGTGTGGCAGTCAGAGCTGACAACGGACAGGAATGGACAAATACCTCGAGGTATCTGGTTGGCGGAGGGATACCGGCGATCTTATCCGAGTTCATATGCGCTCTCATTAGGGAGCGCGAGATACTGGAGGCAGTCAACTCCTACAACTATGACCTCGTAAGAGGCAATCTTGAGAAATGAGCGTTTGGGGGGCAGACCGGGGATCAACTTCGCGGTGCGCACGAGAATCCCAGTTGGCTCGGGAGATTGAGGCTCTGCAGCCAGTTAGCTACCTTCCCGCAAATTGGTGACGGCCCCATGAACCTGGGTCACGCATACCGGGGGCCTGGCACCAGGACACGCGCTCGGTAGGTTCGCATCGGGCTGGCGACACGCGCACCAAGATCAGCGATGTCCGCTCTCGTGGCCACCACCAAAACCGCCTCGCAAGCCGCAGGGGCTTGCGTAGGATGTGCCCATGGTTGATCGCGTTCGTTTTGCCATCCGGTTCGACTCCTGGTACCGCGTGCTGTCCAGCGTGCTGTTCCTGCCTCCCTCGTCCTGCTTCGTCGAAATCCAAGGCGAGGAAGTACATGTGCAGATGGGTTGGGCCTTTCGTGCAAGCTTCCCACGCTTGGCGGTTGCCTCGATTTCGCGGCTGACGAGCCGGCCGATGAGCCGTGGCGTACACGGCCTGTCAGGACGCTGGTTGGTGAACGGCTCGGGCGAGGGCATCTTGGTTATCGACCTGCAGCCTGCCCAGCGTGCCCACGTCCTGGGCATTCCCGTTCGCCTGCGTCAACTCATGGTCAGCCTGGAAGATCCAGAGGGCCTACAGCCACTACTCGTGCGCTGAACGCCTGCGCGGGAGGGCGACGCCCATTGCGATGATCTGAACCACGCGGATACCCTGGGAACTGGAGAGGTCCGGTTTTTCCTGCCCGTGGGTTCGCCTTGACACTCATCGAACCCGGCAGAAGAGTGGCGCGGGAGAAATGGAGGCAACGATGCGCTGGTACCACTACGTGGCGTGGCTGGGGCTGGCGCGTGTGGTTTCCCAGTCCTCAAAACGCCATCCGCTCGCGCTTGCTCAATCTGGCCCGCGCTGTTTCCGTCGAGCCCGGCGAAGGAACCATTCCCAGGGGCCTCAAAGCTCAAAGCCTCGGGGACTACTTCACTGCCGACGTCGTGATCAACCTGGAAGTCCGTGGCTTTGACACGCGTGAGTTGCAAGGGCGCGACGAACTGATGCAAGCGGTGATGGGAGCCATGCAGCACGTGCGCGGGCTCAAGGTCGAGTTCCTGGACATCAACGTCACTCTTGATGCTGGCAACCAGAGTGCGGTGGCCAACCTGACGGGCAAAGCCACGGTTGAGGGTGAAGCCGATTTCCAGGTGCAGGAATTCAACTTCAAGTTGAAGAAGGTTGATCGCACCTGGCTCATCTATCGAGTCGACACCGTCAAGACACTGTCGCAAACCACAGCACCTCGCCCCAGCCACGTCTGATTTCTGATGAGCCCTGAGCGGTGGTTCATCACGATCATGCAAGACGCGGATTGAAACCCCTTCCGGCAGGCACTACCGTTTCTTTGCGTGCCTCCCACCGCCATCATCCATCTGGACATGGACGCGTTTTTCGCGTCGGTGGAGCAGCGCGATTCTCCCGAGCTGCGCGGCAAGCCCGTCATCGTGGGAGGCGACCCACGCCGTGGGGTCGTGCTGGCGGCCTCGTATGAGGTGAGACCGTTCGGGGTGCACTCGGCCATGCCCATGGCGGTCGCCATGCGACGCGCACCCAAGGCCATCGTGGTTCCGCCGCGCATGGCAGCTTACGAGGAAGCGAGCGATGCCGTCTTCGCGATCATGAGCAAGGTCACGCCGCTCTGACCGTTGATCTTTGGCGAAAAGTGCGGCATTGGTGCGGAAACTCCGCGAAATGCCTGTGGATAACGTCATTTGGACGCCTCCAGGAGACGCAGAGGACGCATGGTGGGTGGTTCGAGAATCAGGGGCACGGAGAAGCGGTCGAATCGCGCGGAGAATGTACCCAGAGCCAAGGCTCTGATGCCGATGGTGACGAAGGACTGACGAGGCCCTTTGCGTTTGCAGCGCAGGCGCAAAGAGGGATCGAGCAGCGCGGCGGTGATGCCCACCAGAGTCCAGATCAAGAGGGCTACGGCCAGAAGGCTAACGAAGCGGGCCAGGGCCACTGGGTCGCGGAACTGGGTCCAAAAGAGCTTGGCGCCGAAGCGTCGGCCTTTTGTGTCTCGGAATTGCTCCTCGACAGTCATGCGGCGGTCATAGAGCGCCAGCACCTGCTTGGCGGAACCGGTTTCGCTGGTGGCGACCCACCACGGTTCATGAGCGCCAGGAGCCCAGTATCCGATGATGCGAACCGAGACAACACCGTCGGCACGTAGCGGAACCACGCCAAGATCGAGCACCTGCCCTGGTTGCAGGAGAATGGCCTCCAACGGTCGACGTACACCAGGCTCAAGCTCGACGTAGACATCGGCCATCAAACGGACGACGAAGCCCAAGCGCAGCGTCTGCAACAACGCCAGCCAACTCGCGCGACGAAATCCGCGGTCGCACAGAATCGTCGCGGTGACACCCGCCCGACGGGTGACGTCGGCCAGGAAGCGCAGGAAGGTATTCTCCCGGGTATTCTGCGAGCGATCTCGGATCAACTTGCGCCAACCTTGAACGAAGACGGGGATGGCCCGCTTGCCGGTGACCATGGCAGCGACCAGGAGGCGCAAGTCATGGTGCCATTCGGTCCAGTCCACAGCGAGCAGGACATGCCGATCCGGGCGACGGGCGAGCAAATCCAGCCACCGCGTGGCGAATTCAAGATAGTCGACGTGCTCATTACGCAGCAGCCGGTAGAAGCGGTTGACCGCACTGTCCAGCCTGGTCCGCAGCCAGCCGGCCAGCGTCGTGGCGATGGCGAACGAGCGAGCCTGACCAGTGGCGGAGATGGCGGCGATGATCAGACCCAGCGTTCTGCGGCGCGCCTTATGAAAAGGGTCGAGCAAGTCGCTGAGAAATGGGTAGGTTCGTTCTGGGCTCACGGGGAAACCTCCTGCGTTTAGTTGGCAAACCAAACTTCGGAGGACCCGTGGGCCCTTTTCCACTTATTTTTCAGGTTATTTCGTAAGTGATCGAAATGATCCAGCTTTTTCGGGCTCGATCTGATAGGCGGTCAGCACGCCGCTCATCGAACCGGTCTCGCTTGATGAGGCATTCCTGGACGTGACCGCATCCGTGAAGCTGTTCGGTGCTCCCAGCCAGATAGCTTCCGACCTGCGAACGCGGATTGCATCTGACGTCGGGCTGCCGTCGTCGGCTGGAATCGCATCGGTGAAGTTCGTGGCCAAGATCGCATCTGACCTGGCCAAGCCGAATGGGCAGAAGGAAGTCCCACCGGGTGAGGCCCGTGCATTTCTCGCCCCGTTGCCTGTGGGACGTCTGTGGGGTGTGGGTCCGAAAACCGAGGTCGCGTTGTCAGACCTTGGACTTCGCACCGTCGGACAGATTGCAGCTTCTGACCCAGACTGGCTCGACAAGCGCATCTCCGGTGGACGCGACCTGTGGGAACTGGCGTGTGGAATCGACCCGCGCCCTGTGGTTCCCGACCGTGAAGCAAAGAGCATCGGTACCGAAGACACATTTGACGAGGACCTGGCTGGCATGGGTGCGCTGCTGCCCCACGTGCACTCGCAGGCTCTGCGTGTAGGACGGCGTCTGCGCCAGGCGGGCAGAAAGACAACGGTGCTACAGCTCAAGCTGAAGCTGGCGGACTTCACGCTGCTCACGCGCCAGACGACGCTGCACGAACCGACAGACGACGGCCAGGCAATCTATCGTGCGGCCAGCGCCCTCCTGCTGGCGGAGAAACTGAAACAGAAGGTCAGGCTCACCGGCGTTTCAGCGCAAAGGCTTCTCTCGCAAGGTGGGCAGTTACCACTCTTCGATTCCGACCGCCGCACCGGTCGGCTCAACGCCGTGCTCGACCGCATCCACGACAAGTTCGGCTCGGCTGCTCTGACCACGGCGGACCTGCACGAGACCCCAACCAGAAAGCGGGAATAGATGACGCCCGGTTTTCTTTTCCGCGCTGTGCCGAGTTAGCTATGTCCGTTCGAATCGATGGCGGCTCTGCGATCCTGGGTCACGCATACCAGGGGGGGTAGGGTGATCGCGTCCGGGGTGGTGGTGTGCACACGGGTCAAAGGTGCCGGGACAGACTCTTTGCGTGCGTCATTGGAGGTCATGTTGATGCTTTTCTGGTGCGAGGTCGGGTGCGCAGCCCAACGATCTGTGCCCTGCCATGACGTGAAGATTTGGCTGCGGTATCGTCCACCGGCACAAAGCTCGTCGGAGCCGTTTCCGTTGCCGTCAGGTTGCCGTAAACGCAGGGCAAACTAGGGTAATCCAGGGGAAGGCAGAGGACCGGACGGAAACAGGAAAGCTGAGTCATTCCCGAGAGATAGGTGCCAAGTCCGCGTCTCTACTCGGGTTTTGGTTTTGGCCAAGTTCCTGTTCAAGTCCCGTCCACCCCGCAGAAATCATTGAGGAATTTGGAAGTCGCAAAAGAGGCGCTCCAAATTGTACCGCCTACGTACCGCCGAGGGTGGTACATTCCGAAGCCGGAGCAGCGGCCTCATGGGCTTCGTAATTCGTCGCGGAACACGCGACAAACCTCGGTACTACATTCGCTACGTTGACGTAGACGGCGGAGAGAAGAGCCGACGTGTGCCCGCCAAGACCAAGGCTGAGGCCGAGCGGTTTCTCCACCAGGCAGAAACCGCGTGTTGGGCCGGACGTGGTTGTTGATCGCCACGACGCGATCCGGGGTGGGGCGCCCCGAGCTGCACCTCACGCACGGCCTTCAAGCGCCACAAGCAGGCGAAGCAGAATCCCCCGCCCAAGAAGGGAGATGCCAACGGACGACGGTTTCGGGGCATACGATGGTGACTGCCTTGACTACTTCGCCGAAGATGCGAGCGGCCAAGGCGAGGACGACACGATCCCGCGTGCGAATTCTGGGCTTAGCCACCGAACGTTGCAACACGACGATCTGCTGGCGAAGGACGACATTTTCCGCGAGGAGAGTGGCACGCGAACGGAAGGCTGAGCGCAGGGCGGCCAGGGTGGTTTTGAGCATTTCCCTGATCATTGCGACTCAACCCCTATCACGCAGGGATCACCCGACGAATCCCGAGGAAATCTCCTACTGGTTTGACTTGGCACCGAATTCTTGCGGCGCACACGTAGCGGTGTCGAAGTCTGTTGATCCTGCCTCGGGGTTCCGCTAGCTTGGCAGTCGGCGCAGATCCAACGCCGAAGCCCCGAAAGCTCACCCAGCGGAGTGCGACGGGGACAAAGGGACGCAGACTCCCGGATCGCATCGTCGAGACCTCGTCCGTCGTGATGTTCCTGCTGCTGGGGGTAGGGCACCACGACCAGACTGGAGGACCGCGATGCCGAAGAATGGTGACTTCAAGAAGCTCGTGCGCGACCGAATGGCGAAGACGGGCGAGAGCTACACGTCTGCCAGAATGCGGATGATCCGATCCGGCAACAGCGTCGAAATCGAAAGCGGGCCACCGTTGAGCCCCGCCCTTCCAGGAAAGGGCGGGGCGGAGGCCATGGATGCGCCGGCTCTTTATCAGTTGAAGATCACCATCGTCGACATCGAACCGGCCATCTGGCGCCGGGTGCAGGTGCCGGCAGAGACGACGTTGGACCAACTTCACAAGACCATCCAGGCCGTGTTCGGGTGGTGGGACTACCACCTCCATCAGTATGTAGTCGACGACCGGCATTATGGCCTCCCTGACCCCGAATACTCCGACGAGCTGCCGGAGATGTTCGATGAGCGCAATGTCACGCTCCGCGATGTGCTTGGCGCCGACACGATCGTCTACGAGTACGACTTCGGTGACGACTGGAAGCATTCGGTGGAGATCGAGAGCGTTACGATGGCCAGCGACCCAAACGTGCAGTATCCCGTGTGCACCGGCGGCGCCCGAGCTTGCCCACGGGAGGACTGCGGCGGGTCCCCCGGGTATTTTCGCGTGCTCGAGATCCTCGGGGATCCCATGCACGAGGAGTATCGGGAGATGAAGACGTGGGTTGGGAAGAAGTACGACCCTGAGAAGTTTGACCTGGTGGCGATCGACCGGGCGCTGCGAAAGCTGCGCAAGCGACCATCTGGAATCCGACGGGGTCGCGGGACGCGAGCGTAGCTGGGTGGCTGTGGAGGACGATGATCTTCAGCAAGGTGTTCTCGGCCGCGAGAGCGGCGCGTGAGCAGACCATCTCGCGAAGTGCGCGCAGCACGGCTTTTGTGATCTCACAAACCATCGGGCGAGAGCACCAGCGGGCGCCGGGCCGAAGAGGCTCTGATTTGGTCTTGATGGTACGCGCCAATGCTGCGGGCCGGGGACAGCGGTTGAGGTGCGGCCGCGTCCGGTTGCCGGTCGCGGCCGTCTTGGTCCCCTGCGACGCGAGAACAGACCATGTCCCAGCAGATTCCTCACCTGCACGGAGTCTTTGCGGCTGACAGGCGAATCCTGCATGCTCTCGTCCATTCTTGCCGAAGGTCTTCGGAGATAGCTATGGCTGACAACATTGACCTGACCAGCTTCAGCGAAGAGGAACTGATTCAGCTCAACCGCCGGATCGTTGAACGGCTTCGCTCTCTCCACCAAGGCCGCTGCTACAAGGATCTGGCCCAGTTCAAGTTGGGCGATGCCGTCTGCTTCACACCGGAACATGGCCACGTGGTTGTCGGGACGGTCGTGCGGCTCAATCAGAAGACAGCGACGGTTGCGGCAAGAGATGGGCACCAATGGCGTGTGAGCCCAAGCCTCCTGTCGCGCATCACAGACCAGGTGCAAGATGACAGACAGGATCTCGCCGAGGTTCTCTCCCTGCACTCGGGCGGCGAGACACGAAAGTTGCCTCGGTAGATCTTTGGGCGGGCATGGCTGCGGCCAAGTTGATGCCAGCTTGAGCGAATATGCTAGAATAGGTTCATGAAGAACCCTCACGCCGTCGCACTAGGCCGGCTCGGCGGTACCAAGGGGGGACCGGCCCGCGCCAGGGTGTTGAGCGCGAGACGCCGCCGGGAGATCGCACACAATGCAGGGCTGGCTCGGGTGCGGACTCTCTCTCGTCGTGAGCGAGAAGCGCTGGCGCTGCGCGCGGCCACAGCTCGATGGGCAAACCGATCGCCGATTCTGACAGCCGCAGAGGCGCCGGAGACGGTCCGACGACTCCTCAAGAGCTACGACGTGGCAGCTCTGAAATGGGCGGAGTCAGATCATCGGTACGCGATCGTCCGCGAGATTCTCGTGAGGGGTGACGATCAAGCCGCGCGCTGGCTCCACAAAGTCCTTCGCCGGGCCGAAATACGTGAGCTGGTCCGGCGATATCGTGGCGCTGGTTGCAACGAGCCCGAGCGGCAGAAACTGCGCAAGGAATTTCGACTCACCGTGGACGACATTCCAAGTCGTCCCTACCTGGGTTTCAAGTGGCCCGCTCACGCATGAACCGGCAGGTCCTCGATCCGGACAAGGCGCGCGTGATCCGCCTGCAAGCAGATCTCGTGCGAGCGGAGGGTTTCTTCCTGGCCGGTGGCGTCGGGCTCGCCTTGCGCCTCGGTCACAGGCTCTCCGCTGACCTCGACTGGTTCACGCCGCGCCGTTTTGATACTGCCGTCCTCCAGAAACGCATCGAGCAGCTCGCGGAGAAGCCCACGCAGATTCTCCGCCAAGGGCGGCACACCGTGCGGGTGTACTACGGGATGCTCGAAACCAGTTTCATCAGTTACGAGCAGGTGCCGGCCAGGCCGGAGATCATGAAGGTGGCCGGAACTGAGATTCCGGTGGCCGACATCGAAATCATCGCCGCGATGAAGGCGGCGGCGGTCCACGATCGGGGGGCAAAGCGCGACTTCATCGACATCCACGCGATCTGCACGCAGCCAGGCTGGTCAGTCGAACGGTTCGTCGAGCACGCCGCGCGGCTGCTGCCGTTCCAGCCCGAGCAGGTTGGGCGCGCTCTCACCTACTTCGTCGACGCCGAAAGGGACCCGATGCCGGCTGGCTGCACGGTCACCTGGGAAAAGGTCAAGTCGGATCTCACCCTCGGCGTGCAACG
Organism: uncultured delta proteobacterium; assembly: GCA_963758155.1. Classification (GTDB taxonomy): domain Bacteria; phylum Myxococcota_A; class Polyangia; order Fen-1088; family Fen-1088; genus Fen-1137. The sequence continues at coordinate 111,350 of CAVWUP010000007.1, forward strand.
ATGGGAGCAGGGCCGTCGGGGAAAACGTCGCCCGTAGTTTTCCGAAGCCCGCGCCCACTACGGGCGCGGGCACTCCACCGACATCCCTCGCGGCCTCCGGCGTGCAGCGCCGGAGGCGGTCGTTGAGCGCCACGACGCGATCGGAGGCTTGCCCCGAGGTGATCCCGCCTCACTCGCGGCTTTCAAGCGCTACGAGGAGTCGGAGCAGAATCCCCCGAAGCTCCTCCGGATCGGGGCTGCTGCGCCACTTGGCCAGGGCGGTGGAAAGGACCAGGGAAATCAGTTCGGCCCGGTCATCTGTGACGTTGTGACAGGCACGGCCCTCTCCAGTCCTTCCGGGTTCAGAGTCGCCATCCTGCGCCAACCGCAACGGAGCGGAATCATTCGCTGGGTCCCCCTGAGTCCCCGTGGGTCCAGCGTTGACGCGCAGCTTCAAGTCCCGTCCACCCCGCCAACACAAGCACAGAAAATCAAAAGAGGTTCTCAGAGGAAGAAGCCTCTTGCACCAAGGTTGCACCAAGGCAGCCTGATTCCGCGCCGGAAGAGGCCCCTGACGAGGTGGCCATGGCCCTGGTGGACGCCGCACGTGACTGGTGCGCATGTCACTGCCCGAGTCAGCTGCGGCGGCATCTGCTGCGGCTGATGCAGCGCCTGGAGCAGGTTTCGCTCACCTCGCCGGCGATAAAACGATGAGGTCGAAGCTCAAGAGGCGCATCCATGGCTTCCTATCTTGCCCCGGTGCGCATGACTCAGGTTCGCAGGGCCGGCATCCTCGTGCGGGACGACAGCAAACCGGACGCATTCCCATCACGAGCGGAACCATCAGTAGCGGCTGACCGCTCAAAACGGGACTTCATCGGTGTTGTGCGGGGGCTCGGACACCGTCATGCCGAGCGAGTACTTACCGGAGGTACCGGGCGGCGAGACGTCAAACGTCGCTGGATTCGCCAGTCGCGACGAGGCCAACGAGTTCTTTGGACTGATGATGCGGCACTGGAACACCATTGCTGATACGCTATTCAAAGGCGACGTTCACTTGCCGCTCCCGCTGGAAGACGAGCACGGACTCGCAAGTGCCAACGACTGGGTCAACGGCTTCATGCGAGGCATGAAGATGCGGTCTGATGGCTGGTCGAAGCTTGTGAATGACGAAGAGAACGGCGGCTGCTTGATTCCGATGATGATGCTCGCCCACGAGCATGACAAAGACCCGAAGATGCGACCGGGGACAGCCGGTTTCGTGAATGCCTATCGCTATTTCCGGGCGGGCCGCGAATCCCACGGACAGGACACAGTCCCCATTGAGCCGGCGAAACACGAAAGTTGCCTCGGTAGATCTTTGGGCGGGCATGGCCGTGGCTGAACTGATGCTAGCTTGAGCGAATATGCTAGAATAGACTAATTAAGAACCCTCACGCCGTCGCACTCGGCCGGCTCGGTGGTGCCAAGGGGGGACCGGCTCGCGCCAGGGTGTTGAGCGCGAGGCGCCGCCGGGAGATCGCACAGAAGGCAGGGTTGGCTCGGGTGCGGACTCTCTCTCGTCGTGAGCGAGAAGCGCTGGCGCTGCGAGCGGCCACAGCTCGATGGGCAAACCGATTGCCGATTCTGACAGCCGCAGAGGCGCCGGAGACGGTCCGACGACTCCTCAAGAGCTACGACGTGGCAGCTCTGAGATGGGCGGAGTCAGATCACAGCTGAGCGGACCCGGTTGCGTCCGCACACGAGCAACACCACAGCCCACCCCGCGCCTCACCCCACCGTGGCAACCAACTCCGACCGGATGATCCTTTCGTCCTGGGTCAGTAACGTGGCGCCCTGGACCCGGGCCGTGGCCACGAGGATCCGGTCGGCCGGATCGCGATGAAACGAATCCGGCAACGCCGCCACCTCGGCGGCAACTGCGGGCGAGATCCCGCAGCGTCGCACCAGGGGTTCCGCTGACGCCCCTTCGAGCCATTCGCGCAGAGGAACATCCAATTCGATGCGGCCAAGCGAGAAGAGCGTTGCGACCTCCCACAGACTGATTTCGGACACCAGCGCGGGACTCTGAGGCGTGACCTTGGCCAGACGCCGCTGCTGCGCCGTCGATAGCCTGCGCTCGCCGGTGATCCACCACCACCAGACGTGGGTGTCCAGCAGGATGGTCACCCGCGCCTCGCCAGCGCATCCCAGGCGTCGGCCGGCAGGACGGGCGACACGATGTCACCGCGTGTGCGCCCCCTCGCGCGCAGAGCGTGCTGCGGGAACTTTGCCCTGCTCGCGGGCTCGGGGCGTACGATGTTCACAACCTCGCGTCCGCGCTTCGAGATGGCCATGGGTTCGCCAGTTCGGGCTACGTCGTCCATGATCGCAAGGCAGCGCGCCTTGAACAGAGATGCCGGCATCGACTTCATATGACCATTCTACATGACCATGTATGGCTGAGCAACCGCCGTGGTTCGCCACGACGTCATCGGAGGCGCGCCCCGAGGTGAGCCCGCCTCATTCGCGGCCTTCAAGTGGAGCGGAGCCTACAGAACACGTGCAAGACAACAAACGAGAGCTCGCCGAGGTCGTCTCCCTGCACTCGGGTGGCAATGCAGGAAAGCTGCCTCGGTAGATTTGTGGATGAAGCCCACGCCCAATGCGCGCGCGAATACGCTTCACCTCCATCCCGCTCCGCCTTGCGGCCTCCGGCGTGTCAAGCTGGAGGCCTCCGGAACGATCACGTTGAACCCCTCCAGTTCGGCCACGCCAGCCAGTTGCTCGTCCCCGGTGACGAACGGCCAGTGCGGTCGATCCTTGGACAGCACCAAGGCCGCTGCCAGTTGAAGGGCATCGGCGGCGCGCAGGGGATGCACGGCCAAGATGCGCTCGGCCCGGGCGCGTGCGGCATCCAGGCCGTCGACCTCGATCCAGTGCGCGGCCAGCGCATCCAGGCGCCGTATGGCCAGCACCGCCCCGGCCTGCTCCATGTCGCCGGCCCGAACTCGACGCCATATCGCGGACAGTACCTCCACACGGGACAGAGCCCAGACCGCGATCCCGCGATCGGCGCGTAGCAGCCGACGGCAGGCCGCGCTGCCCCTCACTGACTGCGGCCAATCAATGCTGTCCGCAGCCAGGCTGGCGGACGGAACGAATGGGCATTCGTCCCAGGATCGGTCACAGCCCGCCGTGGAACCGACCGAAGCCACGGGCACACATGACCGAGATGAATACGATACCCGCCCCGAGGACGAGCACGTGGCGGGTCCTGCGCAGATCGAATTTCCCAACGCGACAGACGAGCAAGTAGCCGACGGCCAGGTTGAAGAGACCCCAAAGCACGTTGACCGTCGAGGAGGACAAGCCTTCCCCTGGCGGAGATGCGAACGGACTCTGGAAGGGGTGCCCCGAGATCCCATTGCCTAGATGGGGCAGTGTGTTCGCGAGAAAGGCACCCCCGAAAAAGTATGCGACGTAGTGGTACCAGCGCATCGTTGCCTCCCTTCTTGCTTGAACGTCACTCTTCTGCCGGGTTCGATGCGTGTCAAGGTGAACCACGAAAAAGCGCAGCGGTTGACACCGCCCGGTAGATCCACCGGTGAGAAAGGACGGAGGATTGGCCACAGCTCTCGCGGAGGCGGTACAACAGCTGGCGCCGCATCCCGTGCGCTATATTCGGCTCATGCTCGACGTGAAGCGGGTCGTCTTCGGACTTGCGGCCATCGCCGGCCTTGGCGGTGCGACACCCGGCGCGCGGGCGGCGCTTCCCGACGACGGACCGGTGGTGTTTTCGCTGCCGGATTCGGCACGACAGACGCCGGCCAGCCCTGAAGCTACCAGCGACGCATCGGTGAATGTGCCCGCTCCATCAGAGAAAGCCCTGGGCTAGACTGTCCAGGGCCGGCATCAGACCTCGCAATCCTGCACCAGCACGCATTCGCCGGGCTCGAAATCAGCAGGCTCGATCTCGACCTCCCCGGCTCGCCGCAGAACGGACATTCGACCTGGAAAACCATCGCCTCAGCCTGACCGACCGGATTGCCTGCCCAGGAGTCACGCGTTGGAGATCGCCGGATCGGCGCTCAAAAGTAAGAGCAGGTCGCGAGATAGCAGCTCTGGTCTCCACCTGACTCCTCGGCACATCGGTCGAGCGCATCATCCTCTACCGTGGTCATGTTGACCAAGCCGAATCCCGCAAACGTTGTCTCGGTCACGGGATACTGATCGCCGTAGGAGTCTTCGGCGATGCACGTCACGTTTTGAATGATGGCCCAGTTCCAATAGTAGACAGGACGCGAGAATTCCGGATGCGCCCAGTGGCGCCACTGGTGACCACCATACTTGACGATCGTGGGGCTCATCACGCGAACCGGGTGGGGGCGCACGATGGGTCCGTGCGGATGCGCTCCCGGAGGGTGGGCCTGGAATCGCCCCGGTGCCGGGCGCGGGGGCAGATTGGGCCGTGCCTCGCCACGACCTTCTTCGCGCGCAAGCGAATAGGCCTGCAGCGAGACGATGACCAATGCAATTGCCAACGGTGCTTTGAGTTTCATGCGAGATCTCCTGGCTCAAGGATGTGAGTCGGTACGATGAAAGAGTACACCAGCATCAGGAGCAATGCCGATCAGTATGTGCGGCGCCCATCAAACTCGGGCCTGAGCCGCGGCGACGATTTTCCGACACATCAAGAGCTTAGCGTCGTGTCGCGTATCCGCGGCCAGAAACGAAGCCTGGAATTCCAGGCCGATGTCGAGCTACGGATGGAACACGAGCGTGCTCACGCTCCGGGCGGGCATGTTGTATTTGAAGGAGTTGGCGTTCACCGCGGCGATCGGGTTGCCCTGCTTGGAGGCCGCCGCGGTCGAGGTCAGCGTGTACACGTCCGCCGCGGTCAACTGCGCGGGGTGGGTCAGGGTGATGCCAGCCAGTTGCGACGTGGTCAGCTTGTTGATGGCGACCACCACGACGTTGGTTGGATCCTGCGAGGAAACGCTGGCGTAGACCGAGCTGGCCTCCGCGTCCGTGGTCGTCGCCGCGATGGAGGTGTCACCGAAAGTCGCGCCGTTGCCGTCGTAGTTGCGATACATGGCGAAGCCGGCATAGAGGAAACTGTTGCTCGCGCTCATCAGCCACACCGTGGCCGCGAACAATCCCTCGCGTCCGAAGACGCCCAGAACATCGGCCTGGGCCAGGCCCCCCGAAATGTCGCCGCCAGCGCCGTAGTTGTATTCGCTGATGGACATCTTGGTTCCGGGGTAGTGCTGGTCGATTTTGGTTTGCAGGCGCGGGATCAAATTGATGGGGCCATGCGTGCTGTCTTGGGTGATCCAGCTGGTTTCAATGTACGTTTCATCCCAGAGCGAGCGCGGCGCCTGCAAGCGTGCTTCCACCTCGCCTGCCGTCACGCCGTCGTCGGTGATGCGCTTGCCGTCGCCCGTGGCCTCGGGGTACCAGTGCACGTCTAGCACGTCGAGTAGACGCTGGCCTGGGCTCGGTTCCGCGGTCTTCATGCTGTCGAGATAGAATTCGAGGAAATCGCGGCCGTTGGCGTCGGTTGCCTGTTGCAAGTTGACCATGCCCTCCCAGCCATAGTTGACCGGGCCGAAGACCAGGGCCTGGGGCGCGGCGCCCTTGATGCCGGTGGCGAAGTCGATGCTCTTCTGCGCCAGCTCGGCATAGGTGACCGGCGTGGGATGGATCTCGCTGTGCGTTTGCGACCACAGGTCGGGCTCATTGTCGAGCATGTAGAAAATGCTGCGGGCCGGGTCGGTCTGCGCGTTCGGAAATTGCGATTCGATGTAGGCGACAAACTCGTCCGCGTAGACGGTTCCGTCGGTAAGGTCAGGCGGATAGGCAAAGGCGCTACCCTTTTGCGGCAAAATGGGAAAGAAACGCGCGGCGATCTGCTCGGCGGTGGGTTGCGACGGACAAGGTCCGTTCTCGTCGGCAGCCACCCAGCCAGCGATGGGGACGGTCAAGATGATGCTGGCCCCGGCATCGCTGGCGGTCTGCGCCGCCTTCTTCATGAAGTAGCCGGGCGTGGTACTGGTGCTCAAATAGTTGTCGCTGGAGTATTGGTAGTCCGAGCCTGCGTTGGACGCGTTGGTTTCCCAGTTGTACGCGGTCAAACGGTTGCCGCCCACGCGTGACAGGGCCAAACCCTTGGTTGCCGCGGGCAGGGTGCTGTCGTTGGTCCCGTAAATGTAGGGCGAGATGGCGTGGGCGTTGGTCGTGCTGTCTACGGTGAAGAAGACATCAGGGGTAGTTTTGCCTTCCGAGGTGCAGCCCAGCAGCGCTGTGCCCATGAGCAAGAGAAATCCGCGTCCGATGCGCATGTGTAGCTCCAAAGTGATTTGCAAGTGCGTCGGCATCGTAGCACGAACCATCGAAAGCGCGCGGTGCGACTGTGATGGTCTGTCGTGGCTCACGATCTTGAACAAACGGGAGGCGTACCGCAGAGCCTTCGACGAGTTCGACGCACGCAAGGTCGCGCGCTACGGCGCCGCCAAGATCGCCGCGCTCATGGCGGACGCGGGCATCGTTCGCAATCACCTGAAGATCGAGTCGGCCGTCAAGAACGCGCGCGCCTTCCTGGACGTGCAAAACGAATTCGGCAGCTTCTCCGACTACCAGTGGCGCTTCGTAGACGGCAAGCCGCTGCAAACGTCGGTCAAAACTCTGCATGACATCCCGGCGCGCACGGAGATCTCCGATGCTTTCAGCAAGGATCTCAAAAAGCGCGGCTTCAGCTTTGTAGGCTCGACCATCGTCTACGCCCACATGCAGGCCGTGGGCATGGTCAACGACCACGTCGAAGCCTGTTTTCGGCGCGCCTCCGTGGCGAAGCTGGCAAAGCGCCGCTGAACGCCTTCGTCAACGTGTTTCTCGTCACGGCTCGTTTCAGCCGCACAGCTACTGGCCAGGTCGGTCGAAGTCTTGAAGCTTGCCAGAACTGTTGAGGGCGACCGCTTGGCGAACCAGCGCCTTGAAGTCGGACTCGTCCACCTCTTCTCCTTCGTGAATGTCGATCGCGCGACGTGCGTTCCCGTCGAGACTCGAGTTGAAGAGACGAGCCGGATCCTTCAGGGCCGCGCCCTTGGCGAAGGTAAGCTTCACCACCTTCTTGTAGGATTCGCCTGTGCAGATGATGCCGTCGTGCGACCAAACCGGGGTGCCCACCTTCGCTGGATTGAACCTGTCCTTTCGCTTCTTCTGATGCCGGAAACCCCTGGAGGGATCCTTGCTCCTGGGCGCCCTGTGCCGCTGAAGCGGTTCGACGGCTCAGGAATGTTGACCCGTCCAGCTTGGCGCCGCGCACCTCCAGCCGATTTGGGTGCAGCTCAGGACGTGCCAGCGAAGATCCAGGTAACGACGAGCCCCCGGCTAGGTCTTCGCTTTCCCCTGCTCCGCCAGGAGCAACCCCAGATTCTTTCGGACGGTCAGCGTCTTTGGACCAAGACTGCTCTCGAATATGCTGACGGCGTGGCGGAAGAGGGGCTCGGCCTCGGACCAGCGGTTCGTGACTCGCAGAGGCTCCGCGAGGTTGTTGAGGTCCCTGGCTACGTCTGGATGGCTGGGGCTAAGGCTGGCCTCGTCGATGGCGAGGGCACGGCGGCACAGGGGCTCAGCCTCGGACAGGCGGTTCGCGGCTTGCAGAAGCGACGCCAGGTTGTTGAGGTCAATGGCGAGCTGATGAAGACGTCCGCTCGCTCAGCATTGCCCATGCACCATCAGAAGAACCCTAGGGCCGGCCCGCGGTCAAGCAATCCCGGTCTTGTTGAGTTCCTCCGCCACGCTCACGCCGCCTTCACTTCCACTGTTAGCTTCAGGCCTGCCGAGCGAATCTGGTCCTGCAGCGCCAGCCTGACAAATTGGGCCTCGTTCTGATCGAGCGCGTGCGCAAAGCGAGCCGCCCTTTCAGGACTGACGGCTCGCCGCCCCTGCTCAATGTCGCACAGGTGTGACCTCGAAACTCCAAGGAGCTTCGCAAACTCGGCAAGACTTCGCTTGTCCGCCTCTCGCAGACCTGAAAGCGCAGCACCGAGGGTCAACGGCCCTCCCATGAGGGATTCGAGATATCTCGACGCCGCTCGCCGAGTCGTTCCCATCGCCTTTCTAGTATTCATGCTTGTTGACCTCCTCTACGTAAACCGCGTGAACCGTGCCGTCCTGCCGCTCCTGGTAGATGGTCCTGTACGCATCGCTTAAACGAATTGCCCGATACCCTTTCCACCGCCCCTTCAGGCCGTGGTCTCGGTATCCTGGGATGGCCCTCGTCGCCGCGAGACCTTCCACCGTCACAAGGTCGACTCATAGCGCGAATTTCTTGACGATGTACCCCGGTATCTTTGCGAGTTGTTTCTCGGCCGTGTTCGACAATTCGACGCGCACGCACCCGAATGTACCCCACATAAGGGAACAATCAAGCCCGTCTGCAGGATGCGGTCCTGTCCCGTCGCTGCGCTGCCGAGGCGCCAGCGGCCAAGGTCACCTCGGCGCCGGAGGATCTGATCGCTGGGCCACCCTGGGAGGATCCACGGGACGCCACTCATGCGCTGTGGTGACCAGGTGCTTTCCGCCCGACGGTTCTTCCGCGGGTGGTACGCTCACGGGCGTGGCTTGGAAATTTCCCATGACCAACTCAACAGGGAACTCGACCTGGGTGATGGCCCTCGCGGGCAGGTGTTGGGCTTGGCTTTCCATTCTCGTGCTCTTTGCCGGCTGTCAGTCGGCCTCGTCGGCGTCGAGCCGGGATGCCGCGGAGTCTGGCTTGGACGCCGCAAGAGCCACGCCTGACGTGCCGGTGACGACAGATGTGGCTGGTCAGGCGAGCCGCGCCGACGGCGCGGTGGTGACTGCTGCGGCAACCTTCACGCCGGTCGCCATCACGGCCGACGCGCAGGAACTGAGCAACCCGCTACGTGGGCAGTATCAGTGGCTGGGCGTCCCTCCCTATCCTTCGACCTGGACCGACAACGATTCGTACCAGCGCTGGAACTGGAACGAGTTCGAGCCCACCCAGGGAAACTACAACTTCACTCTCATCGACAACGAGATCCAGGCCGCGAAGACGCGCCGCGGGCGTTTCGGGATGCGCATCATGCCGCTCTGCCAGGATTGCGCGACCCACACCTACAACGGGGCGCAGAGTTCCATCCCCGATGATCTGGCGGCCGTGTCGAATCCCCTGATCGCGGCGCCGCCGGGCGACAGCACCCTCTATCTCTTGCCCGACTGGAACAGCGACGCCTACCTCACGCGTTTGCAGCAGATGCTCAACGCGATCGGCGCGCGCTACATTGACGAACCGACCTTCGCCTGGTTCGACGTGTCCAGCTACGGCAACTGGGGCGAATTCCACCTCTGGCCGTTCAGCGAAACCGGCGGACCGTACGACACATCGACGCAGCGGCCGATCACCGATGCCAACGCCCGGCGCATTGTTCAGATGAATGCCACGGCCTTTGCGGGCAAACTGCTGGTCATCAATTCGGAGCAGCAGGCGGCGCTGGCCGAGGCGGTGGCCACCACATCACCTCCCATCGGGATTCGCGTCGACTGTTTGGGCGCGGATGGCCTAGGCGGCGGGCAGAGCCCGATCGAAGCGGTCGCTGGCGCGCTGGATCGCTGGCGAACCGCGCCGTTCATCACCGAGTGGTGCCAGACCAATATCGGAGGCTCGGGTGCCGACCTGTTCGTCCAGGGCGCCCAGCAGGTCACCACCTATCACGTGTCCATGCTTTCCTCGGGCAACTTCACCAACCCGCCGGCGGCTGGCGCCGAGGCCACAGCGTTCCGCCAAGCCACTGTCACGGCCGGCTACCGGCTGCGCACATCCAGTGTGGACGTGCAGATCAACAGCGCGGGCGACGTGGTGGTGTCCATGCAGTGGGTGAACGACAACGTCGCGCCCACGTACCTGCGCTGGCAGGTGGTGTTCGTGCTCGACGGGCCGGTGCACGTCGAGTTGCCGGCGGCGTTCGACCTGCGAAGCGTGATCGATGCCGCGGTCGTCGATGTCGAGACGCTGCACCCGGCCCAGCTGCCGTCGGGCGCCTACCAGGCGCTGCTGCGGGTGGAGGACATTCAGGCCATCTCGCCGCCCATGTTCTTGGCCATGCAGGGCCGCGACGGGAGCGGCAACTACCTGCTGGGATCGATCGCTGTGCCGTGAGCGGCGGTGCCGAAAAAGAAGCCGGCAATTTGTGGAGCCGAATGCGAAAGCCCAGGCCCACCTGACCGGGTCGTGCCAGATTGGCTCGACGACGCCGTCGCGGGTTCCATATAGAATGTCGGTGAGAGGAGATCGGATGAGCCCAAACACCTGTTCCCTGGCACGCATGTCCAGTCCCCGGACGTTGAGGATATCCCATCTCGTTCTCGCTTGTTCACTCGCGGCGAGCTGCACGGCCAGCTACACCTTCCGGTTCACGGCAGCGGAGATCGAGCAGTCGCTGAATCGCAAGCTGCCGGTGAGCAAGTCCAAGTTCTTGGTTCGTGCGACGGTGCAGAGCCTTGAGGTCACATTGACGGAGAGGCCAGATCGCATCGTGCTGCGTCCACAGGTTGAGGTGAGCATCGCCGGACAAAGTGCCCTCACCGGACAAGCACTCGTCGAGGGTCAAATCCGGTACGCGCCGGATACGGGAGAGTTCTTTTTCGACTCACCCAAAATGGTGGAAGTGACCGTCGGAGGACTTCCCGAGTCGATGCGACAGCGTGCGGAGGATCTCATTGCAACGTGCGCCGAGGCGTACTTGACCATCACGCCGGTCTATCGTCTGGAGCAGACCAATTTCAAGCAGTCGCTGGCGCGAATGTTATTGAAATCGGTCAAGGTTCGCGACGGGCAGCTTCAGATCGTGATTGGGATGCCGTGATGGATACGTTTGCACCTCGACGACCAGCGTGGCCGCATGCCCCAGCGAAGGCAGCCAAGGACGCCATAGCGTAGCTCGCGCCCGTCCTGGGGCCGGATCTGTGCAGTCAGCTTCCGCCCGGCCGAATCGCCTCCCAGTTGGTCGCGCAAACCTTCCTGGAATTGTGAGTGGAGGCGCTAGCCAAAGGGGAGGCGCAGTTGGCGTGGCCGTCGCGCGACAGAGTCGAAGCAGGTTCGTCCGTCCCAGGCCGGGGCACGCCTGCGCTGGTCGTCGACAATTGCGGGGAGCGAGAGCGACGGCGCACGCTGGGGACGCCCGGCCGCCGCAGCCTCAAGCGTGCGGCACTGGTCGTCCAGTCGGCGTAGCGCCGCCAGTTTTTCGTCCTGACCCAATTTGGCTTGGTCCACAGCGCGCCGAAGCACCGCCAGCGTCTCATCGTAGATGGTTAGCGGAACCGGGAATGGGTGTCCGTCCTTGCCACCGTGGGCAAAGGAAAAGCGCGCCGGATCGGAGAATCGGCTGGGCGCCCCATACACCACCTCGGCCACCAGAGACAAGGCGAAGAGCGTACGACCGCCGATGCCCGGCGTCAGCAACAGCTCAGGAAAATCTGCCGGCCCGCGTTCGGCCGCCACAGTCAAGGCAGCGGCCAATCGGCGCAGGTCCACATCCTTTTCGCGCACGTCGTGATGATCCGGCAGCACGAGCCTTTCTGCGCGCTCCACTTCGGCCACCACGGCCTCGGGGCAGCTGTTGGCCAGCGCCACCGTCGCGGCCCGCGCGGCGGCGGCCTGGCGATCGGTGAAGTTCACGATGCTCCCGTGCGGAATGCCCTCGATCGCGACGTGGGGCGCGTCGACAAATGATTCCGCCCGCTCCCACAGCCAGTGGTAGCGCCGCGCCTGGCGTCGGTCCGGGTTCATCCCCTGTTGAACCACGGTCCACTTGCCGTCGTCGGTCACCACGAACCCGTGCAGGTACAGAGCAAATCCGTCTTGCACCGCTGCGCTGTCCACTTTCGCGACCAAGCGGCTGGCTCGCACCAGGGCCGGCGCGTCGACCGACACGCGCTCGCCCAGCGCGAGCAGTTCCGCCGGTGTGTGGCGCGAGTGGCGACCGCGTCCGCCGCAGACATGCAGACCCAGCTCCCATTGTACCGGGGCCAATCCCCGTTTGAGCGCACCCAGCACGCTGGTCGTGATGCCCGAGGAATGCCAGTCCATCCCCATCACGCAACCGAGCGCCTGAAACCAGAATGGGTTGGCCAGCCGCCGAAGAACCTCATCGCGGCCGTACTCCAGCACCAACGCCTCCACCACCACGCGGCCCAGTCGCGCCATACGGCCCGCCAACCACGACGGCACGTGACCGTGATGAAGGGGCAAGTCGGCCGTGCCGGTTTTCATGAAAGCGGGCCTGTACTACTCACCTGAAAATCGCACATAGCTGCCTCCTGTGCCCACTCGATCATGTTGCACGACACGGTGCCATGGTTCTTGTCTGGCTTGGGCGGCGCAGCGGCGTTTCCAAATATGCCGTAACTGTACATGCGTTCAGCGGGGTGTGCAAGTCAGTCAGGACTCAGCACGACGCCGTCTCTTTCGCATACGGTGCGCACCAGTTTTCGCTTCCCCGCATCGAGATGGGCGGCGGCCCGCTGCGCCTCTTCGGCGTCGTGCAAGGCGCACGAGCACGCGGCGATGATCTGGTAGGCAAGCGGCTGCTCAGGGGCCAGCGTCAGCGCCGCACGCGCTTGTTCGATGGCCACGGCGTAGTGGTGTCTCAGCCAGGCCTGCTGGGCTTCGTGCACCAGCGCCGCGGGATCTTGGACTGGGCGCGCGGGCGCAGCGGGGACAGGAGCGGGCGCCGGCGGAGGGGGTGCCGGCTCGACTGCGGCCGGGGCGCTCGGCTCGGGCTCGGGGAATGAATACGTCGTGGGCAGGCGGCGGGCGATCTCCTCGACGGTGCGGTGAGGCCTGCTGGGTATCCTGCTTGCGGTCGGCGGTGGCGAATTCGGTGGGGACTTCGCCGCAGCGACAGGCACCGGCGCCGAGGCCTCGACCGCGGGAAGGGGCGTCGGGGTTGGCGGATGAGGGGCAGGCTGAGCCGCCAGGGGAGCTGCCGCCGTGGCTGGTACCCGTTGCTTCCCATCGTGGCCGCTGCGCAGAAACCACAGACCAAAGCTTGCCACGGTCACAGCCGCGATCGCAGCCCCGACATACAGCTGCGTCTTGTGCTGCGCGCGCAAACTGGGCATGCGCACGGTACTCGAGAAGCGATTCGTTTCGAACACGTCGACGTTTGCCAGCTCGTCGTCGCCGGTTGCCTCGCCCATGTCCGTCGGCCCGTCATCAGCGGTCGCCGGCCGCGGACTACGGCGCGCCGCTGAGCTCGATCGCGCGAGGTCCAAGCCAGACTCTCGGATGCCGGGAAGACGTTCGGCATCTCGCAGAAAGGCGCGGTCGCCCACGCAGCCGCGGAGAGCGTCGGTCAGTTCGTCGGTGTGGGCGAAGCGCTCTGCGGGATCCTTGGCCAGGCATTTCAGCACCACGGCGTCGGTGTGTGGGTCAATTCCGGCGTCGGGCGCGCGTTGGCTCGGGGGGATAACCGCGCCTGTCACGTGGCCATTCAGGATCTCCAGGACGGACGTTCCGGTGAACGGGACTACGCCCGTGATCATCTCGTAGAACATGGCACCCAGAGAGTAGATGTCGGTGCGTCCATCGACCGGCAGCTCCTGTGCCTGCTCGGGCGAAATGTACAAGGGCGTGCCGCAGATCACGCCGGCTTTGGTGGCCGCGCCCGGGCCCAGGTCGATGAACTTGGCCACGCCGAAGTCGAGCAGCTTGACGGCGTCGTAGGTTCCTTCGGGCGCGACTTCGAAATGCACGCCGGCCTGGTCAGCGAAACGGCGAACCACGCGGCGCCGTCCCTCGCGGGTGACCAGGAAGATGTTGGCGGGCTTGAGATCGCGGTGCACGATGCCCAGCTCGTGGGCGGCGCCCAACCCGCGCGCCACCTGTCCGACGATGTTCACCGCATCGAATACCGCCAGGCGATGAACCCGGCGCAAGCGCTCCTCCAGGGTTTCTCCCTCGAGGTACTCCATGACCAGAAACACCAGCCCGTCGGCGGTCGTGCCGATGTCGGTCACGTCGATGATGTTGGGGTGGCGGATGCGGCTGGCAGCCTTGGCCTCGAGGATGAATTGCTCGACGATTTCCGTCTGCCGGGCGAAGTGGTCGTGCAGAACCTTGATGGCCACCGGCTTCTCCAGCACGATGTGCTGGGCGCGATACACGACGCCCATGCCGCCTTCGCCGATCACGCCCTGAATTTCGTGGTCCTTGAGCAGCATGCCGACGCGAGCGACAACCTCGGGGGCGAACAGGGGCGTGCGGTCTTCGGGACACAGATCCAGGGTTCCCGAAAAGGTGCCGCCACAGCGAGGACAGGTGCGGGTGGCGCCCATGCTCAGTGCCTCGCGACCCGGAGAGGCCCCGGCAATCGTCCTGGTGTTCGGGCAGGGACGCGCGCCCGGGCAGAGTATCGTCTGGCGGCTGTCACGGCCACATGATGTAGTCTACCCGCTTCTCCGTCGGACGGAATCAAAACGCAACAGATTGTTCAGGCTGGCAGACGGAACGCCCGATTCGTGCGACAATAGCCGCCATGGTAGGCACCATCAGGTTGTTCCTTCGCACGACCGAGAACGACTACCAACAACAACTCAAGGAAGAGGCCCTGCGCGAAGGCAAGCGTGCGGGCTTTGCCGTCGAGGTCGAATCCGCGCAGGACGATGCCGGGCGACAGGTTGCGCAGATCACAGCCGCCATTGCCAAGGCAAGCGCGGGCAATCTGGTGGCCATTCTGGTGTCTCCGGTGCGCGATGACAACCTGCCCCCCACGGTGCGCGCCGCGGCCGAGGTGGGCGTGGAGTGGGTGCTGCTCAACCGTGAAGCGGATTTCATCGGGGAGCTGCGCCGCCAATTCACCGATCGGGCCATCTTCGTGGTGAGCCCAGAACAGGCTGAGATCGGCCGCATCCATGGCCAGCAGGTTCGCGCTCTCATGCCCCACGGTGGCTGCGTGTTGTGCATGACCGGGCCGCTGACCGCTTCGTCCGCTCAGCACAGGCTGGACGGCCTGAAGTCGGTGGTCGCTGAACCCTATCGACTGCTGACACTGAGTGCGGACTGGACCAGCGAGGGCGCGCGTTTGGCGCTCGATCGTTGGCTAGAGAGCATGAGCAAGGACGCGGAGATGCCCGGCGTCTTGGTCGCGCAGAATGACGAGATGGCGCTGGGGTTGCGCCAGGCCGCGCGCGATGCTGCGGTTCGGCTGAACCTGCCGCTCGACAAGATCCCCATCCTGGGCTGCGATGGTTCGCCGACCCTGGGACAGCGCCTGGTACGCGAGGGCCGGCTGCGCGGCACGGTGGTGACCCCGCCAGCCTCGGGACCCGCGGTGGAATGGATCGCGCGCATGCGCCAGCGCGGCGAAATTCCGCCCGCCATCGTGATCCAGCCGGTGACGTCGTTCCCGGGCTTGGCCAGCCTGCGCAAGTGAGATCAGCGCACGAAGTGCGGCAGCGGGTCGGGCAGGTCGATGCCAATTTCGACCACGCCAGCGAAGACGCCGTCGCGCGAGAAGGGCGCTTGATGGATGAGCTTCTTCTTCCCGGCTTTCTCGACGGTGTAGCTGTTCGCGCGCGGCGTGCGCAGCATGTCGAGCAGACGCGAGCGCGCAGGCTCGGGATGACAATCGAGCAGGCTGCGACCCAGCAAGGCGCGGCCGCCGTCCTTGGCAAACGTCTGGCAGGCGCGTTCGTTCATGTACGTGCAAACGCCGGCGGTGTCGCACGCCACGATCGACACCGCCACGCCGTCAGGCCACTGCAATTCGGAGGGCAAGGTCATCGCCGATCACTTCCGCGGCGCAAACCGCACGGCGTCCATCATGGTTGCGTGCTGCTTTTCGAACGCCGCGCGGTCGATGGACAGGGTCACGTCGTCGTCTTCGTCGATCAGGTCGCGCGCCCGCGGGCTGCTGTCCGGTTGGTATCCGAGTTGCTGGAAAAGCCGTATGGATGGGCCGTTGGCCGGCAGGATGGTCACGTACACGCGGGCCAGGTGGAGTCCGCAAAAGGCCCAGGCGTGCAGCATGGTGGTGAATTTCTTGCCCAGTCCGCGCCCCTGCAGGTTGCGCGCGCCGATCATGATGGCGTATTCGGCCGACTCGGCGTCGAACTGGCGGAAATCGGCGTCCCCGATCAACACGCCATCTTGCTCCAGCAGAAACAGGCGGTCCCCGGCTGCGCGCGACTCGGTGTAGTGCTCCACCACCTCCTCGGGGGACATGTCTTCCTCGTGGGTCAGCATGGCCCGGTTGTGCTCGTCGTTGTAGTAGCTCGAAAGCCGGGCCGCGGCGCCGCGCACCTCGTGCGGGGTCGGCTCGAAGGCGCGCAAGAGAATCTGCGCGTCCTGGTATTCCACGTCGAATAGAACGGACATGCCGCCATGCTAGCGGAGAAGCGGCATCGGCACTACCCTAAGCCGCATGCAGGACAAGTCAACGTGGTCCCAGATTACAACGGAAGCGGCAGACGCCTTTCGCGGCCAGGGGCGTTTCCCGGTGCCCGCGTACTCGGAATTCATGCCGCCGCCATTCGTGGGATTGAAGCCTTTCACCGCTGGCGATCCTTGCGGGGCTGCGGACAACACAAGCGTGTGCGACGAACGCGGCGTGGCCATTGACGAGTACGAGCAGGAGCACGAGCTTCGTCCGGGCCTGGCCAAGATCGCGAGCCACCTCGTGCTTGAGCTGCGCAAACTGACTGTCGGCGCGACCCATGAATTTTCGCACACCCTGCTCGACGGCAACCTGGCCTGGCCCGAGGCTCTGGTCGCAGCCGCGCGCGCGGGACGCTACCCGCAGCGTCCCTTCTTCGTGATGCAAACGCTGGCGTTGTCGCGCACCCAGGACGACAAGGGCAATGTGCGCTGGACCCTGTTCGGCGCCAGCCACGAGCCGGCCGCCGCGGTTTTCTGGCGCGGCTTCGGCGAGGGCGACGAGGAGCGCTTTCTGCGGCTCGTCGCATGGGCCGGCGGCGATGCGCTACCGCCGCGCGAGGGTTTGCGTTTTTTCGGCGCGGAGGCCGAGTTGCCTGGATTCGCGCGCGCTCGGCTGTGGCGCGAGAATGAGCCCGCTGACCAAATTCATACCATCTTCACCTTGGAACCGTTCGGGGTCTTGCCCGATTCGTTGCGGAGAGCTTTTCTCGACGGGAGGTTGCGCATACTGCCCACGCCCGCCAGTCACGTGTTCTCCGGGCATCCCCTGTACCGCAAGCTAGCCGCGGCTCTGCCTCGCGCCACGCACATTCCGCTGCTACATCTTTTCCCCCGCGTGCAAGGCGGCTACACGCTGCGCATTCCCCAGTCGGGTTGGCTCGACGAGCACGATCCCAGCCAGGCGCGGCCCTCGGGTTCCCATCGTATGGCCCACCAGCTTACGCGCACCCACCGCTGGCAGCGCCAGCCGCGCGACCAAGCTCTGGTTGGCGACGGCGCGTTCACTGACCAGGTCACGGTCGCGCTGTTTTCCACGAACCCGGACGACCTTGGCCTGTATGGCAAGCCCATGGCCCGCAATGCGCAGATCTGGACCCATGACTATCAACTGCTGCTCGACGGTCCGGTTGCGAGCAAGGGCCAGCTGGAAAACGCCACCGAAATGCTCGACCGCGGCGGCCGCTTCGGCTACCGGCTCTACTATCCTCCGATGCGCGCCGGACTCCGCGAGCTGTTCTGGCACTCGCCCTTGCTGGCGCGCCTGAGCCCCGACGGCAACAAAGCGGAGTTCTTCGAAGATTCACTTCGCCTGGGCAGCTTCACGGCCGAAGCGACCGCACCCACCGGTGAGGCCCGCCTTGCGCTCGCAGCCAATCTTCTCGATCGCCCCGGCCATCGCGAGGCGGCCAGGCTGTTCCTGCGTGAGCCAGGTCAGCTGCGCCACACCACCGCCCAGAACTTGCGCAAGCTGTTCGATTTTCGCGAGTATCTCGGCGGACCATTGCCCGGATCGTTCGCCCGCGCGCTGCTGCGAATCGCGAAAGACACGACCCTGCGCGCATGGCTGAGCAGACTGCCCGAGTTGGCGAGTGATCCGGCGGCTGCGGCCCGCTTGGCCGACGACCTGCGCGCGGCCATCGTGCCCGAGGTTGCGCTGGGTTCGACACTCACTCTCGAGAAAACCAAGACGCGCGCTTTCGAGGAGACGCTGTGGCGGACCATGGCGGCTTTGGCCGAGGGCGAATTCCGACACAAGGAAACCGCGGACCGCGTATTGATCAATGAAGGACGAACGGGCGGATCGGTCGCCCGGGCGGCGCAGATCGAGGCTGGCAGGCGTAGCGATCTCGATCGGCTGGGGCAGCATTTGCACCAGTGCTATCGCGAAGCCATCGAGCGCCACGAGATGCGGGGACGCGCCCAGGTGTTCGATCATCGCTTCACCTGGCGCACGGCATTCGACATGTCGTGGTCGGAGGCGTGGACGCAAAATCAGCGAGGTCAGGCGCAGGAGCGCAACATCGTGCTGGTCATTCCCGGCCAGAATCGCGGCCAAGCCGTGATCATGGCGGACCACTACGACACCGCATACATGGAAGATGTGTTCGAAAAGGAGCGCGGCGGGGACGGCTTGCGTGCGGCGGCTGCCGGCGCCGACGACAACCATTCGGCGACCGCCACGCTGCTGGCTGCCGCAGAAGTATTCTTGCCTCTCGCGCGCGACGGTCGGCTGGAACGCGACATCTGGCTGGTGCACCTGACCGGCGAAGAATTTCCGTCGGATTGTCTGGGCACGCGCGCCCTCGGCCAGGCACTGGTGGAAAAGAGCCTGCGCCTGACGGCAGCGGACGGCAGCACATGGGACGCATCTGCCGTGCGCGTCGTGGGTGCCTTTGTGCTGGACATGATCGGGCACAACAACAACCACGACCGCGACGTGTTCCAGATCGCCTCGGGCGAGGGCGCGGGCTCGGCACGCCTGGCCCTCCATGCCCACCTGGCCAACCAGCGCTGGAATCATCAGGCGCGAGAAGCAGCCCCGGAGCGGCGGGGCCTGGGCCACGCGCAGCGCATGCCCGACGGCAAACAAGTGCCGCCGCCTTTCGCTCACTTGCCTCTGTCCGGCGAGGTGCGGGTCGAATGGGAGCCGCGCTCGTCGCTGTACAATACCGACGGGCAGATTTTTTCCGACCTGGGCATCCCAGTGGTGCTTTTCATGGAGAACTACGACATCAACCGCACCGGGTATCATGACACCGACGACACCATGAAGAACATCGACCTGGACTACGCCGCCGCGGTCGCGGCCATCGCCATCGAAAGCGTGGCAGCGGTGGCGTGTGAGAAACGGTAGATGCGGAGTTTCACCACAGAGCCCACAGAGGTCATAGAGGTCGGAAGGAAAGGGTTCCGGATCCGGGTCCGAACCCTTCCTTCTTTCCTTCCGCTCCGTCTCTGTGCCCTTTGTGCTCTCTGTGGTGAAATCCGGGGAGCCACGACTTTGAATGGGCCGGTTCCTCCGGCGCGCCACTTGCGCTAGGGTTGCCAGCGGTGAACGACTTTCCGGTGCGTTTCGGTCCCTATGTTCTGCTGCGCTCGCTTAGCGAGGGCGGCATGGGCGAGGTTTTTCTCGCCATGTCGGGACCGCCCGGTCTGGAAACCCTCTGCGTGATCAAGCGCATCCTGCAGGAGCGGCGAGGCGATGCCGAGTTTCTACGGCGCTTTCGTCACGAAGCCGACATCGCGCGCCGCCTGGTTCACGGCAACATCGCGCAGACCCACGCGGTGGGCGAGATCTCGGGCGAGCCCTTCATCGCGCAGGAATTCGTCGACGGCCACGATCTGCAAGAATTGCTCGACCGCGCGGCCGGCGAGGGCCGACCCATTCCGGTGGCCGCGGCGGTGCAGGTGGCGTGTCAGGTGGCGCGCGGGCTGGCCTACGCGCATGACTTCGAGGGCTTGGAACTGGTCCATCGCGACGTCACGCCCGGGAACATCCGCGTGACCTACGCGGGTGAGGTCAAGCTGCTCGACTTCGGCATCGCTCGCTCTGAACTGTCTGCGGGCCTGACCGTACCCGGCCAGCGCTGGGGCAAGCTGGCCTTCATGTCGCCCGAGCAGGCACGCAACCGTGCGCTCGACCGCCGCAGCGACATATACGCCCTGGGACTCGTTCTGTGGACCATGCTGACCGGCCGCGCGGTGGGCACGACCATCCAAGGCGATCGCGTGGTCGCGCCCTCCACCGACAGGCAGCGCCTGCTCGAGGATTTGCTCAAGCACGATCCGCCTGCGCCTTCGCGGCTCAGCTCGGCCGTTCCCGTCGCGCTCGACGAAGTCGTTGCGCGCGCGCTGGCCAAACGCTGCGAGGACCGCTTTGCCAACGCAGCGGACCTAGCGGCCGCTCTGGCCCCGTTTGGGTCGGTGGTTCCCTCGGGCGAGGCGATACTGGCGGAGCTTCTGCAAAGTTCGTTCGATGCCAGGGCCGAGCGTACCGAGCGCGCCGAACTGGTCTCGTCCGCGCAGCGAGCGCTGCGCACGCGGGCCACACCGGCCAGCGTGGCTGTGCCCACGCCTGCAGCGATGGCCAGTGCGGCGGCCCCGCCGGTCAAGCGCCGGAGTCGCAGGCGGGCATCGGCGCAAGCGGCCGGACGTAACTGGCGCGTGGTTTTGGCGGCGGTGTTGGGCGCGCTCGTGGTCGTGGGCTTTGTGGCCTACGATTTCTTGCGCTTGCGCCAGGCTGCCGACGCGCCCGAGCCGACAGCGGCGGTCGTCGCGCCCGCGGCTCCGTCGGCGATTCCGGCGCCAGAAAGCGCAACTCCGCCGGTGGCGCTGGTGCCAGCGGTGGCCGTTCCGCAGGCGGGGACGCCGTCAGCGCCGCCACGGGATTCTCGCCCCGCCGTCCCGACCGGCGGGGCAGGAACCCATGCGCCTCGCCCTGTCCCCGAGGCGTCCCTGGCAGACCCGGCAGCGCTGCTCGAACGAGCCCAGGCGGCATTCGATGCCGGCAACCTGGACCGTGCGCAGAGCGAGGCCCGCCGCGCGGCTGCTCTGGGCAACCACGAGGCCGACGCCTTGCTGGGCGCCATCGCATTCAAGCGCGGCGATCTCGACGAAGCCGAGCGCCTGCTCAGCAAGACCTTGGCGCGCGATCCAGGCAACGCCCGCATCGCCCGCCAGTTGCAGCTTGTGCGTGCGAAACAGGGCCCGTAGCGTTGCGAAGGAAGAATGTTTCTTTCACCACAGAGAGCACGGAGTTCACAGAGACGGATGGGAAGTTCGGATCCGGCACCCTTTCCCTCTGGCCTCTGTGGCCTCTGTGGTGAAACTCCGGCTCTCCGGTCACGCTGCCTTGACATTCGCTCCCGCTAATGCAAAATTGCTTCTTGAGGAAAGCCAAATTGCCATGACCGTCTTGCAGCTCGTCGAACTGTCGCCCGCGGCCCAGGTGGTCGCCATCGAAAAGGGGCTGCCCAGCCGCGTCCTGCATCAACTGGTGGCGCTGCTGGGCGTATCGCAGAAGGCCCTGCTTGGGGCGCTGGGCCTGGCCCCGCGTACGATTGGCCATCGTGTCAACAAGAACCAGCGCTTCTCGGCAGCGGAATCCGAGCGCCTGTTGCGTGTGATTCGGGCGCAGAAGCTTGCGCACGAGGTTTTTTCAACCGACGCCGCCGTGGCGCAGTGGCTGACCGCGCCTGACCCTGCGCTGGGCAAGCGAACGCCGCTGGCCATGCTGTCCACTGATGTCGGCGCGGCCCAGGTCCACAACCTGCTGCAGGCGATGATCCACGGCGTCCCGCTGTGAGGGCCTTTCGCATCGTCCTGCAGCGATACGGCGCCACGGCCCGGGCTGCGTTCAGTGGCGCCAGCGGCTACGCCGCGGACGGGCGCTGGCACAGCAAAGGGCGCACTCTCGACTACGCCGCCGAAAGCCAGTCGCTGGCGGTGCTTGAGCGGCTGGTGCACTACAAGCGCTTCGATGCCCTTCACCCGCATATCTTGTACGTCGTCGAGATCCCCGATCCCTTGATTGAGATCTGCAAGGAGCTTCCCAAGGGATGGGACGCGCCCGATCTCTCGCCGGCGGCGCAGAGGATAGGAAACCGCTGGTGCGACGAACGATTGTCTCCCGCGATGAAGGTCCCCAGCGCGGTGACCCGCGGCGAATGCAACTTGCTGCTCAACTCGAAGCATTCCGCCTGGAAATGGCACTGGGTCGTCCGGCGCACGCCTTTCGCATTCGACGGACGATTGCGGGAAATCGTCGAATCCGCAAGAGTTGGGAAGCCGCGGCGGCCTGGGGTACAGTGAGGCGGTGTCTGACCGCGTAGCCGAGACACTCCAACCCCTTGACGTAGTTGCCGAATCTCGCGATTGTGATCGCATGCGTTTCTTTCGCGTCGGGCTGTTTGGGGTCATCCTGGCATCGGTCCTGGTTCCTCGCGCAGTGACGGCCGCCTCCCATCGCGTGGCCGTCGTCGATTCGAGCGCCAGCAAGGTTCCGCGCGGCGAGGCGGCCAGGCTGCGCGCCGACATCGAAGACGTCGTGGGCTCGCTGGGTGCCGAGGTCGTACCCCTGGCCGATTCCAAGGCCGCGGCGGGTGGCGACTGCAACGAGCCCGAGTGCATGATGGCGATCCACAGCGCCACCGGTGCCACACACGTGCTGCGCGTGGAGTCGGTGTTCAAGAAGGGCGCGTTCACACTGCAACTGCAAATGTGGGACGCGCGCACCGGCAAGACGCTCAGCTCGGACGGCAAGATCTGCGACATCTGCACGCTGCCCGACCTGCACGCGGCCCTGCGCGACCGGGTGACCGCGCTGTGCACGCGCGTGTTCGAGGCTGAGGACGCTGCGCCTGCGCCAGCGCCAGAGCCGGCACCCGCGCCAGTTCCCGTGCCAGCCACGCCACCGCCGCCGGCACTGGACGTGACGACGCCGACTCCGGCACCCGAGCCCGCGCCGCCAAGTTCCACAGGCAAGCGCATCGGCCAGGTGGGCAGTGTGGCGCTGGCCGCCTTGGGCGTGGCCGCTGCAGTCTACGGCGGATACCTGTTGCACCTCGACGGCCAGGTGGTATGCGCCGCGGGCGAAACAAGCCCGGTGTGTACCAGACGCCACGCCACTGCGGGACGCGGTGCCGGCTTTCTGGCCGGCGGCATCGGCGCCGTGATTGCCGGCGGCATCCTTTTCTATTCCTTCACCTGGTGAGGCACCCCATGAAACTGCGAATTCACTATGTTCTTCCCCTCTTCCTGCTGCTCGCCTGCGACAAGGTCGAGCGCGACTGGAGCAAGTGCAGCGACGCGGCCCAGTGTGCGCCGGGCTTTACTTGCAGCCCCGACTGGACCTGCGTGCGCTCGCCTGATGCTGGCCCCGATGTTCATTCATCGGACGTGGGTGGGCTCGATTTGGCAGATAGCCGTGAGGTGGCTAGCAGCGAGGGACCGGGCCGTGAGGTGGCTGCCGGTGATGTGGCAGTCAGCGACGGGTCTGGCAGCGACGCAGCGGATGCGACTGCCGACGTGGCAGTGGACGCGCCGGTGGATGCGCCTCAATTCGACGTCGAGCCGGACGCGACAGTGGATACGCGAACCGTCGACGGGCCGGGCAGCTGCGGAGACGACTCGAATTGTCCGACCAGCGCGCCCATGTGCCTGAATTTCAGGTGCGCGAAGTGTACCAGCAACAACGACTGCGCCGGCAGCGGAGACAGCGGGGCAGGGGTCGGAGTGTGCGAACCGACCAGCGGCCGTTGCGTGGCATGCGTGAAGAGCAGCGACTGCACGGCTGACCCGAGCAAACCCGTTTGTGCGGCGAACAACCAATGCACGGCATGCACCGCCAACAGCCAATGCGTCGGCCGCAGCGACGGCGGTGTCGGGGCCGGAGTATGCGAAACGACGAGTGGCAAGTGCGTGGCCTGCGTGAAGAGCAGCGACTGCACAGTCGATCCGACGAAACCGGTGTGCGTGGCCAATCAGTGTACGGCGTGCAGCGCCGCCGCCAGCGAGTGCGAGACCAAGAACAGCGCGGCCCCAGTGTGCGACACGACGAACGGCCGGTGTGTGGGATGCGTGAGCAATGACAATTGCGCTGGCGAAGCCGACGGCGGCGTGGACGGCGGATCGGACGGAGGCGTGGTTGCGGGTTTCTGCGACTTGACAACCAACCAGTGCGTGGGCTGCCTCAAGAACACCGATTGTACTGACCCTAACAACCCCATCTGCGGAACGTCGCAGACCTGCGTGGGTTGCAACAACCCGCTTGCGCCAGCCGGCAGCTGCGCGACCAAGAACGCGACCCTGCCAGTGTGCAACGCCGGCCCGTGCGTGGAGTGTGCGGTCGATGTCGACTGCAAAGCCGCAGCCGCTCCGGCCTGCGATGCGGCCAACAAGTGTGTCGAGTGCGTGCAGTCGAGTCACTGCAAGAACGCGTCCGCACCGGTTTGCGACACGGCGGCCGAGCATTGCGTGCAGTGCCTCGCCGACACTGACTGTTCAGGGACGACGCCGATCTGCCTGAACAAACAGTGCACCAAGTGTACCAGTGACGCCCAGTGTGTGGCCAAGCTGGGCGCCAACCCGGGCGTGTGCATGTTCCACCAGGACGGACATTGCGCCGCGGACGCCGAGGCGATTTATGTGCAGAACAATGCGGCTTGCGTCGCTGCGAGCAGCAGCACGGCTGGCAGTGCGGGCACGCCGTTCTGTCTTTCGCAAGATGGAATCAACGCAGCAACGACAAAGAGGCTCGTGGTCATGCGCGGACCGAGCAGTGCCATGCTCGGCAATTGGTCATCTTCAGCCGGAACGACCAGCGGCGAGCTCACAGTCGTCGGGCAGAGTGGCGCGACAATAGGCGCTGCGGGGAACATTGAGATCCATATCACCTCGGGGGACGTGTACATTCGCGGACTGACAGTCACCAGCGGCAACATCGCTAGCCTTCCGGCTATCCAGGTCGACTCCCCTGCCACGATCCGCCTCGACCGTTGCATCGTCGTTGGCAACCGGGGTGGCGGCCTTGTGGTAGCCGCCGGAGCCGCGTTCGACATATCGAACTCAGTCTTCGACGGGAACGGCCCGGGGAGCGTGGGCGTCGGTGAGTTTCGGCGGCGCCTATCTCGGTGGAGCACCGGTGGCAGGGCCAGCGCGATTCTGGTTCAACAGCGTCGTAAACAATGGCGCGGCCGGGATAGTTTGCGGTAGCGCAACCCAGCCTCTTGCCGGGATCCTTTTCTACAACAACACGGTTGGCGACGTGGTCAACTGCGCCACTCCCACGTTTTCGAATTCTGGCAATCCGATGTTCAACGTGTCGCAGCCATACCACTTGAGCGCGACCTCGCCGTGCAAGGACTACGGCGGCGCCACCTGTCCGCCCGACGACATCGACGGCGACACGCGGCCCATAGGCACTGCCTGCGACTGCGGGGCCGACGAATACAAACCCTGATTTGCGCCCGCGTCAGCCTCTCTCCATCTGCGACGCAACTTCCTCCACCCACAGCCGACAAATTCAATCATGGCTGGGCCCCTTGTCGCTGCCGCCGCGCACCCGCCTCTTGACTCGCCTGGGCTCTGTCGCCATGTTTTGGCGTATGACGGTGTGCAGCCGGAGCAAGGGCGTGACGTGAAGCAGCCTGGGCAAAGTCCCGACACCCTGTCCTACGACCGTGCTCGGTCGCGGGATGCGGCGGAGACTGGCCCGCGCACGCCTCAGCCCAACTATCCGGCGACCGCGGTGCTGCCGGAGAGCCGCGTTGTCGAGCAGCGCGCGCCAGATGAGACCACGGCTCGCGCGCGCCCCTTGCGCACGGATCCGCTCGCGGTCGGGCCTGCGCCGCAGAGTCCGCTCGCGCTGGTCCTGTCCGAAACTCCGCAGTCGCAGCCCATGGCCGAGCCTCCGACCGGCGTGTTTCGCCCCGGCGAACAGGTGGATCGCTTCGAGATCGTCAGCCTGGTCGGCCGAGGCGGCATGGGCTGCGTATACAAGGCGGTCGACCGCGATCTCGGTCGCACGGTGGCCATCAAGACCTTGCACGGCCTCGACCAGCAGGAGGCCATCGCGCTGGCCCGCTTCCGGCGTGAGGCCCAGGCCGCCTCGCGCGTCGTGCATCCCAATCTGGTCATCATCTACAGCTACGGCACGCACGGCGAGACTCCCTACATCGTGATGGAGTATCTGTCCGGCCGCGGCCTGGGTGCTGAAATCGCAGAGGGCCCACTCTCCGTCGAACGCGCCACTGACCTTCTGGTTGCGGCTTGCGCCGGCGTGCATGCCGCCCATCGCGCCAACGTGGTCCACCGCGACCTCAAGCCCGGCAACATTTTTCTCGCGCGCACGCCCATGGGCGAGACGCCCAAGATTCTCGACTTCGGCATCTCGCGTGTGGGCGGGGACGACGCCAACCTCACCGGCACGGGCGATATCATCGGCACCACCTACTACCTCGCGCCCGAACAGGCGGCTGGCCGTGAAATCGACGCGCGTGTCGACCAGTACGCCTTGGGCGTGATTCTGTACGAATGCCTCACCGGCGTGCGGCCCTGCACCGGGTCCACGGCCTACGCAATCATGCACAACATCGTGGAGGGGATCTTCCAGCCCCCGTCGTGCCTGCGCCCGGAGATCCCGCGCGATCTGGAGGCCGTGATACTGCGTGCCATGAGCCGCGCCCCGAGCGACCGCTTCGCGAGCGTGCGCGAACTGGGCCTGGCCCTGTTGCCGTTCATGTCAGTCAAGGGGCGCCAGCAGTGGAGCTACCATTTCTCGGCACCTGAAGCGGAGATGCCCATCGCGCCTTCTATGGCCGTGCCCACGCCCGACGGCGCGCTGGCTCGGCTCGTGCCGACAGAAATCGCGCCCGCCCAGGCGCCTGCGTCGCCGGTGGCGCCCACCAAGATTCTTCCCATGGGTCGAGCCGAGGCCTGGCAGGCCGTACCGACTCACACGACGTCTGGCCCAGTCGAGCAGCCTGCGTCCGAGTCAGTCGCCAGCGGCACGGTTACGATTCGGCGCCGCAGCCGCACCGTTGCTGTTGCGGCAGTCTTGGTGGCGGTGGTGCTTGCCGTGGCAGGATGGGCGTTGCGAGGCTCACTTGTTCATCGTGATGTGCGTCCCGCGTCCCCTGCGCCGGCGGCAGTCGAAGTGGCACCGCCAGCGTCCGCGGCCCCGACTGCTCCAGCGCCGGCGCTACCGCCGGTGCCGCCGGCTCGCGTCGCACCGGCACCTGCCGCGGACAATTCGCCCAAGCCCGCGCCACGCAAGCCCAGGAAAAGCCCTCGCAGCTCGGTCAAGTTCACGCCCGAGGGTGTGCCCATCATCTAGGAGCATTTCATGGTTCGCCGTGTGGCCTTTTTGATCGTCGTCTCGCTCGCGCTCGGGCAGGGGCAGGCACGGGCCGATGGCGACGATTCAGACGCGTTCATCAACCAGGGACTCAAGGCCATGCGCAAGGGCGACTACCAGGCGGCGCTCGATGCTTTCCAGCGCGCGCACCAAGCCCGGCCTACCACGCGCTCGCGAACGGAGATCGGTTTGGCCGAGCAGGCGCTGCACCACTGGGTCGAAGCAGAAAGCGACCTGGCCGCCGCACTATCTGAGGTGAACGACGCCTGGCTGGAGCCGCATCGCCCGCTGATCGAGAAGGCGCTGGCTGATGTGCGCTCGCACCTGGGCATGCTGACCATCGAGAGTGGCCTACGCGGGGCGCAGGTGAAGATCAACGGCGAGCCTTCCGGCTTTCTGCCTTTGCCGGGGCCGCTATTCTTGCTTCCCGGCACGGTTCAGGTCGAAATCGCAGCAGCAGCACGACGGCCCTGGCGCAGCGAAGTCCAGGTCAAACTCGGCGAAGCAGCGCGGCTGGCGCCCATTTTCGAGCCTCTGGATGAACCGCCAACCGTGATGCCGGTGCCGCCTGTTGTTCGCAAAGCCGATGTCGAACGTGAAAACTTGGCCGACGCTGACCCCGAAGCCCTGCGGGTCCTCGGCTGGCTCGCTGTGGCCGCGGGCAGCGTGGCTGCTGGCACCGGCGCCTTTCTCCTGAACCGCTCGCAGGCCGGCTCATCGCGCCGGCTTGTCAGCATCGAGTGTCTCGCGCTCGGCGGCGCAGTCGTGCTGAGCGGCGGAACTATCGCCGTGGTCACCACGTGGCGCAGTGGCGCTTCAGATCACGAAACCGCGGCAAGTGTCTCCCTTGCCGGCCGGTTTTGACCTTGCCGACTGCTGCTAATGCTGGCGCACTAGATAGTGCCGCTCTGGATGATGCGGCGAAGCTCCGTGGCGGGAAGGCGTGATCCGCGCTTCTCCTCCTCGAAGATGATCTGCGCCAGCGTCGCGGTGGTCAGGTCACGATTGGTGCCGTGATCCACGACCTGGAAGTCCTCGCCGGAACGGACTAGCGCGGCGAGCGCTTGCAGGGTGACGTAGTGGCTCTCATGCGTGTCGTACAGTTTGCGGTTCGAATAACGTCGAATGGTTCGCATGATGGATAGCATTACACGGCCAAAAGAATTTGCCACCCCGTACCAATTATTATTAGCCGCAAATATGAAGACGCAGAGCGTCTGCATTATGTGATGGTCTTACGGCTTGTCAACCTGCCACTCTTGTCCAAGACTTCCGTCTGCCATGGACAACATCACGGGTTCGACGGCGAAGTTGGAGATTGACGGAAAGGTGCATGAGCTAGCAGTGGTCGAGGGCACCGAGCACGAGCGGGCCATCGACATTGCCAGCCTGCGCAGCGCCACCGGGTGCATCACCCTGGATGACGGCTACGGCAACACGGGGTCGTGCCGGAGCGCCATCACTTTCATCGACGGCGAAAAGGGGATCCTGCGCTATCGCGGTATTCCCGTGGATGAGCTGGCCGAGAAGTCCACCTTCGTGGAAACCGCGTACCTTCTCATCTACGGCCGTTTGCCCAAGAGGGCCGAGATGCGGCGATTCTCGAGGCTGCTTACGCAGAACGAGAACCTGCACGAGGACATGAAGTACCACTTCGAGGGATTTCCCTCGCAAGCGCATCCCATGGCGATCCTATCGGCCATGATCAACGCCTCCAGCTGCTTCTACCCGGGACAGATGCAGCGGCCCACCCGCGACGAGTTCGATGAACAGGCCGCGCGCCTTATCTCGCAGGTGCGCACCATCGCCGCCTTCTCGTACCGCAAGTCGCGCGGGCAGCCCATCATCTATCCCAAGCCCAGCTACCGATACACCGAGAACTTCCTGCACATGCTCTTCTCGGATGTGTACGAGGACTACGAGTTGCGGCCCGAGGTGGTGCGCGCGCTGGACACCATCTTCCTTCTGCACGCCGACCACGAGCAGAACTGCTCGACCTCGACGGTGCGCATGGTGGCCTCGGCGCAAGCCAACCTGTTCGCCAGCGCGGCCGCCGGCGTGTGCGCCTTGTGGGGACCGTTGCATGGCGGGGCCAATCAGTCCGTCATTGAGATGCTGGCGGATATCCATCGCGCGGGCGACGATGGTTCGCGCTTCATCAAGGCGGCTAAGGACAAGACCAGCGGCAAGCGCCTGATGGGGTTCGGGCACCGCGTGTACCGAAACCACGACCCGCGCGCAAAAATCATCAAGAAGGCCTGCGATACACTGTTGGATGCGTTGCAGATCTCGGATCCGTTGTTGGATATCGCCCATCGCATGGAAGACGCGGCGTTGTCCGATCCGTACTTCATCGAGCGCAAGCTGTACCCCAACGTGGATTTCTACAGCGGCATCATCATGCGCGCGCTGCATATCCCGACTGAGATGTTCACCGTCATCTTCGCCATTGGTCGCATGCCCGGCTGGATCGCCAATTTCAAGGAAATACTCGACGATCCCAAGGGACGCATCTACCGACCGCGACAGGTGTACATCGGGCCGACGATCAACCACTATGTGCCCATGGACGCGCGCGGGGAGTGAGCCGACCCGCACGGATCATCGATCTGGGCACGCGCGACTACGCGGAGGCGTGGCGCGCGCAACACGAATTGCTCACCGCGCGCCAGCGCGACGAGATTCCCGATACCTTGGTGCTGGTGGAACACCCCCATGTGCTCACCCTGGGTCGCGGCGCGCGCCGGGAAAACCTGCTTGCGTCGACGAACATGCCGGTCTTCGAGGTCGAGCGCGGTGGTGACGTCACTTATCACGGGCCAGGTCAACTCTGCGGCTACCCTATCCTGTACCTGCGCGAAGACGAGCGGGACGTGCACCTGTATCTGCGCCGCATCGAGGAGGCCATCATTCGCACGTTGGCCGACTTCGCCATCGAGGCGGGCCGGCGACCCGGGCTCACCGGGGTGTGGGTCGGTTCGCACAAGCTGGCCTCGCTCGGCGTGGCGGTGCGCCGCTGGGTCAGCTTGCACGGCTTCGCGCTCAACGTGTGCACCGATCTCGAGCGTTTTTCCGCCATCAACCCCTGTGGCCTGGCTGCCTCGGTGATGGGCTCGATGACCGATGTGCTCGGCCGGCCGGTAGCTGTGGATGAAGTGCGCGCTCCCTTGCTTCGCCATCTGGCTGCGGTCCTAGATCGATGCTGGATCGAGGAAGAGCAGGGCGACCGCAGCCCTGCGGTCGCCTCGGCCCGAGATGTCGTGCAGGCGGTCCTCGGCCTGCCCGTCGCCGTTCGACTTGGGAAAGCGTTTCCGGTACGGTAGTCCCACCATGAGTCAGCCAGGTCTCATCGTGCGCAGGATCTTCGGGTGCGGAGTCGCTGTGGCGCTGCTGGGAGCGACGCCGGCCCTCGCAGCGCCGGCCGCGGCCACCGTCCCTCCGCCGGAGCCGCTGGTGCCCATTTCTGTGTTGGAAACCCCGGCACCATTGCCTGGGCCGCCGCCTTCTCCTGCCGACGCACCTGCGGGCGCTGCTCCCTTGAAGCTGCTTGAAGCAGGCGTCGGCACCCGGCTGGGCCTGCGCATCCAGAATCCGAATCCTCGCACGCCCGACAAGCTCAATGACCTGGGCATGGACGGGCAGGTACAGCTTCTGCTTTCGGGCCAGGCCACGCGTCATATTTTGTGGCAGGCGGATTTCGTCGGGAGCTTTGGCACCCGCGATCAGGATGGTCGCTACGACACGACCGGGAGCGCGGCCGTGCTGGATCTCATCGGCCGGTTCGAACTCCACGACGCCTTCAATCTGTGGGTTGGCCGCATGCTGGTGCCGGCCGACCGATCCGGGCTCAGCACCGAGTGGGCCATGGCGCCCTGGCTTTTCCCAGGCCAGTTCATGGCCGGGCAGAAGCCTGCGGGCGTGTTGCAGGGCCCCCACGGACGCAGCGACGGTGCGACCTTGTGGGGGCAGTTTGGCGGCGGCACCTTCAAGTACTACGCGGGTGCCTTCAACCTCGCCGATCCCGCTCTGAGTCCGCTGTATTCGGGCCGCCTCAGCCTCAGCCTGCTCAATCCCGAGCCCGGCTACCGCAATGTCAGCACCTACTACGGCAGCAAAGACGTCCTGGCCTTGGGCGCGGGTTTTCAGTACCAGCACAACGGCTGGCAAGAAATCGACCCCACCACGAATCAAGCATTGGCGGCGTGGGCCGATTTCACCGACTTGAATTTCGACCTGTTCTTCGAGAAAAACCTGGGCGCTGCCGGCGTGCTGGACCTAGAGGGTGCCTTTTACAAGTTTTGGGGCCGCTATACCTTGGAGAGCTTCTACTACTTTGCCCTGGCCAGCTACCTCTTGCCCATCGATGTCGGCGCGGGCAAGTTCCAATTCCTGTTTCGGCTGCAGCAGGCACACGATCGGCAGACCGACGATACCGACGCCTTGGCCGACGCGCAGATCGGGTACATTATCGATGGCCTGCGCGCTCGCATGGCATTGGACTATCAGTACAGCAAAGTCCTTGGCCAGACCGGCAACGCGATCCTGGTCGGTCTGCAGCTGATGACCAGGTAGGGGTTAGCCAGCCCGGAACTGGAAGTCGCGCTGGCGGACGACCTGACCCTCGTCGAGGTCGACCAGAAAGGCCGTGCCTTCACCCACCATGCCGTTGAAGGCGCGCAAGTACCAAACATCCAGGCCCCAGCCCTTGTGCCCACTCTCGCTGGGTGGCGACCATTCCGCGGTCTCCAGATCCCCAAGCCCGGGCGGCCGCGCCCGCGTCTGGCTGGCGATTTCTTGGAAGTGGTGCGAGGCGCGCACGATCTGCTCGGCCCTACGCGCCAGCGTGGGATCGATCTCGCGTCGCCATTCGCTGACCAGATGGAAGGCCTTGAGAGCGCCTCCCACTGGCCCGTCGGCCTCGTACACCTCGTCGGCGGGCAGGCCGGCAAAGTCGGCCACATCAAATTCCGGGAAGATGGTCTCGGCGGTGATCTGCGCCCGGCGCTCGCCGAAGCTGTCTTCCGCCACCTTCTTGCCTTGACCGGCGTAGTAGGCGTACAGGCGCATGATGATGTTCTGCGAAGGCAGCCGGTGGTCCCAGTCCGCCACCCACAACACGGCCTGGTAGGTCCTGCCCATGAAGGGCAAGAACACAGGCAACGACTCGGCCAGCTTCTCCCGGTCAGCCGGAGACTCAAACAGACCCTGCAACTCAACGCGCGGGTGGCGCCGCAAGTCGCGCTTCAGCTCTTCCCGCAGATCTAACGGAGCCATGACTACCAGAATAGCCGGGATCGGGTCTGAGCGCACTATTGGACGGCCAAGGATTAGGAGTCGGGGGCCGGGGCTGCGTGGGGACGATCGTGAACGGCCGAGGGCGCATCGGAGCCAAACCAGCTCCACCTTGTCACTTCGCCGTCTTCGAGGCCTCCTGTCAACGGCATGAAATAGGCTGGCAGCGACCTCCTTGATAGTGATCGTTGTCCACTTGGCGCTGGCAGCGGCATCATCGGCGTTGGGAACGACCTTTCCGACGCTGAGGGCCGCCTGTTCGGCGCTGGGACCGGGCTGCTCGATGCTGGGAGTGGCCTCATCGAAGCTGGTGGCGATGTCATCGACACTGGTATCGGCGTCATCGGCACTGGTGGCGACCTCATCACGGCTGGGATTGCCCGCCTCAACGCTGGTAGCCCTTTCATTAGCCCTGGTGTTCACTTCATCGACGCGCGCACCGGGGCGAGCGCAGGTGCGCCGCGCGCGCCAGGACCGGCGCGCAGGCTGTGACGCACAAGGCGCCGAGCCACCGCCTGCGCGGCGACTCGGCGCCCCCCGGATGGGTCAGACGCGGGCCGCGCTCTGGGTCGGGGCGGGCGGCGTGGGCGCAGGTTGAGCGGCAGCCTGGCCGCCGTGGCGGTGCAGGATGCTCAGGTTGTACCTGGCGCTGGATTGCGGGTCGTCGGCATGCAGTTCATGGCCGGCACTGTTGATGATCTTTAGTGCGGCGTAGAGCTCGCCCTTCTTGACATAGAAGGCGGTCACGGCTGCGGGCAGCTGGGACGCGCGGGTTTGCTCCTGGGTGGCGTCGGCCTGCTCCAGGTCTTGGTAGAGTTTCTTGCCTTCATCGATCAGGAGCTGAACGTCGGGGCCGACCTTGGACAGGGTGGCGGCGTTCTCGGCCAGCAGGGCAAACACCTTGCTCGACTTGTCGAGCAGGGCGGGCACGCTTTGAATGTTGCCCACGGCGGTCAGCTGGTCGGGCAATTTCGCCCCTGTGTGGGACGCGCGAATCGCACGATTGACGGCCTTGCGCAGCCACACCTTGAGTGCGCGCGCATTGTCGTTTTGCGCGCCCGTGGCTTGCTTGGCTTCGGCGGCTATCACGGTCTTGTCCTGCCTGGCCTTGTCGACCTCGTCGCGCACCTGCTCGACTTCGTCGAGAAAGCCAGCGGGCAGAAGCGCGGCCATGGCATCGCCGTCGGCCTTTGCGAGTCCAAGCGTGTACATGGCTTGTTGGACCAGGTACGAAGCTCGATGTCGCCCGCCCGATTTGGCGAGCTCGGATTCTGGTTGGTCGGTAATCATCGGGAGCCCCCTTTCTGTCTCGGTCGTTGAACAACTACTTCCTTGGTACTTCAAGGCGCACGATAGAAACCGCGGCTCGGTAGCGTCAAGTAGAATAGCGCAGCCGGCGAACGATCGAGAATTGGCTGGTCGAGGCGATCCCGGCGGGCAGGCGATGGGGTAGACTGCCTGGTGTTCGAGACAGGCCCTTGCAGACCCACGCTCGCCAACCTTGCGGCGGCAGGTCGGTGGCGATGCCGACCGGCAGTGGGCGCATTCTCCGGCGCGGAAAGAACCGTTCGAAAGGATTCGGCACGAGGCACTTCGACATGACGGCGCGAAAGAATCGCAGGAGAAAGAATTCGTCTGCCGGGCTTTCCACCGGTCGCTCGGCGACGCTTGGCGTGCGCTATGCCTTTCTTGTGGCAGCCATCGCGACCCCGCTCCTTGCCATCTATTTCTATCCGTACCCCAGGACCGGCGCGATGGCCGCAGGTGTTGATTCCTATCTCTCGCTGTACGCCAAAATGGTCGGGGCTGCGATTTCGCTCTTTGAGCCGCGGGTCGCCGTGCTTGGTGACACCATCGCTGGTCCGAACTTCTCGGTACAGATCGTCAAGACCTGCGACGCCATGGACGTGACCATTCTCCTCGTGGCGGCCCTCGCCGCCCTTCCCCTATCGTTTGGGCGGCGCCTCGGGGCTGTGCTTGCTTCCGTGGTCCTTCTGGTGCTTGTCAACGTCATGCGGATTTGCGTGCTGTATTGGCTGGGGGCCCACGCCCCGACTTGGTTCCATCGGGCGCACCAGACCCTTGCCCCGCTGTGCATGGTGGTCTGCGGGACGGTCATCTTCCTGATCGCCATCTCGCAGGCTGTGCCCAGGTCCTCGCCAGACGAAGTCGGAAAGCGGGTCCGTTCATGACCATCATGGGGCGGAGGAAGCTCCTTCGTTTTGCCGTGGTCTTGACCGCTTTACTCGGCGTTTTGGGTTGGCCATTTTCCTGGGTTGGGCGAAGCTATTGTTCTCTTGTGTGCCGGGCCGCGAATGGCCTGGTTCTCAATTCCACGGACACCCAGAGGCTTGCCCGGCTTGTGCCCGACCAACGACCCGGCTTCGAGTGGGAGGCGATTGCCACCATTTGGAACCAAACCACCGGGTCCGTGCCGTCGCAATTCCACATCGACGTCCATCACCTATTTTACTTGCCCACAGTTGTGTTCGTCGCCCTGACGCTGGCGGGGAAAATCACATGGGGCGGAAAGCGTGTTGTGGCCAAGCTGCTCTTTGGCATTCTCCTCTTCCACCTGCGGGGGATGCTGCCGTTCGTGTCCCTCGAACGTATCGCCACAGGTACCGCACACGATGGATTCGTTGAAAAGCTTCTGGTGCTCGTCAACGAGAGTTTGCTGGCACCCCTTGCCATGACCTTCGCGCTGCCCCTTCTTCTGTGGTTCGGTCTCTTCCACGCGACGCTGGTTGGGCCTCGGAAAGCGAGCGTGAGCAAGCCTGGCCCAGGTTGAGTGAATCGCATCGTCGGCAAAAGAGGCATCGAGAATCAATGTCCCGCGTCTGGGATTCCGCTATCCACGCTGGGGCTTTTGACCCTGCCGGCGTTGAGGAACACGACGTATTGCGAGCCCGCCCGTGCGAATCGCATCGTCGGCAAGCTGTTCGATCACTCGCCGACGTTCATCTGCCCCTTCTCACGATGCGCGACCGTCCGACCACAGCAAGTAGCAGTGCCAGAAAGGCCATCACCCAGCCAACCGGAAGAGCCGGCAAGGGGGCCCCCGGATAGTCAAAACCATGAAGTTGTATGCCGCTTGACCCAATCGGGGGTGCCACGAAGCTTGCCGGATTGACGTTCCAGCCGTTCCACGGGTTTCGCAGGAACGTGGGATTGTTCCAGGTTCCCGTGTACGAAACCGCTGCCACGCGATAGGTCGCCCCGGGCTGCAAACCGCTCACCGTCGCGGACGTGGCCGCACCGTTGTAGACGCAATACCAATTGTTGTACAGTTGAGTCCCCTGGCCGAAGATGGTGCTCTGACTCCCCGGCAGGTGATACATCGTATCCGTGTATTGGTACCCATCCCATACCAGGCCGTCGACCAAAGGGTTGCCGGTTCCGCCCTTGGCCATGAACACCGCCGTGGCGTTACCATTGCCATTCTGCCAGTTGAGAGTCATGCCCGAGCTATTGGGC
Source organism: uncultured delta proteobacterium (assembly GCA_963758155.1). Classification (GTDB taxonomy): domain Bacteria; phylum Myxococcota_A; class Polyangia; order Fen-1088; family Fen-1088; genus Fen-1137. Next base: position 147,394 of record CAVWUP010000007.1, read on the forward strand.
GACGCGTAGGATGTCGCGGTCACCATGCTGGCCTGCGCTTGCGGTGCGATCCAGTTCATCGGGTCGTTGCTTGTGGTGGTAGTAAGGTAGGCGGGCGCGCCCGCAGCGTAACCGTTGTAGCTGACGGCCATCACCCGATAGGTCGTTCCAGGCTGGAGTCCATCGATAGTTACCCCGCCCCATCCACGACCGCTGACAGGGCCGTTGTAGACGCAGTACCACCCGCTCGTGCCTATCTGGTCGCCTTGGCCAAAGGTGGAGTTCTGCCAGCCTTGGTTGGAGTGATCGTTCTGGTCCTGGAAGTAGACGGTCCCGTCCACAGGGGCCGGGGCTCCGGTGGACGTTGCCGCCATGAACACCGCGGTGGCGTCTCCGTCACCGCTCGTCCAGATCAAGGAGAGCGGAGCGGGCCAAGCCTGGAGGGGACTAATCGATGCTTGCTTGGTCGGCTTCGCTATGCAAGCGCATGTCGAGCGGCAGCTCGGCGAACAGCAGTCCGCCACGTTGAGGGTGTAGGCGCTATGGACAACGTTGTCGTCCTGGTTGAACTCCATTGCCCAGGGTCCCATCTGCCACAGAACATAGTATGTCCCTGCAGGTACCAAGGGGACGGTCCCAGTGGCGACGTCCGTCAGCACAGGACTTGAATCAAAACTCCAGATGGTTCCTCTGAATACGTCCCAGCCACCGCCAGTAGCCGTGGGCACGTTGTTGATGAAGATCCGAAAGGGAGCGTTGCCATAACAACTGTCGCCATTGCAGCCAAACGTGTAGCGGACGGCGATGGAATCATTCGGACAGACGCTGCTCGGCCAGCTCTGTTCGATTGCCCGAATGTTGCCCTGGTTGGTTCCGTCGTCGAACAACTCCTGGGCGGACGCAAACACATTGTACTGAGCCGGATAGCTGCGGTAAAGCGCTCTGATGCCATTCGCATCGTCTCGGGAAAGGCTCGGCGTGATCCCCGGTGCCGCCCACGAGGGGCTCGGGCGCGTACGTGCGCATCACGTCGAACCAGTCGGCGTGGCCGAGGCCGAGGACATGCCCAAACTCGTGCAGGAGAACAACCCGGCCTTGTTGCGCAGACGGCACCCCAGTCAACCACACGTCAGAGAAGGTCTCGTCTTCGTTGGCGTAGCTCATATCATCGGCAACCATCACATCGGTCTCGGTGTACTGGGCCCCCGCAAAAACGCAGGTGCTCCAATTGTAGTCGTATTGCGTTAAGCCGTTAGCGCCGCTGATGTCAGAGCGGGGGACCACGGCGGTCTCGTTTCTTCCGTTTTCGAACGTGATGCTACAATTGTCGTCGTACGACCAGTTCCAGTCCATAAGGCCATGAAACTGCGACCACTGGAAGCCAGCATTATAGTACGCCCCATCCCTGTCCGAGTTGTCCGGCATGCTGCAAACGTCCCGATACATGCGGAAGTTCCCTCCCCACTTGACAGGGTCGTCAACGAAGTCGCACTGGGCCTGGAAGTAGTATGCGTGGACATCCCGGGAAGCGCAGAGAAGTGCGACAGTCGCAACCGCAAGCACGAGTTGGAATCGTTTTCGTTGAAACATCTTCATCCCTCGTTTCTTGCTAGGGTACAGTTGGCGCCACTGTTCGCTGCACGTTCCATGGTGTGCGCGGCACAGCTCGCAAACTCGCCGTTCCCAGCGGCGCCCCGACCGTTTTGGCCGCCACCATGGCCGCCTGTCCGAAGGTGCTGGCATCTAGTACTACTGTGTTATATGGCACGGCAGGCTCCACATGCGTGGCACACGCAAAGCTGAGCCGCGAGTATCCGCGCGATAATTCGTCGAAGGGTGGCGATGGAGGCTGGGTTGTGGCGCTCAGGTCTTAGCGGGACTGCCCCGAGGGCGGAAACCTCGGGGTAGTGGAGCGGCTTTGAGGAAGGCCAAAGGCGCCGGGGGGGAAAGCCGAGCACGCTCGGCGACGAGGAATGCGTAGGCCGCTATACATAAGGCAGCGTGGTGGTGAAAGCCTGGCCAGTTGCGGCCTTCGTAGTGGTCGATCCCGATCTCGTCCTTGAGTTCCTGGTAGTCACGCTCGATCCGCCAGCGGAGTTTGACCAGATTGACCAGGTCCGTGATGTTCATGTCGGCCGCGACGTTGGAGAGCCAGAATTTCGTTGGCGCCGACTCACCGTTTGGCCATTCGATGAGCAACCATTCCTCGGGCCGAGGTTCGCTGCGCCAGTAGTCGCGGTGGGCGGCTCGCACGCGGACTCGCGCAAAACGCGAGCGCATGTCGCCCTTGGTACCGCTGCGCCACCGGATTGACTTCCACGCCGACTTGGGCAGCGACGAGGCAAGCTGGGCGACGGTGAGCGGCTGGGTATTTTCTGTCCGGCGCAGCAACGTTGCTGGCCGTCCCCGTCCCGGCCAAGCCTTAGGAGATGGCGGCTGGTTGTCCTCGAACCACACCGTCACTTCGCTCTGGACGCCGACTGCATACACCAAGCCCTGTGCGGCCAGCCAGTCTCGAAATTCCGTGGTGGTGCCATAGCCAGCGTCAGCAACCACCGGTGCCTTGGGCACTCCCTCCTGCAGTAACCGCGCGATCTGGTCGCGCGCGATCTGCCACTTGGTCTGGAACCTAATGTCCGTGGGCACCCGCGCGATTTTCCGTCGCCCAAGGTCGCTGGCCCAGATCTCCGGCAGATACAGCCTATGTGCGGCTGGAACGCTCAAGACCTCATTGACTAGCGACACCGTAACGGCGACCTGACAATTGTCCTGTTTGCCGAGCACCCCGCAGTACTGCCGCGCGACGCCGACTGAGTGCTTACCCTTTTTCGGGATACCCGTGTCGTCGACGGCCCAAGCCTCGATGGGGCCGTGGCGCTCGAACTGCTCCAGGGCCCAATCACGTGCCACCCGCAGGACTGCTCCTTCATCCCAGGGCGCATCGGCTACGAAGTGATGCATCGACTGGTGGCGCGACTCCACGTTGCGAGGATCGATCCTCGCCGCCATGGGCTCCACGCTCTTCCGCTCGCCGGGCAAGAGCAGCCCAGCGATATAGGCCCGCAACGGCTCTCGACGGTCAGCGTGACCGACGGCCTCGAACAGGCGGGTGATGAAGTCTTGGAAGCGCTCTTCTGTAGCGACCGGTTTTCTTGCCATGCCCGCAGTTTCGGGCACCCTGAGTATCGGTCAACTTTTGCAACACAGTAGTACTAGCAGCCCGTGGTGAAAGTGCTGGGAATGGCTTCGCTCATGCGGCTGCCTGAACGAGCCACGGGTCGTGTGATTGGCGGGTTGCTTGCAGATTATCGCGGTCGGCGGTCCCTGGCAGCCGCATGAGCGAAGCCAGCAGGTTCCAAAGCGTGATCAAGGCAGCCCAAAGGGCGGCCGACTGGCCCTGGAGACACCTCGGTTTGCCGACGCCGAAGCATTTGCGCATCAGTAGACCGAGGTTGTACCCGGCGATGTGAACCAGCAACCGCTTGGCGATGTTCTCCTGGTGGCACAGGTAGAGCCTTCGCATGCCACCAGTCTCCAGTACATGGGCGAAGGTCCGCTCGATGATCTCTCCGCGACGGCGCATGAGATGCCGACCGCGTTTGCCGTTCTTCCGTCGACGATTGGCATAAACGGCGTCCCGCTCCTCGGTCTCGCCTTCCCAATGCTGTCGGCCACGACGAGGCTCGGCGATGTAGCTGCGCCATCCCCCGAGCTGCAATGCCAACATCACCATCTTGCTGTGGTAACCCTTGTCGGCCACCACCTCGCTCGGCTCTTGCGTGCGCTTCGAATCTTTTCCGGCATGTTCTCGGGCTTCTTCGAGATTTTGTTTGGCGGCTTCCAGAGTTCCCTCCAGCGTCGTCGTGTCGCCTGCCGTTCCACCGTCCAGGGTCACTGCCACCACAGCGCCAGTGTCCATGTCGACGGCGTGCTCTTCTTTGTGCGCCAGATGCGTGCTCCCGTCCTTCATCTTCGAGATCTTCGCCTCGGGGTCGTGCGGGTTGTACCAGTCAGCGTTCGACCCCTTCTTCTCCCG
>CAVWUP010000008.1:0-254737 GCA_963758155.1 uncultured delta proteobacterium
ATTTTTCGCATGACCCAATAGAAGACAAACACTTAGAAACCAACCCAATTGTGCGGCGGCGGCCGAATGCCAGAGATTTCGCCTGCTTGGCTTGCACAACTGGGGAGAGAGATTAGGCCCCCGCAGCCGTCACTGCCGCCGCATCAATGACCAACATCCCCTCGATTTCCTTCTCGCCGCCCTCGCTCGTGGGCACAAACAGGCAGTAGACGATTTCGGAAGCCTCGGACAAAGCGGGTGGTACCCCCTTGCGCCGAAGCTCGCCCGCAACCCGACGCAGCTCCGCTGGCCGGACGGGCCGCTCGGACCATTTCACCTCGCCGAGCAACCCGCACTTGCCATCGAGTGCGCGGCTGACCACATCCCACTCTGGGCCTTTCCCTTGCCAGTATCGCCCCGCCGGCAGCCACGGCCCTCTGCGGGCCAGCGGCGTACGTGAGCCCGCCACGAGAGCCACACTCTGCCGGCACAGCTCCTCCCACGCCGCTGCGGAGAGGCCGGGCCGGGCGCCTTCCCATAGCTTCCGCCGCACGGCCGCCGGCGCCTGGGCCAAGAGTGCGCGATGGGGCGCTACGGTTCTGAACCACAGCCGCATGAACGGATCGGCTATGCGATAGAGCGCCCGCTTGGCCGCTTTCTCGCTCTCCCCGAAAGGAACCTCGCGATGGACCAAGCCCATTTCGGCAAGACGCGTGAGGGGACGAGCCAGCGAGGTGGGCGGCTGCCCAATGCGTGCGGCGATTTCGCTGGGACGATGCGCGCCCAGTCCGATCGCATCCAGGATCGGGCGCAGCGCCAACGCGGGTGGAACCTCGTCCAGCAGCAGCCGGTCGGGCTCGGCGTGCAGTGGTGCGAGCGGATCCAAAACACAGCGGTCCACCGCCTCGTCCACGCGGGACGCAAAGGGCTCTGCCAGCTCCCAGTAGCGTGGAATGCCGCCCCAAGCAGTGTAGGCCTTCACGCAGGTGACAGGATCGGCGATGCCAGTGGCGGCAGTAAAATCAGCCATGCGCAGCGGTTTGACCTCGATCATTTCCACGGCCCGCCCGTACAGCGGAGCCGAAGAGTCGAGGACCAAGCCGTGCATCATCCGCTGACTCGAACCGGCGATAGCCACCACCAAGCCGGCGTGCACGGCCTCCCGATCGATCCAGTGCTGCAAGACACTAGGAAGCTCAGGGCTGCTGGTGACCAGGAATGGAAACTCGTCCAGAATGACGGGTCCCTTCCAATGGTCCGCCTCGGCTTGCTGGGCCAGCGCTTTTAGAATCGAACGCCAGTCGCGAAATGTGGCCTCCTGGAAAACGGGGAACCTGCTTGCCAGCGCCTCGCAGAAGTAGCGCCGCTGTATCTCCGGTGCCGACTGGTCCGCCACCGTGTACAGGCCGCTATGCCGTCGATTCCATTCGACCAGCAGGCGCGTCTTCCCGACGCGCCGTCGCCCGGTCAAGACGGCCAGGCCTCCGTGGCGACGCCGACACAGGGCGTCCAAACGTTCGATTTCCTGGTTGCGGCCGACGAATTCCATGGAGGTCAATAATTATGCTGGCGAGCATAATGTTCAAGTACATAATTCATCGTAGCTGCCGCATGCTGATTCGTGATCGTACGGTTTCAAAGCCGCGGCCGGCCGGCGAAATCGTCAGCGATGTTCAACTGTTTCACTGCGTAACGATTGGCGGATGAATCACGGTTTCCCCAATAGTAGCGCAACCCAGACGAGTCGTCCCGTGCTGTCGCGAAGGGTTACCGGCTTTCTTGGCCAGTGGTCAGCGCCGCTATGGACTGGATATCTGGTACAAAGACCGCCAGGAGAGTAACGTCCGGAAACCCACGAATCATGACGAAGAAAGTGCGCCCCAACGAGCCCTGTCCCTGTGGCAGCGGCCGAAAATACAAAAAGTGCTGCAACGGGCCCGGCGCGCCGGCGGCAGCGGGTGGCCTGCCCCACACGCAGGCTGACCGCGCCTCTGCCTTTGAGAAGCTCGACTTCTTCATCGACGAGATGTGGGAAGAAGAGGAAGAGGCGGCTCTCGAGGCGTTCTGGGGCCGCCATGGCGAGCGCGAGAGCGAGCTTCCGAAGGACCTTCTCGTCATGTCGGAGGACGTGCACGAGGCCTGGTTCGCTTTCGACTACGAGGTCGAGGATGGGGTCCGAGTCATCGACGAATTCCTGAAACAGGCCGTCTTGAGCGGTGGCGAACGCTCGTTCTTGATGGCCATGAGCCAGTCTTCGATGAGACTCTACGAGGTGCAAGAGACCGTGCCCGGAACGTCGATGACGTTGCAAGATCTGGTCGAGGGAGATGTCGTGGTCGTCAGTGAGCGCACGGGGTCGCGGACCATCGCGCGGCACGATTGCCTTGCGGCCCGAGTGATCCCGCGCGGCTGCTCGGGGCGGCCCGAAATCGAGATGGGTATTCTGCCCATCCCTTCGTTCTTGCGCGACCAGATGATTGCCGGGATCAGGAAACACCGGAGCGAGTTTCTGCGCGACCACCCGGGTGCCGCGATCGACGCCTTCTACAAGCTCATTCCTCCGCTGCTCCACGATGCGTGGATCACGTCGATTTTTGAGCCGGCAGTGCCGAAGCTGGCCAACACGGACGGCGAGGAGCTGGTCGCCACCTGCGTGTCTTTCCATGTTGATGACAAGGACGCCCTCTTGCGCGCCTTCGCTGTCGCCGAGCACGAAGGGCTCAGGCGCCTCGCCGACGCCGCGTGGGGCTGGTCGGGGAAGAGCGCCGCCGGCGGGGAGGTGTCTCTCGCCACGCTCGACTTGCGCGCCGACATCCTCACGGTGGAGGCGAACTCGCTGGAGCGGGGCAGGCGGGCACGCGAGCTCGTCGAACGGATCGCGGGGGCCGCCGTCCGGCATCGAGGGACGACCCATGAGGATGTGCGACGACAGGTCATTGAGGACGTGACGGCGAGTGCGTTGGGCGGCAGCAACGAAGTCGTGGAGTCGGCTGCGCTTGATCCTGGCGTCGCCGAAGCGCTTGTCCTGGGGCACTTCTCTCGCCACTACCGCGCCTGGCTGGACGAAGCCGTGCCCGCGCTCGATGGGCGAACCCCGCGGGAAGCGGCGAAGAGCCACGACCTGCGCTCACGCGTCGGGGATCTGATCCTCGGTCTCGAAGGCATGTACGAGCGTGCGCTCAAGGACGGGCAGCCTGCGTACGACCCCTCGTGGATGTGGGCGGAGCTGGGACTGCAGACCGAGGCCGACACGAACGAGCCACCGCCTCTGGCCCATGAGCGCGTGGCGGAGCGAGTGCCAGGAAGCGCGGAGGCGAGTCGCGATTGTGCGGAGCGGTTTCGTGCGATGCCGTCATTCTCTGATACGACCACGACACTGGGAGAAGAGGAGCTGAGGCGGGACCTCGCGCTCCAGCGCTTCCTCCGCCGTGACCGCCCGTTGGGAAACGAAGCCGGCCAGCAGGAGGGCAACGCGGCCCCCTACATCCCGCTGATGGTCAACTTCGATCTGCACCGCCGCAAGGTGTTCTGGGTCGACGCGTCCCTGTCGTTCATGCTGGAAAACACCGACCTGGATATTGCCGGTCGGGAGCTTCGCACTCCCTTCCCCAGCTTCGCCTTGGTCCTCACGGATCGTCACGCACTCACGCTCGGCGAGCGTTTGCTATCTCGCAACACCCAGGATCCGCTGCACGGGCAAATTCTGCGTGTTGCGACTGTGTACGTGACCGAGGAACATCACGGTGCCAGGCGCCTGCTCGCGGTCACCTTTGCCTTCGATGCGCTCGGAGCCGATCTGCCCAGCCTGGTCCGCTACCAGGTTCCCGTCGACGACGATGGGTCGCTGCGAGCCTTTCTCGAATCCCTCGCGCCACGCCCAATCGTGGATCCGGTCGTGCGCGACGCGAGTCCCGAGCGTGCCCTGCTGCGCCTGGTGCTCAACGCCATCCTATACGCGACGAGTGCCGGCGTTTCGCCTGAGGTGAGGACGGTCCCGCGCAAACGCTCCCCGAGATCATCCGCATCGCCGCCAGAGTCCGACAAGGTTTTCTTCCTACCCGGCAAGATTGACGTCCGACGGGCGCGACAGCTTCAGGATCTGCAGCGCGCGCCCAATGGGGGCGCCCTTTTCGCGCGATTCATGGTGCGAGGTCACTGGCGACGGCCGGCGAGGAACTGGACCGAGCAGCGCCTACGCTGGATCGAGCCATACTGGAAAGGACCGGACATGGCCACCGTGATCGAAAAGGCGTACCGGCTGAGGCCGTGATGCTGTTGGGCGGATCGCGCGGAGACGATCGGACAGCGGTGCTGACCGAATCTGTCGGCGTGCTAGGCGATGGCGAAGGCTGAGTCGGAGATCGCACGATGAGCAGAAGACGCCACTCCGCCCCGACGCCGGGTTTCAACGACGTCGACGCGGCACTCGGCACAATGTCCGCCGACGAACTGCGCGGAGTCGTTCGCGACATGCTGCTCGAACTCGACGAGAAGGCCCACAGCCGCTGGATGAGTTCGCTCATCCAGCGTGCGGCTCGCAGCGGCTCCGGTTGGGCGCCGGCGGCTCTCAGCGACCACGATGTCGCGGAGGTGCTCGCCTTCGTAAAGGCTGCCGAGCGCGTTGGTCACGCCGACCCCTCCGAGGTCGACGAGTACCTTCGGCGCGGCTCGTCCGCGTTCCTCCGAAAGGACTACGCCGCCGCCCACCGGATCTTCCGCGCCCTACTTCGGCCCATCGGCGAAGGGGAGATCGATTTCGGCCAGCACGAGATGGTCGACGAGGTGCTCGGCGCCGACACTGGCGAGTGCGCGGTTCAGTACGTTGTTTCGGCGTACATGCTCTCGTCTCCGGCCGAGCGTGCCGACATAGTTCGCACGGCGATCGACGAGGTGCATGGAGTCGGGCACTTCTGGGAGCCCATTCGGGAGATGGAGCGCGTGGCCGTCGAACCGCTCGCGGGGCTTGCTGCCTTTCTCCCCGAGTGGCGGGCCCTCATTGCGCGGAAATCCGCCGACGCTCGCAAGACGGACTGGGACACGGAGGAGGACCGGTGGCTGCGCGAGGTCGTCCAGCGCCTTGAGGGTTCCGACGGACTGGCGAAGGTCGCACGATCGACGAGGCGCACCGATGATCTCCGTGCGTGGTGCCGGAGCTTGCTCGACGCCAGCGACTGGAAAGCTGCGCTTCCGGCATTCGAGGAGGCGGCCGGTCTCGTCACCGACAAGGACTACGCGCGAGGGGAGCTGCTGGACGGTGCCACGCTCGCTGCGCAGCAGCTTGGCCGCGACGATCTGCCCAAGTGGCTTGAGCGCGCGTGGCGCGCCAGTCCGAGTATGCTGCGGCTTCGCCGCTGGCTCGGATCGGCGGGTAGCAAGGCCGCGATCCGGAAGCGCGCAGCGGAAGCTTCTCGAGGCCTGTCCGAAGCCAGCGGCTCGGCAGCGCGCGCTCCTGCACGTGATCCAGGGCGACTTCGAGCCGGCCGCGACGCTGCTCGCGGCAGCTCCAGGTCTCGGGTGGTCTAACAGCGAGCATCCCGGGCATTTGCTGTTTCCGTTGTTCGCGGGTCTCCTCGGAGGAATGCGGCGGCCGCCGTCCGAGAGCACCGAGCTGCTTTCACACCCGGGGATGGGCATCGACGAACTCGAGTTGATGACGGACGATGGCGACGAGCCGAGACTTTCCACCCCGGAGATCGAACAGATCCTGAGAACCGCTGGCATCGACGCTATCCCGAAGGCCGAGGCCAGGGGCGCTGTACGCGTCGCCATGCGAAAGGCGGCCGAAAATCGGTTGGCAGGAGTCACGGACCAGAAGCGGCGCCGCCACTATGGCCACGCGGCAGAACTGGTCGCGGTCTGCCTCGGGTGTGACCGGTCGCCGGAGACGTCTCGCTGGGCTGCATCGATGAGGACCGAGTATCAACGTTTTCCAGCGCTTCGCGCCGAGCTCGACCGGGCCTTGGGTTCGTCATGAGCACGCCGGCAAAAAGTTCTATGATGCGCACACGAAAGTGTGGAATGTCTGCGCACACAGCTGCGACTTCTGTTTGACCATCAACGTCTTGCAGCAGCATAACTATAGCGCTCTAAGCATTGCGCTTGGTTTCTAATGGTCCAAGATGGTTGCGATGGACATTGGTCGTGCAGCCGCGCTCCTTGGTCGTCGGGGCGGCCTCGCTGGTGGCCGCAAGGGCGGTCTCTCGCGGGCGCGCCGGCTGGCGCCCGCACGGCGTCGCGAGATCGGCCGCGAAGCGGCTCGCGTTCGGTGGGGCGGCCTGCCGGAAAGGCTGAGGCCGCTTTTCTGGACGCACCCCACAACGTTTGGATCGTTGAACCTGGACGAGGACCTGGATTTGATCGTCTACCAGGTGCTCGCCTACGGTGAACTTGAGCATCGGACTTGGCTGGTCAAGCGATGTGGCACTGCTGCGGTGCGGGCCTGGCTGCGCAAGAGACGTGGTGGCGGGTTGTCGGCCAAGCGCCTCTCCGAATGGTTCGAGGCCGGCACAATCCGGCGTTGGCAGCGTGACAACCCTGGCGCGGCCATCTGGGAAGACCGATGAAGCATCGATCATCGAAGATTCATTTCGAGGCGCTTCTCCCCAAGCAGCGAGAGGTTCTCGTGGCGTCTGCCGGGCCTGCGAAAGCCTGGGGTGCATACCTCGCCGGAGGTCTGGCGATCGCGTTGCAACTCGGCCACCGGGTCTCCGCCGACTTTGACTGGTTCACCGCCAACACCATTCCACCCGCGAAACTGCTTGATGACATCAAGGCCACCGGTCTTACGGTCTCGGTACGCCAAAACGATGAGGGCACCTTCCTCGGGCAAGTCGATGGTCTCGAATACAGCGTCTTCCGGTACCGGTACGACGTGGCCTATCCGGTCCAGGACATCGAAGGTTGTCAGGTGGCGTCTCTGGAGGACATCGGCGCCATGAAGCTCGCGGCCATCTGCCAGCGCTCCGTCAAACGCGACTACGTGGATCTGCACGCCATCCTGACCACCGGTGGCGCAAGCATTGGCGATCTGGTGAGCGCCTGGAATCGCAAGTACCCAGGCAAAGACGTCGGCTTCGCCCTGCGGGCGCTCGGCTACTTCACCGACGTGGACAAGGCGCGAATGCCCGAGATGCTTTCCAAGACCACGTGGGAGAAAGTCAAGACCGATCTCAAAAAGCTCATCGCGCGTGGCCTTGAGGTCTGACCCGAGCGGCAATGCCGATTGGTGACCGAGCAAACCGAACCGACGTGCTTTGGATGGGTGTCCGCCGCAAATACTCCGTGCGAACCTGGAAATGGCGGGGATCTTGTCTGTGTTCGTGCCGCAAGGAACCAGGACGGGAGCAAACGGCAGGGTACTGTCTCTGGATGCTTCGTGAAATCACCAAAGCCGTGCTCGCCACGCTCCGCGACACGCTCCGCTCGCGCGCCGCGCTCGTGGCCGAGAACACCCTGCTGAGGCAGCAGGTCATCGTTTTCCACAGAGCCGCGCCCCACCCCCGCCTCAAACCCCGCGATCGCTTCACAATCAGCGCCATCACCAAGTTGTTCCCGTCGCTTGTCGCCGCTGTCCCCATCGTCCGCCCCGCCACCGTTATCCGCTGGCACCGCTCCTTGTGGAAACTACTTTGGCGGCGACGATCTCGCCGACCAGTCGGGCGACCGCCCATCGATGTGGACACCCGAGCCCTCATCCGCCGCATGTGGACCGAGAATCCGACCTGGGGTGAAGACCAAATTGCCGGCCAGCTGGCCAAACTCGGTCATTACGTGTCTCCGAGAACCGTCTCCAAGTACAGGCCAGCGCGGCTGCCTCGCGGGCGCGGCCAGAAGTGGTCCACCTTTGTCCGCAACCACCTCAGCCAGACCTGGGCCGTTGACTGGTTCACCATCGTCACCCTGCGCTTCCAGGTCCTGTACGCCTTCGTCATCCTCGACCTGGGACGGCGTGAAATCGTGCGGGTGGGAGTGACGTCGACACCAAGCGCGCAATACGCCGCCCAGACCTTCGTTGAGGCGGTATGCGACCGTGACGACCGTGCACCCCGTTTTCTCATCCACGATCGCGACTCGATCTACGGCACCTGGTTCCGTCGCAGGGTGAAGGGCTTCGGCACCAGGTGTCTCGCCACACCGCCGAGATCACCCCAAGCCAACGGTTACTGCGAGCGAGTGATCGAGACATTGAGGAGGGAGTGTCTGGACAACGTGATCGTGGTGGACGAGCGGCACGCAGAACGAATCCTGCGTGAATACATCCGCTACTACCATGGCGCCATTCGGAGCGCACTGGTTGCCGCCGATGCGGCCGACGCCAGCGAGCAGCGTGCGCGCCGTGCCCGTTCTCGGCGGGCTACACCACGAATACAGCGTCGCTGTCTGAAAGTCAGACGAGGTTCTTCCCTCGATCAGCCGGGTGTTGGCCACCCCGAGGGCGCGCCCGCTGAACTGCCAGAAGCCATGGCCATGGCCGAGTCGGCGTCGCTCTCGCCAGCTTGCGTGCGGGCTGCGCAGATTGCGACTGAGGCGCCACTGACCACGCGAATCACCGTCATCTACTGCCATTCCTGCGAGCAATGACAGAATCCCAAGCGCTACGCAGTCCGCACAGAGTTTTTGCGGCTCACAACCCTTGTTCGCTCCCGTCCTGGTTCCTTGCGGCACGAACACAGACAAGATCCCCGCCATTTCCAGGTTCGCACGGAGTATTTGCGGCGGACAGCCTGCGGCATGAATGAGGAACGTCCCTCATGCGGCAGCGCGCATCCCTTGCTGTCCCGAAATCCATCGCCCAGCTGCGCACCAGAACATTCTGGAGATCAGGCGCCGCAACTGCAACAAGCGCGAAATTGCAGAAGGAATCCGCCCCGCCCGCGACTTGCAACAAGGCCCGGGCGCGATCAGCCTTGACGCATGCCAGCCTCACCCTGCCGTCGCGCGTATGACCACCGCATGCGCGATCTCGTGTGCGAGGAACGCGACCCCATGCTCTTCCGTGACCTCGGTGTCCCCCGTTCCACCGCCGCAAGTTGGATCCGTCGCGGCCCCCGTCCCGTCGTCTCCGCCGAGGTCCTCGCCCTCGACCAGCAGGAACTCCAAGCCGAGATCCTCTCCCTCCAGCGCCGGGTCAGGTTCCTCCTTGCCATCATCCGTCTGGCCTTCCTCCTTATCCGCCTGTCCGGTTTCTGCCTCGACTCGCTTCGGGTGCCCGATGGCAACACCAAGCGCTCCATCTTGGCAGCCGTTGCGCACGCCCAGAAAGCCCTCCCGCTTGCCGTCGCCCTCCGCGTGTTGCGCCTCTCCCCTGCCCGCTTCCACGCTTGGGCCAGTCCCGCCCGCGATTGCCCCCGCGACGATCGGCCCAGTTGCCCGCACACATCGCCCTCCCAGCTCACCGCCAAGGAGATCTCCGACATGCGGGACATGGTCATTTCCGATGACTATCGCCACATGACCATCCGATCGCTCGCCCTGCATGCCCAGCGGACTGGCAAGGTGTTTGCCTCGCCTTCCACCTGGTCGCGTCTCGCTCGCGAACGTGGATGGCTTCGTCCACGCCGCCGCCTCTACCCGGCCAAACCCAAGCAAGGCATTCGCGCGAACAAACCAAACGACTATTGGCACATCGACCTGACCATCATCAAGTTGCTCGACGGCACCCGCACGTATTTGCATCCGCTTTTGGACAATTTCAGCCGCCGAATTCTCGCCTGGAAACTCACCACGCGCCTGGAACCACAAACCACCTGTCAGATCCTTGCCGAGGCGGCGAAGAATCTCCCCAAGGATGGTGACGGTGCCACTGTGGTCGCGGACTCGGGCGTCGAGAATGTCAATCAGGAGGTCGACAACCTTCTTGGTCTTGGACAACTGCGCCGTGTACTCGCCCAGGTCGAGGTCAGCTATTCCAATTCCTTGATTGAGGCCTGGTGGCGGTCGCTGAAGCACGGCTGGCTCTATTTGCATTCGCTCGACACGTTCGCTGCCCTTGAGAAGCTCGTCGAATTCTACGTCGAGCAATACAACACCGTCGTTCCGCATGCCGCTTTCGCTGGCCAGACACCCGACGAGATGCATTTCGGACGTGGCGAACAAGTGCCCGCCGACCTCGCAACCGCGCATGCGCGGGCCCGTGATGCTCGCATGAAGACCAACAGAGAACTGAGTTGTCAGGCCTGCAAGGCGATCTTGGCGTTGCCGCCTGCCCTCCCAGATTTCTCTGCAATTTCCAGCTTGTTGCAAGTGCAGCCAGAAAATTCCCAAATGTCTTGAGTCGCGCTGGCATCCAGATTCAAGCTGCGAATCTCCGCGAATTTGTGGGAGAATCTCGCCGATGGCTTTCTGGACAGCAAGGGTGTTGCAGTTGCGCGCACAAGAATCCAGAATGCCTTGGCTCGCACCTGGGCACTGACTCGATTCATTGCGACTACAAGGAGAAAGCGATGAGAGCACGGAGTCTGTTACCTTTCGCCATCATGGCATTGCTCGCGGGTTGCACCACCTCTGCGAAGACGAGCGAGCGCGACGCCTCGCCGCCGGCCTTTGCAGACGCCGCAACTCTCACCGGCGCGGACGGCTCGCAGCCTCCGGGGCACGATACCCCCAGCCCGTCTTCCGACGCGCCGTCGGCGCCTGGCCCCGACGCGGGCCAAGACCCGTGCGCCTCGGTGAACTGCACCAGCGGCGAGATGTGTGACTGGGCGAGCGGCTCCGCGGTGTGCAAGTGCACGGTCAGCCCCGACTCCTGCGTCGGCGGCAAGAGCTGCAACGCGAGCTCCCTGCAATGCGAGGCCGCTGCTACCTGTAGTCCGCCGTGCTCGGGCACCGCGCCGAGCTGCCTGCAGGGTTCGTGCATGTGCGCCAGCTCTTCGTGCAACTCGGGCGACATCTGCGCCAACGGCGTGTGCATTCCGTCAACCGGGGTCTACGCGCTCCCCGGCGATCGCATGACCCTCTGGCAGCCCGGCGTCACCTACGCCGCTACGAGCGGCCCCACGGCGCCGGCGCCGGGCAGCGCCCCCAGCGGATGGGTCGCGGGGATCCCCGCGCGCTCCACCATCTGCGCCACGGTCAACCCCAGCAACGACAAGACCGGCAGTGCCGATACAACGGCCATACAGACAGCCATCGACCACTGCCCTGCGAACCAGACGGTGAAGCTCGGCGCAGGCACCTTCACAATTTACAGCAATCAAAGCATTGCGATGAAGAGCTACGTCACTGTGAGAGGAACTGCTGTCGGCCAAGTTGGTACGTCCGGCACGACCGTCGTCACCTGCTCGAGCCCGGGTAATTGTGTTCTTTTCTCATTTGGCGGCTGGGCGCATGACAGCGAGTCTGCCTGGATGCAGCAAGACGCCTTGGCCGGCGACGCACAAAAGGGAGCCTTCAGCGTTCGACTTGCCAACGCAACCTCGGCCGTGGTTGGAGAAATCGTCTCGATAGATGAACAGTATGATTCTGCACTGACCTACTACAACACCGACCAGGGGCAAACCGACGACTACCTCGGGTGGGGGGAGAATCGAAAACCCGGTTTGGGAAGTCAGGCGGCAGATTGGGCGGCGTCCCGGCCGATTGGTCAGGCGATGGAAATCGCCTCGATCGACACGAGCGCCCCGTACAGCGCCACTTCGCCATTGGTCACGTTCACCGCGCCTTTCAACCGGCCGTATCGAGTATCGCAGGCGGCGCATTTGGCCCGCCTGACCTACGACGGCAAGACCGCCGCAACAACCGTCCAATGGGCTGGCCTAGAGGATGTCACGTTGGTCAACGGCTCGGCAGGCGACGCTCAAGGCAACGTCGCCATGTACGTCGCCAAGTATTCCTGGATCAAGAACATCGAATCGCATGGTGGAGACGTCATGATGATGCACACCTACCGCTGCGAATTGCGCGACTCTTTCATTCACACCGGCGAGACGACAACCTACGGCGGCGGGGCCTATGGGATAGTGATCGATACTTACGCCGCCAGCAACCTGGTCGAGAACAACATCTCCTGGAGCTTCAACAAGGTCATGTTGATGCGCAGCACGGGCGGTGGCAACGTCATTGGATATAACTACATGGAGGACGGCTACGGTTCCAATTACGGAAATTGCCAACCCAATTGGTCGGACGAGAGTTGCTCGGGCCTACCCGAAAACGGACTCAACGCCTCTCATATGGCCACGCCACATGAGGAGCTGTTCGAGGGGAACCAGGCCTGGAACGGAAGCGGGGATTCGACCTGGGGCAACTCCATCAACATCACCTTCTTTCGCAATCACTTCACGGCCACACGCAGGAGCATCGGGAACGCGAGCGGAACCGAGAGCGCTCAGGGCTCGCCGCCCACATGGTGCAACGGCGATTGGTCCTGTGCGGGCCCGGTTGTGACTCTACAAGACGACGGGAACCGCCGCGCAGCCGGTGCTGGCGACTACCACTACGACTATTCATTTGTCGGCAACGTGCTTGGTTACCCTTCGAACTACTTGCAGACGGTCGCCACTCCGTGGCCCGGCCACCCTTACCCGGCGACCTTCCATCAGGGAGAGCCGGGGTGGACCAGCCAGTGGCAGTACGAGGCCCTGGAGGGCGGGGCGAGCGGAGACGCCTATGCCTGGAACTTCGGAACCGGGACGCTCACCGCGGGACCGGGTCCAACTCCGGGGCTTCTCCGTGACGGCAATTACGATTACATAACCAGCGCAGTACACTGGCACGGCATTGGTGGAAGCGGCCAGACGAGCGGGCTCGCGCCGCCGCCGGTCTCTGCGCTGCCCAATTCGCTCTATATTCCGTCAAATATGCAGCCGCCAGCGTTCTTCGGTGCCGGCCCCTGGCCGTGGATCGACGGCAGCAACGCCTCAAATCCAATCCCTGGAAGACTGCCGGCACGTACTCGTTTCGACGCGGGTACGCCCAACGGCTGACGCGCTGGTCTTCGACCGCGGCGTGGCAAGCCCTGTGGGCCGCACAGCTGTGAGCGAGGACCTTCCGCACAATCGTGTACGCAATTGCGACGCCCCTAATATCATTGAAGATTTCCTGGGTCGGAGGAAATGGCGAGGAAATGGGGATTCGGCTACTCGTCGCAGCAATGATGAGCCTGCTAGCGGGTTGGACATTTTGCGGCAATGGGCGGTGTCTGCCTGAATCTGCTCTGTGCCAGTTGAGTTGGCACGGCGCGTTCTGATGTACCAACACAGGTCTCGGAACGATGCGGCTTCATCAGACCGAACCCCACTGATCGCGCGCATTGTCATCACGGCAGCCGACAGCGCCGTGGGCAGCTGGCTGCAAAAAGTTCAATGATATTAGGCGTGCCGCAAATGCGTACACGATTGTGCGGAAGGTCCTCGCTCACAGCTGGGCGAGCCGTACCGGCCAAAACCAGCTGCTCATCGCCGCCACCGTCGGAAAACACACGTCGCGGATGGCGTCCTGGCGAATGACAGCGCTTCTTTTGCCTATGCTCCTACTTGTTAGCCGGCGATGGAAGACGATCGTTTGCATCTGGCTCGTGGCTTGGCACCTTCGAAAGGACAGCCATGAACCTCTTCCGGCTGCCGCGCTTCGCTCGCGCTGACAGATACTGCTCTGTCCACAAAGCCGACATCTTTTCTCCGACTGCGGAGTTGATTAGTTGGTTGATCGAAACGCCCTCCTTCTCGGCTACTTCCCCGAGGTGACGGTGTAGGGATTCAGGCAATCGCAAACTCAGGGTACTCATTTCTCAATCCTTTCGAGAAGCTGTTGAGGCGACCAAATCTTAAGACCGAATTTCTCGACCCCAAGAAAGTCGCGTCGGTTGTATGTGACGATAGCTTGTGCGCCTGCTGCGACCGCGACTTCCGCGACCATATCGTCGTTCGGGTCCCGCAGAAGTGGCCTCCACAGAAAGAACACCCGATGGTGACGAGCGACGCTGCACACGTAGTCGACAATCTCGCCGACATCCGCCGCGCTGAGTGCACCTCGGTGTCTAAGCATGGCATCCTCGTACTCCAGAACCAACGGCACGGAGACGGCGATTTCGAACTCGCCTCCTCCAACACGCTCCACCACAGCGAAGGCGGCGCCTCTTCTCGAACGAAGCGCTGAGACAAGAATGTTTGTATCAAGGACAACAAGGGGGATGGCCACCTATATCTGGTATCACGGATGATACCATCGGCGCAACCCACTCGCAACGACGGTTCGGCCGGCTAGTCAGAATGGAACGACCGACTCACACCCCCTTGCTGTCCAGAAAGCCATCGCCGAGATTCTCTCACAAATTCGCGGAGATTCGCAGCTTGAATCTGGATGCCTGAACGGCCAGCGTGGCGACCAATGCTTCCGCTCACGTTTCAGTTTCTCATCGCGATGATCGCTTCTGCGATCAACAAGAGGCTGCAGCGCAAGCTCGACTACGCGCTGGAGGAAGTTCGGGTTCTCAAGGAGATCCTCCGCGCCGCCACGGGCAAAGACCGCATCCCTTTCGCCCCGGATCAGCGTCGTCGTCTGGCGCTTGCGGGCATAGAGCTGACCCCCAAGGAGCGACGGGGGAGTTGCCAGATCATCAAGCCAGGAACGATCTTGACCTGGTTTCGAGGATTGGCGGCGCGGAAGTACGACAGCTCCCAACGCAAGACGGGGCGGCCAGGCAAGGCGCGGGACATACGGAGGCTCGGAGGCTCGTGGTCAAGATGGCGCTTGAAAACCCGAACTGGGGCTACACGAAGATCCGGGATGCACTTCGCACGGGATTGAAGATCGAGATCGGACGGACGACGGTGGCGGACATCTTGGCGGAGGAAGGAATCGAGCCGGCGCCTGAGAGGGAGAAGAAGCGAACGTGGAAGCAGTTCCTGAAGATGCACTGGGACACGCTGTATGCGTGTGATTTCTTCAGCGTCGAAGCCCTGAGCCCATTCGGCACGGTCCGCTACATGGTGTTTTTCGTCATCGCAATCAAGAGCCGCGCGGTCGAGATCGCCGGGATAAGGGTGGATCCCGACGAGGCGTGGATGAAGCAGTTGGCTCGGAACCTTGTGGACCCGGTGGATGGCTTTCTGCGAGGAGCGAAGTACCTGATCCATGATCGGGATCCGTTGTTCACGGAGGCGTTCAAAGCGATTCTTGAAGCGGGAGGCGTGAAGAGCGTGGCGATCCCGGCGCAAAGCCCGAACTGCAATCCCTACGCCGAAAGATTCGTCAAGACGATCAAGTACGAGTGTTTGAATAGCTTTGTCATCTTCGGCGAGCGCCATCTGCGGCACTTGATCAAGGAATTCGTCGAGCACTATATGACCGAGCGGTTCCACCAGGGCATTGGTGGCCAGCTCATCAGGAACGTCGGTCCGACGAATGACAACGGGGCAGATGGCAAGGTCGCCTGTCGGTCGCGCCTCGGCGGACTGCTGAACTACTACCATCGGGATGCCGCATGAGACTCGGCGATGAATTTCCGGACAGCACGGGGGGCAGCAAGCATTGGAATTGTCGGATTCTCATGTCGGTTCTATCGATTTGCTCATCACCGACGTGGTGATGCCGGGAATGTCCGGCAAGGAACTGGCAACACGCCTTCGTGCGCGACGCACAGCTCTGTGCGTCCTATTCATCTCAGGATACGCGCCCAACGCAGTCATGCAACAAGGTATTGCCGATGCGAGCGTGGCGTTTTTGCAAAAACCATTCAGCCCCGGACAAATCACCACAAAGGTCTTTGAGCTGTTGGCGGCAAGATGAAGGATTGCGGTTGCTCTTGTGCAAGAAAGGGCGGCCCGATGCGCATCTCCCATTCCAGGTCGTCGCCACCTTCAGGTGGCTCCCAAGGCCGCTCGTGAGCGGCCCCCAACCCCAGCCGCTTTGAGCGGCTCACACGCGAAAGCCCCCGGCTTTGCCGGGGGATGCGTTACTGCTGGTGGCGGGCACCGATACGGAGGAGCGGGTGCGAGCGGTGTTGAGCCGAAACGGCATCGCAGTAGCGGACGATGCCGCCGAACCCCTGCGCAAGCATGCCCTGGCTTCAATCGCGCGGCCGTTGCTGCGTCCTCGCGCGCAGCTGGGACGTGACCAACCCCACTCGCTTTCTGTGGGCGACCAGTTCCTTTAGCGTCGCGCCCAGAACTAGCGTTCCGAAGGGGCGGGCGAACTCCATCGAGGAGAAGTCTATTACGACGGTACCCTGGTGATCTTTGTGACCAAGCAGAAGGTCGCTCGACACCAATGACTGAAGGTCGTTGAGCACCCGAGGTAGTCCGACGACTTTCCTGCTCGTGTCAGGTCGCGTGCTCATCGTCCCGCCTGAGGTTAGTTGCAGGCTTTCTCGTCCACTTGATGGTCTTCATCCCGGCTTCCACCGAAGCAGCTCGGCCGCCGCTTGGTGCATCTCGCGTGCGAGATCATACCCATATCGGCGCCACCTTGGCGTGAAGCCAGCGCCCGATGCCGAGAACCCGCCCTGTGTCCTGACGTCGTCCTCCGCAGGAGCCACACGCAACCACGGCTGGACCTTGCCGACAACTCTGAACGGTGGACTGTCCAGGGCAAGTGGCCGCGCCCGTTGTGGGTGCCCGGGTCGCGAGCCCTGGCGCCGGGGGCTTCGTCTACTCCCGCCGGGAGCCGACGTGCGCCCCATACTGCGTCTCCTTGGTTTGAGGTTCGAAGTTCGGTCAAAACAGCGAGCGCTGTTTGCCCGAATCTACTGATTCTACTTGGATTTTCCAGCCCGGCCGACGCCCTACCGTGGCTCGCATGGCCTGAAGCTTCCCCTGCTTGACCCAAGTTACAACGGTCTGCTTGCTGACAGCGAGGCGGCGTGCCGCCTCTTCGATCCCGACCCAGCCCGGCGGCGCCTCCGATCCGTTCAGCCGCCTGCGAGTTTGCTCGTCGAGCACGATCCTCCACGGTGCCCCTTCGGTGAGTTGCTTGCCGCGAAGCAACCCAGCCCGGATCCATTCGTGAATGGTCTTGCCCGACACGCCCATCTCTCTCGCTGCCTCTTCGGCGGTGTACACGTCCTCACCGGCAGGCGCGCGTGGAGCACAGAGAATGTTGTGGCAGGCGCGCACCGACTGAACCCGCCGTTTGGTGAAGGTTAGTCCGGTCGCCGTGCGCAGCCCTCGACGGCAGAGCACGCGCGCAATCTGGGTATCGTCCAGGTCTGTCGCGAGACGACGTACCAGGTCCAGGATCTCGGCGTCCGTCGCGCAGTGGGCCTCTCCTCGGCGCGGCTGGTGAACGCCGAATTGTGAGACCTCACCGCCTTTCCAGTGGACTGCAACCGTGACCTCATCCTGCTGCCTGGTCAGGACCACGCGTTCGATTGCAGCCCGAAGCAGCTGCTTCTTGTCGCGCATGCCCGTGGTAGGGGCTGCCCAAATCCGACCCACATCCTCCGCCATGCGACGAATGCGGGCGCGCTCGGCGTCGCAGAGATCGCGGCCCACGCGTTGCAGATGCTCCTCGGCTTCTCTGCGGACACCATCGACGAGAGCCAAAGCTTCGTTCCACCGCCGCTCCAGCTCCGAGGCCACAAGCCGGTTGTTCGGGTCGATAGCCTCGTAGCGCGCCCGTGCGCGGTCGGCGTCGTATTCGGCCCGTTCTGTCCGCTGCTGCCAGTGCCGCGCAATCTTGTCTCGCTCTTGCTTGACCCCTTCCAGCGACTTCAGTGCCACCTCGATGGTTGCCGGCTGCACGGTCTTGAGAAACAAGCTGACCACAGCCTCTTCGATGCGGCGGCCACCCAAGACCTGGCAAAAGGAATCGGTCCCCCGCTGGCGCCAAAGCCAGCGGCAGACGAACTGCCCAAACCCTCGGTTCGGCTCTCTCAGGTACGCGACTGTCATTCGCCGTCCACAGCGTCCGCAGTAGGCCAGTCCTTGCAGGAGAGCGGCGCCCTCTCGGGCTGCGCCTCTGTGCTCGATTCCTCCTTTGGTGTAGTTGGCCATCAAACGCTCCTGAATGCGCTCGAATCGCTCCCAGCTGATAAAGCCTTCGTGGTGGTCGCGCAGCAGAATAACCTCGTCCGTTCGCGCTTTACGTGTGTGTACCACGACGTTCCCATCCGCCTCGATCTTCCGCACCTTGCGCTCGCGTCCGTAGACGTATGCGCCCGCGTACGCAGGATGGGTCAGGATCGCGCCCACCGCGCTGCTGTTGGATTCGATCCAGCGGACCTCGCCGCCCGGGCCACGACGTGGCAGCTTGATTCCCTTGTCTCGCAGCCACAGCGCCGCTTGCCTCGCACTCCCCAACTCGTCGAACTTGTCGAAGACCAGTCCAAGAGCATGGACCACCTCCTGGTCCGCCGTCACGTGCAAGCCGTCCTCGCCCTGCCACTCCAGTCCGACCGGAGGCGTGATCTCCAGCTCTCCTCTCTTCGCCTTGTTCACCGCCGCCTGATGCAGACGTTTGCGGATGGTGTGCCACTCGAGCTCCGAGATCGTGCCCTTGAGCCCCAGAACCATTCTGTCATCGAGCAGCGAGGGGTCGTAGATGCCGTCCTGATCGCCTAGCAACGTGTCGGTCAGACTGCAGAACCAGATCAGGCGTTGCCAGTCGGCGTTGTTGCGCGCCAACCGCGAGGCTTCGATGGCAAGTACGATCCCGACCTTGCCCAGCCCCACTTCGCTCATGATGCGCCCGAAGCCGGACCGGTCGTGCGTGCTGGCACCCGAGTGTCCTTGGTCCTCGTCGATCACCACGACCTGGTCTTCACGCCAGCCCAGCTCCCGTGCTCGGAGAGCCAGATCATACTGCCGCAACCCGCTCTCCCGATTCTTGATCACCTGGACGAACGTCGACTGGCGGACGTAGATCAAAGCCAGTCGTTCGAGATGGGCCTTCTGGACCTTTGCGCTGCTCATGGCTCGTACTCCTTTTGGGTTTCAGTGCCTGCTCGTTCGACCTCCGACTGGACCAGGAGACGAACCAGCAACCCCACGATCTCGCCTCGGCTCTGCTCCGATAGTCGCTTCCACAGTTCGGCTCGCGTCCTTTCCTCCTCGGTGTCCCACAGGGATTTCTGGTGCATGGCGTTCCTCCTCGAGGCCCATCGATACCGCGGCTGCGAGCGAAGATCGCACGACACAGAAAACCCCGGATTTCCTACTCCGCTCCACGCTGTCCCATCGCCTCGACGAGCGCGGTTAGATCGAGCAGCGCTTGAGCCGTGAACAAGGCACGCGGCACAGCCAGCAGAGGGCTACCGCCGCCAGCGTCTGTCCACTGCAGCGGCACCCGCGCTCCAGAACCGTCTGGATATCGCACGACCACATGGGGCGGGCGACATCGGATCTCCCAGCGGATTACTTCGAGAGCAATACCTCGGTGAGGGTGCCATTCCTCGACGATGCGGACCGTGTTTCCATTCGGTCGAGTCCTGTATGCAGTTTGTCCAGCTCTTGCCCGAGAAGACGGCGCTTTTCCAAGTGGTCCAGCAACACTTGCTGACCTTCGAGCAGCAGTGGACCGACAAGTCCGACGGCCACACGCTGCCCAGTTTCGTGACCGACGAGCTGCACGACTTCCTAGGGTGTGGCATCTTGGCGCGAGGTCTGGCCCAACTCTTCTGCCCAACCTGCCACGAGCGGTATGTCGTGGCCTGGAGCTGTAAGGGTCGCGGGTTCTGTCCGAGCTGTGGCGGCCGGCGCATGAACGCGGGAGCGTTGACTCTGGTCGATCACGTGCTGCCCGAGGTGCCCATCCGACAATTCGTGCTCACCGTGCCTTTCCCGCTGAGATTTCCGCTGGCCTTCGACGGAAAACTACTGGGCCAAGTCCTGCGCATCTTCACCGACACCGTGGCGGCCAACTACCGCAAGCGCATGACGGATCGAGGTATCGCCGACGGCCAGTGCGGCGCGGTCACCGTCATCCAGAGGGCAAACAGTGACCTCCGGCTCTCCCCGCATTTTCACGTTCTCCAACTCGATGGACTATACGCCCCTGGGCGCGACGGTGGTGCGCCCATCTTCCACCCGGCGCCCGGACTTACCCAAGAAGACGTCGAGGCCATCGTCGAGCGCGCGAGCAAGCGCATCCTCCGCTTCCTCCAACGGCGCGGGGCCATCACCCTGGTGACCGCGCCGGGCGACGGTGAGGTTACGGTGGTCGGCGACGAGACGATGGGCGAGAAAGATCCGCTCCTGGCCAAGCTGTTGGCTGCGGCCACCGCCGGAGCGCCACCCGCTGGCCCGGCACAAAAGCGCGCCCCCGTTCGCATCATGCTCGACCCAGACGACCGCCCGGTGGCCAAGGGCAAGTTGTGCGGGCAACATGCCGGGTTCAACCTGCATGGAGCGACCAGGGTCGCTGCCAACGACAAGCAGGGCCGAGTGACCTTGTGCAAGTACATCTTGCGCCCGCCCCTGGCCAACGACCGGCTGAAGATTCTCGACGACGGAAATGTGAAGCTGGAGCTAAAGAAGCCGTGGTCGGACGACTACGCTTCACACTGCACCTCCTTCTCGCTTGTTGATGCTATCAGATGTTCGTTCTGCCCGGATGCGTGACCAACGGGCGGTTGCCGGCGGCACGGCAGCAGCAGGGTCATAGAGGTACCGATGGTGGTCGTTGTAGGCGTGGGCCTGCACGAAGCCGTGCTTGCGCCAGCGCAGGACGGTCTGGCGGCTGACGCCGTTGGCTTGGGACAACTCCTCGGCAGTCACCATTCCGCGCTCCCGCAGTCGATCATAGCGGCTCTTCAATCGATACTTCACGCGGATGCTCGAGACGATCTTGCTGTGGAAGCGATGGCCCTGGCCGGAGCGGAAGCCGCGCTCGTTCAGGATGGTGGCGATCTCGGCTTCCGTGTGCTGTGCGAGCAGGCTGTCGACTTGCGCGACCGTCTCCGTGGGCGTCAGCCAACTCTTCCACGCTGGCAACGGGCGCGGCAACGAAACGCTCCGTGTCCCGCCGCCGCGAAATCGCACATGCACGGCGATGGCCTCTTGGCCTTTGACCAAAGTGACGTCCTCGATGAGGAGCCGGAGCATGCGCTTTCTGTCCCGGTTGGAGGTGCCCGTGGCGCTCCAGATCGCCGGGAAGTCGGTGGCCAGCGCCGCTATGCGCTCGCGCTGCTCTGGACCGAGTACCGCGGCGTCGTGGTTGCGGCGGCGCTCGTAGTCGTCCTGCGCCGCTGTCAAAGCGCGCAGCTTATCGTTCCAATCAGCCTCGAGCGCGTCGGCGACCAAGCGATTGTCCGGATCGACCCGCAGATAGCGTCGGCGTGCCGCTTCGGCTTCGTACCGCGCGCGCTCGACCTGCTCCTTGCGTAGCCGGTCCGCTTGGTCGAAGCGTTGCTCGAGCTCGTCGTGCACGGCCAGCGCGACCTCCAGCGCCACCGGGCTCATCACCTCTACCACGAGCTTGCTCGACGCCTCGTCGACGTTCGCGCCTGGGATCGCCTGGCACTTCTCGGCAGCGCGGCGGACCGGTCCGAGCGCGCAGTAGTACCAGGGCACTCGACGCCCCTCACTCTGGTAGTAGCGTACGCCCATGCGCTTGCCGCACACCCCGCACAGCACGAGGCCTTGCAGCAGCGCCGGTCCCTCGCGTGGCGGTGTCGTGCCCTGGGAGCCGCGAGTCCGCCAGTTATTCCCATACAGGTGCCGCTGGTTCTCCTCGAAGTCATCCCACGAGATGTAGCTCGGGTGCAGGTCGCGCAGGAGCACCGACCATTCGCTGCGAGCGAGCTTGCGCGTCGTGCGGCGACCGCTGCCGAGCTTGCGCTGGCGCGTGCGACCGAGTGCATACGCCCCGGCGTAGCGCGGGTTGTGCAGCACCTCGAGCGTGCGGCTGTAGGTCAGCTCGTTCCACACCAGATCGCCCATGCGCGGACCGTGCGGTGGGCGGCACGGGAAGCGCACGCCCTGCTCGAAGAGCGTTCGGGCCGCCGCCCCTGCTGAACCGGTGCGCCGAAACGTCGCGAACAACGTTCTCACCGCGTCTTGCACTTGGCGATCCGGGTCGAGCTGTACCTTGCCGGCGGCATCGTACACGAAGCCTACCGGCAACCGGAGTTGCAGCTCACCTCGGCGCGCTTTGGCCATGTAGCCGCCGAGCATCCGAGCGCGCAGCACGTGCAACTCGGCCTCGCTCATGGTGCCCTTGAGACCGAGAAGCAGCCGGTCGTTGAAGTGCGCCGGATCGTAGATACCGTCCTCGTCCAAGATCAAGGTGCCGCTCAAGGCACAAATCTCGAGCAGGCGGTGCCAATCGCTGGAGTTGCGCGCCAGGCGGGAGACCTCCAAGCCCATGACGATGCCCGCGCGGCCCGTGCCGACCTCGCCGACCAGTCGTTGAAAGCCCTCGCGGTCTTTGGCTGAAGCGCCGGATTGGCCGAGGTCGCTGTCGATGACCACGATGCGCTCCTCGGGCCAGCCGAGCACTACAGCACGCTGTCGAAGCTCGTACTGCCGTCGCGTGCTTTCGGTGTTTTCGAGCACCTGATGCAGCGTCGACTGGCGGATGTAGAGGTAGGCGTTCTTGCGCAGATGCTCGGGCGTGATCTTGTTGTTGCGTTCGCCTGGACTCATGCCGACACCCCCTCGCGTGCTGCGGCCATGGCCATCTCAGCCAAAACTCTGACCATCTCGGGACACGCCTGCGGCAGTTGCGCCGGCCCTCTGGGCTCAGGTGGAGTTGGACGTGGGGCAACACAGCTCGCCCATGCTCGCATCCAGGCCACCACACCATAGCGCATCAGCAAGGCCAGCCCACGGCCGTTGGAGGCAGCCGTCACCCCGAACGCTGTGCTTCGCAGTTCCTCGTAGCGCTCTGTCGGAAAACGCTCGTGGCCAACACCTGGAGCGCGCTCGCTCACGAGCGTTTTTTTTTGAGCGCGCGTTCGATCGTCCGCGCGTGGATCTCTACGCCGAATCGCCGCTTCACGAGTTCCACGAGCGAGGCGGCATCCACGGCGGGGTCCTGCGTGCGCGCCGCCCGCAACGCCTCGACGACCTCTGCACGTAGTTTGTGGCCACCCTTGGGACCGCGCTTCTTGGGCAAAAGGCCACAGATGCCCTCGCGCTCGAACTCGGCACTGAGCTTGTAGTAGGTGGGCCGGGACACGCCGAAGCGCGTTGCTGTCTCGGCGATGGGTCGGCCGTCGGTGCGCACACGCCGTACCATTTCGTAGCGAACCTGCACGAGGTCGCGGCGGTCGAAGAAGTCGCTGCCGGCGAAGATCTCGTCTTTGACGGCCGCGGGGTGGGGGTTGAGAGCGCCGACGCTTCGCAGGGCATCGGTCTTGGGATCGGGTGACTTGGGTCTGGGCACTGGGCTCTCCTTGGCGCGGGTTGTGTAAATATAAATACATCCCTGCGCCCCGCGGGTCAAGCAACTTTTCCACTACAAGAGTCGACAATCCGACGACAACCACGCTCCACGGCAGCCGCGCCGAGTGGACCACCTCACGTGGCTGCGGCGTAATTATGTTTACGTGCCCGGCAAAATTGTGTTTACGCATGCTTCTTGCCTCCGCCATCCCTCGGCGCTCGCTCGGCACAGGCAACCGCGGCAACGATCTCTGCCAGCCGCGCGAGATCGTCGGCGCGGAACAACGAGCGGCCGGCGGCTATGGTCACGACCGGATCGACGCATCCG
This sequence comes from uncultured delta proteobacterium, assembly GCA_963758155.1. Classification (GTDB taxonomy): domain Bacteria; phylum Myxococcota_A; class Polyangia; order Fen-1088; family Fen-1088; genus Fen-1137. The sequence goes on from CAVWUP010000008.1 coordinate 23,569, forward strand.
AGGCTTGTCCATGCAGATGGGAGCCGCTCGACTCGCTGGCCGTCGACCTCGACATAGACATACTCACCGTCCTGGCAGCGCCGGCGGTCGACCACATCGAGGGTCCGTCCGCGCAGAGGATGGAACGGGTGGGTCACCTGCGCATGATGAACTCCACACTGCCAATCATGTGTATTGCCCGGTGGTTTCTGACGGCACCTCGTCGATCGACCTTGCGCCGCTGGCCCTCATTGCCAGGTTAGCCGCGATCGTCCCACCTCCTCGTCGGCATGTCGTCAGATACTCGGGGGTCATCTCCTCGCACAGCTCTCTCCGCAGCCAGATCGTCCCCCTCCCCGCCGTGGCCACGCCCGAGGAGAAAGACAAGCCTTCACTGCCGCTCTCGCACTATATTTCATGGAGTGATCTGCTCCGGAAAACATTCGCGATCGACACCATCTGCCCACGCTGCAAGAGTCCGCTGCGCCTGATCGCCCTGATCGAGACCGAGGACACGATAACGAAGATCCTGTCCGCCATGGGTCTACCCACCGAGGCGCCCAAACCTTGGCCCGCCCGACCGCCTCCGTCTCAATCTGGCGGCGAGGGTGGAGACTGTCTCAACTGACGACACGTCGACCGGGGCGGATGGAGTAGACTGCCCTGCGTGTTCGAGCCCGCCTCGCCAGGACCCTCAAACGGTGGCAAAAGCCGCCACGCTGCGCTCCGCGCCCGCGATCGATGTCGCAATACTGCGGTCGGGCAGGGTTCTCCAACGCTCAAAAACCCGCTTCGATTCGCCTATGGCCGGGCTTGCCGCGATCTGCGGGCCATCGGGAAACGATGACTGTTGCACGAGCTTGCTGGTCCCCGGTGGAACATTCGATCGGAGCTACGACGGAGTGGATTTCACCGACCCGAACTACCCGGCGATGGTGGATGACTTCTACCTCGACAAGTACGAGATCACGGTGGGCCGGTTCCGGGTGTTCGTGAACGCGGGCATGGGAACGCAGGCCAAACCGCCTGCGGCTGGCGACGGCGCCCATCCGCTGATCACAGGTTCGGGCTGGGACTCGACGTGGAGAACGAACTTGCCTGCGGACACGGCTGGTCTCAAGAGCGCCATATCGTCGTGCGGTTCCTATTCTACCTGGACAGACCCGGCGGGGAGCAACGAGAGCAAGCCGGTAAACTGCCTGACCTGGTACACAGCGTTCGCGTTCTGCGCGTGGGACGGGGGACGGTTGGCTACCGAGGCGGAGTGGAACTACGCGGCCGCTGGTGGCAGCGAGCAGCGGTACTATCCGTGGTCGAGCCCGGCAACATCTACGACCATTGGCGACAGCTACGCCGTCTACGACCTCAGCGGCACCTGCACCCCGCTGAACGTCGGTTCGAAGTCTCCGAAAGGCGACGGGAAGTGGGGTCAGTCCGACCTAGCCGGGAACGTGTTTGAATGGATGTTGGACTGGTACGAAAGCCCCTATTCAATGCCATGCAATAATTGCGCCGATCTGACAACCGCCTCAAACCGGGTGTTCCGGGGGGGCGGCTGCAGCAACCCCCCCTCGATCCTCCGGTCGGCCTTCCGCGAAAACGGCGCCCCCAGGGCCTACCTTGGCATTGGGTCGCGTTGCGCCAGAGCCAGTTCTTATGGCGGCTCCGGCGCCGGCGGAAACTCTGGCTATGGGGGCAGTCTTTCGATGGGTGGAAACGCTAGCAGAGGGGGAGTTTCTGGCGCTGACGGCACCTTCCTTTCGGGTGGAACCTCCGGCGCAGGTGGCACCACTGGTGGCGGCGGAACGTCTAGCGGTGGCGGCAGTTCCAACGGAATAACGTGGACGACGCAAGGCCCGCTGGACCGTTGGGGGGCCGTTGCATCGTCCGCAGATGGAACCAAGCTGTTTGCTGGGGGGTTGTCTCCGACTCTGAGCGGCACGGGCTATCTCTACAGATCCACAGATTCTGGCGCGACCTGGACTCAGGGTGAATTCGACCAAAATGGGTGGGACGCAATTGCCCACACGATCTCGCCCTCACTGTCGGAGTGGATTCGCATTCTCGCCTCCCTCAAGTCGTGAAAGGCGTTTTGAATGTGCTGCCACGCGCAACTCTTGTCTCCGAGTGCGCGGACCTCACCGTACAGACCAGCGAGATCGATAATATCGATATTGCCCTCCGTCGCCGACCTTTCGTCCGACCTGTTGAGCTTTGTATGCCGAGCCTTGTCGCCAACAACGATCTCGTCGCAAGCGTAGCCACGCAACATCACCATCATTACAGCGTGTGAAGCCTCGTGAATTTGGGCAAGGCGTCCTTCCTTCGCAGCGGGAATTCTCCCTCCGGTAGCCTGCATGAAGTGCTGGACGTTATCCACGTCCGGCAGGAGAGCGAGTTCCATGCGAGGGTTGGGCTCCAATTCCACGACTACCTCCGGCGGCATTCCACCCTCCACGCTCTGGCATCTGAGCGGCGCATGGTGAATCGCCGTGTCGTGCTCACGGCATGCCCGCCTGCCGAAACACCCCCGCCTCGGCCGCGTTCCTCCACTGGTGAACCAGCTCCCTGGCAAACTTCTCGCTTTCCACCAGCACGCCCACCTCCACGTTGCGTTCCTGGCCACGGCTGGTGAAGTTGGCGGACGTCACCAGGGCACGCCGGTCGTCCACGACGATGCACTTGGCGTGCAGGCTGGCGAAGGAGGTGGGCTCGACGGTGCGGGGGTTGTAGTAGAGGCGGGGGATGGGGGCTCCGAAGGGCCAGTTGGCGATCAGAAAAGTGTCGATCTCGCGGCGGACGTGGGCGCTGACGTCGGACTCGGTACGCGGGGCGCGGTGAAGATCGAGGAAGATGGATGCCTCGACGCCCCGGTCCCTCATTGCGCGGTGGAGGGGCTCGAAGATGTCGGCGCCGTGGTCGAAGGAGAAGCCAGCGACCAGGACGCTGCGCTCAGCGCGGGCAAAGAGTTCGCGGACGACGACGGCGGTGTCGCGGGCGGCGCTGGCGGCCACGTCGGGGCCGGTCCACACGAGATCGACTTTGGTGTCCCCGCCCCGACGGCGCTCGGCCAGGACGGCAATGATCGCGGCCAGGACGGCGTCTGCATCCAGCCCCACCAGCCAATCAGCGCGATCACCAACCGACAACTCGGCCAGCGCCGATCTCGTCAGCGGGGATGGCGTGAGGCCCTGGCGGACGGCACGGGCGATGGTTTCCAGTTCCACATCGGACAGCGCCGTTAATCCAGCCGTCTTCTCCGCGTTCATGGCCGCTCGGTGAAGAAAGCCACGCCATCATGCCCCAGCGCGGGGACGACAAGGGCGCGGTCGAGGTATTGGTTGAAACGCTCGCACGAGCATTCGGCGACAAACAGGCAGCCGTGGCAGGCGGCGCCTTCCAGGTTGCGCTCGGTCAGGCTGGATGGCTTGTGGCTGGCGCAGACCGGGTCGTTCGAGCACAGTTTGCCCATGTCGAAGGCCAGCCGCAGGTGGGCGCGCAGGTGGCGGCCTTGCTCCACCAGGCCGCCCAGCGTTCCCTCGGTCCCAGTGCTGCCAGTGCTGATCAGAATCGCCGCCATCGGCGTCGGATCGGTGGCGGGTGCGCAATAGAGCCGTTCGGTCAGTGCGCTGGCGCCATAGCCGCATTCAATGGACAGCGCGGTCATCAGCAGGTGTGACAGCGAATGCAGCAAATAGAAGCGGGCGCCGGGAAAAACAGCCTTGCCGCCGTTGGACCACCGTTGGAAGCCGTCGAACAACTCGCGGCTACGCGCCAGCACCACGTCACAGTTCTCCCAATGGCGAACTGCCTGCTCATCCAGTTGTATGAAGATCCCTTCGCCGCGCACCTCTGTGGCGGGCAGCCAGTCGGTTTGCAGACCGAGCGGCGCCATTTCGACACCCAGGTCGTATTCACCTTGCAAGTCCGGGGTGGCCGACTCCAGTCGGGTGAGGCCCACCTGGACCCGGACCTCGCGCAGGCGATGGGCGAGCACCAGCCTGGCGATGCCGGTTGGCAAGCCGTCTCGGGGCTGGAAGGTCCGCGCGAAGAAGTAATGGCCCTTGGGCGGCGGCAGATCGCCTATTCGCTCAGGCACCGACCCGGTGAACTGCTTGAACTCGGCGGTGCGCAGGGCGTCGCGCGGTGGCTGCTTTCCCTGGCGAATATCTTCGATGGTTTCCAGGATCTCGGCGTCGCTGCGGCCGTCGAGCGCGACCTGGATCTTGGGAATCTCGCGCAGCACCGCCAAATTTGATTCGTTGGCAATTTGTAGGGTGCTCCACTGCTCGCGGATGGCATCGCGCAGGCCAAGGCCGGGCTCGGGGATCGACAGGGCGCTGACTACCTGCGGGAAGTAGCTGTTGCTGGCCGTGCGCACCAGCAGGCGCAGCCGTTCTGAGCAGGCTTCCTGGCCTTCGCGGCCCAACCACGGGCGCTGGCCGCTGCACGTGGGGTTGACCTGTTCCACCAGGGCGTTCGACATTGGCCGACTGGCGCCACAAGCACAGCGCACGGCCACGTCGGCGAAGTCGCCGGTTCCGCCCTCGTGCAAGCGAAGCGCGGGCGCCGCGCATCGCGGTCTGCCTTGCAGACTGTGGACGTAGGAGATCCAGGGGAACTCCTCCAAATGGCCGTTCTTGCATGCCATCACGAATCGCACCGGCACGCAGGGATTGCCCTTCTTCCCATCGCATGAATGGATGTACTTGTCGCCCTTACGAACCATCTGGTCGCTTTGCACCAGAGCCCTGCATTCGGGGTTCTGGCAGATGAACCACTTGGGGAACTCCAGCACCTCAATGCCGCAGTTCCGGCGCGGCTCGTGATCGTCACCTGTGGGCGGCAATCTGAACGAACCCTCGTCGCACAGCTTGCGCCCCGACTCCTCCAGCCGACTGGCGATCGCGTCGCGCAAACGTGGTTCAGAAACCGACCGACTCTTGTCGTAGCGCCAGAAATCCAAGCCGCCGACCACGACGGCATCGTGAACCAAGTCGATCATCGCGCCCGGCCCAAACGTGGAACTGGCCTGGCTTTGTCGAACCTTTCCGTCGGGCTCGACATGGGGATCGCGGCCGCCGCGCCACTTGCTAGCCATTGCTTGGCCCTTTCTTACCCAAACGCTGGCGCTCGACCCACAGATGCACGGACGGCTCGACGTCGCGCATGGATGTCGCCGCCGAGAAGTCCTCTTCGTCCTCGGTCGCGTCCTCTTCCAAAACCGTGTGCAGTAGTGCCTTCTTGTTTCGGCATTCGCGGTCGTAGGGGGAATAGACCCGCTCGCCAGCGCCTTCAGTTGCCTTCCTGGCGATCTTTTGCCAGGTGTCGAGCAGGTGCTTGCACCGCCCGAGGACGGCCTCGCCCAATTGGTCTGCGTCGGCCGCGTCCCCTCGCTGCGGTTGGCGCCGCGCCCTGTCCGCGATTGTCCTGGCCGCCTCATCCCCGGTGCTTGACCTTTCGGCCTCCAGCAACCGCACGGCAGTCGGCGGCGTCAGCGCGGGCGTGCGCAGGCGGGTCAGCGCCACCAGTGTTCCGCACAGGCCGCGCTCAATAGCTGGCCCCGAAAACGGCGTCACACTGGTCGCCTCCACGAAGCGATAGAAGCTCTCGTGGTAGGTGCGGAACCGCTCGTAGTGCGATCGATCGCGCGGCCGGTGGACGTTCATCACCGTGACCACCAGCCCTGGCCGATTCACGTCGCGCCCGACGCGGCTGGAAGACTGGATGTACTCGCTGGTCGTCTTGGGCTGCCCGGCCACTACCATCAGGCCCAGACGTTCGATGTCCACGCCAACCGAGATCATGTTGCTGGCCAGGGCCACGTCGACGTGCTGCTCGTGGGTATGATGGCGGCCCAGCAGCTCCTTGGCCCGGCTGATGGCGTAGGTGCTCTCGCGGCTGGTCAGCTCGACCGGCTCGACCTTGATCTCGCGATTGGCGACCCACGGGTGCGGCCCCTTGAAGCCCACCGGGTGACGGTCTTCCTGTTTCTGACAGCGCGACCGAACCTCGTCCTCGACCAGGCGCCGCATCCCGCCCAGCTCGCGCAAGCTGTTGAAGTACCCAACCAGGGTCATGTACGGGTCGGCTGCCTGGTCACCCGCGCCCTTGCTGTCGAAGTGACGCTGGGCCGCGCCCAGCAGTGACACGTAGACACGCAACAAGATCGCCTTGACTGCGCGGCCCGGGGCTGCGACGCCCAGGTACTCACGGCCTGGTCCGCTGTCCACAGTTGCAAAGAAGGATTCGGACTGATCGACACCATTGGGCGGAAACACGTCGACGCCGGTTCGCCCGAACAGTGCCTGGATCTGCTTGTCGGCCCGGCGAACTGTGGCCGTGGACGCGATGATCTTGGGCCTGACCACTTTACCGTCGGGCCGCGTGCGCATGCACAAGCCCTCGATGGCTGTCTCGTACAGCCCGACCATCGTGCCCAATGGCCCAGAAATCAGGTGCAATTCGTCTTGCACAATCAGGTCGGGAGGGCGCAATCCCTCGGGCAATTTCGCGGACTGCGGGGGTGGCACTGCGCCGTCCATGGGGCCGAAGAAGCGACGGCCGATTCGCGAGTGTACGCGGCCAAAGAAGGCGCCGGTCTCGCCCCGCCACGGCAGCATGGCGAACTTGTCCACAGTGGCGACGATGAACGAAGGCAACTCGCGGTAGATCTGCTCGTCGACGAACAGCACGGGCAGACCCTCGGGATTGCGGGACGCAGCGAAGTCGCAGCGGAAGTCCGAGCACCCGATCAGAACCTCATCTGGGTGCGTGCGATTGGGTTTGAGTTCCAGGCTGTCCTTGCCGAGAGGCCTTCCGCACCACGGGCAGGCCGGAAGTGGAAATGGCGAGTGCGCGACCGCAGAGGTGCTGTTTCGATATTCGGTGATGGCCCGGGCGACCTCCTCAAGCGTGTTCGCCGTCGCCGATTTCCCGACCCACAGGCCCAGCGAGAAGCGCACTTGCCCAAGCCGTGGGTCCGCCTTGCGGATCAATTCGAGTGCGCAGATCAGGGTCGCCGCGCGGCCAAGCTGGTCGAGCGTCAGCAGCCGCAGGGTGTAGCGCAGCAGCACCGCCGTGCCGAGCCCGCCGTCCGGGCGGTCCTGGCCACGCAGTCGGCGCAGCACCAGGTTGAACGCAATCACCCCCAAGTACGCCTCGGTCTTGCCGCCGCCCGTGGGGAAGAAGATCAGCTCGACGGTTTCGCGGTCCTCGCGCGTTTCGTCGGCCAGGCCGGGCAAGGCGAGCAGCACGAACGCAAGCTGGAACAAACGCCACGAGGGTTGCGCGCCCTCCTTGTAGCGATCCGTGCTGCGCCGGCGGGCCGCATCGGCCATTGCTCGGTTGGCAATACGGAACGCATCGAAGGCCAAAGGGTCCCGTTCCAGCAGATCGATCCCCTCTACGATCCGTTCGCGAGCACGTTCCGCCCTGCGCACGAGCCCCTCTAGCGTGCTTCGTCGTCCGGGAGTGTCCAGTCGAGTCGCCCTCTGCGTTGCTATCCAGGCCGCGTAGTGTTCGACCAGCGGCGAAAGTTTCACCCGCGCGGTGGCAGCGTCCGGCAGCGCAGCCAGATCCTCCATGCCCACAAGCACGTCCTGGATGTCGTCGCGGGTCTTCACCCGAGGCACGGTCGCAGTGGGCAGCCATGTGGTCCTGACCGCGACCACGCGGCCGTTCTTCTCCACCGGCTCGGCTGCAATGCCATGCCCGACCACGTACTCAACACGGTTGCGAAACTGAAGATCGGCGACCTGCTCATCCCGGTCGTCTGAGCCTTCGCCTCTGACATTCGGGCGCGCGACGAAGCCCTTCGCACACCGGACCTCCAACTCGACCTGGAAGATGTACGCCTCATCTTCGCGTCCGCGTATCGTCGCAGGCTGGCGCCGGTTGACCAGGAAGAGGGACAGCGCTCTCACTCCCTTGGGCAGCCCTGGCGCCGAAACCTTCTCCGCCACGCCGGTCAGGACCAGGTCTGGGAAGCCCGGCAGCGGGATGCCGTTCGCCAGAACCTGGGGTTCAACGAGGACATCGACATCGACGGGGCCGCGAGGCAACCGCCGCCACTCATGCTTCCGGCGCCCTTCGGCTTCCTCGCCGCCCTCGCCGCCCTCGACCAGCTCGTAATCGGCAAAGCTCACCCGGGCGGTGACGACGTCCTTCGTATCGCCGTCGGGCACGAACACGGACACGCCGAGCGAAGCAGGGAGAAGGCTCTTCCTCTTCGGCTCTGGCTCCTGGCTGGCGCTGGCTTCCTCGTCGTCGTCGCCCTCGCCAAGTTCGCCTTCTTCGACCTGCTCCTCAGGCGCGCGCCCCTGCTCGGGCGCGAGGAAACCGCAAAGGTACCAGCGCGAGGGTGGCAGCGGCAGGATTTCCTCGGAGCGGGCACCGTCGGCGGACTCGGGGAGAAAAGGCCCGACGAGATCCGCCCGCAGCGCCGCGATCAGGTGCTGGCGAACTTCAACGGGGCGGGACGCTGCCATGGAGCGATGATACGCCAAGTCGCGCGAGTGAGGGGCGCCTTCCGATGATGTTGTCGAGGGCGTCTCGTCGCTCGTGCTGGCGCGGTTGCGTTTGCGCTTGAGGAACGAGAAGATGTCGTCCCGGCTGCGTCAGTATCGTCATCCGACAACCTACCGAGGAGGATTGCTATGGCCACCTGCCCCAACTGCGGACACGACCCAAGGGGCGTTTCCTCCAACTGGATGTGGATCTATCGGTGTAACGACTGTGGCAAGCACTCTTGTCACGAGTGCGGTACTACAACGGGCGACGGTGTTCGCTGCGCCCATTGCGACTCAGACAACACCGAACAGGACCACAAGTGCTACACAGAGTCGTAGGGAGAGTTCCGTGAAGGCACTGCAAACGACGGGCATCGTCACGCCAGCCCACCAGCTCGTGGTGGGCGTCCCCACGGATGTTCCCTGCGGGCCCCATCGCGTCGTGGTGGTGCTGGATGAAACCCTCAGCCCTGAGCTATCGGTCGCATCGTGGGCCGACCTAGCCCTGCCAGGAGCAGAATGGCCGGCAGGCGGTCTGAGCCTGCGACGAGAGGATCTGTAGCAAGAGGGCCAATGAGCTAGACTGGTTGCGTTGACGAATGCGCCGGACGCTCGCGGGGCCTTCGGTATGGTACATTTAGTTGTCATGGACGCAGCCAGGAGGCTCAATATTCCCGCGCAATACGTCGACGTGCTGCCTGACGTCTGTGGCGGCCGTCCCCACATTCGTGGCACACGGGTCAAAGTCTCGGAGATCGTTTCGAGACACGTGTACCAGGAAGAGAGCGTTGACGACATCGTCGAGGCGCTGCCCCAATTGACCCTGGCGCAGGTTCACGCAGCCCTGGCCTACTACTACGACAACCATGACGAAGTCGAGGCCGAGCTGCGCGCGGAAGACGAGTTCGTCCTGCGCATGGCTGGACGGTACGCCCCGCACCTGGCCAGCGCGTGATTTCGTTCTGATACTTTCGAAACTGGAAGTTGGACCTTGATGGGGCGTATTCTGAGGCCCTGCGATGAACTTCCCCCGAGTCGTCATCGGATACCACGGGTGCTTGGAGCCCCTGGCCTCTGATCTGCTGACGGGGCGCAAGTCCGTCGCGGACTGGCCAGCCAGCAAGAACGATTGGGACTGGCTCGGCGAGGGGATTTACTTCTGGGAACATGGTCCGAGCCGGGCGAAACGGTGGGCCGAGAACAAGGCCAGGAAGGTGAAGGTCAAGGGAAAGAAGAACGCGAAGCCCGCCGTGGTTGGTGCAATCATCCTCCTTGGGAGCGACGTCCTGGACCTCACCGATGTCCGGTTCGCCCCGATGTTGGCCGAGTCCTATGAGTTGCTGGCGCAGCGGTACCGCGCCGCTGGCCTGGAACTGCCAGAAAACGAAATCAGCGACCGCAAGCGACACTACCTCGACTGCCTGGTCATCAACTCGCTGTTCAGCATCCCCGACATCCGCGGGAAGTACAGCGTGGTGCGAGGCGCCTTCGAGGAGGGCGAACCGGTCTTCCTCGGTTCGACCATCAGAAAAGAGACCCACATTCAACTTGCGGTGCGAGATCCGAGCGTCATCGGTGGCCTCTTCAGGCCCGTGCTCTAAGTTCCGGCGTCATGCTTCTGGCAATCTCGGTGCGGCCGAGGTACGCTCGTTTCATGCTTAGAGCATCCACACAATCCGCCGATCCGGTGGACTGCCTGGTGCGCGAGAGTCTTGCGGTGCTCGCCAAGCAGAGAAAGGTTCCGCCCCTCCAGGGCTTTCGGCGGCTGGTCAAGGTTGGCCTCATCGACGGGCAGGGGAGACTGGATCGGAGCCATGTCCAGGCGACAACCCTGGGCAAGCTCGCAAAGCGAGTCCGATCCTCGTCTGCGGGAGCTGTGGCCGGGAAGATCGTCACCGGCACCATGAACTCCAATGGGGTCATCGTGATCCCTCCATCGGGCCGCAGGGCTCGCGGGCGCTAGACCAAGTCGGCGGTTTTCAGAGGTGAGCCGACCTGTGGGGTGACCTGTGGGGTGACTTGTGGGCTGGCCATCGGGCTACTCGACCCAGGATTCCGCCAGATTGCGCATGTTCGCCAGGTCCATTCCCAGGATCTCGGCGCCTCGGCCGAGCGAGATCTTCTCCTGCTCGATGGCCTCGCGGACCAGCCGCTTCAGTCTTTCGCCGTTGAACTCGTGCGGGGTCAGACGGTCGGGCTCGTGTGCGCTGTGCGGCTCGACCATCGCAGGCTTCAGACCCAGTGGCTCCTCGGTGATGGCCAGGGTGCGGCCGTACTGCGCCTTGTACTCGGCCTGGAAGCGCCCCCACACCGCTTTGCCCAAGGGGGTGGTGTCCTGCACGCGATGAAGCACGGTCCGGTAGCTGACCCGGAACAGCCGTTTGACCTTGAGCACCCGCTCCACGAACGACAGCCCTCGGGTCTCGCGCCACGCCCCCGCGAACACCTCGGCGGGCATCAGGAAGTAGGCGGCGAACTTGTCCGCCTCCTTCTCCTCGGCCTTGTTCTCGTCGCGGTTGTCAACGCTATAGGCGCCAAGATGCAGCAGCAGGTGGCCCAGCTCGTGGGCTGCGGTGAAGATCCATCGCTCGACCGAGATCCGCTCCCAGGTGTTGACCACGACCGCCGGGCCGCCGTCATCTTTCGCCACGGACAGGCCGAAGAATCCGTCGTTGGCGATGCAGAGCGGGTACACCTTGACGCCGTTGTCCTCCAGCAGCTCGCAGACGTCGCGGATCGCATCCTTCGGCCCTAGCCTCGCGCTACGCCGGGCGGCCTCGGCCAGCTTCTTCAGGCGTTCCGCGCCCTGGGCCGGGCCGGTGACCTTGGCACTGGCAAAGGCAAACGGCTTCTTCCGGCCCAGCAGGCTTTCCAGCTCGCGGTACGCCTCCAGCCAGCGCGACACCCGCACCAATACCTGCTCGCGGCTGGTCATCTTCTTCTGGCGGAAGCGCACCGCCCGCAACGGATGGACCTCGACCATCAGGTCCGGGATCTTCACGCCCAGGGCTGCCGCCAGGCTGGTGAGGGTGCCGGTTCGAGGCGCGGCAGTGCCGGTCTCAATGTTCCTGTATGCGACGCGCGAAATTCCTGTCCGCTCCGCGACCTGTGCCTGGCTCAGGCCCTTCTCGTCGCGAAGCCGACGGAGGTTGTGGGCAAGGGTCGCATTGTCCATGAGCCATAACTTATCAGGTTGCACCATGCCGGTCCAATGCTAAGTTGGCGGCTCAGTGAGGCACGGTATGGATAGGCAACCAGTGGGCCAGCTTGAGCCGAGAAGCTCGGCAGATTCCGATGTATTTGGCAAGACCGGAGGGCAGAACATGGGCGACTATTCGAGTCTGAAATTCTTGGAGGGGCTCTACAAGGCACAGCGCGACCTTGAAAGGCTGCTGGACCCCATGCGGGGACTCCAGAAGGCAGCGGAATCCCTGCGTGCCACGGGACTGTCTTCACTGTCGCAGCAGACACAGTGGCTCGATCCGCTTCGCGACTCAGGGCGAGCAGCCGAGGCTTTCGCCACATTGGGCAAGGTGTCGCTCTTTCAGCCGATCTCTCAACAGACTTCATTTCTCGCCGGGCTCGATTTCAACGCGCACGTCAGCCGCATTTCATCGATCCAGCGCGAGCTCGACAGTCTCGCTGGCCCGCTCCGCCTCGCGAGCCAGAACGGCGAGCTGGGCAAGGTCATGGCCGGATACGGCTTCAAGGAACCATTCGGACACAAGTCCCTCCGCGAGGATCTCGAAAGGTGGCAGCGGCTGCTGCCCGCCACGAGGAACTCCTCGCTGCGTGCCTCGGCCTTCGGCTGGTCCGAATCCGTCTCGCGTGTCGCTGCTGCGGCGGCGCAGTCTCTGTTGACGAGCAGTATCACCGAACGTCTTCTCGCCCCGGCTCACGCTTTCACATCATTCGCCGGTCGCACGACCGCATTGGCCCAGAGTGCAGACAAGGGATCACGCTTGCGCCTAGATTTTTCCGTGCAGCTCGCCGAGACCCAGCTCGCGACCAACTCGATGCTGCTGGGCCGCGTCCTCGATGGTTTCAAGGCCTCCGAAACATCTGCTGTGATGCCGAGGCGCCAGCATCTGGGGCTCTTCGGCCGTCAGCAAGGTGAACTCCTCGAAGCCGAGATCTCCGACCCGGAAGATCTGAGCGCGATGGTGCGAGCCTCCGATGCGGCCACCATTGGAGCCCTTGCCGCCGAAACCATGCGTCTGGTTGCCGAGTGCAACCGGGCGTGGCGTTTGAAGGGACATGGCGAAGACATATTCAAGGTCACAAATAGGCTTCTCATCGCCTACGCAGAGCTGCCATTCACTGACGTAACGACGGAACTCCTACTTGGGCAGTTCGTGGATAACCTCTACGTGACGGTCTACGAATCTGCCGGTGACAAGAATCTCAGATTCTTGAAGGAACATGGTGGCCCCCTCGCCAGGGAAGAAACCGCCGTGGCTGTGGTCTTTCATCTGAAGCACGTCAGGAACAAACTGCTTCGGCACGACCCGGAACACGGCTCAGACCGCGATGTCGACGAGTCATACAGACTCCTTGGGGAAGCCCTTCGATTCTTCAGCTTCGACCACCTCCCGAAAAGGGTCGACGAGCTTCGGGTGATAGAGCGGAACATGCTGGGAGCGGTGCGGGTGTTCTTGTCCCGGCTGCACGAAGCCATCACCTCATAGGTCTGCACCCTGTCAGTTCACCGAACCGTCGATGTCGATCTCCGGATTTGCTGCACGACCCACAGTTCGGATCTCGCCGAGGAAGGACCGCCGCGCCGCCTCGCTCTCCGTATCAACGGTTGTTGCGCCCACGCTCGCGAATGACGTGAGGGCGCTGTGGCGATCCTGGGCCTTGCCACCGGCGAGAATGTAGACATACAGCTTCGTCTTCTCGCGGGTCTCTTCGAGAATATCGCCGCTATCGAGAAACAAACGGTAGCTGGCGAATCTTTGGTGTACCTCGATAAGGTCGCCCTGAAGACCAGGGCGGGTGAGCACGATAGGCTCCATGAGGAGCAGCCCGACGTTGGGAGCCCCAACCCAGTGTGACACCTGCGCGAGCATCCGAGGGGTGGTCGATCCCAACTCAGACCACGCTTGGTCGGGTCGGAAACGTCGCTGCACGTAGCGCGAAACATTCCATGTCTCGAAGAAACGGTAGCCCTCGGTGTCGCGATGGTGGCTTCTGGTTTCGCGCGGAGGGCGGTTTTCCGTCACTCGCGGCAGCACGTGTTCAACGACCCATTTCACGGGGTCGGACACGTCGCCGGGGATCTGGCGTTCAACATCCAGGATCGCCTGTGGTCCGACGGCCACTGGCAAAACGTCGAAGCTCTCGGCGGCCGACAGCGCTTCCAGGACCATCTGCATGGCAGCGTATGTTGGAGCGCGCCCGAGGCACGCAGCGGCGGGAAGATGCGTAGCAGATGCGACTGACACACCACCGCTGCCAGCCACAAGAGCGGCCACAGGAATCCGCGCCCCGGTGAACGGGTCGGGCACGAAATGAACTAGCCTGTACCTGGCGACCATGGTCAGCCCTCTCTTACCCGCTTGAGGTAGCTTTCGACAAGCGAACAAGCGTTGACGCACCTTTCAGCGAGAACGTCGGCCACATCGTTCATCCTCGTTTCTTCGGCGTGGGTGCACGCCTCCCTTACTAAAGGAAGTATGTCCCGCATTGTCAGTCCCGTCGCCTTTTCCGCCGCTTGCATCGCGCCATCCTGCATCAGATCGAATGGCACCCCGTGGGCGAGAACTTGCGGGGTTGGGATCTCCGTGCGACGTGCCACATAGTCGCCAGGCCAGCCCACCAGGGCGTGCCCGTGATCGATGGCCCAGGCTTTCAGGTGCAGCTGGTCGGGTGCGGGCTGCAGCAAGATGTTCCCTGCGTGACGGTCGGCATTCATGATCAGCGCATCGAGGGCCATCATGGCGCCCAGCCCGCCCATGTTCGTCACGAGGTGTGCCCGCGAGGGATCCCAATGACCAACATCTGGGATCTGCTCGCTCAGCCATGATCGATCATTCTCGGCGACGAACACGCCAGCCTCTGGTATTGGGACGGACAGTCTGCGGCCAATCAGCCAGCCGATCATCTCGGCAAGGAATTCTTCCACGCCGGTGTTGCACTCGCGCTTGCGAACCCAGCGCCTGCCAGCTCCGTCGATGCTGTAGACCGCGCGCCCGGTGTGCGCGACTGGCACCTCGCCGTAGTCAGTCAGGGACTGGACGATCGGTATCTCGGTGGAGATGAGCGTGCCCATGATCTAGCCACTCCGGCGGCGGCGTTTGGGTTTTTCACGGGGTTGCTTGGATCTCCTGCGTTCTAGAGCAGTCATCGGCCGTGATGTCCGCCGGCGGGGGAGCATTGCTGCCGCTGTCGATACTCTCACCGAGGTCGACGTGGGCGATGGTCACGCGGAGGTTGCCGATCTTGTACTCCGGCACCGGGGTGGCACGGGGGCCGCCGAGGCGGAACACCAGGAGGACCGGGTCTCCGTGGACTCCCTCATCAGCCAGGTCGTTTGCGTACTGGTGGATCTGCGAGAGCCCTTCGACTACGGCCGCCAAGCCTCGGCGCTTGCCATCGTAGATCTTGGCTTCGACCAGAAGTGGCTCGCCGATGATGTCGTAGCGGTGGCTGCCCATTGATTGTTCGACCAGAACCTCAAAGCCCTGGTCGAAGATGTACACGGCAGCATCTCGGGTCAACACTAGCTCGCGCTTGTCGGTCGCACGGAGTCCCCGCAGTAGGGCAGTGAGTTCTTGCAGCCGGAGCCTGCGGCAGCGTCGGGCGTAGCGTTGCAGGACCCACCCCAAAGCCGCTCGATGGGCAAGGTGAGCATGGAAGTACGACGCAATCGCACGCAGACGATACCTCAACCCCTCTGCCCAGTGATGTACTTCGACCCACTCCAAGTTGCTGACACCGGCGGAGTCATGCAGCACTCTGCAAATCAGCCCGAGATTCCTCAAGTACCCGCTCTTCTCGGCGGCGAAACGCGCACTGCTCTCGGGCGTCGTATTCGCAGCCTCTGGAAGCCAATGCCAGAAGCCACCCGCATGACTCTCATCGAGGAGACGCAATGCCTTCTCGCCAAGCGCCCCGATAGAGCTACGCTCAAGAAGGTAGTCCGCGCTCGCCTGCTCAGCCACTCGTGCCAGGTGTGTGTCTCCCTGTACGAGAAGAATGAGCCTACGGACAGCGCCAACCATTACCCAGATAGCAAGCTCAAGGCGCTCGTGGTCCTGTGGAACTGGGAATTCCAGGAAGAAGGCGTCATCGACAGCTCGGTCGAGGGCTTCGCGGGCAGCTTGGATGGGAGTCATTTGGGTTTCTTGGCCGTGGTGGGGTCGTCGAGGCTGAGCTGGCGGTCGGGTGCTGCCCCTTTCCCAGTCTTGCGGGCGGCTTTCTTGGCTGGGCTTGTGGCTGCTTTGGCGGAGCCTTGGAGTTGCTCCTTCTCGGCGCGGGTGGCGTTTAGGGCGAAGAGGCGGTCGATGATTTCGTCTTCGAAGGATTCTTGGGCGGCGCGGGTGGCGGGGGTGGTGGGGGTTTCGTAGGCGGGGACGGGGATGTCGGGCCAGGCGTAGGCGGCGAGGACTGCGCGGTCGAGGTCTTCGTGGAGGCGGCGGAGGGCGAGGATCTCGGGGTCGTCGCAGGCGGGGTCTTTGAGCTGGTTGTAGGTTGTCGTCAGGCCCTGGTTGCGCTCGACCATCAGACGGGCGCGGGTTTCGTAGAGGCGGGCGCCGATGGCCTCCAGGTCGCCGGTGGGGGCCAGAGCTTCGGCGGCGGGGAATGGGAAGGTGTCGAAGCAGTCGGAGGCGCTGTAGCGGAGATCGTTTCTCATCGACGACGAAAGCAGTCGTGCCCAAGGTTCATGGATGCGCGACTGGAGGACGACGAAGCGGGCGTGGTCCTCGATGACGAACACGTTTGTCGTTTCCGCGCATACGCGCCCGGACGGTTGGAACGAAAAGCAGAGATGCTTTGTCACACGAGCCGAGACCAGACATCGTTCTCTGTTTTCGAGGGAACTGAAGAGCGCAGGCGTGAAGCGACCGAACAGCCACCAGAATTGTTTGCGATGCCGACCATCGGGATTGTTCTTGAGTTTGTCTCTCTCCGGCTTCACCTTTTCGCGCACGATCGCGATCAAATCCGGCCACTTTTCGGCTTCGTCCAAGGGCATCTCTCCGAAGTTGATGACATAGCGGTCGAACGTCTGGCCCGGACTCGTGTTGACTTCCTCGCCGCCGAGATAGGGGAAGATTCGCTCGGCGTTGCGCTTGTTCTTTCGGACCAAAGCGTCCCGCTCCTCGGGCGTGAGGGTGAAGCCCATACCGAGGACGTAGCTGCCAACGAAGCTCAGACCCGCGTTGGCCGCCAGCGGATGGGGATCGGGGCGCTCGGGCTTGGGGCGCAGGCGCGAGTTGATCGCCGCGACCTCGGTCCCATCCAGCCGGTGGCGCAGGCCGGGGACACTGGCCAGGTGTCCCTTTGCCAGGTGGACAACGGACACGGCCACGTTGGCTTCGCCGGGCCACTTCATGCTGCGGACGGCGTCGTATATGGCGGCACCGCCGTTCACCATGTGCTGCAACCCGGTGCTGCGCGTGTCTCCCTGGGCAATTGTGTTGGTGGCAATGAGCCCAATTGTGCCGTGCTGCCCAAGCAGGAAATCGGCGCGGCGGAAAAAGTGCGCGCACAGGTCGGCGTTGCCGTGGCTACCGGGGTGGATCTGCTGTAGCCACGGGAGGTATGCGTCGCCGCCAGCGGCGCTGATGCCGTTCTTGCCGGCGAACGGCGGATTCCCCACAAACGCATCCATCCATGCGGCGCGGTTCACGCGATCCTTGTCCAGGGGATCACTCCGCTCGCCGTAGAACACCTCGGGAAACTCGGTCATCCAGTGGAATGGCGGGATGCCCTTGCGTCCCTCGCCATCCCGGCGAAGCTCGTCGCAGAGATCGCGCAGCTCTGCGGGAACCGGGCCGCTGTCGCGCAGCCACGCGCTGACGAGATCCAGGCGACGGTTGCGTTCGGCCTGCCTGGCCTTGTCGCTGTCGGCAGCGAAGAACGCGCCCGCGATCAGATCCGCGATCACGCGCACGCGGTCGAGGGCGTCCTCGGCGTCCCACAACAGGCGCTCTTTCTCTTTGGTGACCGCGCTGCCGTGCTCGCGCGCCAGTTCCAGGATGCGCAGGCGCAGGGCCAGGGCCTCGTCAACGGCGGTCTCGATCTCCTTGCCCACCAGCTCAAGCTGGCTTTCGGGCTTCCAATGGAAGGCGCGGATCTGGTCCAGTGACAGCCCGACCAGCGAATCGCCGTGGCGAAGGGCGTGGTCCACGAAGGTGAAAGGCTCTTCCTTGGCCAGAGTGACCAGCCACAGGGACAGCTTGGCCAGGCTGACCGCGAAGGGGTTCTTGTCCACGCCGTACAGGCAGCGCTGGGCGACCAAGCGCCGGGCCTGGGTGACCACGTCTTCGGTGGCCGAGGCAAGGGATGGGAGCCGGCCCTCGCGCGTCCATGCGGCCACCACCTGGTCGGCGAGAAATCGGCAGGCGGCCACCAGGAACGCGCCCGAGCCCATGGCGGGATCGCAGATCTTCAGGTCGAGCAGGCGGTCAGACGGCGGCGCCCCGTCAACTTGAGTCATGGCGCCGATCAGGGGTTCCAGGGTCCGGCGCACGATGGGCTCGGACAGCGAGCGCGGGGTGTAGTGCGAGCTGGTGCGGCGGCGCTCGGCACCAGGTTGCAGAATGAGTTGCAGCGGTCGCGCCACTTCGGTGTCGCGGGCCTGGATGGCCTGCAAGGCCGCCAGCATCTCGTCCTCGGTCTTGGCCGCCTTGATCTCGGCCCCGGCCTTCTTGACGGCGCTCTTGTCGACGCCGGCCTCGTCCTCCAACCAGGCGGCGCGGCGGTCGGGCGGCGCTGCCAGCAATTCGGAAACCGCCACCCACACGCGCGGGCCGCGCACGCACACCGCGCGCGAGGGCACCCGCACCACGTGGAAGCCCATCAGGGCCTCATACACGCTGCCGATCTGCTCGACGTCCAGCGCGCGATACGACAGCCGCTGGTGGTCGAGGTAGAGGAGCTTTTCCAGCACGCGATAGATGGACTCGTCGTCGACGCTGGGCACTTGCACGCCGGCGCGGGCAGCGGCATCGACCGGCGCGCCGCCAGCGGCAGGCCAGCCTTCAAGGAAGGGGTAGCGTTCGGGGTCGAACAAATCGCCACGGCGGGCGGGCAGGACCATGGAACCGTGCTGGGCGCCCTCGAACACGATGCGGAACAGGGCCACCAGGCGCGGCCAGGCGCCGAACCGGCGCACCATGGTGTCGGGGAAGTTGGCGTTGTCGTCCTGTAGCTGCTCGAACAGGCCTAGGACGGAGTAGTGACGGAAATACCGGCCATCGCCGATGGGAAGAAGCTCGCGGTCCTCGGCGTATAGCAGGAACACCAGGCGCAACAAGACGGTCAGCAGGCCGCCGTAGACATGATCGTCGGCGCGGTCAAGGGCATCATTGAGGGTGGCGGTCTTGTCGCGGCCGGCGGCGGCCTCGAAGCCGCGCAAGAGGATTTCCAGGGCGTTGCGAACCTGGTCGGCGAGCTGGTTGGTGACGTTGGCCTGGCGGCGGCGGCTGTCGCGCAGGATCTGGGGAAGCTGACGCTCGGGCGAGACGGCGAAGAAGCGGCTGGCCGAGAGCAGGGTCGCGAAGGCATCGAGCACAGGCCGCCCGCCAGCGTCCGCCATGGTGGCGAGCGAAAAGGTGATCGAGCCTGTCGCCTCGCCGTGCGGGGCGTAGATGAGGCGGATGACCTGGTGGTTGGTCAGCAGGCCGATGGGCACGCGACAGGTGCGCAGAAGGCGGTCGAACTTGGCGGCAGGGGCGTATTCCCAGGGGCCGGTGGCGGTCTCGGGCTTGTCGAGGTCGAGGCCAGGCGGCAGGGACCAGACCAGCATCTCGTAGCCAGCGCCGGCGCGGGACTGCGGGGTCGAGGCGTCGGGGAGGAGATCCCCCTCACCCTGTCCCTCTCCCCGGCTGTCGCCGGGGCGAGGGGACTTTTCGTCGGTGGACTGTTTTCGAAGCGCGAGGGTGGGGCGGATTTCTTGGCGGCCTTCGGGGACGTACAGGGACAAATCGGCGGGCAGGGATTCGCCTCGGTCGAAGAGATCCGGGGTCAGGCCCAGGATATCGGCGAGAAGCTGGTCGAGGTCGCGAAACTGGCGGGCGGCGCCCGGGTCGGGGCTGGTAGGCTGAGCGAGTTCGCGCAGGCGCTGCTGGAGTGCGACGGGCTTGCGTTCCATGCAACCCGCATCCACCAGGACCGGGATCGAAAAGACGAGGCCCTCGACCGGCTGGACGAAGCCGAGCCAGGTCTTGTGAAAGTCGATCTCGACGTCAGACATGGATTATCTCGGCTATCTAGTGCTCGGCCACAGGTAAACCAGGCCAACGGGTTCCAGGCGCCTCAGCATGACCTGGTAGAGCCCCTCGATGTCGCGCGGCTGGGTCTCGATCTCGCCGTCGATCTCGGAAAGGCGCGCGCTCATGTGCTTGCGGTCTTGCTCGAACTGGATGCGTTGATCCCTGTCAGCTTCCGTAAAGTCGAAGGCCAACTGTTGGCCTTGCAGCGTCTGCCTGATGGCGGCGCGTTGATCCTCAAGGATCGTGCGCAGCGCCTCGGACTCGGTCCTGGCGCGCGTGCGCAGCTTCTCGCGGGCATCGTGCTCGCGGCTCTCGGCCTCGACCTGGATGTGCTTCCACAGATCGCCGAAGTCGGCGGGTGCGGCGTTTTGCAGGCGACGGCGGACGGTGTCGTTGATGTCGGGCTGGTCCGGCGCCTCGGCGAGCAGGCGTTCCAGATCGGCGATGGCCTTGCGATCTGCTTCTTCGGCGAAGGGTTTCAGCCGGCCATCGGTGCGGCCATCGATCCATTGCGCGGCTATCTGGATGATCTCCTCGTGCAGGCGGGTGGCGCCCGGGCCGAACAGGGACAGGCGGCCGATGCCGATCACGCGGGCGATGGCATCGCGCGGGTTGCGCAGTACCGTCACGTGGCCGAGATCGTGTGCTGCCCAGCCCTGCGCACGGAAGCGCGACAGAACTCGCTGGACAAAGGGGTGTTGCAGGTGAAGCTGCACGACCTCGTCGTTCATGTGCTCGGGCGGAACAAAGGTCACGGGACGCAGCGGGCGCTTGCGCCAGTCCCAAAAGGCCTCGTCGCGCTCGCGCGGGGGGCGAAATGCGTCGAGGGTGTTCTGCCAGGTGTCGCCAAGTTCGGGCAGATTGAAGGTGTGTGGCGTCCCCGTCGGGACTAGAGGCTTTTCGCCGGCAAGTCCCAAGCCCACATTGAGCGCCTCGCAGAGCAAACCAGGCTCGAAACTCATGACCCCGCGCGAGTCGTTCAGAATGCGCGCGACGAGATCGATCTCGGAACGGGCCTTGTCCACGGCCTGTTTCGGGCCGAGTTCGCGGGTCACGGTCACATTCTGCTCGTCCACGCGCTCGGCCTCGTCGAGGCGGGCTTGCGTGTCTGGGCCGATGCCATCTTCAAGGACATCAGCCAGTCGGGCGGCCACCACCTCGCCCAGGCTGCCGAGATCGCGGCGGATGCGCTCGACCTTCTCGATCAGGACCTGGAGCACGTGGTCTTCAGCCCGTTGGGGATAGAAGAAGTAGTGGCAGCGGACTTCCGGCTCGCGCTGAAGGGTCCGATCCACGCGGCCGTTTCGCTGTTCCAGCCGCGCCGGATTCCACGGTACGTCGAAATGGAAGATGTCGGCGCAGTAGCCCTGAAGGTTCACGCCCTCGCGGGCGGCGTCGGTGGCCAGCAGAATGCGCACCGGGTACTGGTCGGGCGGGCCGTTGAAGGCGCGCTGCACTTCCTCGCGCTGGCGGTCCGACATGCCGCCGTGGAATTCCATCAGGCGAAGATCCCCGTCGGCGGTCCCGTCAAAGGCGGCGCGCAGGATGGCGGCCAGGTAGCGTTTCGTGTCTGCGTATTCGGTAAACACGATCAGGCGGCGGTCCTCCCATGTCGCCGGGCTGCGGGTCGGGGTGGCGCCGCCGAGCTGGACGGCCTTGCACTGGTTGCGGCGAATCCAGTCGAGCAGAGCCAGCACCTTGGGGCCAGGGGCGCGGCGGCTTTGTTCGGCCAGACGGGTCATGCGTTCGAGCAGGATGCGAGCGTCCGTGCTGGGCGCTGCCAGGCCACTCGAAAGCAAGGTCATCTGCGAGTCGGAGCGTTCGTCCGAGGTGGTCTCGTCCTCGCCGTACTCGTCATCATCAGGTGGCGAGGGGGACGCGACGGCCTGGTCGGTGCGATCCCCAATGCTTTTGGCGTATACGGCCAGGGTGCGCGCGAAAGCCTCAATACTGGAAAGCAGGCGTTTCTGTAGGTTGGCGATGACCAGGCGGCTGCGGCGGTTCTTCTGCTTCAACAGAGTGGCGTACTGGGCCAGCAGCACCGATAGTTCGATTTCCGCGTTGGTCCCCTCGCCGACCACGCCCGCCGCCTCGGTGCCGTAGCGCTGTTGCCAACCTGCTGCCCCGTGGGTGAGATCGATCTGGATCACGCGGCGAAGCGGGTAGCCCTCGACGCCAAGTTCGCGCAGCTCACCCTTCAGGCGGCGGACCATCACTGGGTCGAGTTGTTTGGGGCCAGACACGGGCACGCCACGGGTGAACCGCTGCGGGTCCAGAATCTCCAGCAACGACGAGAAGCTGTTCGAGTGCCCGTTGTGCGGCGTGGCCGACAGGAACAGGCGGTGCTCGAACTTGGGCGCTACCTCGCGCACGACGTTGGTGACGTGCGAATCGACCGCGTACTTCGAGGCCGACGCTGGCGCGGCGGTGTGCGCCTCATCCATGATCAGCAAGCTCTTGGGTGCGCGCTGGTCCAGGTGGCGCAGCAGCGGCTCGCGATATTCCGGCCGCCGTAAAGTCTGGTACGAGATGATGAAACGCGGGAAGGTGGTCCACGGGTTGACCCCGAAGCCGCGCTCCTCGCGCCGACGGCACACGAAGTCCCGGTTGTAGATCTCGAACCTGATCCCGAACCGCTTCTCCATCTCCGCGCGCCACTGGAGCGCCAGCGCGGCCGGACAGATGATCAGCGCCTGGTCCACACGCTGGCGCAGCATCAACTCTTGCAGGATGAGGCCGGCTTCGATCGTCTTCCCGAGCCCGACGTCGTCGGCCAGGAAGAGGTTCACGCGCGGCAGCTCCAGGGCCTTGCGCAGCGGCACCAACTGGTGGTCGAGCAGCTTGACCCCTGCGCGGAAGGGCGACTGGAACAGGCGCGCGTCCGTGGCAGTCACGCAGCCCCACTTGAGCGCGTGCAGATAGGCGGCAAAGTGGCGCGGCGGATCGAGGCGGTCCGCCTTGCCCAGCCCATACGCCTCGGGCTCGACCACCCGCGCGCCCAGTTCGCGCTCCCACAAGACTTCCAAGCGGCGCCCGGCAGCGTCGTCATCAAGGCAAACCAGGCTGACCAGCGTCTGCCCCGACCTGTCTTCGCACAGATCGGGGCTCGTCACCTCGGTGACGAGATACTGCCGGTGCCGAACCCGCACAACCTGTCCCTCGCGGGGCAACCCGTCCGCCCGGTGCGAACGCTGCCAGGCAGGCCCCGCCTCACGGGCGCCGGTAGCACCCCCGGGGCCGCTGAGCCGAATCATTAGATCGTTGCGTCCACGCCCCGTAGCATCGACTCCATGGGCGCGGCAAGCCGACCGCAGTTCATCCCGGCGCAGGCGCCCGAGAACGCTGCCCAGATCGAGCGCCGAGTCGGCCAGCACGGCCACCTGCGCGTCCTTGGTCGCCGTGCCCGGCAAGGAAACCCCGAATTCGCGCCCCAGATCTTCCAGTCGTCCCTTGGTCAGGACGGACAAGACGCTGCGCTTCGATGCTTCTGCCACGGCCGGCAAGATGATATCCGTCGCGCCCGGCGAGGGGAATCGGGATCGTGATCCGGCGCGGTGTCGGCCGAACAAGGTATGACGGGTCAGCATTTCGGACGAAGCCGAGAGGCTATGATGACCCAGAAGCGGCCCAGCAACCGTGAATGAAGAAACGACAGGTCAGCGCGGTTATGAAAGGCCTTGAAGGCGACGTCACCGAGATTGGCTACGGCATGAGCGCGGGCGTGCTCAAAGCATCAGGGCCGAGCTGGAAAAGAGCTTCCAGAAAATGAACAGCCGGTGGTAGAGGCGGATCACAATCGGCGAGACGCTCTCAACTTATCCAGCATGGCCTGGTGAATCCTGCTGTTGCTCGCCAGGAGACAGCCGGTCGCCGGAACAAAAGGTCCACCTCCAGGATCGCTGACCTGGCCCCTGGCCGCAGTCAGGATGGCTGCTCCGGCCACCAGGTCCCAGGACTTGATGTGCCGTTCCCAGTACCCATCCAACCAGCCACAGGCGACGAAACACAGGTCAAGCGCTGCCGATCCCAGACGGCGCACGCCCTGCGAAGCCCGCATGAAGGCCGCGAATCCGGGCAGATTGTCGTGCTGTTGAACCCGCAGGTAGGGAAACCCGGTGCCCAGCAGCGCGAGCCCAAATTCGACCACACCCGAGGGGTGGACCGGCCTGCCGTTGAGAAAGGCACCTTGCCCACGAGCCCCGTGGAAGGTCCAGCCCATGGCAGGGGCGGACACCACGCCCACGACTGGCATACCTTCGGCCAACAGGCCGGTCGATGTCGCGAAGATGGGCAAGCCGTGGGCGAAGTTCGTGGTGCCATCGAGCGGGTCTACATGCCAGGTGCGGCCCGATCAGCCAGCCTGCTCAACGCCTTCCTCGCCCACAATGGCATCATCAGGGAACGCGGCGCTCGGGGCTCGAACAATCACTGTCTCGGCCCGGCTGTCGAACTCGGTCACCAGCTCAACCTACAGCCCAGCGCCGCCGCCACAGTCCACTACAGTCGCTACGTCACAACTGGCGAGATGGCCCCCCCAAAAGCTCAATGATGTCGAATGATTGGACATATGGCAATGTAAATGATTGCAATCATTGGGGCTTTTTCGTGACCGAGGGACTGGGCGATGTGGTTCTCGCCACCGAGCCAGTGGGGCATGATCGCGGCACAGTCCATCGAAACACCACTATCCCAGGTACTTGCGCCCAGTCAACCCTGAAGAGAGCATCTGAACTCCGAAAACCAGAATGAACAAGTCGGATGATGCCGCTTCCCGAAGCTGCAACGAACGGAATCTCTGTGGCGCCAGCGCGATTGAAACGGAGATCGCTAAGCGTACGGACTCCCAGTCGTCCATTCGCCGGGAGCGAATGACAAGAAGAAGTAGTCTCACAAGTGTAATGACTTTGGGGCAATTCGGGGAAGGTGGGCTATTCGCTATTCGGAAATGGCGAGTAACATGGGGCTCGTCTCTCGGGAGAATCAGGCAAAAGGAGGGCAATTTCGAGGAGCTGAGATCGGGTTGACTCTAGCGATCGGAGTACCTCACACTTGATGGGTGCGCTGCGAGCATGTTTGCGCGGCGACATTGGACACGCCAACCGCTTGTAGTGAGGTACCCATGGCCACCGTCAACGAGAACCCGTCCTCAACCCCCGACGACGACCGGGACCGCCAGTACGAGAAGATCCTGACGTTGATGAGGCCTATCGTTCAGAATATTCTCTGGGAAATGTCGTCCGGTCGCGACGGACAGAGCCCGGAAGTGATCGCCGTGTGGCAACAGCTGGCGCAATCCCTAAGCAACGAGGCGGTCTTCAAACGCGCGATCGACGAGGCCGTCAACGCAACTGCGGTCGAAAGGGCGAGGGACCGAATCTGCGAGATAGTGGATGGTTTCGTGACGTGGCGCTGGACGGAAGAGGACCGACTCCTTGATCTGCTAGTGGACCGAGGTGATGTCTACGTCAGCGTGAAGGGCGCTGCGACGATTGCCGACTGTAGCGAGCGGACCATCCGTCGAGCATTGGAAGCGGGGACTCTTACGCGGTACTGGGTCGGCAGTGATCCACGTGTGCGGCTGGGCGACCTGCAGGACTACGTGGCCAGGAATCCACGGATTGACGTTGGCGTTGGCGACGGCCAGCGCACCGGTGGTGGAGGGCCTGATGAAAAAGCAAAGGGCCAGCCGGAATTGTCGGGGAAGCCCGACCAGGAACTTGAAGGACCCGCGTCCCACTAGCGCCACCGGCAGCCAGACTTCCGTTCACTTGCTCCTGGGCGACCGTCGCCAGGACCAGATACCTGTCCGTCGATGATGTCATCCTCGCGGGCATGTCTCGCCATCGTGCACAATTCTGCGATGGTTTCCTGTTTCTCAGCCACCTTGGAGCGCCGCGTTTCGCTTTCCGCACACGCACCGACCTCGCGCTCGGCCACGCCCGCCACGCCCGCCACGCCCGCCACGCCCGCCACAGCCGGTGTCTTCGCGGAGAAATCCGTACTGCATGCTGGCGCCCTATCCGTCGATGGCACGCCGTACGTGCGGCTACGGGCCACCCATATGTCCACGGCGCTAACGGCCAATGTCGGCGCCGGATGCCTCCGGAGCGTGCGCCACCTATATAATGTGGGCGCGGTCCGCCAATCGTACCGGCTGGAATCTGTGATGGCCAGATTTGAACTGTGGAACTCCAGTGACTCCGGCCGGAATTGAACCTCGTCTTTGTGATTCTCAGCGTTGGAACCTCGAATCCTGGCGATCCCCTCGTCATTGTGATCGCCAGGGTTGGCACGCGGGTTTCTAGTGATTCCTGCCGAAGGAGAACCGTCGTCTACATGGTCGCCAGGGTCGCAAGACAAGAATCTGGCCACTCCCACGGAAAGATAACCGCTGTCCTTGAGTTCTTTCGGGGACGAAGCGTGGGATTTCAAGCGTCCTGAGGAAGACAAGCCTCCGCGTTCCTGCTCCTTGGGGGATGAAGCATGGAACTTCAGCTGCCCGAATGAACTAATCCATCATCGATGATCCTCCTTGGGGATGAAACGTGGAACTTCAACTGCCCGAATGAACTAATTCATCAGCGATGATGCTCCCTGGGGGATGAAACGTGGAACTTCAACTGCCCGAATGAACTAATCCACCAGCGATTCTGCTCCTTGGGGGATGAAGCATGGAACTTCAGCTGCCCGAATGAACTAATCCATCAGCGATTCTGCTCCTTGGGGGATGAAAACGTGGAACTTCAACTGCCCGAATGAACCAATCCATCAGCGATGATGCTCCTTGGGGGATGAAGCGGGGGACTTCAACTGCCCGAATGAACTAGTCCATCATCGATTCTGCTCCTTGGGGGGATGAAGCGTGGAACTTCAGCTGCCCGAAGGAACTAATCCATCAGCGATGATGCTCCTTGGGGGATGAAGCATGGAACTTCAGCTGCCCGAATGAACTAATCCATCATCGATTCTGCTCCTTGGCGGATGAAGGATAGAACTTTGCCCGAATGAACTGATCCATCGGCGATTCTGTTCCTTGGGATGGATACATGGACTTTCATCTATCCTGAGGAACTGAGTCTTTTGGCTGTTTGGTCTCTCGGGCATGAGCTATGGGCTTTCATCTGCATGGAAAGACCAATCCTCACGCTCCTTGTTCATCCAGAAAGGGAACCAGGAATTCGCTCTCTCTGGAAAAACAGATGCTCTGCGCTTGTACTTCCCAGGGAGGAATTGCCGGAATTGCAGTGTCCGAAGGAATCTATTGCGGGTCCTGTGGAAACCTCCCCGCTAGAAAGGGGTTCGGGATGCTTCATTGACAGCCCTGTGTCATTGGATTGCCAAATGGTTCCTGTAATTGCGCACCCGGTCGCACAGTTGTGCTTGACGTCCACTGAAGGTGCTTTACTGAAGGTGCTTTAATGTTATTATCGAGGCTATTGGAGCCACGGCGCCTGCGCTGTCAACGATTTCGAAGTCGGCACCGACGGTAGTTGTCCAACAGGCGCTCAGGTGGACGCGGTCCAGGGCGAGAAGCGTTCTACGGGAGCAATTCGGCATGAAAGACGACGACGCACGTAGCGGTGAGGAACGGCCCCTTCTGGCGGCGGTTGAGGGCGAGAGTGGGCAGGACGCGGGTGAGGCGCCCCCCATTGCTGGCCAAGACGGCGGATGTTGCGTCGACGGCAAGTCCAGAGAGCCATCAGCCACCGATGGTCCCCCGACAGGGCCATCATGCGCACCTGGGGATGGTCCCGTCTTGTTCAGCATCGAGGGCGGCAAGTGGGTCCCTGGAGGTCTTTCGTCGTTGAGACGCCTGACCAGCAACAGCACGGCGGACGAGGTCAATTCGGCAGTGCGTGAGTGGGCTGCTCACGTGGTGGTACTGCCTCCGGTTGAGCGGGTGACGCAAAGGCTAGAAGCTCTCCGCGTGCTACACGCGGTCGGTATCCATTCTGCCGCTGCGCTAGCCGATGCTGGGATCGCAGAGGCGACGATGGCGCTCGCGAGGATGCTTTCCGAACGCTCGGCGAGCCCCTCGATGAGTGGGGAGGTGGAGGAGGTCAAGCCCTGGCCAGAGGCGGTGGATGGTCGCGAGCTTGCGTCGGAGATAGAGGCATTTCTCGGAAAATACGTGGTTCTGCCGGGGCCTAACGACTTGCTGGCCGTCATTCTTTGGGTGCTGGCGGCGCACGCACACGACTGCTTCAACGTTTTTCCGATACTGCTGATTTCCAGTCCCGTCAAGCGGGCGGGAAAGACGACGCTATTGATGCTGCTATCGGTGCTTGTGCCGAGAGTGTTCTACACGACCGATACGACTGCGCCTGCGCTCTTTGAGGTGACAACGGCGATCAAGCCCACGATTGTCATCGACGAAGCTGACTGTTTTCTGAAGGGAAACGAGTCGCTCCGAGGATTTTTCAATGCCGGACATGTGAAGTTTCTGGCAACCGTGACGCGCATGCGTGGCAGGTTCAGTGCGTGGACGCCGAAGGTCCTCGCGGCAATTGGAGGAATGCCGAGTACGATTGAGGACCGGTCGGTAATCATACGAATGGAGAGGCGCACGGCAGACGAGAGGGTTGAGCAACTCCGCCTCGATCGTGTCCAGGAGTACAGTTACCTCGGCATGAAGGCTGCTCGGTGGGCGGAAGATTGCGCAGAGGAGATCAGGACGGCCGATCCAGCGATGCCAGATGAGATTAGGAACGCCCGCGCACGTGACAACGTGAGACCTCTGCTCGCAATAGCCGATGTAATCGGCGGTGATTTGCCTTGTCGCGCGCGGGAGGCAGCAATCGCCCTCTGTCGCGCTGACGAAATGCTCGACGAGGACCGAGACACTCTCCTGCTGAAGGATATGGCGGAACTCTATCGGACGCGGGGGGCTGACCGCATCGAGAGCCTAGAGATCGTCCGGAGCCTGGTGGCGATGCCGGATCGTCCCTGGGTAGACTTCAACCATGGGGATCCCCTCCGGGCTGCGGACTTGGCTCGCGCACTCATGAAGTTTGGGGTCTTTCCACGGAAATGGGCTGACGGAGCAAGGAGAACGCGGAGACGGAAGCGTGGCTATTGGCTGAGCGACCTCCGGGACAAATTCGCTCGCTACGTGTCGCCGCAACAGGCCGAGCCGCCTCCAGAGCCGACGAAGCTCAGATAGCCGCCACGACCACCACTCCCGCCAGCGCCGGCTTCTCCGTGGTGGAGATGATCTCGCAGACGCGGGATTTCGGTCGCGCTAAGCGCGGCCCCAAAGACACCAACCGCCTGTAAGTGAGGTACCCATGGACAAAGACGACCAGAAACCGTCCGCGCCCGCCGACGATGAGCAGGACCCAAGATATGAGGCTGTACTGGCGCTCATGAGACCTGTCGTTCTGCAAGTCCTCCGGGAGAGCGGCGGGGGCGACCAGAGCCCAGGAGCGTCTGCCCTCTGGCGACGGCTGGCGCGGTCACTCTCCCAGGAAGCGGTCATGAGGCGCGCGATCAGGAGGGCTGCCGATGTGACTGTCGTCGAGCGGGAGAAAAGCCGGATCATCGACCTAGCAGGTCGGATTCTGGAGTCGCGCTTGATTGAGGAAGCCGGCATCCTCAATTTGCTGGTGGAGCAGGGTGAGGTCTACGTTAGCGCGAAGGTCGCTGCGGCAATTGCCGGCTGTTGCGAAAGGAGCATCGAACGGGCTGTTAAGGCAGGGGCTCTTGCGCTGTATCGGGTCGGCAGAGATCTGTGCGTGCGCCTGGGCGACCTGCGAGAGTACATGGCGAGGAACCCACAGGTCGCTCCCGACGGGGCCAAGGACGAACGCACCCATGACGGCGGGTCCGATGAAGAGCCAAATGGCCAGCCAGAATCGCCGGTGAAG
Source organism: uncultured delta proteobacterium (assembly GCA_963758155.1). GTDB lineage: Bacteria > Myxococcota_A > Polyangia > Fen-1088 > Fen-1088 > Fen-1137. The sequence continues at coordinate 53,368 of CAVWUP010000008.1, forward strand.
CCTGAAGACTGACCCGGCCACAGGAAACGGGTGCTGACGCTGCGGTGGAAACTGTCCTACTGGCTGCCGCCTTCCGCCGAAACCATCTGCGATGGCGTTTCCACCACCGACTGCGCCGTTTCGACGTGGTGCAAGCACGAGAGCGGGAAGATGCTCGCCGTGGCACACGAAACTGCAACGCCTGCGCAGCGCAAGGCATTTTCAGTTGTTCGGCCTGGTAGTGAGCGCCGTCGATCACGTCGCTTGCCTGCGTTGTCGCGCTGCTGGACGGCATCGTGATCGGGGCTTGGGCGACGAAGAAAGCAGAGCCCACGGCGATCATGGCGCTCAGACGCACTTGACCAGATCTCCTAGCCGATGGTTGATCGCTGCCATGCTTGAACGCAAAGACACCAAGGCGTGGTGGAAAGGATCGCGCGGGGAATGGTACGTGGTTGCCCAGCTCGTGCTCTTCGTTTTGGTGGCGTTCGGTCCGCGCACAATTGCCCGCTTGCCCGCGTTGAGCGGTTTCTACGCGAAAGCCGCGATGGGTTTCGGAATCGTTCTGATGGCAATCGGCGGCGGGTTGATGGTGACCGGCATCGCCAACCTAGGCCGCAACCTGACACCGCTTCCGTTCCCGAAGGAAGGCGGCGAACTCGTCCAAACCGGCGCGTATTCGCTGGTCCGGCACCCTGTGTATTCCGGCGTTATCGCTCTGGCGGTGGGGTGGGCGTGCACCGTCCGAGGACCGTTGACCTTGGCCTATGCTGTCCTCCTGTTTCTCCTCTTCGACGCGAAGTCGCGGCGAGAGGAGCGCTGGCTGGAAACCAAATTTCCGAGCTACTCCGAATACAGGAAGCGGGTTCGTCGGCTGATCCCTTTCGTGTACTGACCGAGTCGCGCCAGAGCCGGGACACCCGGTACACCGCCACAGCCGCCACAGCCGCCACACCCGCCACCATGACGATGCCGTCGGGTTGGCACCGCAACACGGGCCTCTTGACCCCCGGATCTTCGTGCGGCCTTCCGCCCATGGCCGATGTGTGCAACGTATCGCAATTATGTCGGTTCTTCAGTGACGCCACGAACCTATTGTCACAATTCTGCGTTGAGTCAGTTCTCGTCGATGTCGGTCGCATCGAGTCCGTTCTGCGCACCTTGCTCACGCTGCCTCCACCGTCCGAGCCGCGTCGATCGGCGGGTCCGCCGGTGGGCGGCCTGTCCAGCGGCGTGGTCGGCTATCTGGCCGCCACATCGCTTGGTTCTTGGTACGATCTCCCGCATGCCTCGCCGAAAGAAGGATCAGCCGCCTGGCCGGCCTGGTCCTGCACCGAAGGATCCGACGGCGGAACAGATGGCACGAATCCCTGAGCTGAAGGAGCGTGCTCACCAGATCGGTCTGCTTGGAGACGAGAACGATCTACTGCTCGCGGCGGCGCTCCTGGTGGAGCAGGTACAAGTCAGGATCGGCGAGGCCATGGCGATCCGTGGGAAACGGAAGGTAGACCCCAACCGCCCGGGGCGAGAACCGGCCGAGGAAATCGTCGCGCTGGAGAAGCTGGAACAATCGGCGCTCGCGTTCGCGCGAAGGCAGGTGAATGGCGCTAGTCACCCGGATGCGAGGCAGCGTCTGGAGGCATGGGCCGCTGATATCGCGAGAGACCCTGGGCCAGTCAATCACCGCATTCGCGCCGTACGGTGCCTGCTTCGCTTCGCCGAGGACATGTTGCGCGCGGAAGTGCGGCTGGCCAACGCACATGAAGACGTCCCGCTGCCCGGTGAGACGGAGAAGCAAGTCCTCGATGGCCTGCTTGAGACCGAACTCGGCCTCAAAGGCGTCGCGGCTGCACGAACCTTCGGCCGCCCGAAGAAGCTTGAGAAGGCCGCGTGCCGGGAGGCCGAGAGGCGGACGAAACAGGTCGACGCCGCTCTCTTCGCACCCGAGTCCGCATTCGCCCAGGGGTTCAATGCCAGCGGGGCCAAGGCATCCGAGGAGGATCTCCCCGTGCTCAATGGGATCGTCAGGGACGCTCTCGCGTTCGCAGCCACCGTGCCCGGCCTCGACCGTGAGATCGTTCGCGTGAACGGGAAGCCCGCGACCGTCGCCCGCCGGCGACGAGGCTAGGTCTGTTGCGGGCGGACAATTCGGTACGGCATGGTCCGGAGGCGTGTCGGCGACTGGGTACACAACCTATGGTCGACTTTCTCCTGCGACCATGCCTGTACCGGCCTCCCAAAACGCTCATCTGCTGATCGATGGCGAGCCCGTCGGGCTCGATCGATTGGCCGATGCCGTGGCGGAAAGGGTGATTCGGCGTCTCGCGGACCGTGGTATTGTGAAGGTCTCTGGCATTCGGTCGCGCCGTGGAAAGGAGAGTGGCAAATGGCGCGACAAGAAGAACGACGCGGACGAGTCCACGGACCGTACGCCTATAGGAGACAGTGGAGAATCGTTGTGGTCGATGAAGATGGCCAACGACTGCATCGCTACTTTGAAAGAGAAGAAGAAGCGAAGCAGGTAGTGAGATCGCTGCGGCGGGAATTTCGGAAGGCGGCAGCAAAACCGTTGAAGGAAGCCTTGGTCGAGTACGAACTGCACATGCGCGATGACTTGAGAAACAAGCTGGGCTCGGTGAAGACCACCACGGCTCGGCTCACTCAGTTCTTCAAAGGCTTTGACGGCAGCGTCGAGGATCTGGATGAAGACGAGTGCGCACGGCGCTACGAGGCCCTGAGGTTCCATCGGACGCCTCGGGGTACCCGCATCGCCGACGACACCCAGTTGAACACGCTGGCGCAGGTCAAGACGTTCCTCGGGTGGTGCGTGAAAATGAAGTGGGCCAAGGTCAATCCGGCGGCAAACGTGGAAGGAAAGGGGCGGCACAGGCACGGCAAGCCGCAGCTGCGCATCGACGAAGCGAGAAAATGGTTGGGCGCAGCGATGCGGATGGCAACCACAGCGGAGTCCGAGCACGCGCGTGAGGGTGCGGTGAAGGCGATGATGACGCTGGGGATGGGTTTGCGGGAGTCCGAGGTTCTGCGGCGTGAGGTGCGGGATGTGGATGACGGCGGGTGCCTGTTGTGGGTTCCGGATACCAAGACTGATGCCGGGCGACGGACACAGGAGGTCCCCGATTTCCTGCGCCCGTTCCTCTTGGCACAGACGGAGGGCAGGCAGGCAACGGAAACGCTTTTCAGATATCGCACGAAGGGTGTGGGGCGGAAGTGGGTGAAGCGCATCTGCAAAAAGGCCGGCGTGATGGTGGTGGGCGCGCAGTCGATGAGGGGCTTGCACGCGACCTTGGCGGTGGACAAAGGGATCACCAGCCATGCGGTGGCGGCGGCGCTCGGGCACAAGTCGTTCACGACCACGGCCCGCAGCTACGCCAAGGTCGAGGCGGTGGAGGGAGCCAAGCAACGGCGGGTCATCGCCACGCTGACGGGCAAGTCCAGCCAGGCCAACGGGAGCGGCGTAAGACCGCTAGAACACGGGAAGTTGCACAACTTTTTGCACAACTTTTCGGGTTCCGGGCGCGATGTGGTGAAAGGTGGGTCGGGTAAGTAACCGAAAGAACTAGCTTATTTGTGGAGCTGATGGGGATCGAACCCACGGCCTCTAGAGTGCGATTGGGATGGAAGCGTCAAGCCGCGGGGAACCGGAGCAGACGGGCCAAGCCTCTTCGCGGGTTTGCGCTGGGCGCGGGCAGGAGCGGGCAACCGGCTCGCCCACCAAGGCCCGGCGGGTTACTACACATTCCCTACAGAGGGTGATCGTTTCGCGCCTGACCGTGCTGTAGGGGGCGAGTGGCCTATGACGGGGGCAGGATTTCCTGCGGTTGTACCTTGAACGCCTTGGCCAGTTTCCACATGGTCCGTAGCGTGACCGATCGGCCGGCTTCGATACGCTGGTAGTGCCGGAGGCTGAACCCAAGGTCCATCATGTCTTCCTGTGTGAGATGGCGGGCCTCTCGGAGCGTGCGAACATGCCGCCCGAATGCTTTGCAGAATCTTGGGAAGTCCAGAGCCACCGGACGGCGACGCTAGGTGGCGGCGGCCATCCTGACCACGGCCCAAAATGTCGTAAACGCCTTGGGGGGTTGCGGCGAAGCCCGAATGGAGCGACCATAGCCGCATGGTCGCCAAGTTGTGCGTCGCCGTCCTTTGTCTTCCTGTGGCCTTTCTCAGCGGTTGCGGCGGGAGTCAGACCACCAGCCACCTTGACGCTTCCGCGGTCACGGGCGGCAGCGGCGGCTCTGTCGGAACGGGCGGGGGACCGGGTGGAGTCGGAGGAGGCGGGATCGGCGGCCAGTTGACCACCAGCGCCGCAGTGAACACGTGCATTCCTGGCGCGGCCATCGCCTGTGCCTGCGTCACCGGTCAGGCCGGCGCCCAGACGTGCACCTCGGCGGGAGTATTCGGCGCGTGCGTGTGTGCGGCGTCCACGGTGGACGCTGGGCGCGCAGGTAGGAGCGATGGCGCCGTCACCAGCCCACCCGATGCTGCCGCTGTAGGCGGTGGCGGTGACTCTGCCGGCTCAAGCGGGGCGACAAGCATGGGCGGCACCGTCGGTGCCGGCGGAACGGTTGCTTCGGGTGGAATAGCCGGTAGTGGAGGAGTCGTCGGCACTGGAGGAATCGGGACGGGTGGCGCTGTGGGGACAGGTGGAACGTCGGCGGTCTGCCAGGGAAGCGCAACGCAATGTTCGGGTGACGGTGTGCAGACGTGTACGAATGGACAGTGGGGCGCGGCGATCACCTGCTCGACCGGGCTGATCTGCGAGCGCTGCGTGCCGGCTGCGTGCGCCGATCCAAACTGGGTCGAATGGCCGATGCCCAATAGTCAGGCAGACGTGACAGCGGGCGCGCCGAATCTTGAGAGCTACACGGACAACGGAGACGGCACGGTCACCGACACCGTCACGGGGCTCATGTGGCAGAAGGCAGTGTCGGCCACCGCCACGTACACCTTGGCACAGGCGGTTGCCTACTGCCCGACGCTGACCCTCGCCGGTCACAGCGACTGGCGCCTCCCGTCGCTAGTTGAGCTATTTTCCATCGTGGACGCTGGGCAGTCCAATCCAAGCATAAACGGCACGTATTTCCCCTCGACACCGGCGAACTGGTTCTGGTCTTCGTCTCCGGTGGCCGGCTCGCCGTCCTACCCGTGGGTCGTCGACTTCTACTTGGGCGGCGCGGGCAGCTCCGACTTCTCCGATATTGACTATGTTCGTTGCGTGCGCTGAGGACGGGCATTTGGACAGATTCCGCGAGGGTAAATGCCGAGCTACCACGAAGCATTGTCGATTTACAAAGCCGCCAGGGATGTAGCCGTCCGGGTGGGCGCTGTCGTGCAACACTTTGCGAAGAGCCACAAGTACACACCGGGTGGGTGGCTGCGCGACACGACCCCGGAGGTTGTCGTACTCGTCGCGCGGTGCGACCGCCGCGCCGAGCGGGCGCGAGAGCGGCCGATACTGTGCGACCGTATCGAAGAGCTGAAGCTGATGATCAACTTGGGCAAGGAGGTTAAGAACCGGAGTCTTGTGGAAATGCCAAGCGGCGCCGTCTCGCCTATCCTTTGAACGTCCCTTGCTCCGTGAATGTGAACAGGAGAAGCCCAAATGAATGCCTCTATCCTCCGTTTCCTTAGCGCAGTCGCTATCATCGCGGTCACCTTGCCAACGTCGGCCGACGCCAACGCTCCGGCCGGGCAGTACGTGGTGACGGCCGGCGGAACCGGCAACGGAACTGTCTACGACACCAAGAGCAAACTGACCTGGCAACAGACAGTCTCGTCGACCACGTTTACTTGGGCCGACGCAAAGACACACTGTGCCGGCGCGGGTGCGAGCCTGGGAGGGTCGGGCTGGCGCCTTCCGACGATCAAGGAGCTAGTAACAATCGTCGACCTTTCGCAGGCGACCGCCCCTATGATTGACCCGAACGCCTTTCCGGGGACGCCAGCGGCGCGGTTCTGGTCTTCGTCTCCGGTGGCCGGCTCGCCGTCCTACGCGTGGCACGTCCTCTTCGGCAACGGCTACTCGTTCAGCGCCTCCGACGTGTCCTCCATGTGCAATGTTCGCTGCGTAACGGCAACGGTGACATCTAGATGACCTGTCGTGATTCGAGGAAGTCCAGCACCTGGACATGGGCCAACACGGGTTGCTACAGGCCCCGGAATCGTTTGCGGCGAAGCCCAAACGGAGCAACCATGGTTCGCATGGTAACGAGACTGCGCATTCTGGCTTCGTGTCTTCTGGTGGCATCCCTCGGCGGTTGCAGCAGCGGGAGTCCGGCCACCAGCCCACCGGATGCTCCCACCGTCACGGGCGGCATCGTCAGCTCTGCCGGAGCTGGTGGGGGTCCGGGCGGAGTCGGAGGTAGCGGCGGGACTGGCGGCCAGTTGTCCACGGCCACCAGCGCGACACCACCTCTCTGTGTTCCCGGCGCCAGCGTCGCCTGCGCGTGCGTTACTGGCCAGACTGGCGCCCAGACTTGCACCTCGGCGGGTACGTTCGCGCCGTGCGTGTGTTCTTCGCCCGCGGTGGACGCTGGGGCTCTTGGCGGCGCAGGAGGGACAACTGCCACTACCGCATCGAGTAGCACGGGCGGAGCGACCGTTCCGGCCGCATCGGCGGGCGGAGCCGGCGGACAAACCGCCCTGCCACCCGATGCCGGAGCACCCATCGGCGGCACGCCAGCAAGTTGCGTCCCCGGTGCCAGCGTGGCCTGTGCTTGTACCACCGGCCAGCAGGGCGCCCAGACTTGTACCTCGGAGGGGACGTTCGCGGCGTGCGTGTGCTCGACTCCCGCGGTGGATGCTGGGGGCGCAGGTGGGAGCGATAGCGCCGTCACCAGCCCACCCGATGCCGCCGTAGGCGGAGCTGGCACCAGCGGGGGCACGAGCACCGGTGGCGCAGGTGGCAGCACTGCCAGTTCCTCCACCGGCACAACGAATAGCTGCAGCACGGTTGCCGGCCAGGGAACCATCACCGATGCAGCCGGTGGCACGGCCCATGTGCAGTGCAACGGACATGACTACATTGTCCAGAGCAATCAATGGGGATTGACCGCAGGCCAGACCCTGACCTACGGCCCTGGAACGAAGTTCAAGGTGACCGTGCAGAACGGAACAGGGGTCAACTACAACCCCTCGTCGTTCCCATCCATCTTCCTTGGCGCCAACAATAACCACATCACCACGGGAAACGAGCTCACTAGGGTCGTGAGCTCGCTCAACACGGTGCAGACTTCCTGGACCTGGGCGTCCAACAACGCGTCGGGATCCTACAACGCCACCTACGACGTTTGGTTCAGCAATACCGGCCAAGCAGAGACGGATCGAAGCAGTCCGAGCGGGGCCTATCTCATGATCTGGTTCTACAAGCCTTCGGACAACGTGCCCAACGGCGCCAGCACCACTTCGGTGACCATCGCGGGCAAGAACTGGAACCTTTGGGTCGGGACATCGAGCGGCGTGCCGTGCTACTCATACGTGGCGCAACAGAACCTCAACTCGCTGTCCTTTGATCTCAACCTGTTCATCAAGGACGCCGTTTCGCGCGGCTATATCCAGCCCACTTGGGGCCTAACCAACGTCTTCGCCGGGTTCGAGATCTGGAACGGCGGCGTCGGGCTAGAGACGACCGACTTCGCGGTCACAGTCAACTGAGCGCGCGGCCCTACGAATAGCCTCGACGTTGAGCGCCAGCAAAAGAGTGGCAGGATGCAGGCACAAGGATGCAGGATGGAACGCGCACGGAAGAATGACCCGCATACCAGCGAGGCGATTGCGACCGCGCGGGGGCAAGAGGCCAGGGATGGCGCGAACGGGGCGCACGGGCGAGGAGCGAGGCCACCGACGGGCAAGAGCGGCAAGGCGAATCTTTCGGCTGCTGAGCTTCTCGCGGGATGCCGGAAGATGCTCGAAGAGTCGATTGGCCGGCCATGCCAGGAGATCGAAACAGCAGCTCGCGAGCGGATCGAGGAGTACGACGACGAAATGAAACTCGGCAGGGAGGTCCGGGACGCGGCCGGCGCCCTCAACCAAGCAATTCGGGGAGCCATCAAGGTAGCCCGACATTGCCGTCGGACTCCCTACAACGACTTCGTTCGGCTTGTTGGGACATTCCTCCCTTCGTTCATGAAGGAACGACGCGAGTTGAGGCGCCTGAGTTGGCGCTTGCCGCCTGGAAAACGAGAGGGCAACAAGCCAAGTACCCTCTTCGTCGAGGCCGTGGACCGGACGAACTTTCTCGGGCTCATTGATCGCCAGGCCACTGATCAGGAAATGGCCTGCCTGCTCCACATTCTTGGACTTGCGGAAATCTTGCCAGCGCAGATGAAGCCGACCCTTCGGGCGACCCTGAAGCAAACAGTCGATGCGCTCCGCAAGGCCCGTCACGACCATGGACGCCCTGCCATTATTGCGCGGGTCAAGCGAGAGCTAGCAGATTCCCTTCGGTGGAAACGCGATTCGTCCCAGAGATAGGGCACCGCAGACCTGGCGCAGGTGGGCGAAGCGCGGTTAAGCATCCGCTAACCGCGCATCGATTTCTTCGCTCGCACTTCGCACCATGGGCATATGGCACATGGGACAAGCAAAGCACACGTCAGGTTGACGGCCGGGGAAATCGCAGCCGTACGGCGGTTGATCGAACGCGTAGGTGCGACGGGCGCATATGGGACGTTGGGTCTAGGTCGGCATACCGTCGATCGAGTGATTGGTGGTCTGACTGTTCACCGCGCGACTGCACTTGCTGTGAGGGTGGCGCTGGCTCGCATCGGCACCGAAGAGGTGCGGCCGTGAGTCTGACGCTGGATATTGCCGGGGACATTCGCGCCGCCGTTGCATCCGTGGTGCCGGATCTCCGGGCTGCCGTTGTCGACGCCGTGCGAGCGGCGATGGCGGATCGGCTGGTGACTGTGGAAGAGGCGGCCAGCATCGCGGCCTGCTCAGCCGGGGCCATCCGCAAACGGATCGCGCGTGGCACCCTGCCCGCCGTGCGCGTTGGTCGCACGGTGCGCGTGCGTACATCTGACCTGCTCGGCGAGGTGCGGTCGTGACTGCCTCCCTGTCCGAGCTGCTGCGCGCGCTCCAACCCCACAAGCTGCGGAAGACGAGCAGCGGTTGGGCTGCCTGCTGTCCTGCCCACGAAGACAAACGGCCATCTCTTTCAATCACTGAGGCGGCCAATGGGAACGTGCTGGTCAAGTGCCACGCCGGATGCCGCACGGAAGACGTGCTGGCGAAGCTGGACCTGCCCATGGCGGTCTTGTTTGCTGACCATGGGGAGCCGGTGGCGACGCCACTCAGGACCGCCCCAACCACGACGGAGCGCGAGATCGTCTACGACTACCGCGACGAATCGGCCCGGCCGGGGTTCCAGGTCGTGCGCCTGCCCGGCAAGAATTTCCGGCAACGTCGGCCCGATGGGAAAGGTGGATGGATCTGGAACCTAGAAGGCGTGGGGCGCGTTCTCTACCGTCTGCCCGAATTGATGGCAACCGGGACCGATCGCACGGTCTACGTGGTGGAGGGTGAAAAGGATGTCGAGACACTGCGCGGGCTTGGCGAGGTGGCCACGACCAACCCAGGCGGCGCGGGCAAGTGGCGGCCCGAGTACACACCGGCGCTTCGCGGACGCCACGTCGTGGTCCTGCCTGACAACGATGATGTGGGACGCAAGCACGGCGAGGACGTAGCGCGGGCGCTGGCCGGCGTGGCCGCATCGGTCAAGGTCGTGCATCTCCCTGGGCTGGCCGAGAAAGGCGACGTCTCGGACTGGCTCGCGGCCGGCGGGACCGTCGCGGAGTTGCAGCTACTCGCCAAAGCAGCGCCGGCCCTCGGCATGACGTCCCAGATCGCCAGCGTGTCGGAGCGCTCATCCAAGACCCCCACTGTTGATGTGGACCGATGGCCCACCCCTATCGCGCGGGAGGCATTCCACGGGCTGGTGGGCGGCATCGTGGACGCAATTGAACCCCACACCGAATCGGACCCCGTGGCGATCCTGGTTCAGCTACTAGCGGCGATCGGAAACTGTATCGGCCGCGGGCCGCACTTCCTGGTGGAGCGGACGCCGCACTACCCTGTCATCTTCGCCGTCCTGGTTGGGACATCCGCCAAGGCCCGCAAGGGCACGTCCTGGGACCATGTGAAGCGCTTGCTGCGGGACGTGGATCTCGAATGGGCGGACGCCAGAATCGTGAACGGGCTCTCCAGTGGTGAGGGCGTGATCTGGGCAATCCGAGAACCGATCGAAGCGCTCAGACCAGACAAGGGAAACAAGGGCGCCATGGTTCGGGTGCAGATCGACGAGGGGGTGAAGGACAAGCGGCTGATGGTGGTGGAATCGGAGTTTGCCTCGGTTCTTCGCGTGGCGGCCCGAGACGGGAGCACGTTGACCGGAGTTCTGCGCCAGGCATGGGACGGCGGGAATCTCAAGACGCTGACCAAGAACAACTCTTGCGAAGCGTGCAATCCGCACGTGTCCGTGATCGGGCACACGACGCGCGACGATCTGCTGAAGTACCTGGACCGAACCGACGCGGCCAATGGGTTCGGCAACAGGTTCCTGTGGCTTTGTGCGAGACGGTCCAAGCTGCTTCCTGATGGTGGCGCCCTTAACCCGGCGACCCTGGCCCCCCTGGTTGCGGAACTGCGGGACGCTATCCGGTTCGCACGTGGGCATGGGGAGGCATCCTTGCCACGCGATGGCCAGGCCGCCGCGGTTTGGCGCAACATCTATGGGGAGCTGTCGGAGGGCCGCCCCGGCTTGTGTGGGGCGATGGTGGGCCGGGCTGATGCTCAGGTGGTCCGGCTGTCCTTGCTGTACGCGCTCATGGATCGGTCGTCCGAGATCCGGCGCGAGCATCTGGAAGCCGCGCTGGCGGTCTGGGACTACGCCGAGGCGTCCGCGCGCTTCATCTTCGGAGCTGGTCTTGGCGACCATGTGGCAGACGAGATCCTGCGGCGGCTCAGGGCCGCGCCGGACGGTCTGACCCGCACGGACATTAGCCAGTCGTTCGGCGGGCACCGGGCGGCTGCGGATCTTGCCCGAGCGCTGGGCCTGCTGACCCGGCACGACCTGGCCCATGCGATGAGCGAGACAACTGGTGGGCGCCCCGGCGAACGGTGGTTCGCTGGGCCAGGCGAAAAAAGCGGAGAAAGCGAAGAAAGCCCCCCTTCTTCTGCTTCTTTCGCTTCTTTCGCGGGGGGACCTGGCTAGATGGGCCGCTACCTTGACCGGGCGAAAGCGGTGACCGGGGCGGTCCCAGCCCAGCGCGTGGCAGTGCCGGCGCCCCTGGGTCCCAGCGAGGAGACACTCGCGGCCGTGGCCATAGTGCCAACGGCCAATGTGTGTGACGACTGCGGCAAGGAAGCCACCGTCACGGTCTTGACCGACTACGGCGCCCGCTACTGCCGGCGATGCCTTCAGGGCAGATGACCGTGGCAACCGATGATGACGCAGAAACCGGCGGAAACGATTCGGTGGATCTCGTTGTGCTTTCGGATGGATCCGCCGGCACCCTATCCCCCCCACCTGGCCCGAAGATCGATCTGCGTGACCCGCACGCGGTACGGCGAGAACTCGCCGCCGTCTACCGCGACGCACGCGCCGGTCACCTGGATGCTTCGGCCGCCACTCGTCTTGGCTACCTGCTGTCGTTGCTCTTGCGCGCCTTCGAGACGACGGAGCTGCAAGACCGCCTCGAAGCCCTGGAACGCACCATTGGAGAAAGGAAACAACCCCATGCCCGTGGATCGAATCGCTAAGTTGTATGAAGGACTGACGCTCAAAGAAAGGGCGGTCTTGGCATTCAGCCACCTTACCGAGCTGAACTTTCAGGAAGTGGATCGAATCCTGGCAACGGTCCCGCGCAAGGTCTATCGCATGCTCGACGATGACCATACTCGCTGGGCCGAGGGTCTCCGCAGCATGGCCCTGTTCTTTGGCATGGAGCACTTTCGATTTCAGACAAGGTCCTTTGCGGCGAGTGGCTACTTGACGCATATGTACAACAAGTCCGATGTTGATGAAGAAGAAGACGAGCGCATCGGGCTTTGCTTCGACGCGTGGGGGGTCTGGGAAACCAGATTGCTCACCATGGATGCGGCACTCGAAGCGGTCTGCGCAAAACACAAGGTTGACGTGGCGGCGATCCGCCGCTACTGCGACATCGAAGGACCGTACCAGGCACTTGGGCCAGGGGCGATCGACCCAAAGCTGCTGGACGAGATGACAACGGCCTATGACGGTCTGCTTCAGGGCTGGAAATGAGGCTTGGCGTACACACACCGGTCGGCTTGTGTACACCGCTGCGTTTTTGAGCTTGACTACAGCAACCATTGGTATACACTGCAACCATGACAAAGCGAATCAAAGCAGGCGATCCCAAGGTGGCAGTCGGCTACGTTCGCGTCAGCACGGACGAACAGTCCCTCGGCCCAGAAGCGCAGCGGGCCGCAATCGAGAAGTGGGCGCAGTCGCGCGGCGTGCGCATGGCCGCCATATTCGAGGATCACGGCATCTCTGGCGGTGCGTCGGTAGAAAAGCGCCCCGGTTTGCTGGCCGCCCTCGCCGCCCTTCGTGAGAACGGGGCGGGCTTGCTGGTGGCGGCGAAGCGTGACCGCATCGCCAGGGACACCGTGATCGTGGCCATGGTCGAACAGGCGGCCGTCCGCGCTGGTGCAGTGGTCACCACTGCCGACGGGGCCAGTGACGGCGCAGGCCCTGAAGGCCAGTTGATGCGCGGGATCGTGGACGTGTTCGCCGCCTACGAGCGCGGCGTGATCAAGTCCCGCACGCGGGCCGCCCTTGCCGTGAAGCGCACCAGGGGCGAGCGCATCGGTGGGATCCCCTACGGCTACGAACTGACGGCCGATGGCGTCCACCTGGCCGAGAACGCGGCCGAGCAAGCAGTCATCGGGCAGATCCGCGGGCTGCGGACTGCGGGCCTGTCCTTGCGGGCGGTGACGGCCGAGTGCGAGCGCCGGGGCATGGTGTCCCGCGTGGGGCGGCCGTTCTCGCTCACGCAGATTGCGCGGCTGGCAGCATGAGCGGCAAGAAGCGTATGGTCGACTTGGCCGCCGTCCGGCGGGGTCTTGCCGGCCTGGACGCCACCGTCAAGAGCTGGCCTGAACTCACCACACCCGAGGCGCGCGAACGTCTCGGGGCCTACCTGGAAGACGAAAGGGAACACGACATGGGCAGAACGAAGAACGCGAAGGACAAGGGACCGACTGTACAAACCGCCGTCCGCCTGGACCTGGAACTAATAACCCGCCTGGACGCCGTCGCGCGCAAGCTGTCCCGGCCTGGCCTCGAAGTGACCCGCACCGATGCTCTTCGCATCTGTCTGTTGACCGGCTTGCAGGCCATCGAAAAGGAGCGTTAACGGTGGCCTCGGTCTACAACAGGGGCACCAAACATCGGCCGCACTGGTGGGTGGAGTATCGGGACATCGACGGCCGCCGGAAGGCCGTTCCTTCCCGCCAGCCTACGAAGAAACAAGCGCGCCTATACGCGGAAAAGGTGGAGGCCCGGATCGCGGCCGGCAACGTCGGAATCCCAGAACGAACGCCCGAAGAGGCGTCCCGCCATCGGCTCACGGTGAAGGAACTGGCGGACAGCTTCCTGCGTGATTACTCCTCGCCGCGGTTGAAGGACGCCGCCAGATACAGGAGGGCTGTTGGCTTCACGCTGCACCACCTGACCGGCTCGCTTGGCTACATGCGGGTAGTGGACGTGGGGCGGCTGCATCTGGCCCGGCTGCGGGATGAGAAGCTGGCCGCCGGATTGTCGAAGGCTACGGTCAAGCTGGTCTTGGCCTACACGTCGCGCATGTGGAACTGGGCACGCGCGGAAGGCTTGATCGATGTTTCCAATCCGGTGACCCTGGTGGACAAGCCCTCGGTGGCTGGGCAGGCGATGGACTTCAACTTCTTGTCGATGGATGAGGCGGATCGCCTGCTGTCATGGGCGCGTGAGAAACAGCCGAAAGAATATCCGGCCTACGCCACGGCCCTTTATACCGGCCTGCGCATGGGCGAGCTGTGGGGCCTGCGTTGGGCCGACTGCGACCTTGAACGCGGCCTGCTGACCGTGCGCCGCTCCTATCGCCTGGCCCCGAAGTCAGGCAAGCCGCGCGCAGTGCCCATCAACCCGGCGCTGCTGCCGATCCTTCGCCAGTGGCGGAATGATTGCCCGGCCTCGGATGAGGCGCTGGTCTTCCCCACGGCCCGAGGGTTCATGAGGCAAAAGGATCGCGACTACGGTTTCAAAGCCGCGCTGACCGGCGCCGAGTGCCACGCCGTCACCTTTCACGGCCTTCGCCACACCTTCGCCAGTCACTTCATGATGTCCGGCGGGAACATCCTCACCCTGCAAAAACTACTCGGTCACTCCTCGGTGGCCGTGACGATGAAGTACGCGCACCTTGCGCCGGACTTCATGCGAGACGAGATCGCCCGCCTGCGCTTCGAGCGGCCGGTGGCCGAGGTGGCAAACATGGCCGAACACCAACGGCTCGCCGGCTGAGGGAACCGCTGCGGCAGGGAGAACGTTCCTTAGGGCGGTGAGGCTTCGTCGTTTTGGATGTGCATCGCGCCAGCGTTTCCATTGCGGGATTTCAGCAGCCGCAAACGTGTGCGATTTGTGTGTTGACGAGGCGCGGTTTCTATATCCAAAATCAGATCAGAATTCGGATCGACCGGTCTTGTCGCGATTTCCAGCGCGCAGAGACTGCGCGAAGAAGAGAAGGATTTTGAACGAGCAGCGAACACGCCAACCAAGTGCAGAATTGTCGACCTTCTGTCGATGTCACAGATAGCTCGGTCCAGCATGGATACTGCCAGGGTTGATCTGCTAATCAGGTACGCCATTGGCGTGGCAGGCCTCAAGGATCCTGGCGAGCGGGAGTTGGGCGAGATTCATATTCTCAAGTACGTTTACCTCGCTGACTTGGCTTACGCCGAGAGCCACGGAGGGGAGACGTTCACCGGAACGCCCTGGCAGTTCTACAAGTTCGGCCCGTGGTGCCAACCTGTCCAAGCGCGGATCCGTCCAGTCGTCGAAGCTGCCGGGGCGTTGGAGCGGACCTTCACTAGCACCAAGTTCGACGGCGAAGGCACTCGATGGCGACTCCGGGAAGAGGACGCGGGGCATGTCGTCACAGAGGCAGAAGGGTCGCTTCCGTGGGCGATACAGCGCGCAGTGAAGAATGCGGTGAAGGAATTTGGAGACGACACGTCTAGCCTCCTTCATCGTGTCTATACGACTCGGCCAATGCTTCAGGCCGCCCCAAACGAGCTGCTGCGATTCGAGCCGGCGCCCGACGGCCAGAAGGTTCAGCCGGTGGAACAGATCGCACCGCGGACAGCCCATGAGCAGAAGAAGCAGATGCAAAAGCTCGAAAACTTGAGGAGTGCCTTTCGCGCGCGTCTTGCCACTAGCCGACCGAAGCTCATCGCGCCCAATCCGCCCCCCATCTACGACGATGTCTTCGAGGCGGGAGTCAGAGCGCTCGACGCTGACATGGGTGAGCCTCTCGTGCGCGAGGCAGGAGAACTGGTCTTCGATCCGGAAGTCTGGAAATCGCGAGGCAGGAGTGACCCCAGCATCCCCTAAGCCACCAATCGACAGCGTCCAGTTCGTGGTCCACCCGGACCCTTGGTGGCAGGATGAGCCAGCACAGACTCTGGTTCGGGGACGGCTTGTTCGTGCGTTCATCCCCTTCGTGGAACAGCAACCGTTCGTCCTCGTTCCTGAGGGACGTTCCGATCCGCTGTCCCACGAAAAGGCGACATACAGGATGGTTCCTTTCGGCGCCAAGGACCGACAACCCCCACCACAGATTCCTGTAGCGGGGCTTCCCCACGCAAAAGGTGAACGACGGTTCGTCTACCGGGGAAAGGTGAGGCCTGCCTTGGTTCTCAGCGTCGGAGGCGACGATGTCCCCCATTCGCTCGTTCCAACCGCAGCCCGATGGATCACCTCAAAGACGATCCTGGTTGCGCCCTACTTCGGGGCCGATCAGGACGGAAGCAGAGGTGGGTGGCCCCCTGCGTTTGTTCAGCGAATCAGACGCGCTGCCTATCCGCAGTACGTTTGGGACTACTTGCCGCTTGGGGATGTTCAAGAGTCGATCCTTCGTCTCGATCAGATTCAGGCGATCGGGAGTGACCCGAAGTCCTTGGAGGTCATGCCCTACCGGCTTGCCGACGTTCCGATGCAGATACTCGACGAGTGGCTGTCCTGGCTGATTCAGGGAGGCCTTCCGCCCGACGGTCTCCTTTCGGGCCTGCGGGAAGGGCTCCTGAACGCTGACTAGATTGCTGGTTGCCACCGGCCGGAACCAGCGCGGCAGCCGGCAGCGCTCGCTTTGCTCAGCGCCACGCTGCCAGCGTTGGCTTAGATCCGGCGGGTTACTACACATTCCCTACAGACGCGCCGCCTCCGCCCTCGGCCACTTCCCAAAACCCGAATGATCTTGCAGTGGAGCTGATGGGGATCGAACCCACGGCCTCTAGAGTGCGATTCTAGCGCTCTCCCAGCTGAGCTACAGCCCCGTGCCCGCCGAAACGGGTCAGGGGATTGTACTTGTGGCGATCAGGTTTGCAACCAGGAACTCCTGGGAGTCTATTCTCATCCCAAACCATGGCGCGCCACCCCAACCCAAAAACCGAAACCACGCCCAATGCGGCCGCTGCCAAGCTGCGCGCCCGGGTGCGCGCCGATCTGGCGCTGGTCGAGCAAGGGCTGGCGCCGACGCGCGAAAAGGCACGAGCACTCATCCTGGCGGGCCAAGTGCTCGACGGAGATCGCCCGGTGGACAAGGCGGGCGATCTGGTCGGGGGGCAGGCGGCGCTGCGCCTACGTGGGGAGCCCATGCCCTTTGTTTCGCGCGGCGGAATCAAGCTGGCGCACGCGCTGCTGACGTTCGGCCTCGATGTCAAGGACCTGGTCGCCGTCGACGTGGGCGCGTCGACGGGCGGCTTCACCGATTGCCTGCTCCAGCGCGGCGCCCGGCGGGTGTATTGCATCGATGTCGGGCTCGGCCAGCTCGATTGGAAGCTCGTCTCGGATGCGCGCGTGGTGGTCATCGATCGCACCAACATCCGCCTCATGCCGCCCGAACGCATCCCCGAGCCCTGCGGGTTCGCTGTGGTCGACGTCTCCTTCATCTCCTTGCGTCTGGTCCTGCCCGCCCTACCCGCCCTGCTCTCGCCCGGCGCTCCTGTGGTTGCGCTGGTCAAGCCGCAATTCGAGGTGGGCCGAGCCAAAGTCGGCAAAGGCGGCATCGTTCGCGACGAAGAAGATCGGCTGTTCGCCCTAGACGAGGTGAAGGCCGCGGCCCGCGAGCAGGGCTACCAGGTTCTGGGCGAAACCACGTCGCCCATCACCGGGGGCAAGGGCAACGTTGAGTATCTGCTCTATCTTCGCCATTGATAGCCACGGCACGTGCCGTTTATTGTGATCGCTGATGGAAATCCTGGTTACCGGCGCGGCTGGCTTCATCGGTTCTCACCTGTGCGAGCGTCTGGTCGCGCGCGGCGATCGGGTTACCGGATTCGACAATTTCGACCCGTTCTATCCACGAGCCGTCAAGGAACGGAATCTCGCGGGGCTTCGTCGAAACCCGGCTTTCCGACTGATCGAGGGCGACCTCACCGACCCGCAGGACATCGTCTCGGCCTTGGACGCCGCCGGCAAGGTCGACGCGGTGGTACACCTGGCGGCGCTGGCCGGGGTGCGCCCATCGATCAGCAACCCGCAGCGCTACTGGGCGGTGAACGTGACCGGCACGCTGCACCTGTTCTCCGCCTGTCGCGCGCGCGGAATCAAGCGCTTCGTGTTCGGCTCGTCGTCCTCGGTCTACGGCAAAGACAGTCAGGTGCCGTTCTGTGAAAGCGATCCCTGCACCCGGCCGCTCTCGCCCTACGCCGCGACCAAGCGGGCGGGCGAGATGCTCGCCTTCACCGAGCACCACCTGTATGGCCCGTCGATCACCTGCCTGCGTTTCTTCACGGTGTACGGCCCGCGCCAGCGCCCTGACTTGGCCATCCACAAGTTCACCAGGCAGATTGCCGGCGACCAGCCCGTCGAGTTGTTTGGCGACGGAACCACATCGCGCGACTACACCTGGATCGACGACATTCTCGACGGTGTGCTGGCCGCCATCGAGCAGCAAGCGCAGAACACCGCCCCCGCGTTTCGCATCTACAACCTGGGCGGCGCGCATCCCACCAGTCTCAAGGCTCTGGTGGACCGTATTGCCGCCGCGCTGGAAAAATCGCCGCGCATCGACTGGCAGCCTGAACAGCCCGGCGACATGCCGCACACCCTGGCCGACGTGGAGCTATCTCAAAGCGAGCTGGGCTACGCCCCCAAGGTCAGCCTCGCGCAAGGCATTCCCCGCTTCGTGGCCTGGTGGCGCGCCGAGAACGGGAAGTAGTTAGCTTTTTCCACCACGGAGAGCACAGAGGTCACAGAGACGGATCGGAAAGGAAGGGGGTTGGGCTTGTCCGATCCGAACCCCTTCTTCCTTTCCGACCTCTTTGTCCTCTGTGCTCTCTGTGGTGAAACAAAGCTAGCCTTCCGATCCGCGTCCCCTGCCGATCCCATAGTACGTGAACCCGGCCGCGCGCGCCTCTGACGGTTCCCACACGTTGCGCCCGTCGACGAGTACCGGCGTGCGCATGAGCCTGCGCAGGCGCTCGAAGTTCGGCCGGCGGTAGTCGTGCCATTCGGTGACCAAGGCCAGGGCGTCGGCACCCTCGGCGCATTGGTAGTTGGAGGTCTGGAATTCCACGCGCTCACCCAGAATCTTCTGCGCCGCCGGGATGGCGACGGGATCGCTGGTCGCCACCCGGGCGCCAGCGGCCAGCAAGTCCTCGATGAGTACAAGCGCCGGGGCCTCGCGCACGTCGTCGGTGCCGGGCTTGAAGGCCAGCCCCCACACGGCGATCTTGCGACCAGCCAAATCGCCGCGAAAATGCTTGAGCAGGCGTTTGCTTAGGGTGTGCTTCTGCCGCTCGTTGACCGCCTCCACCGCGGACAGGACCTGCAGATCCGTGCCCGCTTCCCTGGCCGTGCTGATCACCGCGCGCAGATCCTTGGGAAAGCAGCTTCCGCCGAAGCCCGCCCCGGCGTAGAGAAACTTGCTGCCAATGCGCGCGTCGGCGCCCAGTCCCTTGCGCACCAGCTCGATGTCGGCGCCCACGGCATCGCACAGCCCGGCCAGCTCATTCATGAACGAGATGCGCGTCGCCAGCATGGCGTTGGCGGCGTATTTGGCCAGCTCGGCCGAGCGGCGGTCCATCACCATGATGCGATCGCTCGAACGGGTAAACGGCGTGTACAAGGCCTGCAGCGTGGCCAGCGCGCGCGGGTCAGTGCTTCCGATGATCACGCGATCGGGTTTCATGAAGTCGTTGACCGCGTCTCCCTCCTTTAGGAATTCGGGGTTGGCCGCCACCGCGAATTCGTGGCGCGTGTGTTGGCGCACGATGGTCTCGATCTTGTCGCCGGTGCCGACCGGCACCGTGGACTTGGTCACCAGCACAGCCCAGCCCGCAAGGGCGCGCGCGACCGTTTCGGCGGCCTGGAAGATGAAACGCAGATCAGCCGAGCCGTCGGGCGCGGGCGGGGTGCCCACCGCCAGCACCACCACCTCGGCGCCAGACACGCCAGCGGCCAGGTCGGTGGTGAAGGCGAGTCGGCTTTCCTGCACGTTGTGGGCGATCAGCTTGTCCAGCCCCGGCTCGTAGATTGGCACCTGCCCGCGCTTGAGCGCAGCGATCTTCTCCCCGTCGATGTCGCAACAGGTGACGTCGTTGCCCATGTCCGCGAAACCCGCGCCCGCGACCAGTCCGACGTAGCCGGTCCCGATGACACATATCTTCATGGTTGCGCAACCTACCACAGAGCTGGGGTTCAGTTGTTTCGCTCGTGGGCGCTGACCAGGTTCTTCCCGCGATTCGCCGGCCAGATGGGCGATCCGGAGTTTCACCACAGAGAGCACAGAGGCCACAGGGGCCGCAAGGAAAGGGTTTCGGATCCGGATCCGAACCCATCCTTCTTTCCCATCCGTCTCTGCGATCTCTGTGCTCTCTGTGGTGAAATCCGGGGCGGACCCGCAGGACAGGTTGTGGCTGGCACAGAAATCTGCTTGAACCTGCTCGCCTGGATTGCGTCCGTAGTACCATGGCGCCCATGCAGGTGATGATTCTCGCGGCTGGCCGTTCCACCCGTCTCGGCTCTCTCGGCCTGACGCTTCCCAAGCCGATGCTTCCGGTGTGCGGCTATCCAGCCATCACCTACGCCTTGGCCTTGTGTCGCCAGGCCGGTCTGCACGACATCGTGATCAATTTGCACCACCACGGCGACAAGATCGGGAAGCACGCTGGGTAACGGCTCGCAGTTCGGTGTGAACCTGCGCTACTCCGTCGAAGAAGAACTGCTGGGTACGGGCGGCGGGGTAGGCAGGGCGCGCCCGTTGTTTGCTTCCGAGCCGGTGCTTATCATCAATGGCAAGGTCGCGGCTGATGTCGATCTGCGTGCGGTCTTGGCGGCCCATGCTCAAGCGCCTCGCAACACCGTCGCCACCATGGTGCTGCGCACGGATCCCCATCCCGAACTCTGGGCGCCCATCGGTGTGGACGCCGACGGAGCGGTGCTGAGCATCCGCGGCCAGCGCGCGGGCAGCGTCGCCTCCGCGCCCCTCGCGCCGCGCATGTTCACCGGCATTCACGTGGTCGAATCGGCGTTGCTCGATCGCCTGCCCGCTGGCGTGTGCGACATCATCGGCGACGCGTACATCCCGGCGCTGCGCGCGGGAGACCGCATCGGATCCCTGACCATGACCGGCTACTTCGCGGAACACTCCAACCCGGAAAGCTATCTGGCGGGCAACCTGGCCCTGCTGGCCAACCCCGCCCTGCTCTCCCACCCGCCTGGCCCGCTGGTGGGCGTGGATCCTGGCGCGCAGGTCGATGCTTCAGCCCGCATCGTGCCGCCGGTTCGCCTGGCCGCCGGGGCGGTTGTCGAGGCAGGTGCCGTGGTGGGACCGTGGGCCGTGGTATGCGCCGGTGGCCGTGTGTCGGCCGGCAGCCAGGTGGTCCGCAGTGTGGTGTGGTCGGGCGCGACCGCGCAGGGAAACATCGCGGGAACCATCGTGACCCCCGAAGGCCCCTTTCTCGCCGAGACCACGCCGCCACCACAGACGGTGTAGGCCACCTGCGGTCGAGCGCCGGCAAGGGCGAACTCCTGTCGGTTGAACTGGTAGTGACTCCCGCGCTTCGCCAAGGTGAATTCATGTCTTCTCTTCGACCACGAGAAAGGGCAGCCATGTCAGATTTCTCTTGACTACCCGAGCGCCGGACGCGACATTTTTTCCGTGCGGCCGGCGATTTCTTTCGTGCCGCACGAAAGGAGAATGTCTGATGTGGAGTTCAGGATGGTCTGACAAGTCGTTCTTGCCCCGGGGGCCACACGGAGTCGCACTCTTTCTCTTGCTCGGCTGGGGCCTTGGGGGAGCGCCCACGGCGCTGGCTGCCAGCGCTGGTGTCGCGAGCACTTCAGTAGCAGCGCCAACGTTTTCGATGGCAATTCAGCCAGGGGGCCCGCGCACTGTCGTCGCGCAAGCCCTGCCGAACGCAACTTGCACTTTGAGCGCTGACCGAACTGCCGCCCCATCTACCACATCTAGTGGACTGCACGTATCCTCCGATGCTGACGGAACGGTTGCCTTTCAATTCGAATTCAAGAACCCCAACATCTCACCCCCACCCACGCAGTTGCTTTTCTTGAATTGCCAAAACGACGCGGGCGACGCCGCCATCTATTCCCTTCAAGTCACGATGGACCCCAACGCGTCACCACAGGTTGTGCCACCCCCCAAGGGTACTCCGCGCCCGGCGCTGACTGGCGATCCAACGACACCAACAGATGCCCAATTGGTTGCAGCGGGCTACCCACCGAGGCCAGACCCGATTCGTACGCCTGATCTCTATCAGGCATGGCTCAGGGTGGTCCAACAACCCGGCATACTGGTCCACTCCACCAGAAACGCCGGGCCTCGCGTGTTCAACAACGGAAGTTTGTCAATCTATCATTATACAGGCTTTTCCGCAGTGAATCCAACTGCCTACCAAGGCACATCGCCGTTCTACACCTATGCGGGTGCTGATTGGAAGGTTCCCCCGATCCACTTAGTAGAGTCATCAGACCTTCGAGAGAATATGACTTTCTGGGTCGGCCTGCGTAGTTGCACGTCATCCAGAGGCAACTGTATTACGCCCAACTCGTCTGGCGTTCTATTTCAGACCGGCATCACCTCTGATATCGAAAATTTGGGAAATGGGATGACCACCCTAGTTTTTCCTTTCTTTGAATGGCTTAATTGGAACAGCAACTGCACTTCATATGTTCCGAACACTCTAACTCTGAGGAACACCAACCCATGTGACGCTCAGATCCAACCGAACATGAACGTCAATGCGAATGACGAGATATATGCATCGGTCTGGATCGGGGACGAGAACGGGAACATCACGGGAGGCGGACAATTCGCCTACTATTTTGTCGAGGATATTAGCAGCAATGGAGCGACCGCGACAGGCTCGTACTATATGAACCCGGCTGGAAGCTGGGTTCTTAACGGTTACGACGCGGACTGGATTCTCGAACGACCCACATGGAATGCTTCGACAAACCCGCCGACAATGTATAACTTGGTCAAGTTCGACACCTTTACGGTGTCTGCCACGGCGATGTGGACCGATGGCGCGAATGCAGGATACCGGGGACGCTGGTCTGGGAACTACTCCGCTGTGCCGAATTGGGTTGAATGGCAGATGGTGGATCAGAATAGGCCTCTTGCCAGCGTGGCCGGCGGATCATCTGGTTCCTCTACGATGACGTTCACATGGCACCACGACCGGTAAGGGGGGGTGCGCAAGGGATGTCTGGCGTTCGACCCGGGTTCTCGGCCGGGAGAAGTCTCGCATAATGAGCCGCCCGGTGTAGGGTTGTAGTTCACAGCATTGTCGGCCACTAGGAGATGTGATGGCTTTTCGATCGAAGCGGCTTTATTCGTTTTGCAGACCAGCCATTCTTGTAGCTGGCCTCACGGGACTGGCGTGCAGAGACTCCGGTTTGAAGAGCGGTGCACATGATGGGGGACCACAAGCCGGGGGCCAGACAGACGGCCCCACCGGCAGCGGAGCTACCGGAGGATTGGGTGGAACAGGCGCTGGGGGCGGAGCAGGAGGTGGTAGCATCGGCGGCACTGGCGGAACAGCTGGTTCCGCGACCACTAGCCGAGGTGGCGCGGGTGGTAGGACGCCTGTCTGCACGGCCTACCCCTCCTGCAGCAACCCAGGCGACCAGCAGGTGACGTCGGGACCGGGATTAGATTACTCCGGGAACTGCCCACCGGAACGGGAGTGCTACAGCTTGTTGAACTCGTGCGGCTCCACTCTTTGCGTGTTGCCTGAGGGTGTTCATTGCAATGATCCTCTATTGTGCAATCCTGGCGACACACTCAAGCCGCCGGGGCTTGTTGACTGTTCGCAGAACCCAGCTGCCTGTTACCTTTACGAAAAATGGCTGTGCGGGCAGTACATTGTGTGCAATGCAGCTGCAAATCAGTATGGAGCTACCTGCGGTGGCATTGGGCTCGATGGAGGCTCTCTTGAGCTACAGGACGCTGATGGAGGTAGTGCGGGGATCGTGCACTGCTGTGGCGATGGGGTCGTCGACACGGTTTATGGCGAGAAGTGTGATTTTGGCACACTGAACGGCGCGTGCCTGGATAGCCAAATGAAGCCACTCGATGCTGGCCAGTTGAACCCAGATGATGCTGGCTGTCCGCTAGGCGCATTTTTCTGCAATTGTCCGGCGGGGACCGCCATCGGGTGCACGACGACGTGCCAGATTCCGTTTGTTGGCCACTGACGAAAGCGCGATTCACCGTGTAGGAGGTTGGAGGGTGCATACTCGGCCCGACGCTGTCCGCCTCTCGCGCCCCCACGAACACGCTCACGGCCTCGCGCATGCCGGCCGCGACCCGCGACCCGCGTTGGTCAGAGGCCCCAATCTTTGGACCGACGGTCGTTATCGTCCCCCGGCCGCGGGCGGCAGGGCCTGTTCGCGCAAGCAGGAGGCGACGGCTTCCACCAGGCTGCGTTTGTGGCGCGACTTGGGCAGAAAGACGTTGGCGCCTGCGGCCAGCGCACGCTGCCGGGTCGCCTGCGAGGTGCGCGACGAGAGAACCACGATAGGCAGCCCGCGCAGGGTCGGCTCGTGGCGAACCCGCGCGATCAGCTGGAACCCATCCACGCGGGGCATTTCCAGCGCGGTCACCACGGCGTCGAAACGCCGCTCGCCCAACACGTCCCACGCATCCCAACCGTCCTCCGCGGCGACAGTCTGATAGCCGCCGACGGAAAGCAAGCGCGCGGCGCTCTCGCGCGCCATGCGCGAATCATCGACGATGAGCACGCGTGGTTGCCCCCGCCGCGGCCCCGGCGCCGCGGTTCGCGGTGGACCAAAGGCTGCATCGGCGAGCGTGCCCAGGTCCAACACCAGTTGCGCCTTGCCCGCTCCCGACGCCGTCACCCCGCCATAGAGCGGAATAAGCCCGAGCAGAGGACCAGGCGGACGGATCACAACCGTGCGTGGGCCAATGACCTTGTCGCAGGTGAAGACGAAGTCGCGGCCGCCGTAGCGCACGTGCAACGCCGCCGCACGCCGGCCGGGAGGTAATTCCACGCCGAGCAGTGCATGCAGCCGCAACAGGGGCAGCGTGGGCATATTCCCGCCTGCGTGCTGGGCCGGCAGGGCCGTCACCACGGAATTTCCCGCCAGGATTTCGGGCCCCACGGGCAAAGCCTCGACCACATAGGCGGCGGGCACGGCGTAAACGTGACCGCCCAGCTTGAAGAGCAGGGCCTGGGTGATGGCACCGCTGAGGGGAACCGACAGGCGAAAGCGCGTGAAGACGCCCGCCTGGAACTCCAACTTCACCTCGCCGCCCATGTGCGCGACCGTGCGCTCGACGACGTTGAGGCCCATGCCTCGGCCGGCCAGCGCGTCTGATTGGGGACGACTGGAGAACCCCGGCTCGAAGACCGCTGCCACCACGCCCTGGTCATCCAAGGCCGCAGCCGCCTCCGTCCGCCCGGAGCGCAACAACGCCTGACGGACGGCCTCCCGATCGATTCCTCCTCCGTCGTCTTCAAAGCTGATGAAGACGCAGTCGCCTTCCTGCACGGTTTTGATCTCAATACGACCACGCGGTGGCTTGCCGCGCTCGGCGCGCACCATGGGCGACTCGATTCCGTGCGCCAGGGCATTGCGCAGAAGGTGCAACAACGGATCGGCCAGCTGATCGATCACGCTCTTGTCCAGCTCGACCTCGCCGCCTGCAACAACCATGTCCACAGGGCGGCGGCAGCTACGCTCCAACTCACGCATGGCCGAGCCGAGCCGGCTATACAGCCATTCCATAGGCACCAGACGCGCGCGTCGGATCTGCTCTTCCAGCTGCTCCGAGGTTTGGCGCAAGGAACTCGTGTCAGCAGCCAGCGCGCGGGCGGTGCGGTCCAAGTACGAAGAAAAGTTGTTGAACGCAACCTCCACTTCACCCAGGCGATCGAGCAGCCGCGTCCTCTCGTCCTGATGGCTCATCTCACCGCCGGGCAAGCCCAGTTCGCCCAGTGAGACGCGCATGGCGTTGCGGGCGACGCGCAGGTCGCGCAACACGCTCTCCAGCTCGTGCGCGCGCCGTTCGAGGCGCGTTCGCAGGATGACCAGATCGCCCACACCGTCGAGCAGGACATCAAGGCGCTCGGCCTCGACCCGCAGCATGCCCTCGCCGCTGGTACGTCGATCGGCCACCGCGCGCCGATCGTTTTGTCGACGGCGCTCGGGCGCTCCAGGCGACGCGGGGACCGGTTCTGCCGGATCGGCGCTGCGTAAGGGCAAAGCCGCCAGACGGGCGCTGGTCAAGAGCGCTCGCAGCGAGGAAATGCCCTCGTCGACGCGTTCTAGGATCCCGAAGGTGGGGGCCAGCTTTCCCGTGCGCATCTCGGCGCACAGCTCTTCCAGCTCGTTGGTGGCCCGCGCGATGGCGTCGTGGCCCACCGAGCCCGCCGCACCCTTGAGTGTGTGCAAGTGGCGAAACAGGGCGTCCACGATCTGGGGATCCACTTCCAGGGTGGACTCCGCCGCCCGCGCCAGCGCCCGCTCGGCCTCCGCGATGTGGCGCAGGTGCTTGTCCGCCTCGTCGAGAAACAGGCCGCGCAGCAGCTCGGCCTCGCTGGGATTCCACTCACCCAACGGGCTGCGATCGCCGCTGTCCGAACCGTCTTTTGCGGACGATGCCATGGCCGAAAAACGAATCCAGCTAGCGCTCGCCCGCGGCTGCGCCCTCGGCCAGTGCGTCCAAAACCCGCCGAAGCGCATCGCCGAGCGGCGTGGTTGCATGACCCAATAGCGGCGCCAGCGGCTGCAACAGGTCGGCGATCTCGGCACGCCGCTCGCGCAAAGCCCGCGCCAGCGCCGCTTCTTCCTGACCCGCGAAGCGCAACCCCGCCAACGTCTGCGCCAGCTCTTGCACGGCCGCAGCCAGCGCGGCGGCGTCGCCTCCCGCGGCAGCGGCCGATGCGACCAGCGTGTCGGTCACGCTGCGAATTTCCTCGATGGTGTGGTTGGCTTCGCTGGTCGAATTCACGATGGTCTGGATGAAGGCGCCGATATCTTTGGTGGCCGCGGTCGAGCGCTCGGCCAGCTTGCGCACGTCCTCGGCCACCAGACCAAAGGCCTTGCCCTGCACGCCCGCGCGCGAAGCCTCGATGGCCGCGTTGAGCGCGAGAATGTTGGTTTCCGAGGTGACATCGTCGAACAGCTCGACGATTTGGCCAATCTCGTCGGAGCGCGCCTCGAGCGCCTTCAGCTTGCGCGCGATCTCAGCGATGGCCGCCTGCTGGCGGGCCAGGCCTTCGGCCATGGCCTGGTTGCTGCGCCTGAGTCCTTCCGCAGCCGACAGGGTCTGGGTGGCGCTGTCCGCGATCTGGCTGGCCTGCCGGCTGAGGGATTCCAGCATCTCATTCAGCGCGTGGGCCAGGGGTTTCAGGGTCGGGCTGGTCTCCTCGGCCCGCACTGTCAGATCGCCACCCTTGGCGGCGTTCACCGCGTGCAGAAGGCTTTCCATTCCGCTGTTTTTGGTCATGGACTTGTCACCGTGCTGATGGCGTGGCGAACCTGATCGATGGCCTGCTGGGCGTTGATGAGCAGGGCGGGGCCGTCGGCGTCGAGCACCGTGGCGGCGAGAAAGAGCGGTCGCGGCGGCGGGGGTCGGCTGTGCTGCTCGTCGACCCGACCGACGCGCACCTGACGTTCCACGGCCAGCGCAGCGACAATGGCCGGGGTGTTGGCGTCGGGCGCGGTCTCGACCAGGATAAGTCGCTCGGCCGACAAAGGATCGGGCAGGCCGTCGCCATGCGCGTCGCCCGCCTGGGGGAAGTACACGCCCAGGTCCAGCACCGGCAGAACTTGGCCGCGCAGCGGAGCCATCCCGCGCATCACCGGCGGAGCCAGCGGGACCGGCGTGAGGGCCGGCATGGGCAACATCTCGCGCACCACGCTGGCGGGCAACGCACAGCGCAGGCCGCGCAGGTAGAAAAAAACCACGTCCAAGTTGGAGGACGTTGCCACATTCACCCCACCATCGGCGCCACACGCCTGCGAATGAACTTGCAGCGCAAAAGCCGAAACAAAACCTGGGTTACATCGTACGAGCCCATCTTGGACAGCCGGATGAGATCGCGTACGGTGTTCTTGCCATTGACGAGTTCGAGCATGGCCGCCTCTTCACGCAACAGCCGCTGATCGTCGAAGGACGCGATCTTGTCCTCGTTGCGCACGAAAACCATGTCGAAGTTGTCTATCTCCTGTCCGATCACGCGCCACTCGTCGACCCGCCGCAGGCCCTGCATGATGAGCCCGTCGATGGGCAGGCCCAGGGTGGCTTCGCGCGCAGCGGGTGAGGGCTCGGCCGTGGGATGGAACGAGAAGTGACCCTCGCCCCAGCGCAGTCCCTCGAACACCAGGGCGGTGGTCTGTTGGGCCATGGCCTTTCTCAGCCCGGCCTCGCTGATGAGGCCGCGGCGGCACAGATCGGCGCCCAGCAATCCCCCGCCAGGCGTGGCGTTGCGCTCGGCGAGAACCTCGTCCAACTTGGCCCGTTCGATCTGTCCACCGCGCACCAAGAAATGCCCCAGCAGGAATTCGTCGGCCACTCCGCGGGCTCCGGCGAAATCGATACGGCCCTTGTTCACGTAGATCTCGATGCTGGCTTCGCGGCCCACCAAGTGCAGCGCACCCGAAAGCTGCCGGTCCTGTAGCAGCAGCAACACGTCGGCTATCGACACGACCGCCAGATCCCCGAGCAGGGCGGCGCCATCCAGACCAAGGGGCAAGCCCGCGCGCTTGTCCTCCTGGGGCCTCGGCAGAAGTCCGCTCACGTCGAGATGGTCGGACGCCTCTTGCGCCACGAGTTCCGGTTTGGGTACGCGCTTCTCCAGTGCGTGGTTGACCACGGCGAGCAGCGCGTCCGGCGAAAATGGCTTGGGCAAGATGTCGACCACGCTGGCCAGATTTGAAAAACAAGTGCCCGCCTCTTCGCCCTTGGCGCTCATCACGACCACGGGCACCGAGGCCAGAGCCACGTTTCCCGAGATGGCCCGACACACGTCATCCCCGTTCAGATCAGGCAGAAGATAGTCGAGCAGCAGCAGATCCGGAGGCTGCTCAGTCGCCGCCATGATGCCATGCTCGCCGCAATCCGCGGTCGACACACGAAACCCCGCCTTGGCCAAGGTCAACTCCACTAGCTTCAAGATGGTGGGGCTGTCGTCGACGACCAGGATACTCTCGCCTTGCATCGCTACCTACTTCCGCTCGCGAAATGGAGGCAGGAAGCTACCACGTCGGCCACGCAGAACGAAGGCCCCATCATTTAAAGGATGCTCCCCCGTTGGGCATACCAAGTACCACCTATGCCTACCTTTCCGACACCGCCGCTCAGGTACGTCGCGAATGATGACGATGTGAGTATCAATCCATGGACGCGGCCACATGGCTCAAACAGATGGGCGACCAATCGGGCCAGGGCGACAAGCGCGCGCGCCTGGCCGAGTTGCTCACCTATATAGGTTCGGTCCCCGCGCTCGATGACCTCTTGTTCGAGGTCACCGATCGGATCAGCGCATTTCTGACCGCGGAACGCACCACGCTGTTCATGTCTGATGCCCAGGGCCAGTTGCGCTCCGTGGCCTGGGTGCAGGACTCCGCACGCGAACTGCGCCTGCCCCGCGATCCGAGCAATGTGGTTGGTTTCGCCTACGCCGCCAAGGATCCGCTGAGCTTCAAGAATCTGAACGACGCCAACGAGCTGGCGCGCCTGCATCCGCGCCTGCGGCCCGATGACCGGCTGGCGCGATGGTTGGGCACCACCATCCAGGGCGCCCTCGTGGCGCCGCTTGTGGTGGGCGAGCTGCCTTTCGGTGTCATGCTGGTGGTCAACCGTCAGGACGAATCCGGATTCTTCGTCCCGCGCGATCTGGTTCACGCAGGGGCTCTCAGCCGGGCCGTGGCAACGGCTTTGGCCGGGTTGCTGGCTCCGCAAGAAGCGGCTGCGCAACCGACCGCGGCCAGCACGCAGGTGCCCCGCACCACGGCTACGTTTGGGCACGCGACTCCCGCTGCGCCGGCCATGGCGCCGCCCGCACGCGGCACCCCCACGCCCGAGACAAAGGCAGGCGGACCCGCTGTCACAAAGAGGAAGCCGGCCGGCAAGTGGGACACGCTGGTGGCGGGCGGTATCCTGCCGCTCGATACCCTGACCAAAGCGCTCGCCGCGGCTCAACAGTCTGCGCAAGATCCAGCCCGCTATCTCATCGAGAAGGTCGGGGTGAATCGCGCCGACATCGAGAAGGCACTCTCGACATACTACAATGCGCCCTTCTACCAATTCACCGGCAACCAAAAAATTCCTGAAGACCTGCGGGCCCGTCTGCGCCTCGACTACCTCAAGAAGATGGGCGCGGCGCCCATCGAGCGGCGCGGCCCGCAGCTCATCGTCGTCATCGACGACCCCACCGATTTCTCCCGCTGCGATGCCCTGCGCGCCATCGAAGCAGACCGCGAGGTGGTCTTTCACGTCGGCTTCAAGGACGAAATCGCGGCATGCGTCGAGTGCTCGTACGGCGTGCGATCCGACGTCAACGTCCTGCTGCGGGAGTTGTCCGGCGACGAAAACACCGGAGCAATCGACGAGCCCACCGACGAGGAAGATGAACGCGAGGAATCGGACAGCGCCATCATCAAGCTGGCCAACCAGATCATCATCGATGCCTTCCAGCGGGGCGCGTCCGACATCCACATCGAGCCCTATGGCAAGGAGGACAACACCCGCATCCGCTTCCGCATCGACGGCGATTGCGTGCGCTACCAGGACATCCCGCCCGCCTTTCGCAATCCCTTGGTGGCGCGTTTCAAGATCATGGCCAAGCTGGATATTTCCGAACGGCGCAAGCCCCAGGACGGAAAGATCAAGTTCCGCATGCGCGACCGGACCATCGAACTGCGCGTCGCGACCCTGCCCACGGTCAACGGGAACGAAGACATGGTCATGCGCATCTTGGCGGCCTCCAAGCCCATCCCTCTCGACGAAATGGGCATGAGTCAGCGCAACCTCGACGAGATGAGGAAGCTCCTCGGCAAGCCCTACGGCCTGGTTCTGTGCGTGGGGCCCACCGGATCCGGCAAGACCACCACACTGCATTCCGCGCTCGGCAGCATCAACACCGTTGACATGAAGATCTGGACGGCCGAGGACCCGGTGGAAATCACCCAGGCTGGTCTGCGCCAGGTGCAAGTCCAGCCCAAGATCGGCCTGGATTTCGCGTCGGCCATGCGCGCCTTTCTGCGCGCCGACCCGGACGTCATCATGGTGGGCGAAATGCGCGACAAGGAAACCGCCAGCACCGGCGTCGAGGCGTCACTTACCGGCCACCTGGTGTTTTCCACCCTGCACACCAACAGCGCGCCGGAAACCATCACCCGCCTCATCGACATGGGGCTGGATCCGTTCAGCTTTGCCGACGCGCTGCTGGGCGTGCTGGCGCAGCGTTTGACCCGCGGGCTGTGCAAGAAATGCCGCCAGCAGGTCGACGCCAGCGACACCGAGGTGGACGCCATCGTGCAAGCCTTTGGCGAGGAGGAAGCCGCCCGCCGCGGTTTCGTCCGAGGACGCGTGAAGATGTGGCAGGGCGCAGGCTGCGAGGCGTGCGGCAACACCGGATACAAGGGACGCCTGGCCGTTCACGAGCTTTTGGTCAACGACGATGCGATCAAGCTGGCTATCGCCAAACGCGCTCCGGTCGAGGACGTGCGCCGGCTGGCGGTGTCTGGAGGCATGACCACCCTGCTTCAGGACGGCATCGAGAAGGCCATCGCCGGAAAAACTGACATGAAGCAGGTCCTGGCGGTCTGTCTGCGCTAACACGAAGTTTTCCGCATAGGCACCTAGGAATTTCGGACTAGTTCCAATAACATCCGAAGCCAGCACGCTGCTGTCCATGGACGGTTTTCCGCGACGCTTCGGCGGGTATGTTCTCGTAAAGCCCCTGGCTCGTGGGGGCATGGGAGCGCTTTATCTAGCGGTGCATGGGCAGCGCGGCCTGGAGAAGCTGTGCGCGGTCAAGACCGCCCTGCCCCACCTGGCGGGCCGCAGCTACGTCCAGCGCTTCAAGGACGAAGCCAAGGTGGTGGTGCGACTCACCCACGGGAACTTGGTCAGCGTGTTCGACGCAGGGCAGGTTCACGGCGAGATCTACCTGGCCATGGAGTTCGTCGAGGGCAAGGACTTGCGCGCGGTGTGGAACCGCTGCGCCCAGAAGGGCATCGCCTTCCCGCTGCCAGTGGCCGCCCACATCGTCAAGGAGCTGGTGCGCGGACTGGCCTATGCGCACAGCTTCGAAGGACTGCGCCTGGTCCACCGCGACGTATCGCCGCCCAACGTGCTGCTCTCCTATTCGGGCGAGGTGAAGCTGACCGACTTTGGCCTGGCCACCTCCACCTTGAAACTGGAGAAGACCGCGCCTGGCGTAATCTTCGGCAAGGTCAGCTACATGGCGCCGGAACAGGCGCGCGCGGAATCGCTCGACGGACGCTGCGACATCTACTCCGCGGGCGTTATCTTGTGGGAGCTGCTCACCGGCCGGCAACTCTTCTCAGCCGGTGCACGCGCTCCGGACGGCCTGGGGCAAGAACAGGACGATCTGTTGGAGAAGGTGCGGCACCCGCAGATCGTGCCCCCTTCGAAGCGCGCCATTCGCGTGCCGCCCGAGCTGGATGCCATCACCATGAAGGCGCTGGCTGTGCGGCCCGAAGATCGCTACCAGACCGGCGAGGAGTTGCGCACCGATCTGGCCGCCTTCCTGGCCCGCACCGCCCCAGCCATGGACGGGCATCAGGTGGCGCACTTCATGCGCGAGTTGTTTGGGGACATCATCGCACGCGAGCGCGAGGAACGGCAGGCGCTCATGGCCAGCGCCTCGTCGCTGCTGGACAAGGCCGGTGACAGCCAGACCAACGCGGTCACGCCGGTGGCGGGCGAGCCGGCGGCGCGCGGCGATCGAGCCGACACCGCGCCTCTCGGCCGACGGGGCAAGCCCGAGGTGCCCCCGGAAGCCAGCCGCTTGTCCGAGGAGGGATCGCGCATGGTGGGCGCCCTTCTGGCCGGGCGCTATCACATCAAGCGCCTGCGCGGCGAGGGCGGCATGGGTCGGGTGTACGAGGCCGAGCACATCGAGATCGGCAAGCGCGTGGCGGTCAAAGTCCTGCACCCGGCCTACTCGCGCACGCCCGATCTGGTCGAGCGTTTCCGGCGCGAGGCGCGCGCGGCCTCGCGCATCGAGCACCCCAATGTGGTCAACGTGACCGACTTCGGTACCACGCCCGAAGGCTCGTTGTTCTTCGTGATGGAGTACATCGAGGGGATCGAGCTGGGCCTGCTCATCCACCGCGAGGGACCGCTGGCCATCAACCACGCCCTGCGCATCACCGAGCAGATGTGCGCGGCGCTGCAGGCGGCCCACGATGCCGGCGTCATCCACCGCGATCTCAAGCCGGAGAACATCCTGCTGGTCGGCCCGGCCAACGCGCGCACGCCCAGCGGGCACGGAGTGCAGGCGCCCCCGGAAGGCGTGGCCGCCGCGCCCGACATTGTCAAGGTGCTCGACTTCGGCATCGCCAAGAGCGACGAGATCGACGACAGCCCGCGCATCGGCAAGCGACTGACCCGCCCTGGTGTGGCCATGGGCACCCCCGAATACATGGCTCCCGAGCAGGCGGCCGGCCATCCCGCCGATCCGCGCTCCGACATCTACGCGGTGGGATCGATCCTCTACGAGATGCTGACCGGCGTTCCTCCCTATGACGGCGACAACGTCATGGAGATCTTGCACAAGAAGGCCAACGAGCCGCCGCGTCTTATCGTCGAGCTGCGACCGGATGTGCCTGCGCCGGTGGTGGCATTGGTTGAACGAACCATGGCCCGCGATCCGGCGCAGCGGCCGCAGAGCATGGCCGAGCTGGCGCGCCAGATCCACGAGGTCGAGGTGGCCCTGTCCGTGACACCGTCGCCGGTACTCGCCGCGCTGCCGTCCCCCAGGCCGCGCTATGACGAATCATCGGCCCACGAGTCGGCCCTTACGCTGTGGGACCGCCTGCGCACCCTGGCCCGAACCTGGCGTTGGGTGCTGCTGGCTGGAGCCGGCCTCGGGGCACTGGCGGTAGTCCTGCTGGTAAGAGGATGCGCGCCGGCGGTGACCGGTCCAACGGTGTCCACAGCGCCAGTCGCAGCCGGGCCGTTGGAAGGGGCGCTGAACGTGGCCGACGCCGCGGCAGAGGACGCACAAGGCGCGTCGGATGCCGAAGCCGCCGAGGCGGGAGAGTCGCAAACCAGCGCTGAGTCGGCTGCCAGCGACGAGAATCCCAGACGCCAGGCCAGTCCCCGTCCCAAGGCTTCCCACTACCCGCCCAGCGCGGCCCAGGAAAAAGACCGCAAGCTCTTGCAAGACGCTCGCGATTTCTTGCGGGCGCAACGCTTCGACGAGGCGCAAGCGACCTTCGAGCAGCTGGTCCACGCGGGCAAGAACCGCGGAGCGGCCCTGGTGGGCTTGGCCAAGATCGCGTTCCAGAAGCACGACTACCAGGAAGCGGTCGATCGGGCGCGCGAAGGTGCGCGCGCCGGGGGCGGGGCCGAAGCGCGCGTGGTGCTGGGCGACGCCTACTTCCGTCTGGAGAGGTACCCCGAAGCGCGCCAGGCCTACGAGGACGCGCTCAAGCTGGATCCCGACAACCGGACCGCACGGCAGAACCTGAATCTGGTCCAGCGCCGACCATGAGTGCGTTTCCGCGCCACTTCGGCAAGTACCTGCTGCTGCGCCCGCTGGCCAAGGGTGGCATGGGCGAGATCTACATGGCCGGCCTGGGGCAGATCGGCGGCTTCGAAAAGCTGTGCGTGATCAAGAAAGTCCTGGCGGAAAAGTCCGATCCCAGCAAGGCCAAGCGCTTTCTCGACGAGGCCAAGGTGGTGCTGCGCCTCAGTCACTCCGCGCTGGTCAACACCTTCGACGCCGGCGAGGTGGACGGCGAATTCTACATCGCCATGGAAATGGTCGAGGGCAAGGATCTGCGCGAGGTGTGGAACCGCTGCGTGCGCCAGCGCCAGCGCATCCCCATCGAGGTCGCGCTGCAGGTGGCGCGCGAGGTGGCGCGCGTGCTGGCCTACGTGCACAGCTACGGCGATCTCAAGCTGGTCCACCGCGACATCGCCCCGCCCAACATCTTGCTCGGCTACAACGGCGACGTGAAACTCACCGACTTCGGGCTGGCGCGCAGCGAGCTCAAGCAGGAAAAGACCCAGCCCGGGGTGGTGTTCGGCCGCGCCGCCTACCTGGCGCCCGAGCAAGCCCGCGGCGAGGTGGCCGACGGGCGCACCGACGTGTACACCCTGGCCATCGTGTTGTGGGAGCTTCTCACCGGGCAGCAGTATCTGCCCATCTCGGGCCTGGATCCGTCGGCGGGCCTGGCCCTGGTTCGTCACCCCAAGCCCATGCCGCCCTCGAGCCGCGCCCCGTGGATCGCGCCCGAACTCGACAAGGTCGTGCTGCGCGCCCTGGCCCCCGACCGCGAGCAGCGCTTTCAGAGCGCCGAGGAGTTTCGCCTGGCCCTGTCCGACGTCATCACCCAGGTAGCGCCGCGCACCGATCCGGCGCGCGTGGTGGAACTGATGCAAACGGTTTTTCAGGACGTCATCGACACGGAGAGGACCGAGCGTGAGCATCTGCTCAAGGACGTCATCCCGTCATTCCGGGCGTCCTCGTCCGCGCCGCCCGCGCCGGCCAAATCAACCGCGCCCGCCGCGGCTGATAAGCCTCGCATCGCGTCTCAGTCAAAGGGTCCGCCGCCAACCCCCGCACACGCCCGGCCCAAACCGCCTTCCCCGGCCAAGGAGGAGAAACACGACGGGAGCGACGGTATCCGCTTGCCCGGTGTCACTCCCTCCCCGGTCGCCGTTGACCCTCGCCTGGCCCGCCGTGAGGCCGCCCTGCGCGTGCTGGCCGAGTTGGCCGCCGAAGGCGCGCAACCCACCCCGGCGCCCGTGCAGGCGCGCAAGTAGGACGAGAGCAACCCGTCGAGAATCGCCGGCGAAGTCACTGGAACGAAGCGCCCTCGCTCAAAAGCCCGCCGTCAAGACTCGCCCCGCTGCCCCCTGCGACGCCATGGTTGCTGCAGCCCCCGGTGGTGTCCGGAAACGCATCGTCAAGGTTCTCGCACGAATTCGCGAAGGTGCGGAGCTTGCATCCCCGCGCACCCGGGCAGGCGCGCCAGTAGATCGAGGGGCTACCTTTCCTTCCGCGTGTCGTCTAAATTCCGCGACATCATGCACGCCATCGCCATCTGTGGAAGCCCGCGCAAACAAGGCAACACCGAGACACTGCTGCAGCGCTGCCTCGATCGGCTGGAAGATCAGGGCGTGCAAGGCGAGCTCTTGCCCTTGCGGGACAAGACCATCAAGGGCTGCCGCGCGTGTGCCATCTGCAATCGCCTCAAGGACAGGACCTGCAACCAGAAGGACGATGACTTTCATCCTGTGTTCGAGAAGATGCAGCAGGCGGACATCATCGTGGTCGGCTCGCCGGTGTACTTCGGTTCCGCCGCGCCAGAAATGGTGGCGCTGCTCGATCGCGCGGGCTACGTGTCGCGCGCCAACGGCAATTTCTTCTCACGCAAAATAGGCGGCCCGGTGGCGGTTGCCCGACGGGCCGGGCACAACTTCACCTTCGCGCAACTCCTCATGTGGTTCATGATCAACGACATGGTGGTGCCGGGCTCGTCGTACTGGAACGTGGCCCTGGCGCGCGAGGCCGGTGAGGTCGCCCACGACAACGAGGCCCTGGCCACCATCGAACGCTTCGCCGACAACCTGGCCTGGCTAGCGGGACGTCTGGCGTAGGACGCCCACGAAGTTCTTCGCTTCGCTACACCAGAGAAGCCAAAGCGAAAACACAGCCAGAAGCGCGTTGTACTCCCACAGGATCGGCCAGAACTGCCAGCCGGGAAGCAGCGCCTTGGGCAGCGGCGAGTTCGTCGATAGGCAAAGCAACACTGTCCCCATGAGCAAGGTTCCCCGCCTGGATCGTACGAGCAGCCAGACAGCGACGGGAATCACGAGCACGAAGCCATAGTTCTTGAGCCTGGGAATGATGAGCAGGTAGCTGAGCAAAGCCCCAGACAGCAGGAACCAGGGAGCATTCTCCCATGTCTCACTCTTTCGCAGTCTAAACGCAAGGAGACCAAACACCACAAGAACAGAAACGGCAATGACAATGTAGAGCAGCAGCGGAACCCTCGGGCCGAAGGCCGGGCTCAGGGTGTCGCGCAGCAAAGCCAGCGACGAGGGAGCTGCGCGGCCGCGTTCATCGAGAGCACCAGCCACGGCGAAGAATCTGGCGGTTCGGGCGGGCGATACGGCCAGGGAAATTCCCTGAATCGCCAGAAACGATCCCGCCGACACCAACAAAGGAAGGATCGCCTTGCGCCCCTCAAAGAGCAACAGCAAGACCAACACCATGGGCAGGACCTTGGGCGTCGCAGCCACGGGGATCAGCACCGCAAAGAGCATGCGCCGACCGGTCAGCAGCGCCGCAATCCCCAGCCAGAGCAGCAGCTGTTCGAAGCAAGTGATGTTGCCGGCGTAGAGATCCGAAAAAGTCGTAGCGTTGAATCCCAGCAGGGCCACGACCAGCAGGATCGAAGTTTCGCGCAAACTACGACAGAAGCAGCCCCAGATCCCCAGCAGTCCGGCCAGCGCCGCCAGTTTCGCGCCCAAGTACACGGCCTTGGCAGTGGTGAGTGAGAGACTGGCGATCGGTGCGGACAGAGCAAGGAACACGGGTGGATAGACAAACGGCAGCGGCATGGACTTGCCCGCAACCGTGGTCAATGACTGGGTACTGTAGGGATCCAGTCCCGCACGGATTGCCCGCACTGCATAGTAGTAGACTTCAAAATCCCATTGCGACGCGATGACCTTCCACGATGCGAGCGCACAGAGAAGCAGCGTCCCCGCGACAGGCCACCATTTTGCGGCTGGCGCGAACGACAGGATGCGCGCGGTGTGCGGAACCTCTTCCTCAGGTGCGTTTGTCGTCATGAGCCGTGCCGCCTCCGGGCAAGATGTCACGGTCGCCCCCTCCATCGCAAGCCGAGAGCGGTCCGTCGCTGTCTTGACGACATCGGGTCCCGCCGATAGGGTAGATACATGCGCTACGTTGTTGCAGCGGCAGCCTTGCTCGCGCTCTCAGCCGGCGTCGCGCGTGGGGATGACGAAGGCTCGGCCCGCGAACACTACGTGAAGGGCACGCGGGCCTACGAGCTTGGGCTGTACGACGAGGCCATCGCCGAGTACATGGCGGCGTACAAGATCAAGGACGATCCCGCCCTGCTTTTCAATCTCGGGCAGGCTCACCGGCTGGCCGGACACGCGGCCGAGGCCCTGCGCCTGTACAAGACCTATTTGTCCAAAGTGCCGGAGGCTGCCAACCGCGCAGATGTGGAAGGGAAGATTCGCGAGCTGAAGGAACTGGTCGAGAAACAGAAGCAGCAGCCGCAGACGGAGCCTCCTGCTGTTTCGGCGCCGGTACCCCCCCCGCCCGCCGCCGAGCCAGCGCCACCCATGCCAGCGCCGGTTGCACCGGGGGCCGCGACGGACGTCGGCGCCAGCGGCAAGCCGGCGCCCGCGGCGGTCGTGCAGTCGGCTGCTTCTGAAGGATCGCCGCCTGGCCGAGGCATGAAGGTGGCAGGGATTGCTGTGGCGGCCAGCGGTCTTGCCCTGGTGGGCACGGGGATCGCCTTCGGCGTGCTGGCCAAGCAGGCCGGCGACCAGCTCACGCAGCTCGACCAGCAGCACAGCGTGTTCGATCCCTCGAAGCAAAGCGCCGGCCAGCGGGACCAGGTGATCGAGGGCGTGTGCATCGGCGTGGGAGCGGCTGCGGTCGCAAGCGGGACCATCCTCTACCTTGTGGGTCGCCGCAGGGGCCAAGACGCACCCCAGGCCATCACGGTTTCGCCGGCCGTGGCCGCCCATTCAGCCGGTGCCACTTTGCGCATGGTTTTCTAATGATGAAACGATGTCGTTGGGCTTGGGTCATTGCTTTGCTACTGGCAGGCTGCTACTCGCCGAGCTATCGCGACGGCGATCTGCAGTGCACGTCTTCTGGCCAGTGCCCGAAGGACTATCACTGCGCGACGGTGGATCGTACCTGCTGGCACAATGGTCGCGATCCCGACGCCGGGCTCGACTTGGCCAACAGCGACGCGCCCGCGTCGCCCGACGTGAACCTCGCGAGCAATTTCGACTCCGCGAGTACGGCCGTGCCGCTCGACCAGCTCGCGAATGCCTACGCCGCGACCGTCTGTGCCAAGAATTTCGACTGCTGCACTCAGGCCGACCTGAAGGGGAAATCGCTGACCTCTTGCGAATCGAATACCGCGAGCGCGTTGCAGACGGGAATACAGGCGATCACCGACGGGGTTGCTCGCGGCCGCACGGTTTACAATTCGGATCAGGCGAGTCAGTGTCTGGGCGGAATTGCAGCGGTGGACTGCCAGTCTTGGCCGATGAGCGCCGGGGCCAGCCTTCCCGCAGGGTGTGACACCGTCATCGTGCCTCAGGTTGCTTCCAGGGGCGCGTGCCGCAGCGCCGTGGAATGCGCCACGGGTTTCTGTTCCGGCGCGACTTCAACCGCCGACGGCACCTGCCTGCCCAGGGCCGCGAGCGGCGACGGATGCACGCAGGTCTTGGTCCAGAACAGTTGCCAAGATGGGCTGTTTTGCGGTTCCGCCAACCTGTGTTCCCCAGCCCAGCCCGAAGGGTCCGTGTGCACGCGAGCCAGGGAATGCATCAGCCAGACCTGTGGCTTGCCAACCGGTGCTGACGCGGGCGCCGCCAATGTCTGCCTGCCGGCGTCGTGCTA
Source organism: uncultured delta proteobacterium (assembly GCA_963758155.1). Lineage (GTDB taxonomy): Bacteria > Myxococcota_A > Polyangia > Fen-1088 > Fen-1088 > Fen-1137. The sequence goes on from CAVWUP010000008.1 coordinate 92,968, forward strand.
CTCGAGCGGGCCGTTCCTGGCGACTGGCTGCTCGGTGGGTGGCCGCCCGGCGGCGCTCCCCGGCGTTTTCCTGCTGCTCGTGGGCGCGGCTGTGCTGCGACGAAGATGGTCTCGTCGCTAGGAACTACTTTGCTGAATCGGCTCGCGCCGGCGCCAGACGCTGCTTGAGGATCGCCTTCAGATCGGGAGCGCGCACTTCTTCAAGCATCCTACGTGCCGCCGGCAGATCGGGATCGTCGGGCGCGGCCCGCTCGACGAATTTCTGGTAGGCAACGGCGACGCGTGGGTCGTAGCGGCGGTCGACTTGCGCAACGAAATCGTAGGCAATGCCCAGATCCTTCCACAAGGTGGGGCCGGTCTCGATCCTGCGCAGCCCCGGCCACCCCGCGATACCAAGCGCCTCGTCGCCGCCGCTCTTGGCCACGACGTCCTCGAGCAAGAGAACGGCATTTCGCGCAGGCCCCACGGCGCTGGCCCTCTCGCTGCTGTAGACAAGACACAGGTGCGCCCGTGCGACTTGCGTGCCCAAAACCCGCGCGGCCACGGCGTTCTCCCAAGATTCCGCGGGCGCGCGCAGAGCCGGCACCACATCGTAGCCAGCCATGGCCTTGCCATCCCGTTGCACCCATTCTTGGAAGGTGGGGAATTCGCCCACGCGAACCAGGGCGTGAACCAGGCCGTAGGGTAACAGCCGGTATCCGCGTTCCCAGCTTTGGTCCCAATCGTCGAGATGACCGATGACGATGACGGGCCGCTGGGGATTGCCATCGAGGAGCCGCTTGATGTTCCATCCCCGTGGCCCGTAGCCACCTTCGGGCAAGACCAAATCAGGGTGAAGTCGTCTCTGGCGTGCCGTGTACCAGGAAGCAGCCAAGTACGTGCGACCGAGGTGAATGACATCGGGGCGCAGCTTCTCCACGTCATGAAGGTAGAAGGCGGAATTGGTGACCTCGTCGCCTTCGGTGATGACAATGGCGTTGGCCGGAAGCGAAGCAAAGGCGGTTGTGACGAAATCGCGCAGCATGGTGTTGCCCCGTCCGCTGGCTTCCGCACCATGGACTGCCACCCCGACAGCGAATACCACCACCGCGAGGAGCGGATGGAAACGCTGCCACCGAAGAAGCACGGGCCAACGTGCGACCAAGCCGCGCAGGAGAGCGGCCAGTCCGAATCCGGAGGCAATCGCCCACAACAGATCAGACTCGATAGAAAACCGGCTGAGTACCGACAAGTAGAGCGGCCTGGAGGTCGACAGGTTGGACAGGCCACTGAAAGCGAGGCTGTAGAGGCAAAGAACTGAGAACACAACCCAGGCCGCCCCGCGCGTGAGGCGGCCCTTGACCCCGAGGTACAAACCCATCAGGGCGAGCGGAGGTCCCACCCAGAGCAAACGGGGAAATGCGTGACCCAACAAGTACCAGAGGGTCGGGAAGAACGTGCCCTGTGTGACGAACACACCCTCGGAGGTGGGGCGGCCCATGCTGAAGGTGCCATAGGGGCGGCGCAAGACATGATCGACGAGGCCGCCCATGGTGTTGCCATAGTCCCACGACACAGCCGCCCCTGAGCCGGAGGCCAAGACCAGGTACAAGTGGGGGGTTAGGCCAAGAAGCCCGAAGACCAGCGCCAGGGCCACGCCTCCTACGCCGAGGCTGGCTCGCGCAACCCACAACGAGCGCAGGACCAAAGGCAGGCCCACGAAAACAAAGGCGTGGTGGTTGCACATGGCCAGCCCACTGGCCAAGAGCAACGCAAATACGTCGCGGCGAAAGAGTGTGTGTTCGACGCGCGACCAAAGGTACAGGGCCAACGCCACGAACAGCGCGTTCAGGCCAAACACCTCTGCGCTCGTCGCGTTCGACCAAACCACGGGGCTCGTGCCAAAGAGCGCCGCGGCCAGCAGGCCGGCCGCAGCATTGCACGTCCACGACTGAACCACAGCGCACAGCAAGCCCGCGGCCGCTGCCATCGACACAGCGGAGAGCAGATTCACCCGCCAAATAGGCGTATGTCCCAGCGGAAGCGCGACAAATAGTCGAGCCAGGAGCGCGAAAAGCGGATACCCCGACGGGTGGGGAACGCCGCCCGTGATCGCGGCTGCCGCAAGTTCACCGCTGTCTCCGCCCGCCACCGACGGGGCCAGTGTCGCAATGTAGAGCACCGCCAGAAACAGAAAGGCCAGCAGAGGAGCCAGCCGCGCCCATGCCGCCGGCTCGTCGCAACACGCCCAGGGATCGGCGTGGCCACGTTCGACATCGCCGCGCGTGCTCTTTCTCGGTGCCGATCCGCGTTTCCCCATGACGTGGAGAATCTGTCGCTAGCCAGGCTTCACTGTGACCACGTGCCCGCGCCCACGTCGAGATTCCAGGTGGCCAGGTAGGTTGGCAACAATTCCGTGGTTGTGTCGGAGAAAATCAATGGCTGGAACACGAACGTCGCCAATGAGTTGTCCGAGCCGGCCCCGCTGGTGGCTCCGCAGTTATCCCAGTGATCGCCCCAGTACACATAAACCGTCCCCTTGCTTCCCACCACCGGCTGAACCCATGTGGTCTGCGACAGCCAGGTCCTCTGCAGAGAAATGTCGTCGCCGGTGTCGGTCACGGGTGCCAGATATCCTTGATAGGTCCATGGCCCGGTCATGGCCGGTGCTGTTGAATAGAAGTTGTTGTTGCATCGCCATCCTGTCTTGTACGACGCGATCCAATAGTAGGTGCTGCCGACCCTGAACACAGTGGGCGCCTCTCCGCCGCCCGAGGGTCCATTGACGGCTGAGTACTGCTTGTCCGAGACCCAGCTGTGGCAGTCGTCAGCCAGCGGATAGACCCAGCCACTCTCGGTGATGAAATAGGCACCCGTCTCGTCAGCGTACGCGCTCATGTCACTGTGCGAGGCACTCTGGCCGCTCGGACCCTTGAGAATCCCTTGGTAACTGTATTGACCGTTGACTGTAGGCGAGGTCGCGTAGACGACCTCCCTGTCTTGCTCAAACGTGACAGTGTCGGACGCACGGGCGGTGAGAATGAATTCCCCGGTCTTGGGACACTTGATGATATGCGGCCTGTCGCAATTGCGGTTGGGCCCGAGCTCGCCGCTCGGCTGCTGAGGGAAGACGATTCCCTCGTTCTTCCAGGTCGCCAGGTCTTTGGACGAATACATCGAGACGCCGTGAAAGTCGTTGGGCGTGGGCCCGGGCGGAAAATACAAGCCGTGCATATAAAAGGTATCGCACACCTGGATGATGCCGCCGCCGTGGGTATTGACCGCATTGCCGTCGGTATCCTTGAAAGCGATGCCTGTGGCCAGCGCGCCGTTGAAGACCGCGACTGGACCTGATCCCGCCGCAGCACCGCAGCTACTGGTTGCGCTGGAACCTCCGGTCGCAGTGGATCCAGCGCGGCCGCCAGAACCGCCCACCGCGCTCGATCCTCCCGCCAAAACCACCCCGCCGGAGCTGTTGGTTCCGCCAGCGGCGACCGTCGCGCCCTTGCCTGCCGTGCCGCCGGAGCCGGACATGCCGCCGGAATTCACGGTTCCACCGGAGCCACCCAGTCCCGTCGCGCTGCCGGCAGAACTCATCGTGCCGCCACGTCCGCTTCCGCCCAGCCCAGTCGTGCCACCGAGTCCGCTGGCACTTCCGCCTGACCCCGTCGTGCCGCCGCCTGCCGCGTTGCTGCCGCCCAGGCTGCTGGCACTTCCGCCGGACCCCGTCGTGCCGCCAGAGGCTTCCGTCGTGCCAGCCGGCCCTCCTGCGATGCCCGCGCTGCTGGCTCCTCCCGATGATTGTCCGCGGGTCTGCTGAGTCCCACCCGATCCACCCGCGCTCTGCGAGGATGCGTCCGTGCCGCCGTTTGCTGGATTGGTTCCCGCCGCATCGGTCGAAGCATGGCCCGAACCCGTACCTCCAGACGAGCAACCCAGAACCGTCGTCGCAAGAACCATTGCGAAACGTTCAGCTCGCGTCATCGGGTTGCCTTTCCGCCTTGAGGCTGATCACAGCTACCAACCAGGACATTCTGGAGTTCGGCGCAGGCAAACGCAACCGCCGCCCAAGACATGACGCGGGCGGTACGCGCACGGCCGCAGGGCCGACCTGCGGTCGCCCACGCTGGGCCTAGGCGACTCCGCGAACGCTGCCAGTCCGCATAGCCCTCTGCCCGGCGCCTGGCTCGGCCGGCAACAGCAGGCGTGCGTCGGGCGGTCCCTCGATTCCAGGAACCAGCGACTCGTTGGCATTCTTCGTCCAAAAACCGCTGGGTTTGAACAGCGGCACCCGATTCTCCACCCGGCACGAGTGCCGCCACGCGAAACTGCTGGCCAGGAAGATGATTGGATGATGTCGATTCGTCCAGATGCGACGAAAGATCTTCGGCGTGCTGTAAAAATTCACGCCCATGCGACGCGTGCCCACCTGCAATTGCTCGGGGGTCATCAGCTTGGGCTGAAACACGGCCGTCGCGCCGTCGTATTTCGACCAATCATAAGTCGTGATGCGGGACTGAGCGTGCAAGCTGTCGAACAGCTTGGTGCCCGGAAAAGGCGTGAGAGCGGAAAACGACCCGTAGCCCACGCGATGGTCGTTGAGGAACGACCGAGTGCGATCGAAAACCTCGGGATCGTCGTCATCAAACCCGAAAATCACGCCGGCCATGAGCACGACGCCGTGGTCGTGCAGGACACGGATGCTCGCGCCGATTTCTTGCGGCGTGCTGGCTTTGTTCTTCGCCAATGAGCCGGTGGCCTTTAGGTTGGACGCCGTCAGCGACTCGATGCCGACAAAAAGCGCAATGCAACCGCTGTCAACTGCCAGTTGCAGCAGCTCGCGGTTGCCGGCAGCCAGGTGCAGCGAAGCTTGCCCAATCCAAATGAGGTTCAGCTTCTTCAGCTCGGTGAAAAGGGCCCGACAATACGCCTCATTGGAAAAGATATTGTCGTCGAGGAAGAAGATGAAGCGCCTTCCTATCGCCTTGATCTCGGCGATGACGTTCTCCACGGGCCGGAAGCGATACTTGCGCCCGGTGAACAAGGTGGCCGAACAGAAAGAGCAATCATAGGGACAGCCGCGCGCCGCCTGCACCGAGCCGAGGGAAAACGACGAGCGCTTGGGGAAGAGATCGCGCCGGTAGTTCGGCAACTGGGTGAGGTCCGCGTATTCCTGCCCGCGATACAGGCCGCGCAATTGACCAGCCGCCGCGTCGGCGAGCACCTGCGACCACACCGGCTCGGCCTCGCCCACCACCACCGCGTCGGCGTGTTGCAAGGCCTCGTTGGGCAACACCGAGGGGTGGATTCCGCCCAGCACCACCGTCTTCCCGGCCGCGCGATACCCGTCCGCGATCTCGTAGGCGCGACGAGCCTGGATGGTCATGGCCGTGATGCCGACCAGATCGACGCCGGGGTCGTTGTAACGAATGTCGTCGCCCAGATGCTCTTGCACGATCGAGACGTCATGGGCCGGCGGCGTGAGGGCTGCCAAGAGCTGCAGCGCAGCGCTCTCGACCTTTCGTCCACTCAGCCCGACGCGGGGATTCGGATCTGGATAGATGAGTTGGATTTTCACTTTGCGTACACCATGGCCCGCGACCGCCGAGGTGAAATGTGGCAGCTGCGAAGCAGTTCATCTTGCGGTTTCGCCCGTGCAAATGCAACCGCCACGCGTCCCCTTTTGCATGCCAATTGTCTCGTGGGCTTGCGTCATTCGACGCATGACGCAGCCTCAATCCGCGACCGTCTTCGTGATCCGTTTCCGACGTGAATCGCAAGCTCGCCGGCGCCGGCCTACTCTTGCAGACACGTGAGATGCATACTGAACGCGGCACCGCACGCCGTATCCGCGGGGAACAAGTTGAAGAACGTATTCGTCGCGGTGTCACCGACCGCGCCACCCGCGGCGAAGGCTGTCGCGGAGTTCGACAGCCAGTTGGTGCAGTTGCTTGCGCCTTTCCCCGCGATCGTCGGCGTGGCAGCGCCGCTCCACACGCCAACGTCCCCGAAATAAACGGAGCCATCCGCCGTCACATTGGGCGCCACGTCGAACAAGGTTGTCGAGAAGAACGCAGCCGCGGTCGGCGCGATCGCGATCCCGTCTGCGCGAATCCAAGGCAGGCCACTCGTGTCAAACCTCGAAGACGCACTGGAACCTGTGGGCGCAAGCAGCGCCTTGTATGTGCCTGGCAACGCCGCTGCGCTTGCGTCCTGCTGGCAGTGCAGGTCTGCGTCGCCGATGCCCCCTCCCGGACCCCAAGGCAATTGGGTCACGAAGGCATACCTGCCAACGGCTGGAATCACAGCGACCTGCGCTTGGCGGTCGACGCCAAAACAGTAGAGTCTGGCTTTCGAGCTGCACCCCATCGAACTGGCGGCGGTGAACATGTTGCTGCTGGCGCTCGCGTAGCCAGTTGAGAGCATATCGCTCAGAGATCCGGTGGACGTGTAATCGCTGCAGGTTGTGTAGGACCCGAACGTGTTCATCACCGTGCCATCTGTCGCCGTTCCAGTCATGACAATCGGATCTGCGCCCAGGTCGTTTCCGAGCTCATCCAACCGAGGCGGGTAAAGCAACCTGCCTTGGGCGAGATCGGCGAGGCTATTGACCACAGGTTTCCCGTCCGTGCGAACCCATCCGCTCGCACCGGCCAATCGGCTGATCGCGTTCACGGTCGAGGTGGAAAGCCATGCCTTGTAGGTTCCCGACAGACCGGCATTCGCTGCCAGCGTAGCGCAAATGGTATCGCCACCGCCCACTCCGCCCAAAACCGGCGGTTGCGTGGTCGAGGTCGTAAACATGATGTTGGGCGGTGGCGAGAAGGAGGCTCGCACCACCGTGTTGGTCGTGAGAGTGAACGAGCACGTCCCTATTCCTGCGCAGGCCGTGCTGTCCCACCCCGTGAAGGCCTGGTTGGCACCCGGCGTGGCCGCAAGAGTTACGACGGTTCCGGCAGCGAAGGTCGCCTGGCAGACGGCGCCGCAGGTGATGCCAGCGGGTGTACTAGCCACGGTGCCACTGCCAACCTTGTTGATCGTCAGAGTCAGCGTCTGAGGAGAGCAAACCGGCCCTGGGGTGCTCCAGGTACCGTCAGCTTGACAGGTGCGCGTCGTGGTGGCGGTGGAAAAGGAATAGCCGGCGCTGCAGGTGTATGTCGCGGTCGAGCCGTATGTCACAGCGGTCGCGACAACCGAACCGTTGGCAATGGCAGGCGGCACACCGCAAGCCACGGCAACACAAGTGGGCGGCGTGCCACTCCATGTACCATTGGCCTGACAGGTGCGCGTGGGCGATCCCGCGAGGGAATAGCCAAGGTTGCAACCATATGTCGCCACTCCGCCAAGTGTCGTGACAGGGGCGCTGACCAAACCATTCACAAGGGCGGGCGGCGCATGGCAGTCCGCCGGGCTGCCCACTTCCGGACCGCCGCCCTGTCCACCCACGGCCATGTCCGCAGGAGCGTCGGGGTTGGTGCTGCCGCCGGTGCCCGGGCCGTCGAGCAAGGGGCCTCCGTCCCTGATCTCTGAGGCGCCCCCTGCATCCCTTCCACCCACAAGCGCGGTTCCGCCAGAGCTGATCGCGCCACCAGAGCTGGTCCCACCGCCTAAGCTGATCGTGCCGCCTGGGCTGATGCTGCCTCCGGATCCGCTGGTGCCGCCCGAATTGATCGCGCCGCCAGAGCCGATCGCACCACTGGAGCTGGTCGTGCCGCCTGAGTCAATCGCACCACCAGAGTTGGTCGTGCCGCCAGAGCCGATCGCACCACCGAGTTTGGTCGCGCCGCCTGAGCCAATCGCACCGCCGAGTTTGGTCGTCCCGCCAGAACCAATCACGCCACCCGAACGGGTCGCGCCGCCTGAGTCGCCGCCGGTCTTGGTCGAACCTCCTGACAGCGGGGGATCCGTGATGCCACTGGAACAAGCCGCGCCCCCGGCGAGACTCGCCACAACGACCACGAAGATTTTCATTCGATTCATCTCGGGCCTCCTCAGATTCTGTGACCGCCACTGCCTTTCTGACGGCCAAGGCCAGGCCGCCGACACGCTGCCGACAGTCCCACGTCTTATCAATCATCGATCTTCCGCAAAAAGGGCCGCACAATCCAGGCCAATCAGCGACGCACACGAGCGTACACGCAGCCACCTGCGACGACCGTCACACGACGGGGCCGCCAACCGCGAATGAACTTGTCGGCGCCGGGGCTGGTGATCGTATCGAGGTTGCCGGCGTATCGCCAGGATTGATGCGCACCCTGTCGACGGTGGGGCTCATCGCTGGCGGCGTGAGCGCAGCCGTGGGCGTGACCTTGCTGGTGTGGACCCCGAAACGCGAAGGCGACACGCGCGCGGCGCTGTGGCTAGGTCCGGGTTCGGTCGCGCTCAAGGGCACGTTCTAGGCGCGTGAACCAGGCAGCAAGGGCCTGCGTTTTTCCCTGAGATCCGCTACTATCTGCCCGCGTGCCCCAAGGGGGCTGCACTGAACCATCAGCGAGAGGCAGACACCATGGCGACCAAGACCCTTGCAGACATCAACGTCAGCGGCAAGACCGTGCTCATGCGCGTGGATTTCAACGTGCCCCTAAAGGGCGGACAGATCAGCGACGATCGGCGCATCCGCGCCGCGCTTCCCAGCATCAAGCAGGTGCTGGACCAGGGCGGCAAGCTGGTGCTGATGAGCCACCTGGGCCGGCCTGACGGCGCCTTTGATCCAGAAGGCAGCCTCAAGCCCTGCGCCGTGCGCCTGGGCGAGCTGCTGGGCAAGCCGGTGAAGCTCGGCCCCAAAGAGGTCATCGGCCCGGCGGCCGAGTCCCTGGTGGCCTCGCTCAAGCCGGGCGAGACCGTGCTGCTGGAGAACGTGCGCTTCCACGCGGGCGAGACCATGCCCGACAAGGCCAAGAAGAACCCCGACAAGAAGCTGACACCCGAACAGCAGAAGACCCACGACGATTTCGTTGCCGGTCTGGCCAAGCTGGGCGACGTGTACGTCAACGACGCCTTTGGCACCTGTCACCGCAAGCACGCCAGCATGTACGGCGTGGCCAAGGCCATCCAGAAGAAGGGCGGCGCTGCCGTCGCCGGGTATCTGGTGGAAAAAGAGATCCGCTACCTGCACGAGGCCGTGTCCAGCCCCAAGCGACCCTTTGTCGCCATCCTGGGCGGGGCGAAGGTTAGCGACAAAATCAAGCTCATCTCCAACCTGCTCGGCAAGGTGGACCACATCCTCATCGGCGGGGCCATGGCGTACACGCTGCTGAAAGCGCGCGACGTGGCTGTGGGCAAAAGCCGGGTCGAGGCGGACCAGGTCGAGGAGATGAAGAAGTTGCTCGGACAGGCGGGCGGCAAAATCGTGCTGCCTTCTGACCACAGCGCTGCGGCCAATTTCGACTTCAAGGCCATGACCGGCGACAAGCCCACTGTAGTTCCCGGCGCCGCCATCCCCGACGGACTGATGGGCATGGACATCGGCCCCAAGACCATCGCTGCCTTCAGCGACATCATCGGCAAGGCCGGCACCATCGTGTGGAACGGCCCCATGGGCGTGTTCGAATCGGCCGACTACGCGGCCGGAACCCTGGCCGTGGCCAAGGCCATTGCGGCGGCCACCGCCCGCGGCGCCATCACGGTGATCGGCGGCGGTGACTCGGCCGCAGCGGTCGAAAAGATGGGCCTGGCCGAAAAGATGACCCACGTGTCGACCGGCGGCGGCGCCAGCCTGGAGTACCTCGAAGGCAAGGCCATGCCACCGATTGAAGTGCTCGACCAGAAGTAGTCGGCCGCGCAGGGATGCGACCACGGGCGCCGGCACTCCGGCGCCCATCAAACAGACGACTGGAGGCTGTTCTTAAAGGAGATTCTGAAATGCCGAGCATCAACACTCCGGGAAGTGGGCATGCGGGACCCGCCGCAACAACGGGTTGGCAATGGCTTCCCTACGCCAATGCCGGTTGGCTCTCAACCTTGAGGCGGGCGATCCAAATCATTGACTCCCGCATCAAGGGCAGTAAGCCTTGCAACGCTGCATTTCAAGCTCTTCCCTCTGGGAAGACCTTCGCGCAAGTGTGGTCCGATCCCACGATTTGGATCAGCTACGACCCCGACCAAAGCGGACGGAAATACGGTGTGACGAACAGGGTCGGCGGGCGCGAAATCTCGATCACACAGTATGCGTTGCGCATGGGAGCCTGGACAACAGCCGCAACGCTGATTCATGAATTGGCGCATGCGAACGGCGCACCCGGCGGTGCCAGCCACGCGGCCGAGGCTACATTGAGCGCCTGCCTTCTCAATGCACTTGAAGACAAGACGATTCTCGGGTCAATCCAACGCGCCGCAAGACATGGAGGAGTCGGCGTTGTCTAGGCCTCACTACTCGGCACGATTGGCCTTCTTTACGGCGGCAATACTCACCGCCGGGTCCGGTATTGCCTTTGCCTGTCGCTGCACCGAGCCGGAGCCGCGCCAGGCCTATCGCATGGCCGAGAGTGTCGTTTATGGCAAAATCGTTTCTGCCAAGAAGGAGAACGACGGCGCCGACACCACCTATGTTTTCGAAGTCGCCGAGTCGTGGAAACAGTCGGTCGAGTCGCCGATCACTGTTCACACTAGTACGACGTGCAGTTATGAGGCCACCGTCGGCGAGAAGTATGTGCTTTTTCTGAAGCGATCCAGCCAGAGTAGCTACGAGACCGCGATGTGCATGGGCAATCGGCCCGAGGCAAAGTCGCGCGGGTTGCTCAAATTCCTGCGCGCCAAGAAATCGCAGCGCTAGTTGTGGGTCGGAAGCCGGGAGGTTCCGTCGGGAGCAACGAGACCATAGTGGCGGTTGCCACGAAGCCTTCCGGGTAGGCGACCAAAATCCTTGTCGGATAAGCATGCCTCAGTTGTCGGATAATGCGACAAAGACTCGCACTGAGGAGGCAGGCCAGTGCGCCCTCCGTGTGAAAAAAACTATATACTTCCGTTCGTGGAAGGCACCGACTTCGGAGAGCGTTTTCTTTCAGATCATCGCCCAAAGCGGTGCCCGTGCCTTGCTTATCGGCCGGCGTGCGCTGGTTGCACTCGGTCTTCCCCTGCTGACAGCGGACTATGATTTCTGGGTTCATCCCGACGACGTGGCCCGGTTCAATGCGGCGGTGGAACCGGTAGGATTGGTCGCCAATCACACGCCGGACGAGGTACGCAAGCGGGGCCGCTATTTGCTGGAGAATAATGAGCACGTGGACGTGCTCGCCACACGAACCGTCTCGACGGTGGACGGCGCGAGCGTTGCTTTCGACGATCTCTGGAACCGGCGCCAGACATTGCGGCTCGATCCTGACACGCCCGTCGCAGTTCCAAGCATCGCAGACCTGAATCCTGACCAAGCGATTTGCGCCACGGCCGAAAGACATCGAAGACATCCGTTTGCTGCAGACCTTGCTCACCACGGGGGGCAAGCCATGAGCGAAGTCGTCGCGCCCGCCTCGCCTGAGACGCGCGCCAGGATCAAGGCGCTGGCGGAGCAGCCGCTCCCGCTCGACGAGTGGAAGCGACGGCTGGCGATTCCGCTCTCGCCGGATGAGATCGAACACACCCAGGAACTGGCGCGCTGGTTCTGTCGTCGCTACCCGACAGTGGGAGAGCGGTTCGCTTACGTGCGACGCACCTACAAGCGCTGGATGGGACAGGAGCGTTCTGATTCATCTGCTGGCGGCCCAGCCGGACGGGTAGAGATCGATGAGACGGGCCTTCTCCGCGGCGGATAGCGGGAAGAACCGATCGGTCGGCGACTGGAAGGCGTCCGGGCGACAGGATGCGGGGCGACCGCACATGAGCAGCGCCGGGTCCGCGTCGTGCCCGAGCCCAATCGCGTGACCAAGTTCGTCGGCGACCACGTTTCGCAAGACGTTCGGGAGGGTCAAGGGAGGGCTTTGCTGATCTCTGATGGCGACCATCACGCGGGCCCCGTCGCCAGCCGTGAATGAGATGAAGTCGGCGTCGGAGAGCACGACGATCAGATCCCCGGCAACCCGGTCTACGCTGGGGGGCAGCGTGTGCCATGAGAGTGGCCGCCAGAACTGACCACTCAAGGTTTGCAGGGCGGCGTCTGGCACCGAGCCCGTCACCGGGGTCACCGCACCCAGCCGGAAAGCGCTTCCCAGCTCGGCGAAGGTCCGGTTCCAGAAGTCGACTGCTTCGCGCACGGCGCGGATGCGCGGATCCCCGGGCGCTGAGATCACCGTAACCGCAGGGATCTTGTTCCACCGGAAGGACCACAGCTGGCGGCCGGGTTTGGTCATCAACGCTGCGATGGACCCGCCCGCGACCACCAGCCCGAGTCCGATGACGACCTGCCTTCGCTTCATTCGATCACCCTGGCCTAGGATGCGCGGTCGCCGATGGTAGTAACGCAATCAATTGCGGCCCAGCGGCGGGCGCAGCCCATGACCATGATTGGACGGCGCTTCATCGCGACAGACTCCGGACCGATATCGATCAGATCTGCGTCTTGAGCTTGCGCCGGTCCGCACGCCGCTCGATGGCCAGCTCGATGAGACGCGCGATCAGTTCTTTCTGCGACACGCCCGAGGCTTCCCACATCTTGGGATACATGCTGATGGCGGTGAATCCTGGAATGGTGTTGACCTCGTTCACGTACAGCGTGCCGCTCTGCCGGTCGAGGAAGAAATCCACACGTGCCATTCCGGCCAGCTCCAGACAGCGGAAGGTGTCCTTGGCCAAGCTGCGCACACGCTCGGTCAGCTCGGGCGGGATGTCGGCCGGGATCTTGGCGTCGGCGCCGTTGGCATCCACGTACTTGGCGTCGTAGGAATAGAAGCCATCCTTGTGATGAACGACGATCTCCGCCGGCATGGAGGCTTGCGGTTCGTCGTTGCCCAGAACCGCGCACTCGATCTCGCGGGCATTGACCGCTGCCTCGACCAGCACCTTGCTGTCGAATCCCAGCGCGGCCCGCAGCGCCGGTTCCAGCTCGGCGGCGGACTTGACCTTGCTGACACCGACCGACGAACCTGCATTGGCCGGTTTCACGAACACCGGGAAGCCCAGCTCCGAAGCATGCGCCAGCGTGCCCGCGCGATCGCGCTCGAATGCATGCGCCGTAACCAGCCGCCACTGCACCACGGGAATCCCAGCCTGCGCCAACAGGCGCTTGGCCACGTCCTTGTCCATGCCAATGGCCGAGCCCAGCGTCCCTGGCCCGACGTAGGCGATGTCCGCCAACTCCAACAAGCCCTGCACGGTGCCATCCTCGCCGTAGGTTCCGTGCAGAACCGGGAACACGACGTCGTCGTGGCGAAGCAGGGTACGCGCCGTGGTCATGGCCCCGCCGCTGTCAGGGTAGACCGGCACCTCCAGCGCGCGCCCCACTGCTTTCAGGCTGAGCGTGCGCGGATCGCCTGTGGCGCCCAGCAGGGTCTGCTCGGCCTCGGGCCGCCAGCGGCCCTGCTTGTCGATGCCGATCAACACCGGTTCAAAGCGGTCACGGTCGAGCGCTACGAAAACGTTGCGGGCCGACAGCAGCGACACTTCGTGCTCTGCCGAGCGGCCACCGAAGAGAATGATGACGCGGGTCTTGTTCACGATGTGAACCTACTACCCACGAGCATCAGCTTCCAGTTTGTGCGGGTGTAACTGGTTCTCGCCATGAGGGTGCTCAGCAAGACGGATAACACGTCGTCTACGCTCGTCCGCGCATCAGCCGTTTGACCGGACCCGCAAGCGCGAACAGCGCCACGCCGGCAATGAACGTGACGACCACGAACATGAGAAAGAAGTCCGCCTGGCCGCCCAGGACGTGGACCAGCTTGCCGCGCTCGAACTCTTCGACCAGACCCGCCAAGATGCCCGAGCAGCGATCGGACACGAAAAAGGCCAAGAACCAGATGCCCATCATGAGCGAGGCGAAGCGCGCCGGCGCCAGCTTGGTCACCATGGACAAGCCGACCGGCGAAAGACACAGCTCGCCGCAGGTCTGCAAAACGTAGGTCGCGATCAACCACAGCGGGCTCACCCGCGCGCCAGCGTCGGACAAGCGCGCGGCCACCACCATGATGGCGAAGCTGGCGCTCATCAGCAGCAGGCCGCTGGCGAACTTGACCGGCGTGCTCGGCTCGCGACCGCGCGCTGCCAGCCGGCCCCACATCCAGGCAAACAACGGCGCCAGCACGACGATGGCCACGGGATTCACCGACTGGAAATAGGGAGCGAGAAAATCGATGCCCAGGAAGTGCAGCTGGGTGCGTTCCTTGGCGAAGAAGTTCATGGACGATCCCGCCTGCTCGAAGGCGACCCAGAAGAAGATGTTGAAAAAGGCCAGGATGGCGATGGCCGCAATGCCGCGCCAGTCGTCGGACGAAAGCGGCTGATGGACGCGCCCAGCCCGCTCAGCGACCCGGCCGGCGGGCACGTCGCCGATGCCGGGCAGATAGCGTTGCTTGAAAAGCAGGTAGGTGATGAGACCCGCCACCATGCCCACCCCGGCCGCGCCGAAACCCCAATGCCAGCCAAAGCCTTTGCTCTCGGCCAGATAGCCACAGATGATGGGCCCCACCGCCGCTCCGGTGTTGATCCCCATGTAGAAGATGGTGAAGGCCGGATCGCGACGGCGATCGCCGGACTGGTAGAGTTGGCCCACCATGGTCGAGATGTTGGACTTGAAAAACCCCGTTCCAAGAATGATGAGCCCCAGCCCGAGGAAGAACGTGGGCCGACTGGGCACCGCCAGGCAGAAATGGCCCGAGGCGATCACGATGCTGCCGATGATGATGCAGCGGTGGGTGCCCAGGAACCGGTCAGCCAGGTAGCCACCCAGAAGCGGGGTCAGGTACACCAGACCGATGTACCAGCCGTAGAGATTGGAAGCCTCGTGCTTGGACCAACCGAAGCCGCCGGCGCTGCTGACCAGGAACAACACCAGAAACGCCCGCATCCCGTAGTAGGAAAAACGCTCCCACATCTCGACCCCGAACAAGAGGAAGAGCCCCGGGGGCTGGCGCTGTGGCTTTTCACTCATCGCCGTCGAGGATCAGCCGCCTGGCTGCGATTTGCAATCTGACTGATTCATTTCTAGACGCCCAAGACCAGGATGATGCGCACGTCCTTGGTGCCCAGGCCGTTGCCCACGTCCAGTCCCACGAGCGGCATGGCCACGGTCCGTAAGTAGAAACGCACGCCTGCGCCCGCCGAGCTGTGCAGATCGTCTTGCAGCACGAATCCCTGATGCAGATAGGCCGGTGGCAAGAACTGGCGGCCGTCGTTGCGTAGCTGGTAGGTGTCGGTGGTGGGGTCGATGGACGGGAGCTTGCGAAACCAGATGGCCGCCGCATCGTTGAAGACCAAACCGCGAACGTCAAGGTCCCACAGCGAGAAGAGGGGGAAGTGGTACTCGACCTGGGTGCGCAGGTGCGTGTCGCCCTGAAACTGCCGGTAGAGATACCCGCGCAGGTTGGTGCCGCCGGCTGAATTCTCCGACCACAGCGGGAGATTTTCGCCCGCGGTGCCGCCCGCGCGCACGATGAGGTTGTGGCGACGAAAGAAGCGAATCCCATGTTCGTAGGAGGTGCTGGCCTTCCAATAGTTCAGTTTGCCGTCGCCTCCCCAGCGTGTGCCGCCAGCCTCCAGTGAAAAGCCCAGGGCATTGCCGTACATGACAGCGTGCTGGCGGGCGCGAAAGTCGAAAGTCACATTGGCCGTGGCGGCGCCCCGCCGTCCGCTGACCGCCGCTGCCGGCAGATCGAGGACCTTGGCAAAGCTGTTGTCCGAATTGCCAGCGGACCAGAGAACGTCGTTCTGATCGAAGATCCACCCCACCGAAGTGCGCACCTTGCGCAGCCAGGCCACGCCCACATTGATGTCGCCGCCATACGAACGCAGCTTGGTGTTACGCATAGGCGACAATGGCAGGTCCGGCAGGTTGCTGTACTCGTTGCTGTATTCCGGAATGATCTGCAGCTGGAACTTCCCCTTGACGGTGAAGAAGATCCACGATCCCCACACCGCCGGATCCTCATAGGCCGCCAGGGCGCCGGAATCCACGTTGGAAACACGCCCGCCGATGACCCCGCGCTTGCCCGCGCCGAAGAGGTTGCCGTGGGCGATGATCGCCCCGCCTGAAATGTTGCCTGGCGAATAGGAGAAGGTGGGCAAGGGCGCCCACGGGAATTTCTCCTTGACCACGATGTTGACGCGCACGCCGTCCTGGTGCGGCTCCCAGTAGACATTCACGTCGGCGAACAAACCGGAGGTGTGCAACCGCTCGCGCACGAGGTCCAGCGTATCCGGCTTCATGAGTTGGCCGATGGAAAGACCGGCGATGGAGCGGACGGTTTCCTCGTCGGTGCGAACCGCATTGTGAACGCGAATGTCGGTGATGACCTCGTCCACCGCCCACGCCGGCGCGCCGGTCAGGCTGACCGCGAGGGTCACAAGGCAAACCAGGGCGCGCATGGAACCACGCATGTTAACATCGTCCGAGTCGTTCCTCGCCTTTGCCGGGCGAAATCTCGCCCTCAGTCCGGAGATTGCGTCAACAGGCCCGGCCAGACTCTTCACCACGTCCAAACGCGCTCCACCGCCTCGATCACGACGACGTCAGGCTTTTCAGCATTCAGCAGCTCTTGGGTGAGGGAGAGGTCGCGTGCAATATAGGTTCCCCTGATCATCGTCACGCCCCGAAACTCGAATTCGAAAAATGGTCTCATGGGAATGAAGAAGGAATCGTGGAGGACCAGCACCTTCCCGCGCCGGCCGCCCGAAGGTTCTTTGGGCAGAATCGGAGCCAGCGCGGACTCGCGAGGGTACCAGGGAAGGCCCAGCATTCCGATCAAGTCCCCGTTGACGGGGGGCAAGTTCTTCCACTTGATATCGCTACTGGGCAGGGGCACCCGTGTCGGGTCTTGCTGTTGCAAAACCTGCATGAAGGCGCGGTAGCCGGCGAAAATACCCCTTTCGTTCCAATGGGTATCAGTGTGGTAGTAGACCGGACCCTCAGCCTTCGCTTGCATGAGGGGCGCCCGCAGATCGATGTAGTGCGAACCCAGCGCGGCGTGGATAACCTCGGACATCTGCTCAAATCTGGAGGAAACGCCTGGCACTGGCCGTAGGCTTTTCGGCAGGTACTCTGGATAGACACTCTGCTTGTCAGGACAGGTGACGACCACGAATTCTATGTGATTGTCCGTCAGCAGCTTGGACAGGCGGGCCAGGTTTGCCGTGATCCCGGCCAGCTCTCGCGGTGCGTATGGCAATTTCCCCAGAAAGGCGTCGAATCCCCTGCCGTCATTGGCCAGGGCGCCGTCGAAGTAGAGCCAGCGAAACGGGCGGTCGGACTCACCCACGACGACAGCCGGGTTGGCCGAGATCCCGAACAGATAGAACAAGGCCAGCCGGTAGCTGCCCAGCAGCAGCTTGCGCAGACCGAAGTTGTCCGTGTAGTACTTCTCCCAGTCCTGCGCGTAGGCGGCCACCTGGGCCGGCTCACGGAATCGGTACTGCTTGGCATCGGGGAGCTTGGCCAGCGGTCGTTTCTCGAACAGCCCGCTGGCGGGCTCAAACCGGCATAGATTGGCAACGGTTGGGGCGAGCAAGACGCCGAGAAAGGCGCCGACCAGTATTCTGTTGCTGAAAAAGCGCATGCAGGATGGCTAGAAGCGGTAGTAGATGAAGGGATTGAAAGAGCTACTGGCCAATTTCATGGCGCTCCCGAGCAGCAAGAAAATCACCGCGAGTACGCCGGCTGGCGATGCCACCCAGGTTCCCCGTGACTCGCGAAAAAGAAAGCGCGAAAGAAAGAGCCCCCGCAGCCGCGTCGCTGCCACCACGCCCACGACCAGAGCAATCCAACCCTCCCCGTTGATGACATTTTCCAGGGTAGTCCAGTGAAAGGCCGTCCAATCCTTCAGGCCGAAGAGTGCCCGAAAATACGACGCCGCGCCGGCGAACGAATCGGCGCGAAAGAGAATCCACCCCGCCATGACCAGCACCATGGCGTAGAGGTTCTGAATCGGCTTGGGCAGGCGCTGCAGGGCCTTGAGTAGAAGGGCTCGTTCGCTGATGAGCATCGTCCCGTGCAGGACGCCCCAGGTGACGAAGGTCCAACTGGCCCCGTGCCAGAATCCACAGAGAAGAAAGACGATGAACATCGCCCCGTACGAACGCCAGGCCGGCACCCAGAACTGGTTCCCGGTCAAGGGCACGTAAAGGTAGTCTCGGAACCAGGAAGTCAGGGAGATGTGCCACCTCTTCCAGAAATCCGTGATGCTGGTCGCACTGTAGGGCAGATCGAAGTTCTCTCGGAAGTGGAAGCCGAACATCCGGCCCAAACCGATCGCCATGTCGGAATACCCCGAAAAGTCGAAGTAGATCTGCAGGGTGTAGCAGACGACGCCCAGCGTGGCGTGGACAGACGTGAGAAGGTTCTGCGGAAGCTTGAAACACTGGTCCGCCACGGCGCCCACCACGTTGGCGATAAGCACCTTCTTGGCCAAGCCGAGCACGAAGCGGTACACGCCGTAGGCGAAGTCGTCCAGGTTGTGTTCGCGCTCGGACAGCTCGTGGGCCACATGGCCGTAGCGGATGATGGGACCGGCCACCAGCTGAGGAAAGAGCGAAATATAGAGCGCGAGACGAAAGGGACTCTTCTGCACCTGCACGTGCCCGCGGGCCACGTCGAGAATGTAGGAAAGGGCGTGGAAGGTGAAAAATGAGATGCCCAGGGGAAGCGCAATCGTGGGAATCGTGGTCTTGTGTCCGAGCGCCTTCAGAAGGAAGGCCGCATTGGTCAGGAGAAAACACCAGTACTTGTAGTAGACCAGAAGCGCGAGATTGCTGGCCACGGCAAGCGCAACCCAGAGCTTGCGGGCAAGACTCGCCTGGGCTGATCGGGCCACGAGGAGACCAAAGGCGTAGTTCATGCCGATGGAAGCCAGGAGCAGTGGCAAATAGCGCAACTCACCCCAGGAGTAGAACCACAGACTGGCCAGCAGGAGCCAGATGTTCTTGGCTCGAATGCCCGGAACCACATAGTAGACCGCGAGCGCGATGGGGAAAAAGACGAAGAGAAAGAAGACCGAACTGAAGACCATGGAGCGACCGAGGCTACGCGAGCTTGCTGTCGACCAGAGCCCCAAGATCCCCGACGGTCCTGATGGACCTCAGTTCTTTGGTGGCGAACTTGATGTGGAAATGCATTTCAATGGCGGCAATAAGATTGACGTGCGCCATGGAGTCCCAGCCGTCGATGTCGTTGGGGGTCATAGCGGGGCGCAGGTTCAGATTGGGGTTGGCAAACACCATCCGAAAAACCTGGGTCAACGCTTCCTGGCACTTCATGGCTGATCCTCAATGGTTGAAATATCACCTGGGTCTTCTCCCAGGCAACGGGCGCGCAAGATTCGGCGGAGAATCTTCCCGCTCTTGTTCTTGGGAATCTTGTCGATGAAGATCACGTCTCTCGGGGCTGCCACGGCGGAAAGCCGATTCGCGACGTAAAGGCGAATCTTCATCTGCAGCTCTTCGTCCGCCTGCACACCTGGACGAAGGGCGACGAAAACCACGATCTTCTCGAAGAGAATGGGATCGGGAACGCCGACCGCCGCTAACTCCGTGACTTCGGCAAGCTCCAAGACGGCGCTCTCGACCTCGAAGGGGCTGACCAGGTGGCCGGAGGTGTTGATGACATCGTCGTTGCGCGCGGAGAACCAGAAGTACCACTTGGGCTTGCCGGTCGATCCCGAGGTGTAGTGCAAGAGCGAAGGCGTGTCACGCTCCACCGGCTGGCTTTGGTACACGCTGGATGCGCGGCCCATTCGAGCCGGCAAACTCAGCACGCCCGGGCCCAGATCCTGCTCGCTGTCGATCACCAGGACGGTGCGCAGCGCGGGAAGCTGGGCGCGGATGCCCTCCAGGCGCGCCACCGATGATCGTTTGGTCAGCACGCAGGTGGCGGCACAATCCGCCAGTCGATCGACAAGCGCCATGTCGCGAAAGTTGGCGAACAGGGGCAGGACAATGGAGCCCGCCTTGAGCATCCCGAGAAAGCCGAAGAACACATCCAGACCCTTGGGCAGAAGAATGGCGACGACTGTGCCTCGGCCTTCTCCTATCTCCTCCAGGACGTTGGCGAACTGATTGGCGAGCAAATCCATCTGGCCAAAGCTGAAAGCCTCGACGGAAAAATCGGGGCGAATCAGACGAAGCGCGGTCCTCTCGTGTTTGCTGGCGGCGTCCGGAGAGACTCTGCAGACATCGCCGATATTTGTGGTCATGAGCCGGCGGTCAATCTAGCACCAGAGGATACTCCTCGGCAGGGTGGTTGGAGAAGGGTCTCGAAGCGCTTGCTGCGCTCAGGGCTGCGCGGGCAGCGTCTGGTCTTCGGGGTGACTCCTGAGGACGCGAGGCCTCGACCGCGCGCAAGGGCAGAATCCGCGCGCAGACTTTTTGACAAGGCGGCCAGAACAGTGTCGGCTGCATAAGAAAGGTAGGCATGGCCAAAGATCTGGTTCAGCAACTGCTGTGGAATCTCCGCGCGAAAGGCGGCAGCGCGTTGCCCACCTCCTCCTTGGGGCGACTGCAGAAGACGGCATCGGCGGCGGCGCGCATCGGGATCGGCGCACTGGCCGGGCGGCTGCGCGGGGAGGAATTCAACATCGGTGCGCTTCCGCCCGAGGCTGTGGCCAGGCTGGTCGAGACTCTGGGCGAGCTGAAGGGCGTGGCCATGAAAGCCGGCCAGATCCTTTCCTATGTGGATGGTTCACTCTCCCCGGAGGCGCGGCGCCTGCTGGCGGTGTTGCAGGTGATGTCGCAACCCACCGCCTTCACCCACATCCAGCGGACCATCGTCGAGGATCTCGGCGCGCGTGGCCGGGCGCTGCTGATGCGGCTGGAGCGTGAGCCCGTGGCCAGTGCCTCGATTGGCCAGGTCCACCGCGCGTTTCGCGAGGACGGCACGCGCGTCGCGATCAAGGTCAGGCATCCCGGCATCGAGGACGCCATCCGCGCCGACTTCAAGACCGCCGCGGTCGGCTCGTTCTTCGCCCACCTGGCTGTTTCCGGCGCGAACGTCGAAGGCTTCGTCGCCGAGGCTGAGGCACGCTTTCTCGAGGAGTGTGACTATCAACTGGAGGCGCGCCGGCAGATGCGTTTCGGCGAAATCTTCGCCGGCCACGCGTCGATCACGATTCCAGCCGTCCACCTCGACCTCTGTGGGCCACGCGTGCTCACTTCCACGTGGCACGATGGTGCGGGACTCGACGCCTTTCTCGGCACGGCGATCTGCGCAGCGGAGAGAGTCCGGGCGGCGCGGGCACTCTACGAATTCTACGTCGGCACCCTCTACCGCCACGGACTGTTCAACGCCGATCCACACCCAGGCAACCTGCTGTTTGCACCCGATGGCCACGTGACCATCCTCGATCACGGGTGCGTGCGTGAGTTTGAACCCGAGGTGGTGGTCTGGCTCGCCCACCTGTCGCGTGCGGTTCGCGCCGACGATGCCCGTGACATTCAAACCGCGCTGACGGCCATTGGCGTCACCGATGTTTCGCGCGATTTCGATGTGACCCGCGCCATCTTGCGCGGATTCTACGCCCCCTTGCTTGAGCCGGGACGGCACAGGGTGGAGCCCGATCAGGCCATTTCCATGGGGCAAGTTGCGAGGTTGAAGAAGAGCCTTCTGCGCCTGCGCCTGCCAGGCAAGCTGATGTTTCTGTTCCGCATTCGCATCGGCCTATACGCCGTGCTGGCGCGCATGGGCGCCAGACTCGACTGGATCGAACTCGAAGAAGAGCTGGCCGATCCGGCGGCGCGCTAGCACTACTGATTGAAATTTGGACCGAGCCGGCGCGTCGCGAGGAGGCCCGGCCGCGACGAGCGCCGAGGGAAGATACTCGACGTATCTGACCGAGAAGCGAGAAAGCGGACGGGCCCCGCAGCAGCGACGGCGACGGGAGAATTTCAATCAGTAGTGCTGGGCTACGGGTTCAGACTGACGCCAGCCGCCTGCAAGGCGTCCTGAATTACCTGGGCCAGACTGAATGGCGCCTGCTGTGAAGAGCTGGCGGAGGCAACCGAGGGTGTGCCGGCCGTGTCCGCTGCTTGTGACTGGTAGCTTTGCACATGGTGATGATGATGGTGATGTCCCCCGGCCCCCGGCTGTCCTTGGGGTTGCAGGTTGGGCATCTGTCCGGTCTGCGCAGCCTGATCGAACTTGGCTGCCAGGCTGTTGAGAGCCGATGCCTGGGAACCCGCCGCGTTTTGAGCGTCTGTCTTCAAGGTGCTGGCGATATCCGCCATGACCGCCTTGAACTTGGTGGGATCGCTCTGCTGAAGCTGCTGCAGCTCGCTCATCAAGTTCGCGAACGACGAGACGTTGCTCGAATCCGCGGGCACGCTGCCAGAACTCGCGGCGGTGGTGGTGGCACCGGCTTGATTCGCGAGGAGCTGCGAGAGTGCGCTGTTGTTGTTGATGCTGCTGATGTCCATGAAGGTCTCCTTGGTTGTGGTCCTGGATTCGCCCACCCTGCCAACCGACACCCTTGCACATCGGCTCATTGCCCGTTTACCATGAGAGCCAAAGGCCCCGCGCAAGGGCAACTTTACATAGCTTTACCTTCGAGCAATGGACGCGGCATGTTGCGATCCGCCCAAGGCGGCGCGACCGCATCGTTGCTCTGGCGCCTGACCTCTTCGTCCTGCGCGTCGGAGTTGTGCCCGTCGGAGTTGCCAGGTACGTTACGGACTCCGATGGTTACGCAAGAGTCCTTCCCGGCTCGCTATTGTCGCTTCGTCTCCCGCCGCGCCGGCGCAATTTTGGTCGCGGCAACCGCCCTTTTCGTCGTTGCCGCCGCGCTGGCGTCGCGCCTTGAGCTGCGCACCTCGTTTTCCGAGCTGTTGCCCAGCGACGATCCGGGCGTGGTGGCGCTGACCAAGACCCAAGCGCGCATGGGCGACATGACCCTGTTGCTCATCGGCATACGCTCGCCCGACCGCGACGCCAATCTTCGCTACGCCGATCTGCTCACCCAGAAGCTGCGCGCCTTGCCCGCGAACGTGGTGCAGTTCGCCGCCTACAACGTGCACGATCTGCGCTCGTTCGTGGAAGACAACAAGTGGCTTTTCGCCAGCGAGGAGGACCTCAGCGAAGTGCGCGACCGCCTTCGCCGCGAGATCACCAAGCGCAAGAACCCCTTGCTGGTCGATCTCGACGACGACGAAACCGTCGAGCAGATGAAGGACCGCTTGACCAAGCGCGACTGGGTGGACGACCGTTTCCCCGACGGCGTGTTCAGCAACAAAGACGGCAGCTACGTCTGGGTGGCGGCCTTGCCGCCCGGCGGCCTCTTCGGTGAGCGGGCGGGCGAGAAGATCTTCCAGGCGGCCCACCGCTTGATCCAGGACAACGACCCGAAGACGTTCAATGAGCAGATGGTGGCGCACGTGGGCGGCCCGGTGGCCACCCTGATCGCCACGCGCGAGGCGGTGGAGCGCGACATCCTGTGGGTCACCGTCACCTGCTTGCTCATCGTGGCCCTTTCGTTGTGGGCATACTTCCGTCGCCTGCGCGCCGTGCCCCTGGTCGGCGTCTCGGCGGTGATCGGCACGGTCATGGCCTTTGCCATGGCTGACTTGCTCTTCGGCTATGTCAACTCGTCGACCGCGTTCCTGGGATCAATCATCCTAGGCAACGGCATCAACTACGGAATCATCCTGATCTCCCGCTACCAGGAGCTGCGCGCCGAGGGACTGACCAGCGAGGCGGCCCTGGAAAAGGCTCTGGCCGGCGTGATGCGTGGAACCGGCGTGGCCGCGGTGTGCGCGTCGGCTGCCTATGCCACGCTGATGCTGACCAGCTTTCGGGGCTTCTACCAGTTCGGGGTGATGGCCGCCTTCGGCCAGATTTTCTGCTGGCTGCTCACCTTCACCGTGCTGCCCGCGTTGTTCATGGTCATGGATCGCCGGAGCAGCGCCCGACGTGCGTCGGATCGGCCCCCACTCAGCTTCTCCTTCCTGCGCCCTCTGCTGGGCGGGCACCCCGGCTTGGTCACTCTGCTGGCAGGCCTGCTTACCGCCGTCTGTGGCTACGGCGTCCTGCACTTCGTGGACGCGCCCTTCGAGTACGACTTCCGCAAGCTCAACGCCGAGCTGAGTTCCACCGCCGACGACAAGGCATTCAACCAAAGCATGGAGTCGCTCTTCGGCCGCTGGCCTTCTCCCACCATCGTGCTGGCCGACTCGCGCGCCGAAACCGAATCCATCCGCCAGGCCATCCGCAAACAGGATCGCGCCACCGGCGACAAGCAGGTCATCGGTCAGATCGTCACGGTGTACGATCTTCTGCCCGGCACGCCCGAGGTGCAAACGCGCAAGCTGGTGCTGCTGGCGCAGATCCGCAAGCTGGTCCGTGACCCCGCGCTCGACGTGCTCACGCCCGACGAGCGCAAGAAGATCGACGCTGTCGACCCTCCCGCGCGCTTGCACCTGCTGACACCCGAGGAGCTGCCCGCGCTGGCGCGGCGGGTGTTCACCGAAGCGGACGGGAGCGTGGGCCGCGTGGTGCTGGTCTATCCGGTCGAGCACAACCTCTCGGTGTGGAACGGTCGCGATCTTCTGCGCATCGCCCGCGTCCTGCAGGTGCTCCACCTCGACGACGAACACAAGACCATCGAGACCTCGGGCAGCGCCGTGGTATTCGCCTCCATGATTCGCTCGGTCCTGCACGATGGGCCGCGGGCCACGGTGGCTTCCCTGCTCGCTGTGCTCTTCCTGGTCCTGCTCATCATGCGGCCGCTTTCGTCGGCGGGAGCGGCCATTGCCACGCTGCTGGTGGGGGTGATCTGGATGCTGGGTGTGGCGGGCCTGTTTGGCGTGAGAATCACCTTCCTCAACTTCATCGCCCTGCCCATCACCTTCGGCATCGGCGCCGAGTACGGCCTCAACGTGGCCGTACGCTACCGGCAGGAGCGCGACATGATCCGCGCCGTGATCTCCACAGGCGCGGCCGTCGCGGTTTGCTCGTGGACCACCATCGTGGGCTATGGCTCGCTGCTGGCTGCGCGCAACCGAGCGCTGCAAGGGTTTGGCGCCATGGCCATCCTGGGCGAGGTGGCCTGCATCAGCGCGGCCCTCTTAGCCTTGCCCGCTGTGCTGCTGTGGCTGGGGCGGCGGCGCGCGCGACAGCCGACCATGGATTCGGTACCCTCGGGCTAGAAGACCGCCCATGCGCAAGAAGGCGGAATCGCGGCGCCAGGTTTCGGGTGGGGAGAGTTCCACCTTGGCGGCCCGCGAACCTTCACCTGCCCCGCCGACACCGGCTGCAGCCGCCGGCGAGTCCAGCCGCAAGATTCGCTGCAGGGGCGCGACCCGCTACGGCGATCCCTGTCGGTTCTGGGCCTTGCCCGACGGCGAATTCTGCTACTGGTGCGAGCAAGCGGGACGGACTCGCTTTCCCCTACCCGCTCCCGCCGGTGAAGCCGCGCAGGCCGCGAGCGCAAGGGAGATCCACAAGAAGCGCTGTCAGGGCGTCACCGTGTTCGGCGACCAGTGCCGCTTTTGGGCTGTGGGATCCACCGACTACTGCGTGTGGTGTTCAGGATCGCATTCTGAAAGTTAGTTCCTAGCCCACGAGATCGACGTCACCGATGATTGCCCGCAGCAGCCCTTTGTGCTGGATGAGCAGCTCCTTGGCGCGCGCGGCGTTCACGCGCGCGTGGTGCATCACCAGCGCGACCTTGGCTCGGCCGCCCGCCTTCTTGATGAGCTTGACGGCCTCGTCAGCCGACAGATTGGTGAGTTGGGTCACGACCCAAGTGGCCCGCTGCCAGCCTTGCGGCGTGGTGGGCCGCACATCCACCATCAGGCCGCCGTAGGTTTTACCCAGGCGCACGAACGCGGCGGTCGAAACCGCCTCAAGCGCCAGCTTGAGAGCGGTCGCCGCCTTGATTCGGGTGCAGTTGGCGATCATCTCGGGCCCGGGGACCAGATCGATCACCACGTCCGCCAGCGGCTCGGCCGAAGGTTCCGGCCCCGCGCAGGTGAGCAAGATGATGGCGGCACGTCGAAAACGCGCGTAGTCCAGCGCGGCCTGCAGAAAGGGCGATATCTCGGCGTCGGCAAGCGCGCAAACCACATCCTGCGGCCCCACGGCCGCGCGCCGCATGCGCTGGTCGGCCTCGCGTGGGTTTTCCTGCGCCGCCTCGGCCACCCGGGCCAAGGCGTGCGGGCCACCGGCAATGATCGACGTCACCAGCGATTGCGGCAGCCCAAAGGCCGGCACGCACTCGGCCGCCTCCAGCGCGCCCAGCCGGCCAGCCGTGCCCACGCCCACGTAGACCAATCGTCCGCCCGCCGCGAGCTTGTCAGCCATCAGCTGCGCCGCCGCCGCCAACGCCGCGGCCCGCGCCCGCACAGCCTTGACCGCGCTGGTTTCGTCCTCGACCAGTAGCCTGATCACCTCTTCGGCGGGAAGCGAGTCCAGCATGGCCGCGCGCGGGTTCTCTGCCTCTGGCAACGAAGGGTCTGTGGATTGTGAGCGAGAACGCGCCATGGGCCGGGATTCTTGCCCGAGAGTGGGCGAATGGGAAGAAAGCTTTTCTTCGCACCGAAGGCGCAAAGAATGCACAGAAGTCGGTTGGAATAGAGACTGCCGGCTGAGACGTCTATACTCCGGTCATGCGCGCCCTGCTTGCCCTGCCCTTGCTGACCCTGGCCTGTGTGACGGCCACGCCGCCGCCCGCGGTAACGCCGCCGTCAGCGTCGGCTTTACCAGCGCACCTGAGCGATCCAGACCACAATCCGCCGCCTGCCTGTCCAAGCTCCAGCCACCTTTCGGCTGTGGGCGCGTCGACCCAGGGACGTGAAGACGCTCTGGCGCACGCCCAGCGCAACCTGCTCACCAAACTGGGCGACTCCATCCACGTCGAGGCCGAATCGTTTTCCCGTCTGGTCAGCATCGATGGCCAACAGTCAGCCGAGTACCGCGACGTGCAGCGCGTGCTGGAGAAGGTCGACTTCCGCCATCCCGATCTCATCGAGATCGTGGACGCTCCGCAACGCCAGGGGGACGAGACCTATGTGGTCGCGTGCCTGCCGCGCGCGCCGGCGATTGCCCGGCTGGAAAACGATCTCGATGTCGAAGTGAAGCGCTTCGACACCTGGGACAAGACCGCGCAAGAGGCGCAGCGCCGCGGGGATCGGCCGGCGTTCGTGGCAGCGCTGGCCAACCTGTCCATGGCCATGGCCTCGGCCGCGCCCACCCTGGTGCAAATTCGCGCGCTGGCAGGCGGACCGGCGCGGGTGGAACAGCGGCTGACCTCGCGTTGGTTGGCGCTGGTCGAAGCGTCAACCAAGCTGCGCGCGCAGGTGCGTTTCGTGCTCGACGTGCAAGCCGGCGAGCGCATGAGTGCTGTGGGTGCGGAGCTGACCGAATTCTTTCGCCAGGCGCTGGCGCCCTTGGGCAGCGAAGTCCGACTGGCCCCCACCTGCCCCGAAGGACCTACGTCCGTCTACCTGATCACCGTGCGCGCCGATGCCGAGTGCGCCCGCGGCAGCCTCGGTTCCACGTGCCGGCCCGTGTTCGAGGTGATGGGCCAGGAATGCGGGTCGGGACGACAGGTCTTTCGTTCCGGCCTGGAAAAGATCAACGTCAACGCCGCAGATCCGCGCGGCGAAGAGCACGCCCTGCGCGCGATGGTGCGAAAGATCAGCCCCAAGGACATCCAAGACGAGCTGCGGGCCGCCATGAAGTCCGAACTGCCCGGTGAAGAGACGCGCTGACCGTTCTAGTCGTTGGCGACGCGGGCGCAGCGGAGGCCGAGAATCATGGTGCGCGAGCCAGGATCGCGCTTGTTGCGGTAACCAGCGCGAACCCACACGGGATCGACGTTGGTCCAGCTTCCGCCGCGGAACACGCGCAGCGAATCGTCGCGCTGCAGGCGCTGCGGATTGCTGACGGGCTGGTCGCTGTAGTCGGCAAAACTGTCGGCCGTCCATTCCCAGACATTGCCGGCCATGTCCAGAACGCCAAAGGCACTGGCGCCCTGGCGGAAGCTGCCCACGGGCGCCGTGGCAGCCCAGCCGTCATCGCCGGGGTACATGTGCGCTTGCCCGCACTCGCCGCCGCACGCATTCAGCCGGCTGTCGTCCGGTCGCTGGTTGCCCCAGGGATACAGGCGACCGTCCTTGCCACGGGCTGCATATTCCCATTCCGCCTCGGTGGGCAGGCGGCCCCCGGCCCATTCGCAAAAAGTCGTAGCCTGGTTCCAGTCCACGCAATTGATGGGGTTCTGGTCCAGACCGCGTTTTCCCCAGGTGCAGTACGGACTCCACTGGGTTCTTTCTGCGGGCTTGATGTCCTTCCAGTCGACGGTCGCGCTGGGCGGCGGACAACCGCCGTCCTGGACGCAGGCGCGAAAGCCAGCGACCGTCACTTCGGTCTTGTCGATACAAAAGGGCGACAAGGTCACCTTGTGGACCGGCTTGGCGTAGTCGGGATCCCCCATCCAGAACGTGCCGCCCGGGATGGGAACCTGGTTGGCCGCACAGCCGTGGATCGATGCCGGCGCCGGCCCCGGTGGCGATCGCGTCCCCGCCGCTGACTCCGGCATTTGCGCGGGCACCGCCGGTCGAGTTCCGACGTTGTTGGCCACCAATTTCCGACCTTGCTCGCGCAGCTGGCGCAGAAGCTCAATCTGGCTCTTGGCCTCGATCTGATCTGTGGCCAGCAAGCTGCCGCCCTTGGTTTCGTGCAGCTTCAGCGTGACCACGAAGGCGGCGTCGATGCGCACCACCGAGCCCGACACCACGAAGTCCGCACCGATGTTGCGCGCCGTCTCCACCTCGCAGTCGCCCTCGCTGCAGTCCTTCTTTCCCATGTCCTTGAGCAACACCATCATGTTTTCGTGGGTCATGACCTGAACCCGTCGCCCGGCCAGCGCTTCCACGGCCCCGCCGCGAACCGCGTCGGCAAAGGTGTCGAGCACGTCGCCCTTGATCGACGCGCCTCCGAATTCCAGCACGGCCAGCCGCTTGCCGGTCGTCTGGGAAACCGCAGGCTGGCCAGCCAGCGCCGCCAACGCGACACCGATCAGAGTGAGTCCGCCTGTCGATCGAAGAAGAAACGCCATGGCGATACTGTCTCATGCCGCCAACGACCCTCGCAAGGCCATGGCTTTACAACCACCTTCGGCGCACGGCCCAGACTAGGCTACACTCTCTGTTCATGAGCCGGCCGCGTTCATGCGCTCAAGTCGTCCTGACGGCTTGTATGGCACTGGCGGCTGGCGCCTGCGGCAAGGGCCTTTTCACCATCCCCTTGGTTGTCACCACCGGCGACAGCGGCTTGCAAGCCGACGAAGCGGCTCCCCCAGGTGACGACGGGTCGCCTGCTGCTGATGCGCGTTCCGACCTGCGCGTGTCACCGGACGGCGCGGTGGATGGTCCGGCGGACCTCATGGGGCCAGACAGTGCGCCGGATGGCCTCGGCCCAGGGGCGAGCGTCACCCAACCCCTCGACTTCCCCGGCGGCGATGTCACGCTCGGTGATGCGACAGTCGGCGCCACGCTCATCGTGCCCCGAGGAGCCTTTGCCCAGCAAACCAACGTGACCCTGAGCCTGATCACCCTGGCCCTGCCAAACGACGACGCGGGGTTGGCTGCGCCCGGCGGGGCGGTCGGGCCGGTGTTTTCCCTGAACAAGACCGATACGCAGGGGCGTGATGCGACCTTGCAGACCACGGCTACTTTGGCCCTCACGTTTTCGCTCGCTGACACCTCCATCCCGGCGCAGCGGGTGAAACTGGCCTACTTCGACACTCAGTCCGATCCCAATCTGTGGATCGCCATTGTGACATCATCGTACAATCCGACCGCTCGGGTTCTGACCGGAGACGTCTTCGAGTTCACCGGAACGCGCCTGTTCGCTCCAGTCGAATCTTGCCTGACCGGCCAGGCCTGCCCCAGGGTCGAGACCTGTCAGGGCGGGGCCTGCCAGTGACGGCACCGTCTTCGCGCGGGGGCGACCCGCGGCACGTCGCGGTCCTTGCGCGCGCGCTGGCCGCGGGCTATGAATTTCTTCTTATTCGGGCGCGTAGCTCATCTGGATAGAGTACCGGCCTCCGAAGCCGGGGGTAGTGGGTTCGAGTCCCGCCGCGCCCACCCTAAAAACCAGCCGGGCATAAGACTGGTCAGGAGAAGCTGAATCGTTCCGCAATGAGTTCGTAGTTCTGCTTCACAGGGCGGACTGAGCCGGCAAACCCTGGCCGTGCGCAGCCCCCGCCGCGCGGTCACTATTCTGCCAGGCTCGGCGCCGGCTGGCCGGAAAGGGTTATTCCAAGGTGCGACACCATGGCCAGTCCAGCGAGCGTCACCGGAACGACCTGGACGGCGTGATAGACCAGGGCAAACGCCAGCGCTGGCCCACTGGCGACGCCGGCCAAGGTCAGGACCACCACCGTGGCGCCCTCGAACGGTCCGGTGCTGGCCGGGGCGGCCGGAAGCGCGATCGCGAGGTTGATGCCGAGCAGGATGACCGGCGCGAGCGCCAGCCCGATCGGCACGCCGAGAGAGCGAGCGCAAAGCACCACCATGACACCCTCGCACCCCCAGTCCAGCAGGGAGAGCGCCAGCACCCGGACGAGCACGCCGCGCTCACGCAGGGCTTTCACACCTGGAGCAAACCGCTCGCCGAGTGCGCGCAATCGGGACGCCAGCCCGCCCCCGGGTTCAGGGGAGCCCAGCTCGGCGCGCCCCATGCGCACGCGGCGGCCGGCGGTGAGCCACAAGGCCGCGAGCAGGAGCGCGCCACCCGCGAGCACGATGGGCGCTGCGTACCCCGCCCACCGCTGGGTGGGGAAGAAGAAAGAAACCACCATAACCACGGCGGCGAGGGAGAAGATATCGACCAGCCTCTCTACAGCCGTCACCCCAATCGCGGCGGCCTTGGTCATGGCAGCATTGCGCGAGAACATCCAGAGGCGTGCCACATCTCCGCCCCGCAGCGGTGCCACGTTGTTGATCGCAGAAGAGGTGAGCAAGGCCAGGAAGCAGAAACCAAACGACGCCCGTCGCGACCCGATGAGCAGCCGCAACCTCACCGCCTTGACCGCTATCTTGCCGGCGTTGGCCGCCACCACCAGCACGAGCAGGAGTCCATCGACATTGCGCAAGCTCTCCACCACCTCCCGCCAGCGCACGCCCCAGACGACGAAGGCGCCCGTCACCAAGACCGCGACCACCCGTAGCGCCAAGCCCACGACCCGCTTGCGCATCTTTTCTCCCTGACCGGCTAAACAACGGTCGGCGGCACCTGGCTGCCGAGAGGAGCCGAGGAAGTCGAAGGGACCGGGGTCAGGCTCGCCTCTGGGATGTCATCGCGGGTGCTCCTCGGCGCGTAGGCTTTGATTTCGGCTCGTTTGAGCTGTCGCAGGCTCCAGCTGATCCTCGATACCGCGGTGACGGTGTTGAGCAGCGCCAGCAGGCAGAGCGCGCCTGCCGTGACAGCGTAGAATGGATGAGCCACGAACCCCTCCGCCCGGTGTCCGAAGTAGGGCGAGAAGGCCAGCGCAATTCCCAAGACCACAATCCGGTCAGCCCGCTGCATGAGCCCCTCGGCGCCCGTCAAGCCGAGCGCTTCGCCGCGCGACCGCGTGTAGCTCACGGTGTAGGTCATCACCAGCGCCGC
This sequence comes from uncultured delta proteobacterium, assembly GCA_963758155.1. Classification (GTDB taxonomy): domain Bacteria; phylum Myxococcota_A; class Polyangia; order Fen-1088; family Fen-1088; genus Fen-1137. The sequence continues at coordinate 124,622 of CAVWUP010000008.1, forward strand.
CAAGCAGACGTACATCATGGGGGTGCCGGAGTAGTAAACGGCGCAGCCGCTGAACATGAGGCCGTCATTGATGCGGTCGACGGTCGAGTCAAAAAAGGCGCCGGCCGGGCTCGCCATCTTCTTCACACGCGCCAGGTACCCGTCGATGATGTCGAACGAGGAACCCCCAATGACGAGCGCCGAGGCCAGCGCAAAGTGGCCGGTGGCGATGGCCACCGCGCTCGCCAGCGCCGCCAGCAACGACGCCCCGGTGACCATGTTCGGCGTCAGCGAGGTCCGCGCCACCAGTCGGAGGGTCGGTCCGAGCAACCAGTAGTAGTAGCCGATGAATAGGGGTCCGAAGAGACGCCTACCCGCGCCCTTCTTTTTTGTGGGCGGCAGCGTCACCGCACCGACCAGTACCAACCCCACATAGACAAAGAATGGCACCGAGAAGAAGGCCACGAAGCCCGCGAGGTAGATGAGATCCGCCAGGCTGCCAGTGAGCTGAGTGTCGATCATGCTGTCTTCTCCACGGATTGAGGCTGCGGACAATTCGTCGCATGCTTCCGCGGGCGGGGCGGCACGATCAAGAGGCCTTCGGTGACAATTGCGTAGACAAGCTTGCCGTACCCGACCACGGTCCGCGATCCGAGCTGGTTCAAGAGCGACAGCCGCAATCGTTGCCGACCGAGCCAGGACCGAAGGGCGGCGGATTTCATGGGTCGGCCTCATGCAAGACGAGAGCCCGGTCGCCCGGCGTTCGACCATGGGCAGCGCGACCGAGCGAGTCTTCTCGATCTATCGATAATCAGTCACGATTCTGGGAGGGTCGGCTTCACAGCTCGGCGGTCGAATCGCGTGGAAGGTGTCCAATTCTCAACACATCCCGACAACTGTCAGATATTCACCACCACCATCTTCCAGTCTCACAATCAAGACGGCCTGTGCTGTGATGAAATCTTTTGTTTGCTGTCACACAAATGGTGTCGGCGGCAGAGCCTCGCCCTGTGGCCGCCGTTTCTTCATCACGCGCGGCAATAGCGGCACTAGGAGCAGAGCTGCGAGGAGGCTCCCGGCCTCACCCAGGTCGGCCAGCTTTCCGAAGGATCGCAGGGCCCCGTTCGACGCGATGAGGAGCGAGCTGTACCCGATGATCGTGGTCGTGGAGCAGAGCACGACCGCGCTGCCCGTCTCCGCCAGCGCGCGCGCGTGCCGCGCGAGGGGCTCCTTGGAGAGGCGGGCAAACACGTTGACGGCGTAGTCGACACCGATGCCGAGGGTGATGGGCAACGCCACGAAATTGAGAAAGTTGAGCTTGAGGCCCAAGGCCGCGGCGACGCCGCCCATCCAGATCACGCCCACCGCCAGCGAGAGCAACACCAGCAGCGCGCCGCGAGCCCGGCGAAAGAGCAGAAGCACCATGAGCACCACGCCGAACGCCGCGGCCAAGGTGGCGATGGGGCCGTCGTGCGCGATCGAGCGCAGCATGGCCGCGAACAAGGACGAGTGCCCCGCGGCGTGGACGACGTGGCCGCTGGGCAGCTGCACGTTGGTGATGACGTCGGAAAGGCGAATCAGGTTGTGACCGTCCCAGTTGGCCCAGACCCGGATGGGGAAGAGCAAGGCGACCCGTCCCACGGTCCCATCGAGCTCGCGGAACGGGCGTGCCAGCGACTCGGGCAGGTCCTGCGGAATGAGCTTGCGCAGATCTTGAGGCGGGGCCCACTCGTCGACGTTTTTCCTCTCCTCAGCCGACAACAGGTCCATGGACGGATCCGCGAGATGCTTGCGGATGCGGGCTATCACCGCCAGCTTTTCGTCCTGATCCTTGGGCAGGTAGTCGTAGGCGGTCGCCACGGCCGAGAGCAAGCCTCCGGTGGGCTCGCCCGCGGCCACCCGCCGTGCGCACTCGGACGCATCCGTCGGGTTTTCCTCGGCGCTCCCGCCCCGCGCCCGGGCAAGCGCGTCCCTGCAATCCTTCTGCAACAGGGCCGTGCGGAACAAAGGCGCGTCCTCGACCACGGGCAAGAGCGCCACACCCACGGGCGACAGGTCCCGCGGAAAAATCGCGCCGACCCGGACGTACAGATCGCCGGCCCCGTGCTTGCGGCTGGTTTGGTTGCGCAACTTCGAAAAATCATATTCAAAGGGACTGGCGATCACCCGCGACAGCGACAGGCTGGCGAGAACCGTGGCCACGGCCGCCAAGCCTGCCAACAACCTGTACCGCGCCAGCAGGCGGGCGGCGAACCGAGTCAGCGCCCCGCTCGATAGCGCGGGCCGGGATGGACGCCGCTTGGACCAGCGCTGGCGCAGATGGATGAGAACCGGACAGTAGCTGTAGGTCGCCAGCCAACACAGGATCATTCCGATCCCACCGACCTCGCCAAATTGCTGAAATCCGCGAAATCGGGTCAAGGCCAGGCTGCCGTAGGCGATGCCGGCGGCCAGGGCGGCGGCCAGGGTCGGCTTGGCCGTAGCCGCGAGCGCCCGCGCCAGCACCTCCGCCAGGTCTTCTTCGGGCCGACTGAGGCGCTCCTCGCGAAAGCGGGCCAGCAAGATGATGCCGAAGTTGATCCCGTTTCCCAAGATGATGGATCCCAGGAATGCGGTGTTGGTGTTGAGATATCCGATGGTGAGGGCGGTGATGCCGAAGGCGAGCGCCACGCCGAGCAGGGTCGGGAAGAAGATATACGCCAGCGAGAAGCCGCTGCGGTAGTAGAGCACGATGACAAAAAGCACCAGAACCGTGCAGACCAAGGAGACTGTCTCTATGTCGGATTTGAGCGCGTCGTGTTCTTCGATGGCGCTGGCCACGTCACCCGTGATCTGCGCGCTGACCTTGCCGAACGCCGCGGGACGGGTCGCGTCGATGACCTGCTGCACGTCGCTGAAGATGCGAAAACCCGAGAGGTCGCCGGTCCCCGACGACTTCGTCCAGGTGACGATGGCCAACAGCGTACGATCCGCGCTCTCGTAGTAGCCGCTGGGAAACTTGATGGCCGCGTCCTTGCGTTTCTGGAGATCGCGCTTGAGCAGCTTGAGATCCTCGTCCGGGGCGTCGTCCACCTCGCCTTTGTCCTCGTCGGCGAAGGCGATGAAGGCCGGGTTCTTCTTCGACACCAGCAACTTCTTGAAGTCGTCGTCGATGCGCTGCAGATCGATGAGATCGGCGTAGAGCGCCTTGTTGTGGTCGAAGAACGGCTGGGCGGCGTCGGGACGATAGTCGATGGAGCGGAGGTCGCGGCCGACGAGGGGCTGCAGGTTCTTGACTACCGCCTCGGCGAAACGTTCGTTGGCGTTGGGGTCAGGGCCCTGCACGGCGATGACCAGGGTGGACGGTGCCCCCACCCGATCGCTGATCTGCTGCAGGCGCACGATCTCGGGATCGTCCTGCGGCAACAGCTCGGCGAAATCGGATCGAAGCTCCAGGTGAGACGCCGCGAAGATCGACAGGCCGAATAGAACGAAGGCCCCCAGCGCAATGGCAAGGTCATGCCGGGCGAGAAAGTCGACATAGCGTCGAGCAAAACGCGAGGGCGGCTGCGGGTGGTCGGTGCTGATGATCATCCTTGGGCTACTGTAGCAGCAGTCGCTGGGTTGGAGACAGCGTTCGCAACGTTGCCACCCACGGCGCGGGGCTGTGCTAATTCGTCCGCCATCAGTGGATCTCGTTGCGTCGCTCGAGCACGCGGACGCCCGCCACGTCGCCGAGGGGCCGATAGTCGCGATCCAAGATGGCCTGCAGACGCGGGAAGCGCGCTGGTGGAAACTTGCCGTAGTGTCCGACGTCGCCCGGCGAGGCATCGACGAAGAGCCGGGGCCGGCGCTGCGCCAGATCCGCTTCCAGCATATCCCAGCTCTCAGGAACGACATTGGCCGTGGCATCTGCCAGCGGATCGGATTGACTGCGGGTGGCTGGAGAAAGGCCGGTCAGGTAGTTGGCGAACACGAAGCGACTGCCCAAGGGCCGGCCCGCCTCGAAGTAGAGCACCGGGGAATTGCCCCACACGAACAACCCGTCGCGCTCGCGGCTGTGGGCATCGATGAAGGCCGCCATCGCCGCGTAGTCGGGCTCGGGTTGGCCGGCCGCCGCCATGACATGCGCGTGACCGATCCCGATCAAGAAGAAGAGCACGGCTGGCGCGGTCAGCGCCGCCACCACCAGCCGCCGCCGTGACTGCCAGAGATGCGCAGCCGACGCGGCGGCGAGCACGGCTAGCGGCGCGGTCACCTGATGAAAATAGTGGCCGAAGAAACGCCCTCCCGCGGTCACGGCCAAAACGCTGACCAGCAGCCAGCCCACGCTGAAGCGATCGAACGCCAGGTCGGAGTCGCCGGGTCGGGGCCTTCCAAGGATGGCCCGCAACGCGGCGCCAAGGCCCAGCACCCACAGAAATAGCGCCGCGCCCACCACCAGGGACACACGCGGCACCGCCCGCGCCACCACCTCCGTCCAGCTCATCCCTTCACGAATGTAGGCGAAGTTGAAACGGAACCAGAACCATCCCGCGCGCCACGAATCGAAATGCGACAAGACCGCCACGCCCAGACCGAGGACAGCGGCAGCCCCAACGGCGAGCGCGCCCCAGGCGACCAAAAGACGCGACGGGCGTCGTCGATAAAGCCACGCGGAATGCAGCCCATACAGCGCGAGGTGAATGCCTCCCTGGTACTTGTAGAACACGGCGACGCCCACCAGAGCCCCTGCACCGGCCAGCAGCCCAGGCCGCAGGCGCGCGCCGGTCCCACCGCCCAGGTAGAGCGCGACCGAGCCCACCAGCGGCAACATCATGAACAGCTCGCAGTTGGCGGCGAGCGAATCAAAGGGAAGAAGCGTGGTCGTGAAGACGATGTAGAGCAAGGCCGCAAAGAACGGAGCCCGCCCGCCGTCGCCCGAGCCGCCGAAGTGCCGCACCAGGAAGGCGAGCAAGCCCGCAGTGGCCCACACCACCAAGGCGGTGAGGAGATGAATGATCCGCATCCCGCCCGTCGGGCCTCCCATCGCTTGCGTGACCGCGTAGGTGACGTAGATGAGGGGAGGCTTGTGGTCGACCACGTCGCGGTAGAGAACCCGCCCGGACAGCATTTCGCGGCCCACCACACAATAGGTCGCCTCGTCGTCCGAAAGACAGGGCCGCGCCAGCGCGACCACGCGCAGCCCAAGACAGAGGACCAAGAGCCAGAGCGCACGCCGAGGCGCCAGCAAAGGCTTGGCTGCCGCCGCCCCTGGGTTCACCGAAGGCCGCCCCGCCCGGCTGGGTGGCCGCTCGCAAGCAGCTCCTCGTAGATGCGAAGCACCTGCCGAGTCACGATGGGCCAGTCGAACTCGGCCGCGCGCCGACGCCCAGCCTCCGCGCAGCGGCGGCGGGTGAGGGCGTCGGTGAGCAGCTGGCCGGTCCGCTCGGCCAGCGCCTGGCAATTTGTATCTCGGTCGACGTCGACCATGAAACCCTGCACGCCGTCTTGAATGACGGTTCGAAATCCCGGCGTATCGGCCACCACCACCGCGCACCCGGCGGCCATCGCCTCGAGCGCGATGATGCCGAAGGTGCCGCCCACGGCGGGGCAAAGCAGAACATCACCCGAGGCGTAGTAGGAAGCGCGCTCGGCTCCGGGCACGAAGCCGGCGAAGTGCGCGTCGGCGCGCAGATCGGCGGGGACCATGGCTTGGTAGCGTTCCCGCAGCGGGCCGTCGCCCACCAGCACGAGCCGGGCGTCGATTCCCGCGCGCCTCACGCCAATCCAGGCGGTAATGACCCGGTCGACGCCATTGCGAGGATCGAAACGCCCCACGTGCAGCACGTTGAAGCGGCCGTCGTCGAATTCGGGACGCCGACGTCCTGCCGCGAAGGCCGCCACGTCGACGCCGTTGGGAACAATACGAAAGTTGCCTTTGAAGTGGCGCCGCACGGTACGCAGAGCCGTTTCCGATACGCCGATGGCGACGTCCAGACGATCGAAGTAGCGCTGCAGCAGGGGCGCCAGCAGCGCGAGCAGAAAACTACGGCCGATGTCGCTGTGGAAGGTGCCCACATTGAAGGTGTCCGAGAGCCGCAGGGCCGCCAGGGGCAAGGTGGGATTGAGCGGCAAGTGCAAATGCATGATGTCGAATTTCTCGGCGCGCAAGATTTCCGAGAGCCGCCGCGAGATACCGCCGAGAGACCCGCGGGCGATTGAGCCTCGGGAAAGAAAGGGAAACGAGCGGCCCACGCGAATGACACCATCAAGCTCGTCCTGTCTGAGGTCGTTGTGCTTCGGCGCTGCAGGATCCTTGCCGACCGAGGCCAGGCTGTCGTCGACGGTAGGGGTCAAGATGCGCACGTCGTGACCCAGCCGGCGCGCGGCCACCGCGAAGTGGTGGACGTGTTCCTGAATGCCGCCCAGGGTGGGATAGTAGTACTCGGTCACGATTGCGATCTTCATGGGCTCGCGGACTAAATAGCACAACCCGCGTACGACTGCGCGCGGCCGCGTCCCCGGTTTGCTATTGTCGCCCCTCCCATGAAAGACGGCATTCGAGAGAATAGGCCACATAATCAGGGTGGGGTTGTCCGCCTGACCGCGTGGCTCGCCTCCCTGCCCGACCTCCGGCTCACCTTGCTGGTGTCGCTCGTGCTGTTCGTGCTCGGGGCCTGGCCGTTGCTGCTGGTCGCGGTTCCCCCCTTGCTGGATCTCCCCAGTCACATGGCCGCGGCGCACATCGCCGAGCATCTGGACCTCTACCCTCAATACGTCTTCAACGGCTTCTTCAGGTCCAACGCGATCGTTCCGCTGTGGCTGCATTTGCTGGGCCGCCACGACCTGCTGGCGGCTGGTCGGGCCTTCACCGCCATCGTCATAGCGGCCAACGCGCTTGGCCTCCCTTTCTTCGTGCTTCATTTCGGCGGGCGGCGCCGCATGCTGGTCGCCTCGCTCTTGGTTTGGCCGCTCGTGCACGGATTCTTCGTGTCGATGGGGATGCTGAATTTCGCGTTTGCTTTCCCCTCGGCATTGACACTGCTGGTGGCCTTGGACCGCCAACGGCAGGCGCCCAGTGTGCTTCGCGGCCTCTCCGTCGCGGCGGTTTCGGTCTTGCCCTGGTACGCCCACCCCTTCCCGCTGATGGTGGTGGTTGGTCTGGTCGTGCTCGAGGTTGCCTCCCGGCCGGGCTGGCGGGCGCGCCGGTCAGCGGGGTTGGCGCTCCTCTCTCCCCTTGTCCCGGTCGGCAGCCTCGTGTGTGTCATAGCGCTCCGCCATTTGATCAAGGCTCCGGGCGCGCCGGTGGCGACCTCGACCTCGTTTGCCTTTCTCAACCCGTGGGAACTCGTGTGGCACTTCTGGCTCGACGCCTCGGGGGCGCTGACCCGATGGGGAAGCATGACCGTAGTCCCCGCGTTGCTGTTGCCCGTCTTTGCGTGGCGGGGACGCGACACGCAGGTCCCGTTCCTTTCGAAGCGCGGGACCATCGCTCTCGTTGTGGCCTACTTGGGCCTGCCTTTGATGCTGAGCAACTGGTGGTACCTCAACTGCCGGTTGGTTCCCTTTCTGTGGGCAGCCTTCGCACTGCGCGTGCCGACATCCTTGTCGCGGCGAATGTCTGCGGTTCTGCTGGCGTGCGCGCTGTCGTTCTCCGTGGTTTTGGGGATCGACTACCTCCGCCTCGACGGCAATCGCGCGGCCTTCACGGCGGGAATTTCCGCGGTGCCTGAACGGGCCACGCTGCTGCCGCTTCTCTTCAAGCACGGCAAAACCAGCGATTTCACGGCCAGCTTGACCCACGACTGGGGCTACTATGTGATGGCCAAGAACACCAGCGCGCCGCTGGCGGGCGCGGTGGAGCGCTCGCACGCGCTCACCTATCGCGTTTTCCCGCCAGCGATGCTGATCCCACCGGCTCTCGACCGTCTTGCGGAGCTGCACGGCACTCCCGAGCGGCACTGTCGGGCTTCCCCCATTCTAGCCGCCGAAGGCGAGGCTGGATGCAAAGCCGCCTGGGACGAACTGTGGCGCACGTTCTGGGGCCTGGCGGAACCGCGCTTTACCCATGTCCTGACCTGGGCCATGCCCTCTGTTTTCCGCGAAGTGATTCCGGCGAGCTACCAGTCGGTCTTCGCGGCAGGCGAGCTGGAAATTTTCGCTCGCCCAGCGGTTTCGCCGGTGGCGGCCGGAGCGCGGCCGTGAATCCCGTTCCGTCCCATCGCGATCGCTTGGCCGCGTGGCTCGCGTCCCTGCCCGACGTCCGAATCACCTTGCTGGTGTCGCTCGCGCTGTTCGTGCTCGGGGCGTGGCCCTTGCTGCTGGTCGATTTGCCCCCCTTGCAGGATCTCCCCAATCACCTGGCCACGGCGCATATTGCCGGGCATCTGGACATCTACCCTCAATACGTTTTCAACGGCTTCTGGAAGTCGAACGCGCTCTTGACACTGTGGCTGCATCTGGGCCGACACGACCTGCTGGCGGCCGGTCGGACCTTCACCGCCATCGTCATTGCGGCCAACGCACTTGGCCTCCCTTTCTTCGTGCTTCATTTCGGCGGGCGGCGCCGCATGCTGGTGGCCTCGCTCTTGGTTTGGCCCCTGGTGCACGGATTCTTCGTGTCGATGGGGATGCTGAATTTCGCGCTGGCCTTGCCTCTGTCGCTGACACTGATGGTGACCTTGGACCACCAACGGCGGGCGCCCAGTGTGCTTCGCGGTCTCGGCGTCGCGGCGCTTTCGCTCTTGCTCTGGTACGCCCACCCATTCCCGTTGATGGTGGCGGGCGGTCTGGTGGTCTTGGAGGTCGCCGCCCGGCCGAGCTGGCGCGCGCGCCTGTCAGCCGGGTTGGCGCTCCTCTGTCCGCTGCTCCCTGTCGGCTGCCTGGTGTGTGTCACCGCGCTCCACCATATGATCAAGGCCGACGGCGCGCCGGTCGCCGCCTCGAACCTTTTTGCCTTCCTCAATCCCTGGACACTCGCGTTGCACTTCTGGCTCGACGCCTCGGGGGCGCTGACCAGATGGGGAAGCATGACCGTGGTCCCCGCGTTGCTGCTGCCCACCTTTGCCTGGCGGGGTCGCGACACGCAGGTTCCATTCTTTTCAAGGCGCGGGACCATCGCCCTCGCCGTGGCCTACCTCGGCCTGCCCCTGATGCTCAGCAACTGGTGGTACCTCAACTGCCGGTTGGTTCCCTTTCTGTGGGCAGCCTTCGCGCTGCGCGTGCCGACGTCCTTGTCGCGGCGGATGTCTGCGGCTCTGCTGGCTTGCGCGCTGTCGTTCTCGGTGGTTTTGGGGATCGACTACCTCCGGCTCGACGGCGATCGCGCGGCCTTCACAGCGGGAATTTCCGCGGTGCCCGAACGGGCCACGCTGCTGCCGCTTCTCTTCAAGCATCGCAGGACAAGCGACTTCACGGCCAGCCTGACCCACGACTGGGCCTACTATGTGATGGCCAGGAACACCAGCGCACCGCTGGTGTTCGCAGTGGAGCGCTCGTACCCGATTACCTACGGCGTCTTCCCGCCGCCCATGCTGATCCCACCTGCTCTCGACCGTCTTGCGGAGCTGCACGGCACACCCGAGCGGCACTGCCAGGCCGACCCCATCGTGGCCGCCGAAGGCGAGGCTGGATGCCAGGCCTCCTGGCGTGCGCTGTGGCGCACGTTCTGGAGTCAGGCGGAACCGCGCTTTACCCATATTCTGACCTGGGCCATGCCCCCGGCTTTCCGCGAGATGATTCCGGCGAGCTACCGGCGCGTCTCCCTAGCGGGCGATCTGGAAATCTACGCTCGCTGACCCTACTCAAGCGGGGGCAGGAGCAGCGCGCCTGTGGCCGTGGCCGCGCCCAGGGAAAATTCGGTGATCAAGTTGAGGAAGTCCCCGCCGGCGCAAGGCTCGCGCGCTACTTCGAGCTGCTCCCCGGCTTGTTCGTCGCCTTGGGTCGAGCGCGGGAAACCAGCGCATAGACCAGCGGGCCGGCTGCCGCGAGAGCCAGGGCCAGGGTCAGCGCCCCGAGCTGACCCGCGTGTTCGTGCCGTTCGCGCGCGAAAGCCAGAGCCAGAAGCGCGGCCGGTCCGACGCCCAATAGCACAGCAACCGGAAGTCCGCCTGGGACACGAAAGGGGCGCGCTAGGTTGGGTTCGCGTACGCGCAGGATGACCAGGGCCGCAAATTCGAGCATGAGCGACAAGCCGTAGAGCAGAGCATAGAGCTCGATCAGGCGCTGCAGACCCAACCCCAAGGCCACGCACCAGGCCGCGGTCAGAGCCAAGATGGATACCCAGGGCGCCCCAGTGCTGGGCAGCTGGCGCGCAAAAACCCGCGGCAGACGGCTATTCAAGGCGAGCACCAGCGGCAGACGCGAATACGACATGACCAGCGCGTTCGCCATGCCCAGACCGCACAGCATCCCGCCCACGCCCACTGCCAGCGCGAGTCCGCGGCCGCCCACGATGTCACCCACGGTCACCCACGACCCCGTGGTCCAGCCGCTCGGATCGATCCCCGCGTGTGCGGCCCCGGCCACGGGCACGAAATAGGTCAAGGTCACCAGGCAAACCGCGATGGAAATGGCCAGTGGATAGTTGCGCTGCGGTCGGTCCACCTCGCCCGCCACAGTGGAGGCATTGTCCCAGCCCGCGAAATTCCACATGGCGATCAACAATCCCCCCAAGAAATCGCCGCCAACCGCGGGCGCGCGAACGGCGCCGGCCGCGCCGGTCCCAGCGAAGGCAAGAGTGGCCATGACCACGAATGGGCACAAGAGCAGCACCGCCATGAGTTCGGACGCCCCGCCCACCACGCGCGAGCCGCGCAAGTTGAGCGCCGCACAGACCACCAAAATCGCGACACCCATGACCAGGCTGACGCTTCCTTGTGATGCCGCAGGCCACAGTCGCCCCAGATAGAGCAGGAACAATGTCGGGTAGATGGCCATGTCAAAGACGCTGGCGCAAAGGGAAAGCCAAGCTTCCTGAAAACCCCAGAACGGACCCATGGCCCGCTCGACCCAGACATAGTATCCGCCCTCGTCGGGAATGGCGCTGGCCAACTCGCCCACCATGAGGGCCGTGGGCAGACTCCACACCACCGGCGTCACCACAAGCAGCAGCAGCGCCATCCGGTAGCCCACATTCTGCACCAGCTCTTCGAGGCCATACGGCCCGCCCGCGACCATGAAGTAAGTCGCAGCCACTAGCCCGGTGAGAGTGAGTTTCCGCTTCACCCCTTGTACGCCTAGGAATCCTGCTTCTGGCGCCGCAGAGCCGCTTCCAGAACCGGCAAGCGCAATCTGTCCTTGGGATCGGTCGATGTCCGCTTCAGCGCGACAATGGTTTCGAGTTGCAAGACACGCAACGAGTGGCCTGAGACGGTGATGATCCGTGAGACAAGCGCAAGCTGGTTGTAGTCCGCGCCGCCCTCGATGGCGCCGAGCGCGTCGAGAGGGCCAAGGTTGGTCACAAACAGAGAGTGCCCAGGACCGAGCAGGGCATTGCGATTTGGCGGCAGAGGTGGACCTGGACGATTGCGGTACCGGGCGCCGACAACCGCCAGGAAAGCGAGCAGGCGGTCGACGTTCTCCGCAGTCCTTCGGTGGACGATGTCGATGTCGAAAGTCGTGACCGGCGCACCCTGGACCACCGCGGCCAGTCCACCCACCAACACGAATTCGATGTCCGCTGCCAGTAGACGCTCAAGCAACGTCGTCAGATCAGCGCTCTCGGCCATCCTGCTCAGCTTTCGCGGCAGCCCAGCCCTCCCTGAGCAGCAGCACCGTGCGAATCATGCGGTCGTTCTGGCGCAGCCTTTCCTCGGGACCTAGCGCCATCGTCGCGTCGATCAGACTCTCGTCCACCGCGGCAGAATCTGGGCGGCCTGTCTCGTCAAGAAGCTGAGCTCGCTGTGTGGTCATGACGTCTTCGTGCCTTCATTCTAGCTCGCATTTCTAGAACACCATCGCCGAAATCGCCGCGCCTTGGGCTTAGTCTCGGCCGAGGAGGAAGGCGAGGCCACGGAAGTCGCACGCATTGTCCCAATTTTACCTCGCCTTCGCGTGAATCCTTTTGGACAAAACTGGCTCTTACAAGGCACAGGAGCGTGAGCATGGCAACCAAGGCCCTGAACGAGAGCAATTTCAAAGAAACTGTCGCCAACGGAATCGTCCTGGTGGACTTCTGGGCACCGTGGTGCGGTCCCTGCCGGGTGTTCGGCCCGGTGTTCGAGAAGGTTTCCGAGGCGCACCCCGACGTGGTTTTCGGCAAGGTCGACACCGAGGACGAATCCCGGCTGGCGAGCAGCTTCGGCATCCAGGCCATCCCGACCCTGATGGCCTTTCGCGACGGAATTCTGCTCTTCGAACAGGCCGGGGCCTTGCCCGCGACCGCGTTGAACGAGTTGGTCGAGCAGGTCAAAGGACTCGACATGGTCAAGGTCCGCGCCGACGTGGCTGCCCAGCAGTCAGCCCCGAAGAATTCAGAATGCGACGGAGGCTGCTGTTGCGGGTGATCCCATGCGACTGGCTCATGCTCGGGAGACCAAGATGATCTTGTACACGGCGGCTTCAGTCGTGGGCGGCGGCGTGCTTGGGTTCGCCTACTACAAGCTGATCGGCTGCCGCACGGGCACGTGCCCCATCACGTCGAGCCCGTACATCTCAACTCTGTACGGCGCCCTGCTCGGCTTTCTGATCGGTACCAGCGCGCGCATGTAGGAATCACCGGCGGCGACCAGAGCGGCACTTTGCCTGCTAGAGTCTGGGCATGGTTGCCGAGTCCGAGGTTGCACAATCCGTCGTGGCTGCTTGGCGCGGTCGCGGCACTCCGGCATTATGATGAGTCGTCGTGGTCTATGTGCTGCTCTTGTTCGTGGCCGGGCGCTGCTTGGTGCCGATGGACGAGACCGATCTGTTCTTCAACCTGCGCCTGGGCGAGATCGTTCTTTCCACCGGTCACGTGCCCACCGAAAATCTGCTCTCCTTCACCTTCCCCGCGGCCACCGACATCAATCTGGCCTGGCTTTTCCAGATCATACTCGCGCTCGCCCATCGCGCGGCCGGGATCCCGGGCACGGTGCTGCTCAAGACCGGCTTCGTACTCGGCACATGGACCCTGCTTTTTCGCGTGGCCGTGCGACGCGGGGCGCACCCTGCCCTGGCAGCGCTGGCGCTGGCGCTGGCGGCGTGGTCGGCTGAACCGCGTTTTGTCGAGCGTCCCCACTTGGTGACCTTCCTCGGTTTGGCCTTGCTGCTTCTGGCCCTGGAGCGCGCAGAGGCAGGACGGCCGCACCTCCTCTGGCTGCTGGTCCCGCTCGGGTTGCTGTGGGCCAATGCCAACTCGTGCTTCTTTCTCGCGCCTGCGATTCTCCTGCTCTACACCGCTGGCGCGCGGCTCGACGGAGAAAGCGCTCACAGCCGGCGTGCGCTGCTGGTTGGCCTCGCGCTTGTGCCGCTGATGTTCGCCACGCCCTCGGGAACGCTCTGTCTCACCTACATTGCCAATCACATCCGCATGCCTTGGTTGCGGCCTCTGCAGGAATATCGGACGGCGCGCTGGCCGCTCGATGGTCCTTTCTTCTTTCTGGTGGCGGGCCTTGCCTCTACGATGGCAGCGTCGATTGTCTTGCGAAAGGCGCGGCCTCTGCTTCCTCTGCGCGTCGTCTTTCCCTTGATCGCATTGGCCTTGCTCGGCGCCTTCCGCATCCGTTTCGTGGCCGAGTTCTCCATCTTGGCAGGCCCTGCCCTCGCAGTAGCCGCCAGCCGCCTTCTGCCTTCCTGGCGTGGCCGAGGGCTGGCGTGGTCAGCCGCCGCGGTCTTGCTGGCGCTGACCGTGCTTCCGCGCGCTCAGGCGGCCTGGGCCGGTTCCCGCTGGTTCGACATCGGGCTCGAAGCCGATCTGGTGCCAGACGCCGCCATCGCCTTTGCCGATCAACACGGGCTGCGAGCGCGCATGTACAACGACCTCGAGGTCGGCTCGTACCTGACCTGGCAGGGCTGGCCACGCTTTCGCGTTTTTCAGGACCCCCGCATCAACGGCTATCCTGAATCCTTCCACGCGATCGTGCGCCGTTCGGATCTGTCGCGCGCGCAGTGGCAGCGCCTGCTCGACGATTTTTCCGTCGACGCCGCCTTGCTTACCTATCCCACGGTTAATCCGCGGGGCGCGTGGTTCGATCCCGAGAAATGGGCGCTACTGTATCGGGCCAGCGATGGGCTGGTGTTCACGCGGCGTTTGCCAGAACGGGCAGCCCTCATCGCGGAGTTGGAGATTCCGCTTAGTTTCAGCTACGCAACAGCGACGGGCCTTCAGCCAACTCCCTTGCTGCAAGAACCGTCTGAGGCCACGCTTCCCGCATGCGAATGGCAGCGCCGGCTGGGTGATTTTTACCGCAGCGTTGGCGACGATCAGGCCGCGCTGCGCGCGTTCGAGACAGCGCTGGGAGTGCCTTCCGGGACATGCCTGGATTCGAGTTGGCGGGGCGGAGTGCGACAGACCATGGGCGCGGTGGCTCTGCGACTGGGCGAACTGGCCCAAGCCGCGGCCCTGCTCGACGGCTTGCTTGCGCCCGAAGCTCGCGACAACCACGGCTTCGCCTTGCTCGGCCTTGGCCAAGCGGCATTGGCACTGTTCGATTTCGATGCGGTTCTGGCTGCGTTGCCAGCCAGCGACGAAGCCCGCTTCGGGCGCGGGCTGGCCCTCGAGACGCTGGGCCGACGGGCGGAAGCCGCCGCAGCTTTCAGGCAGATGCTCGCGCGCTCACCCGATCACCTGTCTGCGCCGATGGCGCGCGAGCATCTGCGCCGGTTGGGCGACTAGCCGAGCTAAAGCTAATCCAGTCCCATCGCCACGAACGGCGTGTCGTCGGTGAATTCCTTCACTTCGAGTTTCTCGCGGATCAGGCGTCGCACGGAATCTGCGATTTCCTCGCGCGTGCGCAGGCGCGCCACCTCCTGCGGACCCGGTGTGCCACGATCGGAAATCTGAAGCGCCGTGTGCCCCACGATGGCCGCGGCGCCGTGATCGCGTCGCAAGGGACCGCCCACATGGTCCTCGATCTGATGCCACAGCTTGTCGACTTGGGCGTGAGAACGAGGCAGCAGGCTCTCCCAGGTCGTCGAGGGAACAATCTCGAAATGCTGCGGGCCGAGCACCGCCACGATGGCCTTACTCAAAGTGGCGAACGCGCGCTGGGTTGAGTGCGAAAGCGCCTCGGGCGCCGGGGCGAGCTTCTCCATCAGGTAGTCCACCAGCGCGCGCGGTGTGGCGATGCGCCCCATGTCCTCGTCGGGAATGGGAATCCCGAACGCATCCTCGGTGACGATGACGACTTCGACCAGCGCAAGACCCATGTTTTCCTCCAGGCTCCGATAGTATGCCCCAGTCGATGCCCATGTCATAGACTGGGCCCGTGTTGCCTGTGCGCGCGCGAAACGCGAACCTTTTGCGCCTGCTCCTGGCGCTGGCGGTCGTGGCCGTGGTTGTCGAGCGATTGCGCGCACTGCTGCGTGCCGCGCCCACGGATTTCGACGACGCGTACATGTATCTGCGCTATGCCCACAACGCTCTGGCTGGGCACTGGCTGGCTTGGAATCCGGGCGAGGCGCCTGTCTACGGCGTCACCAGCCTGCTCCACTTTCTTTTCGTCACGTTGCTCAGCGGGCTGCTGCCGGGCCGCCACGCAGCGGTTTTGCAGATTGCGTCCGGCGGGGCCGCCCTCGTGTTGCTGGCCGCCTTGGTCGCGCTGTGCGCGCGATTTAGTCAGGATGTTCGTCTGCGCGGCCACTACCTGCTCTGGGGCGCCCTGCTGTTGCCGCTCCTCTTCTACCGCGAGACGTTCTTCTTTCACGCTCACACCGGCATGGACACCATGCTGGCGGCCCTGGCCAACACCGCTGTGGTATTCGCATCGCTGCGACTGGCGGAAAAGCCGTCGGCGACGCGGGCCTTGGCCGCAGCCATCGTGGGACTACTTGCCGTCGAGGCGCGACCCGACAACGTGATCGTTGCAGCCCTGTGCCCATCGTTGGCCTTGCTGCTGCTCGCGGCTTCGCCCCACCTGCGCCCGTTGCTTGTGTGGGCCGGCACGCTGGGCGGGCTCTTGTTGATGGACCTGGTTCTCAAATGGCGGCTGCTCGGCACGCCCTTGCCGCTCGCCTTCTACGCAAAACAGCCCTGGTACTACCGCGGTTTCGTCGGCGAGTTCACCTGGAACCCGTTCCTGTTTCTCAGGGTGGCGCTCGCGAGCGTGTCGCCCTTTGTCGTGGCCGTGGTGCTCTTTGCTCGACGGACCGGCGCGCGACTGCTGCTCGTCCTGCTGATCCCAGCGACCGTCACATTCGCCGCCCTGTTTTCCATCAACCAGATCATGGGACACTTGGGGCGATTCTTTTTCCCGTCGCTGCCACTTCTCGTGGTGGCGGGCGCTCTAGCAGCCGACCGCTGGCTGCAAGAACTGCCCCTGGCACCCAAGAGCGCGCCCTTTGTCGCGCGATCGCTTCTGTTCCGACTGGCCTGCGCCCTGCTCGCGCTGGGGGGCGGCGCCGGCGCGCTCGAAGCTGCGGGGCGAGCCTACGAGAGCCGCGCCCAGACCCAGACGTTGGCCCCACTCGACGGCTATCGCATTTCCGCAGCCGCACCCTTGCCTGACCTCGACTCGTGGCAAGCCTCGCGTGAAATCGCAAGCCTGGCCGCCGAGTCGCCGCCGGGCACCACTTTTGCCATGTCCGAGCACGGCCTGGTGGGCGCGTTTGCCCCTCGCGCTGTGATTGTCGACGTGCTCGGGTTGCACGATCCGACCTTTGCCCGCAACGGTTTCTCGGCCGCGGAACTGTGGCGTCGCCAGCCTGACGCGATCTGGATGCCCCACCCTGACCACACCCAGATGTTGCGCGACATCCTCGACAGCGAAGAACTTTGGCAGCACTACCTGTTCTATCCCGACTCCTTCACCTATGGCGTGGCCTTGCGCCAGGATGGATCGCACTACGCTGTCCTGGCGGACCTGTTCGCGAAGCGCTGGCAAGCCACTTACCCGGGTTTTCGCCAGGATGACTACCTGGCCCGTCAGTCGCGCAAGTAGTGGCAGGTGTAGCCGCCGGGATTCTTCTGCAAGTAGTCCTGGTGATACTCCTCGGCCTGGTAGAACGGCCCGGCCTTCACAATCTCGGTCACGACCTTCTTCTCCCACTTGCCCGAAACATCGACGTCGGCCTTCACACGCTCGGCCGTGCGTCGTTGCTCGTCGCTGTTCCAGAAGATGGCCGACCGATACTGCGAGCCCATGTCGTTGCCCTGCCGGTTGAGCGTGGTCGGATCGTGCAATCGAAAGAAGTAGCGCAGGATGCTTTCGTACGAGATCTGCCGCGGGTCAAAAACGATCTGTACGGCCTCGGAGTGGCCGGTGCGGCCGGTGTGAACGTCTTCGTAGCGCGGGTTGGCCGTGGTTCCGCCGGTGTAGCCCACGGTGCTCGATATCACGCCGGGGAGCTTGCGAATTAATTCCTGCACCCCCCAGAAGCAGCCGCCGGCCAGGGTGGCCACTTCGGTCTTGGCTTGCACCGGCGCGGTCTTGTTCTGGCTGGCCACCTCGCTCGGCTTGAGCCCGAAAAGCGGCAAGTACTTGCCGTACCCCTCGGCTTCCAACTGAGCCGCTGGAATGAAGCGAAGGGCCGCTGAGTTCATGCAGTACCGTTGGCCCGTGGGCGGCGGCCCGTCGTCGAACACATGCCCGAGGTGCGAGTCCGCCTGGCGCGAGCGCACTTCGGTGCGCGCCATGCCCAGTGAATCGTCCGTCTTGCTCACGACGTTCGCTGTCTCCAGCGGTCGGGTGAAGCTGGGCCAGCCCGTACCTGAATCGTACTTGTCACGAGACGAGAAGAGCGGCTCACCTGACACGACATCGACATAGATCCCGTCTGCGTGGTTGTTCCAGTACTCATTCTGGAACGCCGGCTCAGTGCCGTCTTCCTGGGTCACGTTGTACTGGCGAGATGAGAGACGCCTACGCAGTTCACTGCGTCTCGGTTTTCCGTTTTCGTCGGCTTTGGCCATGGTGTTTGCCCCGGGCGATGACGTCAGCCAAACCACTCCGACGGCGCCCAGCAGCACCAAACCCAGGCCCATCAGCCGCATCGGCATGGTTCTCAAGATCCACTCCGACTATTGGACGCCGGTGACTCCGGAAGGATCCGTCCGAGCGCCCACGCTAGCCCTTCACGTCTTCTTGGTAGGCCGCCGCGAGGGTTTTCGCGGTAGCATGCCGCCCATGCGCTCTGCCGTTGCCAGCCAACGCCTCTCCTTGTCCGTCCTCTTCCTGCTGCTGGTCAGCGTTCCCCTTGTTGCGCGGGCCGACGCCATTCAGGTCCGCATGGTCACCAAGGTTGGACTGGGCCAGAAGCCCAAGCTGGAGATCACCGCCTTGCAAAACCTTCAGCGCGTCGAGGTCATGTTGAACCGCGACGACGGCAAGAACGTGAGCCAGAACCTCGGCGCCATTGATGTTGGCCAGACGCGGGAAATGCTTCTCGACGGAAAACCCGGCAAGCACCACTATAGCGGCCGCGTCACCTGCGTGGTCGATGGCGAGCCCCAGGACAGCCAAGTCTACTTCGACACGCTGGTGGGCGGCGAGCTGACCGTGATTGTCGACAAGACCAAGGTGGACCTGGCCACAGGCCGCATGCCCATCCAGATCAACAGCCCGGATGGCAAGGTGGAGCTGCGCATCCTCGGCGCGTCGGGGGGCGAGCCCCTGCTCGAACACGAGCAGGAATTCGCCGATCGCGACCCCGCGATTCCTTTTTGGCTCACCTGGAAACCCTTGCCCAAGGGCACCGAGGTAGGACGAATCGACCTCAAGGTTTCGGATGCCGGCGGTGCGTACAAGAGCTTCGCGCTCTTCCCCTGGTCGGTCTACATCCCGCACGAGGAGGTCAACTTCGCCACGGATTCGGCCAGCATCGCCCCGACGGAAACGCCCAAGTTGCAGGCCAGCCTGAACAAGATCGCCGACGCCTTGGCCAAGCACAAGAATCTCGGCCCCATCAAATTGTACATCGCTGGTCACACGGACACGGTCGGAGCGGCCCCGTACAACCTGGGGCTGTCGCGCAAACGCGCCCAGTCCATTGCCGGCTGGTTCCGCAAGAACGGCCTGCGCATCCCCATCGCCTACGAAGGCTTCGGCGAATTCGCGCTGGCGGTGGCCACGCCGGACAACACCGACGAACCCCGCAACCGCCGCGTGGACTACATACTCTCGGTGGAGGATCCGACGCTCAAGGCGACAGAATTCCAGCCGGTCTGGAAGCTCATCAAGTAGGGCCCGCGGCTAGCGGTGACGGATTCGGATCTCACCACAGAGAGCACGGAGCACACAGAGGTCGGAAAGGAAGAAGGGGTTCGGATCGGACAGAACGCAACCCATCCCTTTCCGATCCGGCTGTGTGGACTCTGTGCTCTCTGTGGTGAAAAGAAATCTAGATCTCTACCGTCACGCCGGCGGCGGTGCGGGTCAGATCTGCGATCAGGGCATAGAGGTCGATCCCCTTGCCTCGGTCGTCGACCCAGCCGTCACCCTCGGGCCGCAAACCGAAGTGCCAGGCGCGATCGCGAAAGGCGACCCAGATCTGGCGCGTGGGCGTCTGGGGCGAAAGGATTAACTGTTGCGTCTCGCGAAACACGATGGTCAGCGTGCCCTGCGAAAAAGTGGATTCCGCCAGGTCGGGGTCCACCTTCTCGAACGCGGCATCGATGCGCCGAAAGGCATCGTCAACCAGTTGTCGATACTGCTTCTCTTCCATGGCGGCAGCCTAGCAACTAACCAGGATCTTGTGGAGCGCATCCAAAATCCCACAGGCACAGAGGGAACAGAGATCGGATGAGAAGAAGGGATTTGGACTGCGCCGTATCCAACCCTTCCCTCTCTCCTCCGCCTCTGCGGCCTCTGTGTCTATGTGAGAAACAGCCAACTCACTCGTTCGATTTGAGGCGACCCTGGCCGATGATGTTGCGCAAAGCCTTGCGATCCTGAGGCGAAAGCTTTTCTTGCGGGGGTTGGCTCGGGATCGCTTCCGAGTCCGTACTCGTGCTGTCGCCGCCCATGAGCATCTTGCCCGAAGCATTCTTTGACACTCCCTTGACCACCTGGTCGGTGGCTTCGTCGACCAGGCCGCCGACCTTCTGCTTGGCCCCGCGCCGAAGCTCCTGGGTTTCCTTGGTGTCCCAGATGGCCATGACATGCTGGAAGAACGTTCGCTCACCCAATTTCACGGTCATGCCGTAGTAGATCCCTGCGCCAAGGAGGGCCGTGACCAAGGCGAGTTTCAGCAGACGAAACACTCCGATCTTGTTAGCACCGGCCGGGCAGCCGCGCCAATTCCTTGATGTTTTCAGTACTCAAAGTGGAGCCGGCATGCCACGAATTTCACCGGCCCGCGATCGGTATTGTAGCCCGGATTCATGACGTACTGGCCGTCGAGTGTGAGCCACAGGCCGGCAAAGGCATTGAACGAGTAGTACGCCTCGAACACCCGCTCGGGCTGGTAGTTGAGCCAGCCGTCGCCGAGAAAGTTCCCCAGGCCGCCCGCCGCCAGGTAATTTCGGTGTGAGTCCGAGATCTCGTCTTGCACGAAAGCAACGGCGACGGTATCGCGCGGGCGAAACCAGAAGCGCCCACGCATGGACAGGCCGGTGGTCAGTGAACGATCGATCTCGGCGAAGGCGTAGGTTTCGGTGCGACCGTCGTTCCAGCTGTAGCGGCCGAACAGGCCCAGGTCACGGGTGAAATTCTGGTCCAAGCCGAGTCCGAACCCGAGCTTCGCGCGATCGCGACGCACATTGGCCACGTCTGGGTTGCCAGCATTTGCAGCAACGACGGCGTCGCTGAATCCGCCCATTCTTGCGTAGTTGAAGAAGGGCGTCACGCGCACGCTCCCCTGGCGTCCCCAAAGGACGTGGCGGTGCTCGACTTCGAAATTCTCGCCGAAGTGCGCCCACAGCCGGTAGTCGAGAGGGAGTCCGTTGGATTCCTTGGGCTGCGCGAAGTGACCGAAGCGAAAGGCCCAGTCGTCGCGATAGTATTCCACGGCGAAACCCACCGTGTAGCCGCGCGCATCGGCGGCGTAGTCCGAAGCACCGCCTGCCATCAAGGCCCAGTTGAAGAACTGGGTGCGTCCGTCGTGCGCGAGGGTACTGTTGTCAAATATGTCGATGACTGCCATCTGCCCGACGGTCACGACCAGGCGACGTGAAGACACCTGCCCGCTGAACTGATTCGCGCCTGCCTCGACGGGCGCCTCGCTCCCGCCCAGCCGGACGGTCTGGCGAAAGAACGCTCGCGCACTGTAGAGCCGCGCCGTCATGTCTGCCGCCTTCTGGTTCTCAGCGTTGCTCAGGCCACCAAGGCCGTGCAGATTGGACATGGTCGTGCTCTGGAGCACCTCCGGGTTGAAAAACACCTCGGCGCCTCGCCAGAGCCGGTGGCCCAAGTACAGGGTGGCTGTGAGTGTGTAGCCTGTCTCTCGCTGCGAGCTGAGACTGTGGAGTCCGTCGGGGAGTCGCGTCGCGAAGCCCGGGTGCATCTGCCAGATATAGGTCGTCTGGAAATTCGCGCTCCAGTCGTCCGGTCTCAGTGCCCGAGCCAGCCACGCGGGACGTTCATCGACTTCGACGGCGGAGGGTGCCACCGGGCTGACTTCCGCCGCCGCTGGCTGGGCCTGTGCCGGCGAGACGAAGAGCGTGGCGCCTACGAAAAAGGCAAGCGCAGCTCTCGAACAAGGGACGATGTACCGGTGGGCAAGCACGGTTCCTGCGTCTAGCACGACGGAAGCCAAGACGCGCGCCTAACAAACCGCCCGGGGTCAGAACGTTGCGTGCAGGCGACCGGAAAAGATCGAAACCGGCCCGCGGTAGGCGTTGTAGCCGGGGTCCGCGATCAGCTGGTAGTCGACGGAGACCGTGGCCCACCTGACCGGGCTGAATGCGTAGTAGGTCTCGAGAACCATTTCTGGCCGATAGTTGAGCTTGCCGTCGCCGATGAGGATTCCCATGCCGCCGGCGGAAAAGTATTGGCGGCTGATGGCCGACAGACCCTCGGCGACCCCGGCGATGCCGACGGTATCGTTGGGCCGCGCCCAGCCCGTTCCTTTCAGCGCCGCGCCCACCGAGAGGCTCTCATCGCAATCGGTCCATCCCATGATCTCGACGCGCCCGGGACTCCAGCTCGCACGCGAGAAAACGCCGAGATCGTCCGCAATTGCCTGATCGGCGCTGGCGACGAAACCGTAGTTGGTCCGTTCCTGGCGGGTTAGTGTGATGTCGGGATAGCCGGAGGTCACACGCGGTTCGGCCAGCGCGTCGGAGTAGCTGCCCATGTTTCCATGGCTCAGCCATCCGAACAGGAGCAGCTTGCCGGGCCTGGCGAATGGCGAATAGCGCAGCTCCAGTTCCGCCGTGTACTGCCCGCGTTTGATAACGTGGGTGTCGAAGGTGTTGGAATTGGACACATCGGGAAGCAGAAAATATCCCGCCCGGACAGCCCAGCGTTTCTGGTTCAGCTCGACCAGCCCGCCCCAGGTCCAGCTCAACTTGTCCATGGTCCAGTCGTATGAGCCGCCGCCATAGGCGTTCCAGTTGAGAAAGGTCGTGCGCGGCTCGCCCGCGTAGGAGCTGACCAGGAAGTAGTCGAGGACCGCGAACTTGCCGACCGTGACGGTGAGCCGTGAGCGGGCGCGCTTGCCGGCCAGCTGGTTGGGGCCGTCCTCGACTATTTCCTTCGCCCCAGCCAATCCGATGGTCTGGCTCAAGAACAAGCGCGCGGCATTGAAGCGCGGGTAGCGAAAACTCGACTTCTGCGCCTCTCCGTTGGGGAAAGCGGCCACCCCGTGCACGTCGTCGAGGCCAAAGCCCTGCATGAGCTCGGGGTTGAAGTAGATTTCACCGCCGGGCCACAAGCGCCGGCCCAGAAATATGGTTGCGCTCACGGTGTTGCGCACCTGGCTCGCCCCAGACAGGCTGTTCGCGCCTTCATAGGGCGAATGGAAGCTGAAGTAGCCCTGCTCCACGTAGGTGGCCTGCCCATGGATGCTCCAATTGCGTCGGTCGCCGTCTGACAGGCCGACGAAATTTATCGGCGAATTTTCGGCCTCAGACGCATGGACCTGCCAGTTGAGAGCAAGCCGCACGCTGTGCAGAGCCATCGTCGATTCGGCGCTCGCGCCGGACGCGAAGGTCGCACTGGAGGTTGCGAAGCGGTCGTAGCTGTATTCGAATCTCGTGGTCCAGCGCGGAGCAAAGGCGAACTCGACACCGCCTCCAGCTGTCCAGCCTGGCCGGAAGTGGAGGTTTTCTTCCTGCGTTTGCGTCTGGTTCGAACTGTGGGTGAATCGTCCCAGTGACCACGCAAAACCGCCCGCTCCAAAGAGCAGCCACCGATCGAACGCATAGCCAAGCCGGCCGCGCGCGCGGCCGAGCATGTCGAGCCTCTCCGCGACGCTGCCGTCGGTCGTGTTGCGCAATGAAACCATGTCCTCGTCGTCGAGAAAATTGGGGAATGAAACATCGGCTTCGAGCCCGAGCAACAGCCTTGAACGAAGCTGAACGGCGTAGCCCATCAGGCCCCCGCCGTAAAGGCTTCCAAACGAGCTGGTTGAGCTTTGTGGCGCGGCTTCGGACACGCTGGTCTTCCCCGTGCCGCGGGCGTAGCCGACATGACCGCCAAGATACCATCCGCTCCAGGCTTCGCCCGTGTCGAAGGGCTTGCCGGACGGCGACGCGAAAGGGGCGCCCGTGGATGTGGCCGCGGGGCTGATTTCCGCGGCAGGCGGTTCGGCTCGGGCCAACGACTCCAGAAAAACAGCTCCCGCCACGATGACAGGCGCGACGCCGAGAAAACGAGGCATGCTTCTGCGGGCGAGCACGGAGCATGCCTCTAGCACGACTCAACCCGGAAAACCCACGCGAAGAAGGCAGCGCCCGCGCAATCGCCCGTGGCGTTTGGGCCACGCGCAACTGAAAGATGCTTCGGTCACGACCAGGAGAGCGGGCGCGGGAATTGCCCCGCGCCCGATGCCGTCAGTTAGCCTCCAGGCGCAGGTAGTCCCATTCCAGGGCGCCGCCGGAGCTCTTGATAACCAGCGTGTTCGCGCCGGCCTTGAGGGCAGTGGCGGCAAACGTGATCTGCCCGTCCCAGAAGTACCCGTGACTGCCAAGCCGGGTGACCGCATCGCTCGTGTTTTGCAAGGACAGGGTTCCGGCCGCCGTGCCGTTCACGGTCACCGTCAGGCTGCCTCCTGAATTCGCAGCCAGGGCCACGTACAACCTCGCCTGGCCGGTCGGGGCGGCGGTCATGGTGAAGTTCACCGTCCAAGGCGAGGTGTCCATATCCGAGTAGTTCCAGACCTTGGAGTAGTCGTCCGTACCTACGGTATAGGTGACGCCCTTGCCGAAGTTGGTCGTGTAGGTCTCGTACGATGTCGCCCAATTCGTGTAGTTGATGGCGCCATTGAGAAACTCATGCGAGTCGCGATCCGGGACGCCGATCTCCCAGACAGTCGCTGCCGTGCGCGGCGGCGTGATGGTCACAGTGCCGAGATCCTGCTTCTGTCCGGCGGTGACGGTGATGCTGGCGGTCGGTTTCGTGAACGGGGTCAAGATCGTCGAGTTGGGGATCTTTCCCGTAGCCGTGGTGAAAGTACCCGCAGCGCCGCGCCCGAACGCCCAAAGGGCGTAGGTGCCGGGAACGACGTGTGGAATGGTGAAGGAACCATCACAGCCGGTCTTGACCCAGAACTGGTATGTGAAGAACTGGGCTTGCGGATCCAGACCGTCGTCGGGAGCCAAGCCGATCCACATGTCTCCAGCCGACGCGTTGGGCGCGCCTGTGTCGGCGATGGTCAGAGTTCCGGTCACCGTACCACGTCCACTTTCCTGCAAATAGTTGCCGTCGCCCCCGGTGGGATTCACGAACCACGAGTAAGGCCACGCGTCCTGCTCGGCCTTGGCCTGGGCAATGGCGTCCGCGAACAACACAGTGCCGGCATTGGCAGTCCCCGCCGGAACACTGTTGTTGTAATAGAAGAACGGACCGTAGACCTTGCTCAGTTCCGTTCCCGACGCGATCGTCTCGGCGTTCTCGGCCCCCTCGTAGTGGCTGCCGCCGAGCATGTTGAGCAGGTCCGGACCGTTCAGCATGCTGCCCATGAGCTCGCGCTTCTTGGGGCCACCGTTGTAGTATTCCTTGCTGCCAAGGGCGAGAAACATTCCGACGTTCTTCGTGGTCGAACTCCATCCCCAGGCATCCGTGTCGCCCCAGTCGGCCGTCCAGCTGTACTTGCAAACGTAGACTCCGCCGTTGGGCGCCTGCTCCACTTCCTTGGGGGCGCCGGTGACGGCGCTGCCGTTTGCCCAGTCGGCCTCGGTGGTGTCGAGCCAACCTGTGGGCCCGCCTACACTGTTGCCTCCGTCGCGTAGGGCATCGAGGCTGTTCCAATCGAAGATGGATCCGTTATAGACGTTCACGCGCCACTCGCCGCCGTTGGTCGCGGCGTTTGCGGCGGGGTGCGTGAGAACGGCGGCGGCGTAGAAACCGGAGCTTCCCTGGAGAAGCGCGTAGTCGATGTCCACATCCAGGCTGTTGGTGCTGCCTGTGGTGTGGATGCGGACCTCCGCTTGTTTTCCGCCGTTGGTCGCGGGATCGGACGTCAGAGTGCACGTCCCGTTGCCTGCTTCAAGCTCCCAGTAGACTTGCCCGCCGGAGTCTCCTCCGGCGAGTAGGTCCGTTCCGTTGTACGTCCAGGTCTTGATGGTCCCGCTCGCACAGGTGATGACGATGTGTTCGATTCCGTTGTCCAATGTGTAGCTGCCGTTGCCTGCGGTCGCCGTGACGGCTTTTCCGCCCGGCGTGATCGCCCCCGCAACGTGCGTGGCCGTAGGCGGGCAGGCCGTCAGATACATCCCGGGGTAATCCGTACCTTGGGCGACGAGAGAGCAGGCTGCCGCGGTGCCGGCCGGCATACAGCCGCCTGGGCTCCCGGCGGCGCCGGAGCTGCCCGCGACGCCCGACCCTCCGCTTGCTCCCGCAACTCCGCCGGTGCCAGGAGCGGTCCCTCCGGCGCCTGCGGTGGCGCCTCCGCCCCCGGTCCTGCCCCCCGTTCCTTTGGTCGTGCCGCCGGAGGTGGTCGCGCCGCCAGATTTGGTCGCGCCGCCGGTCGCGGTGTCGCCGCCATTGCTAGTCATTCCACCTGCCGCAGCAGAGCCGCCGCTCCCAGCGCCGCCGCCACCGCTGGTCGTTCCGCCCATAACTCCAGAACCGCCGCTCGCAGTCGCTCCGGCTGCAGTCGCAGAACCGCCGACCAGTTCGCTGCCGCCAGCAGCGGCCGAGCCGCCGCTTGGTTTCGAGCTACTGCTGGTCGCAGCAGTCGAGCCACCGTTCTGTGTCCCGCCCACGCCGCCTGAGCCTGACGCGCCGGCACTTGAACTCGAACCTCCACCGGACGAACTGCAGCCCTGGAGGAGGTTGATGGTGCCCGCGAGAAGCAGAGCCAAGCCGCCTCGCGCCAGAGCTTGTGTCACATTCGCTGTTTCGGTTTTCATAATACCCTCCGCGGTGCAATGCAGTTATTGCGCGTTCTTGCGAAAGCCCTGCTGATTCCTTGGTTTCCGTATTTTGTAGTGGAACGGCGAAGACGAATGGTTCACATAGGCGTAGCCATTGAGTGTTAGGCCCTCGTCAGTCTCCGATCACTTTCATTAGGCTCCTCGGCGCTCTTCGTTTGAGATGCCGCGGGAACGAACAGGGTTGTGTTCCTGGCGAAGAAAACGATAAGGCAAACCACCACGCCTGCTCGCCCCATCTCAACCAGTGCATCGACCAGGACGCTCAAGCTATGAGTGAATGCTTCCGGTCCACCGGAAGCGCTCTACGTGCTGCTCGTCACCTCGCTTGTCGCGATGCCCAGCGTTTTGGCCACGCCTTCGCCGTAGGCCGGGTCGGCCTTCAGGCAGTCGCCGATGTGGCGGACCTTGACCTCCTTCGGAGCATCGCCCATGGCACGGGCGGTGTTCTCGAAGAGCACCTTCTGCTGTGCCGGACTCATGGCCCGTAACAACGCGCGAGGCTGGGAGTAGTAGTCGTCATCGTCCTTGCGATGACTCCCGTGATCTGCCGCACCATCGAGGGCAAGCGGCGGCTCGCGCTGGTCGGGCTGCTCCTGCCACCCACACCGCCTCTCTGATGTTACGGTTTCTTTATCGTGACACGTAGATTCGACTGCAAGCCACAAACCTCGGCTGGGACACAAGCCTCGGCTGGGCTGGCTCGACCAGCGCAATTTGGCGTAGACTTGCATCCCATGTGCAGGCTGCACGTTGCTGTCGTCTTGCTTGCGGCCCTGGTCACGCTTCTGCCTCGGTCTGCGCGTGCGGTCGATCCGTTCGAGATCGAGGTCTACGATGGAACAGCCAACCAACCCGGCGTGCCCAGCGTGGAACTGCACGCAAATTCCGTGGCAAGCGGCCTGCACACATCCGTCGGGTCGGAACTGCCGGCGAATCATCAGAGTCACTTCACTCTCGAGCCGTCGCTCGGGCTTCTGCCTTGGTGGGAGATCGGCGGGTACTTGCAGACCGCCGTGCGCGGAGACGGGACGTTCGACTATGCGGGCGTAAAGCTCCGCTCGAAGCTCGTGACTCCGCCATCGTTCAGCGAGCACGTGCGGTTCGGCGCAAACCTTGAAGTGTCGCTGCTGCCGCAGCACTACGACCGCAATCGCTGGGGCATGGAACTGCGGCCCATTGCGGCGTACGAGGACGAGCACTGGCTCTTGGCGTTCAACCCCATCGTCGATCTCGCGCTCGCGGGTCCCGACTACCACCGAGGTCCATGGTTTCAGCCTGCCGCCATGGCGGTCTTCAAGCTTTTGGGAGTCGCTTCACTCGGCGTCGAGTACTACGGCAATCTCGGTCCATTCTCTGATTTTGCGCCGGCGCGCGAACAAGGGCACTACATCTTCGAAGTCTTCAATCTGCTCGCACTGTCGCACATTGAGATCAACGCCGGCATCGGCGAGGGACTCACCGCGGGAAGCAACCCGCTCACTGTCAAGATGATCGTCGGGTACTCGTGGGAGAGATCAGAATCGCGCGTGCCACTCGCCAGTCTTGAGGCCGCACCACATCACTGGAATTGCAGGGCCAGGGACGCGATGGAGTAGACTGTCCCCAGTGGTGGCAAACTACCTTCTACCCAGCATCTCTTGGACCGTGGATCAAAGTTACCTATTTCTCACAGAGACACGGAGGCCGCAGAGGCGGAGGAGAGAGCGAATGGTTGCATACAGCGCAGCCCCAAGATCCTGGTTGGCTGACGAGGTCCCGATGAGGAGTCCGGTTCGCTGTCGTTTGAGCTTCATATCGGTCGCTGCCTTGGCAAATCAGGACGCACAATCCGGCCGTTGGTGTCAGGTGGTGGACAAATGCACGCTTGCAGACAACTGGGATGAGTCGTCGGGCACCGGGATGTTTCTCTATCTCAGCAAGAAATCCATCGACCAGGGATACGTCGACGCCACCACCTACGGCCCCGTGGTCACCAGCGCCTACCAGGGTCTGGTGCAAAAAGCGACTGCCAACAGCGACGGGACAGTCGACATCAACGATTGCAGCAGCATCGGGGTCCAGGGCAGCTACAGTGCCTATGTGAGCAAGCCCAAACAGGTCAGTCCACCCTCGTGTGTGAGTTCGTTCATTGCCGGTACATTGATGGTGGAGGGGCCGAGTTTCACGACCCCGTAGCGCGAC
The DNA here is from genome assembly GCA_963758155.1 of uncultured delta proteobacterium. Taxonomy (GTDB): domain Bacteria; phylum Myxococcota_A; class Polyangia; order Fen-1088; family Fen-1088; genus Fen-1137. The sequence continues at coordinate 153,354 of CAVWUP010000008.1, forward strand.
TGACGGTTGAAGTGAAAGCTGCCAAGAACATTCATGCACATCCCTGACGGCTTCCTCGACGGAAAAACCGCGGCCACGGCCGCCGCGCTTTCCGCCGTCGGTCTTGGCCTGGCTCTGCGCCAGGTTCGCCGCGAACTTCCGCCCCGTCGTATGCCCTTGCTCGGTCTCTCGGCGGCGTTCCTGTTCGCCGCACAGATGGTGAATTTTCCCGTGGCCGGCGGAACCTCGGGCCACCTCGTGGGTGGCGTGCTGGTGGCAGCCCTGCTGGGCCCAAGCGCGGCGATCATTGTACTGGCTGCCGTGCTTATCGTTCAGTGCTTTCTGTTCGCCGATGGCGGCGTTTCAGCGCTTGGGGCGAACCTGTTCAACATGGGCATTCTGGGGGCGGGCAGCGGGTATCTGGTCTATCGCCTGGTTTCGAGCCGGCTGCGCGGACTGCGCGGGCAAGTGACGGGCGTGGTCTTTGGCGGCTGGATTGCCACCGTTCTCGCTTCCATCGGATGCGCCGGCGAGCTCGCCTGGTCGCACACGATTGCATGGGCGGTGGCTTTCCCGATGATGGCCGGTGTGCACATGGTCATCGGTATCGGCGAAGGCCTGATCAGCGCGCTGGCGTTTGTGGCCATTGCGCGCACGCGACCAGAGATCGTCGCCGAACGAAAGCCGGCCTCGGGAGGAATTCTTCCCGGGGAACTCTGCGCTACGGGGTGCTGGTGGCGCTGGGCTTGGCGGTGTTCGTGGCGCCCTTCGCCTGTCCTTGGCCCGACGGGCTGGAAAGCGTCGCGGCGAAGTTGGGTTTCGAGGGGAAGGGCGCATCGGCCCTGGTCCATGCGCCCATGCCGGACTATCGCTTGCCGGGTATCCCTTCGGCTGCTGGAGCGACGGCTCTTGCGGGTGCCCTCGGCACTGTGGTGGTTTTTGGGCTGGCTCTTCTGCTTGGGCGCACACTGGTGCGCAAGCCCACGCGGGAATCGACGAAGGATCCACCATGCTGAAAGACTGGCTCGGTCATCATCACGGCGGTCACGACAGTCCCGTGCACCGGTTGCCTGCGGCGGCCAAGCTGTGGACGGCTCTCGCGATGATCGCGGGCACGGTGCTTGTGCCCTGGCACTGGCACGCCTGGTTCATCGCTGTGGTGGGGTTGCTATCGCTGGTGGCCTGGCTTAGCCGGATCGCAATCTGGTTTCTCCTTTGGCGGCTCTTGTTGCTTTCGCCCTTCGTCCTCGGCGTGGTTCTGGTCAATGCCCTGCACGCCTCTTTTCATGGAAGCTGGCTTGCGCTGGCCGCTAGAAGTGGAATTTGTCTCTTCACCGTGGTGCTGCTCGCCAACACCACGCCCTTTGGTAAGGTCCTGGGTGCCTTGCGAAGCGCTCGCGTACCGGCCCTGCTGGTCACCACGCTTGCGCTCATGCACCGCTATCTCTTCGTGCTCCTCGACGAATCCGAACGCATGCGGCGCGCGCGTGCCAGCCGGACTTTCCAGCGGCAGCATCGCCTGCGCTGGCACCTGCTCGGAACCGTGGTTGGACAACTCTTCGTGCGCGCCTCGGAGCGCGCCGAACGCATCTACGCTGCCATGTGTGCGCGGGGTTGGAAATGAGCAGCGCGATCGCGGTGGAGGGGTTGCGCTACCGCTACCACGACGGGACTGAGGCCCTGCGTGGAGTGGACTTCGAGATTGCGCCCGGCGAATGTGTCGGGCTTCTGGGTCCCAACGGTTCGGGCAAGTCCACCCTGCTTCTGCACTTGAACGGAATCTTGCCGGAGAATATCGCGGGCAACGGGGCCATTCGCATCGCTGGCCGGGCCGTCACGACGGCGAATCTTGAATCGATTCGACGGCAGGTGGGTTTGCTATTTCAGGATCCCGACGACCAGCTATTCTGCCCGACCGTCGAGGAAGACGTCGCCTTTGGCCCGCAACAGCTCGGGCTCAGCGGCGACGAGATCTTGGCTCGGGTCGAGCGCTCTTTGGGCATGGTGGGACTTTCGGGATACGGCCATCGCGCCACCCACCATTTGAGCCAAGGGGAAAAGCGGCGCGTCTGTCTGGCCGGCGTACTGGCCTGCGAGCCGACCGTGTTGGTTCTCGACGAGCCTACCAGTGGCCTTGATCCGCGCGGCCGGCGCGAATTCAAGACGCTCTTGCAAGGGATCGCCGCGACCAAGCTCATCGCCACCCACGACCTGGAATGGGTGGTGCAACTGTGCTCGCGAGTGATCGTTCTCGATGCCGGGCTGGTCGTGGCGGATGGGCCCACGACCGAGATCCTGAACAACGAGCCGCTCATGGTGGCGCACGGCCTGGAGCGGCCGCACATCCTGCGCCACCATCATCCGCACTAGCGACCGACCCTACAGGGCAACTTGCAGGGGTGGCGTCGCTCCTCTACTGCGTGACCCATTCCAGCCGCAGGTAGTCCCACATCAAATTGCCGCTGGAACTGATGGCCAGCGTGTTCGCTCCGGTCTTGATTTGCGCCAGCGGCACGGCGATCCGCCCGCTCTGCCACACCCCATGGGGTTGGTCGCGAGCGATGGAGTTGTCGTTGTAGGACATGCTAACCGAGCCGACCTTGGTGCCGTTGAACGAGGCGCTCACGGTGACCCCGTCGCTCGCCGCGGAATCGAGAACCAAGGACGCGCCCGTGGCTCCGGCTGGAATCGAGGCCACACTGAATGTGACGTTCCATGTGCCACCGGGCTGCAGGAAGTTCCAGTCCTTTGCGGGAGTGCTCGTCCCGACGGTGTAGTTGATCCCGCTGGGAAAATCCTTGCTGAATAGCAGGTTGGTTCCGTAGTGCCACGCCTGGTCGCCGCGGTAGAATTCGGCGGGTACGCGGTCGGGGATTCCGATCTCCCAGACGGTTGGCCCCTTGCGATCCGGGGTCCAGGTCACGGTGCCCAGGTCGGTGGTGCCGCCGGCGGTGACCGTCACGGCGTTGCTCTGACCGACATAGACACCATGGATTCCAGCCACGAAAGCGTGCAGCGTGTAAGCGCCGGGGCGGACGTTGGGCAGGGTGAAACTTCCTTGGCCGTCGGCGTGAACCCAGTACTGATAGTCCCAGGCCTGATGCTCGAAATTGGGCAGGCCGCCCACTGGCGGGTCCGCCAGCCCCACCCACGCATTGGCGACCGATGCTGTCGGTTGGTTGGCGTCGGTGAACGATAGCTGTCCCTTGACCGTGCCTCGACCGGACGTGGGCGGATAGCGCGTGTCCGTTTCCCAGCTATAGGGCCAGGCCGCCTTCTCCCAGATCAGGCGCTGTTTGGCGTCCGCCCACAGCGCGTCTTGACCTGCACTGCCCGCCGTCGTCGTCGAGTTGCCATACAGCAGCCACGGACCGAGAACCTTCTCCCGTACCTCATTGGCTTTCACGTCCTCAAGCGAACCATAAAAATGGGTGCCGCCCCAGTAGTTGAGCAGGGTCGCTTTGCCTCCAGGAGCATCGTGCAGGGTGAGCTCGGTCTTCATGGGACCGCCCGGCAGGTATTCATTCGACGGATTGATTATCCACAGACCGATGTTCTTCTTGCTACTGCTCCATCCATAGACCGTGCCTTCGCCCCACTCGATGCTGTTGTCGTACTTCTGCCAACCCGGCCGGTCGGCGAATGGCCCCGACGGGTACTTCAGCACCTCCTGGGGCGCACCCGCGACCGCCGTGGCAGCCTCCGAGGACGCCACCGACGTGAACACCCCGCGCCGGACGTCGTCCACGGCGTACCAATCAAAGACGGCATCCCATTGCACGTAGTGGTTGACGCGCAACTCGCCGGGCGTGAACGCCGGGTAGCTGGCGGGATGGGTCAGGACGACATAGCCGTACAGGCCCTGCGAGCAGCGAGGCAGGGCAAAGCGAACCTCGAGATCCAGCGGGATCTTTCCCGAACTCTTGTCCCACGTCGTGGTCATCGCGACCTCGGCAACGTCGCCACTGTTCTTGCTGGGATCAACCGAAAGCGAGCCCGTGAATGGTCCCGCGGTGTAGACGTTGGTTCCCCACGAAAAATAGCCCCCCGAAGTCATGGTTTCCACGCCGTTGACAATGAAGCTGGGCACTGTGGCGTCGGTGGTGCTGACCTTGGCCTGAACCACCCCGTTGTCGAGGGTGTAGGTCGTACCCGACAGCGTCGCCTTCACGGCCGCGCCAGTGCAGGCAGGCGGGGCGCCACCGCTGGAGACAGAACCGCCGCTGGAACCCGCAATTCCTCCGCCCGCGCCCCCGCTGCCGCCAGTGGCGCCGGTGCCACCGGCCGGTGCAGTTCGACCGGCCGTGGTCTGAATCCCGCCTGTGTTTGAACTGCCACCCGGGCTGGGAACGCCCCCGGTTCCAATGCTCACGCCACCGGCAGGCGAACCACCTGTTCGTGAGACTGATCCGCCAATCGACAGGCCGCCGGTTGCCACGGTCGACCCACCAATCAGCGAGCCGCCCGGTCCCGCAGTCGTTCCGCCGATCGGAGAGCCGCCGGTACCAGGCACTGACCCTCCAGCCGCAAAGCCGCCCGGTCCCGGGGTGGATCCACCGATCACGACGCCGCCCGTTGCCGGAACGCCGCCGGTTGCCAGATGTCCGCCGCTGCTGATCGTTCCACTCGCGCCCGCGCCGCCGCTCGTCGCCGAGTTTCCGCCGGAGATTCCCGACGCGCCCGCTCCGGCGAGCGGACTGGTGGCGGAGCCGCCTGACGATGAGCACGAAACCGCGGCCAGGAAGAAGAGACCGCACATCCACTGCGCTGTCAGAGATTTCATGTTGCTCCTTTGGCCGCGTTTCCCATTCCGCGCTCTCTCGCCCTGTCCGGCCATCGCAAGCGTGCCTCGACCGATGGGCTTCGCGCAATGGGGAAAGCAGGCCTCGCAACACGCCGGCGAAGGCTGTACCGCGAACCGTCACACCGGCGTGACTCAACCCGGAAGCCCCACCCGACGAAGACATATTGAGGATGGAATCATCGGGAAATAGCGCGGGAACCCCAGGTCATGCGGGAGTGCGCTGGCTGAGACGGGCAATGCAGCTGGCAGCGGCCCTCATTGCAGCTTTGGTCGCTGCCCCCGAGGCGCCCGCCCAGGAAACAGGTGGGGCCATTCCTTTGCCGCCCTCTGTGCGAAGCGCAATCGCCGTGAGCAAGGCCATGACGCCTGCTCAAAAGATCGCCACCCTCGAAGAAGCGTTGAACAAGGAAACCGACCACCGGGTCGACCTCGACGGGAAGGTGGCGGCGCTCACTGAAGAAAACAGCAGGCTGACCTCGACCCAGGAGGGACTGGCGCGCGACAAAACCTCCGCCGAGGTTGAACTCGCCAAGACGCGAGACGCCCTGTTGCGGGTCCAACGCGATTTCGAATCGCTGCGGAGCGCCTACACCAAGATGACCAAGACCGTCGGCCTCTCGCTGGCGTTCATCGCGCCGGTTGCCTTGCTGATCTTCGCTCTGCTGGTCTGGCTTCTCCTGGTCACGCGCAAGCTCGCAACCCGTGTCCACGACGTGCCCACCATGGCCAAGATCCAAGAATACGAAGGCGTCATTGCCCGGCTGCGCGAGCAAATCCACGCGGAAAAGAGTCACAACGCCGTGTTGCGGGAGCGGCTGACGAACCTCGGGATCAGCGACTGACCGGTCAGCGCCGCGGATCGCCCACCCGATAGTGGTCGGCGCGCAAGAGCAGGTTGGTCAGTCGAAGGCGGTTCTCCTCGTCGACCGCGGCCAGAGTCGCACCGAAGCCCGGCGGACGCTTTCCCTGAGCGCCCTCGTCGATACGGATGATGGTGGCATGGCAGGCGACATTGAAATCGGGGTCGTCACCCAGACCGTCCTCGGAGCCGAAGATGACCAAATCGAAGTTGGTGCCCGGTCGCAGCTCCGGGTATTCCTCGGGAGTCCCGACCAGATAGACGCCGCCCGCCGAGAGATTGCGCACGCCCATGATGTGGATCTCGCAACTCTTGACCTCTGCCTGGGCGTAGACCTCGATGCGGGGGCTTCGGCGTCTGGATTCCGGGGGCTCGCTTTGCACCAATCCATTGTACACGCCACCCAACGAAATGGGCTACGCCAGTTTGCCATTGGAGAGCACAAACGGCCGGCGTGAGCGGTTGCGACCAGCGTGCCGTGGGCGGCTCGCGTGAGCGCGAAGCGCGAGGGCTGGGCAGGGTGGGTTGTCCGTCCCGAAGCCCTCTTGTGGGGTGCGCGACCCACTTGCACACCCGCCTTTCCGCGTCCCGCATGCCCCACAGATCTCGCTCACGCTCACGCGACCCGCGGGCCGCCCCGGCCGGGCGGCCCGCTGATCAGGGACAGTCCCAAGTCTAGTAGTCGTCGCCCATGCCGCCCATGCCACCCATGCCGCCGCCACCGCCGTGGGCCGGTTCTTCCTTCTTCTTGGGCTTCTCGGCCACCAGAACCTCGGTGGTCAACATGAGAGCGGCCACCGACGCTGCATTCTGCAGAGCCGCGCGCACGACCTTGGTCGGGTCGATGACGCCGGCCTTGGCCAGGTCTTCGTATTCTTCAGTCGCGGCGTTGAAACCAAAGGCGCCCTTGCCGCCCTTGACCTTCTCCACCACGACGGCCCCGTCGACGCCGGCATTCGCGGCAATCTGGCGCAGCGGCTCCTCGATGGCCCGACGGATGATGTTGACGCCGTAGCGCCGGTCATCGTCGAACTTCAGGCTGTCGAGCGCCGGCAGCGCACGCAACAAAGCCACGCCACCTCCGGGCACCACGCCCTCCTCGACCGCCGCCCGCGTGGCGTGCAGGGCATCCTCCACGCGCGCCTTCTTCTCCTTCATCTCGCTTTCGGTGGCGGCGCCAACCTTGATCACGGCAACTCCGCCCACCAGCTTGGCCAGTCGCTCCTGCAGCTTCTCGCGATCGTAGTCCGATTTGGTGTCCTCGATCTGCGCGCGAATCTGCTTCACCCGGGCCTCGATGTCGGCCTTCTTGCCCGCGCCTTCCACGATGGTGGTGTTGTCCTTGTCCACGGTCAGGCGCTTGGCGCGTCCCAGATCCTTCAGGGTCACGTTCTCGAGTTTGAGGCCGAGATCCTCGGTCATGCACTGACCGCCGGTCAGCACCGCCAGATCCTTCAGCATCTCCTTGCGCCGATCGCCGAAGCCCGGTGCCTTGACCGCGCACACGTGCAAAGTGCCGCGCAGCTTGTTCACCACCAGAGTGGCGAGAGCCTCGCCGTCTACATCCTCGGCCACGATGAGCAAAGGCTTGCCCCCCTTGGCCACTTGCTCGAGCACAGGCAGAAGATCCTTCATGTTCGAGATCTTCTTCTCGTTGATGAGAATGAAGGCATCTTCCATCACCACTTCCATGCGCTCGGCATCGGTGACGAAGTAGGGCGAGAGGTAGCCGCGGTCGAATTGCATACCCTCGACCACGTCGAGTGTGGTCTCCATCGACTTGGCTTCCTCGACGGTGACAACACCCTCCTTGCCCACCTTCTCCATGGCCTCGGCCAGGATGTCGCCGATCATGCTGTCGCCGTTGGCGCTGATGGTCCCGACCTGGGCGATGTCGCTCTTGCCCTTGGTGGGCTTGGACTGTTCCTTGAGGTTTTCGACCACCTTGGCCACGGCGGCATCGATCCCGCGCTTGATGTCCATGGGGTTCGAGCCAGCGGCCACCAGGCGAGCGCCCTCGTTGAAGATGGCCTGGGCCAGAACGGTCGCCGTGGTGGTGCCGTCACCGGCCACGTCCGAGGTCTTGGACGCGACTTCCTTGACCATCTGGGCGCCCATGTTGGCCATCTTGTCGGCCAGCTCGACTTCCTTGGCCACGGTCACGCCGTCTTTGGTCACGGTGGGAGAGCCCCACGACTTCTCGATGATGACGTTGCGTCCGCGCGGACCCAGAGTCGCCTTCACCGTGTTGGCGAGGATGTTGAGCCCCTGGGCGATGGCCTGACGGGCGGGCTGGGAGAACATGATTTCTTTGGCTGCCATGATGATTTCCTTTCCTGCCTACTCGATGACGCCGAGGATGTCGTCCTCGCGCAGAATCATGTGCTCGACGCCATCCATCTTGATATCGCTGCCCGAGTACTTGGCGAAGAGGATCTTGTCCCCCGCCTTGACTTCCAACTTGCGCAGCGACCCATCGTCCTGCAGCTTGCCGCTACCGACGGCCACAATGACACCTTGCTGTGGTTTTTCCTTGGCCGTGTCGGGGATGAAAAGACCGCCGGCGGTCTTGGTTTCTTCCTCGACGCGCTTGACTAGAATGCGATCATAAAGTGGTCGAACCTTCATTTTCTCCTCCTTGTTCCTTAAACCCACCCGCTGTCGTTCAACAGTCCGGGTGGAACTTGCCGAAATGAAACGCGTGACATCTCCCTCGCGACGTCACGCCGCCGCGATCTTGGACTTGCCGACGCTCTTTGCCTTGCCGTCCCCTGCCGGCGCTGCTGACGTGGTTTCCCCACTAGCGGCCTGCGGCGCCGGAGAGACGGGGCTCGCTGCTTTGCCGTCCCCAGCCCCGCTCGCCTGGGCGGCGCCGCCCGGCCGCTGGCTGGAATACAAATCGCCGTACCAACCGCCGCCTTTGAGCTGAAAAGATGTCTGGCTGATCAGACGTTCAACTTTGCGCGCCTTGCACTTGGGGCAGACCTTGACTGGCTTGTCGTTGATCTTCTGCCATTCCTCGAACCGATGGCTGCAAGCGCTGCATTCGTATTCGTAGACTGGCATGGGAACTCCCTGGAAGACTCCGCCACCGGCCAAAGCAGTGGCGTGGTTAGGTTAAGCACCCGTTGGTTGCTGTCAAGCGACCATCAAGAGCGCCGAAGGTTTGGCGATAAGCGACGTAATTTCGGATGCTTATGTGGCACCGCCAGCCTTGGCGCTCGCAGTCGGCGAGTGCCAATCGCCGACTTGCCCACGGGCTGCGGGCAATCATGATCCGCGTGGCTCGCTCGGCTTGTGCAGGGCTTCGGCCTGGAAATGAGCGCGCAGACTTTCGATGACGTCGGTGAGATCCCCGTCAAGCAGGGCCGGCAAATTGTGCCGCGTGAGCCCGATGCGGTGGTCGGTCAGCCGATCCTGCGGGAAATTGTAGGTGCGAATCTTCTCCGAGCGGTCGCCGCTGCCGATCTGGCTGCGCCGGTTGTCGCGCTCCGCGGTTTCCTGTTTTTCGAGCTCGATTTCGTAGAGGCGCGAACGCAAGAGCTTCATGGCCATGGCCTTGTTCTTGTGCTGGCTCTTTTCCTGTTGGCAATGAACCATGAGCCCGCTGGGGATGTGGTGAATGCGCACCGCCGAATCCGTGGTGTTGACCGACTGGCCGCCCGGCCCGCCCGAACGCATGACCTCGATTTTCAGATCCTTGGGATCGATGTTGACGTCGACGTCCTCCACCTCGGGAAGAACCGCCACCGTGGCGGTCGAGGTGTGGATGCGGCCCTGCGCCTCGGTCACCGGAACGCGCTGCACGCGATGCACGCCGGATTCGTACTTGAGCTGCGAATAGGCGCCCTTGCCCTCGATATTGGCCACCACTTCCTTGATGCCACCCGCCGAGGCATTCGACAGGGACACCACTTCGACCTTCCAGCGCCGGCGCTCGGCAAAGCGCGTGTACATCCGGTACAGCTCGGCGGCGAACAGCGCTGCTTCCTCGCCGCCGGTGCCGGCCCGGACCTCCAGCAGAATGTTCTTGTCGTCGTTGGGATCTTTGGGAAGCAGCAGAAAAGTCAGTCGTTCTTCCAGGCGTCCCTGCTCGACCGCAAGCTCGCCCTCTTCGGCGCGGGCCAGCTCGCGCATCTCCGGATCCTTCTGCAACTCGCGCGCCTCTGCCATGCGCTGGCTGACATCGCGGTGGACCCGAAACGTCTCCACCAGTTCGCGCAGGTCAGAGTGCTCTTTGGCGAGCCTCTGCATGAGCGGCGGTTGGGCAAGAACCACCGGGTCGGACAGTTTGGCGGTCAGCTCCTCGAAACGGTTCTCGACGGCCGACAGCTTTCCAACAAGCAGTTCGTCCAGCATGGTTGATGCACGGCCAGGGCGAAGCCCGACCTGCGCAGGTTGGCCCTACGGAGTGGCCGGCGCTGGCGGTGTCGTCTTCTTGCCGTACTTCTTGTTGAAGCGTTCGATACGGCCGCCGGTATCGAGGAACTTCTGCTTGCCCGTGTAGAACGGGTGGCAATTTGAGCAGATATCCACCATGAACGACCCGCGGGTGGAAAATGTCTCAACCGTGTGACCGCAGGCACACGTGATGGTGGCGGGCTTATAGGCCGGGTGAATCCCCTTCTTCGGCATGACGAGCAACCTTCCTTGGAAGCCGGCGTTTATAATCGCCCGCAGCGGCAAGAGCAAGCAGCAATGCGCCAGGAATGTGCAAGCCGGTGTTGCGCTGCCCTCTTCGCGTTACGCCGTTGACTGGCGTGGACGCACCTCAGCCATGTATAGTCCGCCGCGCATGGCTGAAAAATGCCCTCCCGACCAAGGGATTCGCCACTCGGCGGTCTACAGCTACCTGCGCCCCATTTTGATGGGCCGTCGGGTGTTGGAGCTCGGCTGCGGCACGGGTGAGAGCGCGGCCCACCTCGCGCGCCTGGGCGCGCGGAGCGTGGTCGGAGCTGACGACTCTGGCGCGATGGCCGAGGCGCGCACCAGGAATAGAGAAGCCGCCCTGAACTTCGTCACCCTGACGGCCGCCGCGCTGGAGCAGGCCGGTCCATTCGATGTGGTGCTGATCCCAGAGGCCACGGACATCCTGATGGGGCGCGGGCCCTTGACCCTGCCGGCGGTGCTCAAACTGGTGGCAGCCGGCGGGCGCCTGGTGTGCGTGGTGCCCAACGGAGATCGAAGCGACGTCGCTCCATCCGGCGTCCCGTACTACGACATTGTCGACCGACTGAGCCCGCACTTTCCCAAGGTGCGCATGTTCGGTCAGACGCGGTTTGCCGCCTGGGGCATCGCAGAGTTCGACGAAGCCCCGGCCGAGCTGCGGGTCGAGCCCGACTTGGCCCAGGCCGAGAACGAGACGCCCAGCCATTACCTCGCCCTGTGCGGCCACGACGAGGCCTTGAGCCTAGGCTATGCGCTGGTTCAGATCCCTGCGCATTTGGGCGAGGACCAGACAATCGCGACGCCCACACCTGAACTGTCGGCAGGAGCAACTGCCTCCGCGGAAGCGCTGGCCGAATTGCGCCACAAGCTGGCTGAAGCCCAGGGCCAGGCCGAGGGCCTGGTGCGCGTGTCGCGCGCGCAAAGCGAGGAAATCGAGGAGTTGCGCGGTCGCGTGCGACGGACCGCGGAGGCCCGCGCCGAGCTGGACAACGAGGTGCAACGGCTGCGGCGGGCGCTGCTGGAAGCGGACGAGTCGGTCGTCAATCTGACCCGCAAGACTGCGGACGAGATGACGGTTCTGGCCCAGCGTCTGACGGCAGGGCTACGCCCGAGCGAGCCGCTGCCCCCGGCCGGCCTGGCCGAGGAACTCAAGCGCCGCGAGGCCGAATTGGCCGAGCGCGAATCGGCGCTGTCAGAACGCGACGATCGCATTGCAGCCCTGGAGGCAGCCCGGCAGGAGGCGACATGGCGCGCGGATGCCGCTGAAGACGATCTGTCCCGTGTGCGCGCCCAGATCGCTGACATCCGTCAAGCGCCGGTTGCGGCGATCCCTGACGAGCTGCTGGCCACACTGAAAGCCCGCGAGCAAGCGATCGAGGAGTTCCAGCGCGCGGCCGCCGTGCATCTCGACGAGGCGGGGCGACTACGCGACGCTCTCAACGAGCAGTCGAGTCTGGTCGCCGAGCTGGAGGAGGATCTGGCCACAGCGGAAAGGCGCCTGGCCGATGGGCTCGACGAGTCGGCGCGGTTGCGCCAGTCCCTGGCCGAGGTGGAGGAAGCCGATCGCCAGCGCCGCTCGCGTCTGGCGGAGCTTGAGGGCGTGATGCTGCGGATTGAGCACAGTCAAGCCCAGTCCCAGGCGCAAGACGAGACCGAACAGCTCAGGAGCCGCATCACCGATTACGAAGCGCAAGCGGTCGATCTCCGCCATCAACTCGGCGAAACCGAACGCCGGCTGGCGGATTCTCTGCGCCTGCGCGACGACACCGAGCGCGCGCGCAAGCAGGCCGCGGCGCGCGCCGAAGAACTGGAGCTTGAGTTGCAGGCGAGCGCGGCGCGCGTTTCCGAGCTGGAAGCAAAGCTGCAAGGGGCGACGGCCGCCGCGGCCCGCACCGCCGAGCTCGAAGCCAAGCTCGCCCTCGCCGAAGCCGCCGCGGCCCAACCCAGCGAAGATCTGGCGTGCGTGAAGATGGCCGAAGCAGCAGAGGAGCGGGCTCGCGAGCTTGAAGCACTGCTGCGAGTGGCGGATTCCAAGATGGCCCGCCTTGCTGAACTGGAAGCGCAAAGCAAGATGGCCGAGCAGGCCGCGGCCAAGCTGGCGGAATTGCGGGCCGAAGCCCCTGACCCAGAGGAGGTTTACGAGCGCCTTCTATTCCTCGAAGCCCAGCATGACGCGGCTATGCTGGCCGCGGCCCGCGTCCCCAGTCTGGAAGCCGAGCTGGCTGCGGCCAAGTCCTGCATCGCGGGTCTGCGCGCCCGCAATCCCGAGTAAGTCACTCTGATATGGGAACCCTGAAAGGGTTCCCATGCCCTCCCACGATGGTGCGCCGCCGGCGAAGCCGGCGGGCTCCCCACGCGACTGGGGTAGGCGTTGCCCACACACATCCAGCTGGCCGCGCGAGAAAGCGCATGCTCGCTCGCCGTGGTCTGCTATCTTGAATTTGCGAATGAGTGGGCCGACGGATTTGTTGATGTTTGCGCATCTTTTGCGCCAGCCCGATCATGAGCTGGACCTGGAGAGCACAGCCTTGTTGCTCTCGGAGCCAGAGTACCCGGGGCTGGATATCCCTGGGTTCCTCGGCAAGCTGGACGTGATGGGCGAGCTGGCGCGCATTCGCCTGGACGTCGATCGTCGCTGCGGACCGGCCCCGGCGGATCGCGTGCTGCCGATCTTGCGCCTGCTCTACGGCGAGTTGGGCTTTCAGGGCAACGTGGCCGACTACTACGATCCGCGCAACAGCTTCATCAACGAAGTCATCGATCGGCGCACGGGCAATCCTCTGTCGTTGGCCATCGTGCTCATGGCCGTGTGCCGGCGTGCGGGCGTGGAAACTTTCGGCATCTCGTTCCCCGGTCATTTTCTGGTCGGCGCGCGTCGGCGCGACCGCACTTTGGGCGTGGTGGATCCCTTCGACGGACGCATGGTGCGGCGGGCGGAGTTGCGCGCCCTCTACGAATCCGCCACCGGCGATCTCACTGACATCGACGAGCACTACCTGGTGCCGGCCACGCGACGCCAGATCCTGGTGCGCGTGCTCAACAACCTGCGCGCCATCTACGAAGTCCGCGGCGACCAGCGCCGCCTGCGCTTCGTCCTGGAACGGATGTCCGTGCTGAGCCCGTCCGAAGAAGTGAAGAGTCGCCTCAACGCCCTGGTCGCGAATGTCGCCATCGCGCCGCGGGTGAGTGTGAACTAGCCAGTAGCAGTTGACTCCGGCCGTGTGACGGTCGACCGTTAGGGAGATCTCTCTCCCATGCGCATCCCTACGCTTTTCGCACTGCTTGTCCTGCTGCCCTCTCTGGCGCGGGCACAGCCTTCCGCGGCCCCGCTCGGGTCTGACGCCACCGAGTCCGACGATTTCGTCCCCAGCTACACCATCGAGCGCATCGAGGTGCGCGGCAACCACAAGACCCGCACTGACCTCATCCTACGCGAGGTGGCTCTTTCGCCCGGCGACAGGGTGACCGCCGACGATGCACGCGTCGAGCGGGCGCGTCTGCACCTGCTGACGCTGGGCTATTTTCTCGACGCGCGCCTGTCCATGATCAAGGGCGAGCGGCGCGGGGGAGCGGTGCTGGTCATCGAGGTCGAAGAACGCGGAACGGTCATCCTCAATGCCGTCCCGCTGGGCACCAGCGAGGCCACCAACGTGTGGGGTGGGCTGGACGTGAGCGAGCGCAATCTGCTCGGCCGCGGGCTGACCCTGGGCGCTGGCTTCGTCAGCTCGACACGTCCCAAGGTCGACGGCGCCGAACCAGCCCTGGCGTTTGCCCTGCGCATGGCCGGCCCGCCACGCCTGCACGGACTGTTGCTGTCGGGAAGTGCACTTTTTTCCCAAGGCAGCGAGTTCTTCCGTGCGCGCGGCCCAGCCTCCGAGCCCGCGCCCGCCGACTTCGTGGCAGTCAACCTCAGACGCGCCGGCGGCGTGCTGGGCGTCGGCGCGGTGCTTTCGCGCACGGCCTATCTGGCAGCCGAAGGGCGTTTCGAGGCGGTTCACGCCGAGCTGCCCACCCTGCGCGACCGCGACCTGGGCCAGGGCCAGAGCCAACCGATCGCGTTTCAGGTGCGCGATGGATCCAGCCGCTTAGGCTCCCTTGCTCTCACGCTCGACCTCGATTCTCGCTCCGATCCGGTGTTGCCGCGCGCGGGCCGGCACCTGGTCCTGTCGGTGGAAGCGGCCACGCCCGCTTGCGCTTCACAGTACACGTTCGTCAAGGTCACCGCACAGGGCTCGCTCTACTTCCCCCTGTCCATCGGCCACATCTTCGGGGTTCATGGCCTACTGGGCGGGCTGGTGGGGGACGCGCCCTACTTCGATCGCTTCTTCGTCGGCGATCTCAATTTGCTGCTGCCTCCGCGCGCCTTCGGTATCAACTTCTCGACCCAGCCTTCACGAGACTTCCTCGGCAGCAACGTGGCCGACCATCGCTACGGCAAGCTGGCCGGCCGCCTGCTTGTGGAATACGCCGTGCCCCTGTGGCATCGCCACGGCCTCTTCTACCGAGGCGACGCCTTCGCCGCCTTCGGCATCTTTGCCCTGACCGATCCCGACGATTTAGGCCGGCACGGCGCCAGCCTGGGCCAACGCCTCCCGGCCGACCTCACGGCGGATCTAGGTGTGCGGCTCGACACGTACATCGGCATCTTCACCCTTTCCGTGGCCAACGCTCTCGGCCGACTTCCCTTGTGATGCGGTCTCTTGTCCCTCTCGCAGCGGTCACGGCTCTGGCGGTCACGCTGGCCACACCGGCCCGCGCGCAAGAGCCCGAAGAGCGCAAGACTGGCCTCATCCGGCGCGACGGCCGCCTGCTGGTCAGCCTGGGGCTGCAAGACCTGTTCAAGGCGCAGGACACGCAGCACCTGTTGTCGGGCTTCACCAGCCGCGTGCTGGTGCGCGTGGCCGTTTTCCGCCTGGACCAGCCCGAGCCGGTGGCCCAGTCCATGCACCACACCGAGATCGTCTACGACCTTTGGGACGAGAAGTTTCGCGTGCGCCGCTTCGAGGCTGGCGGCAAGATGGAAACGCGCACGGCCGCCACGGCGAGTGAAGCCATCGATCTGGCCGCCGCGCTCACCGCCTTTCCCATCGCCGCGCTCGACCGCCTCGAACCGGGCGTCACATACCGATTGAGCGTGCGCGCCGATCTCAACCCCATCTCGCAAGAGTTGCTGGCCGACGTGCGGCGCTGGCTGGCGCGGCCCTCGCCGCGCAGTCGCATGGGTTCGGGGGAGAGTTTCTTCGGGTCGTTTGTCAGCGTCTTCGTCAATCCCCGCATCGACGAGAGCGAGCGCCAGCTTCGCCTGCTCTCGCAATCCTGGGTGGAGCCAGCCCGATGAGGCTGCCGGGGCGTTTCGAGTGGAAGGTTCTAGGTGCCATACTGGGCGTGGCCGCGCTGGCGGTGGCTCTGTCGGCCTATGCGCTTTACTTCATGGTGCAAAGATTCGCTGATTTCTCGCTGGAACACGACGCCCAGATGGAGGGATCTTCGGCGCGCGCCGCTGATGTGTTTCGCTCGTACTTCGCGGATCGCAAGGACGAGTTTCGCCGTCGCGCGCGTGAGATCGCCGCGGCAGCGCCAGCGCATGTGGCTGATCTGGCGCCCACCGAAGGCCTGCTGCGCGCGCAGCTCTTGGTCGGCACCGAGGTTGTTGATGCCTGGGAGGCGCCGGCCGAAACCCTGAACCGTTCGCGCGAGGCGCCGCCCATCCTGGTCGCCTTGCCCACGACGACGGGCGAGGCCCCCCGCGCGCTGGAGTTGGTGTTCGGAATTCCGGCGCAAATGTACGAGGACTTCTTGGCTTTGCGCGCCGCCATCGAAAGGGAACAGCAGATCGACCGCGTGTTTGGCCTGCTGGTTCCACGTTTTTTGCGCCAGTACCTGATGTTGGTTCTGGCCATCCTGGCCGTGGCGCCGATCGGGGGCTGGCTGGTCGCACGGCGAGTGACCAGACGGGTGGCGCGCCTGCACACGGCGGCGCAGGCCGTGGGCGCCGGCGATCTGTCGGTGCGCGTGTCGCCCAAGGGAAAGGACGAGCTCGACGAGCTGGGACGCGCCTTTGATCGCATGGTGGCCGAGCTGGCCCAGGCGCGCTCGCGCCTGGAATACCTGCAGAAGGTTTCGGCCTGGCAAGAGGTGGCGCGTCGCCTGGCGCACGAGATCAAGAACCCGCTCACTCCCATCCAGCTCGCCGTGCAGGAGATCGCCTCGAAGTACCCGGGCGACGATCCTGCGTATCGACGCCTGCTGGATACGGCCACAGAAATTCTGCGCGAAGAGATCACCGGGCTGCGCCGTCTGGTCGAGGATTTCTCGGCTTTTGCCAAGCTGCCCAAGGTGGAGCCGGCGCCGCTGGATCTGGTGCCGCTGGTCGTGGAAATCGTCCGCCTGCAGCCCGAGTGGCAATCATCCGTCAAGGTCGAAACCAGCGGATCGGTGTCTGCACCCTGTGACAAGATGCTTTTCCGTCGCGTGATCGCCAATCTGGTCGAGAACGCTTTGCAAGCAGCCAGCGCGGCCGGCCGCCAGCCCCAGGTGGTGATCCGCGTCGAGCGACGGCCGGAGCGCGAACGGGCGGCCATCTTGGTCGACGACAATGGTCCCGGCGTTCCCGCGGCCGAACGACAGCGAGTGTTCGATCCCTATGTCACCTTTCGGCCGGGCGGCACCGGCCTGGGCCTGGCTATCGTGCGCAAGATCGTGATCGACCACGGCGGCGACGTGTCGGTAAGCGACGCGCCGGCACCCCTGGGCGGCGCGCGTTTTGTTGTCGAGCTGCCCTGCTGAGGGTGGCCTCAGCTCCGTCGCAAGCTCACCCGGCCGGCTGCTCTGCCGACGCATGGGAAAGCAGCAGATGGATGCGATCCTTGATCGCGAGCTTCTGCTTTTTCAGCCGAGCGCGCTCAGCCTCCTCCTTGGCGGTCAGGAAGAGCTGACGATCCATGACCTCGATCTTGGCTTCCAGGTCCCGGTGCTGCTTCCGCAGTGCCTCCAAATCATCGACCGAGCCCATGTCTTCCCTGCGGGTGGCGTTCTCCTGCATGCGAACCCCTTTCCGGTCACTGCCGGTAGACGAAGTCTAGCCTAAGTCCAGGCCGCGCCCCCGTCAAAAGCTGAAGCGGAATTTTGAGTGGCGGGGTGCGGTGTGGGTGACGGCGCAAGGACCGGCGGTGCGCTATGTTTTGCACGTGCGGTCCCTTCACCAACGGATAGATCCATGAACGCCAAGCTGATTTGGAAAGAGAATCTGCAGTTCACCGCCGAGGCGGATGGCCACCTGGTGCTCATGGATGCCAAGCCGCCGGTCGGCCAGGACAAGGGCCAGACGCCGAAGCAGCTTCTGCTGGCTGCCCTTTGCGGCTGCACGGCCATGGATGTGGCCTCGCTCATGCACAAACAGCATCAAGACATGAAACGCTTCGAGGTCACAGCCGAGGCCCCGGTCCGCGAGGGCGCGTTTCCGGCTGTGTTCAGCTCCGTGGATCTCGCCTTCCGAATCGAGGGTGCGGTGGATCCAGCCTTGGCCGTCGAAGCCGCGCGCCTGTCGCAAACACGCTTCTGCGCCATAAGCGCGATGCTGAGCCGGGCCGTTCCCATCCGCTACCAGGTGTTCGTCAACGGCGCATCTGTGGGCAGCGGCCAGGCGCAGTTCCTTTGACATGGGAACCCTGAAAGGGTTCCCAAACCCTCCGGCGATGGTCCGCCGCCGGCAGAGCCGGCGGGCTCCCCACGCGATCGGCCGCTCGCCTGCAACGCTTGCTGGCCCAGCCTTCGCGCGCGCTTTGCTCGCCTGGTACGACCGCGAAAAGCGCGACCTGCCTTGGCGCCGCAAGCCGAGCGCGTATCGCACGCTGGTTTCCGAGCTGATGCTCCAGCAAACCGTGGTGGCCACGGTGGTGCCGTACTTCGAGCGCTTCATGGCGCGCTTTCCAACGCTGCAGGCCCTGGCGGCTGCGCGTGAGGAGGAAGTGCTCACACTCTGGTCTGGGCTCGGTTACTACAGCCGCGCTCGTCATCTGCACCGCGCGGCCCAGCTGGTGGTTCACGAATGGGGAGGCGCGCTGCCCTCGAATGAAGAAGAGCTGCGCGAGCTGCCGGGCGTGGGCGCGTACACGGCCGCGGCGGTGGCGGCCATTGCGTTTTCGCGACGCACGCTTCCCGTCGACGGCAACGTGGCTCGCGTGCTGGCGCGTATCTTGGGCGAGCGCAGACCCATCGACCGTCCCGCGGTGCGCACAGAACTGCGTCTGCAAGGACAGCGGCTGGTGCCCGTGCAGCGGCCCGGCGATTTCGCCCAAGCCATGATGGAGCTGGGCGCGCTGTGCTGCCTCCCGCGTGAGCCGCGCTGTGCACAATGTCCCGTGGCCCGATTCTGCCGGGCGCGTGCAGAGCGAGCCACGGATCGCATTCCGGCGCGCACCAAGCGGCCGGCCAAACGCCGCATTCATCTTGCCTGTGTCGCGGTTGAACGCCAGGGCCGATTGCTGCTCGTGCGCCGACCAGCCGGAACCCTGCTGGCAGGAACCTGGGTGCTGCCGCTGCAAGAAATGCGCGAGGGCGAGGCGGCAACCCGAGCCGCCCGTCGGGCGCTTGTCGATCTCGGCTTGCGTGTGGAAGGAACGCCCGAGTTGGTCGGCGAGCTACGCCACGTCTTCACCCATCGCGATGCCACAGCCTCGGTGTTCCGCGCTCGCGCGCAAGGACGAGTCGCTGTCACCAACGCACGCTGGGTACGCGGCGATGAGCTGGCGTCGATACCACTGTCCACCTTTGGCCGCAAAATGATCGATTGCTGCCTGGTAGATGTGATCGTGTGACGGCGCGCACACCTGTCCTCGTCGGGGAGATGCTAACATCAAACTCCTGGGCGTGGTTGTTGCAACGCCCCTGGTCTGACAAACGGAGGTTCAAAATGCGGCTTACTCTCGTTGGCGCTGACGTTGAAGAGAACCTGGGCATGGGCATGATTGCAGCAGCCGCGACCGGCGCCGGCCACCGGGTGGAGGTGCTGGGCTTCAACGAGAGCGCCCAGCTTCCAGACCTGGTCAACCGAATCACGTCGAGCGATTCCGATTTGGTCGGCCTGGCGGCGCAGTACCAGCACCGCGGCTTGGACTTCCTGGCTCTGGCCGCGGCCCTGCGCAAAGCCGGCTTTCGCGGACACATCACCGCCGGCGGCCACTTTGCCACCATGGGCTGCGCGGAGGTTCTGGCTGGTCGCTACGGCGTGGACAGCGTGGTCCTCTACGACGGGGAAGAAACCATCGTGGATCTGCTCGCTGCGCTCGCCGACAAACGAAGCCTCGCTGACGTGGCTGGCATCTCGTTCCGTGACGCCCGCGGCGCCGTGGTGCGAACCGCTCCGCGCTGCCTGCCGCGCGATCTCGACGACCTGCCCATCGCGCGCCGCTATCGGCCGCACGCGCGCCACATGCGCATCCCCTTTGTTCCGGTGAGCGGAAGTCGCGGCTGCTGGGCCTCGTGCAGTTTCTGTTCGATCACCACGGTTTTGCGCGATGCCCGCGCGCATGGGGCCCACGGCAAGCTGTTGCGACTGCGCTCGCCGGAGAACATCGCGGCCGAGCTGGCGGTGCTGGGCCGGGCCGTGGGCGGCACTGCGATCTTCTGTTTCCACGACGAGAACTTTCTGCTGCCCCGGCCGGCTGACAGCCTGGAGCGCATCGGCGCCATCAAGCGTTCTCTCGACGAAGCGGGCATGGAGCGCGCGGCTTTCGTGGGCAAGTGCCGGCCCGACACCGTCACGCCTGAACTCGCGCGCCGCTTGGCCGAGCTGGGCGTGATTCGCCTCTACGTCGGCGTGGAAAACGCCTCGCAGCGCGGGGCCGACCACCTGAATCGGCGGGTCTCGGTCGCCTCCATGGGCCAGGCCCTCGAAGCTTGCAGCGACGCCGGCATCACCCCTTGCTACAACCTGCTGATCTTCGAACCCGAGACCAAGCTCGAAGATGTGGCGGAGAACATCGCTTTCATGCGCCGCTACGCCGAACACCCGGTGAACTTCTGTCGGGCCGAGCCCTACCTGGGAACGCCCCTGCACCGCCAGCGGGCAAAGACCGGCAGTCTGTCGGGCAGCTTCCTGGGCTGGGACTACCGCCTGACTGACGATCGCGCCGAGTTGCTTTTCCGTATCTCGTCGGCGGCGTTCCGCGAACGCAATTTCGCCAGCGACGGCGTGGCCAATCGCTACATGGGGCTCAACTACTCCTGCGGCGTGCTCGACTGGTTCTACCGTGTCGGCGACATTCGCAAAGAACGCCTGCGCGAGCGCGCCCGCGAACTCACCAAGAACATCTCGCTCGACACCGCCGAGTTGCTCGCACAAGCGCTGGACTTGGCCAGCGAGTTGGATCCGCACGACGACGATCGCATCGCGCGCGAGACCGCCCACCTCGGCCTGCGGGTGGCAGCTTCAGACCGCGTGTGGCACGCGGCCCTCGATGCCATGATGTCAGACCTGCGTGCCTTCGCCGCCGTCGGATGTCGGCGCGGGACGGTTCGGCGGCGGCCGGCCGGACAGGTGGTGCGTGCGGCCCAGGGAGCCGCGTTTGCCGGCTGGCTGGCCCTGTGGGCGCCTGGCTGCAACAGCAACGGCTTGGGACTTCCCCACGACGGCGGCCATCGCGACGCCACCCCGGATTACATGATTGCGGACATGTTGCCCCCGCCCGACGGGCATGTCGCCTTGGACCCGCTGCCTCCGCCCGACGCACGCCCCATGCCGCCGGACACGACCATCATCGCCGACCCGGTTCCACCGCCCGACGCGAGCTTCTACCAACCGGACGGGCATATCGTCTACGACCCGCTGCCCCCGCCCGATGCGGCCCGGCCCGACGATGTCCGGCCCGACGCCGGTCCCGACTATATGATTGCGGACATGCTTCCTCCGCCGGACGCGAGCCGCGCTCCGGACGCGATCATTTACGACCCGGTGCCTCCGCCCGACGCCGGCCGCGGCGACGTCCGCGATTCGGGGAACATCGTCTACGACCCGGCGCCGCCGCCGGACGCGGCCCGGCCCGATGCCGGTCCAGATTACATGATCGCGGACATGCTTCCACCAAGCGACGCCGGTGTACAGAAGGTCGACGCTCCCTTTCCAGTCTCCGACCCGCCGGTTGCGCCGATCGGCGCTCTGTCACCGAGTCGCGGCGCGCCCGGGGCCACTGAGAATGTGGGCCACTGGGCTGACACCACACCCCGTCGGTCGCCGCGCGGCCGCGACCTGCCCCTGTGCCTGCCGCCCGAAATTCGCATCGCCGGAAAATGGGTCGACGGCGCCGTGCAGGTGTGCCTGACCGGTGCCGAGGAGCCACTCAGCATTCGCTGGCAGAGCGACGGCGAAGTCGTCGGCACCGATCGCCAGGTGACCTGGGCGCCATCATCCGACGACGATCAACTCAACGTGGCGGTGCGCAGCCGGGACGGTGTGGCCGTCGCCGAACTGCGCCTTTGTCAGGTTCGCGGCCGGCGCGGATAGCGCCGATGAAGCTGCAGACGGGGCACAAGCGAGCAGGCGCTTTGGGCATACCGCCTCCTTCTCAGGCGGACTTGTGGTCCTCACATCCCGGCGTTGGGAAAACGAGAGAAATGCGACTGCCCAATTGAAGCGTCGAATCATCCATTCGGCGTCGAAGCCGCCTGACTTGGCGGCAGCACGAGACTCACTTCAGCTTGACCCCTGGCCAGAAATCGCGGCATATGTTGGCCTCCCAAGGGGCCGATGCCGCCTCAAGGCTAGCCGCTAGACAGCAAAGGAAGACGCCCAACTCATCGAAATCATTCCCGGAGAGATGACCGAGTGGCCGAAGGTGCCTGATTCGAAATCAGGTGTACCGAAAGGTACCGTGGGTTCGACTCCCACTCTCTCCTCTGAAGAAAGTATTTGTCGCTCCCCGGAGAGATGACCGAGTGGCCGAAGGTGCATGATTGGAAATCATGTGTACCGAAAGGTACCGAGGGTTCGAATCCCTCTCTCTCCTCAGCAGTGAATTCGCCCCCTGCCCCTTCGCTTGCCCGCGAGCTCCGCACTCTGGGCGGGCTGGCAGCCCCGTTCGTTGCCGCGCAGGTGGGCATGATTACCCTGGGCGTGGTCGAGGCAGCCATTGCCGGCCGCGCCGGCACGGGTGTGCTGGCCGCGGTGTCGCTGGGCAACGCCTGGACCCACGGCACGGGTCTGGCGGCCATGGGCGTGGTGCTGGGCGCTGATCCCATCATCAGCCAAGGCTACGGCGCAGGCGACACGCGGGGCGTGGCCCTGACCTTCCAGCGCAGCATCATCCTGTCGCTGCTTCTCGGCGCCGTGGTCGGCGTGGCCTGGCTGTTCACGGCGCCGGTGCTGCGTTTGGCCGGGCAGGACCCGAGGCTGGTCGCTGACGGGGCCCGCTTCGTCACCGTTCAGGCGCCCACGGCCTTCGGGTTCTTACTCTTTATCGTAAATCGGCAATACCTGGCCGGCCGCGGGCTGGTGGCGCCGGCCTTCGGGGTCATGGTTGTGGTGAATCTCATCAATCTGGTCGTGACCTGGTGGCTGGTGTTCGGGGGCGCGGGCGTGCCGGCGCTCGGCGTGCTGGGCGCGGGGCTAGGCGGCGCAGTCACGCGCTTGTTGATGGCGGGCCTGTTGCTGGCGGCAACCTTTGCCTTCGGCCTGCACCGGGTCGCGTGGGTTCCCTGGGGCCGTGAGGTTCTGGCGACAGCGCCCATGGGGCACATCCTGCGCCTCGGGTTGCCCATCGGGCTGCAGTTTGGCCTCGAGGTGTGGGCCTTTCAGCTGACCACGCTGCTGGCCGGCCGCATGGGCCTGGTGCCGCTCGGGGCGCACACCATCGTGCTCAACCTGGCCTCGTTCAGCTTCATGTTCCCGCTCGGGATCTCCATGGCAGCCAGCGTGCGCGTGGGCAACCTGGTGGGGGCCGGCGATCTGCGCGCGGCCCGTCGCAGCGCCCTGCTGGCCCTTGCCCTGGGCGCGGGCGTGATGAGCCTCTTCGCTCTGACTTTCTACCTGATGCGCTGGCGCCTGCCCGCTCTCTACAGCTCTGACCCGAAGGTGACGGCGGCCGCAGCTTCCATCCTGCCCATCGCCGCCGGATTCCAGATACTAGACGGAACGCAAGTGGTGGCCAGCGGAATCCTGCGCGGGCTGGGCCGCACGCGTCCAGCAGCGGTGGCCACCTTGGTGGGCTACTACCTTCTGGCTCTGCCCCTGGGGTGGCTGCTGGGCTTGCGCTACGGCCGATCGCTGGCGGGCCTGTGGTGGGGCCTGGCCACGGGCCTGGCCGTGGTGGCCTTCGCGCTGCTGGCGTGGATCCTGCGACCCGGGACCTTCGCAGTCGCGCGCACGACAACGTGACGGACGGGGCGCGAGTGAGCGGGGAGCAGCTTCAGCTGTGCTTGCCGCCTTCCAGCTCGCGAATCCGTTTCTGCACGTCGGTCCGATTGGGCGCGTTGGGGGCCGCGCGCAGGTAGCTTTTGTAGAAACCCACCGCCTCCTTGTCGTGGCCCATCTTGCGATGGCACTGGGCGATGTTGAAGAGAAACGCCGGATCAGGCACGGCCATGTAGGCGGCTTCGAACTCGTTGAGGGCCTCCTGATAGTGGCCGAGTTCGTAGTGGCGGTTGCCTTGGTTGAAGTGTTCCTTGGCGGTGGCAACGGTCTCCGGGCTGGGTTTCGTCTCCACCGGCGCCGAGGGTTGTGCGCGCGGGGCCTTGACCAGGTGCGGGTTCTTCTTCTCGGCGAATTCCGCCAGCCCGGGCGAGCGAAGCAGGGTTTGCACAGCCTTGCCGGCCATGATGACGGCGAATTCCCCGCCTCGGTGGAACTCGTCGGAAGTCTGGCCGACTGCCACCGCGCTGTCGCCGCTTTCCGCGGTCAAGGCCAGGTGCCCGCGCAAGAAGGTGACCATCACGCTCACACGGATCTCCAGCCGCACGTCGATGTCGGCTCTGCTGTCGCGGCCGTGCACCACCGTGAGGCCGGCGCGGCCCAGCTCAGCCTCCACGGCGGATTTCATCTGTTCGTTGAGCCTGGGGTCGGCGTCTCCCTCGGCCACAAATGCCATGTCCTCGAGCACGCGCACCCGCAGGGCGCGCACCGCCGCCGATACTTCGGAACGCGCAGGCAGTTCGCTGCTCGCCGTGCCGCCCATGTACAAACCGCCGCATCCCAAAGCCGCGACGGCCAGAGCGAGAACAGCGGTTCGAGTCACGGCGCTAGTATCCGACGGCCGCGACTCGCCTTCAACTAGTGCCTCCGGTCAGAAGAGCGGTCATGTTTCGGTGGACGAGACGGTGTGACCTCGCAGGCCGTGCCGGTGAAGAAGACCTCGCTGGCTGCATAGAGCGTGTCATTCATCCAGGCGAACTCGGACTCGATCATGTGACTCCTCTTAGGCGTCGAATTTCTTCTTCGATGTCCGCCAGACCGGGACTCATGCGCAGGGCCGCCTCGAATTCGCGAATGGCATCGTCGGGCAGACCGGTCTCGGCGTAGAAGCGGCCAAGCGAGATGCGCACCCAGGGATTGCCAGGCTCGGTCTCCACCGCCCGGCGCAGCTCGGCCAGACCGGCGGCCGTGGCGCGCGTGTCAGCCGGCGCCTGGCGATACAGGGCCCAACCCAGGGCGCTGCGATAGCTGGCTTGCTTGGGCGCCAGGGTGGTGGCCTGGCGAAATGCCTCGGCCGCCTGCGGGTAGCGACGACCGCGCAGGTGCGCCACACCGGTGAAGTACACCCGCTCGGCCGCAGTGGCCGCTGACTCGGAGGGGCTGCCCTCCTCGCCACCCGTCCGCGGCGGAGGCGTCGTCTCCAGTTCAATCAGATAGTCGCGCCGCGAGGCACTGTCGCGCAAGATCGTGAAGGCATTCTCCAGTCGCTCGAAGATCTGTTGGGCCACAGCGCGCACGTCTTCGGCGCGCAGACGGTAGAGATCGGGATGGAAGTCTCGCGCCAGGGCATCGTAGGACTCCGATATTTCGGCGGGCGTGGCTTCCCGGTCGATTCCCAACACCTCGAAGTGACTCTGCACGCGCATGACCGCCAGCAGGGCGACCAGCTCTTCGCGGCTGCGCTCGCCGGTGGGTGGGCTGGCGCTGAGCGGATCCACCGGCCGCGGCGTGCGGCGGACTTCGGCCTGTGCCTCATGCGGGGGCGCCTGGGTGGGCGCGATCATACCCGCCTCGGACATGGCCACCAGAAGCAGGCGGGCGCGGTCGATGGGAATGGGCGATGAGGCCAGGGCCGCCTCCAACTTGACCGTGCCGTCCAGCCCCTCGATAAAGCGCCGCTCGTTGGCGTCGGCGGTGATGTCCTGCAGACGTCGGCGCGGGTCAGGATTGGGCGTCAGGTATTTTCCCGACAGAGGCTGCAACACGCGGTGGATGCGCTCGGCATCGTAGTGGCGCCGGATACCCTCCAAGATCAGGGCCGCCGGCGTCCGTTCCAGCCGCATGGGCGCGTCCTGACGAGGCACGCCCTTCTTGAACATGAAATCGCCGCTCGACCACGAAAATATCTCAAGCAGCTTCGATTCCACCTGCAGCATGAGCGCGCGCGACAGGTTGTAGGGCGAGAGCGCGCCCATCGCCACCAGGACTTCTCCCTGATGCTGGTGCGTCTCTTTCATCCGGCGCAGCGAGCTCTGCAGCGCCTCCTCGGAAATCAGGCGCTGTTCCAGCAGGATCTGACCCAAGCACTCGGACAGCACATTGGAGCGGACCGAGACGGGATAGC
Organism: uncultured delta proteobacterium; assembly: GCA_963758155.1. Classification (GTDB taxonomy): domain Bacteria; phylum Myxococcota_A; class Polyangia; order Fen-1088; family Fen-1088; genus Fen-1137. The sequence goes on from CAVWUP010000008.1 coordinate 179,410, forward strand.
CTTCTTCGAAGCTGACGATCTTCTTGGTGTCGCCGCGGGCGAGCAGCAACGCGCCTGACAAGCGGCCAGAATACGCCCGCTGAATGATGCGGGCAAAAGGCTGGCGCGCCAGGGTTCCGTGCATCTCCGCCTCGCTCTCGACGAAGTGCCTGGCCGTGGTTTCCACGGCGCGCCTCTCGCGTTTCTGCTCGGAATCGGCAGCCGCCGCGCCTGGGTAGTTGGCCACGGCGGGCGCCTCGGGCGGCTCGCTGGGCGGCACGGTCTCGAGCAAACGCGCCAGCAGTCGATCCGTGTCGAGCGGCGTGGACAGGTACTCGGCCGGGGCAAAGCGGCGCTGCGCTTCGGCCTGGTGGCTGGCCCCGCGATGGGTGCTGGCGACGAAGAAGATGGGAATGCGCGCGGTCGCGGGATTCTTGCGGAGCTCGTCGGCCAGAGCAAAGCCACTGCCGTCGGAAAGGGTGGTGTCCAGAATGATGGCGTCGGGCGCCCGCACGGCCAGGGTACGCCTCGCCCAAGTCAGCTCGGCCTCGGTCGAAAGCAAGTAGTGCGCTTCCCCGAGCGTCTCGTTGATGCGACGAGCCAGCGTGGTATTGCTTTCGACCACCAGGACGTAGGAAGCCATGGGCAGGGATTGTATACCGCAATTCCGAACGTCTGAGGATTACGAGAGCGGAGTAGGCACGCGGGGTCAGCGGACGGCGAAATGGGCTGAGAACACGCAAGCCTTGCATTCGCCTCGGAGTGAAAGCAATCGAACTCACGGGCAGTGGATCGGAACGTCCCCGGGCAGGTCAAACCGCGGGTGGGTCGGGTCGAAGAGGGTGCGGTCGTCGGGATCCAGGGTTCCCCTGCGCGCTCGCAAGACCTCGACCAGGGCGTCGCGCAGGGGCGGCCCGCCCTCAAAGCGAGCGGCGACGCCTGTAAAAAGGCCATCACCTCCCGTCGCCAGAAAATCCGTGGTGGTGAGCACGAACCGTTCATTGTCGTGCACAGGTGAACCATCGGGCCGGGACAGCGCCACGTCCAGGCGGGGGCCCTCGCAGCGGGCGCGGACAGACAGACCTGACAGCGAGAGGAGCGAGGCGCTCCGGCCGAGACTGCGGGCCAGCAGCCGACGAAGCTGCCCCGCTGACACGCGCGCGGTCGCCAAAGCATTGTCGAAGGGGAATGTCTCATACAGCCGACCCAAGGTCAGCGGGCCAGCCGGCAGTTCCGCGCGCATGCCCCCGCCGTTGATCACGGCCACGTCGCTGCCTGGGCGGGCGGTGCGCATCAGATCCGCAAGAAGATTTCCGAGCGCGGTTTCTTGGTTGCGGTTGTGGGGCAGTGGCCGGAGCACCTTGACGCCGAGATCTTCCTGGCCCAGTTGCCGAGTTGCTGCAATCGCAGGTGCAATCGCGGCTGCGACGTCCTTGTCGATCTGCACGCTGCTGCCTTCGTAGTTCCCCGGCCCGCAGTTTGCGGGCGTGCTGGCAGGACAAATCTCACGCGGTGCCTGCAGCTCGGTAGCGAGGACTCTTCCGCTGGCTCGTTCCACTGTCAGATCGACGCGCCCAAAGGCGCGTCCGTTGGCATACGATTGTATGATCGGCACCGACTCCACCCGGTGGGCCAGCGCCTGATGGGTGTGGCCAGCCACCACCGCATCCACGCTTCCCTTGGGCAAGCCGCGCACCACCGAAAAAATCTCGCTGCTGGCATCACAGGAATCCAGCTTGTCAGGATCGGCAAAGCTGCGACAGGCGCCGCCCTCGTGAGCCGCGACGATGACGACGGTCGCGCCCTTCGCGCGCAGCCGGCGTGCCTCGGCCGCGACGGTCGGTGCCAGCGGCAAGAAGGCGAGTCCAACTACATTGGCGGGCAGGGCCGAGTGCGCAGTGGTCGCGGTAATGACGCCGATGATGCCGATCTTGATGCCGGCGGCACTGATGATGGTCGAGGGCTTTAGGTTGGGCCAAGCCACGCACTTGCCCGTCGCCTTGTCCACGATGTTGGCCGCCAGGAAGGGAAACTGGGCTTGGCTGGCGCGTGCCTTGAGTGCGCCTCGGGGATCGTCGCCAGGCTTGACCGGCGCAGGCGCAGGGCCAACCGGCCCGAAGTCGAACTCGTGGTTGCCGATCGCCACCGCGCTGTACCCTAGGGCGTTGTAGGCACGAATGACGGGAGCGCCCTCTTCCAAGTTCGATTCCAGGGTGCCCTGAAACATGTCCCCTGCGTCGAGTACGATCACCGCGCCGCCGGTCAGTGCCCGCGCCCCGCGTAGGTTCTTGAGATAGCCTCCCAGCCACGGCAACGCCGCGATGTGGCCATGCAGATCGCTCGTGCCGATGACAGAGATCGTGATGGAGGGAGACGTATCGGCGGCTGCCAGCGCAGAAGGTCGCGCAGCGAAAAACAGGGCAAGCGCCAGGATGGGACATCGCGCGCACACGGCCCGCGCATTATGCGACGACGTTGTGGCTCCTGCTCGTGACAACGTGAGACGGACGAGCCGGTTCGCCGATCTGGTGTCCGGGACGGTGGCAAATGTGCGACCGCAGTTGGTTTGGCCCCCGCCAGCCGTGCCCCGTGCGCGGCGTCCTGGAGCGCCGAACGGTTTGGGAGCTGGCCAGCCCGCCAAAGCGACGTAGAGTCGCTTTTTCCCAGGTGCGCCTTTGGGCGTGCGATGGTAGACGATGCTGCGGAGGATTCTCGTGAGTCGTGGCCAATTGAAAGCGAAGAACGACCTGGCCTGCTTGATTCTGGCGGCGGGCAAAGGCACCCGCATGTATTCGGCGCGGGCCAAGATGTTGCACCCGATCTTGGGCGTGCCCTTGGTTTCTTATCCAGTCGAGCGGGCGTTGGAACTGCACGCCTCGCCCATCGTGGCGGTGCTCGGCCACCAGCGCGCCGAGGTGGAGAAGGCACTCGTGGCTCGCCACGGTCAGGGCACTGTGACCGTGGTCGAGCAGACGGACCAAAAGGGAACCGGGCATGCCGTCCGTCTCGGGCTGGCGCCTTTGCGCGGGTGGGAGGGAACAGTTCTCATTCTCTACGGCGACGTGCCCCTGCTGAGCCCCGAGACCTTGACGGCCTTGGTGAAAGAATCCCGCAAAGGAGGCAAGCTGGCCATTCTGACTGCCGAGCTGTCCGATCCGCACGGCTACGGCCGCGTGATTCGCGACGGCCAGGACCGTGTCGTCGGAGTCGTGGAGGAGAAGGATGCCAGCGACGAGCAACGTGGGATCCGCGAGGTCAACGCCGGCATCTACGCCGCGCCAGCCACCTTCCTTCGTCAGGCCACCGCGCGCCTATCGCCGCGCAACGCCCAGGGCGAGCTGTACCTGACCGACATCATCGCCAAGGCCGCGACGGGTATCGGTGTCGCCTCGGTCAGCGTCGGCGCCGAGGAAATGGCCGGCATCAACGATCGGCAGCAACTGATCGCGGTCGAGAAGATCCTGTGCCGGCGCATCGTCGGGGCCTGGATGAAACACGCCACCTTCCGCGATCCCGACGCGGTGCTGGTCGAAGCCAGCGTCACCCTCGACGCGGACGCCGAGATCGGGCGCAACGTGGTGCTGCGCGGCCGCACCAAGATTGGCGCCGGCGCGCGCATCGACGACGGCTGCATTCTCAGCGACACCGAGGTGGGAGCAGGCGCCGTGCTCCTGCCCTACACGGTGACCAGCCAGTCCATTGTTGGGCCAGGCGCCAAGGTCGGACCCTTTGCCCATCTGCGGCCCGGCACCGAGTTGGGCCCTGATGTGCACGTGGGCAACTACGTGGAAACCAAGAAGACGCGCCTGGGCCGCGGCAGCAAGGCCAACCACCTGACCTACCTGGGCGACACCATCATCGGCGAAGGGGTCAACGTGGGCGCGGGCACCATCACGTGCAACTACAATGGCTACGAAAAGCGCCAGACCATCATCGACGACGGCGCCTTCATCGGCTCAGACACGCAGCTGGTCGCACCGGTGCGCGTGGGCAAGCGCGCAGTGGTGGCGGCCGGGGCCACCATCACCGAGGACATTCGCGACGGGGCGCTGGCCATCACGCGCGTGCCGCTCAAGCAGGTCGACGGCTACGCAGACAAAGTGGCGCAGCGCTATGCCGAAAAGGCTGCAGCCAAACGCTGACGTTGACAGCCCCAACTTCCCAGCCACAATCGCGCGCTGAGGTTTTATGCCAACTTCCGTGAGAGACTTCTTTGATCGACGCGTCCCCGATGCCCTGCTCCGGTACCCGGACAGGGCCAAGGAAGTGGCCGCGATTTTCTTGTTCACTGTCACTGGCGCTGACGGCGGAACCTGGACCGCTGACCTCATTGCCTCGCCACCCAGCTGCCGACCCGGATGCGTCGGCCAACCTCAGTGCACCATTGAAACGACCGACGAAGATTTCCGCAGCATGATCGACGGCGGGACTCAGGCCGCCATGCAAATTTTTCTCAGCGGCAGGCTGAAGATCGGCGGGGATCCCATGCTCATCTCGCGCCTGTCGCGACTTCTGCAAATCGGAAACGCGCCGGTGATCTAGCCGCAACCAGCGTCGCGCGGCACGGCCCATCGTTCTCTTTTGCAGCTTACAAAGAGGCAGCCGACTACCTTGGCCACTTCTTTCGCCTATGTGCGCGGGGCCTACGGAACCGAACAGCCACCGGCGAAGAGATAGCCCCTATTTCGACGCAACCGACGTAGACGAGTCAGCGACCGCCTCTCGCCATTCATCGGCATTCTCGGCCGCAGGCATCTCGTCAGACGACACGTCGAGCATATCGTCTGGATTGGTGGGGTCGCCCAACTCAAGCGCGTGCACACGTTCGGCCTCGCCAGCCAGCCGTTTCGCGCAGGTCATCCACCGTGCCCCTGCGCAGTCGGTTTCTCGACAGGATTCACACGCTTCGAGGCACGGGGGAACATCTTCAATGATTTCCCGTTGGAACCGAGTCCAAATTGAACCGAACCAAGCGCTCATGTCGTAGACCTTGACGATGTCTATTCATCGCCATAATCCACGAAAGAATTAGCGACGGCAAACTTTTTTGTGGTCTTTCGTTATTTTGATTACAGTTTACTGCGCTGCGAATCACACGGCGCGTGGAACACCCCCGACCGACGCGTCACTTCTGACCGGCTCCGGCTTGTTATGGTGTGGCGCCACATTCGCGTTTCTGGATACTGCGGGATCGCCGTGCAGACGCCTCTGTGGTGAAAAACTAGCCAATCAGCCTGACGACGCCCCGGCCACGCGCAGGGGCAGCAGGATGGCGGCCAGCTCGCGGCAACTTTGCACGCGATCTTCGGGCCTCTTCGCCAGCAGTTTGAGGATCACCGCCTCCAGCTCGGCCGGAATCGCGGGATTGCGCTGCCGGGGCGGCTCGGGCGGCCGCGACATATGCGCCATGAGAATCGGCATGACCTCGTGGGCGTCGAAGGGAACCGCACCGGTGAACATCTGATAAGCGATGCAGCCCAGTGCGTACAGGTCCGCGAGATGGGTGACGCCACCAAAGTTGCTCGCCTGCTCGGGGGCCATGTACTGGGGCGTGCCGGCCATCATGCCCGCGCGGGTGAGTCCGCGGCTGGCGCTGTGGCGCTTGGCAATGCCGAAATCCATGACCTTGAGCACGCCCTCGTCGGTGATGAAAAAGTTATCGGGTTTGATGTCACGGTGGATGACCCCTCGGTCGTGCACCACTTGCAGCGCGTGGCAAGCCTGCACCAGCAGACCTAGTCCCTTGTCGAGCGCGAGCGGCGCGCGCCGCATGAGCGCTCCCAGGTCCTGACCGCTGAGCAGCTCCATCGTGATGAACTTCTGGTCAGCACAGGTCCCGATGTCGTACAGCCGGATGATGTTCGGGTGGTTGAAGTGGCGCGAGAGCGAGACCTCCTGCTTGAAGCGACCCAGGGTTTCTTCGTCCACGAACTGCGCCGCCAGGAACTTGATGGCGATGGTCTCGTCGAGTTCGAGGTCAACCGCTTTCCACACTGCCCCCATGCCACCCTGGCCGATCTTCTTTTCCAGGCGATAGCGTCGATTGACGAGGGCGCCCTCTTCCAAGGCAACGCCCTGAAAACCGAACTGCGTCGCGACACCCCAAGTGATCTCGGGCGCGACCGCCGAGGGCACGGCCGCAGGCGCGGACGGAACAGCCGCGGGCGGCGGCGTGCGCCCCGCTGGCGGCGAAAGCATATGAGTGTGGGGCGCAGGCACGTGCCGGCCGTCGTGCGATTGCGACGGCGCGGCTGCGGGCAGCGCGGGGAGGTCCGGCAATTCGGGCAGGTCCGGCAGCTCGCCCAGGGACTCTCCGTCTTTCGCCGTGGACGCAGCTGCCGGTGGAGCTTCATGGCGCTTGACGGCCTCGCGAAGAGCGAGCTCCTCATTGAACACGCGCTCGTAGTCTTTGGCAGCCGCCCCGCGGAAGTCGGTTTCCGCGGCTCGCAAGCGATCGGCAGCGTCCCGATATCCGGGCCGCACGGCCAGAATCTTGCGATAGCAGAGCGCCGAATTCTCCGGAGAATCGTTGCTGTCGAAAAGCAAGGCCAGGCGGAAGCAGGCATCGACCTCGTCGTCGGTGACAGGCCCGGCGTCCACGAACTTGCCCACAACTTGCTCCAACTCGAAAGTCAGCTCGGTGCGGTCGCTGGCCAGGGCGATGGCCCTCACACAGGCCTCGCGGTAGTGCGGGTCAGCCGGCGCGACTTTCATCAGGTGCTGCAGCTCTTGATCGATGTCGCGCATTCCCCGGAAGCACACCGCCGCCTGGAACGGCTCGCCCGCCTCGGAAAAAAGGCTGGCCGCTTGCTCGACATGGCCCAGGCGAAGGGCCAGCGTTGCGGCGTTGGACCACTGCTTGAGTCGCGAATAGGCCTCCAGGGCCGCCTCCAGCTTGCCCGCACGCTCCAGGCTGCGCGCGGCCTCCGACGAGGCAGCCGCTTGCGGAGCCGCGGGTTCCTTGGTCTCGTACCCGACCAGTTCGACTTGCCCGGTGGGGTCGGCTTCCACGCGCGCGGCGTTGACGAAATCCCCTGCTTCCTGCAGCAGCCCCACCGCGCGGCTTCGCTCGCCAGCGGCCAGGAACAGCTCCACCGCCGGTCGCACCTCGCCTCCGCGCGAAAAACAGATAGCCGCCTTGAGCGCGACCTTCTTCTGGTTGGCGTCGAGGGCAAACCGTCGGTGCCGGTCGTACTCGATGCTGCGCAAGAGCGCCTGTCCTGCCTCGACGAACTTGCCGACTGACAGAAATATTCTCACCGCCTCGTCGTGGGCGCCGGCGCGCGTGTAAGCCTGGGCCGCAGGTTCCGCCTGGCCGCGCTTCTCCAGCGCCTTGGCCTGCTCCAACCACTGTTTGTGCGATAGTTCCATCGCTTGACTAGATTTCTTCAGGCAATTCGGCCGCCATGCGCTTGATGACTTCAGGGTAGTTGGCCACGCGCAGACCTTCTTCCAAGGTGACGATACCCTGCCTGACGTACTGAAAGATGCAGCTATCCAGACTTTGCATGCCGCTGCCCGGATCGGCAGTCTGCAGATAGGCATCGATCTGGTAGCACTTGGCTTCGCGGATGAGATTGGCGATGCTGATGGTCTGCAGCATCACCTCCAGCACCGCCACGCGTCCCTCGCCGGTGGCCCGTTTGCACAGCATCTGGGCCAGCACCCCGCGCAGCATGACCGACACCACGCCGCGCACCTGATCGCGGGATTCGTCGGGAAACGCGTCGATGATCCGGTCCGCCGCCTTGGATGCGGAATTGGTGTGCAGCGTTCCGAACACCAGCACGCCGGTCTCGGCCGCTTGCAAAGCCACCTGGATGGTTTCCAGATCGCGCATCTCGCCTGTCACCACCACGTCAGGCGATTCGCGCAAGCTGGAGCGCAAGGCACTGGCAAAACTCTCCACATGGCGGCCCACCTGGCGTTGCGTGACCACGCTTTGCAAAGGCGCGTGCACGTACTCGATGGGATCTTCGATGGTGATAATGTGGCGACTCGAGGTCTTGTTGATCTCGTGCACCAAGGCCGCCAGCGTGGTGGTCTTGCCCGATCCCGTCGGCCCGGTGATGAGCACCAGCCCGTTCTGCAGCTCGGTCAACTTGCGCACCACCGGCGGCAGCAGAAGATCGTCGATGGTTGGCAGTCGATTGGGGATAATGCGAAACACGGAGCCGATGCCGCGCGCCTGCTGGAACAGGTTGGCGCGAAAGCGCCCCACCTCGGGCAGGTCGTAGATGAAATCCAGTTCCTGGTCGCGATCGAACGCCTGGCGCTGCTCGGGGGTGAGGATCTCCAGCAAGAAGCGGCGCGCGTCGCTCTCGCTCAGCGCCCGAAAATTGAGCGGCACCAGTTCACCGTCGTGGCGAATCAGGGGCACCACGCCGGTGTGGAAGTGCAGATCGCTGGCCTTCTGCTCGACCACCAGGCGCAGGAAGGAATCTAGGCGCGCCAAGTCTGGGCCCTCCGACAATACGCAGAGTTCGTCATTCCGCTTTCTCTCCCCGCGTGCGGGCCGCGACCTTGGCTTCGGCAAGCTTGGCCTCGGCCTGGATGCGAGCAGCGTCGGGCCCAGCCACCACCAGTTCGAAGTTCTTCTTGTTGGCAGCCTTCATGTACGCTTCTTCCGCGCTGACCAGCCCGGCCTTGAACAGGCGTTCCAGATCCCCGTCCATGGACTGCATGCCGACGTCGCGCTGGGTGGCGATCACCGACGGAAGCTGGAAGGTTTTTCCTTTGCGGATGAGATTGGCGACCGCTTCGTTGTTGATCATGATCTCGACCGCGATGACTCGCCCCTGACCGTCCTTGCGTTTGATGAGGTACTGACACATGACCGCGCGCAGGGTGTCGGCCAGCAAGGAGCGCACCTGCGGCTGCTGTCCCGGGGGAAACATGCTGACCAGACGATCGACCGTGGTGTCGACCGAGACGGTGTGCAAGGTCCCCAAGACGAGATGGCCGGTCTCTGATGCCGTGACCGCGAACTGCACGGTGGCCAGGTCGCGCATCTCGCCCACCAGGATAACGTCCGGGTCCTGGCGCAAAGTCGCGCGCAGGGCATTTTCGAACGAGTGGGTGTGCGTGCCCAGCTCGCGCTGATTGATCAGGCACTTCTTCTGTTTGTGCATCACCTCGATGGGATCTTCCAGGGTGACGACGTGGCGTGCACTGGTGCGGTTGATGTGGTCGATGATGCCGGCCAGGGTGGTGGACTTGCCCGAGCCCGTCGGCCCACCCACCAGCACCAGCCCGTTCTTGAGTTCGGCAAAGGTCTTCACCACCGGGGGCAGTCCCAGATCTTCCAGCACCGGGATGCGATCCTTGACGATGCGGAACACGGCTGACAACCCGGGCATCTGGCGAAACACATTGGCGCGAAAACGCAGCCCCTCGGACTTGAGCGCGATTGAAAAATCGACGTCGCGCAAGGCCTGCAAGTCAGCCACCTGCTTGGGGTTGAGATGGGGCGCGAGGATGGCCTCGATGTCCTCGGAGGAAAACACGTGGCTGGCCAGCGGAACCACCCTGCCCATCTTCTTCATGGTGGGGCGCAGCCCGCCCGCCAGGATGAGATCGTCACCGTCGTTGGACGCCAGCGCCAGTAGCAGTCGCTCGAGCAGCGAAAGCGTGGCCTTGTCGCCCGCGCTTTCGTGCGCCCCGGCCACATTCCAGCGGGCCAAAAGCTCGCGCGCAGCGCCGCGCACGCTGTGATCCGTATCTTGCAACAGTGGCAGCAGCGCCGGCGCCTGGCCAGGCTCGTCCAGGGTGGCGAGACAAGCGATGATCACCAACTTCATCTCAGCATCAGCGGTGGGCAATAGCGCCGCCACCTCAGGCGCGGCCTCATCGGCTTTCATCGCCTGCAAGGCCTCGACGCAAGCCCGTTGTAGCTCAGACTCTCGCTTCAGCAAGTCCACGACGTACGGAATGGTCCGGCGATCCCCCATCATGCCCACGGCCTCGATGGCACGCTCGCGCACCCACCAATCGGCATCGCCCTGTGCCGCCCGCACCAGCGCCCCCAGCGACCCGGGATCCTTGAGACGCAAAAGCGCATCCACGGCGTAGCGCCGGACAATGTCCGACGGATCTTGCAGGTAACTGACCAGATGGCGCGTGAGCTGCTTGCCCGCCATGCTGACCAGCGCGTCCATCACCCGCTCGCGCACCCACCAGTCCTCGTCGCGCAGGTAGCGCAGAAGGCGCGGCGCCAGCTCGCCCGTGGGATCGCCCACCTTCTTGGAGATGTCCACGGCCATGCGCCGCACGTTCACGTCCTTGCTGCGCAGGAGCCACAGGATGGTGCGCGCCAGGTCCACCTTGCCGGCCAGGGCCAGGTTGGTCAGCACCTCGGCCGCGCGCGTGCGCACGTCAATCTTGGGAAAAGTCAGCGCCGCCACCACCAGGGGAAGAATCTGGTCGTTGCCAATGGCCTCGGCAGTGGCCAGCACGGCCAGCCGGACGGCGTGAGGGCCGGCGCGCAGCTTGCGATCGAGGGCAGCCACGGCGCGCGGCGAGCTGAAACGTTTGAGCGCATCGACCGCGGCCTTGGCCATGTTGAGGTTGGACGAATCCAGCACCGGACCGATATGCTCGAAGTACTCGTCCTCGGAGGACAGGGCGGCGAAAGCCATCACGGCCTGCATGGCCACGCGCTCGCTGGCATCGCGCAGGGCCGGCGCGATGGCTTTCACCGCGCCCCGCACGTCCTTGGCCATCAACTCGGGGTCGGCCAGGTATTGCAGGGCGTACGCCTTCTCATTGGGGGAACCCACCGCCAGCACGGCCGCCAGCGCTGGGATGGCCACCTGGCGACCGATCGAGACCAGTACGTCCATGGCCTCGATGCGCCCCGGGAAGCCGGGATCGCCACAAAACGTGCTCAAGGTCTGGAACACGGTGGTGCCGCCGATCTGCTTGAGCATGCCGGCCACGCCCCGGCGGAGCGTGCCGTCGGGTTCTTTGAGCAACGAGCACAGCTCGACATGCCCCTCGATGTTGTTGACCCGCGCGATGAGCGGGCCGAGCAGCGACAGGATCTGCCCGTCGGCGCCGCGCAAGGCCCGCACGTAGGGCAGAAACAGCGTCTTGTCGATCACCCGCTCGGCCAGACTGCGAAAAACGAAACAGCGGTTGATCTGGTCACGCGCATCGCCAGGCAGCCCTTTGCTGACCAGAACGCCTAGCAAACGCTCGACGTCGTCGCGGCCGAGCGCCTGCACCTCGCCCAGAAGCGCATGCACCTGGGTCGGCCCAGGCCAACCCGCTGCGCGGAATCTCCTAAGCAGCTCCTTGCTGTCCATGGATCGTCTGTCGGGCAAATATCCGTCGGGCGGGCATGCGCGGCACGCACCCTCAACTATCGGATGTTTGCAGGCTTTCTACAACTGCTAGGCGGCCGGCTGGCCCATTCAATGCGACGTGGTGGTCGCCGGCGCCGTGCCGGTCGGGATGGCCGGGCATTCTATGCCCGTCGCCCGGCCCTGGGCGTCGGTGCCTGTCGCACAGCAAAGAACGAGATCGTCCTGGGCAGGATTGCACGGATCACCGGTGTATGGGTTGGTGGTCAGATCCGAACACAGGGGAATGTTCGGGAACGCGAACTGTCCAGCGGTCGGGTCGGTATATCCGGTCTGCAGGCAGCCGGTGCAGACGGTCACTCTGAACGGGAAAGGCGGGCTTTGAATTTCTTCGCTGCCCAGGTGGCCCTTGGCCCGCACCGTTGCGGTGACCGTGATCTCCGAGAGATTCTGGTCCTGCAGATACTGGGCGAGCGAAGCCGCGTTGCAGGGCCTGACAATCTGAACCATTTCTGCGATGGTGGCGCCGGGCGCCAGAAGGTAGGTATCCACCGGAGCGTCGAATTCGCCCGAGCACCCAGAAGCCCAGCTGACGCTGGTGCCCGCACTGACCGCGACCTCCAACTTCACGTGCATTGCTTCCATGAGAATGTTGTTCAGTTCGTCGACCGGCGCGGCCACGCTGTAGCCCGAGATGCCAGACAGAGATCCCAACATATTCTCCACCAGCGGGTAGAATAGATAGGCGGTCTGGGCTGGGGCGAGAACCGCGACGTCCAGTGTTCCTTCGATTCTGCGAGTCGGCGTGGCCGTGGCGGGAACGGTGCAGGCCGTGGAACCGGTTCCGGTTGTGGAATCGAGCCACTGATCCTGCTGGATCAACAGTCCAGTTGGGCCGTCATCTATCACGCAGGCGGCCAGGGACAGGAAAACGCCCATGAGGATGCTGAAGGCGACCACGCGCCCGATGATTCTGCGTTTGCTTGCTGTCATGGCTTTCTCCGTCTCGTTCTGATTGGAACTTGCTCCCTCGTCGCTGTTACTGCCCAAGCGCACGAGCCCGGTTGACAATGCGTGGAGTAAGGAAGACCAGGAACTCCGTGCGGTTGTCGTTCTCCTTGCGGTTGCGGAAGAACCAACCCAACACCGGGATGTCCGAGAAAAATGGAACCTTGGAGAAGCTGAGACCGGAGTTGCGCGTGTAGATCCCGCCGATGACTGCCGTGTCGCCGTCGCGCACCAGCATGGTCGTCTTGGCCTCCTTCTTCAGAATGGTGGGATCGCCGCGCGCGCCGGTGTTGACGAAGTCTGGCTCATTCTTGGTCACGGTGACCGTGAGCATGACCGTGCCTTCGTTGGTGACATGCGGCTTGACGCCCAGGTGAAGTTTGGCATCCACGAACTGGGTCATGGCGCCCATCGCGCTCACCACGGAAACCGGGATCGACACGCCCTGTTCGATCACGGCATCGATGTTGTCCATGGTGGTGATGCGCGGCGAAGACAAGATGCGAACCGTGCCGGTGGACTCCATGGCCGAGAGACGCAGGTTGAGGTTGAAGGCCCCTGCCACTGACCCCATGGTGAGGCCGATGGCACTACCAGTGGCGAGACCGGCCGGAGCCGGCATGTTGACCACGAAATTAGGATTGGCGCCGCCGGCGACACCGGTTCGGGCTGCGGGAACCAGACCGCTCAAGGGCGAGGAGCCGTCATCAGCTCCACCACCGATGCCAACGTTGTAGGGGAAGACCAACCCAGTGGGATTGCCGTGCGCGGTATCCATGAAGCTGTTGCCGCCCCACTGGATGCCGATCTGGCGGGCGTAGTCCGTGTTGGCCTCTACGATGCGGGCCTCAATGACCACTTGCGAGGTCTGGGTATCGAGGTTGCGTATCAGGTCCTCGATGAGTTGCAGGTTGCGCGCCACATCGGACACGATCAGATTGTTGGTGCGATCGTCGACCGAGATCTTGCCCCGCGGAGACAGCAGGTCCTTGGCTTTGTCCTGAAGCGAAGACGCGTGTGCGTACGACACGCCGATGAGTCGGGTCTCCGTGGGCAAGACCTCGGCAATCTGCTTCTGGCGAGCGATTTCCTGTTCCAGCTCTTTCTCCAGCACGGAGAGGGGCGCGACCCGAACCAGATTGCCCTCGCGAACCGATCCCAGACCTTTGGCTCGCAACACGACGTCCAGGGCCTGGTCCCAGGGCACATCGCGCATCTTGATGGTGACCTCACCCTTGACCTCGTCCGAGGTGACGATGTTGATCTGTCCCACGTCGGCGAGAAGACGCAGAATATTGTGAATGTCCGCGCCTTTGAAATCCAGGTCGATGCGGCGACCGGTGTAGCGCTTCTTGCCCGTCAAGTTGGCGCGTTTGGCCGTCGGTGATTCGTCCTCGCCAGCCTTGCGCGCCGGGCTTTGCGCTTGAGATTGAGCCAGAGTCAGCGCGTCGGGGAAAGTCACACTGAAACCCGCCACGCGGCGGGCGGGCACGAAAAGGACCGACGGCGGCAAGGGTCCGCCCAGAGCCGGAAGCTTCTGTCCGGCGGGCGGCGTGCCCTTCTGGAAGTCCCAGTAGATGCGATTGCCATCCTGGCGAACGTGGTTGGGGACGTCCTCAGCCAGGTCCACGTCGACGCGAACCGTGCCGCGGGCATGCGGATCCTGATACGAGCTGATGAGCCGGACCGGCCCCAGGTATTCTGTGGCGTCCAGACTGCGTGCCAGCTCGTCGGGGAGATCGGCGTGGTCGAGGCGCAGGCTGACGTGGCGATTGGCCGAGCGTTCGACGGCAAATCCTGATGGCTCCTCCAAGTCGATGATCACGGAAGATCGGCTGGGTTCGTCGACGAAATCGATGCGACGAATGCGGCTGAGGACGTGCAAAGTGATCGAGCGCGGACGTGTGACCGGCTTGGCCGAATCGGGCGCAGGCGGCACGCTGACCACCACGGCTTTCTGTTCCTGGGGAGCCGGTTTGGTAGGAATGACGACGGCGACCGGCGCCGGGGCTGGGGCCGGCTTGGCCGCGGCCGAGGCTTGCGCGAGTCGTTTGACCTCGGCCGCCAACGCATCCCGAGTCGCTTCCAACTGGGCTCGCTCTTGCTCAAGCTTGGCACGCTCGTCTTCAACCCGAGCCCGATCGGCGCGCGCTTGCGCCAGCCGGGCTTCTTCGGCCGTGCGGGCAGACTCGGCCTGCTTCAACTTCGCTTCCTCGTCGCGACGGCCGCGCATCTCTTCCTGGCGGCGGATTTCTTCTGCACGGCGTGTGGCCACGGCCAGCGTGAGCTCCTGGCGTGAACGCTCGGCGGCGTCAGCCGCGTTCTTGCGCTCCTCTTCAGCCTTGGCCACTGCCGCTGCCGCGCGCGCCTTGTCCGGTGAAGAAGCGCCAGCCTGTTCGAGCCGCTGACGTTTGGCCTGGGCGGCTCGGCTAGCCTGCTCGCGCTGGGCCAGCTCGGTGGCCGCCACGCGCAGCTTGGCTTCTCGTTCTGCGACCAGGCGTTCGGCCTCCAGTAGCCGTTTTCTCTGTTCCTCCTGGTGCTTGGCCTTGGCTTCGAGCGCAGCGGTCCGCATCTCGACCTCGCGAGCAGCTTTCTGCAGCGCCCGATCATGTTCGGTTTCACGCTGCTGGGCCGTGATCGTCTCGCGTTCGGCCAGCTTTGCGCGTTTGATGGCTTGGTCGGCTTCGCGCTCGACACTGCGGGCGTGTTCTTCCGCGCGAGCCACAGCCGCCTTTTGTCGCGCGGCCTCGGCGCTGGCCGCATGGGCCTTGGCCTGTGCATCCTCGGCGTCGCGCCGGGCCTGCTGCAATTGCAGCTTCAGCGTGGCGTTCTCGGCATGGGCCTGCGCGGCGGCTCGCGCGTGCTCTTCCGCCTTGAGCTGTGCCTCGGCCTTGGCTTGCGCTTCGGTCTTGGCTCGTGCCTCAGCTCTGTCGGTCTTAGCTTGCGCCTCGGCCTTGTCAGCCTTGGCCTGCGCCTCGGCCTTGTCGGCCTTGGCTTGTGCCTCAGCCTTGTCAGCCTTGGCCTGCGCCTCGGCCTTGTCGGCCTTGGCTTGTGCCTCAACCTTGTCAGCCTTGGCCTGCGCCTCGGCCTTGTCGGCCTTGGCTTGTGCCTCAGCCTTGTCAGCCTTGGCTTGTGCCTCGGCCTTGTCGGCCTTGGCCTGCGCCTCGGCCTTGTCGGTCTTGGCCTGCGCCTCGGCCTTGTCAGCCTTGGCTTGTGCCTCGGCCTTGTCAGCCTTGGCCTGCGCCTCGGCTCGCTCGGCCTTGGCCCTGTCAACTTTGGCCTGTGCCTCGGCTCGCTCGGCCTTGGCTTGCGCCTCGGCTCGCTCGGCCTTGGCCCTGTCAACTTTGGCCTGTGCCTCGGCTCGCTCGGCCTTGGCTTGCGCCTGAACTCTCGCTTCGGCCTCGCCGGGATCGGGCGTGGCAACCTTGCTCGCAGCCGGGCGCAGCTGGGGGATGATGCGCACGACGATATCGTTGCCGCGCGCCTCGACGCGATACTCGGAGGCTTGCCGCAACGTCAAGACAATGCGTGTTCGCGAACCACCCCCATCATCTTCGCTGACGCTGGCGCTGACCAGCCCGACGGCATAGGTGCCTGCGTCCACGGGAACCTCGACGTTGCCCAGGCGGGCTCCGCTCAGATCGACCACCACACGCGCCGGTTGTTCGAGCTTCCAGGTCGTGAAAGTCGGGCGCGCCGAGGCCGATATCACCACTGCGGTGTCGCCCCCTGCCTCGGAGACGCGAATGGCGCTCACCTGCGCAGTCTCGGCAAACGCCGGTGCGGAAAGCCAGACGCCCATGGCGACGCCCAACAAAATCGCGGGTTTTCTCGTCGCGTGGGGAGCCGGCGAGCTTTGCTCGCCGCGGACCATCGCGGGAGGGTTTGGGAACCCTTTGAGGGTTCCCATATCAGAAGGCACTGGTTGACCGGTCATTTCTCTGCCCCCTCTGGATTCACCAGAATGGCTTTCTCCAAGGCTCGGGTTTCGCCGCCTGACGTGACCTCCGCCAATTCCAACACCACGCGGTCGGACAGGATCTTGGTGACCCGCGCGGCCGACTTGGAAACATAATCACCTCGTCTGATGACTTGGCCGAGGCCGCTGGGATCGCGAAACATGGCGCGCGGATTGGCGTCGCCGGTGACCACGGCAATCAGGGTCAGCTCCTCGAGGGAGAATTTTCCGAAGATCGCCGGAACCACCTGCTGCACGTTCACCCGGGGCCCCCGGTCGGTGAAGATCCCGGTGAAGGATCGGAAGGGATCCCGGTTGGCGTCGTCGGTTTCGTTGAAGTCTTCGTCGCGCAGGACTTTTCTGCGCAAGATGGTCAGCCGCTGCTGCAAGGCTTCCGCCGCTGCCGCCGCAGTGTTGACTGGCGCTGCCGGCTTGCCGCCCGCGGCGGGATTGGCCGCGGGTGCAGGAGGGGCGGCGCGGGCCTCCGAAGCATCCCCCCAGGGCGCGAGCGCGAGACCGACGAGCAAAGCCAGCCGAGTTCGCCTCATGTTCCCCCTCCAGGCTGATCGTTGTAGCGGAAGGTCACGGCGTAGAACTTGGCCCGCAGCCTGGGTGAGCCCGTCTCGTCGGCTTTCTCCAAGCTGAGAGCCAGGTTTTCCACATTCACGATGCGCGGGAGATCGGCGACGTTCTTGAAGAACTTGGTGATGGTGTGATAGGTGCCGCGGATCTCGATACGCACCGGGATACGCACATAGAGCTCGGCGGGTGCTTCTGCTTCGATAGCCAGGTTGAGAACCTCCAGGCCCGCAAGTTCCGCCTGTTCCTGGATACTGGAAAGGAACGTGGGAATCTCCGCCCGCTTGGGCAAAGCCTTGAGCAGTTCACGCTGCTCCTGCTGCAATTGCGTCAGCTCGTTCCGGTAGGCCAGATACTCCTTCTTGCGCTTCTCGTAGTTTTCCTTTTCGGCAGTCAGGCTGCGCTGCTGCACCTCGCCCGCCCTTATCTGATCCTGGAGGTCCATGTAGAACAACATGTAGTAGACGACCCCGATCAGCGCGATGACGCCCGCCGTGGCGGCGACTTTCACCGGCGTCTTGAGTCGCAGCAGTTTTTGCAGGATGTCGTTCATGTCAGTAGGTCACATCTGCCGAGAGGCCGAAGTTCACGAACTTGATGCCATGCCCCGACACCTGTGTAGTCGAGTCCAGGTTCACGTTGCCGAAGAACACAGAAGAGTTGAGTCGCTTGAGGAACTCGGCCACGTCTTCGTTCGATTTGGCCGCACCTCTCAAGCGAACGTGCTTCTGGTCCTCAGAGTAGGCTTCCATCCACACGCGGCGGGGATCCCAGCTGGCGTTGAACCCGGCGTTGGGGTCGCGCCGCAAGGTCTCTTCGTAAGTGACCCGGTCGAAAGTCGGGCCCTTGCCTGGGCTCAAGATCTCGGACATTTCGCGCAGCAGATACACCGGTCCGGTGCGCCCGGCGTCGAGCGCCTGAATGGTCTTGCGTTGCCTCAACAGTTCTTCGCGCTGGGCGCGGATCTTGTCGTAGTCGCCGATTTCCTGCTTCAAGCGGGCGACCTCAGCCGTGAGAATGGTGTTTCTGCGCTTGATGTCGTCAAGCTGCCCGTCGGCCTGCAAGTGCAAGAAGACCACCCCGACCACAGTGGCCAGGATGGCCAGGCCCATGTACGCGAATTGCCGCTGGCTGGCCTCGGCCCGCTTGACCTTCCTGATGGGGAGCAGATTTATGCGAATCACTGCTTGTCCCCCGGACGACGCAACGCCAGACCCACCGCCACCGCGGCCTCGGCCGCGTGCTGCTGGATGAAGGCCATGTCGAATTTGTGTTCGTCCACGGTGATCTTGCGGAAGGGATCCATCACTTCAACCGCGGTGCGCGCCTTCTCTTCCAGCGCGCGCTGCAAGGCCGGCACCTTGGCCGAGCCGCCGCACAGGTAGATCTTGGTGATGCTCGCGTCGCTGCTGGCCGCCAGGTAGAAATCCAGTGAGCGCTGGAACTTGCCGGCCACGCTGTCGGCGACCGACGCAATGACCGCCTCGACCTCCTGGGGGACCACTTCGCTGGCGCCCTCGCCCATGGAGCCGATCTTCCAGGCCTCGGCTTCCTCTTGGCTCACATTGAGGCGCTTCTGAATCTCCTCGGTAAACGCGTTGCCACCCACGGTCACGTCGCGTGTGAATGCGCTGGTGCCGCCCGCCACAATGTTGATGTTGCACAGAGTGGCGCCAACGTTGATTACGGCCACCGCCTCCTCGGGAACCACGGGGTAGTTGGCCTCGTAGGCGTTCTGGATGGTGAAGGCGGCCACATCCATGATCATGGGGATGAGCTTGGCCTCGCGAATGACCATGCTGTAGTCGGAGACGACTTCCTTCTTGGCCGCCACCAGCAGGAGTTCCATCTGGCCGCCGGCGCCACTTTCGTTGCCTACCAGCTGGTGATCGATCTCCACGTCGTCTTTGGAAAACGGGATGTGGTGCTCGGCCTCCCAGGGAATCTGCTCTTCCAGCTCCTCGGGGGTCATGGGCGGGACTTTGATCTTCTTGATGATGACGGAGTGTCCGGAAATGGCCGTGGCCACCTCTTTTCCCTTGATGCCGAGGTTATCGCGCAAGGTCTTGATGGCCTCGACCACGGCGGACTGGTTCATGATGGCGCCGTCGACGATGGTCTGCGCAGGCAGCGGCTCGAAACCGAAGTTGACCAGTTGAAGGCCCTTGGAGGTTTCCCTGAGCTGGACGACCTTCACCGAGCTCGAACCGATATCGAGGCCTATGCAGTTTCTTGGCATCAGGGTCGTCTCTAAATATTTACCTTCATTCCCCTATCTTCACCTACATGGTGGGGCATCTAGGGAAAAGGTCAAAAAACCTTCCATCCCACTCTCATCGTTCACTTTGCCTTCCAAGTTGAGCCAACTGGCGTCGGCGTGGTCGGATTTGGCGTTTGTTCGCTTCTGTTTCCGATCGCGTCGTAGTCCCGCGTGTCCCTGGCGGACACAATTCCGTACTCTCGGATCTTATAGAGGAGAGCCCGGTGACTGATTTCCAGGAGCTCGGCGGCTCTGGTCCGGTTGCCTCTGGTGCGCTCCAGGGCGCGGCGAATGAGATCTTCCTCGGAACGCCGCGATGCCTTCTTGATCGACAGATCGCCATCGTCCGCCGCGGCTGGGGCCGGGGTCGTCCCTGAGCCCGCCGCGCGCGGGCGTGCCGGCAGAGAATCGACGTCGATGGTGGGGCCTTCGGCCAGCACCACCGCGCGCTCCACGGTGTTCTCCAGCTCTCGCACGTTTCCGGGCCAGTCATAGGCCACAAGGACGCGCATGGCCTCGGGCGTGATCCCGGTGATGGCAAGGCCCATGCGGGCGTTCATGCGGGCCAGAAAGTGCTCGACCAGCAGCGGGATGTCCTCGCGCCGTTCGCGCAGAGCCGGCAGGTGCAAGGCGAAGACATTCAGCCGGTAGTACAAGTCCTCGCGGAACGCCCCGCGCTTGACCTCCTCGGCCAAGTTACGCGCGGTGGCCGCCACCACGCGGACGTCGACCTTGGTGTCCTGGCTGTCGCCCAGTCGGCGGATCTCTCCCTCTTGCAGGACGCGCAGCAACTTCACCTGCAGGCCGAGCGGCAGTTCGCCAATCTCGTCGAGAAAGAGGGTTCCGCCCGATGCCTCTTCGAACAGGCCCTTGCGATCTCGGTTCGCGTCGGTGAATGCGCCTTTGCGATGACCGAACAGCTCGGATTCGAGCAGGTTGGCCGGTATCGCGCCGCAGTTCACGGCGATGAAGGCCGCGCGTGCACGGGGCGAGCTGCTGTGGAGAGCGCGCGCCACCAGTTCCTTGCCAGTGCCCGATTCGCCGTCGATGAGCACCGTGCTCTTGAATTCGGCGATCTTGCGTACCGTGCGGAACAGCTCGATCATCTGCGGACTGCGCGCGACGAAATCGCCGAAGCCCGCCTCGGGCTCTGCGCCGGCCGAACGAACCTGGCGCGCGAGAGTCTGATTTTCGCGAAAGAGCCGCTCGCGCTCTTCGGCCTTGCGCAGAAGCAGGATCAGCTCATCCGCCTCGAAAGGCTTGGAGAGGTAGTCGTATGCGCCGCGCTTCATGGCTTCGATAGCCACGTCTTTGCTGCCGAAAGCGGTCATCACTACGACGGTTGCATCCAGATTGCGTCGGCGAACCTCATCCACGAGTTCCATGCCGCTGCGGCCGGGCATGCGCAGGTCGGTGATGACGATGTCGTAGGGCAGATTCCCCAGCTCGGCCAGGGCACTGTCGACCGATGGCACGCCGACCGGGTCGTAGCCTTCCCGCTTGAGCAGCGTCTGCAGCATGTGACGAAGGTTCTCTTCGTCATCCACCACTAGCACGCGCCGCATGGGACCTCAGGAGTGTGGCCGTTGCATGACATCAGGCGAAGGGTGAAACGCCATCGTATCACGAACCTGTGTATTTACGCTAGGTTCCGGCATATTTTGATTGATAATCCAACTCATGAGTAGCCGTCCCGTCATAATGGGCATCGACCAGGGCACCACCGGAACGACCGTGTTGGTGCTCGACCAGCACCTTGCAATCTGCGGGCGTGGCTACTGTGAAATTCCGCAAAGCTACCCCCAGCCCGGGCAGGTGGAACACGACCCCGAA
This sequence comes from uncultured delta proteobacterium, assembly GCA_963758155.1. Classification (GTDB taxonomy): domain Bacteria; phylum Myxococcota_A; class Polyangia; order Fen-1088; family Fen-1088; genus Fen-1137. The sequence goes on from CAVWUP010000008.1 coordinate 200,330, forward strand.
TCAATTTGGCAGTCGGTGCTGGCGGCCTTTGCACAGGCGCGCGGCCAGTCTGGGCTGCGCGAAATCGCGGCCATTGGCATCACCAACCAGCGCGAAACCACTGTCCTGTGGGACCGTGCGACCGGCCGACCAGTGGCGCCGGCCATCGTTTGGCAGGACCGGCGCACAGCCGAAATGTGCGATCGCCTGCGCGCCCAGGGCCTGGAGCCGCTGGTGCGCCAGCGGACCGGTCTGTTGCTCGACCCGTATTTCTCGGCCAGCAAGATTGCCTGGCTGCTGGAACACATCCCCGATCTGCGGCGCCGGGCCGAGGCAGGCGAGATCGCGTTCGGCACAGTCGACAGCTTCCTCATCTGGCGCCTGACAGGCGGACAGGTCCACCTCACCGATGTGTCCAATGCCTCGCGCACGTTGCTTTTCGATCTGGAAAGTCTGCACTGGAGCCCGGAGATGTGTCGTCTCTTCGGCGTGCCGGCCGCGATTCTGCCCAAGGTGGGTCCGTCCTCGGGGCGGCTGGCTGTCATCCATGGCGCGGGCGGGATCCCCGACGGCATCCTCCTGGCTGCGGCAGCGGGCGATCAGCAGGCTGCGCTTTTCGGTCAACAGTGTCTGCGGCCAGGGGATGCCAAGTGCACCTTTGGCACGGGCTCGTTCCTTCTCATGAACGTGGGTCCGCGGCCTGTGCTGTCGCGCCACCGACTGCTCGGCACAGTGGCATGGCAGACCGCCGCGGACACGGCCTACGCGCTCGAGGGCAGTGCCTTTGTCTCAGGCGCGCTCATTCAATGGCTGCGCGACGGGCTGGGAATCATCGGACAGGCGGCCGAAAGCGAGGGACTGGCCGCATCGGTGCCCGACGACGGGGGAGTCACCATCGTGCCGTCCTTGGCCGGACTGGGCGCACCTCACTGGCGCTCGGAAGCGCGTGGCGCGATCTTCGGCCTCACGCGCGGCACCCGGGCGGCGCATATCGCGCGCGCGGCTTTGCAGGCCATGGCCCTGCAGAACGTCGATCTGGTTCGGGCCATGGAACAAGACGCGGGGCGCGTGCTGACCAGCTTGCGCGTGGACGGCGGCGCCACGGCCAACAACCTGCTCATGCAGATCCAGGCAGACCTGCTGGGCGCCGACATCGTACGGCCCGCGCAGGTCGAGCTGACCGCTCTGGGTGCGGCGCGACTGGCGGCCGAGGGCGCGGGCCTGGCCCTCGAACTCAACGACGCGACAGACTCGGGTGCGACCATCTTCCACCCGCGCATGCTGGCCAGCGAGCGTGACCGCATTCTGTCTCGCTGGCAAGAAGCCATAGCAAAGGCCTGATCAAGCGTTGATGCAAACCCCGGAGGCGACGACGGCCGACGATCCGGGCCACTGGCGGCGTCGGGCCTGCGCTTCCGGTCCTCAAGTACATCAGTACATTCCGGTCCGGTTCTCGGCCCTCCTTGCCAGCAGCCCGGCTTGTCGGCCGGATGCTAAGGGACATCGTGATCGGTGCCTTGTCGTCGCGCAGCTGAAACTTGTCTCGCTCTCTTCCTCGTGTCCCTATGGAGGCGTCTGGTCCTGACTCATGTTGCGGCTTTTCATCGCAGTCGATTTGCCAGCCGAACTTCGACCTGCGATCGCGCGTCTGTGTCGGGGCATCGGCGGTGCGCGCTGGACGCGGCCCGAGCAGCTGCACATCACGTTGCGGTTTCTGGGCGACACGGCGGAAGATCGGCTGGCCGACTTGCGGACGCGCTTGCGCGAAGTTCGTGCGCCGCGCTTTGAACTTGCGCTGCGGGGCACCGGATTGTTTCCCCCGCCCAGCACGCGCAAGCCGGCCCGTGTCTTGTGGTTGGGACTCGAACCACCCGAGCCGGTGCGCGCGCTCAAGGGTGCGGTGGATGGGGCTTTGTCATGGGAACCCTGGGAGGGTTCCCAACCCCTCCCGCGATGGTCCGCCGCCGGCACAGCCGGCGGGCTCTCCACGCGGCTTGGCTCTGACCCCGAAACAGCCACGCGCGTTTTTTCTCCCCACCTGACCCTGGCCCGTTTTCCGACGGGGCCGCGCCATGATCTCGACCGTTTCCTGGCCGAACACGCCGGGTTCGAGGGCGGGCGCTTCGTGGTCAGCAGTTTTCACCTCTACCGCAGCACCCTGCGTCCCCAGGGAGCGCTGCACGAGATTGTGGAGAGCTACCCCTTGGCAATCGGCGGTTGCATGTAGGACGGCTTTCTGTACAATCAGCGCACCGCATGGATGGGCGACGATTCGCGGTGGATCGTCCGAATGCGGAGGCAAGACAAACGGAGGAGACGAAGCAATGAAGAGACTAGCACTCGGACTTGGGGCCTTTGTGTTGCTCATCGCGGGCACGGCTCATGCGCAGTATGGAATGGCCGGTTGCGGCCTTGGCTCGCTGGTTTTCGGGAACGACAACGGGGCGCTCAAGCAGGTTCTCGCCGCAACCACCAATGGCACCTTCGCCAGTCAGACCTTTGGCATCACCTCCGGAACCTCGAACTGCGTGAGCGGGGGCGTGGTCAAGGCTGAGCGCGAACAGGCCGCGTTCGCCGAGGTCAACTTCCAGGACCTCAAGGGCAACATGGCCGCGGGCGGCGGCGAGTACCTGGCCTCCTTTGCTACGCTGCTCGGCTGCGAGGATTCGGCCAAGCCTGGCTTTGCCAAGATGACCCAGGACAAGCTTGAGCTGCTCGTGCCCAGCCCGTCGACAACGCCCATTCAGATGCTCATCAGCGTCAAGCAGCAGATCAAGGCGTCGCCGTCGCTGGCGGCCACCTGCACCGACGCGCGCGCGATTGCCCGTGCCGAGGGCAAGCCGATGACCCTGGCCAAGCGCTAGTTGTCTGTTTCAAGCACTTTGAATGACCGTTCGTCCCGGCGTTCCCCAGTGGAGCGCCGGGACGTTGTGTTTTTCGGGCGGCTACTTGTCTGTCTGAGCGTCGGTCTGTGCGCCTCGCCTGCCTCGGCCGACCAGTCCTATGTGAGCGAGTTACAGGCACGGGCGCGCACGCAGCGGCTGGCGCGCACGCGCATGTGGCAGGTTCTGCTGCACTATCACCGCACCCTGTTTGGCGGGTGGCGCAGCAGCGCCGACGGCCCCGGTTTCTTCCTGGCGGGTTCTGCGGGTGAGACCGATCCCGAGGCCGAATTGCTGGCCACCCTGGCCGCCTTCGCCGCGCCCGCCAAGCCAGCGCCGCCCGACTCCGAGGCGGGCCAGCACGCTCAGTGCCGCTTCCCCGCGCGTTGGTCGTGGCTGAAGCAGGAACTGGCCATCGATACCACGCGCCTGCCTGAGCAGCCTTGCCCGCTCTTCGCCGGCTGGCGCCAGGCCATCGCACCGGAGAAGGTTGGATTCATCTACTCGGCGGCCTACATCAACAGTCCGGCCTCCATGTACGGCCACACCTTCCTGCGCCTCACCCGACGCACCGGCGAGGGCAACCGCCTCATCGACTACATCGTCAATTTCGCCGCCGAGGAAAACACCAAGAATGGCTTCGTCTACGCATGGAAAGGGCTGTTCGGGGGCTTCGCTGGCCACTTCTATGTGATGCCCTACTACGTGAAGATCCAGGAATACTCGAACATCGAGAGTCGCGACCTGTGGGAGTACGAGTTGGCGCTGGACCAGATGCAGACCGAGCGCCTGGTGGAGCACACCTGGGAAACCCGCAGCACCCACTTCAACTACTACTTCTTGACCGAGAACTGTTCGTACTTCTTGCTTGAGCTTCTCGAAGTCGCCGATCCCGGCCTGCGGCTCTCCGAGCGTTTTCATGGCCCGGTCATCCCGGCGGAGACCCTGCGCGCGGTCCTCTCGGTTGCCGGCCTGGTCAAGGGCCGCACGGTGCGGCCGTCGCTGCGGGCCCAGATCCTGAATCGCAAGTCGCACATGACAGGCAGCGAGATCAAAGCCGCCGAGGCCTTGAGCAAGCGCGGGCGCGAGGCGCAGGGGTTGATCGCCGACTGGCCGAGGGAGCGTCAGGCGCGCATCATCGATGCCGCCTACGACCTCTTGCGTTTTCGCGAGGGTCTGACCAAGGATCCTTCGCCCGAGTTCTCGCGCAAGGAGCGCGAGTTGCTCATCCTGCGTGGCCGCACTGGCGTTCCGCCCCTGGAAAGCGACGTGCAGCCGGCCAGCGACGCCCCGGAGACTGGCCACCGGTCGCTGCGCCTGGGCCTGGCGGGCGGCCTGGCCGGCCCCCAGCACGCCGCTTTCGAGGAGATCTCGCTACGCCTGGCCCTCCATGATTTTCTGGACCCATCGCGCGGCTATCTCGACGACGCCGAGCTGGAGATGGGACAGGTCCGCATCCGGTTCCAAAACGCAACCCGCCGCCTGTTCCCGGAACGCCTCGATTTGCTCAACATTCTTTCCGTGTCGGGCTACGACAGATGGATTCCCAAGACGGCCTGGACCATCCGCGCAGGCGGCGACCAGGCCCACAACCTGGGATGCGCGGGGGTGCGCTGCAGCTATGGCAACCTGAACACGGGCGGTGGGATCTCGCTACGGCTCGGTCATCCATTCTTGTTCTTCCTGCTCACCGATGTGGATCTGGCTGCCGGCGCGCCCTTCTTCGATCGCTACCGGATTGGCGCGGGCGGCTTTGCTGGCGCTGTGCTGCGGCTCGGACGCTTTTCCCAGACCACGGCCGAGGGCCGCTACATCTACTACTTCTTAGGCGACCGCCGGCGCGCTCAGGTCATCAGCGTGGGTCAGGGGTTCAATCTTGGTGCCTGGGCCCAGATCCGCCTGGTCGGCGATGCCGTGGGATCGTACCGGGAGGCCCGTGCCGAACTGCTGGGCTATTTCTGACAGCGGCAGGCCACAACACACGAACCCTTCCATGCGCGGCAGTTCGTGGTAAGGGTTTGCTCTGTCACATGGACAAGACCAGCGGAGTCAACCAAGCCCCCTCTTTGCCTTCGGCGCGCAAGGGGATGTGGTGGACCATGCTCATTCTATCCCTGGCCGGGATCTTGGTCTCGCTGATGCTGGCCCGTATTCATTTCAAGGCCAACACCGAGGCTGGCTTCCACAGCTTCTGCGGCGGCGGCAGCACCTTCAACTGCGACGACGTGGCCCGCAGCCCCTACGCGGTCTTGTTGGGCGTCCCCACGGCGTGGTGGGGAATCTGGGGCTACCTCATGGCCGCGGCGGTGGCGTCGTTTGGTCTGCGCACGCGACGGCCCGCCCTGATCGCGGCGTGCGGCCTGCTGCTCTTCACCGGATTTGTCGCGCTCAGCGCGGTGCTGGGTTTCATCTCGGCCTTCCGCTTGCGCGCCCTGTGCATCCTATGCGCCACCACCTACGGCATCAACCTGTTGCTCTTCGTGCTGGCCTTGGTGCAGGCGGCGACCGTCGGATTTTCCGATGTGCTGGCAGCCCCGCTACGCACCTTGCGCGAAGCTCCGGGCAAGACCCTGGCGGTTCTTGTCTTGCTGGGTTCCACGGCGCTGGCACTGGTGGCGCTGGTTCCGCCCTACTGGCAGCAGGGTGCGGAACGCACCCGCAAGACGTTTACACTCGCTGGCCTGGCCCGCGGCGAAGCCCCCGGCGGCGGCCACTGGATCGGGGCGCAGAATCCCACGCTGACCATCACCGAGTTCTCCGACTACGAGTGCCCGCACTGCCGGCAGGCGCACGCCCAGCTCCGCAACATCGTGGGCCAGTACCCGGATCGGGTGCGGATCATTCATCGTCACTTCCCCCTCGACCAGGCCTGCAACCGCAGCATCGAGCGGCCCTTCCACCAGTCTGCCTGCTGGGCGGCGCAGCTCGCCGAGTGCGCCGGTCGCGCGGGGCGTTTCTGGGAAGCCAACGACATTTTGTTCCAGCTCTCGAACTATCTCGACACGCAATCCACCAAGAAGATTGCGGCCGATCTCGACATTGATCCCGCCACGCTCGACCGCTGCATGCAGGGCGATGGGCTAGAGGCCGTGAAGAGCGACATCGAGGTCGGCATCGCGCTCAAGCTGGAGGGCACGCCCAGCTTCTTGGTCGACGGCCACGTGTACATGGGCAATCTTCCCGCGGCCGTGCTCGAGCCGCTGCGGGCGGCGCCCGACGCTAGTCGATAATCGCCAGCAGATGCCTCTCCAGCGCGCGCATGCGCCGAGCCTGGTCGGGGCGGCGGTGGTCGTGACCGAACAGGTGGCACAGCCCGTGGATGGCCAGGCGTTGCAGCTCACGGTCAAGGCGGGCGCGGCCGGCGCGGCGGCGGGCGGTCTCGACCGAGATCACGATATCGCCGAGAAAGACCCCGTCGCCTGCCGGATCGGACTCGCCCAGGAGTTCCTGCATGTGAAAACTCAAGACGTCGGTGGCCCGATCGAGGCCGCGGTACTCGCGGTTGAGCGCGCGGATCTCATCATCGCCGGTGAACAACAATGTCGCCGACGAGCGCGAACGTCCCAGTCGGCGCAGGGCGAGGCGCAGGCGGCTCGCGACCATGCGGCGCGCGGCCGCGCCAACCAGGCGGCCGGCATCTTTTCGGGCAACCACATCGACGGGCACATCCGCGATGATAGACGGTTCGCGCTCTGGGCAACAGCTTTGATCAGAGCACGCGCTTGTAGATCTCGGCACCCACGAACACGCGAAACAGATCGGCGTCGCAGCGGCCCGCCTTGACTTCACTCTCCAGGATGCCCAGGGCTCGCTGCACCGGCACCGCGGCCTTGTACGGCCGGTCCGCTGCGGTCAGCGCATCGAAAATGTCGGCGATGGTGAGCATGCGCGCTTCCACGGGAATATCGGCCGCGCGAAGACCAATCGGATAGCCCGCGCCGTTGAGCAGTTCATGATGGGCACCGGCGATCTGCGGCACCCGGCGCAGCGAGCGTCCCCAGGGAATGGTCTGCAAGAAGGCCACCGTGTGGTTGACGTGACTTTCGATCTGCTGGCGTTCCGCGGGCGTCAGGCTGCCCCGCGGAACTTGCAGAGCCGCCACTTCCTCGGGCAGAAGATACGGCCGCACTTGGCCGCCTTCGTCGAGGTAGGTCCACGCCGTTGCCTCGGCCAGACGAGCCAGCACCGGCTGTTCCAGCACCGTCGGCTCGTTGGCCGTTTGTACCAGGCGCCAGCACTCGTCCAGTACAGCCAAGCACTCGACATTTTCCTTTTCGATGGCAGCCAGCGCCGGGGCCGGGCCGCTCTGCCGAATGTGTTCCAGTTGCTTGCGCAGCGATTCGGCCTCGACGGACTTGCGCGCGTAGGCCAGGCGCAGGCGGATGGCCTCGAGTTGCCAGTCGTAGAGCTTCTTGGCTTTGACCAGCACTTGCTCGCGCACGCCGACCTTGCCGAAGTCGTGCAACACGCCCGCGTACTCGATCTGCCGCAGATCATCGCGCGAGAAGTGCACAGGAGCGAGCGAGCCGTCGGCCACCGCGTCGACCTTTTCGGCCAGGGCCACGCTCAAGGTGGCCACGCGCCGCGAATGGCCGGACGTGGTGGGATCGCGAGATTCGATGGCCGTGACCGAGGCGTCGACGAAGCTCTCGAAAAGGCGCCGAATCTCGTCGTACAGAATCGCATTTTCCAGCGACACGCCCGCCTGCGACGCCAGCGCCAGCGCCATCTCCTCGGCGCGCTCGTCGAAGGGGATCACGCCGTCTTCGAAATCGGCCGGCGTGGCCAGAACCTGGCTGGGCCGACGCTTTTTGTTGATGAGCTGAATGACGCCGATCACTTCGCCTTCGGCTGACAGCATGGGCACGGTCAGCATCGAGCGCGCGCGGTAGCCGATTTTGTCGTCGAAGCTGCGATTGTGGGCGACGCTGCCAGCCGCCGCAGTCGCCTGCCCGACATCGGGCACGTTGATGGGCCGGCCCGTCAGCACGGCCCGACCCGCCAGCGAGGTGTCGTCCACCGGCAAGGTGAACTCCTTGAAGTCCACCGCGATGGAATCGTTCTGCGACAGCATGAAGTGCAGCCGGGCGGGACGGCTGGGCAGTCCGCCAGCCGGGGTGGACGCGTGCCGCCGGCCCGCATCCCCCAGCGCCCGCGGCGAGCGCGCCGGATCGCCGAAGGCCAGACCATCGGGTTGCCCGTTGCCGTCGGCATCCGCCGCCTCCAGCACGTACACGCTGCCGGCGTCAGCGCCGGTGATGCGGCGGCTTTTGTCGAGGATCAGATCGAGCAGCTTGCGGATGTCTCTCTCTGAGGACAAGGCGCGCGAGATGGAGAGCAGCTCGTTGCGCTCGTAGCGCGCGCGCTCGACCGGGCTGGGCGCCTCAGGCAAGGATTCATCGGACGCCACGGCGTCAGCCCTCGCTGCTGGGCGGCCGGCCGCCGCCGTTGTTCTGGGCTTTGCGGTCGTAGGCGCGGATGATGGCGGCCACCAGCGGGTGGCGGACCACGTCGACCTCGGTGAAATAGCAGAAGGCGATGCCCTCGATGCCGCGCAAGAGCGATTCCGCGTCGGTCAGGCCGGAGCGTCGGTGGTCGGGCAGATCGATCTGGGTCACGTCCCCCGTGATGACCGCCTTGGACTCGTAGCCGAGGCGAGTGAGGAACATCTTCATCTGCTCGCCGGTGGTGTTCTGGGCTTCGTCCAGGATGACGAAGGAATCGTTGAGCGTGCGGCCGCGCATGAAGGCGATGGGTGCGATTTCGATCATTCCGCGCTCGACCAACTGGTGGGCGCGATCGAAGTCCATCATGTCGTGCAAGGCATCGTAGAGCGGCCGCAGATAGGGCGAGACCTTCTCTTCCAAGCTGCCGGGCAAGAAGCCCAGGCGCTCGCCCGCTTCCAGCGCTGGCCGGGTGAGAACGATGCGCTTGACCCGTTTTTCCATGAGCTCGCGCAAGGCCAGGGCCATGGCGAGATAGGTCTTGCCGGTCCCTGCGGGCCCGATGCCGAACACGATGTCGCGTTCGCGGATGGCGTCGACATATCTTTTTTGCGCCAGGCCCTTGGGCGCGATGGGCCGCGCGCGGCTGCCCACCAGGATGGTGTCGGAAAAAACTTCCTGTAGGTTGGCGTTGGCATCCCCGCGCAACACGTGCGCGGCGCGCGTGACGTCCTCGGGCCCCACCGCACGGCCGCCGCGCACCATGCGGTAGAGCTGTTCCACCAGCCGCCGCGCCTGAGCAATCGCGTCGGTCGCGCCCAGGAAGGTCAGCTCGTTTCCCCGCGAGTGAAGCTTGGCGCCGGTTTCCAGCTCGATGCGCTTGAGGTTGGAGTTCTTCTCGCCGAATAGCGAAAGCGCAACCCGGTTGTCGTCGAGGACCACGCGGTCTGACTCGACATCCGGGTTTTCTCGCAGAGAATCGCTTGGGCGTTGACTCAATCGAACCTGATGTCATTTACCACGGAACCCAGGCCGCGCCCAGCGCGCAGTCGCGCGATCGGATTCAGAGCAGCGGGCGGGGACACATAGATGTCACGCTGCCAGAAAACCGAAACCAAGAGTTAACAGACCTGTGGCCTCGCCCGGCAAGCTTTCTGCGTAGGGTGCACATGTTTGCGGGACGCCGCCGCCCACAACAAGTGATGCGCGATCCAGGCTGCGCGCAACGCTGAGAACCCCCGTGCTTTTCCGATCCGGCGGTCGGGATCGGTCGATGGGTGTTGCCATGAATCTTCGCGCCTTCACCGCAAGAAGCTCTGCCCGTTTCCTTCCGGTTGTGAGGCGCGCCCTCGTCGCCGTCACAATTCCGTTGCTCTTCCTCGCCGCCGCCCGTCCCGCCGATGCGGCGACGCTGGCTGGGTGGGAGATGAATCCGCTACCGGGCGGGACAAACAACTTCGGCCCAAACGGCTACGCACCGACGACGAGTGATCCCAACCTGACCGTGGGTGGCTGGACTCGCGGCGGCGGCGTCGGGACGACTGGCAGCGGTGCCGCTCGGGCCTGGGGCGGGAACACTTGGTCCCAAGGCACGACTGAGGCAGCCGCCATCGCTGCAAACTCGCTCGCTACGTTCACGGCCACGGCCAAGACTGGATACCAGGCGTCCTACACTTCGATCAGCGCGTTCAACTACCGCCGCTCGGGCACGGGTCCTGCAAGCGGAGAGCTGCAATACCAGGTGGGGTCAGGTGGCTTTACCGACATCGCGCCATTGAGCTACTCGATCACCGCCGCTACGGGGGCGGCCATTACACCGCTTCCCATCAATCTCTCTGGGATCTCGGCTCTACAGAATGTTCCCGCGGGAACCACGGTCACCTTCCGCATCGTCAACTGGGGCGCCACAAGCACGTCGGGTACGTGGTACATCTTCGACGTAGGACCGTCGCCAACGGCAAACGACTTCGAGGTCCAAGGCATGGTGACCGCGGTCGGTCCCACTCCCACACAAGTCCGCGTGGAAACCGCAGCTGACGGCAGCGGCACCGTGGTTCCGGCCCAGACCATCACTCCGGGGAATTCCGTCACCGTCTATGCCATCACTCGCGACGCCAGCAACGTTTTCGTGGCCAACGCGGCGGCGAGCTGGTCGCTGACGTCGATCACAGGCGGCGTGGTTGCAGGCGATCTCGTAGCGAGCGGCGACGGCAAGAGCGCAGTCTTCACAGCGCACGGAGCTGGCAGCGCAGCGATTCACGCGGCGGTTACTGGGCTGACGTCGAACGACTCCGGTGTCATCACCGTGCAACCCTTGCCCACCAATCCCTCTGCGACGGCGAGCGCCGTGCCTGCCGCCGTGCCATTCAATCAGAATGTCGTGCTCGCGGTGGTCGTCACTCCTGGCTCCAACCCCACCAGCACCGGGATCGCAGTCACGGGCAATCTTTCGTCCATCGGTGGCACGGACGGCGTGAGTTTTCACGACGACGGCCAGAACGGCGACGCAGTTGCTGGCGACAACATCTTTTCCTATCAACTTTCGATTGCTGACACGGTTGCTGGCGGCGCCAAGTCCCTGCCCATCACCATTGCGGACGGACAAGGGCGCGGCGGCAGCGCAACGATTGCGCTCAAGGTGTTGGGGTCGATCGCCATCGTCCACGTCAACGACACCCACGCTCGCGTCACGCCCCACAAATGGATCGTGCCGAGCCACGCCCTGATGACGCCCGGCTTTGAGGACGTGGGCGGCGCCGCCAGCCTGGCCACCGCCATTTTGCAGCTGGCCGATGCGTATTCGCTGGTCATCGACGGTGGCGACATCTCCGAAGGCAACCCCGTCGGCGACGTGAACGGCAACCAGGCCATGACTGACTTCTACACGCGGCTGTCGGCAGAACTGATCGGCCAGCGCGGTCGCGGCATGGACGCCGTGGTGGTGGGCAATCACGATGTGCGATCCGCGCAATACATCGCCAATCTCGACAGTCTGGCGGCCTCGGGCGTCCCGGTGATTTCGGCCAACGTCATCGACTTGGCCACGGGCCTCGCCCATTTCGCGCCGTACACCACGGTGACCATCAACGGGACCAAGATCGGGATCCTCGGCTACACCACACAGGCCTCCGAGGTTGGAGCTGACTTGGCTACCAGTCTTGAGGTCGTGGCTTGCGATTGGAACAGCACCGATACGACGAAGATCCATCTGGCGAGCCTGGTGAACCAACTGCGCACCACCCAGGGTTGCGACCTCGTGATTCTGGCCGCGCACGTCGGACACAGTGCCATCGCCACCGCCACCACCGACAGCAACGGCAATCCAGTTGCCCCGCTGCTGGTCGATGACGGGACTGTCAAGCTTCCCGAGGTGGCGGTCACCGGCCACTGGCACACCTGGGCCGAGACCGTTTGGCAGCCGGCGATCCTGAACTACAAGACCATCTTCACCGAGTCGGGCAGCTATATGCACTATGTTGGGGAATTGCACATCAACGGCCTGGGCAGCTATTTGTCGTCGACCCAGCACGTGGTTCGCGATGCCGACTACCCGGCCGATCCAGAGATTCAGACGTTCGTGAATGGTTTGGTTGACGCCTACAACACAGCCCACCCGGACATGCACCTAGACACGGTGCTGGGGTACACCGCGGACAATCTGATGCTCGACAACGTCATGAAGTGGTGGTCGCCTGACGAGTACCCCTGGAGCGGCGACAACAGCGCGGGCGAGTGGATCTGCGATGCCATGCAGTGGGAGGCCGCCCAGCTCTTCGGTCAGTGCGACCTGGCCTTTGAAACCGGCGGCGGGGTCCGTTCGGATATTCCCGCGGGTCCCATCACCTTTTCCCAGGTCTATGAAACCTTCCCGTGGAGCGACGACCTTTTCTATCGGGTCAACATGACTGGCCAGGAAATCGTCAACTTCCTCAAGCAGACCAACTGCGACGCCGGATTTTCCAGCGCCTTGCACGTGGTCGCCAGCGATGGAATTCCCACCAGCGTCACCTTCAACGGGCAGCCGTTGGATTTGCTTCACACGTACACCGTCGCGATCAACAGTTACATGTACCAGCACCCACCGTCAGGCTGGACCTGGTCTGACGGCAATCCGCTCAAGTCGTCTGTGCTTTGTCGCGACGGCATCGTGGCATACGCCCAGAACTTTCCCGACCCCAATAACCCCTACCACGTGGGCGGACCCCGCTACGAGCTGAACACGGAATTCTCGGGTGAGTACCGGGCCGTGGTCACCATGATGAACGACAACGATAGCAGCCCTGACTACGAGTACGCCTTCATCCGCTTGTTGACCGCCACGCCCGAGACCCTGCAGCGTCTCGGTAGCCAGCAGGTCCCCCTCGGTTTGGTCAACCCAGACGGCACCGTGAATCCCACCAATCGCCTGGCCGAGCAGGAGGTCTACCGCAGCTATCTGGGCTTCAAGCAAGGCGCGCTCCATCCTGGAGACATCCTCGAGGTGCGCGGCAAGGGCAGCTTCTACGGCGGCAACCCCGAATTCGTGGATCAGGAAGGCATCTACGCCGACAAGCAGGAGTTCAACGTCGTCGGCCACGACGTCAGCCTGGCCAAGCCGGTCTATATGCCTTCCATCGAAAGCTTCTGGACCGACAACTACAAGAACCACTACGTGGAGTTCCTCGCCCGCAAGTCCGGCACGAACACCGTGACTGATCAATACGACTCGACTATCGAGCTGTGGGATGCGACGGCCTACAACGCGAAAACTATTCCGGGCAATCCGCCCAATCCCACTTTAGGGACTCCGGGCGACCTGCTCATCATATCGGGTATTCCCACCATGGAGAACTACGCCCTGCGCTTCCGCTGCGCCACCGTCGACCTGGCGGCCAGCCGGGGTATCAGCGACTTTCCCACGTTGGTCGATGTGACGTCGCAGGCTTCACCCGTTACGGTGGATAACCCAGTTGCTTCCGTCACGCTCACGGCCGCGGCTGGCCCCACTTCGTCGGTTCGCACCCTCGCGCCAATTGCCGATGCTCAGGTCGCCAGTGGACACGCCACGAGCAACTACGGCACCAGCAACAACATCTACGTTCAAAGTTCGGCGAGCGGCTACGGCGACGAGCGCGATTGGCTGAAATTCGACCTGTCCGCGCTGCCCAGCGGAAGCACCATCACGGGCGCGGCCTTGCAGATGTACTGTTGGAAAGCGACTGGCCCGGCCCTTGCGGCCGAGGTTCACGGCGGGGCTGACGACAGTTGGGGCGAAACCACCATCACATCGAGCAACCAGCCGGCTTTCGGGTCGGTGCTCGATACGCAGACGCTCGCCGCTCAAGCCGTCAATGTTTGGTACTCCTGGAACGTAGGCTCTTTCGTGCAGAGCAAGTGGGCGGGCAACAAGCTCGTCTCGCTTCTGGTCAAGCCGGTCAGCGAGGGTTCGACCGCCTCGCCGGCCCCCAGCTATGCCTTCGACGCGAAGGAGTACGGCAGCGGCGTAGCGGCCTTGGCCGTGACCCTTCAGAACAGCGGGCCCACGGTCACGCAGACCGAGTTCTTCTATCGCTACTCCACCGACAACACCACCTGGACGGACTGGACCTCCGCCGGCGTCGGCACAGGCTCGACCAATGCCCTTCCCTTCACGTTCTCGCAGGGCGACGGCTACTACGAGTTCTACAGTCGGGCCACCGATGGTTCTGGCGCGGTCGAGTCAGCCCCTCCGGTTGCCGAGGCCTCCGTGCACCACGGAGCAGCGCCCGAATACGCCACTGCCGCGATTGTGGCCCTGAGCAACTTGTCGCAGGGCTATGACGGCACCCCCAAGAACGCCGGGGTGGTCACCGTTCCGGCAGGGCTGGCCTACAGCGTGACCTACGACGGCGGTTCCAGCGCCCCGGTTTCTCTGGGCAGCTACGCCGTGGCAGTCACTGTGACTCAACCGGGTTTCACCGGCACTGCCACCGGCACTCTGGTTGTGTCACAGGGCAGCCAGCAGATCACCTTCGGCCCGCTCGCCCCGGTGGTCGTTGGAGCCCCGGTTTTCGACCTCTCGGCCGTTGCCAGCTCTGGACTGACGGTGACCTTCGACAGCAGCGATCATTCGGTCGCAACCGTGTCAGGAACGACCGTGACTGTGGTTGGCCCGGGCACGACGACCATCACCGCGTCTCAGTTGGGCGACAGCAACTACCTGGCAGCAGCCCAGGTGAAACGCGACCTGGTCGTCAACGCCGCGCCCATGGTTGCGGTTCCTGCCGCGCCCACCTGGGCCTTGCTCGGTCTGCTGGGGCTGCTCTTCGCCGCGGAAACCTTTCGACGCACCAAGCGCGTACAGGGTGGCCGGACCTAGAAGAGAAGTGGCCGGGCGCTGGCTCTTCGTCTCGGACGAAGAGAGCGCCCGCCGCATTCCACCGCGGCGGACCGAATGATTCTTGCCGCGTGACCGGACGTCCTCCAAGCTTGGCCCCTGCCCGTGAGCCAGGAAACCCCGCCGCCCCAACTCGACTTGAGCCCGCTGCCGGGCAAGCAGACGGGCGGCGAGCTGCCTCGTCTGGTCGGGCTGATGCAACGGCTGCTCGCGCCCACCGGCTGCCCCTGGGACCGCGAACAAACCCTGGAATCGCTGCTGCCCTACCTCGTCGAGGAAACCTACGAGGTGGTGGACGCCTTGCAGTCGGGCGACGTGCGTGACCACGCAGAGGAACTGGGCGATCTGCTCTTGCAGATTGTTTTTCAGGCCGAGCTCCGCCACGCCGAGGGCGCTTTCGGGATCGACGACGTGGTCCGCGGGATCGTGGCCAAGCTGGTGCGACGCCATCCCCATGTCTTTGGCGAAGCGCAGGCCGAGACGTCGCAAGCCGTGCTGGCCAACTGGGCCAAGCTCAAGGCGGTCGAGAAGGCCAAGAAGGGACGCAAGGGCGCTCTTGACGGAATCCCGCGCAGCGCGCCGGCCTTGCTTCGCGCCACGCGCGCCGGAGAAAAGGCTGGGGCAGTCGGCTTTGACTGGCCAGATACCGCTGGCGTGCGCGACAAGGTCAACGAGGAGCTGGCCGAGCTGGACCAGGCCTGCCAGACCGGCGATCGCGCGCACATGATGCACGAGATGGGCGACACGCTGTTCGCCTTGAGCAACCTGGCGCGCAAGCTGGGGCTGGATGCGGAAAATGCCCTGCGTGAAGCCACCGACCGCTTCGCTCGCCGCTTCGGTCACATGGAAGGGGCGCTGGAGGCCGAGGGCCGCACGGTCGCGTCGGCGTCACCCGAAGAGCTCGAGCGACTGTGGCAGGCCGCCAAGCGCGTGCCGGGCATCGATGATCCTGACTCAGTTGAGTGACGTGCCCCAAGCCCTATAATGCGCGGGCATGAACCTGCGGGCTGCTTTCCGTCGCAACCGGCTGGCCTGGGGCTTGGCCGTGGGGCTGGCCGCGGCGCTGGTGGTGTTGCTGGGGCACGCGCGGGGCGTTCTGCGCACCGTCGAGCTGAAGACGCTGGACGCGCGCTTTCGCGCCTTTTCCGGGACACGCCGGCCCAACCCCGATGTGGTGGTGGTGGCTCTCGACCAGAAGAGCATCAATTTCTATCGGCGAGAGATGCAGATCGGCTGGCCCTGGCCCCGCAGTTTCTACCAGATTCTGGTCGACTACCTCGCGCAGGGCGGGGCGCGTGCAGTTCTCTTTGACATGTATTTTTCCGAGCCGTCGTCCGACACCAAGGAGAGCGACGGTGCCGAGGTCGATGCCGGTTTTGGCGCGGCCATCGCGCGCGCGGGAACGGTTCATCTCGCCGCGCAGATGCTGGCCGACGCCGATGGCGAGCAGAACAACGACGTCAGGCCCGAACCGCGTTTGCTGTGGCCGGCGCAAGCCGACCTGCCCACGCGTCCCGGCGTTTTTCGCAACGCCATCCTTCCCCTGGCGGTCTTGCAAGCCGGAGCGGCTGGCCTGGGCGTGGTGAACTACGTCGAAGACGAGGACGAGATTTGTCGACGCGTGCCCCTGCTTCACCGTTTTTCCG
The DNA here is from genome assembly GCA_963758155.1 of uncultured delta proteobacterium. GTDB lineage: Bacteria > Myxococcota_A > Polyangia > Fen-1088 > Fen-1088 > Fen-1137. Next base: position 216,636 of record CAVWUP010000008.1, read on the forward strand.
ATGCGGTCTTGCCCAACCTCGCCTACAGCGCCTACGCAGCTGTGGCTGGCCAAGGTCGTGCAGCGCCGGCCGCGCTGGGCATACCGTTGGTCGGTCCGGATTTTCTCCTGAGTTGGTATGGCCCGGGCGGGCCCGGCGGAACCTTTCCCTACTATTCGGCGCACGCGCTGATCGTGTCGGCCGCCAAACTGCGGGTGGGCAAGGCCCCGGACCTGGCGCCCGCCATCTTCAAGAACAAGATCGTCGTCGTGGGCGGGACAGCCGCGGGCCTCTACGATGCGCACAACACGCCCATGGCGCGCCAGCAGCCTTTTCCCGGCATGGAGATCCACGCCACGCTGCTGTCCAACCTGCTCAACCGGGATTTCTTGCGGCCGCTCGACGGCCGGCTGGCGGCGGCGTGGACCGTGATTCTGGCCGTGTTGGTCGGCCTGCTCTTCATGCGCGTGAATCGGCAACGGGTGGCCTTGCCGCTCATCGCGCTGATGTTGGCGGGTGCCGTGGGGGCGGCCTTTTTCGCGTTTCGCGCCTGGCTGCTGTGGGTGCCCATTTTCGAGCCTCTGGCTGCCGGCGGTCTCAGCTTGGTGCTGGCCGCTCTGGTCAGCTACCAGATCGAAGGCCGACGCCAGCGAGAGGTGCGCAGCGTGTTTTCGCGCTATCTCGCGCCCGAGGTGGTGCGTGAGTTGCTGGCTGACCCGGATCGGATCGGCCTGGGCGGCAAAGACGTGGTAGCCACGGCGTTCTTTTCTGACGTCAGGGAATTTACTCGCATCTCGGAGAAGTTGCCGCCTCAGGCGCTGATCGGTTACCTGAACCAATATCTCGAGGCCGCCAGCCAGGCTTTGCTTTCGCACAAGGCGCTCATCGACAAGTACATCGGCGACGCCATCATGGCGGTGTTCGGCGCGCCGGCCGAGGATGCGGGGCACGCGCGCAACGCTTGTCTGGCGGCCCTGGCCATCGCTGAATTGGGACGACAAGCGGCGGGCGACGATGCTCATCGCCCCGTGTTCTTCACCCGCATGGGACTGAATTCTGGGCGCCTGGTGGTGGGCAACGTTGGCTCCCACCTGCACCTGTCGTACACCGCCATCGGTGACAACGTGAATCTCGCCTCGCGCCTGGAAGGCGTCAACAAGCAGTACGCGACGCAGATCATGATTTCCGAATCGACCTGGCGGGCCGCCGGCGATGCCATCGAAGCGCGCGAGATCGATTTCATTCAGGTCAAAGGCAAGGTGCTGCCCACGCGCATCTACGAGTTGGTCGCAGCCAAGGGCCAGCTCACGGCGCAACAGCAGGCGGTCCACGTTGCTTTTGCCGAGGCGCTGGCTGCCTACCGCGCACAGCACTGGGACGAGGCTGTGACTGGGTTCCAAAAAGTGTTGCAGATCGCACCCACGGACGGTCCGGCGCAGGTGTTTATCAAACGCTGCGAAACCCTGCGCGCGGCGCCCCTGCCTTCAGACTGGAACGGCGTCTACAAACTGGAAACGAAGTAGATCAATTCTTCTCGTCCGGAGGTGGCTGAGGGATAGGCACGGCAACAGCCACGTCGGGATTTTCTCCCGGCGTGGGCTGCGGACCGGGCACGATCCCGGCAATGTCGGGATCCTCGCCCGGCTCTAGAGCACCGCGCCTCTCACGTTCTTGCTGGCGCTGGAGCAGACGTTCAGCCTTTTCCTTTTGCCATTGCTGGCGGCTGATCTCCTTCTTGCGCTTTTCGGCGGCGCTCTTGTTGAATGGCTTCACGGATGGTCTACCAGCGCTCCCCTCGACCACCACCACCGCCACCACCGCCACCGCGTCCACCGCGTCCACCGCGTCCACCACCACCGCCGCCGCCGCCAAAGCCACCGCGGCCGCCGCCGCCGCCACCAGAGGATCGCTCACGCGCCTCGTTGACGGTCAGGGTGCGTCCCTGGAAGTCCTTGCCGTTGAGATTCGCAATGGCGGCTTCTGCGCCGGCGTCGGTCGACATCTCGACAAAGGCAAAGCCGCGCGGCCGGCCGCTTTCCCGATCCATGACCAGCTTGGCCTCGGTCACTTCGTGGCCCGTGCCCGCGAAAAGATCGTGCAGATCCTGTTCGTTAGCCGAGTAGGGCAGGTTGCCGACGTAGAGTCTCTTTCCCATGGTTCCTTCTCCTTGTGCCAGGTGCCTATTCTCAGTCGACTACCCAGCAGCGGCTTCGCAAGGAACCCAAGTGGGCGACGATCAGAGTATTCCATTCCAAGATGAGCCGGTTGCGCGCAAGTGTCCAGATTTTTTTGGCGCGCTCGTCGGTGGCGGCGATGCAGCTTGCGTACCTAACGCCGCACAGCGCGCTTCGGAGCTGGCGGTGGGCTTCCAGGCCAGGGCCAGCTTGCTCGTGCCTCGGGCGGCAGGTGGCCATGCCGGCAGACATATTCGGCCACAAAGGCGTGGGTTTGCGGGTTGACATATCCGCCGCCGCGCAGGGGGCCAAAGTCCGCCTCATAGCGCCGCGCGATCTCATCGAACAGGGCGTCCCGGTGTGCCTTGGCGCAGATGCTGGCTGCTGCGACCGCCGTGTGAAACGATTCGCCTCGGTCGCGCGCCTCAAGATGGGGATAGCGAGCCTGGAGCGGCGAGAACAAGCCGCGACCGTCAGCGACAATGCGGCCGCAAGCGGGCGCGCGCGCGATCAGGCGCACGGCGCGTTCTCTCTCCAGCAGGTTGAGAGCGCGGCGGCTGACATAATCGTCGATGGTGGCCACGCTGCAGACTTCCACGCCGACCCAACTGGCTAGTTCCTCGACGGACTTCTTCAGCCTTGCGCGGGTTTGGCGTGCCTTGACCGACGAGCCAAATGCCTTGGAATCACGTACTCCTTCCGAGGCGAGCAGACCGGCCGCCTCCTCGTCGAGCACGACGGCGGCCAGCACCATGGGGCCCAGGGCCGGCCCGCGGCCGGCCTCGTCGAGACCGAGTACCAGTTCGGTTGTCATGGGCACCTTGCCACCAACGCGGCCAGCGGACCTGCCAAACGGGCTTCAATCAGCGCGTCCGCCATGGCCTGGCGGGCGGCCTGCAAGTCCAGATCGGCGCGGGCCTTGGCAAAGACGGCGAGCATTTTGGCAGCCAGGGGTGCGAACAGCTCGGCCTCGGCATCAGGCATCCGTCGTGTGAGTATCACAGCCGCCGCATCGACGTCCGCTCGGGTTCGCGCCTTGCTCAGGACCTGCTGGACAAAATGCTCGGCCACGCCACCGGCCAGCATACCGCGGGCATAGGCGGCGAATTGGTCCACAGCAGCGGCAAGGGGCAATTCAGGCGCCCCGGCTGCGGCGGCGAGCAAGGCAGTCTTGCTTGCCTCGGTCGCGCTGCTGACCACTTCATTGAGCAGGTCGAGCAAGAATTCTTCGTCAGCGGGGCCGCGCGGGGCGTCGCCCAGCGGCCACGCGCGCGGCTGGGACATGGCCAACGTCTCGGCAGCTGCGCGGCGGAAGCCGTCATCCAAGTTCGCCGCCAGATTGAGTCGTTCGCTCGCCAGCGCGGCCCGCAGGCGCGTCTCGCTGGCGACCAGTTCAGCGCGGCGGCGTTCCAGTTGCACTGCCCAATCCTCGGCCGGACGCACGGCGCGGACAAGTTGGCTAGCCTCGTCGGCAAAACGGGCCAAAGCTGCGCTTGCGGTCGCCTGCTTGAGCGCCTGCGTGTGTTGGAAGAATCGCTCCTGCAAGGCGGCTTGCACCGCCGGCAGCCCGCTCCTTTCCAGGCTCGCCTGGTCGCCAGCGAGATGGGCTGCGAGCGCGTCGCGCGCCGACAGCGGCACCAGTGCTTCCACCCGGTCGTCGAGCGTGCTCTTCACATGGGCGAGCAGAGTAGCGACGTCGTCGGCACCCGCTTGATCTGCCTTGTTGAGCACGCCCAGCACGCGCTTGCCCGCCGCATGCGCCCGATCGAGCACGCTGCGCTCGCTCGCCTTGCCGGCCTGGGTCAGGGAAAAGACCCACAAAATGGCGTCGGCCTCGACGAGAAACGTCCGTACCACGCGTTCGTGTTCCGGCCGCAGCGAGTTTGTCCCCGGCGTATCGACGACCTCGATCTTCTGCAGCACAGGCAGCGGGTGGAAGATTTCGACCATGCGCACACTGCCGGCCGTTGCGTCGTCCAGGTCGGCGACGAATGTTCTGATTTCGGAATCGCTGCGTTCCTCGACGCGGCCGTCGTGAAAGTGCACGCGGCCAGCGGGCGGGCCAAAGCGAAGCACATTGATGGTGGCGGTGGTGGGCGTCACGCCCACGCGCGCGATTTCGGCGCCGCACAGGGCATTGACGAAAGACGACTTGCCCGCGTTGAACTCGCCCATCACCGCGACCAACAAGGGGCGATCCACGGCCTCGGCTGCGCGCATGGCGGCGGGAAGTAGCGACTGCAGCTCAGGCGAGCGCGTGGCCAGATCGCACGCAAAGGCCAGCAAGCCGCGAAGATTGTCCGGCGGTGGGGCCGGCGGGGCCAGGGTCTGCGCCACGAATCGTCGCGCAGCCTCGGTCGTGGCCAGCGGGGCCAGTGCCAGCAGGTCGGCTTCGCGGGCCGAGCCGTCGAGAAACGTGCGCACACCAGCCGCCAGAGCTGGATCCGCGGCCGCCTGGTCCAGCTCAGCCCGCTCCAACGCCCCGCGATCTTGGGCTGCCAAGGCCAGCCGCACGACCGTCGCGACCGGCGCAGGCGTGCCCAATTCTGCCTCGCGCTGGGCTGCGGTCAAAGCTCCGGCAAAATCACCCGTGGCCTCGGCCAGGGTGCGCCAGGCCGCCAGCACGACCGCATCCTCGGGATCCGCAGTCAAGGCTGCTGCCGCCAGGGCGGTGGCCTCCTGCACGTGCCCGGTTGCGGCCAGGCGCTCGACCAGGGCTGCCTGCACGCGCGCCCGAGCCTGGGCTTGCCAGGGAAGCTCGTCCAGGGCCGCGCGCAGCAGGCTCTCGGCTGCCTCAGCCTCGGGGCAAGCGCGCGCCGCTTCGATTACCAAATTTGCGTCGTCAACCGCGCCCGAGGCTTTGGCTTCGATCAAATCCTGGGCAGCGTGCATGAGCCAGCGCCAGCCATCGCTTGCCCCTGCGGCCAGCAGGGCGCGGCCCAGGTCAGCGGCGATCCGGCGGCTGCGGGGATAGGCCTCGGCCGCCTTGCGCAGCTCGCGTACCGCTTCGCCGTGACGGCCAGCGCGCATGGCCAGGCGCGCCCGGGCCGCATGCGCGCGACCGCGCAGTTTGGGCCTCGCCGTGCCCGAGAGCACGCGGCGAAGCGCGTCCCGGGCCGGCTGCTCGCGACCCAGGTGAGTCAGGGCTTCGCCGAGGCCAAGCCATCCCTCGACGGCATCCTTGGCCAGATTCACCGCCCGGCCATAGGCCTCGACGGCGGCCTCGTCGTGACCACGCCGGCTGCGCACCTCGCCCAAGGCCAGAAACACGGCGGGAAGTTCCGGGTAGTCGTCACAAAGCCCGAGCAGGCGCGCCTCCGCAATCACCAGCTCGCCCTCGTCGGCGCAAGCCAAAGCCTCCGCGATCTCCTTGCGCGCGGCCTCGGGCAAGGCCTCGCCGCCGGTGAGGGTGGAGAGAAGTTCGTCGAGCAGACCCATGGACAGGCGATCATGCCCGATCTGGGGAGTTTTCGGGATGGGCTATCTAGAGCTTGTCGGAAAATTGCGGGCCGCCCGCAGGGCCGGCCCGCGGGTCGCGGGTCGCGTGGGCGAGGGCGTGAGGGTGAGCGCGTTCGTGTGGGGTGCGCGGGAGGCGAAAGGCGCAAGGCGTGAGCGCTCGGGGTGCCGCGGGTCGCGGGTCGCTCACGCGAGCCGCCCACGCAAACCGCTTGCCGCTGGTCGCTACCGCCCACGCTACCGCTCACGGTGCGCTGGCCGCCTTGGACCGACCCAGGATCCCCGACAAACGGAATTTACCCCTGCTCCCACACCGACTGCCTTATCTCCGCGATACGCTCTTCGATGGACTTGAGCGCGAGCAGCGACTGGTCGATGGCTTCGGCACCGGGTGCCACTGATTCGGCGTGACTGCGGCGCTCGGCCAGCGCGCGTTCCAGCACCTCGGCGATCCCGCGCGCCAGGGCCGCGCCCGCCTCGGCGATGAATTCCTGCAGGCGCTGCACGAACTCGTCGACGATCTGGTCCAGCTTGGGCGCCAAGGCAGCCGCGGCTTTGGTCACGGCCTCGGGTGCGGCCTGCCTGGCCTCGGCTTTCACTTCTTGCGCCACCTTGCCGCGGAAGATGAGGGCCAGGACCGGCGCAGCCAGGGTCATCAAGCCGCCGGCCAGGGTATTGACGAACAACAGAATGGTCGTACCCAGGGCGCCCAAGGCAAACACCGAGGCGTCGTACTTGAACGTGTCCACCGAGATGTGCAGCCGCGCTTCGGGCGACGACAGCTCCTGGGCGATATCCCGGGTCAATCCTTCCACGCGCTGATTCGCCACTTCGATGGCCTGCTCGGCCAGGCGGTCCAGCTCGGCGGCCATGCGCTCGCCCTCGGCCTCCAGCCAAGCTTTCCAGGTGTCTTGCAGAAATGGTCCCAAGTAGCGCCGAACGTCAGCCGCATCGCTGCTGTCGATCTCGGGCGGCAGCGCAGCCGCGAAGTCGCGGGCGAAGTCAGCCAGGTCCTGGCGCACGCGCGCCTTCAGGGCCGCGGCCTCGGCCACCATCCCCGACGCAGCCTGGTCGAGCGCCCGGCGTCCCTCTTTCAATCGCTCCTGCGCGTGCGCCACGCGCGCCGCCAGATCCTCCGGCGGCAATTCCAGCGAGCGTCTTCGCATGCCCAGGCTGTCGCGCACAAAGGTCGCCAGCCGCCCCGCGTCCTCGAGAGCGTGGTCGAGCAAGAGGCGCACCCGCTCGGCACCCAAGGTCAGACGCAGATGCGCCAGCAGCGGCTGCAAGCGTGAACCAACCAAGTCGCCGGCCAGGGCACGCTTGGCCGCGATGGGGAACACCGCGGGCGCGCCCACAATCCCCGATAGGTGCCGTCGCGCAAACTGGGTCGCCTCTTCCAGATCGGCGTCGTTGAGCAGATCGGCCTTGCTGACCACGAAGACTAGGCGATCGCGACAGGAGCGCAGGATGCGCTCTTCGAGAAAACGCCGCTCCGAGGCCGTGAGGATCTGCGTGGCGTCCAACAAGAACAGGGCCGCATCGGCGCGCGGCACGTAGCCATAGGTGATATCCGCGCGTTGTTCGTTGATGTCGTTCACACCTGGCGTGTCGACCACCGTGATCTGCTCGCGCAGGAAAGGCGCGGGGTGCTCGATCTCGACATGTGAAAGGGATTGGTTCGCCGCTTGTGTGCCCGCCACGGTCAGCCAGTCCGCCAGCTTGTCCTGGTCGATGATCTCGCGCCGACCATCTTCAAACACAGCCTCGGCCCGCGCCTGCTCGCCGTGACGAATCAGCGCCAGCACAGCCGTGGTGGGCGTGATTCCCACGGGCAACAGCGGCTCAGTCGCGGGCTGCGGCTGGGTGGCATCCGCGGTCCAGGGATCGCTCAGCCCGAGCAGGGCATTGATCAAGGTCGACTTGCCGTGGTTGAACTCGCCCAGCACCACGAGAGAGAAGCGTCCCTGGTCCAGCTTGGGAATGCGCACCTGGCGAATGTCGTGGGCCGTGGACTCTAGCCCGGTCGTGGCGGCCAGGTCGGCCAGGCGACCGAGCACCTCGCGGATGGCCGCCTTGCGCGCCTCCGCGTGAAGTACCCCGCTCACTTGAACACCGCCATGAGATCCGCAACCTGGGCGTCGCATTCCTCGCGCGACAGCCCGCCCGATCCGCTGTCATGACCGTCGCTGGCCACCGCACGGAAGTAGGCCGTTTGCGCAAACAAGCGCAGGGCTTCCACGCGCGTGGGCAGATAAGGATGGGTGGAAAAGGCCTCGCCCAGCCGGCGCAGATCGTCGCGCCCTTGCGTGAACTGGCGCAGGTATTCGTCGACGTTGATTTCGCCATAGAGCTTGCGCGAACCGAGCGCCAGCTTGATGAGCGCGGATGTGGCCAGGCCCAGGTCGCGGGTACACAGCAGGCCGGCGCGGTCGCTGGTGATTTCCGCCCGCCGCGACCACGCGCGCAGGGCCAGCACCACGGGCTCGGCGCCCAGCCGCAGGATCAAGTTCGCGGTCTGGGTCAGGTAGTAAAGCGCGGTCAGGTACACCACGTGGTTGTTGTGGATGTGGCCGCACTCGTGACCGATGACGAAGAGCAGTTCGGCGTCGGTCAGGTGGTCGACCAGCGCGCCGGAAAGCACCAGGGTGGCATCCTCGCTGGTGCCAAAGGTGTGGGCGCCCAGCGAGGCCAGTTCAGGCGACACATAGACCGCAGGCAGCGGAATCTTCAGCACATCCGCACAGCGGGCGACCTTGGCCCAGAGCGCGGGAAACTGGCGCTCGCCCACGCGCACGGCACTGCCGACCAGGCGGCTTTTGCCCACGGTGTTCCAGAAACGCACCGTGGATTCCATGGCCAGGGTCACCGGTCGCAGCTTGTCCATGGTGACGCGCACGCGGAAATCGCCGGCAAAGGCGTAGGCAGCGGTTTCGCGCGCGCGCGTCTGCCCGGCGCTCTTGCACGCGGCCACATGACGGGAAAACGACAGATCCACCGCTGCCATGACCTGCATCATAGCGCAGAGCGGGGCGCGTGCAGGTGCAAGGCGGCGCTTCCGCGGTCGCCGCGCCGATTTCGCGCTACAATGCGCGGCCTGACAATGTCGCTCCTCCGTTCCGCAGAAGCTGAAATTGATACCCCGGCCGACCTGGTGCCGGTCGAGGCACCCATGCGCCTGGCGCTTGAGGCCGCTGCCCAGGCCGGCGGCTCGGGCGAAGTCCCCGTCGGTGCTGTGGTCATGGCCCGCGGTCAGGTGGTGGCCGTGGCGCACAACCAGCGCGAGTGTCTCAACGACCCCACCGCTCACGCCGAGATCGTCGCCCTGCGGGCCGCGGCCGCTGCGCTCGGGGGCTGGCGTTTGGTCGATGCCGATCTCTACGTGACCATGGAGCCTTGCCCGATGTGCGCCGGGGCCGTGGTCAACGCGCGCATACGGCGGCTGTACTACGGCTGCGACGATCCCAAGGCCGGAGCTGCGCGCACGCTCTTTCGACTGCTCGACGATGCGCGCCTCAATCACCAGGTCGAGGTGATTCCTGGCGTGCTGGCCGCCGAGAGCGCGGCTCTGCTCAAGTCGTTCTTCCTGCGTCTGCGCCAGCCCGCGACCGACCTCAGGGTCGCGCGCCGCTGACGTTGGTCGCCGGCGCGGCTGTAGCCCCCGGGCGCTGACCGGGTGGCGCGGTGGTCATGGGATCGCGTTTGCCACGGGCCTCGCGGCTGCGCACATCCGTGATGGCGTCTGCCAGCGCGGCTGCCACGATCTTCTTGCCCTGCTCGGAAAGCAGAAAAGGACCCTCTTCTGCGTGGTCAAGGTAGCCCACCTCGACCAGCACCGCGGGCATGTCCAGTCCCTGCAGGACGTCCAGGGTCGCCCCGGTCTGCTTGATGCCGCGATCCCGATCCGCGCCGAGGGCGTCGGACAGGCGCCACCGGATGCGTCGAGCGGCGGCCAGGCTGTCGGCGGCAGCGCTGCGGGCGCGATGCACGGCCCACGCGGCCTGCGCGTCGTCCTCGGCCAGGAGAGCCGCGCGCGCCACTTCTTGATCGACGTCCTCGGCGGGCAAGACGAAGATCTCGAACCCGCGCTGGCTGCCCGGTCCTTGCTCGGCCGACGCCGCGTTGGCGTGGATGCTGACAAACAAGCGCGCGCCAGCCTGGTTGGCACAGCGGGCCCGGGCGCGGATGGGCACCAGCACGTCGCCGCTGCGGCAGAGCACGATCTTGAGACCCGGCTCGCCTTGCAAGCGCCGTTGCACCAGGCGGGCGATCTCCAGGGTCAGGTGTTTCTCGAACTGCTCGGGCTTGGCCGTGGGCGCCCCGCGGTTGGAACCGCCATGTCCCGGATCCAAGGCCACCACAAAGGGCGGCTCGCCGCTCGCGGCCGCGAGCCAGGCGCAGAAGATGCTTGCGACGGAGCTATGAAACATCGGGGCTGCAGTGTAGGCTAGCGCCCAGGCGAGGCGCACGCGACAATTCTGATAGCTTGGGCTTGTCCCGAAACTCCCGGCGCTCGCCCCGCGTGGGCGTGAGCGCGAGCGAAAAGCGGCCAGTGTGGGCGGCTCGCGTGGGCGGCCCGCGACACGCTCCTCGCCTGCCGCGTACCGCCCACGAACTCGCTCTCGCCCACGCGACCCGCGGCCCGCGAGTCGGCTCCCGGGGGCGGCCCGCAGTTTCCTGATAGGCTGTAGCCAGCCTATACTGGTCGTCCATGCCGAAAGCCATTCCCAGCCCCAACTTGACCGCCGTTCTGGCCCTGGCCGCCGTGGCTGACCTTGTGCTCTACCGACTCGGGTCGCATGTGTTTCTGCCCAGCCAGCCCACCTGGGGAGCGGCGCGCGTCTTGGCCGACCTCGGGTTCTTCATGTCCAACCTCGGCGGCGTGCTTGGCGTCGTGCTGGTGGCCATGGTGCTGTTGCACGCCTTGCGAGGCGACACGATCTTTCCGCGCTCCATGCGCATCACGGTCAGCACCATCGGAATCTTCTTCGTGATTCTGTCCGCGATCGGTGTGCTGGCCCTGCCGGTTCCTGACCGCTACGTAGCCTATCTTCTCATCAGCCACGCCTTTCTGTCTGGGTTGGTGGCGGTGGGACTGTGGCACAGGCGTTGCCCTGTCCGTCTGAAACTCGCGCTGACGCTGTTCGCGGCTCCCATCGTGTTGCAGACCGCGACCAAATTTTGCGAGCGCATGGGATGGTCGCCCATGCTCATGAGCCAGGGTGCCCGCGCGGCCCAGACCAGTGCATTCTTCGGTTTGCTGCTGGCGCCGGTTCTGGTTCCCACGCGTCCTCTACGCGCCCTGCAAGTGGCGTTCATGTTGGGGGCCGGGCTGATTTCCTTGTGCCTGCTGTCCCTGGCCATGGTGAAGTACTTCGGTCTCGCCCAGGTGGTGGCGCTGTACGGTCTTCGCTTCGACCTGCCCAGCGCCGAGGGTGTCGTGGGCATTGCCTACGCCGCCATGGTCGTGGCTGCCTACGCCAGCGTGGCCGCGGCCGCAGCCGCTTGTCTGACCGGCGAGGCAGTGTCGCGCCTGCTTGGATACGGTCTTCTGCTCCTGGCCACGACCGGTCATCAGATCGTGGCCACCAACCAGACCCTCTTCTCGCTTTGTGGCTTATGTGCACTGGCCCTGGGCGCTGTGCGCCTAGGTGACCCAGCCAGGGCAGCCGCGACCCCCTTGCTCGACTAGCGACGGCCGCGGGCGATCAGCTCGCGCTCAGCACGGAGCCAGTTCTCTTGGTCGTTGCCGCCGTCGCGCTGATAGATCTCAAAGGCGCGGGCTGCGATCTCTTCCTGGCTCGGCTTGTAGGAGGCGGTCGCCTTGGCCGCAGGAGCTGCTTTGGACGCGGCCGCAGGAGCTGCCTTGGCCACAGGAGCCGCCGGGGTTGCAGTCTTGGAAGGTGCAGTTTTGGGAGTACTTTTGATAGCCATTTTCCAGTCCTTTGTGGTCCCAAGGTTGGCCACGAAGGGCGGGCTGTCAAGAAAATCCTCACACCGTGGCCCTCGGTGGGGACTGCCAAGAATGCGTTGCGGTAATGCGATTTGTCTCGGCTTTGCCCGCATGCCGCCGGCCTTTGCCACTTCATCTGTCGGGTCGGACCCTCCTCGGGGTAGGCTGGCAGCCGTGCTGTGGAACCTGTACGCGGCTTGTTTTGACCTGGTGGCCGGCCTTGCGCCCTACCAGGACATGCTCGATGAAGTGGTGGCCGAACTGGACTTGCGGCCTGGCATGCGTGTGCTGGATCTGGGCTGCGGCACAGGCGCCCTGGAGGCGCGGCTGGCCCAGCGCCATCCTGACGTCGAAGTGGTCGCGGTCGATGCCTCGCCGGCCATGCTGGCGCGAGCCCGGCGTCGGTCCTTGTCAGCCGGCACGCGCTTCGTGGTCGCGGACATCGACGATTTTCTGGCCCAGGAAAAGGCGCGGTTCGACCGCGTGGTGAGCGTGAATGTGATCTGGGCGCTGGCCGAGCCGCGCCGGACCATCGAACGCATGGCGGAGGGCCTGGCCCCGGGCGGTCGCATGGTGCATACGACCCCGCGCTGGCGTTTTCGATTCGATCTTATCGTCTTTCGCCATCTGCGACGGGCGCGCGGCGGGCGAGGGCTGCTGCGGGCTTTGTGTCTGCTGCCGGCCTTGGCCGTGGCTGGCCTGCTCAACCTTGCCCTCGTCCTGCGGGTTTTGGCCCGCAATCATGCCTGGCGCGACCGCAGTCGCTGGCAGGCCGACGGGCTGGCGAGCCTGTTCTCGCATCCAGGCCTGGGACGAGTCGCGGTCCGTTCCACCTACGCCGGTCAAGGATTTATTGTCACCTGCGACAAGACGGCCGCGCCCCTGATATAGAGAGGAACATGGATTTTCACGAACTGATCCGCATTCGGCGCAGCATCCGTGCCTACCGGCCGAGCGAAGTGCCCGAGGACGTTCTGCACCGTGTTCTGGACGCGGGCCGCGTGGCCCCCACGGCCTGCAACATTCAGCCCTTTCAACTTGTGGTCGTCACTGACCCCGAGGTGCGCGCCCAGCTCAAGGCCGCGTATCGCCACGAGTGGTTCTGGCAGGCGCCGGTGATCGTCGCCGGGTGTGTCGAGCCGGCCAAGGCGTGGAAGCGCAATGATGGATTCAATGCCGCCGAGGTGGACGTGGCCATTGTCATGGATCACATCATCCTGGCAGCGACAGAAGAAGGCTTGGGCACTTGCTGGGTCTGTGCCTTTGACGAGCCCAAGGCCAAGCAAATCCTGGGCGTTCCCGACGGCGTGCGCATCGTGGCCATGACCCCGCTCGGCTATCCCGCAGCCGAGCCCGTGCCCTGCGTGCGCCGACCGCTACGCGAGCTGGTGCGCAAGAATCACTGGTAGTCGCGGCTTCGTAGCGCTCACCGGCGTGCGAGCGAACGCCCGCTGTCACAAAGATGTCGCTTGCCTGCCCCCGCCCCCCTGCCCTAATGTGGTCGCACTGCAATACTTGGTTCTTGTTGTGTGACGGAAAGGGAGAGTGCAATGCGCCCAACGTCTTCGCGGGAGCTGATGGTGGCCAGACGCAGTGTATGAATCTGTACACGCAGCTCTGTCAAGCCTACAAGACCAGCAACTAGGAGCGTGTTGCGCATAGGGCACCTGGCGCCGTTCGCTTCGCTCAGGTCGCCAGGTGCAAAAAGGGGATCGACAAGGACCATCGTCTATGATCTCTTGAGAGCGTGACGAAGACGTATCGGCCGTACAGCCCGAAACAAGCGTTCCTGTTCCCGCCGTCGCCAACCGAGTGGCTTCCCGAGGGCCACCTGGCGCATTTCGTAATGGAAGTGGTGGGGCAACTGGACTTGTCAGCAATCCACAAGCGATGCCAGAGCGCGGACCCGCGGGGCACCCAGCCCTATCACCCGCTGATGATGACCAGCTTGCTCGTGTACGGGTATTGCGTGGGGGTGGCGTCATCTCGAAAGATCGAGAAGAAGACGTGGGAGGACGTGGCGTTCCGGGTGATCGCTGGGGGCGACCAGCCAGACCACACCCGCATCAGCGAGTTCCGGCGCATCCACCTGAATGCTTTGGCCGAGCTGTTTGCTCAAGTGCTGGCCGTCGCGAAGAAGGCCGGACTGGTCAAGCTGGGCAACGTCGCATTGGACGGAACCAAGATGAAAGCAAATGCGTCGAAACACAAGGCGATGAGCTACGAGCGGATGCAGAAGGATGCCGCGCGATTGCGCCAGAAAGTGCAGGAGTTGCTCGCGGCGGCTGAGGCTGCCGACGCGCAAGAGGACGCGGAGTTCGGCGCAGGCTGCCGAGGCGACGAGTTGCCCGAGGACCTTCGGCACGCAGAATCTCGGCTGGCTCGAATCAAGCAGCTCAAGGCGGAGCTGGAAGCCGAAGCTCGTGAGCAAGTCAAGGAGGCGGCCAAGCACAAAGACGATCCGCCGCCCGGCCCGGCAGAGACGCCGCTGCCGAAGCACCAAATTCCCAGGACGAAAGACGGCAGTATAGATCCGAAGGCTCAGCGCAATTTCACTGACCCTGAAAGCCGGATCATGAAGGGCTCAGAAGGATACGTGCAGGCATACAATTGCCAGGCGGTGGTCGACGAGGAGCACCAGATCATCGTCGCGCAGGCTGTGACCAACCAGGCACCGGATGCGGAGCACCTGGTGCCGATGCTCGCCCAGACCGTGGCAAACTGCGGGGCGAAACCCGATAATCTGTTGGCAGATGCCGGCTTTTTTTCCGAGGCAAACGTGTGCGAGACAACAAAGTGGGGCGTCGAACCCTTCATCCCGCCGCGCCGCCAGAAGCACTGCGACGAGCCAAAGCCCGTGCGGGGACGCCCGCCTGCCAACCTCGGAATCAAGGACCGCATGGTGCGCAAGCTCGCGACCAAACCCGGTCGCGCCGTCTACGCCCTTCGGAAGAAAATCGTCGAGCCCGTCTTTGGACAGATCAAAGAGGCCCGCGGATTTCGACGCTTCCTTCTTCGCGGCCTTGTCAAAGTGCGCAGTGAATGGGCGCTCATTGCCCTGACTCACAATCTACTGAAGATCTATCGCTTCCAATCTCACGCGACCTGACCGGAAATACCTCCACACCGGCCCGCAGGCGGCGCACCTACCCATTGCGTATCCGTTCAGCCCCGTCGGGGGCGTGAAGAAACTTGCATGCGCGCATAGTGGTGATGCAGTTGGTGTGTGACGAAGGTCGAACTGCCCAAGACGCTGGAAGAGGCGCATGCGCTCATCCTGCGACTGCTGGCGCGAATTGAGGAGCAGGATCGACGGATCGCGGAGCTGGAGCGTCGACTGAACCAGAACTCGCAGAATTCGTCGCGGCCGCCGTCGAGTGATCCGCCGTTGCTGAAGCTGCCGCCGAAGCGGAAGCCGTCGGGTCGGAAGCCAGGAGGGCAGCCTGGGCACGAGGGACACCACCGAGAGCCGCTTCCGCCCAACGCAGTCACCGGCGTCGAGCACCATGTTCAGTGTCATTCCGAGTACTACGCCGTGTTTAGAGGCCGATCAGAAAAGGAACTTATGCTGGCCACGCAGGAGATCCGCCGACGTTGCCACCAGCATTCCGCTGCGTTTGCTGTCACTGCACGCCAGCTTGCCGAGTTCTTGCAATCGGTTGAAGCTGAAGAGACTCTGCTGACTCAAAGACTGAGTGATCGTGAGGGCAGAGAGATTCGACGATCGCTCACGAACGAAGCAGACCGTATCCCATGCGGCGCGCCTGTTCTTTACTCTGAGGCTGCGCACGAGCAAAGGAACCATCGAATAGTCGATGATCTTGTGGTCAACGAAGTATACGGAGCTTTCTGATGGATACGCGATCTCCAGGATTTCCGCGTGAACTTCTGGCCCAGGCCTGGACATCAAGGCTCGAATATTTTAGGGGCTACACTATGGCCCATCCGTGCTTGATCGCTGTTCGGGATGCTCTGCTTGCTGCCATTCAGGACAGAGAGCCAAATTCGTTGATTTTGGTTTTGGGACCAAGTGGAGTGGGTAAGACCACATTACGCAGGAAGATTGAGCAGTTGCTGGTATCCGAAATGCTGGCGGACCTTCATTCTGATCCGGGGCGGCTCCCGGTTGTGAGTGTGGAGTGTATCGCTCCCGAATCCGGGACCTTCAGTTGGCGGGATCAGTTTTATAGGCTGTTGAGGCAAATGGAAGAGCCTCTGACGGGTTACAAATTGGATCCGGGGATGCGAGTGCAGATTGGACAACGAGCGCTCAAGTTTATGCCGAACGCAAAAGCGGCCGGATTAGAGTACCGCCACGCAGTGGAACAAGCGCTTCGTTTCCGCCGCCCATCGGCGGTATTGCTTGACGAAGCACAGCATCTGGCATCGGTGGGTTCTGGGCGCAGACTTTCGGATCAGCTGGATGTAATTAAATCCATTGCCAACTGCACAGGAACTGCCCACGTGTTGTTGGGCACGTACAGCCTATTGGCATTCCGGAATTTGAGCGCCCAATTGAGCCGTCGAAGCGTCGATATCCATTTCCCGCGGTATCGAAGCGATGACCCTGAGGATCTGAAGGCGTTCAGGACCGTCCTACATTCGTTCGAGCTGCATCTTCCACTGTCCGAGCCACCCGACTTGGTGAGCGAGTGGGAGTATCTGTATGAGCGGAGCATTGGGTGCGTGGGGGTGCTCAAAGAGTGGCTGCTGCGGGCTCTCACTGCCGCGCTCAGGAAAGACGCCAATGTTCTAACGCTTAGAGATCTGGAATCACACGCACTGAACGTTGCCCAGTGCGACAAAATGCTTGCAGAAGCGCTGGAAGGAGAGACGAGACTGCTCGAAAGTTCCGGGGAGCGCGCACGTCTGCGGACTCGTCTCGGCCTGACTGTACCGGCAGCGAGGCACGACGATGCGAGTGTCCACCGCGGCGTGTGCGAAGCTGATGTTCCACTGCCGCGCAGGCAGCGCAGGAATCCAGGGCTGCGCAGACCAATGCGCGACGCGATTGCTTGCCCATTAGGGACGTATGGGACTAGCCCCGCAGTTTGAGTGTTGGGACTGCGAACCAGTGGCTCTGCCGCCACGCAGCCGTCTCTATTCGTTGCCGCCGATTGGAATTGGCTCGATGTTTGTGGAAAGTCTCACGGGCTATGTAAGCCGCTTGGCTGATGCTCACGCAGTTTCAGTGGGCAACTTGGTAGGACGCGAACTTTTACTTGTCAGCCTGAAACCTCGGCCCCCGTTCGGACCGTTCGTGCCGCGAGACGGAACAACGAAGTCTCACGGTTTTCGCGGGCGCGCATGTTCGGCCAACGGCTGGGGAGAGAGCGCCAGCAGGTGGGTTGGCGCTTTGGAAAGAGCAACCCAACAGACCAAGCTTCGGTTCCTAACAATGTTGCCGTTTGAAAACGTCTTTTCTCGCGGTGGTCTATTTCGGCCTACACGCTCGTGGTGCCCGGCCTGTTATGAGAACTGGAGATGTATCGGAGCCATAATCTATGAGCCACTTTTGTGGACCATCAAACTGGCTACGATCTGCCTGCGCCATAACTGTCCTTTGGAGAATGTATGTCCGCACTGCCATGAGACGATGCCGCCACTGGGCACCTATACCAGGCCTGGATACTGTTCGAAATGTCTGCAATGGCTGGGCCATGGTGAGGAACATAAGCCCGAGGATCATTTCGATAGGGATGCGCGAACGCACGAAGATGTATGGCGCACTAAAGCCGTCGCCGAATTACTGGCCGCATCGCCGCAGTTGAGTGTCTCGGGCATGGCACTCAAGGCAAACCTTCGAGCCTGCATAGAATACGTTGCTGAAGGCAATGTTCTCGCGTTCGCCGAAGTGGTTCAACTGTCGAGGCCCGGGCTTGACTATTTGACCAATGGAAAGGGATTGCCTGAGCTTGGCACCCTGCTCCAGATTTGCCATCGGGCTGATACTGCTTTGACCACCTTCCTCACAAGCCTTCCCGTTGCTGACGCCGGCACATGGGATCGATTGAAACAGACTCTTCAGTCCAGCCGCAAGGACTGTCGGGTTCCTCTAGCCCGATCTCGCGAGCAAGTACGGGCCGCTATGCGAGAGGCATTACACGAACAGCCACCACCGTCCCTGTCCGAGATAGCGCGGAGACTGGACTACAAAGGAGTGGAAGGGCTTCGTGACGTAGACAAGGCGCTATCGAAGCAGCCTGCCGCTAACTATCGAAAGTCAGGTGGAACACACTGGTGGCGGAACCCTGGCGCCGCGAGAATTTGCGAACAGGCCGATATCCGGGCCGTATTGGAGCAATCACTCACCGAGAAAAACCCACGTCCTTTGTACCGGCTTGCGGTCGATCTCGGATACGCCAACGAAGGCTACATCCAGAACAAGTTTCCCGAGCTCTGCAGAGCCATCAGGCAAAAGATCAAGAAGAATAATGAAACGCGGATCTCCACAACGGAACACGCTCTGCGAATCGCGTTGAATCATGAGCAACCTCCTTCTCTTGACGAATTGCGGAAACGATTGGGCTATTCATGTTCGACCGTTCTCAAAGACCACTTCCCGTTGCTCTATGAGGAGATCCTGACGCGGCGGCGCTTGCATCGCGGTCAAAAGACACTGGAACTGACAAAGGCTCTCCAGTCAGCTCTCTTGGATGTACCGGCTCCCGCGCTCGTCAGCTTATGCAAAGCGTTGAACACGCCGGAACATATCCTCGGGAAGCTGTGTCCCCGTGAGTGCGCCTTGATTGGAGCAAGATACCGTCAAGCTCGCGCAGACACTTCCGTGCGCCGCAAGGAACAGATTCAACAAGAAGTGCGCCGAATCATCCAGAAGATGCAAGGCGAAGGCACATATCCAACAATTAAGCAGGTGAGAACTATGCTCAGTCAAAGAAGCAACTGGGCGGAGATCTCCACCGCCGTGGCGACGGCACGAAAGGAATTCGGCGTACTCGCAGAGAATGCGGGTAAAGAACTCGCGACAAGCCTTGCAATGACCTATAACGGTCAACAATCAGCCAATGCATGGCTTAGCAACGGAAATCGTCACAGCTTACCAGGCCTCCGGATTGGCGTAGGTGAACTCGAAGGCCTTTGAGTTGTCGCTTTGATCAATCATTCACTCCGGGAATTGTGACACAGCTAGTAGCTCCTAATTGAGTTGCCGATGGCACCCAGCATCCGGCTTCACCACAGCTAGCCTGAAGGGTGAAACTGCCGGAAGGATAGGTGGCCGGCAACTGCACCCCATCGCTACTAGAGCTTGGGGGAGGAGCACCAGGCGGTACCGCATTATCACTGTAGAAGTAGAACGGATCGATTGGCAAAAGGAATTGATTTATGCTGTAGTCCAGCGTAAATTGTTTGCCCAATGGGACATTGCACACTCTGACTGCATAGGTGTAGAAAGGTGCACCCAAAGGAACGAAGGGTAGTTGAATTCCATTGATTGTATAAGTGACCGCTGCTTGGAGTTCCGTCTTGCTGGGTAAGGAATAGTCGGCGGGGCCTAGGAAGACATCGGTCCTCCCCGCATTCACTGTTATCGAACTGGTTCCATTTTCGTCTGAGTTAGTCTCTACTGCTGTCAGTGTGTCAGGCACGCCTGCCGGCGTGGGGTTCTGGCCAGCAACATCTGCAATAGCGACGGAGAACTTCCCTCCTAACCAACCCTCAGCCGTGTCTGACCCCTGCGGACTTATTTGCAAATAGTTGTCCTGCAAGCCGGGAAGTGCCGAGCCTACTACCCAGTTCCAACTTAGCGCTGACGATATGATTTGGTACGAATTGCCTTTATCTACCCACGATGCTGTTGCGCCCAACGGTATGGTTCCGCCAACGCTCACTGTGGCGGGATTTGGATTGACGCTGATATTGCTGGGCTTACATTGGGCTGTTGCGTTGAAGACATATGGGCCACCCGTGGTAATTTCCGAAGGGTCAGTTTGTTGAGGGACACCACATCCATTCAATTCCACAAAAGGTTGAACACTAGGCGGAAGCCACTTGTTCAAAAGGTTCACTGCCGAATAGACGCTTTGTGTGTAGCTCTGAGCTTTACAGATAGCCGATAGCGCACCGGCGGCGGCCGCGCATGCCGCGGCTTCAGGACCGCAAACCAGCGAGGTGGGAATAGGAATCTTGCAGATGTTAGAAAGAGCCGTTGCTGCGGCAGACTGCATAGCAGCCGGAGCCAGAGAAGTCGGCCCCGACGGTAGGCTGGCGGTATATTCCCCTGTACCGGGCGATGTCTCGATCGCCGGTATGGGCACTACAGGAGAACCACCGAAAGTGTAAAAAACATCAACATCAACTTGTGCATTGTCTTCCGGCTGGGGCCCCGCTCCAAGGTCTGTGGTCACCGTTACCGATACACTCGGCGAGGTTGCCGGAGAGGATTCCGGCGAGATGGATATCCTCGCGTCTTCGCCCGGCGAGGTCCAGTCCGGATCGTGCTCCCGCGCATTTTGCGACATAGAAAAGCAATTTGCGCCACTTCGGCTACACCGCGTGGATGCGGTCGCAGCGGCCGTTGCAGATGTGGCGTCAGGAAACGGCACGACCACAACGGCCGCCTGATTGGGCGCAATGATTGCCAAAGTCGGATTTGCCGTCCAGTTGAATCCAAACTGCGTGCCGTCCGAAAGAGTCGCTGTGCTTTCCCGCCCCTGAATGTCAAACACGAAGGTCTGAGGCTGCTGGCCGGCGACGGAATTCCGAGCGCTCGTAATGGATGCGATTGTGCCGTCTGAGTTCCTTGAGCCATAGTAGGAGACCACCGAACCGTCGCCGGGCCAGTACAGCATGAGGCGACTGTCAGTGAGGTCATCCACGAAAGTGACTCCACTGTTCGAGGAAGAAACTGTGACGGTTGCAGAAGCGAAAACTGAGCTACTGGAGGCAGAAACGGATGCATCCCCCGAGGCGATGGCCGTAACAACACCGGAACTCGAAACCTGCGCTAAGGAAGGCGCGGACGATTGCCACTGTGCTGTGGTTGTGACATCCTGAACCGATCCGTCGTTGTAAGTGGCTATTGCATTGAACTGCTGTGTCGAATTCAGGTACAGTGTCTGCGTCCCCGGCGTTATGCTGATCGAAACTATCGCCTTAGCATTCACGGTAACAGTGGCTAAACCCTGCACGCCGGAAAGCGTAGCTGTGATCGTGCTCGTACCGGCGCTCACTGCCGTCAAGGCCCCGCCCGAAGAAACGGTGGCGACAGCCGTGGACGAGGAAGACCAAGCCACAGTGGGAGTTATGTTCTGAATGGAGCCGTCGCTGTATGTGCCGGTTGCAACTAGCTGCTGCGTCTGGCCGGCGATCAGGGTCAGTGTCCCCGTCACGTTGATCGACTTCAACGCGGGAGACACCGTAACGGTTGCCGTTCCTGAGACGCCGGAGAGCGTCGCTGCGACCGTGCTCGTTCCGGCGCTTACCGCGGTAATAACGCCTCCTGCACCTATTGTGGCAACAGCGGTGCTTGAGGAGGACCAGGTAACGGACGAGGTGAGGTTTTGAGTCGAGCCGTCGCTGTATGTGCCGGTTGCAGCTAGCTGCTGGGTTTGGCCGGCGATTAGGGACAGTGCTCCCGTCACGGCTATCGACTTCAACGAAGGAGACACCGTAACAGTTGCCGTTCCTGCAACTCCAGACAGCGTGGCGGAAATGGTGCTTTGCCCCGCACTGATCCCAGTCACCGATCCACTCGACGAAACGGAAACTATTGTCGCCGCAGAGGAGGTCCAAGCCGCCGCCGAGGTTACATCTTTGGTGGATCCGTCGCTGTACGTTGCCGTAGCGGATAACTGCTGGCTCTGGCCCACTACCACGGACATCGTCCCCGTCACCGCGATCGACTTAACGGTCGGAGCGTTGGTTCCCGTCGTGCTTCCTGGGGAACTCTTGCCACATCCTAGCAAGCCCAGTAAAGGAATTGCGAGCACCGATACCAAGAGCAAACCCAACGCAAAACGCGCAAACCCCAATTTTCTTAGTCGATTCAATCTTCACCTCAGTGTCGTGTCAATAGAGCTCGGAATCGCCTGCGAGAACCAATATTTCACATGCTTTTGCACTGACGCATCTCCCATTTGGCAGATATTTGTTGCAGGACTGCTTACTGCCTCACCTACTGAGTCCAGGAACGATGTTTCACTGCGTGTCTCACTCCAAATTTGAGAGCATCGAGGGTGCCCTGGCGTCAATGTGCGGAGGCCGAGTCGATGTTCAGGCCCACAACCTCTTCACCGCTCCGCAAGAGGTCGGGCAAAGCATCGTGTCGGCCCTCTCCGAATTGGACATATCCGCTGGCAGTTACGAATAGCTGAAACAGAACCGGATAACCACGTCACTCTGCACCCGTTTCACGAAGGAGCCGAGAGTATGTTTCGTCGAAGGAATTGAGACTTTCGTTGAAGTCGCGAAGGAACGCTTCCATAGGTGGATCTAAACTCCTCTTATGCAGAAACGAAGGTTCGTCAGGCTTGTCGAACTCCATTTTGCCCGTCTTGATTTCGATTGGTTGAAAATGAATGAGGCCGCGCACTTCGTCTGGCTGGCCGAGGTTGGTCTTAATTTCCATACCATCACCAGTCATCGAAAAGGTTATGGCAGAATGATCTACACTCCAATTCAACTTTTCATCTTTGTCGTGGGACGCCACAAAGTAGACTTTATCCGCGGTTACATACAGAACGCCGAAATACGCCGACTTCCCACCAGATAGAATTCCCGATACGCCCCATCCCTTTCCGGGTTGGAAGCCGACCTGATAGGCGATTGCCTTCTCTCCTTGATACTGTGTAACTGACGCAAACAACGAGCCGTATTCCGATCCCTGATAACGAACAGAGGGCATTCCTGCATAGGACGACTGCTCTTGAGCTCTGGCTCCGCTTAAACACATTGCGAATATCGCGGCGAATAGCATTTCTTTCAACATAGTTGAACTCCCAGAAGTTGGTTGACATTCTATGACTCGTTGCGTGACGCCCCAATGCGTAGGAGCAGTCGAACCAACAGGAACAGGCATTTTGGTTCAACGCTGTTTCACTGAACCGAAAGCGGGATTGTTGTAGAGGCTGTAACCGTGCCGCTCGTTGCCGTTACCGTGACGCTGTAGCTACCGGTTGTTGTGCCGGGATTTGCAGGCGGAGGGGTCCCGCCGCCCCCGGCGGAACCACCCCCGCCACAACCTACAATCGCGCCTGCCAAAACGATGCAGAGAATAGAAAACAATGCTAGTCCCTTCCAGCGCCTGCGAGGAATCAGCCCGAGGAACAGGAACGCCGCCAAGATGCCGCCGGCGTTTCTCCAATCGCCACCAAGCCGAGCTGAACTGCTAGCGGCGGTTGTGGAGATTGTTAGAGTGGTCGAGGCTGCAGTGCCACCTGTAATGGTTGCTTGGGATGGATTGAGGCTGCAGGTCGGGGGATCCGTTGCAGTTCCCTGGCCCGCGTATGTCACATTGCAGGTGAGATTGACGGTCCCGGCAAATCCGTCTGCCGGGGTTAGCTGAATTGTTGCGGTAGCTGATCCGCCCGCAGAGCTGACCGTCAGTCCGGTTGATGGCGTGGAAACTGTAACCGAAGTTCCTGTACCACTCAAGCTCACAGTTTGTGGCGAATCGCCGGCATTGTCGGTGATTGTCAATGTGCCGGTCCGGCTTCCAGCAGATGTCGGAGTGAAGGTCACCGAGATCGTGCAGTTGGCTCCAGCCGCAACATTGTTGCCGCAGGTATTAACTTCGGCAAAGTCTCCGGACGCGCTAATGGAGGCGATGGAAAGGGATGCCGTTCCGGAGTTCGTGAGCGTCATAGTCCGTGCTGCGCTCGTTGAGCCAGTTGCCTGTGCATCAAAGGTTAAGCTAGTCGGAGAAACAGTAGCAGCCGGGGCAGGTGCCACCCCAGTTCCGCTGAGCCCCACCGTCTGAGGCGAGCCACCTGCGTTATCGGTGATTGTCAGCGTTCCAGTGCGCGTCCCAGTTGCCGTTGGTGCAAACGTGACCGATACTGCACAGCTTGATCCTCCCGCCACGCTCGCGCCACAAGTGTTCGTCTCGGCAAAGTCACCCGACGCGGCGATGGACGTGATAGACAATGCTGATACCCCCGGGTTACTTATCGTAACGGTCTGGGGTGCACTTGTGGTGCCCGTATTCTGCGGTGCGAAGTTCAGGCTCGTTGGCGAAAGGGTTGCCTCCGGTGATGCGGTGCCAGTACCAGTCAGCGTTACAGTCTGAGGCGAATCACTGGCACTATCTGTGATCGTCAGAGTCCCCGTGCGAGGGCCCAACGCTGTAGGTGTAAAAGTGAGCGTAATTGCGCAGCTTGACCCTTTCGCAACACTAGACCCACATGTGTTGGTTTCGGCAAAGTCGTCATTGACAGCGATTGAAGCGATGTTTAACGCGGCCTGGGTGGTGGCTATAATCGTCACGGATTGCGATGCGCTGGTTGTGCCAACGCCCTGAGGGCCAAAACTCAGGGAAGAGGCCGAGATCGTTGATCCTATGCCGCTCAGGTCGAGAGATACTTCTCCACTATTGCTCAGACCACTTTCGGTGACCGACAAAGTCAACTGTCCGCTCAGGGGTCCGAGTGCCACCGGATAGAAACGCATGCCCATTGTGCAGCTCTGACCAGCGGCCAGAGTAGCCGGACTTCCGCAAGTACCACCATCAGCTTGGAAGTTGTAATCAACCGACCAGTTTGCCGTGACGGTCGATTGAGAGATGTTTGTCACCGTAACCGTTTGAACTGCGCTGGGAAGGTTTATCTGTTGTGTGCCAAAACTCAGACTTGTGGGTTGGACACTCAGGGGAAATCCGACATCTAAACCGCTCAGCGTAACAATTTGAGGGGAATTGCTCGCATTATCCTGAATCGTCAGCGTTCCAGTGTTCATGCCGCTTGTTGTGGCAGTAAAGGTGATATTAATCGTGCAACTGGACCCAGGGGCAAGCGCATTGCCGATGAGAGAGCCAGTCACCGGGCAGTTATACGACAAAGGATTCAAGAAACTAGCTCCCTGAACCGAAATCGAGGAGATTATCAGAGGTGACTGCCCACAACTGGTCAATGTCACGGTTTGCGCGGCGCTGGAAGTTCCGAATGCCTGCGGTGCGAATGGCAGGCTGGCTGGGTTCAACTGCCCGCCGGCGAAAGGTGACGAACCCACACCGGTGCCGAAGAGGGCAATGCTTTGCGTTGCATACGGAGAGCCTGCGTTGAGCGCATTGTCCGTTAACGTCAGCGCGCCACTCAGGCAACCCGCCGCTGTGGGCGCGAAGTCGACGGCGTAGACACACGAACTGCCGCTGGCAATCGTCCCCGGAACTGAACCGGCGCCAACCTGTGGACAAGTTGTGCTGTTGTCCATGACGAAATTATTGGGTATTGCGGGATTACTTCCCGAACCTGGCGTGGGAAGCGAGAGCGGAGCGTTCCCTATGTTTCCGATCGCGATGGCGTGCGGGCTATCCGCGCTTGTCGATCCAACGTTCGTCGCAGCAAAATACTGGGGAGGAGGATTGGTCCTCATAAATTCAAAAACGCTGTTGTTCCATTCGTCCGTAATGTAGAGATTCCCAGCACTGTCCAGCGCCATCCCGTGGGGGCTTAAAGTTGTGGCGCCCGGGCCTACCGCATAGACTCCGGAAGCAATTGTGGTCAGGGTCCCCGTGGCAGCTACCATCTCCTGCACAAAGCCGTCGCTGCCAAATTCAGTTGAAGGCGGCACGGCAATATACAAGTCCCCGGCGCTATCCACAGCAAGTCCTGTGGGCGACAGTGAGCCATTGGAAGCGTAGTTGTTGCTTATTGTGCTGATAGTCCCTGTCGAAGCGGCTACCTCGTGCACTCCCGCACCATCCGCAACGTAAAAATTGCCTGCATTGTCTGCGGCAACCGATACCGGCCCATTCAACGCAACGCTGGTCGCAGGGCCACCATCCCCGGTCCCGTTTCCACCCCCTGCTACCGTGCTGATGATTCCGTTGGTGAGGACCACCTTCCTCACGCGATTGTTCCCAGTATCTGCGATATACAGGTTGCCCATTCCATCCAGGGCAAGGCCAGAAGGGACATCCAGTTGGGCAAGATTTGCCGCGCCGCCGTCTCCGCTGAAGCCGGGAGTTCCGTTCCCCACCACTGTGCTGATGATTCCTGTGTTCGCTGCCACTTCTCTGATCACATTATTTAAGCTGTCCGCGATATAAACATTGCCGGCGGCGTCCACGGCTACGCTGGTCGGAACGTTCAAATCGGCGCTCGTCGCTGGGCCTCCGTCGCCTTGGTAACTTGGTGTTCCAGTGCCCGCAATGGTAGCGATGATTCCTGTGCTGGCTGTCACTTTGCGAATGCGCTGGTTTACAGTGTCTGCTATGTAGACATTTCCGGCACTGTTGACTGACGATCCAAATGGGCTGTTAAGTTCTGCGCTGGTGGCAGGTCCACCATCTCCGCTGTAGCCGGCCTTCAGGCTCCAGCCGGCCATTGGGGTGATTATTCCTGGAGAAAATGCAATCTGGGGGCCGGTCGCCAAACCACTCAAGCCAAGATACAGCGTACCTGTCCCCGCCACAATTCCCAGGCTTACGTTTCGCTCACCTGTATAAGCTGGCTGAAATGTAATCGGCACGGTGCATGTGCTGCCAGCGCTGTTTGTCGTTACACCATCGACCGTGCAGCCGGTAATGGTGCCAACAACATACTCCTGTTGCCCCCCTTGAGAGACGGCTGCTGTAATGCTGGTGACAGTCTGAGCGGAGTTGAGTTGCACCGTTAAATTCTGCGGGCTGCTTGTGCTGCCCACCGGAGTCGTCGGGAAGGACCCTAAGTTTTCGACTTGGATTGGGGCTACCACAGTGACAGATGCGGTTCCTGAGGCTGTGTTGTAAGTCGCGGAGCTCGAAGAGTCCGGTGTGTAAGTCACGGTCAGAGTATCGGCCCCTGCCGCCAGCGAACCGGCTGGTACGTTAATCGTGGCGCTACCACTGCTCAACGTTGCTGCCTGTGAAGCATAACCGCCGCTGGTCAGGATCAGGGAACCGGTCGGAGTGGGGTTGCCTGTGCCACCGTTCACAGCCACCGAAACCGATAGCGCCTGCATCGCTGTGATGCTCGACGCGGACGGCGTTACCGTTACGCTCGGCGTATTCGGCGCCGGAGCCGCCACAGTCACCGAAGCCGCACCCGCAGCGCTGTTGTAGGTCGCGGAACTGGACGTGTCCGGCGTATAAGTGACCGTCAGAGTATCGGCCCCTGCCGCCAGCGATTCGGCTGGAACATTGATCGTGGCGCTACCGCTGTTTAATGTTGCTGCCTGTGAAGTGTAGCCGCCACTGGTCAGGATGACGGACCCGGTCGGAGTGGGATTGCCTGTGCCACCTTTCACAGCCGCGGATACCGATAACGCCTGCACCGTCGTGATGCTAGACGCGGACGGCGATACCGTTACGGTCGGCGTCACGAGTGGAGCCGTTCCCATCCCGCTAAGCAAAACCGTCTGGTGTTGTCCGCCAGCGTTGTCTGCGAGTATCAACGTTCCGGATCGAATCCCACCTCCGGTAGGGCTGAAGACGACTGAGATCGCGCAACTCGAATCCGCCGCGAGATTGGATTCACAGGTGTTGGTTTCGGTGAAATCCCCTGTAACACTAATACTGGAAATAGCCAACGGGGTGGTTCCTGGATTGCTCAACTTAATCGTCTGAGCTGAACTCTGTGTGTTTACCACTTGGGCGGGAAATGCCGGCAAGGTCCCAGGTGAAAGAACAACTGCCGCGCCCCCAGTTGTGATTCCGAGGGGAGCGCCAGGAGTTGACGAGTAAGTGAGGTTGTAGACGACAGTCGCGCCGAGAGATGCCGTCCCGGTTTGAACAGAACTCTGTTCCGTGCCGTCAGTTGCAACTCCAGTGAAAGTTAGCGTATACGGTCCAGATCCTGTGCCTGTTGCGACGACTTGATACGTACCAGTTGGCGGCGAGGGGATGCTCATTCCTTTCAATCCGCTCGGATCTCCATTGGCCAGTCCGCCGGAATCGTCGTCGTTGTATTGAAAATCTCGGGTATAGCTTCCATAGGGAATACCAAACGCGTCGGCTCCGTTAAAATCGCCAAGTTCTCTTCCGGTTGGGTCCATAACCAGAAGCTCCACTGGTGAGTTCGCGGAAACAGATAATGAAGATCCGCCGGTACTTTGGTAGGTTCTCGTGCCTACTACCGTAAAATTCGCCGAGAGCGACCCCAACGTGGGAGAGTTTGCACTGCTGCCCGGGTCGAATACAGCCCAGTCGTCAGTGCCACTCGAGTCTATGCCATTCGAGTTGAGACCAGTTACAACGACGAAGTGCTGTCCCTTCGATGTACTGTGTTTCAGCTGTAAGATCACTCCAGCGGGCGGCGAATAAGTCCGAAGGGAGGGAATCTCTGGCATTGCGTAGGAGTCCCCGCACGCGTAGTCGGCTAGATATTGATCCAACGTGACCTGGCCCTCTTCTCCCTCTTCAAACTTATCCTCGTCCCATGCAAGAGGTTCAGGGCTGCCTGGCTTCAGGTCCTGGCTCGCGGACCACTGAATTTGCAGCGGAAAAGCGGACGCTAGTCTGTCCCACTGAAACTCGCCCCAATCGTTGTAGAGCAGTGCATCGCTACAGACATTTGGCTTGGTGGAGTCAAGGCAAACAGTCCCCTCCCCATACAGTTCGGACGATTTAAGCGCCTGATCAAGCAGTGTTGGGTTTGTGCTCACGTTTAAGGAGTTCAGTAATGTTGCGGCTGAAGTCAAAGCGCAACCAGATTTCGCGGTTGGAAGCAGGACATAGGGATCCGGTTCCGGGTTTGGCGTAGGGATGTATCCGAAGAACTGAGGAATTGGCGAGGCTTCTGAATTCTGAGGGGCCTCTTGGGGAACCCATTCCAGGGACGGCGGGTTGAATTTGGGGCCGCTGTATTGCTTATACTCAGTGGTAGAGAAAAAGGGATTTGCGCTGCACCCGTTCGTTCCTGAAAACGTAGCTGTCAGGCGTGTACTCGACGCGCTGGTGGTAACCGACAGCTTAGCGCTCGTTGTCACTGCACCGGCCGTTGGATCTTGAATAGGGGCGTACTTAATGTATAAAGTGCATGCAGCTCCTGCGGCAACCTGATCGCCAATTTTGCAATTGGTTGCTGCCCCATACGAGAACCCGGTCTCTGTAAACCCATCGGCTGGACTCAAGACAATATTGCCAATCGTTACAGGGGAAGTTGTGGTGTTATTCAGGAAGATCGTCTGCCTGTGACTGGTCGTATTTAGCGGCTGCGGACTGAAGGAAAGACTCGACGAGGAAAGTGCGACGATTCCGGCCGGTTGTAGAAAGCCGGAGACTGTCACGGTCGTTTGGGCACCCCCATAAGGTTGCTGTGCCGGATAAACAGTGTCAGTTGAAAGCGAATAGACGCCGCCCTGTGTAGGCGTTGCTACGACCGTCACCGCAGCAGTCGAATAGGCGCCGCTCTCGGTTGTAGTCTGACCCACACTACTGTCGCAATAAGGGGGAAAGGTGTTAGTCCAATTCATCGAAACCTGCACAGGAAAAGTGAACTGAGCTGCGGGTGTGGGGGGCGTTGGAGTGGCGAAAGTCCCCGAGCCAGCCTCTGTGCGCGTTACGGTGCACTCAACATCGTTGTTCGTATTTGTCAGGAAATCTATGCTTGACAGGTTGCCCGTATAGCCATAGCTCCCGTTTGCGATTGCTAAAGTGTCCGTACCACTCCACCCGCCGGTTGACACGCCAGGTGAGGCTACAGTCGTCGGCGTGACTGTCCACTTAACGGTCAAGGAGAGTTGCTGAGCCGAAGCCGGACCCGCCAGAACTAGGATGAGGAGCCCCAGAATCTTCCCCAGCGTACAAACCGAGGCTAGAAGTTGTCGCGGAATGCTTAACCCGGCCCGCGCGCTGTCACGCAGCTTTACCTGAAACTCACGTTGAACTGCAAGTGCCGGGCCCATTCCGGCAATCACGAGCCCCAAGTCAGATTGAGAAGCCGAATGGTAACGGGAACTTCGACGGGTCATGGCCATACTCTTTCTCCTAATCCCTGACCGATCAGGATTCAGTTCTTCGGACTCTAGCAAAGCGAAAACTCAGGGCGCATCTCCCATTTGGGAGATACTTGTGGCAGTGGACTGCTTAACGCCGGGTTGGCCGAGGCGCGGAATGGCATCTCATGGGGTGTCCCGCTCCAGTTTGAGAACATCGAGGGTAGCAGGGCAGCGACGGGTGTTGGCCGAATACACCGTCAAGCCTCCGACCTCTTCGCCCCGCCTCAGGGGGTAAGGCAAAACATCTTTCTCGGTTTTTTGGGAATTGGGGTTGTCCGCTGGCGAGTATTTATAGCTAAAATCGAACCGGGTAATCGTGGCTGTGCCGGTGTTCCTGATACGCCAGGTGCAAGTATCAGTGTTCACTTGGTTGAACCTTACCTTCACGAAGCCATCTCCAATCGTTTGCCAAGATCCCCAGTCCGCATGCGCAGTTGCAGCAGAGACAACCGCACACAGAGCGGCCGCGAGTATCCTCCGTGACAGATTCCGAGACAAGAGTTTTGGAAGGCTATCAGGCACGTTCATCACCTCACATAGGTGGAAGCAGTAGGAATTCCACTTGACTGCCAGATAGACTTGCGCGGTTCCCCAGACTCGCGCATCCCCCATTTGGGAGATATTTGCAGCAGCCGGCTGGTCGGGACTATTGTGCGGGGTGGACCGAGCGCAGAAACGCTTCAGTCTTGATGGAAAATATGCCATATCCGAGCTGATCGGCGTCGCGTCTCACTCTTTCCAATTCCGGTTTTGCGGATGGCCCTCTTTGGCAAATGTGCTCCTCGGCGAGTCCCATGCGAGCATTCAATTCCAGATATCGATTACCGCGACTATGGGCCAATCGCAATGCGTACCGGAGGTCAGCATCTGCACCGGAATAGTCCTTTTCCTGTATCCTGACGGTTCCACGGGTCAAAAGCACCACAGGCAGCACCTCAACAGGAAACGGCTTACCGCCGGTCAGAAACGCTTTGCGTATTTCTTCGTCGGCTTCGTGCAACTTGTTCTGAGCCAGCAATGCCTCCGCAATGAGTGCATGGCTCGTGCCACAGCAAACATCAGCAGCCACCAGCTGTCTATTTAAGTCGAGAAACTGTCGGCCAAGGATTGCTGCTTTCTCGGGATTCAGTAGGAGTTCGAACGATGCGAGATCGCCAACTGCTTCGCGCACTTGATTGAGGCGGCCAACAGAGCGCATCACACTGAGGCAGTCCTCCATCATTCGTACCCCTTCTTCGATCTTTCCCGATCGAAAGAGCGATACCGCGAGGCGTATCCTCGCAATGGCGGCGCGATCCCTCTGGCCCAATTCGTCATACATCTGGCTCGATTGTTGAAAGAATTGGATGGACTCCGGATTATGTCCTTCCGACTGAGCCACAATTCCCAGGTCGAGCAAACGGCCAGCGACTCGGCTCTTATCGTTTGCAGCTTGACTCAACGTCATCGCCTTGAGGTAGGAAGTGCGGGCCTCCTCGTACTCCGAACGTTGCATGGCTTCATCGCCGATCAAACTGTATACGTAGCCCTCTTCCGCTGTATTTCCAATGGTGTGATAGATGGATACGGCCTGTCGGTACATTTTTACCGCCTCCGGCATTTCTCCACCTGGAGCCCTATCTACAGCCATTCGGACGGCGCCAAGACGCGATAGTGAATACGCCAGACTCGCATTGTCGCCGATAGCTTTGCTTAGATTGATCGACTCGCTGAAGAGCTTCGTTGCATTCGGAGCATCGCCCCTCCTCCATGCCATATCCGCTTGATGGTTGAGTGAATTGGCCATTCCGCCTCGGTCACCTATCGAGTCATAGCTCTGCCCAGCAACTCGCCATAACCGCACCGCGTCACCCCAGTTACTGAGCGCGTCATCGGCATTACCCTGCTCCATCTGCGCGTCTGCAAGAATCAGTCCCGTGCCTTGCGCCTGGGCGTGACTTTCAGCCTGAATTGATGCCGCGAGTTGTCCTTTGAAATTGGAGAGCGCGGAGTCCGCTACGGCTTCCGCTAAATCGACGCGTGGGTCGGTCACCGCAGCCTGATTTCGGTTGCGAAGAGCACGCAATGTATCCAAGGCAAGTTGGGCTTTGCCGGCGCTAGCTTGCGCATTGGCAAGTTTCAGGCCATAGTCGATGCTATCTGGATGAAGTTGGAAGAGCTTACCGTAAGAATCGATGGCGGCCGCCCAATCGCTCTTCGTCTCGTCGGCCAACCCGGCATACTCAAGTTGCTGCGTGGGTGAGAGCCCTTTTGCCAAATCTCTGGCAATCAATGCTTCCTGCTGGCTTCTCTTCTGGTAGCCAAGTGCGGCCCATGCGGCAGAAAGGGCCGCGTGCGTGGGTGCGTGCTGTGGATTGATTTCCGCCGCCTGCGTCAGCAGGGCGCTCGCCTCCTCCGGCTCGAAGTGCTCCAACGCCGAGGCCCCCTCCGCATAAAGCCTTGCGGCGGCGAGGTTCGTTGGTAACGTCGCACGAAGATATCCCAACGATTGGCTCGAAAGGGGCTTCAGTCCCAACTTCGACCTCAGCACTTCGCCAGCATTGAAAACCAGTTGAGCGATATCCCCCTTTGCTCCAACAACCGTCATGGATTCCGCGGTCCTGTGATCCCGAACGCTCTCCAGACAGGCATCGAGCCGCCAACGATCTCCTGAGATCCCGTCCTCCGTCGCCGAGTAGTCGCCGTAGATGACCCAATCTGCATCGAATGCTCTGCGAGCGGTTTCAAGCACTTTGTCGGGTAAACCGCCGCATCCAGTTTCTGCCGCACGCGCCCGGAGCTCGGGGTTGTTTCCCGCCTGAATGGGCTGAAGGTCGCCCCCTGCGCCAAGATCGGTCGAAAGCCATTCCGCAACAGAGTGGGATACCCATACCTCTTCAGATGACTTCGAAATGTCCTGGAAGCCCAAGATCAACACGACTGGACGGCTGTGGGGACGGATAACAGACCTCCTTTGCAACCACCATGCCGTCAAGATGACCGTCAAAGCGAGTCCAGCGAAGGCAGCCATCCACGGAACCGTGAGCAAGCGATGAAAGAGCCCACGTTCCTTAGTGCTTGGCACGAAGGACTCCTGGGGTACCGCGGTGCCGCTCTGGCTTTGAACAGGCTTAGCGGATGAAGGCTCTCCCACATACGGCCCGGCATTTTCCTGACCGGGGCCCTCTTGATCGACGACGACTTCTTGCAGGAAGCGATAGCCGCGACCCTTCAATGTTTCAATGTAGCGAGGTTTGGCAGGGTCATCATTCAGACTGGCCCGGAGCTTGGCAATGGCCTTATCGAGTCGGCGATCAAAATCGCCCTCGACTTGGCCCGGCCAGAGTGCCGCGATAAGGTCGGAACGCGGGACCAAGTTCCCCTCGGCAGCGATGAGCAATTCAAGGACCCTTGCAGGCTGGGTCTCAAGACGCAGACGCGTCCCATGCCGGGTCAGATCCCCGGTTGCGGGATCGAAAGCAAAGGACGAAAACTGTGCCCTCCTGCTGGAAAGCACCTTGGCAGGCATCGACGGGCTCCATTTGGCGGAGGAAAATCGGGTATTCAGAGTCTACACCAATCCCATTTCCTGTGAATAATTTGCACGGGAAGGTTGCGGTAAGGATTTATGGGGTTGTGCTATATGGCGTGTTTCAGCATAGTCCTTATCAAAGGTATCTGTGACCGCCATCACATCCACTCAGACCGCCGACAAACTGGAAAGCAATCATTCGCGGCCCAATCCAGGAGCCGGTAAGTGCGAGAGCGAGTCCGTAGCATTAGGCTCAAAAAAACGAGGGCAGGAGAATTGGAAGCATGTACGAGAATGGAGAGCCGTCGTTCGACGGCGCGCAAAATCTTCTTTCCTTGATCGAACTGATCTACGACGCGTCTGACAAGGCCTCCCTCTGGCCGGTCGTCCTGGATCGGATTGCCGAGGCAGTGGACGGTGACCAGATTGCGCTCTTTTCCAATTCCGCTGATGCCGCCGCGCCGAATGTATCCAGTCTGGCGCGAATGCCGCCGAAGGACTTGGCTCCCTTCACTGCGTATTACAAATCGACTCGGGTTCACGCCGAGGGATGCCCAGCGCCATTTCCGGCCGGCACAGTTCGGTACAGTCCCCGGGCAACACCCGGCATGGAATTTGATAGCTACGAGATCTGCCGCGACTGTCGTGTTCCACACGGACTGTACTGTCGTTTGGGCTTGAAAGTGCCAGTCAGTGATCGGCCAGTTGCGTACCTAACTTGCATGCGCCCACGGCAGCGAGGGCATTTCAATGAGAGGGAGGGAAGCATATTCCGAACGCTCCTGCCGCACCTCCAGCGTTCTCTTCGGCACTATATTCAGTCCGAGCAGACGAAGTCTGAGATCCATAACCTGAAATCGGTTCTGGACACGTTTGATCGTGCTGTACTTGGATTGAACGGCGAAGGAACTGTCGTACTCTCCAACCGGCAGGCTGCACGAATTATAGAATTTGGAGATGGCTTGAAGCTGGTCTGTGGACGCTTGGTTGCTTCTTCCTTCTCGGAGAACGCGAACTTGCAGTCGCAGATTGCTACTGCGCTGGACAGCGGGCCTATGCGAAATTCTGCACAAAGCACGGCGTTGCTCTTAGGCCGACCCTCCGGGCGTCTTCCATTGCAGTTGGTGGTCACGCCCTTTACATCGAGTCTAACAAACGATAACAGCCAAGTTGCCGTGTTGGTCTATGTAAGCGATCCGGCACAACACCCAAGACCGTGCGCCGCACTTCTCCACCAACTCTATGGTCTTTCGCCCGCGGAATGCCGTCTCGCAGACCTACTACATCAGGGCCTGGAGGTCCGTGAAGCCGCTGGCCGCTTGAAGACGACGCTCGAAACCGCCCGGTTCCATCTGAAGCGGGTGCTTTCCAAGACCGGTGCGCGCCGCCAGACAGAGTTGATGCGGTTGATGCTGGGACTGCCGGTACACGATTGCTCTTAGTTCGTGCAGAATGCGTTTCAGGATACGTGATTCTGTTTTTTCAGCTTCTTGGAAAACGCTGCGAATTCGGTCCAACAGCCCCCTCTCGCGTATTTGTGGCTGAAGGTTTACGCTGCCGGCTTATCTGCAACGCCCATGTCGCGACCACAAAGAAGATGATGACGCCGGTCAGGATGTCGTGGGCTACCATCAGCGCAGCACCGAGCACAACCATCAAAAATGCCGTATGTGTAAAGTGCCCCCCAAGCGTGCACCGATCACGGCGCGGATTGAGATCAGCGCTAGGCTGTAGACGTCGATCAAAATCGGTTTTCCCAACTGCAAGCGCATACGTGATTGTGGAATGAACCGTGCGGAGTGGGAGAAACGATACCCATGTTCCGTGGCATTTTTGGCTGTGTAGCGAAGCTTTCCCCCCTTCAACAGAAGCTCCAATAGATAACTCTTGATGAGGCTGCGCGCGTGCATCATACTCCCCGGCGCATTTCGTCCCAGTTCTCATTGAAGGACGTGGCAGTTTCTGGCTTTTAGAGCTCGTCATGGCCACTTTGTAGGTGAACGATGACAACTTATGGCTACCGAGATGACAACTTATGCTTCAAATCACACACGAAACTCCAGCGGCCGAGCGCATCCGGAAGGCGCGCACGGCGCTTCTGCTCGATCATCCCTTCTTTGGCTCGCTCTTGTTCCGGCTGAAGAGCGAAGAAGTGCCGCTCGATTCCGACCATGGCGACCAACGGCGTTGTACTCCGCTACAACCCTGCGTTCGTCGATACGCTGAACGCGGCGACGCTGGCCGGGGTGCTGGCTCACGAGGTCATGCACCCCGCGCTCCAGCATCACACCCGGCGGGCCAAACGCGACCCCAGGCGCTGGAACGAGGCCTGCGATTATGCGATCAACCCGCTGCTGCTCGATGCCGGTCTGAGCCTACCAGACGATGTGCTCGTCGATTCGCGCTTCCGCGGCATGAGCGCCGAGCAGATCTACAACCTGCGCGAGGCAGAGGCGCAACCACAGTCCGATGAGCAAAGCAAATCGGAGCAGGATTCAGGCACCGATTCGAACGATTCGGCAGGTGATGGGAATGAAAGCGGGACACCGTCTGTTCCAGAGAGCCAGGGCGGCATCGGCCAGGTGATCGACGCACCGGAAACCGACGACGATATGGCAAGCATCGAGGAACAGGAGCGCGATTGGGAGATCGCCGTCAATCAGGCGGCGACCGTCGCCCAGCAGGCTGGCAAAGTCCCCTCCGGCCTCAAACGGACTCTTGAAGGTGCGGCGGAAGCCCAGGTCGATTGGCGGGAACTGTTGCGCAGTCTCTGGTCCGACACTATCCCCGCCGATTCGAGCCTCGGTGGTCACCTTAAAACCGGCCATACGTGGTCACTTCAAAACCGGCCAACGGGATTGGCCTGAGACGTGATTGTTTTACCTTGCCGCAGGGTGTTTGCAAGGCGCGGTTGGTGTCGCCGGAGTTGGTCCTGATGTTCAAGACATCTGGATGCGTGGTAAGGTTGTATTCGCTCCGCCGGGGTCGCGCCTTGCGGAGTGATCCAGGGCCGATGACACGGGGCTGGCTCCGAAGGAATCGGTAATCGAGACCCTCTGCGGTTTGCCCGATGGGCAGGCTGGCAGAGGGTTTCGTGTTTTTGCCAGGATTCCTATGGTGAGGCTTCGTCGTGGGAGGCCTCTGGATCACGAGTCGCGACGCCGCCGGGCGTTCTTTGCCCGGCATCCATATCGTTTTTGTTTTTGTCATTGCGCATCTCCCGCACCGCCGGTTTTGGTGCGCCAACTGCGCGGGCCGCACTTGAGAACGTGTCCGTGATGCAGCAAGCGGTCCAGCATGGCGGTGACAGCGGCGCTGTCGCCCAGCAGTTTGCCCCAGTCGTCTACGGGTCTGATTGGATGTGAGAAGCGTGCTGGCGCGTTCATAGCGGCGCATGATGATCTCCAGCAGTTCCTCGGCGGCGGTCAGCGGCAGCTTGCGCATTCCCAGGTCGTCGATGATCAGCAGCGGCACGGTGGTCAGCAGTTCCATGAACTCCTTGCGCTTGCCATCGAGCGTGGCGTCGGCCAGTTCTTCCAGCAGTGTGTGGGCTTCGCGATACAACACGCGGTAGCCCTGCTGGATGACGGCGTGCCCGATGGCCTGCGCGCAGTGGCTTTTCCCGCTTCCAGGTGGACCGAGGAACAAGGCATCTTCGCGCTTGTCCGACCCAGCCTGCCGTGGCCAGTTCGAAGACCAGATTGCGATTCATCTTGGGGTTGAACTGGAAGTCGAAGTTGTCCAGGCGCTTGTCGGCGTCGCGGAACTGCGCCTGTTTGTGGCGTCTCTCCAGCAGCCGCTTGCTGCGGCAGGCCAGTTCATCAGAGACCAGCGTGGAGATCAGGTCGATGGGCGCCATGTTCTCCGATTGCGCTTGCAGAAGGCGCGTTTCCATCACCGCGGCCATGCCGCTCAGGCGCAGTTGCACCAGGGAGCGATTGAGTTCGATCAGGTTCATGATTGGGTTTCCTCGAAGTTGATGCGTTGTTGGATCAGGTCGCGATACTGGCTCAGTTCGCGGATGAGCGGATCGACTTGCCGCAGACTGAGAGGCGCCTGCGGGCTGCGCTCCAGATAGCGGCGCACGAAGCGATACTCGGGAACGCGCAGCTCCAGCGCCGCCGCGCAGGCATCGTCGCAAGCCGCGCTGCCATATTGCTTGGCCAGTTGCGAGAACGCCCTGGATGCGACGCATTCCGAGTTCGCCCTGGCGAGCATGGATGGCGTCGCAGACAGCGCCGATGTTGGCTCCGGCCTTGTGCGCACGCGCCAGCAGTTGAAGCAACTGCGGCGGCGTACGACGCGGGCGATCCTCATCGCGGATGCGATGCCCGCCACGCTTGCCGCTCAGATGCTCGCGCAGCAACTCACCGGTGCGGGGATCAAGCAGACGCACGAACATCGCGTCCCACTGCACATTGACCTGCCGCCCGATCCAGCCCGGCGGCGCTCCGTAGTAGGCCGCTTCAACCTCGACGCAGCCATCCAGATGAACCGTGCGCTCGCCATACTGGTAGTAGCGGAACGGCTCCAGCGGCAGCGCCTGCAGGAAGGGCTTCTCTTCGGCGAACATCGCCGCCACCTGCCGCTTGGTGCGGCCGTGGATGCGCTTGTCGGCCCAGTGCTCTTCCCAGTGGTCCAGATACGCCTGCGCCTCTTCCAGGCTCTCGAACTTCTTGCCCTTCAGCGGCGTCTTCTGCGCATGGCTACGCCTGACTTCCACTTTTCCTTTTCGATCTGGATCGCGCACCTTGCACGGCAGTGCCGTCACACCGTAATGCGCCAGAACATCGCGATACAACGGATTCAGGGCCGGATCGTAGATGTCGGGCGACAACACGCCTTCACGAAGATTGTCCAGAACCACGATCCGCGGCGTACCGCCCAGCCGACGAAAAGCCTTTTCATGCAACTCTGCCCACACACGCGCACTCGACCG
>CAVWUP010000009.1:0-87918 GCA_963758155.1 uncultured delta proteobacterium
ATGGACAACCAGACCGCCGCGGTCGAGAGCGGCGCCTGGACCCTGTACCGCTTCAACCCGGACCTCTACAACAAGGGAGAGCGCCCGCTTCAAGCTCGACTCCAAGGCGCCCAGATTGACCTACGAACAGTGGGCCATGACCGAGACGCGGTTCCGTTCGCTGGCCCAGGTCATGCCTGATCGCGCGCGCGTCCTGATGGAGCAAGGCCAGCGCGAAGCCAAGGCACGCTGGAAGTTGTAGAGAGGGCTCTGGCCATCGCCGGCGTGGACTCGCCCTTTGCACCACCCGCAGGCGACAAGCCCGTTTGGTAAACAACTAATCCAATCAAGGCCCGGGCGTCCGCAAGGCTCCCGGGCCTTTTTCTTGTCCGACTAGTAGAACGAAAGCGCGGTCGCGCGGAAATCGAACGTCCCGGCCGCTGGACCCGCACTCGCCTCGAACTGAATGTTCGTCGCGTTGGGCGCGCCGGTGAGGGCCGTGCCCGTGGCTGGGGCCCAACGTGCACAACTGCCGTAGGTTCTCATGGAGTGGGCACCGCCGTTGGCGCCTGGGGTGGTGTGGGGAACGATTTCCGACACGGCGGGCGTCTGGACGGTCAGTGGATCTCCATCGTTGGAGGTGTGCCAACTGCCGATCCGGCCTTCGCAGGCTGGTAGCCGGCCCGAGAGAGGCTGCTCCATATCGTCGATGAGACCGGGCGTGCACACGACCGAAGAGCCACCCGATCCGGCGGAGGCGCCGGTCGTGCCTGCGCCGGCAGATCCCCCCGCGCTTGTCGTGCCGCCAGAGCCGCCAGTCGCGCCGGTCGTGCCGCCTTTCACTCCGCCGGAGCCGCCAGTGCCGCCACCCGCGCCAGCTAAGCCGCCTTGCCCTCCGGCGCCCGCGTCCGGCCCCGACACCACAACCGCCAGGTTAACCGGAATGTCGGTCTCACCGCCTGAAAACAGATCCTTGCTTGCCTGGCCGTGCGCCACCGTCCGGTTTTGCGCGTCGAGTCCGTCGATGCCGACCTCTGGGAACCCGCCCAACACGTGATGTGGGCATGGTGGCCGAAAGGGTGGTGGGAAACACAATCGGCGTTGATGTCGTGTTCGCTGGGTAGCTGCGAGTCTCCGAGGTGCCGGCGTTGGTGAAGGTGACACTGAGGTGCGTGATCCCGTCCGCGCCAGGGCATCGACCCGGACGAGCACGACGTCTTGGGAACTGCTGCTACTGGCTTTGCAGGCGAGCGATAGAAAGACCAGGCCTAGGAGGATTCGTCGCATGGTTGTCCGTCCCTATTGGAAAATAGGCTGGTTGCCGAGCGTCGTGTTTGGAATCCCCTTCGATGATCCGGAGGAGACTCGGGGCCAAGTCGCGGTTCGTTTCCTGACGCCGGAAGTGCTCCCGGTGCGCTTTCTCGATGCCGCGAATGAGAATCAGTTGCTTATGAACGGAGTCTTGCACTTCTGGTCGCGCAAGACCTGGGTGCCTGGCGGGCAACCAGCGTCCCCTGCACTTCCTTTTTGGCCCGCGTCGGCTGGATCCCGCTGGCATCCAAACACACGCCGTTCAGCGCGCCCAAATCACAAGCCTCGCCCAGATTCCTGTCCACGATGCCATCGCCGCAGTAGTGGGGCAGCAGGCATCCAAACGCGCATCCGTTTGCACCGTTGTTCGATCCATTGTCCTTGCCATTGTCGCATTGTTCTGGCGGGCTCTGCGTGACGCCGTCCCCGCAGAAAGGTCCCCAGGTGCAGTCGGTCTTGCAACCGCCATACGTCGTGTCGTTGTTCGGGCCCGAGCAGTTCGCTGGGAGCGGCGCCGTTCCATCGCCGCAATCGCACTCCTCGCCGCCTGTCACGATTCCGTCGCCGCATCGAGGCTGGCAGACTGACTTGGTGGTGGAAAAGCCGCTCAGCGTGAGCTGGAAGTTCGATTCCGTCGGGTGTCCGTCACGCTCGAACACGGCGATTTCGTGGTGCCCCCCTGTTGCAGGCCGAGCGCCACCTGCCGCTGGCGACAGTCGCAGGGGGTGATGCCGCTCGGGCAGGTCGAGTTGAACGCCACCTTCGTCACCGGATCCTTTGCGTTTGCGCTGCCGTCGCACGGCACCCGATCCCCCAACATTCTTGCCGCCGGAATCACCGGGCAGACTGTCTGTCCGGACTTGGATTCGTGCATGGCATGTAGACGTTCCCGCCCTCCTGGATGGTCGCATTCCCGGTGGCGGCGGCGACTGTCACGCTGGCCGGAAGGCGCTGATGGACGCCGCCGAGGTCGATTACCAACACGCCGTTGATGAACACGAATGTGTCGTCGTCCCCGAAGAATTGCAGTTGAAAGTCATTTTTTCCGTCAAACACGAAGAGGTAGCGCGCTTCGATGGAGAACCAGGAGTCGTGGAACCACCCCTGGGCCTGTGGGATCCAGTCCCCGTTCGGGTGCATGCCAAACCACATCGCCGGATCGACACCGGGCGCGAAGCTGGGCGGGAAAACATACTGGTCGCCCTTGCAGCCCGCGGCGCCGAATGAAGCCGAGCTGTACCAGTACGGCCATAGGTTGCAGAGGAGTGGCTCGCTGTTACCAGTGGTCGAGGTCATCACCGTGCCTGGCCCGGTCGTGCTTCCGGTCAGCGAATAGATAGGAAAGTTGTTGGCGGGTGGATCGAGAGGGAAGAAGTTGCCGTACACGCTGTGGGGCGCGCTGGAGAAGCGATAGAGATTGGTCGCTGCTGCCACCGGCCCCAGTTCCAGCGTCGAGACAATGTGCGTGTTGTTCGTGTACTTGCTGTCAACCCACCACTGGCCAAAGGTTGCGGCGCTGGTCACGATGGGCGCGGGGCCCTTGTACATCGGATGCCCGTTTGCTCCTGCATTGTATGTGAGCCCATTGGTCGGGCCGTTGGCAGCTTGGGTATAGCCAGGCACGTGTCCACCATTCGTGTCGTGGCTCCAGTCAGTGAACTGGCAATCGCACAGTGTCGCGTTTGCGCCCCCGCCGTTGCGGGTTGTATCGAAGGCGGGCCGGCCGTTGTTGTCCAGGTTTGCCTGGGCCATGCCCCAGCAACGCTGGGTCGCATCGTTCTGCCGCGCTGGACCGGCCGAGTTGGGCACGCAGTAGCGCTTGTTGTAGTTCACAGCGCCGGGCTGGCCTGCCACGCCGGTGATGCTGACGACACTAGCCGATTGCAGAGGCACGCCGTAGTAGAAGAAGTCCGGGTGACCATTGGTTTCCTTTTCGCTCTCGAAATCACGATATTTGACCGGCAATTCCAGGCAATTGCCGCTGTAGATTGATTGCGTGCAGGGCTGGCTGTCGGATTCGGTCTGTGGGGTGCAGGTGAACCCGGCTTCAATCTGACACTTCAACGAACAGCCATCGCGGTCGATCAGGTTGCCGTCGTCACACTCCTCGCCAGTTTCGAGGTTGCCGTTTCCGCAGGTGACCGCACAGGCGTGGGTCGTTCCCGTCCCGCTCGTTCCACGACAGACTGGCTCCATGGTGCAGGTTTTCGAGCAGCCGGTGCCGTCGCCGTTGAAGAGGCCATTCGGCCCC
This sequence comes from uncultured delta proteobacterium, assembly GCA_963758155.1. Taxonomy (GTDB): domain Bacteria; phylum Myxococcota_A; class Polyangia; order Fen-1088; family Fen-1088; genus Fen-1137. Next base: position 3,542 of record CAVWUP010000009.1, read on the forward strand.
GTGCAATCTTTGGGCAATTTGGTCGGATCGGTGCCACAGTCGCAGGCCTCCCCGGTTTCGAGAATGCCGTTGCCGCACACCGCTTTGGTGCAGACGCTGGGCGACCCGGTGCAGCTCCAGCCTGGCTCGATCTCGCACGTTGCCGAGCACCCATCATCGATGGCATTGGGACCGGTCTTCTTGTCAGGGGATACGCCGTCGTCGCACTGTTTGCCGAGATCGATCTTGCCGTCGCCGCATATCGGCGTACAGGGTTTCCCTGGCACTGGACACTGCCACCCGGACTCGATCGTCTGGCAATCTCCCGAGCAGCCGTCTCCACTGACGGTATTTCCGTCGTCACAGGCCTCGTTGGAGGTCAGTATCTTGTTGCCGCATATAGCCATGTTCTGGCACGGCTGTCCTGGGGTTGGACAGCTCCAGTTCGCTTCGATTTGACAGAGGGCCGTGCAGCCATCGTCTGGAATAGCGTTGGGACCGTTCTTTTGCGCAGGGAGTACGCCGTCATCGCATGTCTCGCCTGGGTCTAGTTGGCCGTTGCCGCAAAGCGCGGTATTGATTTGGACTGTTGTCCCGCCTCCGGTTCCTCCGGTGGAACCACAGAGAATGCAGGGCCCGCTGCCGCCGTTGGCGCCACCTCCGCCGCTCCCTGACCCCCCGCCCTGGGCCTGCCCGGCGACTGGCGGCGGGGACGAGACGGTGGCATTGGTGCAACTTGCTCCAGCGCCCAGAACAAGCACGCCGGTCAAAAGTCGGGCGCCACAGCTTCTGCGGATGCGGACACAAATCGTATTGTTAGACATGGAACGCACCTCGTCTTTAGGAACACGCAGGCCGGAGCCTTTGAGAACGCGTTCCAGCCCACGGTGAGAGCAGTAATTGTCGTGCCCGATCCGCAGAGCTCCTCTCTCGAGAATGTCCTAAGTCACGCTCTCTAGTATTGGGCCATTTGTGCACTTCTGCCACAGTTGGTTTTCGACTTTCCCAAGACTGGCGACATGGCGCCTCTCCGTCAATCAAGCCTCCATTCGTTCACGCCACTACGGGCCTGGCAATCCTCGCGAACTGGATAATCTGATCGAGCGCGCCGTGGTACTGACTGACCACGATACCACGCTCCTCCTGGAAGCCGCCGCGTTGTTGCCGCTACTCACGACGCATGCGTCGGCGGTCAGATCTGTGGGGCGGCCTGAACCGCTTTTTGCCGGAAGGCCAGCGACAGCAGCGCAGGCTGCAGGAGACGGGGCAGGATCACCAGCGCCAAGGCGCCGCCGATGACTACGATGGCCAGGGGCCTCTGCGTCTCCGATCCGATGCCGCGCGACAGGGCCGCGGGAAGCAGGCCGAGCATGGCGACCCAAGTGGACATTAGGATGGGGCGCAGGCGACGCTGGGCTGCCAAGCGAGCTGCGTTCTCCGCTGATTCGCCTCGTGAGCGCAATTGGCGGGCGTAGGTGACGACGAGCAACCCGTCCTGAATGGAGATACCGAGAATCGAGATGAAGCCCACGGCCGCCGACACCGAGAAATCGGTTCCGGTGAGGAAAAGAGCCACGACACCTCCGCTGGCGGCCACCGGTGCGCCCAGCAGCACGATGAGGGTATCGCGCGCGTTCTTGACCGAACCGTAGACCAAGAAAGTGATCATGAGCAGCGTCACCGGAATGATGATCAGCAAGCGCGCCGTGGTCTCGCGCAACTGGTTGATCTCGCCGCCCCATTCCAGGTGGGTGTCGTAGGGCAGCTTGACGTGCTCGGCGATCTTGGCCTGGGCCTCGGCGATGGTCGACCCTAGGTCGCGCCCGCGCACGGAGAATTTGACCGGCACGTAGCGACGCAGGCCTTCGCGGAATATGACCGACGGACTATTTTCCTCGACCACGTCAGCCAGCTGCCCCAGCGGCACCTGGGCACCGTCGGGTGCGGCAACCAGGATGGCGCGGATGGCGCGCAGGTCGCGCCGGTAGGGCTCGGCCCAGCGCACCGTCAGGTCGAAGTGCTTTTCGCCCTCGTAGACTTGCGTGATGGCCAGCCCACCGATGGCCGCCTGGATGACCGCCGCCACATCCCCGGTGTTGAGGCCGTAGCGTCCGGCGGCGGTGCGCGAGGGCGTGATGCGAATCGCGGGTTGGCCGAGTGAGCGGAAGATCCCCAGGTCGGCCACGCCCCGGACGTTGTTCATGGCGGCAACGATCTCGCCCGCTTTGGTCTCGTCCACCCGCAGATCCGGCCCCACCACCTTGACCGTGTTCTCACCCTTCACGCCTGACATGGCCTCCTCCACGTTGTCGGAGATGACCTGCGAGAAATTGAAGACCACGCCGGGAAAGGCACGCGCCAGGTCGCGCTGTATGTCATCGGTCAGCGACGCCTTGGTCACGCCAGGGCGCCACTCGGAGCTGGGACGCAAGGGCGCCAAGAGCTCGATGTTCTGGAAGCCGGACACGTCGGTGCCGTCGTCGGGCCGTCCCAGCTGCGAGATGACGCTCTGGACTTCGGGCCGGCTTCGCTTTTCGAAAGGACAGTCAGCCGCGTCTTCGCCAGGGCAGCCGAGCACGATGGCGCGAATATGGCCGACGTAGCGGGCCGACTTCTCCAGGGAGATTGACGTCGGCAATGTCGCGCGGATCCAGAAATTGCCCTCTTCCAGTTTGGGCATGAACTCGCGGCCCAGGATGCCGGCCGCAGCCAGGGCCAGCACCACCGGCACGACCCCCAACACCACCGCCCAGCGCGGCCACTGCAGGGCGAAGGAAAAAAGCCGTGCATAGAGCCGGTGCACGAGGCGCATGAAGCGCGTGTCCTTCTCCTCCTCGTCTTGGCTGGAGGACACAGGCATGAGACGGGACGCGAGCGCCGGAGTCAGGGTCAGCGCGAGCAGGATGGCGCCGCCGATGGCAAAGGCATATGTGTGCGCCATGGGTGCCATGATCACGCCGGCCACGCCGGTCAGGGTGAAAAGCGGCACGAAGGCCACGGCGATGATGAGCGTGGAGGAGAACACCGGCGGCCCGACCTCGCGGGCCGCGCTGGTGATGCGCTCGAAGACCGAGCCGCCGCGCCGGACGAAGTTGCGGAAGATGCTCTCCATCATGATGACGGACGAGTCGACCACAATGCCGAAGTCCACTGCGCCGAGAGAGATGAGGTTGGCTTGCGTGCCGGTCGACACCATGCCGAAAAACGCGAAGAGCAGGGCCAGCGGCAGGTTCAGCGCGACCAGCAGGGCTGCGCGCAGGTTGCCCAAGAAGAGCCACAGCACCAACGATACCAGCACCATGCCGGTGATGAGGTTCTCCATCACGGTGTGCGTGGTCAGCTTGACCAGGTCGGCCCGGTCGTAGAGCGTTTCGATGTCCATGCCGGGCGGCAGAACCCGGTTCTGGCGAATGTAATCCACGCGATCGTGAATGCCCTTGACGGTGGACAGCGAGTCGCCCCCGTAGCGCATGAGCACGATGCCTTCCACGATGTCCGGCTCACCGTCACGGCCCACGATGCCCAGACGCGGGGCCGCGCCGACACTGACCGCAGCCACGTCGCGGACGCGTACCGGCACGCCCTTCTGCGCGGCGACTGCAATTTGCTCAATGTCACGAACCGACCGGATGAGTCCGATGCCGCGCACGTCGAAGGATTGCTCGCCCAGGCTGAGGCGCTGCCCGCCCACGTTCTGATTGGCGTTGGTAATGGCGGCCTGCAGCTGCGCCAGGCTGACATTCAGCCCGCGAAGACGGTAAGGATCCACGTCCACGTGATACTGCTTGGTCAGACCACCGAACCCGACGACATCGATCACGCCCGGCACCTGGCGAAACTGCTTTTCCAGGATCCAGTCCTCGGCGGTCTTGAGATCGGCTGGCGTGTAGTCTTTGCCCACCACCTTGTAGCGGTATAGCTCACCGATGGCACTCCAGGGCGAGAGCTGCGGCTGCAAGCCCGCCGGAAGGGTTACGAAGTTAAGTTGGTTGAGTACCCGCTGCTGGGCCGTGGCGTAGCTGGTGTCCCAGCCAAAATAGAACTTCACATCAGCCAGGCCGAAGAGTGACTGCGAGCGCACATGTTCCAGCCCCGGCATGCCCACCAGTCCGGTTTCGAGAGGCAGGGTGACGTAGCGCTCGACCTCCTCGGCGCTCCAGCCTTGCGGCTGCGCGATGACTTCGATCATGGGCGCGACAGGGTTGGGATAGGCCTCGATGTCCAGCTGCGTGTACGAGCGAATGCCGATGCCGACGAGGGCCAGCGCGGCCATGAAGACCAGAAAAGGCGCGCGGACGGCGGCCGAAACCAATCGCTCAATCATGACTACAGCATTCCGGAAAGCAGGATGGCGCCCGAGACCACGATGCGCTCGCCCTTGGCCAGGTTGCGCAGTACCGGCAGGTACTCGCTGCCCAGCTCTTCATTGACCACCACCGGCCGGCGTTCGAAGCGCAGGCGGCCGTCCGGCGTCTTGCCCGCCTCGACAAAGACCACCGTCTGATCGCCGAGGCGCAGAAGCGCGCCGCGCGGGATGGCCAGCGCAACTTGGCGGTCCACCGGCAGGGTCACGGTGGCGTACATCTCGGGCTTGAGCGCGCGGTCAGAATTGGCGATCTTGCAGCGGACTTTCGAGGTGTGGGTCGCGGGATCGAGCATGTCCGAGACCCAGTCAGCTTGTCCTCGGAAGACTCGGCCGGGATACGACACCACTGTGGCCAGGCAGGCCGTGCCCGCCTTGACCCGCCCGAGATCCATTTCAAAGACATCGCCCAGCACCCACACGCTGTCCAACTCGCCCACGGTGAAGAGTTCAAGCACAGTGCCGCCGGTGTATTGCCCTTGCACCTCGGCGCCGGGATTCACGTTGCGGGCGATGACCTCGCCGTCGATGGGCGTGTGCAGGGTGTACATCTGGTTCGAACGGTCGGAAGAGCTTCCGCGCAGAATGCGGGTCTTCTTCCTCGCTCGATCCAGCTCGGCCCTGGCCTTGCTGAAGTTCGACTGCGCGCTTTCGAGATCGCGTTGCGATCCGGCGTGGACGTCGAACAGGTCTTTCTGGCGGTTGGCCTCCTTTTCGGCCGCACCAAAGTCGGCCTGGGCTTTGGCCAGGTCGGAAAACGCCGTGGCCACATCAGGAGATTCGATCACCGCCAGGGCGTCGCCCTTCTTCACGCGCTGGCCGGGCTGGGCTTCGATCTTCACCACCCGGCCGGTCACCGGCGACAGCACATGCGCGACGTGCAGATCGTCAAAGGTGACTCGGCCGCTGGCCACCACCACGCCGCCCACGGGCTGCGGTTCCAGTGGTTCGACGACCAGCTTGGCCGCGGCCACTTGTTCAGGCGCCAGCCAGACCTCGGTATTGGGCGGCACGATCGACGAGTTGGCCGCGCGCCGCGGACAACCCACTGCGAAGACCGTGGTCAGGCAAAGTGTGGTGACGGGAATGACTCGCGTATGGTTCATGGACCCAGCTCCAATCCCACGGCCTCCCCGATGAGTACGACCGCCAGCCAATAGTCGGCGAGATCGCGCAGGTAGCCTTGCGTGGTTTCTATGAGCATTCGTTGTGCATCCAAATATTCAAGCAGGGATGCGGCGCCCTTTTCGTACTGGATCTGGACCAGATCACGCGTGCGCCGCGCCCGATCGAGCAGCCCATGCTCGGCCCGTTCCACCCGGCGTTGGGTCGATTGAAACTGGGCCAGGGCGACGGTCACGTCGTTCACGATCTGCGCTTCGGTTTTTGCCAGCATCGTGTCCTGCACGCGCAGATCCGCCCGGGCCTTCTGCATCTCGCCCTGAAACCGGTAGAACAACGGCGGGGTCAGCGTCAGTCCCAGCGAGAGTGTGGGCGGCGAGCTGACGGCGCTGCCGGCTCCCTGGCCACTCACATCGAGCGAGAGCGCGATGTCGGGAAAGCGCAGGCGTTTGGCCGATTGTACAGCCGCGCCTGCACGCTCGTGCTGCAGGTGGGCGGCTGCCAGGTCGGGGCGTTGCTGGCGCGCTCGGTCGAGCAAGGAATCAACCGTCGCATGGCCCAGATCGTCGGGCACGCGATAGCGCGGGAGATCGACATCCACTTCGAATTCTGGCACCCGCCCGCGCACGCCCAACAGGAAGGCCAGCTCAAACTTGGCCTCGGACAGGGCCAGTTCCGCGCGCTCCACCTCCTGGTCGGCTTCCAGTTTCTCGGTTTCGACCTTGAGCGCGTCCACCTGCGAGATGGCGCCATGTTGGAAGCGGGCTTGATTGAGTTCCAGCACATGGCCCAGGCGGCCTTGCGACTCGTGCGCCAGGTCCAGGGCGTCGCGGGAGTACACGGCCTCCAGGTATTCCTGGCGGAGCATGGACTCCAGGGTGCGCTGGGTGTCGGCGCGGTTCTGGCGCGCCACCGACAGGGCCAGCTCCGCCGTGCGCGAACGCAGGCGCCGCTTGCCCGACAAGGTGTCGAAGAGGGCGGATTGGTCGGACACGCCCACGTCCCATGCCAAGGCCGAGCATCCGACACAGGTCGCGCTGTTGTAGCCGAACGAGCGACCCACGCCGGCTGAGATGGCGGGATTGGGGATGGCGCCAGCCATCTGGGCGTCGCCGCGAACGCTGTCCACGGTTGCGTCCGCCACGATGAGATCGAAGCCGCGCTCCCGGAAAAGTCGCAAGGCATCCGCCATCCCCAGATGGGCCGGGAGCGTGGCCGGTTCGTCTGGATCGCCGGCTAGGCTGACCGCGGGGCTCAAGAACGCGATGGCGAGAAGGGCAGCGACACCTCCCTTGATTGGACGAAGATATGCGGTCATGGGGAATGTGGTGCTGTGACTGGCCAGGCTGCCTGTCGGGGGCGAAACACGACCGGACGACCCAGTGCATCTACCCCACTGGCTGCTGAGGTGCAACCAAGGGCGACAGCGTCCTATTCCCGGGGACAAGCGCGCCGTGGCCGGATAGTGGAAGGTTTCTGTTCCGGTCAGGCCTTGGCCGCGCGCACGAGGGGCAGCTCAAGAGCGTCTTTGAGCGCTTCGCAGCTCGCCTCGATGATGTTCTGCGAGACTCCGATGGTGCTCCAGCGGTTGCTGCCCAGGCTGGATTCGACCAGCACCCGCGTGATGGCGGCGGTGGCTGATTCCGGATCCAGGATGCGCACCTTGAAGTCGCACAGATGAATCTGCCGGAGGATCGGGAAGTGGGGGTCGAGCGCCTTGTGGAAGGCGTGATCCATGGCGTCGACGGGACCCGAACCCTCGGCCACCACATGCGAAACCTCGTCGCCCACCTGGATCTTGACCGTAGCCTCCACAAACATGTCGCTGCTACTGCGGCGCTGGGAGATCACCACCACGTCGCGAACCTCGAACGGCTCGACATAGCCTGGCTGCGTTCGCCGCAGCATCAGCTCCAACGATCCATCGGCGGCTTCGAACTGGTAGCCCTGGTTTTCCAGTTCTTTGATGCGGGCGACGAGATCGGCCTCGTTGCCGCGCAACTCGACGCCCAGCTCGGCCGCACGCGCGCGAATGTTGCCGCGCCCGGAAAGTTCGGATACGACGATGCGGCGGTCGTTGCCCACCTTTTCGGGCGGGATGTGCTCGAAGGTGACCGGCGACTTGGCCACCGCAGCGACATGGGCGCCCGCCTTGTGGGCAAAGGCCGAGGCGCCGACGTACGGCGCGTGGGCACGCGGGCGAACATTGGCGATCTCGCTGGCGGTGCGCGAAACCTCGGTGAGCCGCTCCATGTTCTCGTCCGGGATGCAGGAAAGTCCCATCTTCAGCTGCAGGGCCGGGATCACGGAAATCAGGTTGGCGTTGCCACAGCGTTCGCCCCAGCCGTTGAGCGTGCCTTGCACCATGGTGCAGCCGGCTTCCACGGCTGCCAACGAATTGGCCACCGCCAGATCGCTGTCGTTGTGGGCGTGAATGCCCACAGGCATGGCCAGCACTCTTTTCGCCTCACGCACGATCTCGGCCACCTCTGAGGGCAGGTTCCCGCCATTGGTGTCGCAGAAAGCGATCCAGTCTGCGCCCGCCTGGGCCGCGGCGTGTACCGCGGCCAGGGCGTAGCTGCGATCGGCACGAAAGCCGTCGAAGAAGTGCTCGGCGTCGAAGATAACTTCGCGGCCGTTCTGCTTCAGAAACGACACGCTGTCGGAGATCATGGCCAGATTGTCTTCGGGCGTAGTCTTGAGCACGTCGGTCACGTGCAGCAACCACGTCTTGCCAAAAATGGCCACCGCGGGTGTGCCGGCCTTGACCAAGGCCTGCAGGTTGGCGTCGTTGGCAGCCGAGCTGCCGGTGCGGCGGGTGCTGCCAAAGGCGGTCAGCCGGGCCTGCTTCAGCCTCAGCTCGGGGGCGCGGCGAAAGAACTCCTCGTCCTTGGGGTTGGCCCCAGGATAGCCGCCCTCGATGTAGCGCACCCCGAACCCGTCAAGCAGACGGGCAATCTTGATCTTGTCCTCGACCGAGAGGGAAAGCCCCTCGCTCTGGCTTCCGTCCCGAAGAGTCGTGTCGAAGAGTGCGATCTGCATGGCAATGTCCGCTTAGTTAGGCACAGGAACTTACGGGAGATTCGTCGTCGGTGCAACGACGCGAGATTTGCCTCACGCCCCCAGCAGTCGCCGAACCGTGTCGCGGACCTTGGCGTAGTCGTTGGGCACTTCAACCGGCTTGTTGGCGTACTGACACACGGGAACACCGGGCAGTTTGCCCTCGTGGTAGCCGACCTTGAAGTCAGTGAACTTGAGTCCATTGGCGGTGCTGACCACCACCACGGTCTCGGATCGTCGAATGGTGCCGGCCGCCACCAGCTTCTCCAGCGCGCCCAGCGCCACGCCGGTGTGCGGGCAGCAGAACATGCCGGTGGCATCGGCACGCGCCGCCGCGTCGGCCAGCTCGGTCTCGTTGGCCTGCTCGACCACGCCGTCGAATTCCTGCAAGGTCTTGATGGCCTTCTTCACGCTCACTGGGTTGCCGATCTGGATGGCCGAGGCCAGGGTAGTTTGCGGCACCATGGGCTCGAACTTGTCGTACCCTTTCTTGTAGGCGAGATAGAGCGGATTGGCGGCCTGCACCTGGGCCACGCAGATGCGCGGCAGTTTGTTGATGAGGCCCAACTCACGCATCATCTTGAACCCAGCGCCCAGCGCGCTGACGTTGCCCAGGTTGCCGCCCGGGATGATGATCCAGTCGGGCACGCGCCAGTCGAACTGCTGCACGATCTCGATGCCCACTGTCTTCTGTCCTTCGACCCGCAGGGAATTCATGCTGTTGGCTAGATACACGCCCTCCTCGTCGGCCAGGCGCTGAACGACCTTCATGCAATCGTCGAAGTTGCCGTCCACGGCCAGCACGGTGGCGCCATTGGCTAGCGGTTGCACCAGTTGCGCGGTCGAGATTTTCCCCCGCGGCAAGAGAACCATGGCGCGGATGCCGGCGGCGGCGGCATAGGCGGCCAGTGCAGCCGAGGTGTCGCCAGTCGAGGCGCAGGCCACTGCCGAGATGGGTCTTCCGTCTGCGATCATCTGCTTCACCGCGGACATGAGCACGGTCATGCCCAGATCCTTGAACGACCCGGTGTGCGAGTTGCCGCACATCTTGACCCAGAGATCTTCGATGCCCAGCTTGGCGCCGTAGCGCTGGGCCCAGAACAGGTTGCTGCCGCCCTCGTACATCGACACCACATTCTCGTTGCGGATGTGCGGGTGAACCCACTCGCGCTTGCCCCATACCCCTGAGCCGTGGGGCCAGTCGGTGCGCATGTAGCGATCCTCGAACAGCTTCTTCCACTCGGCGGCGCTGCGCTGCTTGAGGGCCTCCATGTCGTGGACGACTTCCAGCAGGTTGCCGCAAGTGGGGCAGCGGTAGATGACCTGGTCGAGCGGGTACTCGCCCGGGCAGCGGGTGATGCAGCGAAAATGGGCGCGGTAGGGATTCATGCCAGGAACTTAGCACCTTCGAGCGTCGATTTTCACCATGGCCTCTTTGTGACTCTGTAGTAAAAATCCCCGTTCCCATGAAGACACGAAAATCGCGGCTCCCCGAAGTCTACAAGTTTGGCGGCGCGTCTCTCGCGGACGGTGCGGCGTACAAACATGCGGCCGGCATCTCCAAGGCGTGCGCCGCCCCGCTGGCCGTGGTCTGCTCGGCTCCGGCCGGCGCGACCGATCTGCTGCTGGCCGTGGCCGATCACGCCCGCGCCGGCGATCGCGAAAAGACCGCGATCGCGCTGGAAGCCGTGCGCGAGAAGTACCGCGTGGTCTTGCGCCAGCTGGTTCTGGGCCAGCGGCCCAAGGCCGAGCTGACCGAGGTGGTCGACCAGTCGATGGCGGAGCTTGAGATGTTGGCCGGCGGTCTGGTGGCGCTGCGCGAGCTGACCGCGCGCACGAGCGATCTGGTGGTGTCGCGCGGCGAGCGCCTGAGTGCGGAGATTTTCTGTGCCGTGTTGCGCGCCGCCGGGGTGAAGGCCCAGGTCGTGGATGCTCTTGAAGTGGTCCACACCGAGGGTCCTTTCGGCGGCGCCGCGCCCGACCTCGCCCGCACCGATGCAGCTGTGCGGGCTCGGCTTCGGCCGCTCATGTCTCGCGGCGTGGTGCCGGTGGTGCCTGGCTTCCTGGGCGCGTGGCACAAGGAGCACGGGCAGCCGCCCGCTCTCGTCACCTTGGGCCGCGGCGGATCGGATCTGACCGCCACGCTGCTCGGCCGCGCGCTCGATGCCAGCCGGGTGACCTTGTGGAAGGATGTTCCCGGGCTGCTCACGGCTGATCCGCGCGTGGTGCCCGACGCGCGCGTGATCCCGCAACTGCACGTGCGCGAGGCCGCGGAACTGGCCTACTACGGCGCCAAGGTGCTGCATTCACGCGCCCTCATTCCCGTGCAGGGCAAGCCCATCCCGGTTTACGTGCGGCCGTTTGCCGAGCCCAGCGCGCCAGGCACGGAGATTTCGTCGCAGCAGAGCAGCGACCGTCATCCGGTCAAGGCGCTGTCTGCGGTGTCGGGTCAGGCTCTGATCACCGTGGCCGGCCGCGGTTTGCTGGGCGTGCCAGGCGTGGCCGCGCGTACCTTCGCAACGCTCTCGGCGCACGGCATGTCGGTATCGCTCATCACGCAGGCTTCGTCCGAACAGTCCATCTGCTTCACGGTTCCCGAGAAGGAAGCCAAGTCGGCCAAGGAGCACCTGGACCGCGCCTTTCACGACGAGATCGCCCGTCGCGACGTGGACGGCATCCAGGTGCAGACCGGCATGACCACCATCGCCGTGGTGGGACTGGGCATGGCGGGCATGCCTGGAATTGCGGCACGCGTGTTCTCGGCTTTGGCCTCGCAGGACATCAACGTGGTCGCCATCGCCCAGGGCTCGTCAGAACTGAACATCTCGCTGGTGGTAGCCTCGGTTCAGGCGACCCATGCGCAGAAGCGTATTCACAGCGCCTTCCGGCTCTCGCGAACGCCCTAGCCAAAAACAGAACAGGCCCGGCTACCTGGGCAGCCGAGCCTGTAGAGTTTGCAAATCTGGGATTAGATAGAGTCGGCTTGGCCAGCCTCAACTGCGTCGCCAGCTTCCGCTGCATCTTCGAGAACGTCCGCCGCCACATCAGCCGCGATGTCGTGTGCCACATCGAGAAGCGTGGCTGGAGCATCGAAGCCAACATCCGGGGTGCCCAGCGAGGTGTCATTCTTCACGTCGAATTTCTGTGCAGGGATCACGTCGAGCTTAGCCGGCACCAAATCATCGCTCGGCGGGGTCGTATCAGCCGCATCTCCCGCGTCAGGAGAGACGACGGGGCCATCGGGCTGCGTGACGACTGGGCCATCGGGCTGCGTAGTGACCGGGCCATCGGGCTGTGCAGTGACCGGGCCATCGGGCTGGACCACCGGGCCATCGGGCTGTGTAGTGACCGGGCCATCGGGCTGTGTGACGACCGGGCCATCGTACTTGGTGGTTCCGGAAGTGTCGCGCTTGGCATCGCCGCAAGCGCCGCCATCGCACGTGACCTTCGGTGTGCTAGATCCGCCGCAGCCGACGATCAGAGTCAGCGCACAGGTGCCAGCCAAGATAGTGAAGCCATGAAGAAATCGGGTCATGATAGTCCTCCCGCGGGGGTAGTTTCGTGCTTCTGCCGACGGGCCGCATCGACGTGAACCGCTAGGCAGCCAAACCATAATGCGGCAATTGTCAGTCAATGGGAAAGGAAAAATTCATCGGTGACTGTAAGGTCAGCACCGACATATGCCACCTTGCGCCGAGGAGAATGGGCCCGAGGTCTCGTCAGCGTGGTGGCTAGGCCAGGTGTCTCGCGAAGCCCGATTGGCCGGTTACCAGCCGGATCTGCTCGACTGCCAGATGTCGACACCCCCCGACGCCCGTGATAGGCAGGTCCCCACTTCAGCCATGGCCGAAGAATCGCCCAAGGTAGTCATTCTTGGCGGGGGTCTCACCGGGATCTCGGCAGCCATTCACTTGCGTCGGCCTTGGGTCTTGTTCGAGCGCGAGGCCAAGCTGGGCGGCCAGGCGGTCACCGAGGAACGCGACGGATTCCGCTTCGACTTGACGGGACACTGGCTGCATTTGCGCGATCCGGTCATCGAGCGGCTCGTGGCCGAAGTCCTGCCCGGCGCGATGGAAACGGTGCAGAGGCGCGCACGCGTTTTCTCCCACGGCGTGACCACCTTGTACCCATTCCAAGCCAATCTCTACGGGCTGCCGCCCGAGGTGATCAAGGAATGCCTGCTCGGGGTCATCCAGGCCAAGCTGCAGTCAGGGAGCGCGCCGCCGCGCAACTTCGAAGAATACTGCCTGCGCCATTTCGGCGTCGGCATTTCCCGGCACTTCATGATCCCCTACAACGAAAAGTTGTGGGGCGTCCACCCGCGCACCATTACCGCGGACTGGTGCTCGCGCTTCGTGCCCCTGCCGAATCTCGAACAAGTGGTGGCCGGCGCCGTGGGCGCGGACGCGGGGCACATGGGCTACAACGTCGAATTTTCCTATCCCAAACAGGGCGGCATCGAGACGTTGACCAGGGCGCTGGCCACTCGCATCCGGGGCGGGCAGGTTCATCTGCGCAGCAGCGTGGAAACGATCGATCTGCGCAGGCGCGAGGTGGTGGTGGCCGGCGAGCGCGTGCCCTATCACGCCGTGATCACGACTCTGCCCCTGCCCGAGCTGCTGACACGCGTGTCTGACCTTCCCGACAACATCGCGGCCCACGCCGGTCGACTGCGCTGTACCACCTTGCGCTACCTGAACCTGGCCACACGCTCGCGGCCGGCGGCGGATTGGCACTGGATCTACGTGCCGGAAAAGCGCCTGCCGTTTTACCGGGTCGGCATCTACAGCAACGCCGCGCCCAGGATGGCACCGGCCGGAGCGGCATCGTTGTACGTGGAGCTGGCCGACCGCGGGCCCGTGAGCGACGCCACTCTGTCCGACGCGGCGGAGGGCCTGGCTGCGATCGGAGCCATTGTCTCGCCCGGCGATGTCCGATTTGCCGACGCGCGCGAGATAAAGTACGCCTACGTCGTGTTCGACGAGAACTACCTGGGCGCGACGACGGCCATTTTCAGTTTTCTCGAGTCGCACGCCATCTATTCGCGAGGCCGCTATGGCTCGTGGACGTACAATGCGATGGAAGATTGCCTGCTGGCTGGCCGCGAGGTTGCGGCTGCCATCGACGCCCCTGGGAGCAAGACGCCATGACCACCCCGTCCCCGTTCGCCGCCAAGCCGCATGTCTCCATCGTGATCCCGGTCTACAACGAGGAAGGCATTCTGCGCGGCTCGGTGTTGGAGCTGCGCGAGAAGTTGCGGCCCTTCGGCTTCACCTACGAGCTGATTCTCTGCGAAAACGGCTCGCGCGACCGCACCGTGGAGATGGGCAAGGAGATCGAGGCTGACTTCCCCGAGGTGCGCATGATCTCCGTCGGGGAACCCAACTACGGTCTGGCCATGAAGACCGGCATCCTGGCGGCGCGCGGCGACTTTGTCATCTGCGACGAGATCGATCTGTGCGACACCGAGTTCTACGCGCGTGCGCTGGCCTTGCTGGAACGCACCGACACCGATCTGGTGGTCGGGTCCAAGGCCATGGTGGGATCCAACGATCAGCGCCCTTGGGTGCGGCGCATGGGCACCCGCGTGTACAACGGCATGCTGCGCACGGTCTGCGGTTTTCGTGGCACCGACACGCACGGGCTCAAAGCCTTCAAGCGCGATGTCTTGACGGAGACCGCAGAGCGGTGCGTGCTGGACCGCGACGTCTTTGCCAGCGAGTTCGTCATCCGCGCCCACCGCGAAAAAAAGAAGGTGGTGGAGATCCCCTTCGCCGTACACGAGAAGCGTCCACCCTCGATCAATCTTCTCAAACGGGTTCCCCACGTGCTCCAGAGCGTGGCCAAGCTGGCCGTGTCGGTGCGCAAGACGGAAACGTAGCTAGCTTTTTCACCACAGAGAGCACAGAGGTCACAGAGCCAGACCGGAAAGAACGAAGGGTTGGGTTCTGTGCGATCCGAACCCTTTTTCCTATCCGATCTCTGTGTGCTCTGTGTCCTTTGTGGTGAAAAAAACTAGATCCCCCAGCCGCCACTGACGTGCAGGCTGGTACCTGTGACGTATGCGGCTTCATCGGACAGGAGGTACAGCACGGCGTTGACAGCGTCGGCGACGGAGCCGATGTGGCCAGCGGGAATGGTCTTGATCAGGCCGGCCAGCTCGGCTGCGTCCACCGAGCCGGAATCGACGAAGCCGGGAGACACGGAATTGACTGTGATCTTGTGCTTGGCCAAGGCTTTGGCCAGGCTGCGCACCAAGCCCAGCACGCCCACCTTGGCCAGGTAGTGCGCCGTGAGCTGGGTCTGTGCCATCAGTCGATCGGCGTTGGCCATCGAAAACGCCACGATGCGGCCCACCTGCTGTTTCACCATGACGGGCGCGACCAGACGGGCCAGGTAGAAGAAGCTGTCCAGGTTGCCAACGAACATCTCGCGCCAGCCTGCCGGCGTTTCCTCGAGCACGTCCACGCGGTGATAGGGACCCGCACAGTGAATGAAGGCATCGATGCGACCCCGCCAGTCGAGCACCTGGCGGACCAAGGCTGCGCACACCTCGGGGGTCGACACGTCGGCATGGATGGCCAGGGACTGGCCGCCCTTGCTCTCGATAGCTGCGGCAGTCGACTCGGCCTCGGCGCGGCTTTTTCGGTAGCACAGGGCCACCGCCCAACCTTGCTCGCCCAGACGCAGTCCCAGTTCCCGGCCAATGCCCTTGGCTCCACCTGAGATGAGGGCGGTCTTGCGAATCCGTTCAGCCTGCGTGCGCGTCGCTTCAAATTCCACGATCACCTCGCGTGGTCGTCGTCCTCGGCGTAGTTCTGGAACCTGGTGTACTCGCGCAGGAAGGTCAGCGGCACCGTGTCGGTGGGGCCGTGGCGGTTCTTGCCGATGATGAGCTCGGCTTTGTTCTTTTCCGCACCCTCGGTGCCGTACATCTCCTCGCGATGGATGAAGAGGATCATGTCCGCATCCTGTTCGATGGCGCCCGACTCGCGCAGGTCGGAGAGCTGCGGTCGCTTGTCTTCGCGCCGCTCCAGGCCGCGGTTGAGCTGCGACACCGCGATCACGGGGATGTGCAGATCCTTGGCCAGGGCTTTGAGGCCGCGCGAAATGTCGGCAATCTCGCGCTCGCGCGACTCTTCCCGGCGCCCGCCCATGCCGCGGGCGAGCTGAAGGTAGTCCACCACCATCAGGCCCAGCGGTGGCCGGCCGTCGCTGGTTTGCGGAAAGTACTTGGGGTTGCCGCGAAAACGCCGCGCCTTGGCGCGCAGTTCGAGGATGTTGGGGGCGGCCGAGTCGTCGATAAGGATGGGTGCCTTGGTCAGCCGGTCGGCCGCGGGGTAGATGTGGCTCTTCCAGTCGCCGTACTCGATCATGCCCCGGCGCATGCGGCTGGAATCGATGCGGGCCTCGCCGGCCAGCATGCGTTCCATCAGCTCGAACTTCGACATTTCCAGAGAAAAGATCAGAACGGGGATGTTGTGGTTGAGAGCGGCGTGGGTGGCCACGTTGATGGCCCACGAGGTCTTGCCCACGCCGGGTCGCGCGGCCACGATAAGAAGGTTCTCGGGCTGCAGACCTGCGGTGATCTCGTCCAGCTTGGTGAAGCCGGTCGGCACGCCGGTGATTTGCCGGCGTTCCATGGAACGGGTTTGCAGCTCGTTGACCACGTCGCCCAGCAACTCGCCCACGGGCTGGAAAGACTCGCGCCGGTTCTGTTGCGCCACCTTGAATATCTGTGTCTCGGCGTCGTCGAGGAATTCCTCGTAGCTGCCGAATTCGCCGTAGGCACGCGACTGGATCTCGGCGCAGGCCGCGATCAGCCGGCGCAGCGTGGCCTTCTCCTTCACCAGCCGGACGTAGTGGCCGATGTTTTCGGCGGTGGGGACAGAGTTGGCCAGCGCGATGAGGTAGCTGGAACCACCTTCCAGGCGGGGCAGGGCGCCGCGCGATTTCAGCTCGTCGGCCAGCGACACCACGTCGATGGGCTGGCGTCGCAGGTCGAGCTCCATCATGGCGGCAAAGATCTCACGGTGGGCGGGCAGCAAGAAATCGTCGGCGGTCAGCACCGTGGCCATCTCGTCGAAGGCCAGCGGCTTGACCAGCACGCCGCCCAGAGCAGACCGTTCCGCCTCCAGGTTGTGCGGTGGCAACCGCCCAGAGGGGCCGCCGTCTGCAAGGGCGAGAGATTCAGCCATGGGAGGACGAGTCTACGCCAAAGGGATACGAACGCGCGCACCAACTGATCGGCCGTCCGCCAGCGTGCGCGAGAGCGGTAGCGTGAGCGACCAGCGTGCTGCGGGCTGCGCGGGCGACTTGCGCGGGCGGCCCGCGGATCGCTTTCCGCCTTCCGCGCGCCGCCCACGAACTCGCTCACGCCCTCGCGCACGCGATCCGCGACCCGCGATCCGCGGACCGGCTCTTCGTGCGGCCCGCAGTCTCCCAGCAGCCTCCGGCTATTGCTCCTTCTTGACCACCCAGACTTTGATCTTGGCCAGCGTGTCGTGTCCCAGCTTGATGGGGACCTCGCTCATGCCCAGGTTGCGCAGTGGCTCGTCAAGCTGGATTTTCTTGCTGTCCACCTTGATTCCTTGCTCAGCCAGGGCCTCGGCGATGTCACGGCTAGTGACGGATCCGTAGAGCTTGTCGCCTTCGCCCACGGCTCGCGACACCGACACCGAAACCTGCGACAGGCGGTCGGCCTCCGATTGCAGTTCCTTGGCCAGCTTGGCCACCCGTGCGGCAATCGCACGCTTTTCGTGGGCGAGGCGGGTCTCGTCCTTCTCGGTGGCTGGCACAGCCATGCCACGGGGAAGCAAGTAGTTGCGCCAGTAGCCGTCGCGAACGCTGACCACCTCCCCAGCTTTGCCGAGGTTTTCCATGTCTTCACGCAAGATGATTCGCATGATGTCCTCCCGCCTTTTCTACTTGCCGGTCACGGCAAAGGGCATGAGCGCGATCATGCGGGCGCGGGACACGGCCCGGCCAATCTCGCGCTGGTGTTTGGCGCAATTTCCAGTCAACCGGCGTGGCACCAACTTCCCGCGGTCGGCGATGAAGTACTTGAGCAGTCCGGCGTCTTTGTAGTCGATCTTGAGGTTCTCGTCTGCGCAGAACTTGCACGCCTTGCGCCGGCCCATCTTCTTGCGGCCACCCTCTTGCTCGACATCGGCATCTTTTTGTTGTTCTGGTCGTGACATGGCTTAGTCCCCCCTCCGGGTCGGCTCGTCGACCTTCCCGAAAACGGCTTCTTCGAAATCGAACGCGCCTTCCTCGTCTTCGTCACCAAAGGGCCGGGCGCCGGCTTGTCCGGTGGCGATGGCTTCCTCGTCGGGCCCAGGCACCGAGGCGTTAGCAAACGTCTCGTCTGTCACCTCGGAGGTGCGGGTGGCCGGGTCCACGTTCTCGGCCATTTTGATCGAGTACTGGCGAATGACCACGTCGGTGAGGCGCAGGTTGCGCTCGACCTCTTCGACCAGCCCCGGGTTTCCCAGATAGCGGAAGAAGACGTAGATGCCCTTGAGCTGCTTCTTCACCTCGTAGGCCAGCTTGCGGCGACCCCAGTTTTCGACTTTGAGCATGGTGCCGCCACCCGCCTCGATCACGCCGCGAATCTTGGTGTTGGTCGCGCCGATGACCTCGTTGCTCACGTCGGGCTTGAGTATGAAGATGGTCTCATACTCGCGCGTTCTACCGGGGATATCCCGGCACGATACTCGTCTCTTTTCTGCCATGTGTGTTCTCCCTTTGGACGTGTGTCCCGGTCGGCTGGGCCGCCGGGCAAGGAGTTAATGAGGACGGGTGCCCTATGCGCCCGCCTCGCTTTCGTCCTTCTTGCGTTTGTTGAACTTGTTCATGGCCACCTGCAGCCCACTTTTCACGATGGTCTCGGTGGCATCGGCCGCTTCGGCAATCACATCGGGCAGGAGGCGCCGCTCGTCCTCAGCAAAATCGGCCAGCACATAGTCGGCCGCGTCCCACTGCGCTGGCGGCCGCCCGATGCCGAAGCGGACCCGGGAAAAATCAGGCGATCCCCATTCCTGGATGATCGATTGCAGGCCGTTGTGTCCGCCGCTGCCGCCGCCCAAGCCGAGCTTGAGCCGGCCGAACGGGACATCCAGCTCGTCGTGCA
Organism: uncultured delta proteobacterium; assembly: GCA_963758155.1. Taxonomy (GTDB): domain Bacteria; phylum Myxococcota_A; class Polyangia; order Fen-1088; family Fen-1088; genus Fen-1137. The sequence goes on from CAVWUP010000009.1 coordinate 22,198, forward strand.
CCACCACGGCCTGTTCCGGCGGAATCTTCCAGAACGCGGCCGCGCGTTGTACGGCCAGGCCGCTGCAGTTCATGAACTCCATCGGCTTGCAAAAGAGCACGGACTGGCCGGCCAAGGTGGCCTCGCTCAATTCGGCCCCCAGCTTGAGTCGGGGCGCAGAAGATCCGGCGCGCCGCCGCAGTTCATCGACCACCATGAAGCCCGCATTGTGTCGGTTGCGCGCGTAGCGCGAGCCGGGATTGCCGAGACCCACCACAAGCCACATCTCATCTGCACTCGGCAACCCTGGCTCAGCCGGGTCACTTGCCCTTCTTCTCCGGTTCCTTCTTGGCAGCCGGCGCGCCCTTGGCGCCCGCCGCCGCCGGCGCGCCCTTGGCGCCTGCCGCTGCCGGTGCGCCCGCAGCCGGCGCTGCACCTGGCGCCGCGCCTGGAGCGGCCGCCGCCGCACCTTCGGCCGGAGCCGCACCTTCGGCCGGCACTGCGCCCGCCGCGACTTCCTCGACCTTTTCCGCCCGCGGCGCCACGACTGAAGCCAGGGCTTCCTTGGGGTCCAGCATGACCTTCACCCCGGGCGGCAGCTTGAGATCGCTGGCGTGCAGGGCGTCGCCGATCTTGAGCGCGGTCACATCCATCTCGATCTTGGTCGGGATGTCGGCCGGCTTGGCCGTGATGGGCAGATTGCGATAACTCTGGTGCAGGTTGCCTCCGTCGGTCACGCCCACGGGAATGCCCAGCAAGACCACAGGAATCGTTACCTTCACCATTTCGTCCAGGCTCACGCGAATGAAGTCCACATGCACCGGCTTGCGCGACATGGGATCGATCTGCACATCGCGGATCATCGCGGTCACGTCCTCGGACTTGCCGTCACTTTGTACCGAGAGTGAGAAGACGGTGTTGCGTTTCCGGTCCTTGTCGAGCGCCTTGATCAGCATCACAGGATCGAGCGCGAGGGACAGCGGTTCGCTCTTGTGACCGTAGAGAATGGCGGGAAGCTTTCCTGCGGCGCGCGTCCTGCGCGAAGCACCCTTGCCGGACGACGGGCGAATCTCGGTGGAAACCTTGGCAAAATCCATGATGAAATCCTTTGTGCTCTGGCTCTCTCAGATGAATAGGGTGCTCAGCGAATCCCCCAGGTGGATGCGCTTGACGGCCTCTCCCAAAAGGCGCGCAACCGAGAGTATCCGCACTTTGGGCGAGGCCTTGATGTCGGCCCGGGGAGGTATGGAATCAGTGATGATGATCTCTTTGATAGCGCTGGCGTGGATGCGCTCGATCGCCGGGTCTGACAGCAGGCCGTGCGTGACACACGCGGAAACTGAGCGTGCGCCATTCTTCATCAATCCCTGGGCGGCGGCGCACAGGGTGCCGGCGGTGTCGACCAGATCGTCCACGATGATGGCGTCGCGGCCACTCACGTCGCCGATGATGTTGACCAGCTCGGCGACATTGGGTGCGGGACGGCGCTTGTCGATGATGGCCAGGCTGGTGTCAAGCCGCTTGGAGTAGGCTCGCGCGCGCTCGACGCCGCCCGCATCGGGCGAGACAATCACCGAGTTTGAGGGGAACTTGGCGCGCAAGTACTCCATCATCACGGGCATGGCGAAGATATGATCCACCGGGATGTTGAAGAAGCCCTGGATCTGGCCGGCATGGAGGTCCATGGCCAGCAGGCGATCGACGCCGGCCGCGGTCAATAGATCAGCCACCAGGCGCGCCGAGATGGGCGTGCGCGGGCGGGTCTTGCGGTCCTGGCGCGCATAGCCAAAGTAGGGCATGACCGCAATGATGCCGCCCGCCGAGGCCCGCTTGAGGGCATCGATCATGACCAGCAACTCCATCAGATTGTCGTTGACGGGCGTGCAGGTCGGCTGGACAACGAAGCAGTTGACCCCGCGGACATTCTCGCTGATCTCGACGTCCGATTCACCGTCGGCGAAGCGTTTGACGTTGGCGTGACCGATGGGCGTGTCGAGATAGCGACACACGTCCTCCGCGATGTCGCGGTTGGCGTTGCCGCTGAAGATTTTGAATGGTTTGGTCAATTCGGATCCTGTCCCCGGGGCAAGGGATATCCCCCTCGGAGGGCGCGAATATTGCCACCCGGAGATCCAGGTGTCAACGGAAGCTATAACTGCGCGCCCGCGAGGTAGAATTTGTTGTTGCGGTCGTCGACGATTCTCAGCGACGGCCGCGCGGGTTCGGGCAGCAGGCCCCGCAGCGAGTCGTAGCGCGTGCGCTCGACCACGAAGAAGACTTGCTTGCCCGGGTTGCGCTTCAGGAAGTCCTTCAGGTCTTCGGCGTTGCGGTCACCCAGAAAGACGGTGCGTTTTTCCTTGGGTCCTTCGTAGATCTCGTTCTGCGTGTAGAAATTCTCGCCCCGCCAGTACATTTGCCAGGCCACGAGGCGCTCGTCGGGCGAGTGCCGTTGCTTGTAGTAGGTCGCAATAAGGGGTTTCTGCGACCAGCGATTGGACACCTGTTTCATGTAAACGTCGAGCAGAAAGTAGGTAAAGCACACGGTGGTTAGGGCCAGCGCGGCCATGGCCAGCGTTTTCAGCCGCCGCCACGCCAACAGCAAGACAGTGATGGAGAACAGGCTGGCAAAACCCACCAGCGCGATCCGATAGTCCAGCTCAGGGGGCCAGGGCCGGCCTTGTGGCGTGTTGATGTAGTCGTACGAGAACAGCCAGATGAAGCGCTGGGCATTCTTCTGGACCGCGGCCAGGTCGAACGTCACCAGCAGCAGAAGCGGAATTCCCACCAGGGCAGCTAAGAGCGCCAGCCGTTCGCGCGCACGGCCCAGCAGATCGTCGAGGAAGCAACCCACCACGATGGCCATGCCGGGCAGGGCGGGCAGGATGTAGTGGTGGAACTTGGTCATGGACATGGACACCACCGCGTAGCCCGCCACGAACCAGATGGCGCCGAAGCGGAGAACTTCCCGGCGCTTGGAGATCGTGGTCTCACTGGGGGCACCGGCCGCGCTGATTTGGCGGAACGGGCGCATCACCACCCAGGCCAGGGCCGATGGCGCCAGGGCAATCCAGGGGAACACGCCGTAGCCCAGCTCGCGAATGAAGTACTCGAACGACCCGCGATCGCCGTGGCGGCCGAGGACCAAGCGGCGCCAGTGGTTGTCGCCATACAGTTCGTTCCAGAAGGGGAATCCGTGACGAATCAGCATGGCGTGGTGCCAGGGTACTGCCACCAGGGCGCAGGCCAGAAGCGCGAGCAAGAGGGCCGGCAGAAGTTGCGCGCGGGCCAGCCGCCGCCAGTTCCAGGTGAAGAGGAGGTAGGCCAGAAACACGATCACCGGCAGGCCGAGGCCGGCCAGGCCCTTGGCCAGCATGGCCAGCCCGCACAAGATGGCCGCCAAATGCAGGTAGAACGGCGCTTTGAAGCGGGTTTTTGCCGCGTACCACACGAAAACCACAAACCCGATCGCGTAGGGCAGCATGACCACCACGCCTGGGATGCGGAGATTGCGCTGGGGCCAGATGTTCCAGGGGCGCAGCTGGATGGAATCGACCACGATCTGCGGCAGTACGGTCAAAGCCAACAGCCCGATGGTGAGATAGAAGGTCGCGTGGTGAGGCCAGGAGAATCGCCCCCAGCGACGCCGCGGCAGCTCCCGATCCTCGTCGTCGAACAAGGCTAGCGCACAAAGGGCCAGGGCCATGGTCATGGGGCCGATGAAGGCCATATCGGTCATGGCCTGTCGGGCCACCAGACTGAACATGGGAAAAGTGGCCAGCGCCAACACCGACAACAGACCCGCGCGGCGACTGACGAAGCGAGACACCGCCAGGTACACGCCCGTCAACGCCAGCAGCGACATCAGGCAGAAGGGCAGGCGTAGCGCCCACTCCGGCCTAGAGGAGAGGGCGAAGGTGCCGGGCGACGGGTGCACCAGCCCGAACACGGCCATCGACAGACTCATCAACCAGAAGGTGAGAACCGGCTTGGACCAGAACACTTCGGGATCGATGGGCGAGCCCGGCCACCACAGGCTGATGAGGTCCCCGCGGGTGACCATCTGGCGCGCCACCTCACCATAGTGGGTTTCCCAGGGATCCCACAGCCCGTAGGTCCCGGCGAACGGGAGGTAGAGCAGCAGCCCAAAGAGGATGACCAAGGTGATCATCTGTCGTTCAGAAAGGCGCTCAAGCAGGACCGACCACGGGGCGCGGCCCGCGCCGGCCACTGCGGGCACCGATGCGTTTGTTGGCTCTTCGGGTGTCATGCGAGCGAAGGGATTTGGGAATCTAGTCGCCCCGCGCGCGTCTGTGAAGCGCGAAGGCGGCTAAGGCGAAAATGAGGGTCGCGGTAAGTCCGGGCAGCCAGATGCGGGTGAGCTGGGGGATCCAGTATTTGATCGGCGGCAGGCCGGGATGGTGGCGGCGCACGAAATCGATCTGCGCGGCCAGGTAGGTGCCGGGCAGACCCAAGGTGGCCAGTGCGGCCAGAATTCGAACCCTGCGGCTCAAGCGAGGCCGAGTATAGCCAGTTTGGTCGCTGGCGCTTGTACGCTGCGACTGACATCGACCGCCCGATGCGCTAGCGTTGGCCACCAACCCTCTTGAGCAAGATGACTACGTTTTTGCGACGCCGACCAGGTTTCGCCAGTAGGGAGAGCAATCATGGCTGATTCGGAGCATGTCAAGGTCGCCATCGTGGGCGGCGGGCCGGCGGGCTGCACCGCCGCGATCTACGCCGGTCGCGCCAACCTGGCCCCGGTGATGTTCGAGGGAGGAGGTCTTCTCATCGAGCCCTGCACCATGCCGGGTGGCCAGCTCACCATCACAACCGACGTGGAGAACTTTCCGGGATTTCCCCGGGGGATTATGGGCCCGAAACTGATGGAGCTCTTGCGCGCCCAAGCCGAGCGCTTTGGCACCAGCATTCGCACCACTGACGTGACCGCGGTCGACCTGTCCACCCGCCCCTTTCGCCTCACCGTCGGCGAGGACAGCCTGCTGGCCGACACCTTGATCATCGCCACCGGCGCCTCGGCCAAGTGGCTGGGGATTCCCTCGGAAGACAAGTTTCGCAACTGCGGCGTTTCCGCCTGCGCCACCTGCGACGGGGCGCTGTTCAAGGGCCGCGAGGTGCTGGTGGTGGGGGGCGGCGACACGGCCATGGAAGAGGCGACCTACCTGACCCATCACGCCCGCAAGGTCACGGTCATCCATCGCCGGGACGAGTTTCGCGCCTCGCGCATCATGCTGGATCGCGCACGCACCAACCCCAAGATCCAGCTTGTCACCAACGCGATCATCGACGAGATCCTGGGGCAATTGCCCAAGCCGGGCGTGACCGGCGTGCGCCTGCGCGACACGCGCACGGGTGCGACGCGAGAGCTGGCCTGCGGCGGCGTGTTCATGGCCATCGGGCACCAACCCTACAGCGAGTTGTTCAAGGGCGCACTCGCCATGGACGAAGTCGGCTACATCCTGACCAAGCCCGGATCGACCGCGACCAACGTGGCGGGGGTCTTTGCCTGCGGCGATGTGGCCGACCATGTGTACCGGCAGGCGATCACCGCCGCCGGCACCGGTTGCATGGCCGCCATCGACGCCGAGCGCTTTTTGGCGCACGGGTAACCCCCGAGCCGGTCACGGTCGATTGCGGCTATGGCACCGCCCCTGGCGAGAGCGCCGCGCTCTGCCCATGAAGTCCCGCGGTGGCAGGTCCTTCGACGACCTCCTTGCGCCGCCACAAGAAGTAAATCGCCGGATAGACCAGCAGCTCCATCGCGAAAGAGGTGACCAGGCCGCCGACCATGGGCGCGGCGATGCGTTTCATCAGATCGGCGCCCGTGCCGGCAGACCACATGATGGGCATCAGGCCAATGAAGGCGGCACACACGGTCATGGCCTTGGGCCGCACGCGCTTGACCGCGCCGTGGATGATTGCCTCGACCAGATCGCCGGTGGTGCGCAGCTGCCCGCGTGTCTTGGCCTCGTCGTGTGAGAGATCCAGGAACAGCAACATGAAGACGCCGGTCTCAGCGTCAAGGCCCATGAGCGCGATCATGCCGACCCAGACCGCGATCGAGACGTTGTAGCCGAGCAGATAGAGGAGCCAGATGGCGCCAACAGCAGAGAAGGGCACGGCCAACATGACCACACCGGCCTTGAAGCTGGACTTCGTGTTCAGGTACAGCAGACCGAAGATCAGCACCAGGGTGAGGGGCAGAATGATCTTCAGCCTCTCCTTCACCCGCAGCATGTTCTCGTATTGCCCACTCCATGACAGGGCGTAGCCGGTGGGCAGCTTCACCTCGGAGGCCGCTGCTTGCTTGGCGCGCTCGACGTAGCGGCCCACGTCGATCTTCGAGGTATCGAAGTCGACGTACACATAGCCCGTAAGAAGTCCGTTCTCGTCACGGATCATGGACGGCCCTTCGGCCAGTTTGACATCCGCGATCTCCGCCATGGGGATCTGGCCCTGGCCGCCCGGCAAGGGCAGCAACACCCGCTTGAGCGCATCGACGTCCTCGCGGAAATCGCGAGCGTAGCGCACGTTCACGCCATAGCGCTGGCGGCCCTCGATCGTGGTGGTCTGGTTGTCGCCGCCCACAGCGGTCATGACCATCATGTTGGCGTCGTCGACGGACAGGCCGTAGCGCGCCAGCTTGTCGCGATCGAGCACGAAATCGAGGAAGTAGCCGCCGGCGACCCGCTCGGCGAACACGCTGCGGGTCTCGGGCATCTTCTGGATGGCAGACTCGACCTCCAGTCCGATCTTCTGGATCACGCTCAGGTCTGCGCCGCTGACCTTGATGCCGATGGGCGTGCGAATGCCGGTCGACAGCATGTCGAGGCGTCCCTTGATGGGCATGGTCCAGGCATTGCTGATTCCGGGCAGGCGCAACGCCGCGTCCAGCTCGGAGATCAATTTCTCCTCGGTAATCCGGTCGCGCCATGCAGCCCGCAACACCCGCTTGAGCCAATTTGGCGCCCAGCTCGAATACCAGCGCGGCTTTTCCCGCCACTGCAAATCCGGCTTGAGCAGGATGGTGGTCTCCATCATGGTGAAGGGCGCCGGATCGGTGGACGTCCCGGCCCGGCCCGCCTTGCCGAAGACTCGGTCGATCTCCGGGAAGCTCATCAGGATCTTGTCTTGAACCTGCAGGGCCTTCTGCGCCTCGGCCACCGACATGCCCGGCTGCACGGCCGATGGCATGTACAGCAGCGAACCCTCGCGCAAGGGCGGCATGAATTCGGAGCCGAGCTTGAAGTAAACAGGCAAGGTCAGTGCAACAACCGCCAGACTGGCGATCACGGTGAGCTTGGCGTGCCGGACCACGAATCGGCATGGCCCCTCGTAGATCCGATGCAAGAGGTGGCTGATGGGGTGCCGCTCCTCGGAGTAGTACTTGCCCACCGCGATCTGGCTGGCCAGCCAGGCGAGCGGTCGCGGCCTGAATCGGAAAGGCTCGATCCGCGCGAACAGCATGCGCATCGCCGGATCGAGCGTGATGGCCAAAAGAGCAGCGATGGCCATGGCCAGGTTTTTCGAGTAGGCCAGTGGCTTGAATAGTCGGCCCTCCTGGTCAACCAGAGTGAAGACCGGCATGAAGGCCACCGCGATGACCAGCAACGAGAAGAACACCGACGGCCCCACTTCCATGAGGGCTTCCAGACGGACTTTGTGGAAAGAACCCTGGGAGGGTTCTTTCAATCTCCCGCGCTGAGGCCCGTCGGGCAAAGCCCGCCGGTCCTCCCGCGATTCATGGAAGTCGCCCTTCTTGCCGCCGGCTTGCCACAGGTAGATCTTGTTGTAGGCGTTCTCCACCTCGACAATGGCGCCGTCTACCAGCACGCCGATGGAGATCGCCATCCCGGACAGCGACATCAAATTGGCGTTCAGTCCCATCAGGTACATGGGGATGAAGGCCAGCGCCACGCTGATGGGGATGGTCAGGATGGGCACGATGGCCGAGGGGATGTGCCAGAGAAAGAGCAGGATGATGATGGACACCACGATCATCTCTTCGATCAGCTTGTCGGTGACCGTGTTGATGGCGCGTCCGATGAGATCTGAGCGATCGTAGGTGGTGACCACTTCGACCCCCTCGGGCAGCGACGACTTCAGCTCCTCTAGCTTGGCCTTCACACGGTCGATGACGTGTTGGGCGTTTTCCCTCTGGCGCATGACCACGATGCCGCCGACCACATCGCCCTGGCCGTTGTAGTCGGCAATGCCCCGTCGCATCTCCGGCCCGAGCGCTACCGTGGCCACGTCCTTGACGGTGATCGGCGTGCCGTTCTCGGTCTTGAGCACCAACTTCTCCAGATCGCCGAGCGATTTCACGTAACCGCGACCGCGCACCATGTACTCGCGGCCCGCCAGCTCCACCAGTCGGCCGCCTACGTCGTTATTCCCTTTGCGCACGGCCTCGATCACAGCCTGCAGCGGCAGCTTGTACGCCCCGAGCGCGTCGGGATTTACCGTCACCTGGTACTGGCGGACTTGGCCACCCACGGTGGCGACCTCGGCCACGCCAGGCACAGCCTGCACAGCGTAGCGCATGAACCAGTCCTGATAGCTGCGCAGTTCATCGCTGGCGTGCTTGCCCGTCCGATCCACGAGCGCGTACTGGAAGACCCATCCCAGACTGGTGGCGTCCGGTCCCAGTTCGGTCTTCACGCCCGCCGGAAGCTGCGACGCGATCTTGGACAGATACTCAAGCACGCGGGTGCGCGCCCAGTAGATGTCAGTGCGGTCTTCGAAGATCACGTAGACGTAGCTGAACCCGAAATCAGAATAGCCACGAATGGCCTTGACCTTGGGCGCGCCCAAGAGAGCCGTGATGATCGGGTACGAGACCTGATCCTCGATGATGTCTGGGCTGCGATCCCAGCGCGAGTATACGATGACCTGTGTGTCCGACAGGTCGGGCAGGGCATCGAGCGGGATATTGCGCATGGTCCAGTACGCGATCGCGATTGCCACCAGCGTGCCGGCGATGACCAGGACCTTGTTCTCGGCCGAGAAGCGGATGATCCGCTTGAGCACGGCTACTTGCCTCCGATGGCGGACAGTGAAGCGCGCAGCTGCGATTCGCTATCGACCAGGAAGTTGGCGCGCGTGACGACCTGCTGGCCCTCTTCGAGGCCGCTCGACACTTCGACCTCGGCCCCGCTTTTGTTCCCGAGCTGGACCACACGCGGCTCGAACCGGCCTTCGCCGCGCGCCAGGAAGACCACGTCCTTGGTCCCAGCGCGAATCACGGCGTCGGCCGGAATGCGCAGTCCTTCCTGCGCCGTCCCCTGCAGCATGACTTCGCCGTACATCTCTGGTTTCAGCTCTCGCGTCGAGTTGGAAAAGTGCAGGTGCACCTTGGTGGTGCGGGTCTTCGGGTCGAGCACCGGATCGATGAAAGCCACCCGACCCGAGAACGAACGGTTCGGGTAGGCGGGCAAGGTCAGGGTGGCCTTCATGCCCACGCGGATCCGGGCCAGATCGGTTTCGTAGGCGTCGGCCATCACCCACACCTCGCTCAGATCGGTAATCTCGTAGGGCGCCTCGCCTGGACTCACCCGCGCCCCCTGCACCACGTTCTTCGCTGTGACCACGCCGGAAATAGGCGACACCATGGTCAGGGCCTTGGTGGGCTGCCGCGTGCGCGCAAGGCGCTCAATCTCCGAAGCCGGCACATCCCACAGCTCCAGGCGGCGGCGAGCCGACGCCACCAGCGTCTCGCCGTTCTCCGATAAGGCGCCGCCCTTGGCCAGGGCCTCCCTGGTCTGCAGCGCCAGCAGGTACTCGTTCTGTGCGGACAGCAGGCTCGGGCTGTACAGGGTAAACAGTGGCTGGCCCTTGCGCACGGCTTGCCCAACGAAGTCCGCGTAAATCCGTTCGACAAAGCCGTCGACCTTGACGTTTGTCTTGCGCACGCCCGCCGGGTTCACCTCGATGCGCGCCCCCGTACTCCAACTCGCGCTGATAGGACCCTTGGTGACCGCGGCGGTGCGCAGCCCGATGAGCTGCTGCCTGGCCGGATCGATGTTGACCGTGGCCAGACCCTGCACCGGAGCACTGCCTGCAGCTGCTCCGCTGTCAGTCGAGGCGGACGACACCAGAACCAGCTTCATTCCGCAGATCGGGCAATCGCCGGGGTGATCTGACGTGATGGTCGGGTGCATGGGGCACTGGTACAGAGGCGCCTTCTTCGCTGTCGCCGCTGCGGGCACCCTCGCCGCCGCAGTGCCACGCCCACGCATCGCCAGCCACACTCCCGCACCGCCGAGACCGCCGCCCGCCGTGACCGCTGCCAGCGCCACCACGACGAGGCGTCGCGAAGACCGGTGGGGTTCGCGATCCGTTGGAGAAACCGGGGTTCTGTCTTGGTCCATCAACTGCTCCGCGCTACATGCCTGACGTCGAGGCGCCGGTGCTGTACGTGCTCGGCGGCTGACCCGCCGACCGGCTCGACGATGAGGAAACAGGAGTCGCGCCTGCACCCGGCATCGCAGGGCCACCCATGCCGCCCGTCGCGGGCCCGCCCGGCGCATCCAGGCTGAGCTCCCGTTGGGCGATGGCGATCCGCTGCGCCGCCGCGACCGAATCGAAGAAACCATTCACGTCACCCAGGTACCCGGCCAGCGCTTCCAGTACAGAAGCAAACGTCACGCGGCCGACCTGGTACTGCGCCAGCGTGCTTGCAACCGTGGCTTCTGACTGCACGAGCAGCCCGGAACGGTACAAGTGGTTCGCATCCACCAGCGCGCCCAAGGCAGCCAGCCTCTCATGAATCCGCTGCCGCAGCAGCTGACGGATCGCCTCGGCGCCATTCCGCGCCGCCTCGCCGCGGGCCCGATTCTCCGCCATGGCTCGCTCTTGCTTTTGCGCACCCCAGATGGGCAGGTTGAAAGCAACCCCAGCCAGCCACATCGTCTCGAAACCGCCCCAGCGAGGCATCACCCCTGCGCTCACCGTCACGTCCGGCCAGCGCTCTTTGTTTGCCAGGTCCACCCGCCGGCCCGCCTGCTCTCCGGCCAGCAGAGCCTTCTTGAATTCCGGGCTCTCTGCCTCGGCTGCTGTTGCCGCTTGTTCGGGGTCGGGCAGCGCAGGGTCCGGCAGGTCGGCCAGGCTGCGCGTCGTTGCGATCGGCTCGGTCAGCGGGTGTCCACGCAACCGGTTGAGTACGGCTGTCCGACGATTCTCCTCGGCCTGCAGCGCCCATCGTTGCTGGCGTAGGCGATTCCTTTGCAGTTGCGCGCGCAGAAGATCGGACTGCGCCGTCTCGCCTGCCTCGTAGCGGGCGCGGGCCAGCCCTTCCGACTGCGACCAAAGCGCCTCCAGTCTCGTCAGCAGGCCGAGCTGATCGCGCACCAGCAGCAGATCGACGTAGGCACGCTCGACCTCGGCTGCTACCGAGAGCAGCACGCGCCGCAGATCGGCCTCGGCCTCGCGGGTGCCGAGGTCGGCCAGCTCGCTGCGCAGCCCGCGCTTGCCTGCCCAGGGAAAGGTCTGCGACGCCATGATGGAGATCCAACTCGTCTCCATCTTGCCGATCTGGATGCTGCCGAATCCGTCGTTCTGGATGCCGAGAGAAAGGGTCGGATCAGGCAGCGCCCGGCTCTGGGGCACGCGCTCCCGCTCGGCCACAATCTGCGCACGCGCCTGCGCCAGTTCGGGCCGCTTCTCCATGGCCTCCTTGACCAGGCCCCGCAGCACGGGATCTTCCAGCAAGGTCGGTCCGGCTGACATCCGGGCGGGATCAACCGCCCGCGCAGGTGTGGCGGCCAACAGGAGGAGAAGCGGGAGGCGCGCGATCATGATGTCACTCCACGGTGATGACGCCGGTGATCATGTCCATCCCGCAGGCGTAGCGGAACTTCCCCGCCTTGGTTGGCGTGAACGTGATCTCGACCGGCTGGTTGAGCGGCAAAGCCTTCTTGATGGCGAAGTCCTTGATGACGATCTCCGTGGCGCAGGTCCGATCGGTCTTGCGTGTGACCACCAGCTTCACTGGCTGATTGGCCTTCACTTTCACCTGCGCAGGCACAAAGCCCTCGCCTGTGACCTCCATGGTTACTACTTGTTCCTGTGGCATTTTCTGCTCCTTGCCTTTGGCGAACGCCGATGCGCCCGACACAGCGACGGCAACTGCGATGATCAGCGGGATGGTGAGTTTCATGAACGATGCTCCTTTGGTTGTGCGGTGACTGTCCATGACCATCAGACTGCAAGCGATGTGCCGACCCGGGGCCGGCGGAGAACGCGGCGTCTTTTCGATGCGATACGAGGACCGCCGACTCCGCAGGAGGGGCTGATTCGGTTCTGGCAGAAACCCCTTCAGTCACACTGTAACCATTCACCGCGAATCGGGTTCCTGATGATGGCGACCAGCGGAAAGACGCGCGAGAGTGGACCAACTGCCTGCAACCCTGACATAGTCGTTCTCGGGCGTACCCACGCGAAAGCAAGACTCATGAGCGCAGACCTACGAGGGAAATGGGCATTCATTACGGGCGCCAGCCGCGGCATCGGCCGGCAATTGGCCCTGGGCTTGGCCGAGCAGGGTTGCCGTCTGATCCTGCACAGCCGAGAGAAGCAGCACACGGCCACGCTGGAGAAGGAGCTGTCAGGACGCGCGGGGCGCGTGGTGAGCCTGGCCGCCGAGCTGTCCGATCAAGGCGCGGTCGACCGGCTGGTCGACGAGGTGCTGACGATTTGCGAGGGACCGGACATCCTCTACAACAACGCGGCCATCATGACGCCGTTCCGCAAGGACTGGCTGGCCACGCCGGCTGACGACTATCGGCGGTCGTTCGAGGTCAATGTCATCGCGCCGATCCACATCACGGCGCGCGTGCTGCCCGGCATGCGCAGCCGAGGCTGGGGGCGCATCGTCCAGGTCACGTCGGGCATCACCAACCAGCCGGAACTGATGGCCTACGCCGCGTCCAAGGCGGCTCTCGACAAGTTCGTGCGCGACACGGCGCCGTCGTTGCGCGGCTCGGGCGTGCTGATGAACCTGCTCGACCCGGGTTGGCTGCGCACGGATCTGGGTGGACCCAAGGCGCCCAACGCGGTGGAATCTGTGCTTCCTGGCGCGCTTGTGCCGGCCCTGCTCGACGACGATACCCAGGGTAAACTCTTCCACGCCCTGGACTACGCACGCGGGCCAGCGCAGAAGTAGAGAGAGACTTCATGATCTTCGATGTTCTAGCCAATGCCGATCGCTACGCCGCGGTCCACCCGCTGTTCGCCGAGTGCTTTTCATTTCTCAAGAACGCCGATCTAGCGAACCTGCCGGTGGGGCGGCATCCACTGGGGTCGAGCGGCTGCACAGCGATCGTCGCGGAGTCCGCGCCCAAGACCAAGCAGACTGCGCTTCTGGAAGGCCACCGCGCCTTCATCGACATCCAAGTGATGGTGGCGGGTGAAGAACTTCTCGGCTACGTGCCGCGCATTCACTGCACGGAGAAGTCCGACGACCAGGCCAACGATTTCCAGGAACTTCAGGGAGCCCCCGAGTATCTGACCCTGCGCCCCGGCTGCTTTGCCATCTGCTTTCCCGAAGACGGCCATCAGCCCGGCATCGGCACTGGCGCGTACAACGGAACCATCCGCAAGATCGTGATCAAGGTGCCGGTGGGGCGCTAGTGACGGCTTGCCGGAGAACTCTGGGCTAGTGCAGGTCGGCCGGCGTGCGCGTGAGCGGTAGCGGGGGCGGTAGCGACCAGCGTGATGCGGCTTGCGTGGGCGGGTCGCGTGAGCGCGACGGGCGAGCGCGAAGCGCGAGGGGTGGGCAGGGTGGGTTGTCCGTCCCGAAGCCCCCCAGGGGTGAGCAGCCCGCGGTACGCGCCCCGCTCTTCAGCCCCCCGCGGCACGCACACGAACTCGCTCACGCCCTCGCCCACGCGGCCCGCGATCCGCGGGCCAGCTAGCCCTCCCCTCGGAAAAACGCGTTTCGCTGGGGATCGTTGTAGGTCGCGTACTCGATGGGCCAGGGGGTGATCTGGCTCTGGCCGTTCTCGTACGACAAGGTTAGCGCCATGGGCGTGACCTGCCGGTAGCTTGAACGCTCGGGCAGATCGTGGTTGTTCTCGCCGCCCGCCGAGAACAGCGTGATGAGCCGCAGGTTGTCGTCGTCGTATGTGCGGCGGAAGCCCTCGACAATCTTCTCGTGCCCGCGCACCAAGGTGGTGCAGCCGATGCGCTGCAGGAAGCGCTGGGCCTGCAGGCGCCCGAAGGGGAAGCGGGCGCTCTGCTCTTGTAGGGCGGCGGGAATCACGTCCACCGACGACGGATCGCTCCACATCATCTCGAAGCGCATATCCGGATCGTTCAGGCTGCTGAGGTCGTGATAGCGATTCTTGAAGGTCCGGTCGCGCGGAATGCCGCCGTGAACGAAGATCACGCGATCGAAAAGAAAAGAAACGGGCAGGGCATCGAACAGGCGCATGTAATCGCGGAACACGTCGTTGTGAGCCCGCCCCCTGAGCGAATCGATGGCTTCGGAGGGCTTTACGCCGCCGAAGATCTTGCCCTCGTACTCGACGAAATATTCGTGGTTGCCCCGCAGAAGCACCACGTGCTCCGGGGCCGTGCAGAAGAGCAACAGGGCCGTGCGGAGCACGCCGTTGAGGCTGAAGATGCCGCGATCGATGTAGTCGCCCAGCAGCACCAGTTTGGGCTCGGGGTTGCCGTTCGGATCGTCGCGAAACAGGCGCACCTTCTCGAAAAAGTGCGACTGCATGATGGCCGCCTTCAGGCAGCTGTAGCAGCCGTGCAGATCCCCGAGCACGGTGATTTCATAGCGGCGGCCGGACTTGGGCGGGCACGCCCAGGTGTGGCCGTCGAGGAAGAGATCCTCGCCCGCCAGATCGTCGAGCGTGCGCTTGCCGGTCAACTTGCCGCGCCCCTTATCGCGCCACTCTTGCAAGACCTGGCGGGTGCGGGCCATGGCCTGTCGGTCGGCCTCGATCTGCTTTGTCATCAGGCCTGGATCCACCGCGTAGCCGTGCTCGAATTGGTCGAAGAAGGGATGAAGCGCGGCGCCCGATTCCCTCACAACCGCCGGCTGGACCGAGGCGGCCGCCAGCCCGCCCTCTTCGACCAGTTCCACGTGCAGGTCCGCTTCCAGCAGCTCGGCCAGCTCGGCCCGAAACTTGATCTCGGCCGGGTGCGCTTCGCCGTCGGCCATGAGCAACTCGTCGATGGTGTCCATCAACTGCTCTTGTCCGGTGCGGTCGAACTGCTGGAAGATCTCGAAACAGCGCAGCTTCAGCCGGCTGTGCACGAACTTGTCGCTGTCCTCGTCGTGGGAGACCGCCTCGGTGAAGAGATCGGCCACCTGCAGGTCGATGGCCTCGAAGACCTCGTGGAAGTGCGCCGTGTACTTGGCCACCAGCTCGGCCTGCGCTGCCGCGGCCAGGCCCGCCGCGCCCTTTCTCACCCGGTTCTCGACCAGCCGCTTGATATAGGTGCGGACGAACATCTTTTCCGACAGGTCGAATTCGCCATCGATGTGGCCGAAGGTCGTCAGATAGAAGATGACCGCGCGCATCTGGTTGTCGGCGACAGTGGGATCGGCATCCAGTTCCAGCATGGCGGCGCCATTGTAGCGTGGGTTGCCTCGCGCGGCAGTGATTCTGAGCGCGCGCCTGCGTCTGTGGCATAATCCGCCCGATGAGTGACACGCCTGGCATGGAGCCGGCTGGCGAGCCGGTGAGCATGGACGATGTAGCCGCGCCGGCGGCGGCGCTTTCGGTCGTCGGGCAGGACCAGATGGCGGCTTTTCTGGCCCGGGTGGCGCTTTTCGCCGACTTGCCCCTGGTGTACCTGCGGCGTGTGGCCGCGCTCGGCTCTGAAGAGGTTTACGCCCGCGGTAGCCTGATCTTCAAAGAGGGATCTCCGGGCGACAAGCTGTATCTCATCCTGTCGGGCTCGGTGCGCATCAGCCGTCAGGTGCCGGGCATGGGCGAGGAGGCGCTGGCCATCCTCAAGTCCGGCGACTACTTCGGCGAGATGGCCCTCATCGATGATTTTCCGCGTAGTGCCGATGCCCTGGCCCACGAGGCCTGCCGGCTCTTCGTGCTCGACAAGGATCGCGTGGCGGACCTGCTCTTCGTCGACCGCGACCTGGCCTACGATCTTTTGTGGACCTTTGTGCGAACCCTGTCGGCGCGCCTGCGCGAGACCAACGACAAGATGACCTTCTTGGCGGTCAGCAGCCGTTTCTAAAGTTCTCCGGGATGGATCCAGAATCCAAGAAGATGTGGGCCATCGCCGGCAGTACCGGTGCGGTCGGCCTTGAAATTTCCCTGGCCATCGGCATAGGGTACTTCGGCGGACGGTACCTGGACGGAAAACTCGGGACAGCGCCCTGGCTGGCGTGGGTCGGTTTCGCGGCGGGTGTGGGGGCTGGCATCAAGGCGCTGATTCGTGTAGCCCGCGACTACCAGAAGTCCCTCGACAACGACCAAGACAACGAACCCAAGCAACCATGACGACCAAGCCCCTGGCAGCCATCGAGAAAACCAATCTGGTCTTGGCGTTGGCAGTGACCGCGCTGGGCGGTGCGGTCTGGGGCAAGGCCGGCCTTCTGGCTGCCGGCGTGGGCGCGGCCCTGGCGTGCATCAACCTGTGGGCCATTCACCGGCTGGCGGCGCGGGCCATCGACCGCGCGGCAGCCGGCGCCACGGCCCAGGCCGCCGGCCTGGTGGCTGCGCTGGGCGCAAAAATGATGATTCTCTTCGCGCTGGTATGGGTCGCCATCCGCGTCTACAATCTGGCCGTCGTGCCCTTCGCTATCGGGATTTCAGTTCATCCGGTCTCGCTCGTCATGGCGGGGTTGTGGATAGGCTCGACCGCAGGTGAGCAAAGCAAGGCGTAACCATGGGTCCACACGAAACCTGGTTTGAACTGTTCCCCGGCTACGAAGCGTTGAAGGAGAACCTTGAATTCTACCTTGGCCGTCGCTGGACCTGGCAGGTGTTCACCTCCACCCATTTCGAGATCGACCACATCCTGGGCGGGCTGCTGGTCTTTCTGGTGCTGGCTTTCTTCGCGGTTCGATACGCCGCAAGTGTGCGCAAGTCGGCCGACGCTGGCGCCGTGCCGCCGTCGCAGTTCTGTCTGCGCAACTTTCTCGAGACTCTGGGCGACATGATCTACGGCCTGATGGAAGGTCCCATGGGCGCCAAGAATGCGCGCCGCTACTTGCCTCTGATCGGCTCGCTTTTTCTCTTCATTCTCTTCTGCAATCTGCTGTCGCTGATTCCAGGCTTCCTGCCCCCGACTGACACCCTGAAGACCAACGTGGGGCTGGCCGTGCTGGTCTTCGTGCTGACCCATGTCTACGGCTTGCGTGCGCATGGGCTCAAGTACGTGAAGCACTTCATGGGGCCGCTGTGGTGGCTGGCGCCGCTTATGCTGCCCATCGAGCTGGTCAGCCACATCGCCCGGCCGGTGTCGTTGTCCATGCGTCTTCTGGGTAACATCACCGCCGACCACAAGGTCGCCGCCGTGTTCTTTGCCCTGATTCCCTTCCTGGTTCCTGTCCCGTTCCTCGTGATGGGCGTTTTCGTTTCTGTGGTGCAAGCCGTGGTCTTTTCGCTTCTGTCCACGATTTACATCTCGACGGCTATTGCCCACGAGGAACACTGACCGTATTGTCCTAGCCCCGTTCCCAAGGAGGATCCCCAGATGCGCCGAGTCACCAAGATTCTCGCCCCGCTCGCCACTTTCGCCGTCGCGCTGATGTCCAGTGCTGCGGCTTTCGCCAGTGATGCCGCGCCCGACGTCACCAAGGGCTACCTTGGCATCGGCGCAGCTCTCGCCATTGGCCTGGCGGCCTTGGGCGGCGGCTTGGGCCAGGGCCGTGCTGCTGCCTCGGCGCTCGACGGAATCGCGCGCAACCCGCAGGCATCAGGAAAGATCTTCGTGCCGATGATCGTCGCGCTGGCGCTCATCGAGTCGCTGGTCATCTACGGCTTGCTCATCGCCTTCAACCTGGCCGGCAAGATCTAGCGGCTTGCGCCCTGGTGGCGCATCCTTGCTCCGATGATCTCTTGCGGCATCGTCGGCTTGCCCAACGTGGGCAAGTCCACGCTCTTCAATGCGCTGTCTGCTGCCGGTGCCGAGGTGGCCAACTACCCGTTCTGCACCGTGCAGCCCAACCTGGGCGTGGCGCAGGTGCCGGATGCGCGGCTGGATGCCGTGGTTGCACTTTTTGTGGGCAAGCCGGCCGTGCACGCCACGGTCAACTTCGTGGACATCGCCGGTCTGGTGCGCGGGGCTTCGCAAGGCGAGGGTCTGGGCAATCAGTTCCTGGCCAACATCCGCGAGACCGACGCCATCGCGCATGTCGTCCGCTGTTTCGAGGATCCCAATGTCGTGCACGTGGAAGGGCGCATCGACCCGGTTTCCGACGTGCTGACCGTGGACACCGAGCTGTGCCTCAAGGACATGGAGAGCGTGGGCAAGCGCATCGACAAGGCGCGCACGGCTCTCAAGGGTCCGGCGCCCAAGGAAGAAAAGGCCACGCTGGCGGCGTGCGAGCGCGTGCTGGCAGGCCTGGAAGCCGGCACGCCCGTGCGCGCGCAAGGACTGTCCCCCGAGGAGCTGGCGTTGATTCGCGACCTGTTCTTGTTGACCCAGAAGCGCGTCTTCTTCGTGGCCAACGTGGTCGAGACGCAGCTTGGGAATCTGGATGGCGATTCGCATGTGGCGGCCCTGCGGGCCCATGCTGCCAAGGAAGGCGCGCCCGTGGTGCCCATCTGCGCCGGGGCCGAGGCCGAAATCGCCACGCTGGAACCCGCAGACCGGCCGGCGTTCTTGGAAACCCTGGGTCTGAAAGAGCCGGGGCTTTTCGCCGTGGCGCGGACCGCGTACCAGATCCTGGACCTGATCACTTTCTTCACCGTGGGCGAGCACGAGTGTCGCGCCTGGACCGTGAAACGCGGAGCCCACGCGCCGCAAGCCGCGGGCGTGATCCACACCGACTTCGAGCGCGGCTTCATCAAGGCCGAGGTGGTGTGGTGGGAAGACCTCGTCAAGCTCGGCTCAGAAGCCGCCTGCCGTCAGCACGCCAAGCTGGCCATGGAAGGCAAAGATTACGTGGTCCGCGACGGCGACGTCATTCATTTCAAGTTCAACGTGTGAACCGCTATTGG
The DNA here is from genome assembly GCA_963758155.1 of uncultured delta proteobacterium. Taxonomy (GTDB): domain Bacteria; phylum Myxococcota_A; class Polyangia; order Fen-1088; family Fen-1088; genus Fen-1137. The sequence goes on from CAVWUP010000009.1 coordinate 41,340, forward strand.
TATAACTCCGCACTCGCGAGGGAATACCCATCGCTGCCGCCGTATCCGCCGGCAACCAGCACGGCCCCGCTGTCCAAACGTGTCGCCGTGTGCTGCAGCCTGGACACGGACATGCGGCTGGTAGCGGTGAATGTTCCGGCCGCTGGATCGTACAATTCTGCACTCGCGCGAGCGATGTTGCCGTCCCCTCCGCCGGCAACAAGCACGGTCCCGTCGAGTAGCAGCGTCGCAGTGTGGCCATGTCTGGCCACGGCCATGTTGTCGGTGACAGTGAATGTGCCGGCCGCTGGGTCGTAGATTTCTGCGCTCGCGAGGCTGTTGCTGCTGTTGTATCCGCCCGTGATGAGTACGATCCCGTCTGGCAGCAGCGTCGCCGCGTGGTCCAACCTGGCCACCGTCATGCTGCCCGTGGCGGTGAATGCGCCAGTCGCGGGGGCGTACAACTCTGCCTCCGTGACCAAGGGTCGGTCCTTGCCACCGTATCCGCCAGCGAGCAAACCGGTCCCGTCGCCCAGCAGCGTCGCTGTGTGCCGCTCGCCTCCCACGGATATGTCGCCGGCGGCCGCGAATTTGCCGGTTGCCGGATCGTAGATCTCGGCGCCGGTGACCGTGACCCTTCCGGCCCCTCCGCCAGCGACCAGCACCGTCCCGTCGGGAAGCAGAGTCGCGGTGTGCGCGTCTCGAGCCGCCATCATGCTGCCCGTGGCCGCGAATGTGCCGGTCGCAGGGTCGTATAGCTCCGCGCTCGCAAGAATTGCCTCTGCTGCGCCAATGAAGTAGTTGCCGCCAGCGATCAGCACTTTGCCGTTGGGCAATAGGGTCGCTGTGTGCAACACCCTTTGCGCGGACATGCTGCCGGTAACGGTGAATGTCCCGATCGCGGGGTCGAATATTTCCGCGCTCGCCAAGACCGTGCCGGAATTGTCTCCGCCTGCGATGAGAACGGTGCCGTCGGGCAAAAGCGTCGCCGTGTGGCTGTCTCTGGCCACGGTCATGTTGCCGGTCGGCACGAAGCCACCACCGCCGCTGCGATCGCCGCCCCCACAGCATGCGGCCGCAGCGACAACGAATGTCAGCAGCAAGATCGACTTCACGACGCCGGCGCGCTACTCCTCGATGAAGCTCTTCAGGTGCAAGCTGCGCGACGAGTGGCGCAGCTTGAGCAGGGCCTTGGCCTCGATCTGGCGGATGCGTTCGCGCGTGACATCGAAGTCCTGGCCCACTTCTTCCAGGGTGTGCTCCGACTTTTCGCCGATGCCGAAGCGCATGCGCAGGACCTTCTCTTCGCGCGGGGTCAGCGTGGCCAGCACCTTGCGCGTCTGCACCGCCAGGTTCATGGAGATTACGGCGTCGGAGGCCGAGACCACGCTCTTGTCCTCGATGAAGTCGGACAGGTGCGAATCCTCTTCCGCGCCGATGGGGGTTTCCAGCGAGATGGGTTGCTTGGCGATGCTGAGCACGTTGCGGACCTTGTCGAGCGACACTTCCATCTTCTCGGCGATCTCTTCCGGCGTGGCCTCGCGCCCCAGCTTTTGCACCAGATAGCGACTGGTGCGGATGAGCTTGTTGGTGATCTCGACCATGTGCACGGGGATGCGGATGGTGCGCGCCTGGTCGGCGATGGCGCGCGTGATGGCCTGCCGAATCCACCAGGTGGCGTAGGTGGCGAACTTGTAGCCGCGCTTGTACTCGAACTTGTCCACCGCCTTCATCAAGCCGATGTTGCCTTCCTGGATCAGGTCGAGGAACTGCAAGTTGCGGTTGGTGTACTTTTTGGCGATGGAGACCACCAGCCGCAGGTTGGCTTCGACCATCTCGGCCTTGGCTTGCTCGGCCTGGCGCTCGCCGTCCTGGATCTCCTCGACGGTTTCGCGCAGGACCTGCTCGGTCATGGCGGCCTCTTGCTCCACCTGCTTGACCTTCTTCCTGGCGTTGTCGATCAGCTTGGCCAGCGTTTCGATCTCCTCGGGGCGCAGGCCTAGCTTCTTGGCCACCGCACGCTGACGCAGGGGCGAGGAGCGGATTTCGCGCAGGGCCTTGCGAAACCCGCGTTGGGGCAGGCCGGCTCGCTCCTCGTAGTCAGCAATTTCGCGCTGGGCGGCCTCGATGCGCGACACCAGGCCCTTGAGCCGGACCACGATGCGGTCGAGCTGCTTCTTGTTGAGGCGCAGATTCAGCAGGATATCGACCATGTGCTGCTTGATCGCGGCGACCTGGTCCCGCACCTTCTTGCGCGCGGAATCGGTCCCGGCCGACTTTTCCTCGGCCTGCTCGACCTGCTTGTGCAGGCGGCGCACCTTCTCGATCACCTTGCACACCCGCTCGACGTGCCAGTCCTCGTCGAATTCGCTGTCGTCCTCGTCCGCGTCCCTGACCACCTCTTTGACCCGAATCTTCCGCTGGCGCAGTTTGTCGCCCAGGTCAAGGATTTCGGAGATGGCGACGGTAGAATTGAGCACCACCTGCAGCACGCGGCGCTCGCCGGCCTCCATGCGTTTGGCGATCTCCACTTCGCCCTCGCGGGTCAAGAGCGAAACCGTCCCCATCTTGCGCAGGTACATGCGCACGGGATCGTCCGTCCTGGCGTAGACGTCCTCATCCTCTTCCGCCTCGGACGTGCGCACGGGCTCCGCATCGGCCTCTTCCTCGATGGCCGCCTCGCCCGACGCCGACTTGTCGCTGTCCTTCACGTGCAACGCGGAATCCACGATTTCAATGCCCGCGCCGCCCAGGGTCGATAGCCAGTCGTCGATGTGGTCGGACGATCCGATGCTCTCCACCATGTGATCGTTGACCTCGTCGAAGGTGAGGAAGCCCTTGGCCTTGCCGATGGAAATGAGATCGCGCTGCTTGCTCTGGTCCTCCTTGCTCGGCGTCGCGCGCTTGGCCGCCAACTTGCCGACGGCTTTGAAGTCCTCGTCGCTGTCGTCGTTCAGGGGCTCGTCGGCATCTTCAATCATTTGGTCGGGACCTCTCAGGGGGAAGGCAGAACACTCATCTTGATGCGAATCGGTTCCATCGTCCTCAAGAGTTGTCCATCAATCGTCGCCAAGGGCGAACCTAGTCGCAAAAGTGATCGAAGACATTGCAGCACCTGGTCCCGGTTCGCCAGTATCTCGTCACCTCTTCGGCGACGGAAGAATTTCTTCAATAATTTCGCAGTAGTTGACGTTGGCTCGCGCGGGTCCAGAATGATGCGGCGCGTAGTTGGTGTCCGAAAAGCGAGTGCGGGCGCTGACAGACTGCTGCAAGGTGCTTCCTAGCCGCATTACCGCGTGGCCCTGCTCGCGCAGCCGCGCGAACCCTATACCCCTCGTTGGCGAAGACTTGCCCGTCGTGGCAGCCTCGGGTGCACGGCAGGAGCGCGACGCCATGACCATGCAGACGAAGACCGAGCGTTCGAGGGAACAGATGCCTGTCATCTTCGCGGCGCATGGCGCGCCTGTTCTGCTCGACGACGTTCAGTGGATGGCTGAGCTGGCTGCGTGGGCCAAGTCCATGCCGAAGCCGAAGAGCATCCTCATGGTCTCGGCCCACTGGGAACAGCGGCCAACCACACTGGGTGCGACCCGGACGGTGCCGCTCGTCTACGATTTCTACGGGTTTCCCGCAAGGTACTACCAGACCCAGTACGCCGCTCCGGGCGCGCCTGATGTGGCCGCGCGCGTGGGCGAGCTGCTGCGCGGGAAGAACATGCCCGTGGCCCAAGATCCAGAGCGCGGGTTGGACCACGGGGCCTACATCCCGCTGGTGCCGATGTACCCCGACGCCGATATCCCCGTGCTCCAGATATCGATGCCAGTTCTGGACGCCCAGGAACTCTTCCGGCTGGGCCAGGCCCTGGCACCGCTGCGCGACGAGGGTGTGCTGATTTTCGGCAGCGGCTTCATCACGCACAACATGCGCTACGCCTTCCGCCCGGGCACACCCCAGTGGGCCAAGGAGTTCGACGGCTGGGCGGCCGACGCGCTCTTGCGCTTCGATGCGGATGCGCTCCTCGATTTCCAGACCCGAGCGCCTGCGGCCCAGATGGCGTTGCCAACCTGGGAACACTACGCGCCGGTCCTGGTGGCCGTTGGTGCGGTGGCCGACCAGCGATCGCGAACCAACTTTCCCATCACCGGCTGGTGGATGGATGGCGCATTCACCAAGCGCTCGGTGCAGTTTGGCTAGGAAGGACCCGTGAGCGAACGGGTTCGCGTCCTGGTCTACGGCGGCGTGGGAGTCGAGAAACAAGCAGTGGAAGTGGGGGGCGAACGGTTCCGATTTTTCGACCCAATTTCGCAGGTTCTCACCCCTGCAAGGGATGGCACCCATCTCCACGAGGAGTTCCCCCGATGAAGCGATTTGCAAAAAGAACGCTCGTGACAACCGCTTTCGTGCTTGTCACGTCCCCTGCGGCCGCAGCCCCGAAGCCGATGATCAACTACTTTCAGCCCATGCCCATCGTGGGGAAGTTGTCCACGACAGTGTGGGGGGCGTCGACCGTCGGCCCGCGCGATCCGGCCAACGGACTCGAAGATAACGGGGCCGCTGGGGGGGTAGGTCCTCAGCAGGAAACCAATTTCTATTGGGACGGGAAGATCCTATTCGGGAACGATGGGAAATACCATCTCTATGCTACCCACTGGGACCACAGCAATGGATTCGGCCCGCCAGGAGGTGGGTCGACCGGCTGGAAGAACTCGATCCCCATGGAATCCATCAGCGATAACGTCATGGGGCCGTACGTGTCCCAAGGCAATTGCTATACGAAGAACCTAGAAGGCGACGACATGGGGCACAACTTGACTGCGCTCATTGCGCCCACCGGCACGAGTCCCTATACGCTCTCCGTGGGTGAGATCGTGCCAGGCCAAATGTTCAGCGCCAGCTCTCCCAACGGGCCGTGGAATTCCCTGGGTCTTACCCAGACCACTACCAATGGACACAGTGGGTGCGGCAGTACGTCCTCCAATTTTACCTTCACTGTAGGTCATGATAATCGATTCTGGGCCACGTCGCGCGCAGGCTGTGTCATGGACAGCGACCAAGTCCTAGGACCCTACAAAATCGAGACCGATAGCGTCCTTCCCAACCTCGAAAACAACGATAACCACGACGCTGAAGACGAGTGTATTTGGTACAGTGGCGGCTATTACCACATCGTCTTCAATTACTGGCCTGTGCAAAGGGCCTATCACATCATGTCCAAGGATGGGATAACCAACTGGACAAGTACGGGCCTCGCCTACCAGGCCGCTCAAACGCCGGCAAATGCGAACTCGAATTGGCTCCGGTACACAGACGGCACAGTCAACGTGTGGCACAACATGGAGCGCGTGGGCGTCATTGTGGAGAACGGCCATCCCACTCACTTCACCTTTGCCGTCACGGACGTGAACAAGAACGTGACCGGTATCAGTCAGGGTGGAAGCAAGATCCTGGTTGTCCCGTTCAATGGCGTGCAATTCGATTGCGACAACGGCGACCAGGCGTCCTGCGACGAAGTCGGAGCAGGCGCGGGGGGCACCGACGGTGGCGGCGCCGGAGGATCGATTCCCGTGGACGGCGGCACCGGGGGGGCGGTGACCACCGATGGCGGGCGCGGTGCTGGCGGCGCGACTGGAGCCGGCGGCTCTAGCGGAACGGGCGGCGCCACCGGAGCGGGCGGATCGGGGAACAGCGCGGGAGCGATTGGCACCGGCGGTGCCGCGAACAGTGCGGGCGCGAATGGTGGGGGCGGTGCTATAGCGGCGAGCGGGGCCACGAGCACAGGCGGTTCCACCAGGGTGGGCGGGACCATGAGTTCAGGCGGCGCCACGAGCACGGGCGGGGCGGGCGGAACGGCTGGGGTTGTTGGCGCTGGGGGTGCGCCCAGCACGGGCGGGGCGATGAGCGCGGGCGGTTCAGCGGGCGCGGGAGGCGCGGTTGCGACCGGCGACGCGACCAAAACGGGCGGCACGACAGTGACGGGTGGCTTGCCGAGCACAGCGGGCGCATCTGAGAGTGATTCGACGAATATGGGCGGCTCGATAGGCCCGGGAGGAACGGCCGGAGCCACGACCTCGTCCGGTAGCCGGGCGAATGCGACAGGCAGTGGTTGCAATTGCACACTGGGTGGAAATGGCTCGATCCCGACTTCTCAAGAGAACTGTAGCTTTGTTCTGCTCGGCCTCGCGTGGGCTGGACTGCATTGGCTGCGCCGGACCAAACGTGGTTGAATCGCGACGTCGCCCAGTTGGATTGCGGCCATAAGCTTTCTTGAGGCTGGTCCAGCTTTCGGGTGTAATTGTTCGACGATGAGGCGCTTGCTATCCGCCCCGACTATCCTGGCTCTTCTCCTCGGGCTCGGCACCTGTGCCCCGACCGTCAAAAAGGGTGCGCCCGTCGTGCCCTCGCAGGGCTGGAAGGTTACGTCCCCGAGCGGGCTGCTGACGATGGAGGTCCGGCGTTTCTCACCGACTGGGACACCCGACTATCCCACGCAGCCGCGGCTGTACTATCGGGTCGTGTTCGGCGGCGGCGAGGCCAAGACCGAGCTGTTACGCTGGTCACCTCTCGGCATTACCCGGCAGGACGCGGACTTCACCGATGATCTTCGCTACCTCGGCGAAAGCCAGCGCCGGGTGGCCGACGACTACACCCTGCCGCGCGGAAAACGCAGCCACTTCAGCAACGCCGGCGTGGAACATGTGCTCTCGTTCGAAACCCCGCAGAAAGCACGCTTGGATCTCGTCGTGCGCGCCTACGACGACGGACTGGCTTTCCGCTATCACTTCCCCGAAGCCAGTCGCGGGCCGTTCACCATCACCAGTGAGGCCACTGGTTTTCGTTTCATGTCCGGCGCGCGGGCGATCTTGCTGCCCCAGTCCGAGCCTGGAGCCGCTCAAAATCAAGGTGCCACGGCCGAGTGGATGGCCGACCTGCCCGCGGGCACGGCTGCGCCGGCAGGAACCCACTGGTCGCTGCCCGCCCTGTTCGCTTCGCCCGACAAGGCCCGCTGGGTCTTGCTGGCCGAATCGGGGCTGGCTGCCGGCCATGCGGCCCTGGGGCTGGCGGGCAAAGCCGACGGCGAGATCTACCGTCTTCGTTTCCCGCATCCCGACGAAGAAGCCGGCCGCGGCGAGGTGCAGCCGAAATCGAGTCTACCCTGGTCCACGCCCTGGCGGGTGTTGATCGTGTCAGATGGGCTGGCCGGCATCGTGGAATCGAGTTTGGCGACCGACCTGGGAGCGCCGGCAGCGACCGGCACTGCGGATTGGATCCGGCCCGGCAGCGTGGTCCGGCAGGCAGGCGCCAGCGGACTCGATCGGGCCAGCCTCGGCCCGGCCGTGCACCTGGTCGAGATCGCGGCCTCCATGGGCTGGGGCTATTCGCTGCTTTCTGCTCAATGGCCGTCGGGAGGTGGTAGCACCTGGCGCAAGCTGGTGCGCGCTGCCGCCAACAAGAAGGTCGGGTTGCTCATCGGCCCCCAAAACGCGGCCCGGTTGCCGCTGGCCGAGTTCGCGACGGCCGGACTCAAGGGCGTGCGGGTCGCGGTTTCGGCCAGTGGCAAGCCCGACGTCGTGGCGTCGCTGCTGGCGCTGCTGGAAGAGGCAGGCAAGCGCCACCTGCTGGTGGCGTTCGAGGGTCGAATTTCAGGCGCAGGATGGGATCGCACCTATCCACATCTTCTGTCAGCCTCCGTCGGACCCAGCGCCGCTGCTGAGCGCGACGGGGCCAGCCAAGCGCGCCAGAACACCATCGATCCCTATACCCGCAACGTGGTGGGCCCCATGGAACCCACGCCCGTGGCGTTCCACGATCCGGCGCGGCCGTCGCCTTTGACTTGGGGCCACCAACTGGGGTTGACCGTGGTTTTCGAATCCGGGCTGCGTTCCTTCGTCGAGAGCAACGGGGCCCTTCCCAGAGAGGCCGTGAGCCTGCTGTCGGCTTTGCCCAGCGCGTGGGACGAAACCCGCCTGCTGCACGGCGATCCAGGCCACTCGGTCATCATGGCCCGGCGCAAGGATCGCACCTGGTACGTGGCCGGGTTGAACGGCGACGCGGTCGCCAAGACGCACGCTGTTCCCATGGAACTACTGGGCACGGGCCTCTTCGACATGGTTCTTGTGGCGGACGGTCCTTCGGCGACCGATCTGTTGATCACCAAGCGGCAGCGCAACGCCACCGATGTTCAGAGCATCAAGGTGGCGCCTTATGGCGGATTTTTGATGCGCCTCGTGCCGCAGAACTAGCCACTCACGACGGTCCACGGCCGCGGCAGGAAGTAGTCCTGGTAGGTACGCAAGGCGTAGCGGTCGGTCATGCCCGTGATGAAATCAGCGACTGCGCGCGAGAGATTCTCACTGTCAGGCACGCCTTTGGGCCAGTGGCGTGCATGGAACTCGTCGGCGTGGAGATGGAAGTGCGCCCACAGCTCGCTGATGACCCGCTCGGCGCGCTCGAACTCCTGGCGGATGTCGGCGCGTTCGTACACGCGCTCGAAAAGCACGTCGCGCAAGGTGACCAGGGCGTGCAGCACCTCGGGGCTCAGGCGGATCTGGCACTTTTCGTCGAGGCGCGAGGCCAGCACCGCGTCGGTGACCAGCCGGCCGATGCGTTGGCTGTGGGTGGCGCCTAGCACCGCCACGACCTCGGCGGGCAAGTCGCGTTCTGACAGGATGTGCCCGCGGATAGCGTCGTCGAGGTCGTGGTTCACGTAGGCGGCAATGTCCGCGATGCGGGCAATCTGACCCTCCAGGGTCGCGGCCGACAGCTCGGGATTGTCCGACACGATGGGTCCCTTGCCCTTGGAATGCTTGAGGATGCCATCGCGCACTTCGACGCTCAAATTCAGCCCCATCCCGTCGTGCTCCAGCACCTCCACCACGCGCACCGATTGCTGCCCGTGATGAAACCCGCCAGGAACCAGCTTGGCCAGGGCGCGCTCGCCGGCGTGACCGAAAGGCGTGTGCCCCAGATCGTGACCCATGGCAATCGCCTCGGTGAGCGACTCGTTCAGGCGCAGGGCGCGCGCGATGGTGCGCGCGATCTGCGACACCTCCAGAGTGTGGGTCAGACGCGTGCGGTAGTGATCGCCCGCGGGCGCGAGAAATACCTGCGTCTTGCCGGCCAGGCGGCGGAACGCCTTGGAATGCAAGATGCGATCACGGTCATGCTGAAAGATGGGTCGGGTGGCGTCGGCCGGTTCCTGCCGATCGCGGCCACGGGACAGGCAGCTCTTCTGCGCGAAGGGCGACAGCACCTTGTCTTCGTCGGCTTCCAGTTGTTCGCGGATCGTCATGTTCTCTGTCGTACCACCATCCAAGCCGGCATGGGCTGCTGGCGACCTTCTTGCGTGTGTTTCGCTGGCGTTTCCATACAGTTGCGTCCGGGAAAGTTACCAGTTTCTTAGGCGCAAGCCGTCGGTATCCCCAGCGCTAAATCGCATGAGCTTCGCGGGAAGTCCCTTGCCGCGGTTTCGTTACGCTTCTACCTTGCCTTCTGAAAGGCAAACTTCCATGAAATCGAGCCGAACCAGACGTGAATGGCTTCTTCCTATTGTAGTGGCGCTGGCCGTAAATGCCCTGGCGCCGTTAGGGGCGCGCGCGCAAGAGCCGCCGCCCGCGCCCGTTGCAGCCGCGGCTGCAAGCGCTGGCCCCGACCTCGCCGCTCGTGTTGCTGATCTGGAAGCCTACTTGAACAACACTCCGCCCAAGGCACTGAGCGTGGCAGGCCCCGGCCACAACGCCTGGATGATGACGTCGAGCGCGTTGGTGCTTTTCATGACCTTGCCGGGCTTGGCGCTTTTCTACGGCGGCCTGGTTCGACGAAAGAACGTGCTTTCCGTGATGGCGCAGTGTTTGGGAACGACGGGCGTGGTCACCATTCTTTGGTGGGCCTTCGGCTATAGCGTGGTCTTTGGCAGCGGGTCGCCCATCCTGGGGTCGTTGAAATTCGCCTTTCTCAAGGGCGTGGGCAACGCGCCCAATGCGGACTACGGGGCGTGGGTTTCGCACAACGTATTTGCCATGTACCAGATGATGTTTGCCATCATCACGCCAGCCCTCATCGTCGGCGCTATCGCCGAGCGCATGAAGTACTCGGCCATCATGGCCTTCATCGTGGGCTGGATGCTGCTGGTGTACTTTCCGCTCGCGCACATGGTGTGGGGAGCCGACGGCATGATGAACGGTTTGGGCAACGCCAAGGCTGGCATCAAAGCCATCGATTTCGCCGGCGGCACCGTGGTGCACATGTCATCCGGTTGGTCGGCGCTGTTGCTGGCCGTCATTCTCGGCCGCCGCAAGGGCTGGGGTCACCGGCCCTTCATGCCCCACAGCATGGTGCTGACCATGGTGGGCACCGGCATGCTGTGGGTGGGTTGGTACGGCTTCAACGCGGGCAGCGCGGTGGCCGCGGACGGGATTGCGGCCAATGCCTTCACGGCCACCACCTTGGCAACCGCCGTGGCCTGCGTGATGTGGCCCGCCATCGAATGGATCACGCGGGGCAAGCCGACGATCCTTGGTTTTTGCTCGGGCGCCGTCGCCGGCCTGGTCGTCATCACCCCGGCGGCCGGCTTCGTGACCTCCACGGGCGCTGTGATCATCGGCGCGTTGGCCGGAGCGGTTCCCTACTTTGCATGCACCAAGCTGAAGGCGTGGCTCAAGTACGACGACGCGCTCGACACGTTCGGCGTGCACGGAGTGGGCGGAACCATGGGCGCTTTGCTGACGGGCTTTCTGGCCACGTCGGACGCCAACCCCAACCTCAACACCAACCTGGCGCAGATTGTGGGCAAGACCCTGTGGCTGGAGCAGCTCAAGGCCATGGGCCTGACCATCGCCTTGGCCCTGACCGGAACGCTTGTCCTCGCGTACCTGGTTAAGGCCGTGATGGGTCTGCGGCCCGCTCCTGATTCCGAAGAGTTGGGCCTCGACGATGCGGATCACGGCGAAGCGGGCTACCACTTCGACGAAGCCGGCGGATAGTATATAGGGGCCGTGTTCGAGCCCAGTCCGACAGACAGCCTCTCTCCTCGCGGTGGGATTGTGCGGGCGGCGCGCCGGCCTCCGGGCTGGATCGCCGCTGGGCCGTCGCCCCAGACTCCCGAAGACCCCGGGGATCTGTGGCCCGGCCCGGACGAGGACTTGTGCTGGCTGGCGGGCAACTGGCGCATCTTGCAGCGACTCGATGGTCATCGCACTTCGCTCGACGATCTGGTGACAGCACACCTGGCCGCGTTGCTGGTCGCCAGCCGACCCCCACAACGTTGGCTGGATCTCGGGACGGGCATTGGCAGCGTGGCCTTGTTCCTGGCCTGGCGATTTCCCCAGGCGCGCGGGCTGGGAGTGGAGGCGCAAGCGATCTCCGCCGCCATGGCCCGGCGCAGCCTGGCTTGGAACGGCGTCGGAAATCGCGTGGAGATCCGCGACGGCGATTTTCGCGATGCGGGGCTGCTGGCCGGGCAGGGGCCTTTCGATCTGGTGACCGGCACGCCGCCGTACTTTCCCATCGGGACCGGTCCGCAGTCCGAGGCGACGCAACGGGCGCCTTGCCGTTTCGAACATCACGGCGGCGTGGAGGCGTACTGTGAGGCCGCGGCTCGGGTGCTGGCACCGGGCGCGCCCTTGGTCGCGTGTGAGGCGTGGATCCAGCGGGCGCGCGTCGAGCCCGCGGCGCGCGCGGTTGGCTTGGAGCTGAGCTACTGGCGCGAAGTAATTCCGCGCGAGGGCAAAACGCCGCTCTTCGTCGTGTTTGCCATGACTGCGGGGGCGCAGGCCGACGCCCCGGTCACACTGCCGCCGTTGGTCGTGCGCGACGCCCAAGGCCAGCGCACACCCGAGTTCGGGGCCGTGCGCGAGGCCATGGGCATGCCAGCGTAATTGATCTAGCGCCGTACGAAGATATCGGGCTGGGGAGGCATCAGCATGTTGTGGCCGATGTGAAAACTGGGGTGAGGGGGCTGATTGAAACCAGCCTGCTCGGAGGACACCTGCATCCGGTACTGGGGATCGTGCATCAGGGTGTAGATCCGCCGCGTGGTCACGTCCGTCGTGGTGTACAGGCGCAGGGCCGAATTATCCTTCTCGCGCCAGATGATCTCCTCCCGCCAATCGCCCAACAAATCTGCGCTGAGCACGGGTGTGGACTTGGTCGAATTGTCCGAGGCGCAATCAACACAGTTGAGCAGTGGTATGGCGCCGCCGTATTTCGTGATGCTGGTCTGGTCCTCCAGCTCGCGGGCTTCGTCCGCGTCCCACCAGATGACGAAGTTGTTCGAACTCGGCAGGAGGCCCACGCTCTTCCCCGTGGTTGCCGACATGAGTGAACCTGAATTGTTGGTCCACATCTCACCCCCGTCATTGCCGTCGTAGATGTCGTCGGCCACACCGCGCGCTGTGCCCGCGACCGTGGGACCGGAAACAATGACGGCACAGGTGTCGGCGTCATGTTCGTCGTACGCCGTCGCGTTGTTCATGTGGGGCACGAAGACTTCCAGGCCCGGCCGGCTGGGGATGAGATCGGCGACGTGCAATCCTATGCCATAGCCCAGATTGGTCGAACAGCGTCGCGTGCCATCGCCGTTGATGGTGGACGAGCCGGTGATGATCTCCTGGGTGCCATCGTTGTCCACGTCGGCCACAGCCCAGCTGTGCGCGCCTTGCCCGGAGTAGGCGGTGCCTAGTTTGCTGTCTGCCGTCCACAGCAGCGTGAGCGCGCCGTCCCGCCAATTCCACGCGCTGAGCGCCGTGCGAGCATAGAAGCCACGCCCCATGATGATGCTGGGGCGCCCGCTGGCCGTTCCGTCGGCCTGGTCGCGGACAAACGCGGCCGTGGAAAGAAAGTTGTCCACGCGATTGCCGTAGCTATCGCCCCAGTCGGCGACTGCTCCACGCGCCGGCTGGAAACTCACGGTCGCCAGCTCAGCGCCCGAGACCCCGTCGAACACGGTCAGGTATTCCGGACCGGTCAGGATGTAGCCGGACGAATTGCGGTAGACTGCGTTTTGGTCGTCGGTGAGGGCCGGCCCGCCTTGCAGATAGGTGCCGGTCCCGTCAAGCGTGCCGGGTGCGGTCTTCACCACCACTTCGGCCTTGCCATCGTCTCCATCGAAGTCATAGACAAGGTGTTGGGTGTAATGTGCGCCGGCCCGAATGTTGGGTCCCAGGTCGATCCGCCAAAGCTGCTGCCCGTCCAAATCGTAGGCGTCCAACAGCACGTTGCCGGTGCAACCAGCCTGTGAGTTGTCTTTGGAGTTCGATGGATCCCACTTGAGAACGATCTCGTACCGGCCGTCGCCATCCAGATCGCCGACGGAAGCGTCGCTGGCGCTGTAGCTGTAGTGTTCGTTGGGAATGAGACAGGTCGCCGGGGTCACGCCCGGCGGGGGAATCTGCAAAGGAATTCGCAGATAGTTCTGTGGCCACACGTTGACAGCCGGCGACACTTCCTGCGTTTCTCCGTCGATGATCGCCGCCACTGAGTATTGAACGGCGGTGCCGCCCTGGGGGCCTGTGCTCCCCTGGGGATCCGGGCTGCTGAAGGCGTCCAGGAAGTTCGTGCTGTCGTGCACGGTCGCGAGCAGCGCGCCGTCGCGGTAGACGGCGTAGGCAATCCGTTCGGGCTGTTGGTCGTCATATTCGTAGCCGAACATGCGCCAGCCCAGGTACGCCCCATTGGGCACCGCGACCGCGACCAGTCCTCGGTCCAGGTTCTCCATGTGGTAGTGCCCGCTGGTATGGGCCCCGCCCGCATCGGCGACGGACCCGTCGCCATCGGGATTGGCTGCAATTGAAGTGATGACGACCAAGTTTCGGGAGTCGCACCCGAGACAAAGACCCAGCAGCATGGCGGCCGCGCGTTTCATCAGAATCGCGCCCCCACGAGCCCAGTGCCAATCCACGAAGGTCGGCCTGTGCTTGCGACAAAGGTGCTCAGACTGTACAGCCGTGGGCCCGGCGTGAGCCACAAGGTGCCTGCGGTGACGTCGAAGAAGAAACGTTGGGAAAGGGAAGCGGTGACCCCTAGCGATGCGCGTCCGCCCGCCGCCCACTCGGTCATGCGCTCGCCCTGGAAGCCGGGGTTGGCGATTCCTTCGGCAACCACGTGGTACGCGCCGCCACCCAATTCGGCGTGGGGCAGAAATCGCCCCCAATGCCAATGCGAGAAGGTCAGGCCCAGCCCGATGAAGCTTTGGGCGATGCGCACGGTTCCTTCCTGGGATTGCACAGTGGGGCGCGTGCCCAAGCCGAACGCGCTGACTGTGCCACGCACCCAAGAGCGCAGTTCGTACCCGACTTCCAGGTACGGCAAGAACGAAGGAGAGAAGCCTGACGATGTTCCCAGAATCGCCAGACCACCGGCCACGAAACCGCGATTTTCAGGTGCGGGCGCCGGCGGTGGTGGTGCAGGCGAGGGCGCTGGGGCGGCTGTCGCCAGTCTGTTGGCGAGGGTATCGAACATGCGGGCGCGAATGAAATCGACCGCGCGAACCGCCAGGACGACATCGGCCCGATCCATTTCCTCGTCGGAAACGTGCAGATGGGCCACCGAGGTCTTGCGGCTCGAACGATCGAGAAACCAGACATCGAGCTGACGGACGGAGGCTTCGGCGGCCAGCCCGTCGGCGGTGTTGGCGAAGACCACGACCGCTGCAGTTCGCGGGCTGGGCGCGAGCGTTTCAAGCTGCGCCGCGGGCGCAAGGGGCAAGTCGGAGTGGATGAAGCGCACCTCGAATCCCACTGACAGTGCCTCGCCACGCAGGCGGTTGAGCGCCTCTTGCATGGCACTATTCTGGCCCTCGGGGATGGCCACGGCAATCACCGCGGCCCCCGTGTCGGGGGCTGCACCAGCCCCGGTGGTGCCAGGAGAAAGCGCGACGGCAAAAAACAAGGTGCCAAGAGGAGCGGTCACTCGGCCGGGGATTGTACAACGGAGCGCGCAAGTTCGGCTTGATTCGCCTCAGGAAAGCGTTGCAGGTAGGTGTGAGCCGTCTTGTGTGCGGTCGCTGTGCACGAGCAAGGTGAGTTTGCGGCCCAGGGCCTCCGAGGCGTGGGTCCGCGGTTGCCTTCGTCCAGGCAGGTCTCGCACCGCGCCATGGCGGCGTCCGATGACGCGGGCCCGACCTCGGCGAGACGGCCCAGGAAAAAGGCCGCGTCCTTGGCTGGATGAAGACTGCACGTGGGTTGCAACAGCGATACAATCCGCATCAATGCTTGGAGCCACAGTCAGAATCCGGCGCCAGTCCTGGATCGTGATCAATGGAGCTTTGGCTTTGGCCGCGATGGCATGGCCCACAGTTGCGTGCTGTCGCAAGAACTCCGTCCAGCCACCACCTCCGACCAAGACCCAGATGATTGCCGATAACCAGCCTCCGCGGGGGCAATCATCTCTGGTGTTGGTGTGGATGGAAACCACGCCGCCAGGAGCACGCATTGTGCGGGTATCCGATGGCCACGTGCTGGGATTCTCGCCCGAAATCATCGAGTTTCGCTACACCAAGACGCCTGTGCCGATTCGCTTCGAGCTTGAAGGCTACATCCCTCTCACGCGCGAGGTGTCCGCGGCTGCAGACGCCGAATTGAAATTCGTGCTAGAACCAATCCCGAAAGTTGATTCTCCGCCGAACAAGAAGTCCAAGGGGAGCAGAGCGCACGGAAACTAGGATATCTCATGCAGCAGGGTGCCGACGAAGGGCGCGGACTTGAAACCGCCAACTCGATCTCCAAGGGCGGGCTGGGTAGTCGACCTGCGGCGAATCTCGGGAGGTTCCCTTATGACCGCGCGTCGCGTTAACACCGCAAGTTACTTGAGCCATTCTTTTTTCGCCGGTCACTGCTGCTTCAGTCTGGAAGACGACGCGTCCGCTGGGATGCCCAAGACCGACGATATTATGGAGGTTTCGATGCGAACCAGAACTCGGAAAGCGATACAGGCTCTCACGCGAGGCTCGGTGGCTCTGCTCCTTGCGGGCGCCATCCCCTTGCTCCAGGGCTGCGACTCCTCCACTGGGGGATCCAGCTCCGGCGCAGGCTCGATGAGCACCGGCGGCGCCACGGGCGCGGCCGGGCATGTGAACGGCGGCTCGACCACCGCGACGGGCGGGACGCCTCAGTTTGGCGGCACCAGGACTACCAGCGTTCCTCCTGCCACGGGCGGCTCCACGACGGCACCCGGCGGGACGACGAGCGCACCTGGCGGGATGACGACGGCACCTGGTGGAACCACGACGGCGCCTGGCGGGACGACGACTGCATCGGGCGGCACGACGACCGCAAGTGGTGGGGCTACGACGGCGAGTGGCGGGGCCACAACCGCGCCGGGCGGGGCGACGAGCGCGAGTGGCGGGGCCACAATCGCAAGTGGCGGGGCCACGACCGGAAGTGGTGGGGCCACGACTGCAAGTGGCGGGGCCACGACTGCAAGTGGCGGGAGTACGACTGCATCCGGCGGAGCCACGACCGCAAGTGGCGGAGCCACGACTGCGAGTGGCGGCAAGACCGGCACAGGTGGGGTCACGACATCAGGCGGCGTGACGACCGGAGGGGGAACCACCGCGCCATCGGGCGGCAACACGACAACTCCCCCGCCAACAACCGGCCACTACCAGATGGAGAACCTGGATCGCGGCGTGGTGGCGGTGCAGGTGACGGGCGGTGTCTATGTTGGTTGGCGCATGTTGGGCTACGAGTACACAGGAACGGACAGCGACACTTCGTACAACCTCTACAAGGACGGCACCCTGCTCAAGAACGTGACCGATAGCACCAACTACCTGGACCCGGCTGGCTCCGCTACCTCGAAGTATACGGTGAGCGCCGTGCTCAAGGGAAAGGAGGGGGCGCAGTCTGCTGCGGTCACGGTCTGGTCGGACCAATACATAAGCATACCTGTTACCGCGCCGCCCACCGGTGCCCTGGGTGGCGTGTACACCGCAAGCGATGGCTCCCCGTGCGATCTGGACGGCGACGGTAAACTGGACCTAGTGCTCAAGTGGGATCCGTCCAACTCGAAGGACTCAGCGTCGAGCGGCGAGTCAGACGATTGCATCATCGACGGGATCAAGTTTGATGGAACGCGGCTGTGGCGCATCGATGTCGGCAAGAACATCCGCGCCGGGGCGCACGACACGCAAATGTCGGTGTACGACTTTGATGGCGACGGCAAGTGCGAGCTGGCCATCAAGACTGCGCCCGGCACCAAGGATGGGACGGGCAACTTCTTGAAGAACGGGCCAGCGGCGGGCGTGGACAACAGCCAGGATCTCAGGGGCGCTCGCGGCATGACCTTGGGCGGGCCTGAGTGGATGACGGTGTTCAGCGGCGCAACCGGGGCGGAACTGGATACCATAGAGTACCCGGTGCTCTACGGGAGCGTTTCTACTGCGGTTTGGGGCGACGGGAACGGGAACCGGTCGCAGCGCTTCAACGGTGGGTTTGCCTTTGTGAAGGATGTCCCCGCTGCCGGCGGTGCCGGTGTTGCCAATGGTCTTCCGAGCATCATTACCGGCCGTGGCTACTACGCATACACGACTGTTTCTGCCCTGACCTACCGGAATGGTGTATTGGCGAAGAACTGGACCTTCACCCACGCCGCCTGCACCAATCCTTCCGACGCCAGCCAAGTCATTGGCTGTGGTGACCACTCAGAGATGGCGGCGGACACGGACGGCGACGGCGGACAGGAGATCATCACCGGCGCAACCACCGTCGACAGTTCAGGCGTCTTCAAGTGCAACTCGGGCATGGGCCACGGCGATGCCTTGGACGTGGCCGAGCTGGTTGCGGGCAAGGGGATCAGTGTCTTCTCGATTCACGAGAGTCTGGGCGGCATGGATGCTCATGACGGCGCCACCTGCACCTCGTACTTCAAGACCACAGAACCTGGTACCGACTCGAATCGCGGCCGTGCCGAATATGTCGGCACGGGCAACGAAACCAGCGCTTCGTGTTACTGTGGTTCGTGCAACGTGCATCAGGCCTTGTGCATCGACGGTTCCGCAGCGGGACTCTCCCCCGGTACCAACTTCCTCATGTACTGGGACGCCGATCTGTGGCGCGAGACGGAGAATGCCAACTCGATCAGCAAGCCCGGAGGAGCAACCCTGCTGACCTGCGCTCAATGCGGGGGGTGCAACGGCAGCAAGAACACCCCGGTGCTGAGCGCAGACCTACTGGGCGACTGGCGCGAGGAAGTCATCTGGCGCGAGGGCTCCGGAACCAGCCCCCCGACTTCGGCCTTGCGACTTTACACAACGACAGACGTCAGCACGAACCGGATCTACACGCTCATGCACGATCCGACGTACCGGGCGCAGGTGAATTTCGAGCAGTCGGCTTACAACCAGCCGCCGCACACCGGGTTCCGCATCGCCCCCAACATGAACCCGCCTCCCGTGCCCAACATCTTCATTGCGGGAAGCAAGTAGACTAGCGAAGCTGGCCCACGCGTGAACGGTGCTGGTGCCGTTCACGCTTCCTGGGCGACGCAAGAGACCCCGACTTCTCGATGATGGGTGGTCGGGGTTTTGCTATGTGCTCCCCGGGCGGCGAAAGAAGAGCGGGGCAGGGCGGCGTTGGATGACGCGGACCCGACTTCGGCAATGACGCAATGATCGAACAAGGGATTCCCTCCCGCGGGCGATCATCCCTCTGCTGACAGTGCAATCTCTTGCCTTTTGTGAGCCGTTGCGCCCGCTGCCGGCACTGCCACTCACACCAAGAGTTGCGCATCCACTCGGGTGCGCAGAAGCGACGACACCATGGAGGCTGCGATGCGAACCAGAACTCAGAATGCGACAAAGGCTCTCTTGCGAGGCTCGGTGGCTCTACTCCTCGCGTTCACCGTTCCTTTGCTCCAGGGCTGCGACTCGGCCTCTGGGGGAGGGACGCAGACCAATGGCGGAACTGCTGCTGCCGCTGGCGTGACCGGCGCGGCCGGGCAAGCGAATGGCGGGACACCCCAGGCCGCCGGCACCACGACTATTCCCGGTAGCACTGGCGGAACCCCCCAAGTCGGCGGCACCACGGTCGCAACCACCCCCTCCGACAGCGGCGGTTCTACCACCGTCACGGGCGGCGACACCGGCGGCACCACGACCGTAGCCGGCGGCAGGCCGAGCACCGGTGGAAGGACAACCCCGACTGGCGGGCGGACTGGCGGCGGCGGATCCACCGTGCTGGGCGGCGCGCCTGGCAGTGGGGGAGCCACCACGCCGACGGGTGGCACTCCTGCGCCCACAGGTGGGAACACGACAGTCGCCCCGCCAACGACCGGCCACTATCAGATGGAGAACCTGGATCGCGGCGTGGTGGCGGTGAAGGTCACAGGCGGCGTCTATGTTGGTTGGCGCATGATGGGCTACGAGTACACCGGAACAGACAGCGACACGTCGTACAACCTCTACAAGGACGGCACCCTGCTCAAGAACGTGACCGACAGCACCAACTACCTGGACGCGGCCGGCACTTCCACCTCGAAGTACACGGTGAGCGCGGTGCTCAAGGGAAAAGAGGGGGCGCAGTCTGCTCCGGTCACGGTGTGGGCCAACCAGTACTTGAGCATCCCTATAACCGCGCCTCCCAATGGTCCCCTCGGTGGCGTGTACACCGCGAACGATGCCAGCCCGTGCGATCTGGACGGCGATGGGCAGATGGACATCGTGCTCAAGTGGGACCCGTCCAACTCGCAAGACTCGTCGTTTTCCAACAAGTCGGATGACGTCTACATTGATGGGCTCAAGCTGGACGGAACAAGGCTGTGGCGCATTGATATTGGCGTGAACATTCGCGCCGGGGCGCACGACACGCAAATGTCGGTCTACGACTTCGACGGTGACGGCAAGTGCGAGGTGGCGTTCAAGACCGCGCCCGGAACCAAGGATGGCAAGGGTAACTACCTGAAGAAGGGACCAGCGGCCGGCGTCGACAACAGTCAGGATCTCAGAGGTCCTCGCGGCATGACCTTGGGCGGACCGGAGTGGCTAACCGTATTCAGCGGCGCCGACGGATCGGAACTGGACACCATTGAATATCCGGTGCTCTACGGGAGCAGAAACTGGGGCGACTCGAACGGTAACCGGTCACAGCGCTTCAATGGTGGGTTTGCGTTCGTGAAGGACGTCCCCGCTGGAGGCGGTGCCGCCGTTGCGAACGGTCTTCCGAGCATCATCCAGCAGCGCGGCTACTACACGTATCTGACCGTGTCTGCGCTGACCTTCCGCAATGGGGCGCTGGCGAAGAATTGGGTCTACGACAGCGTAACCACAATCCCCAATGGCGGTGGCGACCACTCGTGCATGGCTGCGGATGTGGACGGGGACGGCGCACAGGAGATCATCCCTGGCGCAAGGACGATCAACAGCGACGGAACCTTCAAGTGTGACTCGGGTATGGGCCATGGCGATGCCATGGACATCGCGCCGCTGATTCCGGGCAAGCCTATGGTTACCTTCTCGATTCACGAGTCTCTCGGTGGCAGCGATGCTCACGACTCCGCCACCTGCACGTTCTACTACAAGATTACCAACCCCGGCACCGACGCCAATCGTGGTCGTGCCGAGTATGTCGGTGCGGGCGACGAAACCAGCGCGTCCTGCAATGGCGGAGGAGCCACGGGCCTGTGCCTCACCGGTACCGGCAGCGCCCCCTCGGCTGGTAGCAACTTCGTCATATACTGGGACGACGACGAATGGCGCGAGCTTGAAAATGGCACATCCATCACCAAGGCCAGCGGCACAACCTTGCTGAACGCGAGTGGCTGCGCGTCGAACAATGGCACCAAGTCCGACCCGACGCTTACCGCGGACATGCTGGGCGATTGGCGTGAAGAAGTCATCTACCGCGAGTCGGCCGGCGCGGCCTTGCGGATGTACACGACCACAACTGTGACCAAGCGCCGCATCTACACGCTCATGCACGATCCGACCTACCGAGCGCAGGTGAACTTCGAGCAGGCAAGCTACAACCAGCCCCCTCACCCGGGGTTCCAAATCAGCCCCAACATGCCGGCTCCGCCCGTGCCAGACATCTTTATTGCGGGCTCGAAGTAAGACCAGCTCGCGCGCGAACGGTGCTTGTACCGTTCACATTGCTTGAACGGTCCCCCAAACCCCGATTTTCCGGCCAAGGGAAGTCGGGGTTTTTGCTTGGGCGTGGATGGAGCAGCTGGAACGCTGCACATTCATTGATAGCGCGGCAAGATCCACATCGATGCTTAGCACTGATCGAAATTTTCCCGTCGCCGTCGCGGCCGGGCCTCCTCGCGACGCGTCGGCTCGGTCCGAATTTCAAGCGGTAGTGTTAGAAACGCAATGAGAGTCGAGCGCAAGTCTTGGATCTTGATCGGCAGTGCCTTGGCTTTGGCCGCGGTCACAGGATCGCCATCGCAAGAACCCCGTTTCACTTCCGCCGACCAAGGCGCAGGCGCTCGACGATGAACGGCCTCCCCCATTCGTTGCCGCGGTCGCGGCAAGAAGAGCAATCACTCGGCCGGGGATTGTACAACGGAGCGGGCGAGTTCGGCTTGATTCCCCTCAGGAAAGCGTTGTAGGTAGGTGTGCGCGGTCTTGTGCGCCAGTTGGCGGTCCCTGTGCACGAGCAAGGTGAGTTTGCGGCCCAGGGCCTCCGAGGCGTAGGGTCCGCGGCTGGCTTCGTCCAGGTAGGTGTCGTACCAGATCAGAGCGGCGTCCGATGACGCCGGCCCGACCTCGGCGAGACGGCCCAGGAAAAAGGCCGCGTCCTTGGCCCGATCGCTTCCTGCGAAGCGCGCGCGCAAGGCCAAGAGAGCCTGGCGTGCGGTTTCGTATTTCCTGGTGTAGCGGGCGGCATCCGCCAGGGTGATGAGATCCTGGGCCGAGCCGCGCGCCAGTGTGACATCCAGACCGCGCCTTTCCGCATCTTGCACGACAGCGGAAAAGTCGCCCTTGGCGATGAGGTCTGACCAAGAAAGCGCATGGACTGTCCCTTCGTGCAGGGCGAGCCGGCCTGGGCTGCCGGAGGCGGCGTGCTTGGCCGCAACCCGGTTGGCCGGCATGGCTTCTGCGGGCGTGGAAGGCGACAGCGTGGCGGAGCCATCCGGCCGCGGCGCCTCTTGTGTGACCCGAGCCGGAGCAGCGACCGGGGCTTCGCGCGGTGGGTTCGCGAATAGCTGCAGCGACTCGCCTGCCCGAAGCGTGAGAACGCGGTCTTCGCGCGGCCCGCGAACTTCGACCACGCCGGTCTTCATGTGCAGGTCCATGCGCCCCTTGGCAGCATCGAAACCGAGACGGAAGGAAGTGCCCTTGACCAGAATGGAAAATGGACCGGCCTCGAAACGCCAGGAAGAGTGGCGGCGGGGTTTGACCATCACGTCGATAGCACCATCGCTGATGGCCACCTGGGCTCCGCGTGCGTCGGTGCCCAGGACCTTGAGATTGGCAGAGGCTTCGATCCCGAGGCTGGACTCGTCGGAGAAAAGCACGCGCGCCGCCGACCTGGTGGTGATGGTTTCATTCGCTCCAACCGTCGCCCCCTCGACCACATAGTGCAGGGGCTTGTCCGACGGCTGCAGCGGCAGTCGATAGGCTGCGAGGGCCAGCGCCGCGGCGGCGGCCCCTGCCAGAGCCCACCTGCCCCAGTGAAACTGGGGACGCAGGGAAATCGGAGGCTCCAGGTGTTGTCCTTGCTCCAGTCGGTTGGACAGCCGCCGCCAGCCCTGGTCGAGCTCGGCCTGAGTCACTTGCCCCAGACCCTGCCGAGCCAGAGAGGCGACCTCCGCCACAATGCTGTGATTCACCACGTCCTTCATCGCCCGCCCCTCAAAAAACTTGATGGCGCCCCGCTGCCCAAGCCCGTCGGTCCTCGACCTCCTTCTTTGGGAAGCGACTTGTGGATGGTAGCCAATGCCTTGTTCAGGTAACGCTTGACCGTGGCCAGCGAGATGTCCAGGCCAACAGCGATCTCGTGCAATTCCATGCCATCCACGTGGCGAAGAACGAACACAGCCCTGTACTTGTCGCGCATCTGGTCCAGCATGCGCTGCACGTACACTAGGGTTTCGCGTGTCTCGAAATCCGTGGGCGATGACGAAGAAGACATAGACGGGTCATGGTTCTCAGCCACGATCCTGCGGCGCACGCGAATGCGGCGAATTTCTTCACTCAGCACGCGCACCGCGACGGAGTACACGAAGCTGCGAATGGCCGAGGCCTTCTCCAAGGTATAGAGCCTGCGGAAGACCCGGAGAAAGACTTCTTGGGTCAGATCGTCGGCGTCATGGCGGGGGCCGAGGGCTCGGCGAAAGAGGCCATAAATCATGGGCGCGAAGCGGAACCAGATCTCACGCTGGGCCCAGACCTGGCCGACCAGGGCGGCGCGAGCCAACATGGCGTCGTCGGCACTGGCGCCAACGCGTTCTTCGCGTTCTGAAACGGCCTTGGCGCGTTCGCTGGCGGACAGCGGAGCTGAGCCAGACGAACCGTCTCCCATGACCCGGTCGGACGCGGAGGCCATTAGATGAGTATGCCAGAGTTGAGGCGACACGTTGACCTGGGTTTCTGCCGTCAGAGAAGGCGGCTTTCACTCTCGCAGTGTCGCGACATGGCTGCGGCGGCTCACGGTTTTCAGGCCGCACGGCGGTCGTTGCGCAATGTTCACGCTGCTGCTCAGAGACGCAGTACATCTGGCCAACGTGCGTCGCGCCGTGTCACGGTTCAACACCAGCCGCGGCAGCACGATTTATTGAGCCGTTGTTCTGCCAAGTGGCACTGCCACGCCAAGCTTAAGGCAGCGCGTCCACCAGGACGCGCAAGAGCGACGACACCACGGAGGATGCGATGCGAACCAGAACTCAGTATGCAGAACAGGCTCTCTTGCGAGGCTCGGTGGCCCTACTCCTCGGTTTCAGCGTTCCTTTGCTCCAGGGCTGCGACTCGGCCACTGGGGGAGGAACGCAGACGAGCGGCGGGACTACCGGCGCAGCCGGCGTGACCGGAGCGGCAGGGCACGCGAATGGCGGATCGACCCCGACTGGCGGGACGCCCCAGGTTGGCGGCACCACGACGGCGAGCATTCCTACTAACACTGGCGGAACCCCCCAAGTCGGCGGCACCACGGTCGCATCCATCCCCTCTAGCACAGGCGGGTCCACCACCATCGCGGGTGGTGGCAATACTGGACCCACTGGCGGCACCACCGGCGACACTGGCGGCAATACGACCGTCACCGGCGGCAAGACTGGCCCGGCTGGTGGAACCACGACCCCGACCGGCGGAACCACGACTCCGACCGGCGGCAAGACTGGCCCGGCCGGTGGAATCACGACCCCGACCGGCGGCAAGACCGGTCCCACTGGCGGCGTCACCACGCCAACGGGCGGTATCACCGCACCGACGGGTGGTACGACGACGCCAGCGGGTGGAGGAAGCACGACAATCTCGCCTCCCGCAGCCGGCAAGTATCAGATGGAGAATTTGGATCGCGGCGTGGTGGCGGTGAAGGTCTCAGGCGGCGTCTATGTGGGCTGGCGCATGTTCGGCACCGAGTACACCGGAACGGACAGCGACACCTCGTACAACCTGTACAAAGACGGCACCCTGCTCAAGAACGTGACCGATAGCACGAACTACCTGGATGCGGCTGGTGCCACCACCTCGAAGTACTCGGTCAGCTGCGTGTTCAAAGGGACCGAAGGGGCGCAGTCTCCTGCGGTCACGCCCTGGGCGCAGCAGTACACGAGCATCCCGTTGACTCCGCCCAGCTCATCGCACAGCGCGAACGACGGAAGCACGGGGGATCTCGATGGCGACGGCAAACTCGATATCGTGCTCAAGTGGGATCCATCGAACTCGAAAGACAACTCCCAGGCGGGCGTTACCGACGACGTCTACATTGACGGGTACACGCTGGACGGCAAGAAGCTCTGGCGCATCGACTTGGGACCGAACATTCGTGCCGGCGCGCACTACACGCAGATGTCAGTGGGCGACTTCGACGGCGACGGCAAGGCGGAATTGGCAGTCAAGACCGCACCAGGGACCAAGGACGGAACCGGCGCGTATCTGAGCACCGGACCTGCTGCCAGCGACGATGACAGCGCCGTCTATCGCAATGCCTCTGGCTACATTCTGACCGGGCCCGAGTACGTGACGGTTTTCGCCGGAGACACCGGCAAGGAACTGGCGACGATCGACTATCCCGTGCCCCGTGGGGTCGTGACTTCTTGGGGCGACGGCTACGGCAACCGCGTGGACCGCTTCAACGGCGGCATGGCCTTCGTGAAGCAGAAGGGTGTTGCGACCGGGCAGCCGAACATCATCCAGCAGCGTGGCTACTACACGCGTCTGACGGTGTCCGCGTTGACCTGGAGTGGCGGAACCCTGGCGCAGAACTGGATCTTCGACAGCAACAACACCGGGAACAGCAAAGCCGCTGGCGGGGGCGACCACTCATGCATGGCGGCCGATGTGGACAACGACGGCGGACAGGAAATCATCACCGGCGCAACCACCATCGAGAGCGACGGAACCTTCAAGTGCTCGTCCGGAATGGGCCATGGCGATGCCATGCACATTGGGGAGCTGGTGGTTGGCAAAGGCATCTCGGTGTTCACGGTTCACGAGACTTACGGCGGCATGGATTGCCATGATGGTGCCACCTGCTCGTTCTACTTCAACATCACGAGTCCCGGCACTGACACCGGCCGCGGCGTTGCCGAGTATGTCGACGCATCCGACACCACGGCCGCAACCTGCAGTGGTATGGGCAACGTGAATTGCGGTACCGGTGCCAACGTCAGTACGAGCGCTGGGAGCAACTTCCTCATCTACTGGAACGCCGATGTGATTCGTTCGACCATGAATGGGACGACACTGCCCGGGGTGAGCACCACCGGGACCGCGTCGAACAACAGCTCGAAGAGTACCCCAACGCTCACCGCGGATCTGCTGGGCGATTGGCGCGAGGAGGCGGTGCTTCGCGAATCGAGCAACGCGAACTTGCGTGTGTACACGACGACGAACGTGACCACGCACCGTATCTACACCCTGATGCACGATCCGACGTACCGGGCGCAGGTGTCGTTTGAGAACTCGAGCTACAACCAGCCGCCGCACGTGGGCTTCCACATCGGTACTGGCATGGCCAATCCGCCCGTGCCCCCGATTGTGATAAAGCAGTAGATAGCCCCGGCGCAGGATCGGTGTTCGCGCCGTTTCTGCTTCTTGGGCCACGCAACCCCGACTTCTCTTTGATGAGGAGTCGGGGCTTTTGTTGTGAGCGACCAGTTTTCTGGTCAGGACAGCAAATTGAAAGGGAGATACACTCCGCATCGATGCTTGAAGCCACAACGAAAGTCAGACGCAAGTTCGGGATTGTGATCGGCGGTGTCTTGGTTTTGGTGGCGGTCGCGGGGCTCACGTCTGCGTGCAAACGCAAGCGCCCGATTCCGCCACCTCCCGCGCCCGTGGCGAAGGCCCAGCCGCCTTCCGATACACGGCGGCCAACCGACGCACGCCCGGCACTGGATCCAACATTCCTCATCCTCGTGTGGATGGAGACCACCCCGCCAGGTGCGGCCGTGAGGCGGTTGTCCGATGGCCACGTGATGGGATTTACACCCGACACCATCGAGTTCGGCCAGTCCGCCGAGCCTGTCCTGGTCCGCTTCGAGCTCGCAGGCTACGTTCCTGTCACGAGGACAGTGCCGGTGCTCGAAGACGGCCAGGTAAGCGTCGTGCTGGAGCCGATCCCGAAAGGACGCGGTCCGGCGGCCAAGAAGTCAAAGGGGAGCAAAGGGCAGTAGCGCGCCCGGAGGGAATCGAACCCACAGCCCTCGGCTTAGAAGGTCTCGAAAAGACATCGCAACGCGTGACTGGCGATAGCAAATCTTTGCAAATTCAACGGGTTGCAGAGGGTGACCTTAGCCGCGCGTCGCCAGAAAATGCACCAGATAGCCGATCGTTTGGTGCAATAGTGGTACATGCTGAGCGAGCCGGGGGTGGTGGGTCGGCAACCATCGGCCCGTACCTGACCGTTCGTGAGGTTGCGGCACGGCTGCACGTATGCACGGCTACTGTATACAGCCTGTGCGAGCCCGGTGGGTTGGCGCACGCGCGCCTGAACAACGCGATCCGTATAGGCGAAGCCGACCTGCGACGGTACTTGGAGAAGGTCTCGAGATGATGGTGGTAGTGGTGAGACTCACCAAAGGCGACAGATGCCTTGATCAGCACTATGGTTTGGGTGGAGATGATCGAAACCATGGTGTTCGCTGTGAACGATTTCGATGTCCCGCTTGTCGGGAGGAGGGCGTCCCTGCTCGATAGCTCACGAGAGGTAGCCGCATGAGCCCGACCCGCACGGCCGAGTACATGGCCGGCCTCGTCCGCGAGTTATGCAAACTCCCCCGAGAGACCGAATGGGTCGAGTTCAAGGAGAACAAGGCCGAGCCACAGGAGATCGGTGAGTATATCTCGGCGCTCGCCAACGCTGCTGCCCTGGCGGGCAAGGCTTTCGCCTATCTCGCGTGGGGCGTGAATGATGAATCTCATCGGGTCGTCGGCACGCATTTCGTGCCGACGACCACGAAGGTGGGTAACGAGGAACTTGAGAGCTGGCTGCTTCGACTACTCACGCCTAAAATCCAATTCCGATTTTTCGACATCGATATTGAAGGCAAGCGCGTCGTTCTCCTGGAGATAGAGCGTGCTTCTCGGCAACCCGTTCAGTTCCAGGGCCAGGAGTTCATTCGCGTCGGCACGTACAAGAAGAAGCTCAAGGACTTCCCCGAAAAGGAACGCGCGCTTTGGCGCCTTTTTGACCGAGTACCCTTCGAGGACGGAATTGCCCTCGAACATGTGAGCGACGACGAAGTCTTGCGGACCATTGACTACCCGAGCTACTTCGATCTGCTTGACCGACCTCTCCCCGACGGCAAACAGGGCGTTCTCGGAGCACTGGAAGAGGACACCCTGATCCGCAGATGCGATGCCGGTGGCTGGAACGTGACCAACCTTGGCGCCGTGCTGTTCGCGAGACGCCTGGACGACTTCGCAGGGCTTGGTCGCAAGGCCGTTCGCGTGATCGTCTACCAGGGTAACAACCGAATCGAGACGGTTAAGGAGCAGATCGGTGGTAAGGGCTATGGGAGCGGTTTCGAGGGGCTCATCGCCTTCATCAACGATTTGGTTCCGTCCAACGAGGTGATCGGGCAAGCGCTGCGCAAGACCGTACCGATGTACCCAGAGCTCGCGGTTCGCGAACTCGTCGCCAATGCCCTCATCCACCAAGATTTCTTCGTCACCGGGGCGGGACCCATGGTGGAGATCTTCGCCGACCGGATGGAGGTCACGAATCCCGGTGAGCCGCTGGTGGCGGCAGATCGATTCTTGGACACGCCCCCCAAGTCTCGCAACGAGGCCCTGGCTTCTCTGATGAGGCGGATGGGTGTGTGCGAGGAACGCGGAAGCGGCGTCGACAAGGTGGTGTCCCAAACGGAGTTGTTCCAACTCCCTGCACCGCTCTTTGAAGTGACGGGGGAATCGACCCGCGCGGTGCTTTTCGCGCATCGTCCACTGACCAAGATGGACAAGGATGACCGCGTGCGCGCCTGCTATCTCCACGCTTGCCTGAAGTACGTCAGCCGCGATTGCCTGACGAACACCTCTCTTCGCGAGCGGTTCGGGATCGACCAACAGAACAGCGCCACGGCCTCTCGCATCATCAAAGAGTCTGTGGAGGCACGCGCCATCGCGCCGGTCGATGAGGATGCTGCGAAGAAGCTCATGAAATACGTTCCGTGGTGGGCCGCGGGGCGGCGACCGGTGGAAGGAGGGGTGCCGTGACTTCATTTGATGGCCGCCCCGATCGCGACCTTGCCATGGCAAAAAACATGTGCTCTTGCAATGAGTTAGGTCATTTGATGGGTATTTGATCGGGAAGGGCTTGGCTTGTTGCAGCTTGACCAATAGGGCCAGTCGACGCGAGACCAGCGCAGATGTGACATGGAGCGATGTAACACAAAAAGGGTCGCCCAATGGGATTCCAAAGTGTGTGGCGACCAAACCTCGCCGAATCCAACCATCAAGCCTTCAAGGCGTGGGCTCCCCGGACACCGGGTGGAATCGGAAAGCCCCGCTGGGCGAGATCGCGCCAGAGGTTGCGTTTGAGGTGGTAGATGGTCGCCCAGCTCGCGCGCAACTTGCTGGCTGCTGCGGGGTTAATTTCGTGAATCGCGGCCAGCCAGTCGGCGGATTCCGAGTACTCGGCGGTTGAGGCCCCAGGATCGGGCACGAAACGAACCGCATCTTCCCGCCAGAAAGCGACGATCTTGGGAATGAGGGCCTTCCCCCCGAGGGACTTGCACCAGTTTCGCCGGGTCGTCGAAACACGTTTTCGCGCGTCGGAGTCTACTTTGGAGAGAAGATGCCAAAGTCTTGGAGCCAACGCTTTCATCGTTGGTGCAGTCGCGTCCAAGTCGCGCGTCAAGATCGCCAGCGCCCGCAGGGACTTCTCTTGGCCTGTGGGTTGAGCCCAACGCGGGTTCCAGGCCGCCTTTGGCTTGGCGGCCGGTTCCTTTCTGGACTCATCCAGCACGATGCGCACGGCCGTGTGGAACATCGCCACGCCACTGGGACCTGCCCACGCAGCGTCGACCAGGGCAGACACCCAACCACCACACGGCACCGGATCGCTATCTCTCCAGGTGTCGAGCGTTCGCCTGACAATCAACTCGCGCCAGGCGGCGAAGAGTCGGTCACGGATCGCGTGGAACTGGGCCGGAAAGGCATGGAATGCCTTGAGCATGGTCTCGCCATCCTCCGCATGACGAAGCGCCGCGATCTGTAGCGCGAGCGCCGCAACGAGCTCCGGCTGCTTCTGGGCTTGAGCGGCCTTCATCCAGCAGCGGAGCAGTGTGGACAGTTTTGTGCTCTGCTCGTCGCCGTGGTGCCAGACATCGCGCTCCACGAGAAGCTCTTTGCATGGTTCCCAGCGTTCGTTCGCAGCGAGCCGCAGCCGCGAGCGCAGAGCCTCGTCGATGATGTCGGTTGCCTCGGCGAATGCCTTGCGCTTGACCGCGTCCTCCACCAGCGGCAAGGCCAAGATCCAGTTCTGTGCGATGTTCGCGCGAGAGATCTCAACGTGAAGTTCGGGTTTCCAGCGTTTCGAGAGATCACGCAATATCTCAGCCCAACAACCATACGCACGCGTGAATGCCTCCGTCCAACGCGCCGACAAACGCTGGCGTTCCATGCTCGCGAGAATGCCTTGACGTTGCTCGTGGGACAGCCCACGAACGAAAGTCTTGATGGCTTGGCCGTCGAGCCCGACCTTGTGAAGACCAATCTCGAGATCGCGAACCTCGTCGAGGAATGAGGCTACATCGCGACCTTCTCCTTGTGCGGCCTTCCACTCCCACTCGAGCATGCACGTTGTCGCCTTGGGACCGAGGCAACAGTCTTCACCAATGCCTTCCACGACCCAGTCGGGCTGGCCCGCATACAGTCCCTCGTCCATCTCGCGAATCGCCTGGGCAAAGCTGAAGCCAGGATCGATATCCTCGGCGATGACCCGAGGAATCAGGCTGCGCATTTTGGCCGCGACTGCGTCCAGATCCAGTCCAATGGAATACGTGTCGATGTACGGAGGCTCCCAGTCAGCGTCCTGATGAACGTAGTCACCGGTTTCGGCGCCGGTTTCGTCAACGATGCGAGTCCATTCTTGCCAAAGCCGGTCCCATTCCTGCCGGAGCTTCCCCTTTCCCGCTGCAGGCACGACGGCCTTCTGACTTCGAGCGGGCTTGCGCGGTGGATCGAGCGCGGGGATCAACGCCGCCGCGGTTTCTGGGGCGACTCGGGCGAGTAGTCGTTTTCGGGAAGCGTCGTCCAGAACCAGGAGTGAGGACGCAACCACGCGGCGAATCTCTTCCTCGGAGAGCGCTTCATCGAGACGTCGAAGCAATGAGTCCTCCTCTGGCAATGCCCCGGATGACTTCTTATGGGAGGAACGCCTAGAACGCGGGAACATAGGTGCAGAGTATCATGCGCCGCATATGGCGAATCAAGCTCACACGGCAGTACCGCAAGCAACATCCTCTATGTACGATCCCACCGCTTGGCAGGAAACGAACAGCAGGACCTTTTCGCCAAGGCGATCGATGAAGCCGAGGCGGAGCTTAAGTGCCTGATCCGACTATGCTCCCGTCGGTCGAGCGCTTTTCCATCGCCGTACCCCCATCCTCGGTCCTCTCCGCGACCTGGTAGAAGGCGTCCTTCCGTCCGCCGTGCTTTACCAGTAGCCCGCCGTGGACGAGCTTCCGCAGCCGGCGCTGGAGCGTGCGCAGTGGTGGTCTGGGCTCCGGTAGCGTTGCCAGGACCGCGGGGCTTGTCGTGCGGCCGCGCTTCTCGACGGCCTCGAAGATCAGCCGGTCCATCTTGTCGGGTGGTCGCAACATCATCCACGGTAGGCGGTCATCGTTGTCTTGGTGGCGCTGCAGGTTCGCCGCGCAATCCGCGAGCGCGTGGCTGACATGGTGGAGGAAGTGTTCGAGGACTCCAGTGAGATCCCCGGAAACCAAGGCCTTGGTCGCCACGTTTCCCCCTGACGTAGCGCGAATGCCTCGCGGCCATGCCCGTGTAGTGTCGCGACAAAGAGCCCGCGTGGATCGAGATCTCCAGCGCGCAACTCGTGCGTGACGACGGCATCAATGCCCATGCGCGCGAGGCCAAGGATCTGCATCTCGGACAGCGCCCAGTAGAGGACGGCAGCGCGCAGGAGCGGCTCGCGGGATAGGAGGTCGTCCTTGGCGAGCCAGGAGTAGAGCTTCTCCATGCGCGGGTCAGTTTTCACAGAGCTGCGGTGCAGCTCAAGCAGTCGATCGTGCTCACGCCCGGCGAACTTCGACCATGCCGTGGTCCCGGCCTCGTCGCCCTGGGCAGCGAGATCGAGGTAGGCGGCGCAGGTTTCGGGAGTGCTCGCCTCGTGCCGCTCCGCATACCGGTTCACGGCATCTACAAGAATAGTAGCGCGCCGGATGATGTCCTGCTTTGTGCGCCGATACGGCAGCAGGATGTCGCCAGCAACGACGTGGGCGACCTCATCTCGCTGCACGCAGTGGCCCACGCTCGCGCAGAGATCCGCAATGCGGGTCTGTGTCGCCTCGGCCTCGATTCGCTTGAGGCCGTAGTAGGAGAAGCGCATCGCCGAGATCGCGCCCGCATACCGATGCGCGGATGCGACGCTGCGAACGATGGTGGGTGTAAGCCGGTACTGCAGGCGATCGAGCGGGATCTCGACTGAGGCGCAATCTGGGATCTTGTGGTCGTTTCGGCGCTGGGTCATGGCAGTCCCAGTTCCTGACCAAGAACGCGCGCGACAAAGCTGGTGCCCGCCTGAACGGAGGCCGCCAAGGGCACGAACCGGCCGGGGGCTCCCCCACACGGATCGGGTGCTCGTAGCTCCCGCCCTGACGTCCTTGGTCCTAGTATTTTACAAGCCATCGGACTGCCGACCGGACTGCTCTGTTACGCTTGTCGACATCTGAGCTGCGGAGCCCGGCAAGGTACTTTCGGTTGCCGCCATATTCCGCGAAGCCGTTCGCCAGCGCTGCCCTCCTGAATTCCTGAAGCCACGAGAACAATGCCTGGTAGCGAGACGTGATGGCACTTCGCAGCTTCGCCGTATCTGCCCTTCCGACGAGGAAGCGACGAGAGATCAGAAGATCGGGCTCGCCGATTGCTGTCATCAGCAGGGCTTCGCGCTGCTCAGCCTCTCCCAACAGCGGAAAGCCAGGAATGAATCCATTATTCCCCTTGCATCTCCTTAGATCCTTGCGCAATACCGTGTCGCTACTCACCACCATGAGAATCTCAATGGAAGCCCCCTCGTTTGTAAAAAGCCCAGTGATCGCTTTGTCGAGTACAGCACCTGCCGCCGTCGCCTCGTCAAGGTTGGGCGACGCCGAAGACAGCGAGCCGTGTGCCGACTTGCACTGGCTGAACGACGGGTACACTCGCCCCTTCCTCGCCGCATCACAAATGGCTTCAATATCTTTGTAGCGTCTCCGTTCGCGCCTGTACTTCACGATGCTTGCCACAAGCGGGAAGTCTCCGGCGATCTGTTCCATCTGCGACTCGCCAAGTGGCCGAGAAGTCTTCTCCCAGATGCCGAGGTTCCTCAGCGTTTCCGTCGTAGCCTTGGGCGAGTCAATGTCGAACTCACACCCAGCGACTGCAATGGCAGCCGCCCTCAGTGCTTCAGCACTTGCCCTTACCGCTCTGCCCACAGCCTTCATTCGACCCATGTCGATTCGCACGCCGTCCCGCTCCAGTTCGATCAGAAGCCTTTCCGTCCGCATCGGTCCGTCGAGGAAATGTTGCTCGGCGCACCGCTTACCACTACTGATTCAAAAAGGGAGTCGTCCGTCGGTGTTCACGGGCATGTGCACCAGGCGGTCCCATCGATCGCGGTCTGTGACACAGGGGACATCGGGGTAACCATGTGGCCAGGACGCGCACGACGGCCAGGCGCACGGTGATGAAGGAATCCCGGAAGTGCCGCTCCGGGCGGGTTGCCGTCCGCACCGTCGTGACGATGCGACGCTTTCCGCGTGGCAGTTTTTCCGGCCGAGGGGGGAAAAGCCCTGGAGCGCTCGGCGACGATAAACGCGAAGCAAACCAGCACCATGGACACATGGTGGTTCCAACCGCGGAAGGAGCGGCCCTCGTAGTGGTCCAGTCCAAGCTCTCCCTTGGCGTCCTCGTACACCCGTTCGGTGCGCCACCGCTGCTTGACTCTCCGAACGAGCTGGCGCCGTGACATGTTCGCCGGCAAGGTGGTCGCGGTAAAGTCCGTCGCTGCCTTCTCGCCATGGGGCCATTCCATGAGCAGCCAGACCGCTTCCCGCTGCGAGGGATCAACGAGGTCGTCCTGCGCGAGCACCACACGTTCGGTGGCGAAGCGCGACGACATCTTCCCCTTCGTTCCTTCTCGCCAGGTCACCCGCCGAAAGCCACCTCGCCCGATGGCGTCGGCCAGATCACCGACCGCCACGGGGTCACCGATTCGGCGTCCCAGCGAATCCAGGCGCCACACCGTGGTCGTACGGTGTAAGCCGACGGCGTAGCCCAGACCCTCGCAGCGCACGCGCCGGCGAAACTCGGAGTTGTCGCCATACGCGCTGTCGGCCAGCACCAGCCCAGCCGGCAACCCGTCCGCGATGGCACGCTCGATCATCTCGACCCCCAACTCGGGCTTGGTCTTGAACGTCACCTCGTCGGGGATGTGGGCCTCGGCCCGCCGCGATGGATCCTCGGTCCAGCTCTCGGGCAGGTACAGCGCGAAGTCCACCGGCACGTGCTCCGTGCGTGTGGCAATGGTCAAGCTGGCCGCCACCTGGCAATTGGCGATCTTGCCGATGGTGCCCGAATACTGTCGTTGCACGCCCACGGAGTGCGTGCCCTGCTTCGGGAAGCCCGTATCGTCGATGATCCAGTCCGTTACAGGCTCCCGAGCCGTCATCGCCGCCAGCGCGTAGCGCGCGGCCTCGCGGCGCACGTCACGGTCGGACCATTCCGCGCCCCGAGTGAAGTACGTCAGCCGCTCGTGGGCGGCGTTGACACCCTCCGGGTCGGGGCACGCTCGCGCCGCCATCGGCTCCATGCTTTTCCGCTCTCCGTCGCCCATCAACCCCAAGGCGTAAGTGGCAAACGACGCTCGTTGCGGCGCCGTTCGCAAGACTTCCCCAATCCGGTGGAAGTACGCGGCCAACCGTCGTTCTCCCTTACGATCCAGCAGGTATTCCATCCCCACTATGTCGCCGATTTCCCGCCAGACTGGCAACTTTTTGAATCAGTAGTGTTACGTAGCTCCTTGGTCAACACTGCGTGCAACCGCAGGGCCATGTCGGCGTCACAGCACGCATGTTCCACAAGTTCTTTGAACGGTCTATCCAAGAATGTCTCGCCATCACCCACGATGTCTCGATACCGCTTGACCGACGCGCCTAGCAGTTTCTTCGCGAGCGCGGACAGATTCCAGAACTCCCAGTCGCCAAAGCACTCGTGGGCGGCCAGCATCGTGTCGAAGTGCAATTCCTGAACGTCGATGCCGTTGCGTTGGAGCACGGCGAAGTCGTACTTGAGGTTGTGCCCCACGAGCTTCAGCTTCCGCGAGAAGACCACGTTCAATCGAGCGCACACGTCCTCGGGACTTAGCCCATCAAGGTCCGACTGCATCATCGGCACGTAGAATGCCTGCCCCTCCTTCACGGCCATGGAAACGCCATAGAGGGTGGCGCAACGAGGATCTTTGCCGCTCGTTTCGGTGTCGATAGCACACACCTCGGTCTGCGACAGGCAATGCTCAAGGATACGCAGGTCTGCGGCGCAGCGAATCGCTCGGTAATCCGTCTTGCATTCCGCCGATGACGTGACGCCGATGTCGCTGGCGTCAGGCAATGGCAGCATCCTTATCAGGGACCAAAACCCGTAATACTTTAGCGCCATGACGCTTGCGTCCGAGTCTTCAACAAACACCCGCCCAAGGCTCATCACTGACGGAGCCAAGACCGCAGTCCGACTTTGCAGCCCTGCTGCCGTTTGGAGAAGACTCTCTGTATCGGGCGCGACCTTTCGCTTCCAATCGGCTGACGGCGCGCTCGACGCGTCTGCAAGCGCAGCTTCGAGGCTCCCGTAGATTTCGAGCAGCCGAACAGCCTGCCGCCGCTTCAGAGGGGCATCCTTTCCCTCAGAAAGGGCGAGCACGGCAGGTACCCATTCGGGTCGCATGCCCGTGTCGGACAGAGTTTTCTTCGTAACAACCTCTGCGTCATCGCCAACACGCGGGATCAGAACACCGAGACGTTCGCTGACCAATTGTTGTACCGAGGGGTTTGTGCTGATGATCCAGTGCGCTGATGACGCCACCTGAGCACAAATGTCCACGACCCGAGCGCCATCGCCCCTAAGCACGCTGGCGCTGATCTGGCGCAGCAAGGGCAGCAGGTCGTCGACAACGGCATCGGTTGTGGCAGCAAGGCTCTCCTCACCGACGACAACCGCCCCACGCCGTATGCCGAACGTCTTGCGGAGCCGCAGTAGATCCCTCATGACACCGAACGTCCGGGTGTGGTCCCGCCCGCCCTTGTCGACAAGGAGGGGCGCACCCAGAAACGCTGCTTCGCTGGCTTGAAACAAGAAGGTGCTATCGATGAGGAACAACGCATCGGTTACCATTCGCGATAGTTCCCGGAACGAAGGTTGCTTGTATCTTGAAAGAAATCGACGTCCCAGATCTTCTTGCCGGCCCGCCTGGGGTTCTCCTTGAAGAAGGCATTTCTTTCAACGAAATGGGAGGATATAGCGGTCTTGAGCTCGCCAACCGACTGGTAGTCCGAGTGATGCACCACGGCGCGCTTCATCCCGCTGAGCACGGCTTCAAGTACGTCGAGAAACTGCGATGATGTGGGCAGCGGGACAAGCTGGATGATGGGCCCGAGACCACATTCAAGAGTCTGAGCATTGAAGACATCCAGCCACTCGATGAGGGAAATGGAACTGTGCCACGAGGCAGCATCCCACGTAAGGAAGATACGCGCGACAGTAGGGTGCTGGTTGAACAGCAGCTCGATCAAGTCGATCATCGACTGCGTGTCCTTGGCTGGACTGAACAACCAAGTGACTTGATTTGCGGTGGCGCTCAATGCGCCTGCCATGGTGATCGAGCCTTTGTCGGCCTGCAGTTGCGGGAAGGTTGGGACATCGTCCTTGGCCGCGAATGTTCGCCCACCGTACTTCTTCACGCGAAGAGGCCCAAGCTCATCAATGAAGAAGAAGAGCTCGTCGGGCTTGAGATTCTGAAGCGTGTTGAGAACCTGCTCGACCTTCTCTCGGTACTCGGGGTCCGGGCTAATGAGAACGCGCCGTGCCTTCTTGATCGAATACCCTGCCTGCCGGATGGCCCTGCTGACGGTGGACTGCGAAACAGGTTCGCCGTACTTATTGGCATATGCTTTCGCCAAGGAGGTCAGGTTCCAACTCGCGCGGCTAATGCCAAACGAACGGGGGCGATCGTGAAGGATGTCGAGAATTCCTTTCTTCCTCTTCTCTGCCGCCGCTTTGCGTATCCCGGGGCTTCGCTCCTTTCGCGGTGGATCTAGGCCAAGCATCCCCCGATGATTGAACGCAAGAATCCAACGCTGGACGACATTGACGGACCGCTCGATCTTCTTGGAGATCTCCTCCGCGGAAAGATTTCGATTCTCAAGAACTGTGACAGCCTTTTCCCATAGCGTCTTGTCGTTCGATGCGCGCCACTTGAGGAGCATGGCGAGATCCTCGGCTCGAACAAATCGAATGACAGAGGAGGTGTCGCTGCTTGGCGGCGGAGGCTTGGCCGTCGGAGGCTTCTCTTGAATCAGCCGCCGCTGGTTCTTGGAGAGCTGGCCAGGGTACTGCAAGAGGTTCTTGCCTTGATGAGAGATCACCGAAGGGAGCAGTCTCCTATCTCGGTGCCGAGAAGCGCTCAACAGCGTGAGTCGGAAGAGGTGCGCTCGGCCGAAGTCGAAGATGAAGTCAAACTCGGTACCTGGGGCTAGATCGAGATAGTGCAGACGAATTGCGCAGGAAACGAATGCATCTGCTGCGTCGACGAAGTACTCGGAGCAAGCTGGGTCGCACATGTGGACATAGACGTTTCCGCCAATATGGAATTCGTAGAGATGGTCTTCTTCCCAGCCTAGCAGATCGAGAATGATGGTTGCGAACTGCTCAAGCGTGGTCTTGTCAGAGACCTCGAAGATGCGGTCCCAGTTTTTCAGCGGATTCCGTCGAGGTTCGTCTCGGAACGAACCAATTGGGTCCGGAAAATACTCGATGCGAAACGTCAGGCCATTCGGGACACGTTCGGAATTCTTGGCCTCGGCGATTGGTTGTGTCGCTGGTTCCACGACTTCACGAGTATGGCGGGGCCGTTCCATTTGAGTCACCATTCGCGGTAGTCGCCTGCACGGAAAGCCTCAACGTCTTGGAAGAAATCCAGGTCCCATATTGTTTTTCCGACGCGGCTCGGGTTGTTCTGAAAATGCTCGTTGCGTTCAACGAAGTGTCTTGAGATCGTCTGTTTCATCTCGGTAGTGGACGGATAGTCGGAATTGTCCACTACGGCCCTTTTCATCCCGCTGAAGACTCCTTCTATGACGTTGAGGAATTGGGCTGACGTGGGTAGCGGAACCAGTTCGATTGTCGGGCCGTCGGATGACTGAATAGTCATTTCGTTGAAGTGGTCAAGTGCATCGAGAAGCGCTGCGGAGTTGTGCCACGCTACTGCGTCCCATGTGACGTACAGCTTACGCTTGCTATGATACTGGTTGAAAAGGATTTCAAGGAGATCAAACATGGCCGCTGAGTCCTTGGTGTCAACGAAGTGCCACGTTACACGGTTCGTTGTGGCGCACAATGCGCCGACCAGGGACACGCTGCCTTTGACTATCTGGTGGCGAGGAATCTCAGTAACTGGAGATGATCTCTCAATAGCGCGGCGTTTGGATCGCGGTTTGCGCGATCGAGCGCGGGGCCGGACAGACGACGGCCCAGCGCGCGCAAGCACGCCGGGCCTGGTGTGATGGGTGAAGGACGGCAGACGCCGCGAAGGGTTTGGGCTATTCCCCGACCTCCTCATTCGAGCGTTTGGACTTGCCCAGGATCCTGATGAGTATGCCCTTGTGGACGAGGCGGTCGGCGATGGCGGATGCGGCGGCTGCGTTGTGAAAGAGCTTGCCCCAGTCCTTGAAGGGCAAGTTGGTCGTCACCATTGTGGAGGCCCGCAGATAGCGGCGGTTGAAGACCTGGTACAGCAGGTCGGCGCCGCGCGCGTCGAAGCTGAGGTAGCCAAGCTCGTCGACGACCAAGAGCTGAGGCACGCTCCACAGGGCCAGGCGGCGGTGAAGTGCGTTGCGCGCTTGGGCTGCGACGAGGTCATTGACCAAATCGGCGGCGGTGGTGAAGCGGACGCGGGTACCGCGCAAACAGGCCATCTGGGCAATGGCGTTGGCGAGGTGGGTTTTGCCGACACCGGACGGCCCGACGAAGACGACATTGGCGCGTTCCTTGATGAAATCGAGGCCGGCCGCGCGCAAGACGAGATCCTTGTCGATGCTCTTGGGGAAATTGAAGTCGAATGCGTCGAGGGTGGTGAGCGGGAAGATGGCAGAGCGCTTGATGGCCATCTGGGTCTTGCGCTCGGTCTGTACACGCAACTCCTCGCGCATCAGGTAGTCGATCAGTCCGACGGGCGAATCATTGCGTGCGATGGCTTTGCCACTGGCGGCGTCGAGGTTGGCCGCCGCATAGTCGAGGCCGAGGTGGCGCAAGACATCATGCAGGGAAAGGGTTTGTGGCAATTCACTGAGAGCGGGAGAAAGGGACGGCTCAGAAGAGATCATCGTAGGACTCCATATCGTGGGGTTCGATTTCCAGGGTGTCGGCTTCGCGGTTGCCGGTGACAACGGGTTCGGGTGGCTCACCCAGGCCGCGCGCGAATCGCGCTTGATCGCACAGGGCGCGGACGTACTTGGCTCCGAAGGTGCGTTGGCCGACCGCCTTGGCGATAGCGCCAGCGACCTCGGACTGCCCGTACATGTCGACCAATCTGAAGATGCGCGACATTTCGGAATCGAGCCGAATGCGACGACGCGCGATCTCCTGAAAGTAGACGCGGGACTCGGGGCAGACAGCGGCGAGAGTTTCGCGCCGGGACTGAGGCCGGGCGGCCTTTCTTCGTGCCAGCAATTCTTCGGCGTGGGCTGGGTCCTGGACATGTCGACGGCGCTCCCAACAGCGGGGATGGGCTGCGACCTCGACGCCGTCGTGAATGATGCGGACCTTGTGGTCGTCGGCGCGGATGTGGACGGATTTGCCCACCAGGCCGGGCGGGACTGAGTAGCTGTTGCAGTCGAGGCGGACACGGGCTTCTTTGGACACAATCACCGGGACAACGAGGTCGGTGTCGAAGGGATGCGGTGGCAGTGCCCGCAGGCGAGGCCGTTCGACCAGCAGACGGTCAGCCGGGCGCTCGCGGGTGGTGCCGTGGATTCGCTGATTGGCGATGTCGTCGCGCCACTTGCCCGCCTGGGCGCGCAGGTCTTCCAATGAAGCAAACGAGCGGCCATAGAAGAAGGAATGGCGGATGTACTTGATGCTCGCCTCGACACGGCCCTTGTATTCGGGATAACGGACCGGGGCGGCGGTGGGCTCAAAGACATAGTGGCCGGCAAACCCGAGGAAGCGCGGATTGAACTGGATCACGCTGCCCACGTGACTCAAGACCACGCTCTTGAGGTTGTCGTAGACGATGCGGCGAGGAACGCCGCCAAAGAATTCCAGGGCGCGACGGTGCATGCGACAGAAGGTCTCCATTTGCTGGTCGAAGCAGAAATCGACGAAAATGGCGCGCGACCAGGACAGGACCATGGAGAAGGCGGACACCGGGCGTTGCGCGCCGCCGACGCGCATATGGCCGAAATGCCCCCAGTCGACTTGCGCCTGCTCGCCAGGATCGGTTTCAAAGCGCAGATAGACTTTGCGACTGCGCGGCTGCCTGACCTTGGCGACGTAGCGGCGCAGGACAGCGATACCGTGCTGGTAGCCACGGTCGCGCAATTCAAAGAACAGGCGCGGTGTCGTCAACTCGGGCAACTCAGTCAGGCGCTCGACGATGTAGGGCTTGAACGGCTCAATGACACTGTGACTGGCCGGTTGTTCACTCTGCGTGCCATCGGCCAGTGCCCTGCGCACAGTTGAGTGGTGGACGCCAAATCGGCGGGCCACCGTCTCGATGGGCAATTTTTCCAGCAACACCAGACGGCGCATCTGGGCGCGCAATTCGGGCGTGATCATTGGCCACCTCCTGCGGCCCGGCCGACCATGCGAGAGGCGCCACGGAAGTCGCCCAGCCCTCCGATGAATCGGTCACGTCGGCGAGTCGCTGGACGGTGTGACCACCTCACCGCGATGTTGGCTTCGTCAAGCTCGCCCAGCAGGCGCGCCCACCGCTCCCCGTGCTGGCGCACATCCTGAGCGTCCGCATCGAGCACAGCGACCAACGACCGGCCATACCAGGCCACCAGTGATTCCAGCAGCGTCGCCAGCGCGCGCGGCTGGCTCGGGTAAAGCGGCAGACGGGCGCGCAGGACCGAGCCCCGGCCCGGCTCGTACAGGG
Source organism: uncultured delta proteobacterium (assembly GCA_963758155.1). Classification (GTDB taxonomy): domain Bacteria; phylum Myxococcota_A; class Polyangia; order Fen-1088; family Fen-1088; genus Fen-1137. The sequence goes on from CAVWUP010000009.1 coordinate 82,499, forward strand.
ACACCCGTACCTCGTTCGGGCGCGGTTCGACACTCATCCAAAGTGGTTGCGACATAGATCATGACCTCCAGGCGCTGCCAGTCGCGCGCGGGCACCATGCCCACGTGGCTGGCGGCGCTGATTTCTGGAGGTACCGGAGCCGAGGCCGGCGCGGAATATTCGTGCGTCACTTTCTGCAAGGCGCGCCGTTGCCGGTACTGCGCCTGCCGAGCCGCATGGGCGCGCCGGCCAGTCCGGGTCTTCTGATACACACCGCCCGCCCCCCGCTGTCGCTCCCGCTCGGCCAGCGCCGCACAATTCGGCGAACAGTATCGGCACCGGCCATCACAAGACCGACACAAGAGAAACTCACCCCCGCATCGGGGGCAGCGACGGTCGATGAGATCCACGCGGCGGCATCGAGCCCGCCGGGCTGGACTTCTTCAGGCCCCCGTGCGATTCAGGATCCTCTTTGGTGGGTCCCGCTTTGCACGGGGTCACCTTCGAGGGCTCGGAGCGCTAACTCCGGGCCCTCGGCCTATCTGGGGGCTGTGACCTTCTCCCCTCTACGCCACCACGCGTGGCAACATCAACCCGCGCCCCGCGATCCCCCGCGCTCGATCAGATCGCCCCGCCGCGCTTCGCGGAGATCGGTTCCACAGTAACAGGATGCTGCCGGCGATACGCCTTGCCCCCTCTCTTCTTCACTTGCACGGGGCCCCACTCGTCCAGGAAGAAGAACATCTCGTCGGAGGTCAGTGAATGGAGGGTTGTCAGCAGCAACTCTACCTTCTCGTGATAGCACCGGTCGGGACTAGTGAGAACTCGGCGTGCCTTTCTCCATCGGTAGCCGGCCTGTCGAAGGAGTCTGGTCAAAGCCTTCCTTGCGATCGTTGCGCCGAAAGAGCGTGAGTACACAGCGAAGAGGGCCGGCTGAGTCCAACTGGTGCGATTGATGCCGTAGAGGAGAGGCTTGTTGTGCAGGAGTTCAAGGATGCGATTCGTCTTGAGCCGGTCCTCTGCTGCGGACGGAGTGGCGCGGGTTGTATTCCACGCGAACAACTCACGCACGCCGAGTCTGGTGTAGAGCTTGAAATAGTGGCGGTTGGTGGCAACCGAGGAATGGAGCGCTCTTGCTGTAATGGTGTTGGGGATGCCTCGTGCTCTCGCGAGGACGGTCGCGGCTTTCTTTCTATGTCGCGATCGCCCCTCTTTCAAATACGAGAGCAGCGGTCTGAGGTCGGCGCCCAGTTTCACTTGGAGACGGTCAATTTCCTTTGCGTCCCGCTGAAAGTGTGAAAGCCACCACCGCGCCGCATCAGCTGAGAGCCGTGGGCTTGAGTTAGCCTTGACGAGATCGTTGCGTCGGCAGAAGGATCTCAGCGTCGGGTACGGCAATTGAACACCCCTTTCAAAGAGGGCGCGGTGTACCTTCGAAATGTTGCCGTCGAAGTCTAGAAGGAGTTGCACAATTGCGTCGCGATGCGGTTCTGCTGTGCGCGGACGATTGAGCTTCGGAAGCTCATCGGTCCCGCTCTGGACGACCCGTCGCACCGACCGTCGGGCTACCGAGAGAAGTAATGCAATCCTACGGGAGCCGTGGCCTTCGGCCGAGAGGCGGAGGATGGCTGTGCGGGTGGGTTTGGTGAGCATGCCCGTTTCCAATCATGGACGGAGAAGGCGTGTAGTCGTCGCGGGCTTCTTCGGATTGTCTCCCGTCAAAGTCGATACCCTCGCTTTCGCCTCACTGGGCCCTTCACCTCACTGGCGGGCCTTGCCCTTCGATCTGGAGGAAGACCTGCCAGATTCTTTGTTCGGTTTGCTTCGTCTCGGCACCTTGTCCACCGGTCCGTCGCTCTCGAGGAGCAGACGGTGCTCGACCTCCTCGCGGCTGCGGGTCACCTCGACACGCAGCTCCTCCACAGTTGGCAGGTAGTGCTGGTAGTGTGCAGCGAGAATCTGCTTGTTATCCACGGGCAGGGTGATGTTCACCACTGCATCGTTCTTCTCGGAGCAGAGGATGATACCGACGGTGGGCTGCTCGTGCTCGGCGCGCTGAAACCGATCGAACCAGTTCACGTACATCATCATCTGGCCAAGGTCCTGATGAGTGAGCTTGCCGAGCTTCAGGTCGACGAGCACGAAGCAACGCAACAGCCGGTTGTAGAAGACGAGATCCACGTAGAAGTGGTCGCCGTCGAGACTCAGCCGCTTCTGCCGTGCCACGAAACAGAAGCCCTTACCCAGCTCCAGGAGGAAGTCCTCCAGGCGGTCGATGATGGCCTGCTCCAAGTCGCGCTCAAGCCAGGTGTGGCGCTCGGGCAGGTCGAGAAACTCAAGGACGAATGGCTCTTTGATGACGTCGCGGGGGACGACAACCTCGTGTCCCTTCCTGGCGAGAGCAAGCACCTTCTCCTTGTCGCGGCTCTTGGCGAGGCGCTCGAAGAGGAGCGAGGTGATCTGGCGCTCGAGTTCGCGGCTGGCCCAGCTTTCGCGGGCGGTCTCGATCTCGTAGAAGGCGCGGGCCGTCGGATTCTCGACGCGCATGAGGACCAGATAGTGGGTCCAACCGAGGTGTGGCGGGAAGATGGCGTTCTCGAAGGTGCCGGATTTGGACAGCAATGCTGTCCGAATCTCCCGAACGCTCGAGTTGGACACCGGCGCTGTCCATTTGTCGGTGGTGCTCGGATCGGGGAGCAGCGCGGAGCCCTTGGGAAAGGTGAGGTAGAACAGGCGTATCCGATGCACGGACCCCGTCTGGAAGCGTGTCGCTTGGTAGGGCACGTTTGGGCGCATGGCAAATGCAAAGACGTGGAGCGAACGAGTCAGCGAATGGCGAGCGAGTGGGCTGAGCGCAGTCAAATTCGCTGAGGGTCGGGGTTTCGCTCCGCACCAGCTGTGGTACTGGAGGGCAAAGATGCGCTCGGAAGCGGCGGCGAGTGCTGCGCAAGCGGTGGCAACGCCGGCTCCGGCGCTGGCCAAGACGGACAGCGTGCCGTTAGCGCGGCTGGTCCGAGGCCCCAGACAAGAGCCGGCGGCGGAAGCGACGAGGGTGTCGTTGTCGGTCGAGCTATTGGGCATTCGCATCGCCGTGCCGCCGGGGTTTGACCGCGCTACGTTTTCAGCGGTGCTCGACGAAATCGAGACACGTAGGGCGCGGGGTGGTGGGCGATGATTCCCCACGGCGTCGAGATCTTCATTGGGATCGAGCCAATCGACCTCCGCTGGAGCTTTGATCGATTGGCGGGCGTGGTGGCTGAACGGATGGGGCGCGACGCTCGCGGCAGCGCAATGTTCGTATTTTTCGGCAAGCGACGGGAAGCCATCAAGGTGCTTTTCCATGACGGCTCTGGCCTGTGTTTGTTCTACAAGCGGCTTGACCGTCGGACGTTCCGTTTGCCCGAACCGCGTCCAGGCGAAACTGCGACGATTGAGGTCGACGAGGCCACACTGGACGATTTGCTCGACGGCATTGATGTGGAGAAGCGGCCATCGCGGGCGCAAATTCCACTGCGGTCACAAATGCACTGACAACAGCACGCAATTAGCATTCTTTTCTACAAAAGGGGGTCGACAAATCAATCGCAAGTCGCTACAAGAAATTCGTCAATGAGTGAGACGCCGCAAGCAACGCAGACAAGCGATGCACTGATTGCCCAGGTGCTCGCATTGCAGTCGGCGCTCGCAACAGAGCGGGCCGCTCATGCGGAAAGCCGCGCACTGGTCGAGCACCTCACCCAGGAGTGCGACCATCTGCGCGCTTCACACGAGCGTCTGCGCCAGGACCTTGAGCTATTGCGCCGGCGTATTTTCATTGCCAAGGCCGAGCGGGTCGACAGCACCCAGCTTGAGCTGGAGTTCGGACAAAAGCTCGCGGCGCTGGACGCTCTGTCAGGCCGGCTGGGATTGGAGTCCAACCCCAGCGACACGGGGACCGGCGCGAGCACCGACGCTGGCACGAAGACCACTGACAAGAAGAAGCCCACTGGTCGTCGCAACCTGAGCAAAGTCGAAATTCCCGAAGTACGCGTCGAGATCGCCGATCCGGTGTTCGACGAGTTGGTGCGCGCCGGGAAGGCCGAACGGATTGGATTTGAAGAAAGCTACAAACTGGCTTGGCAGCGCGGCGGCCATCGCCGTCTGGTCATTGCCCGGGTGAAGTACCGCACGCTCAACGCCGAGAAGGAAGCCACCATCGCAACCGCGCCAATGCCGGACGAGACGTTCCCGCGCTCGCTGGCCGCCCCCTCGTTGCTCTCGTACGTCATTGCCGAGAAGCACCTCCAGGGATTGCCGCTTTTCCGCATTGAAGATCGCTTTGGCCGCGACGGCACGCCTGTCGACCGGGGTACCATGTGCCGCTGGCTCGAAGATGCGGGCGCCACGGCCGGCGCGACGGTCATCGCGGCGGCGCGCAAGGAGGCGCTGGCCACCGCGTTCTGTCTGTCGACCGACGCGACCGGCGTGGCTGTGCAACCGATTCCCACCGGTGACAAGAAACGTCAGCCCTGCCGGCACAGTCACTTTTTCGTTCAAATCGCGGATTGCGACCACATCTTCTTTGAGTTCACGCCACGCGAGACCAGTGCGGCGGTCGGCGAGATGTTCAAGGGCTTCAAAGGCTACGTGCAGGCTGACGCCAAGAATGTCTACGACATCCTGTTTCGCCCGCCCGACGGCATCGGCGCGACGGATTCCGTCGAAGATCGGCGCTTTGAAGTCGGATGCTGGACGCACGGACGGCGCGGCCTGTGGGAGACCGCCATTACCACCAAGAGCGAGATAGCCCGCGAGGGGCTGTTTCGCATCAGCCGCATCTATGCGCTGGAGAAAACCTGGCCAGGCAAGCCGCCCGACGAGATCAAGCGACTGCGCAACCTCCACAGTCGGCCGCTGGTCGAGGCTTTCTTCGCATGGGTGCAAGTCGAATACGAAAAAGTCCGCGCCATTCGCGGCCCCCTGCGCAGCGCTTTGGGGTACCTCTCGCGCCAGAAGACCGCGCTCATGCGTTTCCTCGACGATGGAAGACTGCGGCTGGATAACAACCATTCCGAGGGTGCCTTGCGCAGGATTGCCGTGGGCAGAAAGGCATGGCTGTTTGTCGGCAGCGACGACCACGGCACCAGCGCCGGCCACCTGTTTTCCCTCATCGCCTCGGCGCGCCTCCATCGCCTCGATCCCGAGGAATACCTGCGCGACCTTTTCCGCATCCTCGGCCAGTGGCCGCGTGACCGCTACCTGGAGCTGGCGCCCAAGTACTGGGCCGCCACCCGCGCCCGCCTCGATCCCGTCGAGTTGGCCAACGAAGTCGGCCCCTTGACCATTCCGCCCGCGCTTCCGCCCGAAAAGCAGATGCCGGCGCGTTGATTGGGTATTTCGTTCCACGCGATAAGATTGCCGAATTCAAAACTCATGTTCCAGACGGGGTCCATGCAGCGGAT
>CAVWUP010000010.1:0-287440 GCA_963758155.1 uncultured delta proteobacterium
GGTAGATACCGTCCTCGTCCAAGATCAAGGTGCCACTCAAGGCACAAATCTCGAGCAGGCGGTGCCAATCGCTGGAGTTGCGCGCCAGGCGGGAAACCTCCAAGCCCATGACGATGCCCGCGCGGCCCGTGCCGACCTCGCCGACCAGTCGTTGAAAGCCCTCGCGGTCTTTGGCCGAAGCGCCGGATTGGCCGAGGTCGCTGTCGATGACCACGATGCGCTCCTCGGGCCAGCCGAGTGCTACAGCGCGCTGCCGCAGCTCGTACTGCCGTCGCGTGCTCTCGGTGTTTTCGAGCACCTGATGCAGCGTCGACTGGCGGATGTAGAGGTAGGCGTTCTTGCGCAGATGCTCCGGCGTGATCTTGCTGCTACGTTCGCCTGGATTCATGCCGACACCCCCTCGCGTGCTGCGGCCATGGCCATCTCAGCCAAAACTCTGACCATCTCGGGACACGCCCGCGGCAGGTGCGCCTGCTCTCTGGACTCAGGTGGAGTTGGACGTGGGGCAACCAAGCTCGCCCACGCTCGCATCCAGGCCACCACACCATAGCGCATCAGCAAGGCCAGCCCACGGCCGTTGGCGGCAGCCGTCACCCCGAGCGCTGTGCTTCGCAGTTCCTCGTATCGCTCCGTCGGAAAACGCTCGTGGCCAACACCTGGAGCGCGCTCGCTCACAGGTGTTTTTTTTTGAGCGCGCGTTCGATCGTCCGCGCGTGGATCTCTATGCCGAATCGCCGCTTCACGAGCTCCACGAGCGAGGCGACATCGGCGGCGGGGTCCTGCGTGCGCGCCGCCCGCAACGCCTCGATGACTTCTGCACGTAGTTTGTGGCCACCCTTGGGACCGCGCTTCTTGGGCAGCAGGCCACAGATGCCCTCGCGCTCGAACTCGGCACTGAGCTTGTAGTAGGTGGGCCGGGACACGCCGAATCGTGTGGCTGTCTCGGCGATGGGTCGGCCGTCGGTGCGCACGCGCCGTACCATTTCGTAGCGAACCTGCACGAGGTCGCGGCGGTCGAAGAAGTCGCTGCCGGCGAAGATCTCGTCTTTGACGGCCGCGGGGTGGGGGTTGAGAGTGCCGACGCTTCGCAGGGCATCGGTCTTGGGATCGGGTGACTTGGGTCTGGGCACAGTGCTCTCCTTGGCGCGGGCAATGTAAACAGAAATACATCCACACCAGACGTATGTAAAGCAACTTCTTCACCGAGGAAGTCGCCACCCAGGCGACAAAGGCGCTCATGAGTAGCCACATCGAGCGAGTCACCTTGCACAGCTTCGGCGTAATTATGTTTACATCGCCGGCAAAATTGTGTTTACGCATGCTTCTTGCCTCCGCCATCCTTCGGCGCTCGCTCGCCACAGGCAACCGCGGCAACGATCTCTGCCAGTCGCACAAGATCGTCGGCGCGGAACAACGAGCGGCCGGCGGCTATGGCCACGACCGGATCGACGCATCCGAGGCTTGTCCATGCAGATGGGAGCCGCTCGACTCGCTGGCCGTCGACCTCGACAAAGACATACTCACCGTCCTGACAGCGCCGGCGGTCGACCACATCGAGGGTCCGTCCGCGCAGAGGATGGAACGGGTGGGTCACCTGCGCATGATGAACTTCACCCGGCCAATCATGTGTATTGCTCAGTGGTTTCTGATGGCACGACCCATATCGTTTTCACGCCGTACGAGCTGATCGAGAAGTTGATCCCGCTGATTCCCCGCCCTCGCTGCCGTCTCGTGCGATACCACGGCATCATCGGTCCCGCGGCCAAAGATCGCGCCAAGGTGGTGCCGACACCGCCAGCGCAGCCCGCGCCAGATGCGGCGGATGCCGACACGGCAGGCGCCGACAAGGCGGGTATTGGCGAATCCCGCGAAATCGATGTCACCAAGATACAAAGAGGCAGCCGACTGCCTTGGGCACTCCTTTTGAAACGCGTGTTCATGACAGACGCGCTGACATGCCCGAGGTGCCAAGGACGCATGAAGATACTGGCCGCGATCACAAAGCCAGACGCCATACGCAAAATCTTGGACCACCTCGGAATTCACAGCGAAGCCCCGCGCCGCCCCGCCGCGCGCCCACGCGGCTGCGCCGCTGCCGAAGCCGAGCTTTCGGGCACGGCCGACCTCGGCGAGGTCGACTACGCTGACCCGCCCAGCCCCGAGTGGTGACCGAGCAGCCTCCCAGAAGTGGGGCCAGGGATAGGCCTCTACCCACGCCTGCACGCACGAAAAGTGGGCTTGTTTTCCCTCGGGCACAGGGATAGTTCCGGGACGTTTTACATTCCTCACTTGGCATGATAATGTCAAATCATGTCAAATTCCAAGATGGCGAGGAAACTTGGTTGGACCTTTCTCGCCATGGGCGCCGCGATCATTGCCGTTTGTAAGCCAGATGAGTGGGCAACCATGACAATAATTCTAGCAGTTAGTCTTCTTCTGGCTGGTCTGCTCTTTGAATATTCCATACGTGAAAATAAGAGAGAAATACACATAAGAAGTATAAGCAGACTCCGTACAATGAATTTCGTAGAAGAAACATCCTGGGAAGCCAAGCGTGAACTTTCCATTGAATGTCCATTGTGTGGTAAATTAACCATTCGCAAGTCACTTTGGAAAACACTGGGAAGGCAGGAATTGAAGTCGGAATACTGTTGCGCTGGCTGTTATACGGAACGTTTTGGAAGACCGGCATTAGATCCGTTAGCAGAACAAGCTTTTCCAAGTTGGAAAAGACTTCTCAAGGATAAAAAGAAATGACTTCGCAGTATAACAAAAACAGTAACGAAGACCTCAGCTTTTTTCAGTTGACCGAACGGTATCCTGACGAAGTAAGTGCTGTCGAGTATTTCACCTCGAAGCGTTGGCCAGATGGAGTAGTTTGCGTCCGGTGCGGCTCCAAGCAGATCTACGATTCCAATGCAGACCGTCGCTTGCCGCTGTGGAAGTGCGGCAAATGCAACCATCAATTCACCGTGACGAGCGGGACCGTCATGCAGGACACGAAGCTGCCGCTCCGCAAGTGGTTGTTCGCCTTCCACATGATCGGGGGGGCGAAGCAGGGCCTCTCTTCGAGGTACATCGCCCGCCAATTGGGTATCACGCTCAAATCCGCCTGGCACCTCACACACCGCATCCGCAAGACGATGGAGGACAACTCGCAGAAATTCACGGGCATCGTGGAGGCCGATGAGACCTACATCGGAGGCAAGAGGAAGCATGTCGGCAAGGGTTATCGCCGGAACAAGATCGCTGTGCAGACCATCGTGCAGCGGAACAAGGAGATGCGCGACGGCTCCACGGTCATCGGCAAGTCGCAGTCCATAGTGCTCGATCCGATGGCTGACAGGGTCGATGGCCGGACGCTCGGGGGCAATCTCCGCAGGCACACCAAGCCCGATGAGACGAGGTTGATGACCGACGAGAACCCTGCCTACCTGGAGGTCGGCAAGTCGTTCAAGTCGCACGAGAGGGTCCACCACAAGCACGAAGATTATGCACATGTCGAGCCTCACTCGGGCCGCATGGTGACCACAAACAGCGCCGAGGGGTTCACGGCCAACCTGAAGCGCCAGATCCAGGGCACCCACCACAGCACGTCCAAGAAGCACCTCCCGCGCTACCTGGAGGAGTACGACTACAAGTACAACACGCGCGACATGAGCGACACGGAGCGTACCGAGGCTGCCATCGCCAACATGGAAGGACGGCGTGTGACGCTCTACAAGCGGGCGTATGGAACGGGTGATGCTCTCATCGGGCACAAGTCATCAGAACGTGGCGTGCAAGGGACACTGCGGGGCAGGCATCTCAAGCAGGGAAGGAAATGAAAGTCACGATTGAAATGCTACCTTCACCTACTACCTTGTATGATGTGGGAAAGATTGTAAGGATTCAACGCAGTTTGAGACAGACTGTGTTATCATGCCGTGACGGAGGTAGATGACATGTTCATGCGATCCGCAGTGATATTCCTTGTCCTGGCTTGCAGTGGATGCTGGGCGACCGGGACTGCCAACAATATCCAAAAAGATCCTGGAACCGGGGGCTTGATACGATATCAACCTGGGCGAGATTCTTGGTTCGGCATCGTCACGGGTGAAGAGGCGGCTGAAAGCAAAGCCCAACAATTGGCTCAAAAGAATTGCAACTCAGGATCGATCAAGATTCTCAAGGAAGGCGATGTTGAGGTAAGTCGCAGCACGATTGAGAAGGAGGTCGAAAAGAATGGAGGACCAGTTGACAAGCAGGGACGCTCAACCCGCATAATTTCCGAGACGGAAAAACGATTCCGTTACAAGTGTGCCGATGCTCCTGCTGATTACGCTCCTCCTCCCATGGATTTGAATACTGTCCACGAAACGATGCAAAGAGGATCGACAACCGTGAATATCAACAAATGAGAAAAGGATCTCCATGCGAGTACAAATAGAAGGGAATCACCTGCGGGATGAAGACGAACTCTCGGAGCGGGATGACAGGGATTGTCCGGGGATTGGCCACTATTCAGTGTTGAATCCATTCAGTTGGTGGGACGCCCAAACAGATGTCGAAGACCGGAAGATGAGGGAAGTTGCCCATCAATCCCGCCTTGATGACAAGCGAATGGGCGTTTGATTTGGACCATGCATGGTCCAAGTTGCATGGCAAGACTCGGTCTGAAAAACCCGAACCTGATTCCATCTGCGGTCTTTGTCTGTCTCCTGAGTTCGGAAGCATTTGCAATCGAGACGGGAGGGAATGGCACGTCTGAGACGAGGGCGACGAGCCCCATCAATGGCAAGCTCATCCTTTCGTACAACAAACCGTCCGAAAGACTCATGCCGATTTTTCGGATTGTCAGTGAAGGGCATGTGCTGGCTCCGTTTGTTGCCCATGCAAACACGATTCTTTTGCTTCCCAAAGATGTTCAGGTCATCTTCGCTGAATGTGGACTGTCGACTGCATTCTACAAGTCCGCGACAGGCAGCATCACTATCTGTTACGAATTTCTCGGTCATATAGCCCAAAGTCTCTTGCAACTCAGGAAGGCAAATGCAGAAAGAGGGGAAGAGTACGATGCAGATACGGCCTTGATGAATGCAACCACCTTCATGTTTCTTCATGAGCTTGGTCATGCATTGGTGGACATCTATGATATAGACGTTGTGGGGGAGGAGGAAGCTGCTGATGGTTTTGCCACGGCTATCTTGCTTGATCTCAACAATGGTTTCATCGCAGCAATTTACAGCGCGCATGCTTTCCTATGGATGTCAAAGGAGGACGAAAAAGATATCGAGTCATTAGCCTTCTGGGATGAACACCCCTTTGGCCGCCAGCGATTCTACAACATCGTGTGTTGGGTATACGGAAAGATGGGCAGCAATGAAATGAAGGCTGCTCTCCAGCGACAGGGCATGCAAGAAAGTCGGTTGAGTAAGTGCGCCACGGAATTTCGCCGGACGAGAAGGTTCTGGGAAAATCCTCCCAAGCCTTGGCTCAAAACTAACAAGATGCCTAGATAAAGCACCACTATTCAGTGGCGGAGATGTCGTCGGCTGTGCCCATCAAGCCATCGGGACCGAGTGATGTCACGTCAATGCCGTCGGTGTTGATTTGACCCGGACAGCGGATGATGAAATCCTGGTTCCAAGGATCTTTCAGGTGTCGAGGCAGATATTTCTTGGTTACCAAGTCGTCCATGCTCTTAGGACACTCGCTGTTGTTGTCCAACATGTATTGTTGGACTTCCTGCATGATGCTATTGACCTGAATGCGAGCCGTCTTGACCTGCCCCTCGTGATGATTCTCCGTCAATCCTGTGGTTCCGCAATTGCCACTGCTCAAGACGAGAAATGTTAAGGCTACTGTGAATCTCGTGGACATGTTGGTTCTCCCAGCACACTTCGATATCACATCTGCCAAGTGAATTCTAGCAGACAATGACGAGGTGGAAGAACGGACCTGTGCGGCATACTTCACGCAGCACGTGCTGGCGATGGGGTTCCTTTCGCGCTCATCACAACCAGGGCTCCGACAGACAGCCCAATCCCGAGGACGGCCAGCCAGGGAATGCTGGAAGTTACAGGATGGCTGTCCGGGGAGACCGAGGAGGCAGACGCTTCAGGAATGGAGGAAACAGATTGAGGATGAGGATGAGGAGAAAGACGGGAACGTGCTTTCCCCTTGTGTTGAGCAAGTTTCGTGAGCCGCTCAGTGTATGGTTTGTTGATTTCTCGGAAGTTCCAGAGAGCGATCTTGTCTTGCTTGCCGAATGTTGATGGGAACCAAGTCGTGGGATGCCAAAGATCAGGATTGTCTCCTGGTTGAGCCTGGTGTTGGGACGAGTAGGTCATCCATGAATCATGGAATTTCTTGAATCCTTCGTATTCAGCATCGGGATAGATGCGCTCTTTATTGAGGCGCATGGCGAGGCTGGCGTTCTTGGCGATCTCAGATCTGGTTGCTTCAGCGAGAGCGTCGGTCGGCATGTCGGCGGTATCGTCTAGCTTGGAATTGGAGGTAGAGGAAGTGTTGGATTGCAGGTGGGCTCCGCTGCTCCAATTGCGTGCGATTTGTCCGAATACTAGATCGTAGGCCATGGAGATAACCTTTCACGTGGGAGGAGAAGGGGAGGAGGAGGAGGAGATGCTGCTGGTAACTTGTCATTGATTGGGGAATTCTGGGACCGGGCGAGCCATGCCCAGCCGAGGCATCCTGCCCCGGCGATGGCGAACAGCCAGAAGTAGGTGGAAGGACGAGCCATCGTTTCCGGGAGCTTGGCTCCCTGGTCTATGGCTTCCGCCGTCGCGGCCGTCTGTGTCTCGCGGATGGCATAGAGCCCGGCGGCTTCGATATAGATTCTGGTGAGCCTCCGCAAGAATTCGCCATAGACAGGATCGCGTTTCTTGTAGGATACCCCGTCATCTGGCGCTCTCTTGAAGAGGGCGATCATGTTCTCGGCATTCGTGATTGCTGTTTCTAGGCCCTTCCGATCTGATGTCCAGGAAGTTGGCATGTAGTAGGCAATCAGGAGCCCGGCAGGTCCGAGCAGAGATATGGCAGCGAGCGTGATGCCCGTTTTTTGTATCCATTCCCCGGTGGATATGGAGGCGAATATCATCTTGCGAGCCCATTCAACTCCAGTGGCCAGCTTGGTGACCATGTTGTCCAATGTCAGGGTGGCGGGCATCCCACGGAGGAGGAAGATGAGTTCTCCCATGTAGGGGACAGGGACCACGGCCATCCCCTTCCCGATGAACCTGTCGCTCATCTCCCTCGATTCGCGCATGAAGGAATCGAATGCCTGCTTGTTGCTCTCCAAGGCGCGTTCATAAAGGGACCACTTGGTGACCTTGTCCGCGAATTCCAGCCAGCGCACATAATAAGCCGTGAAGTCAGCGGCATCCTTGCCGGACAGGATCTTGTCGCCATGAATTTGACGAGCGTAAGAGACGCTGCGGGCGAGGGTCTCGTTCCAGCGATTGGCAGCCTCAAGCTCTGTGGCGCTTATCTCCCAGATCTTGCCGCAAGTTGTGTGGGACTTGTTGTCCAAATACGGTTCTCCACTGACCAATGAATTGGAGGTCGCCGCAATGCGAGCCGACCCTGTGAGTTATTTGCACCTACATGATAACCGTCTGGCGTCCCACACGGAGAGTTCAGAGGGCTGTAGAATGCGAACGTCAGCAGCATATCACATCTCCATCACGGATTTAAGGGTTTTCAATCTGACTACACCCACATATCCGACATTTGGTTACATGGGATTTCGGCGGAGTTTCGTGATATCGTCCCCGGTCGAAAGGGAGTGACCAATGGCGTTAATCACCTGTTCAGAATGCGGGCATCAGATTTCAAGTCGGGCGCCTGCTTGTCCCCAGTGTGGAGTTCCAGCGTCTCCCTCAGATCAAGCTACTGCGATTCAGAAAAGTTCCCAAGACTCGACGACCAGGAAGAAGTCGATGCGCAGACAATTTATTGGAATCGGCCTGGTTGTTCTGGTGTTGATTGCGGTGGGAGGCGCTTATGTTACCTGGCGTCAGCATATAGCCAAGCAATACAGGATTGAGGAACAGCGACTTGTCGCCGACGCCATCAAGATGGAACAATCCCGTGCCAAACAAACAGAGATTCGAGCTGAGAAGATAAGAAAAGCGACTGAGGATAAGGCCAAGAAAGAATTGGCTGCAAAGGAAGCGGCAAAAAAGCAGCAAGCCAAGAAAGAGCAAGCGGCGAAAGAGGATTACGACAAGGACATGGCGGAGATGGCCAATGAGGATCCAAGCGGTCTAGGAAAGGATGATGGCGTTGAGTCAGATCAAGAAGTTTTCAGGGAACAAATCCTGACCGAACCGGGCCGATATCTCGAAGCCATCGATCCTCAGACATACAATGAAGGCATAATCCAAGACATCAAGCGGCTCAATTCTGTTACGATTCTCAACAAATCATCGGCCAATCTGAAAAACTTCAAGGGATATGTGGACTGGCTTACTGATAGTGGTGAGGTGATTGGCCAAACGCCATTCGTCATCGGTGGCTCTGTCATTTCAGGAGATTCCAAGATATTCAGCGTCAACGAAGGAACCCTTCAAAGCGGAACCATCACCACTGGAGTGAACAAGATCAAAATACATTTCACCGATTTGGATGTGATAGAAGTCCAGAAGCCAATGGTGCGGGGAAAGGAAAAGGTGCCAGCTTCGCCTTGAAGCCAGCATGGTCATTTATGCAAATCCACTTCTGTGAGGAATGTAAAACGTCCCGGATAGTTCAGTCTGGCTCGTGTGTAGGTTGATGTAGTTTACAGAACATCCATATATCGGACATTCGATTCGGTGAAGGCAAAATGGCGCCTAAAATGACTATCCACCCCCACCAGTCGAGCACACTTCATCGGAGCTGCTCTCATTTCACGTCATTCTCTCCGGCCACGTAGCCGAAGTTGGCGAGGATTCCGCCGTCCACGTACACGACCTGGCCGTTGATGTAGTCGCCGGCCTTGGATGCGAGGAGCAGCGCCGCGCCGACCAGATCCTCGGGCGCGCCCCAGCGGCCGGCCGGAGTGCGGGTCATGACCAGGTTGTTGAAGGGATGGCCGTTCACGCGAATGGCTTCGGTCTGCGTGGTCGCGATGTACCCGGGCCCGATGCCGTTGACCTGAATGTTGTACTTAGCCCATTCGCAGCACATGTTTTGGGTGAGCAGTTTCAGGCCGCCCTTGGCCGAGGCATAGGCGCTGACCGAGTTGCGGCCGTACACGCTCATCATCGAGCACATGTTGATGATCTTTCCGGCGCGACGCTTGATCATGGACGGGGCCACCCGGCGCGAGATGATGAAGGGCGCGACCAGGTCGATGTCGATCACGTCCCGGTATTCCTGCACCTTCATGTCGATGATGGGGATGCGCTTGATGATCCCGGCGTTGTTGACCAGGATGTCGATCGGTGCGACGTCCTTCTCGATCTGGCTGATGCCGCGGTCCACGTCCTCTTCCTTGGTGACGTCGAAGACGAGCGTGTACGCGTCGATGCCGTCCTTCTTGTATTCCTTCTTGGCGGCTTCCAGCTTGTCCGCAAAGATGTCGTTCACGCAGATCTTGGCGCCGGCCTGGGCCAGGCCCTTGGCGATGGCCATGCCGATGCCATGGGTTCCCCCGGTGACGAGCGCGATCTTGTTCTTGAGACTGAACAGTTCAATCGACATAGTACTTTCTCCTCTTGATGCGGATTTCGTTCTCGCGGCGCGAGAATAGCACTTTCAGTATCCCGCCGGTGCGCCGCCGGAACGGGGCTCGGCCGCGCTTTCCAGCAACGCTTTTCGCCGGATCACGAGATTGACCTTGCCGATCTTGTCGCGGACTTCCAGGTGGTGCCCCTTGGCGCGCAACGATTCGACCACGGATGCTGGCAAGGCCGGCTCGTAGAGGAGCACATCCGGGCTCCACTGATGATGAACGCGAGGCGCACTCTCGGCGGCTTGTGCATCCATGCCGAAGACCAGCACATCGAGCAAGACCTCGACGGTGCTCGAAACGATCATCGGGCCACCGGCCGCGCCCACCACCAGCTCCACGCCGTTCTCGCCCACCACGATGGTGGGCGACATGGAAGACAGCGGTCGCTTGCCCGGAGCGAGCAGGTTGGCGTCGCCAGCCGCCAGCCCGAAGGCGTCGGGAACGCCGGGCGCCAGCGAGAAATCGTCCATCTCATTATTGAGCAGCACGCCCGTGCCACCCGCCACCAGATGCGCTCCGAATTCCAGGTTGATGGTGGTCGTGAGCGCGACCGCGTTGCCTTCGCGGTCCACCACGGAAATATGGGCAGTTCCGGCATCGCGGGCTGGGGCAGCGGCCGGCGACGCAGTTGTCCCGTAGCGCTCGGGGGACAGGGTGGTGCCGGGTTGAATCCGGGCTGCCAGCTCGCGATGGTACGAGGCATCGAGCAGGTGCGAGAGCGGCAGGCTGACGAACGCGGGATCGCCGAGAAAACGGCTGCGGTCAGCGAATCCGTGTTTGAGGGCCTCGACCAGCAGGTGCAGGTAGGCTGGATCTTGCGAGCCGCCGGGCACGGGATCCCACGACTTCATCCGCTCGCCGAGGATTCCCAGCACCTCGAACATGATCACCCCGCCGGCCGACGGTGGCGGCAGGGCGAAGATGCGTTGTCCGCCGAAGGTCGCGACCAGAGGCGTGCGCTCGACCGGTGCATAGCCAGCCAGATCGTTGCGGTCGAGCACGCCGCCCGCGTCCTGCACGGCGTTGACGATCGCGCTGGCTATTTCGCCTCGATAGAAGGCCGCGGCGCCCTCGCGGCGCAGGCGCGCGAGAGTTCGGGCCAGCTCGGGACGCCGCACGATCTCGCCGACGCGAAGCCCGGCCAGCTGTCCGCGCTTGCGCGCCAGCACCCGAGGAAGAAAAGTCGCAGCCTCGGGCGACTGCTTGAACTCGTCGGCCACATGCTCGACCAGCCACGCCGACGCCGGGAATCCACGCGCCAAGCTCTCCGCCGGCTCCACGCAGCGGGCGAAGGGCTGCTTGCCCCAGCGGCGCACGAGCTCAGCCAAACCGGCCGGCTCGCCAGGCACGCCGACCGCCAGGCCGCCGCGCGCCGAAAGGTTTCGATCTATCTTGCCAGCCCGCAAGAACAGATCGGGGCGCAAAGCCGCAGGCGCCGTCTCGCGAAAATCCAGCGCCTCGACTTTGCCAGACTTGGCCGAATAGATGAGGGCAAAGCCGCCGCCACCCAGGCCCGACCCAAATGGGTTTACGACGCCAAGCGCCAGGGCCGTGGCACAGGCCGCATCGGCCGCATTCCCGCCTGAGGCCAGTACGCGGGCGCCGGCTTGCGAGGCCAACTGCGAATCGGAGGCCACCATGCCATGAGCGGCGTGAAGCCCGGTCGTCGAGGATCTCCCGTCGCTCGACGGGCCCGCAAGACCTGTGGCCGCCACGAGCCCCACGCCCAGCGCGGGCAGGACGCCGCGCCGGGAAAATGGGCCACCAATCAATAATTGAAGGAAACTCACCGCCGTCGTAACCTGAGAACCATTCCCGACTAGGGAAAACCCCCATGGACGAGCCGTCAAGCCCTGAAGGCAACCCGATCACACTTCGGATCAAGTTCAAGAGCGCGAGCCTCGACGAGTTCGTCGCGCGCTATGGCGCAGACGTAAGCGCCGGCGGCATCTTCATCCGAACCAAACAGCCGTTGGCTGTCGGGTCGTTGCTGCAATTCGATTTCAGTCTGGTCGACAGCAGCCCGCTGATGACGGGCTTGGGCACGGTGGTGTGGGTTCGCGAACCAGATGCGTCGCGCGCCGGCAGCGTCCCTGGGATGGGGGTGCGCTTCGACCAGCTCGCGCCCGAGAGTCAACAGACTCACCAGCAGATCTTGGCCCTCAAGGTCCGGCGTGGCGGGGATCGCCCGACCGCTGCACCTCCCCCAAGTTCTGCGCCGGCGCCAGCATCGCGACCCGCGGCTCGGCCGGCAACGCCTCCGCCCATCACGGCTCGCCCGGCGCCAGTTCCGCCGGTTGCCGCCCAGCCTTCTCGAAAGCCATCGGAAAGTTCCGACGAGTTCGACTCGGCTGGCAAGACCGAGATTGCTGACCGGCCGCCCAGCTTCTACGTTGAGGCGCTCGACAAAGCGCGTGGCCCCGCGACAGGCGCGCGCCCGGCCGAAGACGCGGCCCCGCGGGTGCCCCTCGAAGATACGAGCACGGATTCTCAGCTTCCGAGCCCAGCTGGCTCATCGTGGTCCGAACCCGTCGACATCAGTGACGACGTCAGCGCGATGGCTGCCTCTGGGCCAGCGACTGCCGCACGAGCGGCCGCAGCTGATCGGGGTCGGCCTCCGAGCGCGGGCGACGAGTTGGCGCCCGCAAGCCTGGACCTCCCACTTGACAACAGCGCCGTGCCTGTGCCGGTCGTCGATCATCGGCCGCCGTCGCGGCCGTCAGCTTCGGCCGCGCCTGCGGCAGGCCAGAGTAGTTGGCTTGATCGAGCGATGAAGATGAGCGATGGTGCCGGCGAGGGTGTCGGTGCGGCGCCCGTCGAAACCTCGGCAGAACACACGCAAGAGGTGGCCGCGCCGCCAGCGCCCGCCGTGCGTGGCACTGATCGATCGGCGTTCGAGGCCGCGCAGGCCCTTGAGCAGGACGTCCCGGATCTGCGGGCCAAGAAAGGGCAGGGCAAGACCCTGATCGTGGTCGGCATCGTGGCTGCGGGATTGGCTTTTGCGGGTGTCTATCTGATGCAGACCAAGCCGTGGCAGACCCCGGCGGCGACGGTGTCGCCTCCCGCTCCGGCCGCGCCCGCACCAGTTCCCGTGCCTGCGGAACCCAAGCCGGTCGCGCCCGCCCAGCCGGCCGCGCAGCCGACGACGCCGCCAGCCGCAGCTGTGGCGGCCAAGCCTGCTGAGAAACCTGCGACGCCGGAGCCAACGGCTGCGCCAGCCAGGACCAGGCCAGAGGTGGTTGAAGCCGCGAAGCCGGCCGAGACCGCCGAGGCTGCCAAGCACCCAGGTTCGGCCGCAGGATCGGGCAAGAAGACCCTGAGCAAGGCACCTTCGGCAGCCGCTGCGCCAGGTTCTGCGCCACAGGCCGAGATCGTGTATTTGGTCAAAGTCCGGTCCTTGCCACCTGGAGCGCAGGTTCTCATCGACGGCGAGCCCATGGGGCCGACACCCTTCCAGCGACGCATCTTGGACATCGACAAGCCCCATTCGGTGACGATCCGCAAGCCCGGATATCTGCCGTATGAGAGCAGTATCAGTGTATCGGGCACGGGCACCTGGGTGAAAGATGGCAACACAGAGACCATGCATGTGTTCGCCAAGTTGAAGAAGAACAAGGCCACCGAGTCGTCGGCCGCGCCCGAAGCGCAGCCCGCACCAGCGACGGAGCAGCCCGAGAAGTTGTAGGAATGCCATGACTGGTTCCCGGCGGTCGGCTTGGGGTGTGGCGGGGGGGGTGTTGTTGCTGTCGGCGTTGGGTGCGCTGGGAGTGGCCGGAACCCTCGGGCACAAGTGGTGCGGGAAAGCGCGGTCCGGAGCGTCCGTGCGTGGACCGAAGACGCCGCGTTTCGCGCGCATCGACGTGCACACCCACATCAGCCCCGATGGCGTCGAGCGCGCCCTTCAGATCATGGAAACCTGGGGCATCGTCGGCATGGTGAACCTTTCGGGCATGAGCCCGGGCCCGCCGCACCACGCGCTGGAGACCCAGCTGGCCGCGGCCCGCGCCTCGGGCGGTCGCATCGCTGTCTTTGCCAACGCCGGCTTCATGAAGGCGTTGCGCATGGCCAACCAGGGAGTTCGGGCCGATTACGGCAATGTCATGGCCGAGGAGCTGGTGCTGTCCAAACAACTCGGGGCCATTGGCTTGAAGATCCCCAAGGGCTTGGGTCTCGGCTATCCCGCGCCCGACGGCAAGCGCGTGCTTCCGGTGGATGATCCGGGGCTGGATCCCCTGTTTGAAAAAGCCGGCGAGCTGGGCATGCCGGTGGCGATACACACCGGCGATCCCAAGGCCTTCTGGCAGCCTGCCGACGCCAAGAACGAACGCTGGGACGAGCTGCAGGCGCACCCCGAATGGTCTTTCCGCGGACAGCCGGTGCCGTCGTGGGAGGAGCTGCACGCGGCTTTCGAGCGGCGCGTGGCCCGACACCCCAAGACCACATTCATCGGCGTGCACTTCGGCAACGATCCCGAGGATCCGGATCGCGTGGCGCAGATGCTCGACAAGTACCCCAACCTGTACATCGACACCGCCGCGCGCGTGCCCGAGATTGGGCGCCAGGATGCAGCCAAAATGCGGCTTTTCTATGAGAAGTATCAGGATCGCATCCTGTTCGGCACCGACCTGGGAGTGGCGTCCGAACAGGACGGCATGATGTACGGCTCGAACGGTTCCAACCCGCCCACCCTGGAGGACGAGGCCCGCTATTTCACTTCGACCTGGCGCTACTTCGAGACGCGCGACAAGCAGTTCGAGAGCCCCACGCCCATCCAGGGGCGCTGGAAGATCGACGGCGTGGGGCTGCCCGAGCCGATTCTGCGCAAGATCTACTTCGAAAATGCCGCCCGCGTGCTGAAGTGGCGACCGCCGCCTGGCCCGGTCATGGCGCCCCATCCTGCGGCAGGGGCCGTGCCGCCGTCCAGCGGGACGGCAGGAAAATGAACCGCGTCACGAAGCTGTTTCATCGTCGGCATCGCGAACTGCTTGACCTGAAGGCGCGGCTGCTCATAATCATCGCCTTCCGCATTCCGGAGTAGCTCAGTGGCAGAGCAGGCGGCTGTTAACCGCCGGGTCGGGGGTTCGATCCCCTCCTCCGGAGCCACTCGATCGCCCACTCGGTCGTCGCCCAGCTCTGCCGCGACAGATGCTACCGCCGGCCGCGACTCCCCGTCCGCAACGGTGCTGCAGCGGCACGAACGGCCGCGACCGGAGGCCCGGACGCCGTTCTTGGCTCGGCCAGCCGCCGAGCCGGCACGGCTCGCCCGATGGGTGGGACCGTGGCCCAAGCACGGGCACGCAGCTGTGCCCGTGCTGGCGCAGCAGCCATGGGGACGCGTCCGGCGGGCTCTGGCATCGATCGATACGCCCTGCGCGACGCTACGGGCTCCTCGACTGTCGCGGCGGCTGTTCTCCGCGGTTCGCCCCCGCTGTCGTACACCGCCAGGGGCGTGGCGTTCGCCGACTGCACGAGGATCGTCATGTCGCGCGATACATCAGTCGGGACATATGGCAGATCCCTGTCGGTCGGCATCCCGACGGGGTAGCCACTCTGTGGCATCGTCGGCGAGACTGCCGCTATCTCGCCTATGCGCACAACGCGCACCGTCGACGACTGCTGCGGCTCGTCCGGGGTCCGCAGCTCGCCCCTGCTCGACGGCCAGAGCTGGTCGCCGTTCGGGCTCGCGGCCAGCACCGCGGCGGCGGGCGCTGGAGGCCGCTGTATCTCTTGCGGCGATATGGGTGGGACGCCGACGTTCGCCTTGACCATGTCCATCCCACGCTCGCGCAGCGGATCGATGAGGTTGAGCTGGGTCTGCCCGCGCGCCGTGGCTGTGCTCAGCAGTCGGCCGTCATCGCACTCGTGCAGCTTCAGGACCGCGACATACGTCCCTTCGATGCGGGCGATCTCGCCGGACAGCACATAATCGGCGCCGATGTTGCGGGCAGTCTCGACCTCGCAGTCTCCCTCGCTGCAATCGGGCTTGCCCATCTCCTTAAGCAGCGCGGCCATGTTTTCGCGAGTCATGACCAGTAGGTCGCGCCCCCTGGACGCGTCAAGCACGCCGCTGCGAACCGCATCAGAAAGTGTCATCCGTGCCTCGTCATCTATCGCGCGGCCCTGGAATTCCAGGACAGCGACCCGCCGCGCCGCCGGGCTTGCCGCAGCTGGCAGCCCGCAAACGAGGCTGAGCGCAAGCAGAAGCGGGCCAGGCCAACGGCGTGCAGTTCTTCTCCACATGACCGGGAAGGGAAGCAAGCCGCGTGCCCTGCGCAGGGCCCAGTACAGGGCAGTAGACACGACCATGATTTCGCACCCTTGACCGATCAGCGACTGGACCGGCCGAGTTCGCCTGTCGGATCTATGTACGCCGCGCCCCGGTTCTGCCGGACGATGCACCGTCGGCGGACTACGCCAGGTTTCGTCTAGCCCATCTAATGGGGAGCTAAGCAGGGTTAGTTGTGGGCAAATTGGGCACGTCGGTTAGCACCGAGTCGCCCAGGGGATACGCGCGTCAGTTGCCATACCCAGCCGCGACGATGTTCGCCTGGACGGCTTGGGCTGTTGCCGCGGACGCCGCGCCCGAGGTCAAGACGCCTTCGTAGAAGTCCCCCTGGGCGGTGGCGGTGTTGTCGCCGCCGATGCCGAGAATGATGGCGCCCTGCTTTTTCATCGGATTGTAGCCGTTGGGACGTACGCCGTCGTAGAAACTCGCAAGGGTTCCCGTTTGCGCGTTACCGCCCATGAGCGCGAACGACCCGGATCTCCCGATCACCATCGCCGTTACATACGGGGACGTGAGCGGCGTATCGTTGGGGTTCGCGGCAAAGCTGGCTTGCGCGTAGACGCCGTTTTCCATGTCCGCCATGACCCAGGGACCGTTGCCAGCCCCCTTTCCCTGAGACGTCCAGTTGCCAAAATAGACAGCCTCCATGGTGCCCGCGCCGTCGTCATGATTGTCCGTCTCGGCGTTTCCGTAATCGAAGCAGCAACTGCCGTTGTAGAAAGTGCCGCTCGTCACCATGTATTCGGTTTCCGGCTGGTCGCCGGTCGCGATGCCCGTGGTCTGGTCGACTCGGTAGCCGTATCCGACAGGAAGGTGGACGCCGTAGACCGTGTGACCGGAGATCGTGAACTTGAGGGCTGTCGCTTCGGCCAGGGTGTCAGGCGTCTCCTTCCTCTGACCGGCGGGCCCTTGCTTGAGGTGGTTCGCCTTCCCGGACTGGTCGTAGATGATGGAGATGGTGCACGTCGTGCCTGTGCAAAAGGTGTCCTGCGTGGCCGAGTTGGCGAAGCCTCCTGGGCTCAGCACGCCGATGTCCTTCGTGGTGTTGTCCGAGGCGCGTGTGACCTGGTATAGGCTGCCGCTGTACGCGCCCAAAAGAGCCCGCACCGTGCTGTGGGCCGCCACACAGGGGGTACTGCCGGCTGCAAAGATGTCGCAAGGCCCGGTGCCGGCCGTCGTCTTGCCGCCCGCACCGGAAGTTCCAGCCGAACCGGTGATACCGCCCGAACCAACATGACCGCCGCTCGCGCCGCCCGTGGTCGTCCCGCCGCCTGAAACTGTTCCACCCGTGGCCTTTGTGCCGCCAGCGCTGGTGATTCCCCCAGTTGCACTTCCGCCACCGCTCGCAAGCGAACCGCCGGCAGCTGTTTCGCCGCCAGTGCTCCGTATCCCACCGGTCGCCATGCCTCCGCTTGCGGGAGTGCCACCCGCGCTCGTGGCCGTGCTCCCTCCACTGGCAGGCGAGCCACCTTCTGCGGCCGAACCGCCAGAGCCGACTGAACCGCCAGAGCTCGTCGAGCCGCCCGATTCGACGGCGCCGCCAGAGCCGCTGCGTCCGCCCGATGCGGCCGTCCCGCCTGAGTCGGGTGTCTTGCCGCCGGTCGAACTCAGGAAGGTCGTTCCCCCCGAGGCCGAAGTGCCGCCGGACGCGCCGCTGCCTCCGGCCGCCGAGCTGCCGCCAATCGTCGCGCTGCCACCCGCCGCAACGCTGCCTCCTGACTGACCGACACCGCCCGAAGCGCCTCCGGCGGCGCTGGCGCCACCGCCCGACGACCCGCCCGACGGGCCCGAGGAGCATCCCCAGATCAACGTGGCGCCTGCCAAGGTCGCGAGTACGGCGGAGAATCGCACCGTCGCCCGCGGATTGTGCCCCGAATGGCTATTCGTCATGGAAGGAGTCCTCTTGCATGCATCTCGCATGAGAATAAGGTTCCCCCACATCCGTCGAGCGGCTCAGAAAATAACTCCTGCGACAGCCCCTGCGGGTAGGTTCGCCGCCGCTGCAGTTGAGCGGCCAAGGCTCCAGAATGTTCAACCCTTGAAGTAGATGAAACCCATGTTGGCAGGAACAGTCAACTCGTGCCATTCATTGGCGGAGGCCACCTGAATGACCGGAATGCGGCCGTCCACCGTCGAGGCGGCCGGCTCGACAACCATCTCTTGATATTGGCCAACCGCGGGGAAGGGTAGCCAGAGCTGCTGGACCGAGTCGCTGAAGTTCAAGATGGTCACTGCGATTTGAGGGGCCGCCTCTCGCCGGTAGGCGACAACTCCGTCCGCCGGGCGCGATTCGGCATCGTAGTAGTATGAAGTGCGACTTCGCAACGCCGGAATGACGCTACGACGAAGCAGGCCAAGCCGACGGTAGAGCTTGACCAAGGCCTGGCCCTCATCGTCGTAGAAGAACTCCCAGTCCATGGCCCGCTCGACATCGATGCGGGCCTCGCCGCTGTCGGGAATGGTGTAGTTCTCGGCCAGTTCCTGACCTTGCCACAACATGGGAACCCCCTGCGCCGTCAACAGGGCCACCGCGTAGGGACGCAGCTTGAACCATTTTGCGCGATCGACGGTGCCTCCTGGATTGGCAAAGAAGTTCGTCAGGAAACACGAGTGGTCGTGAGAATCGAAATACTGAAAGGGAGCGACGGGCACGGGCTTGCCGTTCATTGTCTTTGTGGCCGTGTAGCCCGCGAGCCCGAGGTCCAACAGTCGGGCGATGGTGTCGGCGCTGGGGGCCCCCCGGGCGACGGATTGGGCCGCGTTGAGCAGGCGATCCTGCCAGGTCGCATTGGTATAGGTGTCGCGGAGAATACCTTGGGGATCGTCCAAATCCTCCGCCACCTGGATAATGCGACTGGTGCCATCGGGAGCTTTGCAGCGAGCGAGTTGCAGCGACTTCTGGTAGGTGTTGAACACGATGCGCGCGTAGCCATTGCCGGTGGGGCCGTCGTAGTATCCCGGCACGAAATCGTATCGGAATCCGTCAACATGATACTCGTCGAGCCAGTAGGCATTCACAGTCTGAAAGAAGTCCTGACTGAACGGCAAATTGAAATCTACGGTCGGGCCGTAGTAGTAGGGTGATGGAACAAAGGCACCGATGAACGGGTTCGGTAACTGGACGAAGTCGTAGATGGGTTGCAGCGCCTGGTACGGAAAAGCCGAATCGACGTGTTGATAGACGGAGTCGAGAATGACCGCCATCTTGCGCTTGTGGCAGGCGTCGACCAGGGCCTTCAGGGCCGCGGGTCCACCGTAGCGCTCCTCCGGGGCAAAGAAGTGCAGCGGACCATACCCCCAGTCGAAGTCCTGTTTGACGCTGGTCACGGGCATGAGTTCAAGGGCGTTCACTCCCAGACTCTGCAGGTAATCGAGTCGTCGGATGACACCGAGGAACGTGTCGGCGTACTCGCCGACCTGCAACTCATAGACGATGAGCTCGTCGAGCGGCGGCACCGTGAAGCCGGCGTCTTGCCACTGGAAGTCGGCGGGCGTGCCGGCCGGCACGTCGAAGGCCGCAAGTTGGCCCGTGCCCGTTGCGCGCGCGAAAGGGTCGGTCATCCAGGCGACGAGCACTTGCCCATCGGGACGGCGAACCCGGTAGCGGTAGAGATAGGTGCCCGGGGACCCGAAATGCCCGACCTTGAGTGCGGGATTGCTCATATCGACCGTGGCAGTCCAGAGATCGAGGCCGGCCTTCCCCTGGCCGTGTTGCAGGGTGAAATTTTGGGGCACGACACCGGGTGCGAATTGATCGTCGGCGTGGATCACCCGCACCTCGGGTACCACGGCGCCAGCGCCAATCCCCGGCAAATAGAGGCCGAATGTGACAGAGGGGTTTCCAGCCGCTGTCCGTGCCACATGGGCGCCAACTTCGCTGAGATCGATGAGCATGCCAATCCTCCCTTCGACTATCGCCAGCGCCAGCTTCGCGCTGCTTGGTTCAGTTGTCTCTCTCGGCCCAGGATTCGTAGTGCGAAACAACATCAGCGCACGCCGCTCCAACGGCCTCAGCGTGACACCGCAAATACGCATATGCCCAAAACGGAAAAGCGACAAGTAACATTTTCGTAAACGGGCGAGCGCGGAGCCAGCCGTCGAGCCTACGTCTTGCGCCCGCGCGAAACCGCCCACTCGGCGATCTTATCGAGCAGCTGAGGGTAGGGCTCGCCGCCCTCCTCGGCGGCCCACGCCAGATCCTCGCCGTCGGCCAGGTAAGGATTCGGGTTGGCCTCGACGACATAGATCTCGTCGTCGTGGGCCAGGCGTACATCGATGCGGCCGTAGTCGCGCAGGCCGGCGGCCTGGTAGGTGCGCACCGCCACGTCGGCCAGGCGTTCCCTCAGCTCGTTCGACAGGTTCGTGGCGATGCAGTTCTCGATGCCACGCGCCTCACGGTACCTGTGGCTCCACTTGGCCTTGAACGTGGCGATGCGGTTCTCCTCGGTAGCGTCCTGGCCGAATACCATCTCGATGGGTGGTAGCGCACGCGGCGGATCGTTGCCGATCACGCCCACGTACAGCTCGCGCCCGGCGATGAATTCCTCGACGATGGCTGCGGTGTTGTGGCGGGTATGGATGAAGGCCACCCGCTCGGTCAGCGACGCATCGTCGTGTACCACCGACCGCTGGGCAATGCCGACCGAGGCGTCTTCGTCCAGCGGCTTGACGATAAGCGGGAAGCGCAAATCGCTGGGCCGCTGTACCGCCTGGCCGCGCAGGCACACGAAGAAGTGCGGGATGCGCAGCCCCTGGTAGGCCAGCACCATCTTGGTCAGGGCCTTGTTGCGCGCCAACATCAGCCCCTCGGCCGAGGCGCCGGTGTAGGGCAGATCCAGCATCTCAATCAGCGCGGCCACGCCGTAGTCCAGGCCCGATTGGTTGCGGAAACGCTCGGACAGGTTGAACACCGCGTCCACCGGCTCGGCGCGCAGCCCCGCCAGCAGCGCGCCGAGATCGTTGCGGAAGCCGAACAGGCGCACATCGTGGCCCTGGCTCCGCAGCGTACGGGCCACGTCGAACTCCGCCTCGTCCGCGGATTCGATCTGGCGGGAGTAGTCCTGCCCCGTCGGCGGTTCCGCATCGGTGTCGAACAGGATGAGTAGGCGTAGCTTGTTCATGCAGTGGTCGTGAGCAGCGTGCCCACGACCATTTTGTACTATGCTCTTGCTGCGGCCGGAAGAACGATGTTTGCGATCCGCTTCGAGGACGCGCTCCACGGCTCGTGTGACCCAGCCGCCGAGTGATCGAGAACGGCTCTGGCCTTCCTGGATCGATCATTGGGCTCCGCACGAGGTCTGGTCTTGCCAGACGCCGCTTGCCGAGCAGAGCTGGGGAACGCCGGTCGCGCTGCACTGCAGACCGCCCGGTGCGCACGCCACACATTGACCGGCCACGCTTCCGCTGGTCGCACAGGCGGTCCTGCCGTCGGTTCGCGTGCTGCAGCCGCTGGCGCCGGCGGCGTTGCAGCCGACACAGGCGTTGCTCACGCAGAAGGCCTTCGACGGATCGGCCGTGCAGGAACCGTTCGCGGTGCAGGCCACGCACAGGCCGCTGTTCGTGGCACAGGCGGGGGTGCCGGCGCGCGCGACACAGTCGCTGTCGCCGGTGCACTTCGCGCATTTGTTGGCCAAGCACAGCGGGCTTGGCGCGGGACAGTCGGTGTCTACGCGGCAGCTGCCAGGCGCATCCGGGGTCGCTTGCGGGGCCAGGTCGTGAGCGGGCGCATCCAGCGGGGCGTCGGGCAAGCCGGTAGTGCTTGCGCGCCTGTTCTGTCTGTTCGTCGTCGGCTCGTGCTGGCGCTGGCAAGGAAGTCAGGGCCGCCACGAAACCCGACGCAGCCACGACAAGCAGAATCGCTGCAACGTGGTTCCGGGCACGCAGGGCATGGACAGAATTCCCGGTCCTGGCGACTTACGCCCCGGCTAGGTCGACGAGACCGAGAAGCAGTTGTTTATGAACTCCTGCGGCGATCCCCCGTCCGAAGAGATTTCCCAGCCCCATTGCACCTGATCGAGGGTCCAAGTGTTGTCGAATATCCCGTATTGGGTGTTGTTGTTGGCGATGAGCCAGTCCAGCATGGCCTTGACGTCCACGGTGCCCGAGGTGACGTTGGCGTTACCGCCCGACGGGGAGGTGTTGATGAAGGAAATCGTGGCATTGCTCCCGTTGCTGCCGTAGTGGACAGTCCACGTGTAGCCGCCGATTGTGGGCTTGGTCGTTGCTACAACGGACGAGATCGGCCCCGTCTTGTATGTGTACATCCAGATCATGATCTCGATGCGCGTGTTCCCGCCGCCGGGGGTCCGAAGCCATATGTCGTAGGCGGCTTCCCAGGCCCCAACGTTGCCCGGCACGGTGATGTCGAAGCTGCTGGTGTAGGTTTTGATGCCGCTGAGGAGCAACCTGGGTGAATACCCGATGTTGGGATAAGACTTGACCCCGCCGGTCTGGGGCTGATTGCTGGCAAAACCCCACAAGGTTGTGTTGGTGGCCCACACGCACTCGGGGCCCGGGCTCGATCCCCAGACGTTGTTGGCGACGGAAAAGATGCCGGTTTTGTAACCTTGCCCCTCATTGACGCAGTTACAGAAGGCCGAGGTGATCCCCCCAGGCACGGCCGCTGGACAGGTGGTGGCGATGGCGCTGGTGTCGTAGGTCGCACTCGTCGCGCCGCAAGGGGATGATGTGGTCCCTGCCGTGCTGGTCGCGCCGCCGCTGCTGCCGCCAGTCGCCGAATTGCCGCCCATGCTGGTGGCGCCGCCGGTTCGAGTGCTGCCTCCGGAGGCGGAGTTGCCGCCCATGCTGGTGGCGCCGCCGGTTCGAGTGCTGCCTCCGGTCGCCGAATCGCCGCCCGTGGCCGCGGTTCCACCGGTGGCGGTAGCTCCGCCTGGGCTGGTGCTTCCCCCAGCGCTGACGGTTCCACCCGTTTTGGTCGTACCGCCGGTCGGGGCGACGCCGCCCGAAGCACTTCCACCTGTGGGCGCCACACCGCCTGTGCTCGTGTTTCCTGCCTGGGCCGTGGTGCCAGCGGCGGCAAGCCCGCCACTACCGGTCGCCGTGCTGCCGCCGGCCTCTGTGGTGACCCCGCCGGACGCAGTCGAGCCGCCCAGCGCTGTTGCGCCGGCAAGACTCGTAGTACCGCCCGCTGTCGTCTGTCCGCCGGTGGTGCTGCCGCCTGCGACGCTGCTGGCATTCCCCCCGCTGCCACCTGAAGAGCTGGGTGAACCCGAAATAGAGCAACCAGCCAGGAGTGCGACAAGCACAGCCGAACCGAGCCCGCGCGGGTCCAGCCCGCTCTGCGACCAAATTCGCGGACGCCGTGATTTCAAGGATCGTTCCATGGTGACTCCTCCTGTGCCTGGGGCTTCAAACTGCACCTTCGCGCTGCCCAACCTGTGCAGTAGCAGGTCCGGTCACTTTCGGCTCATTCGGGGATCTGCCCTGAAAAGGACTACTGTTCGATAATTTGCGGCACGGGCCCGGCGGTAGGCGGTACCACGATGGTGAGACACGTGGTCTGGGCCACCCACCTGAAGACGTTGTACCAGAACTGCGGCACGGTGTAGGAAGTCATCGGGGTGTAACCAACGCACTGTGCGTACTTGACGGCATCGTCATACTGCGGATCCGGCGTCAAACCCCATTGACTGGTGTAGGTCACCCACTCGTCGCCCCAGGCGAAAACCCGGCCTTTGCCAACGACTTTCGCTGCACCGGCGATTTTGGTCTGAGCCGCGGCATCGACGTTGTTCGTCGCGACAATCTGGCAGTCCGCACCCGAACATGTGATCGACCGACCCATAAAGACGCCAACCTTCCCCAAATTCCTCGTGATGTCGGGAAGCTGAGTGTTCCAATTGTTGAACGGAATCGAGCCATAGGCGCAATAGCAGAGCGTTCCCGAGTTGGGCGTGTTGGGACAGTCGTTGCTGGTGTAAGTATTGTCCCCATCGTAGGTGATGCCGAAGGAAGCAAGCAGCTGATTGAGTGGCACGATCTCGACCGTGCTATCGCTGAAATAGCCCGACATCGCGATAATCGCGCCGCCCTTGTTGTTCACCCAGTCGTACAACGCCGCGGCGTCGGCAGCGTTGTACGTCCACAGTCCATTGGTGGTGTCGTAGGGGTTGGTGTAAAGAGCTTGCAAGATGATGACGTCGTAGTTGCTGAGATCCAAGTCCGTGATGTGGGTGAAGGTCTCCAGCATCTGCATGGTTGCCGTTCCCTTGGTGTTGCCGTTCATGAACGCCTGGAAGGCATCCGTGTTGTCGGTGCTGCCGCTGTTCGCGCCATACTTCGCCGGCTGCCCCAGCGACAGGATGCGCACCGGCGCGCAAAGAGTGCAGACACCGGCATCGTCACACTGATAGCCCTTGAGATCGGGAAGCGGTTCCGGGCTGCCTGTGTCAGGAGTACTGAACATCGGCGAAGCATCGATGTTGTTGATAATGGTGATGTGGCCTCCTGCGCCGGTGTCACCGCCGATGCCGCCGCCGGCGTTTCCACCCCCACCGCTTGGCGAGCCCCCGCCACCGGGCGTTGCCTGCACCGTGGCCCCGGTGCAGGCCAGCGAGAGGGAGAGTGCAAGAAAGCCAATCAGGAAGATGCGATGATATTCCACGACAGATAAGCCTTGTTGGGATGAAAGAGACAACCTCAGAGAAGCGTAGCGGGTCACGGAGCGGCTGCAAATGGTTTCAACTCCCGTCAAACCAGCTGCCGTGCGGCGAGTTCGTCCTTGAGGTAGGCGTAGTAGATGGGCGCGGCCACGATGCCGGGCAGTCCGAAGGCGGATTCCATGATCAGCATGGCAATGAGCAGTTCCCACGCCCGAGCGCTGATCTGCGTGCCCACGATGCGTGCATTGAGGAAGTACTCGAGCTTGTGGATGACGATGAGAAATCCCAGGCAGGCCAGGGCGACCCCGAGAGAGTGATTGAGCCCGACGATCACGATGATGGTGTTCGAGACCAGATTGCCCACCACGGGCAGCAGGCCGACCAAGAATGTGATGGCGATCAGGGTCTTGACCAGCGGCAGGCGCACGCCGAAGAGGCGCAGGCCGACCAGCAGGAACAGCGCGGTCAGTGTGGTGTTGACCGCCGAGATGCGGACTTGCGCGAAGACAATGCGACGGAAGGCATTGCCCAAGCGAGCAATTCGTTCAGCCAGGGCGCGCGCCAGCGGGCGGTTGAAGTGGTGGGGGCGCACATCCGTGAGGGAAACGATCCCGCCTACTACCAGGCCGATGAGGACGTGCGCCAGCGCGCGGCTGAAGTTCTCCCCCGCGGTCTGCAGGCCGCGGGCGTGCGATTCCAGCCAGTGGACCGCCGCTTTTCTCGGTTCGTCCGCGCCATCAGGCAGGTTTTCCGTCACCGACGCGGGCAGGGTGGCGCGAGCCTGGTTGATAATCTGCGCCATCTTCTCCAGCAGCCGGGTCAGGTGCCCCTCGCCCCGCAGGTACACCACCAGCCAAGTCACCAGGGCCGTCACCAGCCCGACCACCAACACGGCCAGGGCCGACACCGCCACCACCCGAGCCCGCTCGTTGGAAAGATGCCGCTGCCACAGTGGTGCTGTGAGGTGAACCAGTTCGTACACCAACAGCCCGGCCAGAAGCGCAGGCAAAAGGTGTAGCCACAGCACGGCCAACAGGCCGAGCCCCACCAGCATCCAGGCCGCCACTTCGGTCTGCGTTGGCGCCGGCAATTGCGGACTTGGCGGTGCGGATTCTGCGGCGGGCATGATCATCTCCCTAGCTCCTCTTCCTGCTCAATCCTCTGCCAGCCTGGTAGCAGGTCCAAGCCTTTTCGTCGGTGGTGGAAGGACGGCCGCGATTGCTGAGACGCGGTGCGCGGGTGAAGGTTTTTGCACTCCTGCCGATAAAACAGATCCAGAGAGCTGTTATGTCTTTGCCCAGTATTCAGGTGGATGCGCCGGAACCGTCAAAAGTTGCGGCTCCGACGACGGTGGCGCCAACGCCTGAAAGCGCCCTGTCCGCCGAATTTCTGCGCTTCTTCGGCCCCGGCCAACCCGCGAATCCCGCGCACACCGAACTGGTCGATATCGCGAAGCGACTGGCGCCCCGGTCTGGGAAAGGCCACCCCGCGCCCATTCCCGCACCGGCCAGAAAAGCGCTTCCAGCGAACAATCCACTCGGTCCCCCCATCAGCCCGGAAACTCTCGTCGCGCGCGTGGGCACCCTGGCCTCGCTGCCCAACATCTACGTTCAGGTCGACAAGGCGATCAATCATCCCGCCAGTTCCACGGCGCGCATCGGCGCCATTCTGAGCTACGACCAGGCCCTGTGCGCTCGCCTGCTCCGCATCGCCAACAGTGCTTTCTACGGTTTCTCCCGCCGCGTGGAGAACATCGAGGACGCCGTTCGCATCATCGGCACGCGCCAGCTGCAAGACCTGGTGTTGGCCACCGTGGTCCTGACTCAGTTCAAGGGCATCGACGCGCATCTCGTGGGCATGACGTCCTTCTGGCGGCACAGTCTTGCTTGCAGTATCGCCGCGCGCGCCATCGCGCGCCAGCGCCGCGACACCAATCTCGAACGCTTTTTCGTGGCCGGGCTGCTGCACGACATCGGCAGCCTGGCCATGTACCAGATGCTTCCCGAGCGGTCTCAGCTTGCGCTCGAGCGGCATCGCGACAGCGACAAGGCGCTCGATGAAACCGAGCGCACAGTGTTTGGCTGCGACCACGCCGCGGTCGGAGCCGCCCTCATGACGTCCTGGTCCCTGCCGCCCTTCCTGCGCGAAGCCGCGGCCAAGCATCACTCCTCGACAGCGCGAGGCCACACGCCGGCCACCGCGGTCGTTCACCTGGCGGATCTCTTGGTTCAGACGCTGGACCTCGGAACGAACGGCGAACAGCGCCTGTCCCGCGTCAGCCCCGACATCCGCGAGTGCGTCGGCCTGCCCGCGGGCGCGCTCGCCAGCGTGGCCGACGAGGTGCTGTCTCTGCTCGGCGGAATCCAGAGCCTTTTTCTCGACGACGCCGCGACGACCAATCCGCCGGCGTAGGGGCGGGATTCGCGCAACCCTCTGCTATCATGAAGGCCATGCGCTGGTGGTTTTCCATGGCTTTCCTTGCAGGCTTCATGTCCCCCTTGTTGCCGGCGCGGGCGCAAGGCGAGCCCCTGCCGCAGATTCGCATCAAGGTCGGCGAGGCCTTTCAGCTGCACATTGGCTTCATCATCGTGGGACTGGTATGCGACGACACAGCGCTTGTGCGCGTCGAGGACGGCGGCGATCATTTGCGCCTGGTGGGTCTGGCGCCGGGCCGGACCAAGTGCGGCTTTTGGAGCAACCCGAAGTCTCCCGCGCCCTCCAAGGTCTACGAGGTCGTTGTCACCCGCGCCCCGCCGGCACTGCGATCCTCAGGGGATCGATTGGTGGCGTCGCGCTGGAATCGGTGATCGCCAGCGCCAGCGCGACCACCATCCTTCAAATGGTGCGAGGAGGCACCACGTCCCGCCTGTCGGGACAAGGTTTAGCCGAACCGCGAGCCTGATTTTGGGGCTAGAATGCCGGCCATGCCCCCAAGCACGCGTTGGCCTGATTCTGGGCAAGCCCCGGCAACCCCTCAAAGTCCCGTGTTCATGGGACCGCTGACGGTGCCCGATCTTCCGCGCAAGCGGCGGTGGGGATGGCTGCTGGTGTGGACGCTGTTGGTGTTCGCGGGCGGTGTGGCGGCTGGTCCCATTCTGACGGAGCAGGCGTTCCTGTTGGTTGAACGCGCGTCTTCCATGCTCGGGATGGCGCCTCCGCAATTCGTGCAGAAGTTCAAGCCAGCGGGACCCTCGATCGAACCGCTGTCCGCGCCTGTTGTTGAGCAGGCGCCGGTGGTCGCCGCACGGGCCGAGCCAGCCCCGGCGATCGTAGAACCAGTGGCAGCGCAGGCGGAAAAACCAGCCGAGCCCGAGCCGCCGGCAGGAACAGTGGCGCAGCCCGCTGGGCGCGGCGAGAACGCGGCGGCGGCACACACGCAGCCCGCTGAGACGGCAGCGCCGGCGGTGCGTTCAGCTCATAGTAAGGGCGAAGCAAGGGGTGCGTCCCACCGGGCCACGTCCTCGGTGAAAGCCCCAAACACAGAAACGCCGGCCCCGGCGGCCGTCGGATTCGAGGATCCTTTCGCCGACGGCGCTCCGAGCGTTTCCAAGGCGGCTGCCTCAGGCCGCAAGGCCAGCCCGTCTTTCGACGAGCCCGCGCGACCGGCGAAAAGCGAGCCGGCGGCCAAACCCGCGGCTTCCTCGTCGCACGATTCGCTCGACAACCTGATGGCGGACGTCGTCACGGACAATAAGGGCAAGGACAAGCCACGCGACAGCAAGAGCCTGGACGCCCTGTTGAAGGACGTGCAGAAGGGCAAGCCCGAGGCGCCGCCAAAGCAAGACGCCCCGGCGCCGTTGCCGCAACTGTCGCAGGCCGATATTTCGGGGGTCATGGCCGGGGTCAAGACGCGCGGCAAGGACTGCGCCAAGCAGCTCGGGCAAAAAGGTATCGCCGAGCTGAATCTGGTAGTGGGCAAGGAAGGACATGTCACCCAGGTGAGCGTGGGCGGGAGTGTGGCAAACACGCCGCTCGCTGCGTGCATTGAGAAGGCCGTGCGCGCGGCGACTTTCCCCCGTTCCGCGGGCCTGCGCTTCGACTACCGACTCGACGTTCGCTAGGAACATTCCGATCCGGTAACGAAGAACGGGCTGGCCGTCAAGGTGGATTCCGACTGGGTCCAGTAGCGCGGGCGTTTGTCGGGATTGGATCCACAATGACAGGAGAGGGACGTCTTTGAACCTGAGATGGAGGGTAGAGTCATGAGGCTGCAAAGCATCAAGAACATGTCAAAGGAGAATGTGCTTGGCATGGTCGGCCTGAAGACCAGGAACCCGCTGCGCGCTTGGCTGGCCGGAAGCGGATTGGTGGGAATTGGGCTGGCAGTGGGCGCAACTGTTGCACTGCTACTGACGCCCAAGTCAGGGCCAGAAATCCGCGACTCGATGCTCGATGGCTGGCACAGCCTGCGCAAGCGTGCCGCACGCGCTGGCGTGGAACTCACCCATTGAAGCGGCTGGTCCGCCTTCGGTTCGGCGTGCTCGCGCGCGCCGGACACGATAGACCTGTCCATAAAATTGGACCGGTCTTCAGCAGCCGAGCCAAGGGCTCGGCCGCAAGTGGGGTGAAGTCCGCGAACTTACTTCGCGGACGAGGGGAGGGCAGCGGCCCTCCCTTCAACAATCATACTGCGGCCCCGGCGGAGTTGGCCGCGAGCTGACTACTTTGCGGACTTGAGGGAGCGCGCGAGCTTTACGGCCTCGGCCACGCCCTTTTCGGCTGCGGTCTGCTTCACCTTGGCCCGGTCAGCGCCCGCGAACGACTTGAGCAATCCCAGGTATTGGCCCTGAAGCTTGCGCGCGCGCTTGACCTTGGGAGTGACCTTCTTGGTCTTCCTGGGCGCCGCCACTGTGGCACCGGCCGACTGCGCGGTCGCGCGTCGTTCCTCTCGGTACTTCTTGATCTTGGACTTGGCCACGTTCTTGTGATCCTTGCAGACCATTCCGAAGACTGGTGCGGCCAGGTTGTTGCAGCCGGGTACCGGGCAGAGCTGCTTCTTGCGCGCAGACGCAAGGGCCAGAGGCGCTGCGGCTGCCAGCTGCTTGGGTGGCCGGCCAGGTCCGCGCTTCTGCGGAATTCCAAACGCCCCGGCAAGGGCAGCCTGGATTCGCTGAGCGGTGGCGGCTTCAACTGCGGCCACGAGCTGGCGGGCAAAGGTTTCGATCTGCGCTGTGATGTTCGGGTCGGTGTTGGGCATTGGTTCTCCTGTGGGTTCTTAGCCGCGTAATCGTAAGGGAAGTGTGGCGGTTGAGCAACTAGATCAGTAGATGCACAAGAAAAATGGGCGTAGTCTCGCGGCGTGGTCATGGCAAACATCAAATCAGTTGCTGCGTATTTTCTTGGAATTTGCTTCGTGCTGGCCGGTTGCAAGACGGCGGCCCCGGCGGCGCCAATGGCGACTCCGGCCAACGCACAGATAGCCGCCCCGGCGAGCCCACAATCTTCGCAGGCGGCTGCTGTGGCCGAGCCGGTGCTCAAACCGGCGGCTGCCGCGGCCGGGTCCTGGGGCATGAGTCTGCTCATCGCTTCGCCATTGAAGCTGGTTTCTGACCTGGATGCCCTTTCCAAGAGCCTGGAATTGCCCATTTCCCTGGGACAGTCACTGCTTCCCACATTGACCAGCGCTGGCGGTCCCGGCGGAATCAAGCTGGCGCGCGAGACCCTCGACCGGCTGGATGTGACCCGCCCAATGGCCGTGATTTGGCTGGCGCGGGGCAGTGGTGTGCCGGCCGGTTGGTGTGCCGCCGTTGCGTTCAAGGACCAAGCCTTTGCACGGGAAGTCCTGCAGACAGCCGGGACCGGCGGCGCGCAGAGTGACGGCACCTTTGAACGACATTTGCCCTCAGGAGATTTGGTCTGGGGCGCAGTCAAGGATCGCCAGTTGCTGATTTCCGGCTCGCGCGAAACTCTGCTGGCCGCGGGGTCCCTGGCCATTACGGCCCAGACCACGCCCATGTCAGGCCAGGCCCTCTTCACCCTGTCCCCGTCGGTGATGGCCCGCAGCACGGGTCAGCCGCTGGATGTATTGTTGGCTGGCGTGCTGGGCATGGCCGTGGCGGAAATGGAAAAGGACGCATCGAAGACGGGCAAACCACTGACGCCGGCATCGAAGAAGATGACTGAGGCGCTTCTCAAGGCCTTGATTCGGCCATTGAGTGAGATTGCCGTGGCCCGCGTCAGTCTCGAAATCGGGGCCGGGCGCGGTGTTGTTGTTCGCGCCGAAGTCCAGCCCACGTCCGGCTCGCAGCTTGCGACCAAGGCTGGGCACGTCTCGCCCTATCTTTTCGATTTGGCCCTTCCGGTGCGCAGCGACGCGACCATGGCCGTTGCCTGGGGCGACGTGGCGCCTTGGTTGCCGGACTGGATTCAGGTCATGGAGGCTTCGGGCCCCGCAGGCCGTGCAGCCAGCAAGGATCTTGGGACGCTGTTGGGTGAATCGCTTAACGGCGGTTCTTGCGCCGTGGACGTCGGGGTCGTGCCCGTGGTTTCCATGTGCAGCCTGACGATCCGTCCGGGTATGGATGCGGGCCGCGCCCTGGACCGCTACCTGGCGTTTCTCCAGTCCTCCAACGCATGGGATGCCGAGGTCGATGGTCACAAACCCAAGCCGCTCAAAGTGAAGCGCACGGGCAAGGTCGTGGAAATCGAAAAGGCCATTGAAGCAAGAGATCCGCAAATCATGGCGGTCATGAAATCGATCATGGGCGGCGACGTGGCGCGCAGCGCACTGACCGTCAAGAACGGCCGCGTGATTCTCGCCGTGGGCGCGAAACCGCGCGAGCTGCTCGACCGCTACGGCAAGGAACAGGCCCCGATGAAGACCGCAGCGCCCATCGTGGCACGGACCCTGCTCGACACAGCCTCGGCCAACGGCGTGGGCCTGGTCGACGTGATGTCGGTCCTGGGCAAGGTGGCCGCCAACGGCAAAGAGCTAACCGGCCAGCAGCTGGGAGGGATGATGGCGGCGATACCCGGCCTGGCCGATCTGCACACGCCGGTGTCCCTGTCGAGTCGGGGCGGACCCCTGCTGGCCGTCGAGTTTCAGGTGCCTTTTGGTACCTTGCAGAACGTGGCCCGGGTGGTCAGCGCCTTCATGGGTCAGATGGGGGCGACGCCCGGGCAGTGAAGAACGATATAGAAAGGCGCGAAAGATCCGCTACAGTGAAGTGATCAATCATGAGAGTTCTTGCAGTTTCTCTCGCCGCCGGATTCATGTTCATGGGTGTGCCCGCGCTCTCGAGCGCTGCTTCTGCCGATTCCTTTCGTTCCGCCGACTCAAGTTGTCGCGCTCGGAAGAAGAAAGCCAAGAAGCAGACCGCCGACAACAAGAAGAAGAAGGGCAAGGGCGACAAGAAGGCCTACGGTTTCGAGCTGTAGGTCCCCGCTAGCGCGCACTGTCGGCTATCGCTGACCATCGGGCCATGCCGCCAGACAAGGAAGCCACCAAGTTGCAGCCCTTTGCGGCCATGCCGGGGTCGACCCTTGCCGGATTGCGCGTGTTGGCTGCGGACATCGACGACACCATTACATTGCGAGGCAAGCTGCCCGCGCGCACGCTTGAGTTGTTCGAGGAGCTGGAGGCCGCGGGGCTGGTGGTGGCACTGGTCACCGGGCGTTGCGCAGGCTGGGCGCAGGCCTTGGCCGGCTACCTGCCGGGGGTGCGCCTGGTCGTCGGCGAGAACGGTCTGGTGTCCTTCGATGGCACTGGCCGGCAGCGCGACCTGGGGCCGCCGCGCGATGCGACCTTCGGACGCGCGCTTTACGACAACGCCCAACGCGTGGCGCGCGTCCTGAACCTCACGCGCACCGAGGACGATGCCTTCCGTTTGTTCGAGCGCACCTTCGTGCGGCCCGCCGGCTTCGACGCGGAAGCCCTGCGCGGCTGCCAGAAGTTGGTCGATGCCGGCTTCGAGGTGATGGCCAGCTCGATCCACATTCACGTGCGTCCCTCGGGCTGGGACAAGGCGGATGGGCTGCTGGCCGCGATCGAGCCCATCGTGCCTGGCGCGCTCGGGGACGCGCGCGTTCTCTTTGTCGGCGACAGCAGCAACGATCGGCCGTTGTTCGCGCGTCTTCCCAAGACCAGCGTGGGCGTGCACAACATCGTGCGTTTTCTCGACGAGCTGGGCGCGCATCGCCCTGCCTACATCACCCAGGGTGAAGCGGCGGCAGGTTTCGCGGAGGTTGCCGAGCGGGTGCTGGCCGAACGGCGTGGCGCGCGTTAGGACGCGTCGGCACTTGCGCGGCGGCTCGTATCTCCATACCATTCGCCGTCGCATAGGTTCCTGAAACAAGTCCCCCTAGCTGGAGTATCCCCAATGGCGAAACTGTCCGGAAAAGCCCTGGTCGCCCAGGGAGGTGGTCCCACCGCCGTCATCAATCAAAGTCTCGTGGGTGTGGTTCTCGAGGCGCGCAAGTTTCCTGAGATCACCAAGGTCTACGGCGCTCGCCACGGCGTGCGCGGAATCCTGAACGAGGACTTCATCGACCTCACCCAGGCCACCACGCACAACCTAGAAGAAGTGGCGTGCACCCCGGCCTCGGCGCTCGGCTCCACCCGCGATAAGCCCGACGAGGAATACTGCCGCAAGATGTTCAAGATCATGCTGGCGCATGAGATCCGGTACTTCTTCTACATCGGTGGCAACGATTCGTCGGACACCTGCCGCATCGTCAACGAGCAGGCCAAGGCCGCCAACTACGAGCTGCGCACCGTCCATGTGCCCAAGACCATCGACAACGATCTGGTGGGCACCGATCACTGCCCCGGCTTCGGGTCGGCAGGAAAGTTCGTGGCGCAGGCTTTCGCCGGCGCGAACCAGGACAACCGCGCCCTGCCGGGCGTGTACATCGCGGTGGTCATGGGCCGGCACGCGGGCTTTCTCACCGCAGCCTCGGTGTTTGCACGCAAGTATCCCGACGACGGTCCGCACCTCATCTACCTGCCCGAGCGGGCGTTCAACCCCGAGCGCTTCATCCAGGACGTGCAGTCGGTCTACGACAAGCACGGTCGCTGCATCATCGCGGTGTCCGAGGGAATCTCGGGGGCCGATGGCCAGCCGGTCATGACCACGCTGAAGCCGTCAGTGGAAAAGGACGCGCACGGCAACGTGCAGCTGTCGGGCACGGGCGCTCTCGGGGATCTTCTGGCCGACCTCATCAAGGCCAAAACCAAGATCAAGCGCGTGCGCGCCGACACGCTCGGCTACTTGCAGCGTTCCTTCCTCGGCTGTGTCAGCACCACCGACGCCAGCGAGGCGCGTGAGGTGGGCGAGAAGGCGGTGCAGTTCGCGGCCTGGCACAATGTCGACGGCTCAGTGGCCATCCGGCGTGTGGGCGACTACGCCGTCGAGTATGATTTGCTGAAGCTGACCGACGTGGCGGCCAAGACCAAGCACATGGCCGACGAGTACATCAACCCGGCCGGCAACGACGTCACCGAGGCGTTCAAGGTCTACGCCTGGCCGCTGGTAGGCGCGCTGCCCGAGATGGGGCGCATCGCGGCCCCGGCCGTGCACAAGATCAAGGGCGAATAGCACAACACAAGGAGAACCCAATGGCAGAGTCACGCGTTTCGTACAAAGAACTGGGCATCGTCAATACACGCGCGATGTTCAAGGCGGCGATGGCGGGCAAGTTCGCCATTCCGGCCTACAACTTCAACAACATGGAGCAGATGCAGGCCATCGTCACGGGCTGCGTGGAGTCGGATTCGCCCTTCATCCTCCAGGTCAGCTCGGGCGCGCGCAAGTACGCCAATCAGGTGTTGCTGCGCTTCCTGGCCCAGGGTGCGGTGGCCATGATCCGCAGCATGGGCAGCAAGCTGAACTTCGCCCTGCACCTCGATCACGGCGACACCGTCGAGCTGTGCAAGTCGTGCATCGACACCGGTTTCTCGTCGGTGATGATCGACGCTTCCCACCACCCGTTCGAGAAGAACATCGAGGAGACGCGCAAGGTGGTGGAATACGCCCACCAGCACGACGTCACCGTCGAGGGCGAGCTGGGCGTTCTGGCCGGCATCGAGGACGATGTGGTGGCGGCCAAGTCCATCTACACCCAGCCCGACGACGTGGAGAAGTTCGTCAAGGCCACCGGGGTGGATTCGCTGGCCATCTCCATCGGCACGTCGCACGGCGCGTACAAGTTCAAGCCCGCGCAGTGCACGCGCAACGCCAAGGGCATCCTTGAGCCGCCTCCGCTGCGTTTCGACATTTTGGACGAAATTGAGAAGCGCATCCCCGGCTTCCCCATCGTTCTGCACGGCGCTTCGTCGGTCGTGCTCAAGTACGTCGAGATGATCAATAAGTACGGCGGCAAGCTGGACGACGCCGTGGGAATCCCCGAGGAGCAGCTGCGTCGCGCCGCTGCTTCCGCCGTGTGCAAGATCAACATCGACTCCGACGGCCGCCTGGCCATGACGGCGTTGATTCGCAAGGCGCTGTGGGAGAACCCCAAGGAGTTCGATCCGCGCAAGTACTTGGGACCGGCGCGTGACGAGCTCAAGCTGCTCATCGCCGAGAAAAACCGCAACGTGCTCGGCTCGGCCGGACACGGCAAAGAGATCTTCGGCGCGTAGACGCGCGTTCCCGTAGGGACGACCCGCGGTCACCCGCGGAGAAGGCCGCTCTCCTGAAAAGGGGAGGGGCCTTTTTCGTGTGTTCAGCGTGGAATGCAGTTCGCGCTTCTGACAGCCCATTCCAGATGGTACGCTGCGATTCAGATGTCGGATCAGGGCGAGACCCAGCTGGACCTGCGAACCTCGCGCAAGCCACGGCGGGTTGCTGCCATACTAGTCGCCCTGGTCGAGAGCAAGGCACGATTCGTGTGGTGGTCGTCAGGCCCCGAGGGCGTCCGTTGGTCGCGGATCAATCAGCGGGTCGAGTAGGGATGCGTGACTCTGGACGGGCTCCCCCGCGTCCTGCGCCAGGGACCGCCCAGTGGACCCTGCCCGCAGAAGAGGCAGCCATGGAACTGCGCATGCGCGTGCTGGCGCTTCCCTTGGCCATTGCCGTGGCCTGGGGCGTGGCCCACACCAGCATGCCCCACGCACTCATGCGCATCTTTTTCAGCATGTGGATCCACGAGAGCGGCCACGCAGTCACGGCTTGGTTGTGTGGCCTTCCCGCGTTTCCTGGTCCGTGGTTCACGCCCGTGGCGCAAGAACGGAGCTGGATCTTTGCTTTGTGCCTGACCGCGGTTTTCGCCTTCTGTGCCGTGCGAGCCTGGCGCAGCAAGCATCGCACGGCCGCCGTGCTTTGCGGAACTCTGCTCGTGCTGCAGGGGTTCGGCACGCTGGCGATCAGCCTGCGCCGCGCACACGAATGGATGATCTTCGGTGGCGACGCCGGGTGCATGGTGCTGGGCACCCTGCTCATGGGCACGCTCTACGTGCGGCGCGGCCATGTTCTCGCCCGGGGCTGGTTGCGCTGGGGTTTTCTGGTCATCGGCTCCGCCGCCTTTTGCGACGCCTACGCCACTTGGTGGGATGCGCGCAAGAACTTCGACACCATTCCGTTTGGCGAGAACGAGGGCTCGGGCCCCAGTGATCCCAGCCGGCTGGTGAGCGAGTACGGCTGGAGCGTCGGCACCATGGTCCACCGTTACGTCGTGCTGGGTGCCTTGTGCCTGGCCGTGCTGGGCGCAATCTACGTACTGGGTTTGCGGCGGCGTAAGGTCGCCGCAGATGAGCCGGCCAGCGAAGAGTAGTGACAAACATGAAACCATTCACAAGAAGACAGTTGCTCGTGGTGGCTGCTCTCATCGAGCAAGAGGGGCGTGTGTTGGTGACGCAGCGACGGGCCGATCAAGCACAACCGCTGGCCTGGGAATTCCCGGGTGGCAAGGTCGAGCCGGGCGAGTCACCCAGCCAGGCCCTGGTGCGCGAAATCGAGGAGGAGCTGGCGTGTTCGATCGAGGTCGGCGCGGTCGTGGATGTGGTGTTCTTCGCCTACGAAACATTCGATCTGATTATGCCCGTGTATCGAGCCACGATTCGCACGGGAGTGCCTGCGGCACGGCAGGTGGCAGCCGTGGCCTGGGTCGCGCGTGCCGAACTTCCAAACCTGGCGTTCACGCCCGCCGACGTGCCCCTGGCTCGCCGTCTAGCAAGCGAACCCGGAAGTTAGCTCCGGCTTATCGCCGGCCAGGGCAGGCCGGCTAGCGTGAGCGGTCGCGGTAGCGTGAGCGACCAGCGTGGCGCGGCCAGCGTGGGCGACTCGCGTGTGCGCGAGCGGCACGTGGCACGCGATCCGTCCTTCCGCATGCCTCACACGAACTCGCTCACGCCCTCGCCCACGCGGCCCGCGACCCGCGACCCGGCCCTGCGGGCGGCCCGCAATTTCTCGACAGACTCTGGCTATCCGCCGCTGCTGCCACCTTCGGGTGTCGCAGGCGCGGGCGCTTCGGTCTCGGGACGCGGGGGCAACTGCGGGTGGCGCAGGGCCTCGCGCGCGGCCTCGCGCGCGGCCGTGACCTGGGCCAGCTTGCACGCCCCACAAAGCGCGGGCGCCGCCCAGTTGCCCAGGTGGGTTTGCAACTGGCTTTCGGGTGGCCAGTAAATGGGTGTACCGCACTGGATGCAGGGGATCTCTTGTGTTTTGCGGCCGGACAGGAACTCGGCGCAGGCCGAGCAGCGTCGCTCGGGCGGCTGCGGCTCGCGTCGACGGCGGTTCTTCTTGCCCTTGCCCGGCTTGCCAGGCGCCGCAGGTGTCGCGGCCGCGGGCGTCTGGGCGATCTCGTCCGCGGCCGCAGTCTCGCTTGCTTCGGCCGTGGCCACGGGGGCAACCGTCACATTCGCGTTGGGGGGGGGCACGCTGTCGCTGGCCACGGCTGGAACAGCCGCGACAACCTCAGCCGGAGCCTCACCCGGCAAGGGCTCCTTGAACTTCGGCCGCACACCAGCCGCGAGCTGCTGTTCCTTGCTCCAGGTGAAGGTCCCTGGGCAGCCGTCGGTACGGCAGGGGATCTCTCGATCGTCGAGATCGCCCAGCTCTTTCTCGCACTCGCCACAGTAGCGCGGATAAGGTTCCGCGCTCTTGCCGCGCACCAGGCGGGCCAGCTGCGCGCCCCGCTTGTCGCTCCAGGTGCCCTTGCAACCCGCGCGTCGGCACGGCCGCTCCACGTCCTTGAGGCTGCTCCACAGATCGAAGCAACGCTGGCACATGCGCGACGGCGCCTTGGGCGCTGGCTTGTCAGCCACGCAAGCATCGAGTTGATCGCTGCGCGGCCAGGTCCATGTGGCCTTGCAGCCCGAGGTGCGGCAGCGGATTTCGCGGTCCCCCAGCTTGCCGAATTCGGCGCGGCACTCGG
Source organism: uncultured delta proteobacterium (assembly GCA_963758155.1). Taxonomy (GTDB): domain Bacteria; phylum Myxococcota_A; class Polyangia; order Fen-1088; family Fen-1088; genus Fen-1137. The sequence goes on from CAVWUP010000010.1 coordinate 37,937, forward strand.
CGCACATGCGCCGGGGCGGCTCATTGGGCTTGCCAGCGGCAAAGGCCTGGATCTGGTCGTCCGCTTTCCAGGTCCACTTGCGCGAGCACCCGATGATGCCGCAGCTGACGGCCCGGTCCTTGATCTTGCGCGCCACCTGGGTGCAGGGCTCGCACAGCATGCCCGTGAAACTCACGCCGTCGGGCGCCGCCGCCGATTCGGTCGGAGCCTGGCCCTGCGACACCAGTTGCTGTTCACGGGTGAGAGTGGCCGTGCGCGTGCAGCCGGGCACGGCGCAGGGGATCTGCTGATCCTGCAAACTATCGAGCAGACCCTGGCAATCGGCGCACAAGTGCTTGGGCGCCGGCCGGTGCGCGGCAAACGCCTCCAGCTGATCCATCAGCGGCCAAGTCCACGTGCCCGTGCACCCCTTGCGGTCGCAGGGGCGTGGGGCATCTTGCAGAGTGCGGAATTTGTCTCGGCATGGATCGCACATGCCTTCGGTCGCGTCGCCGGCAGGGGGCGCCACGCTTCCACCAAGGCCGAAGGCCTTGTTCGAGAGTTGGATCCATGTCCGGCTGCAACCGGAAACCCGGCAAGGCACCGATTTGGCGCCAAGCCTGTCTGCAAGCGTGAATTTTCCTGCTGCCATCGGAAGGGCCGTATGGTGGCAAAGATAGCCTGTCCAAAGCAAGCAACAAGTCGATGTGTGTTGACGCGTGACGCCCATTGCCGCTTTTGGGTTGACTGCGCCGTTCCTCTCTCCCCATCCTTGGGCGCCTGTAATGCAAATAACCATCGAAGACATTTCCCCGGTTGAGAAACGCGTTGACTTTGAGATCCCCTGGGCGGATGTGGCGCCGCGCCTGCACACGGCGTACGAGAAGCTGCGGCGCGAGGCAAAGCTCAAGGGGTTCCGTCCTGGCAAGGTTCCGCGCCAAGTTGTCGAGCGCCTGTACCACAACCAGGTCGAGCGCGATGTGGCCGGCGAGCTGGTGGAGCTGTCCATCCGGCAAGCCATCGACGAGAAGCAGATCGAGCCGGTGGCCCCGCCCACCGTCGACAAACTGGAATTGAAACACAACGAGCCGTTGCGCTTCTCAGCGCGCATCGAGGTGCGCGCACAGGTGACACCCAAGGATTATTCCGGGATTCGCGTGTCGCGCCGGCCGTCCAAGGTGACCGACGAGCAGGTGGCGCAGGCGCTAGAAGGCTACCGGCGGCAGCACACGGCATTCCTTCCGGTCGAGGGGCGCGAGTTGACCGCGGACGACGATCTTTTGCGGGTCGAGGTTCACGGCAAGGTGGGCGAGCTCAAGATCAAGACCAAGACCGTCGTGGTCGACCTGACCGACGAGAACGCCGGCGGCCTGCCGGGCCTGGCTTCGCGTCTGCGCGGCGTTCCCATCAGTGCCGCGGGCTTGGAGCTGCGCTACCGACTGGGTGACGACAGCGCCATCAAGAGCCTGGCGGGCAAAGAGATCAGCCTGCGCGTGACCATCAAGGAAGCGCGCAGCCGCAAGGTGCCGGCGCTCGACGACGAATTGGCCAAGGACACCGGCGAAGCCAGCACGCTCGACGAATTGAAAGCCAAGGTGCGCACCAAGCTGGAAGAGGCCGAAAAGCAGCGCATCCGGCGCGAGATGGCCTCCGCCCTGGTCAAAGAGGTCGTCAAGCGCAACGAATTTCCCATCGCGCCTTCGCTGATTGACCGGCACGCCGAGACCATCGTCTCCCGGGTCAAGGCCCAGCTCATGATGGCGGGCATCGACGTCGAGGCCGAGGGTGGCTACAACCACGAGGCCATGAAGAAAGAGGTGCTCGCCGAAGCCGAGGAGTCGGCGCGGGCCAGCGTGCTTCTGCGTGCCATTGCCGAGCGCGAAGGCGTGCAGGTCGACGCCGGCGACGTGCAGAAGCGCCTGGTCGAGCTGGCCAATGCGCGCGGCGAGAGCGTGAACAAGCTGCGAGCTGAGCTGGAGAATTCCGGCCGCATCGAGGCCGTACGCGTGCAACTGCTGGAGGAGAAGGCGCTTGATATGCTCCTCGGCCAGGCTAAGATTGTCGACGAAGATCCGGATAGCTTGATCATCACGCCGGATCAAGGCGGCGGGCAGCGGCTGGTCCTCACCCCCGAGGAAGCGGTCGCCGAGTCCCGGAAAAAGGGCGGTTAGCCGCCCGGAAAGTAATGTCCATGCAGGACCCACGAAATCCGATGTCGTCGATGCCGCCCGTGACTGCCAACTTCATCATTCCCACGGTCATCGAGCAAACCCACCGTGGCGAGCGCGGCTGGGACATTTTTTCGCGCCTGCTCAAGGACCGCATCATCTTTCTGGGCAGCGCCGTCGACGATCAGATCGCCAACATCGTGATCGCCCAGTTGCTCTTCCTGGAAAGCGAAGACCCGGACAAGGACGTCATGCTCTACATCAACTCGCCAGGGGGCATGGTGACTGCGGGCATGGCCATCTACGACACCATGCAATACGTGCGACCCGACGTGGCCACCTTCTGTATGGGCCAAGCCGCTTCGATGGGCGCGTTCCTCCTGGCCGGCGGAGCCAAGGGCAAGCGCTACGCCCTGCCACACTCGCGCATCTTGATCCACCAGCCCCTGGGCGGGTTCTCGGGTCAGGCCACGGACGTGGACATCCACGCGCGCGAGATCCTGCGCACGCGCGACAACCTGAACGAGCTGCTGGTCAAGCACACCGGCCAGCCCATGGAACGCATCAAGCACGACACCGAGCGCGACTACTTCATGAGCCCGGCCGAGGCCAAAGAGTATGGGCTGGTGGATGAAGTGATCGAACACAAGAACCTGCCGAAAGAAAAGTAGTCGCGGAGGCGGCGAGCGGGTTGCGTGGGCGGGACCATTCTTGCATCCGAGCCAAGGTATGATAATCTGTCATACTATGGCAAAGGCGAAAGTGGCCGTGACCATCGACTCCCGGATTCTTGAGGATCTGGATACCCTGATTGCTGCGGATCGGTTTCCCAACAGGAGCCAGGCCGTCGAGGCAGCGCTGGCGGACAAGATCGACCGACTCAAACACACCCGGCTGGCGCGGGAGGCGGCCAAGCTCGATCCGCGACAGGAACAGGCCGAGGCCGATGAAGGTCTCGCCATGGATGCAGCGACATGGCCCAAATACTGAGGGGCGACATTCGATGGGCGGAACTGAACCCCGTCCGTGGTCATGAGCAGGCCGGCACGCGCCCGGTGTTGATCGTGAGCCACGATGTGTTCAACCAGCGATCCGGCACGGTGATCGCTATGGCCATGACCAGCCAAGAGCCTCGCGCCGGTTTCCCGCTGACCTGGGAGAGCAAGGCCCCTGGTCTCGCCAAGCGCTCGTGGATCAAGATCAGCCAGGTGCGAACACTCTCGGTGGAGAGAATCGGCAAGAGGCTGGCTCGCGCTTCGCAAGAGGAGATGGCGCGCGTGATCGAGGGGCTCAACGAGATCGTCGCCGACTGAATCGGCACAGCCCGGCTACGGCATCCTGCGGCTATCGCGCGGCGCCCGATGTGGCGGCAGGGCAGGCGTGGTGCTAACGTTCTCCTGTGCCACCCGGCAAGCGTGATGATTCGGGAAGTCTTTCCTGCTCCTTCTGCGGCAAGAGCCAGAAGGAGGTGAGGAAGCTCATCGCCGGCCCCACGGTGTACATCTGCGACGAGTGCATCGGGCTGTGCAACGACATCATCGCCGAGGAAATCGAGAAGGACACCGAGGGCTTCGGCCTGGCCAGCGTGCCCAAACCGGCCGACATCAAGAACGTGCTCGACGAGTACGTGATCGGGCAGGAGCGCGCCAAGAAGATCCTTTCGGTCGCCATCCACAACCACTACCGCCGCATCGACGCCAAGGTGGGCCCCGACGAATGCGAACTGGGAAAGTCCAATATTCTGCTTCTCGGCCCCACCGGCTCAGGCAAGACCCTGCTGGCCCAGACCCTGGCCAAGATTCTCAATGTTCCCTTTGCCATTGCCGACGCCACCAACCTGACCGAAGCCGGCTACGTGGGCGAGGATGTTGAAAACATCATCGTCAACCTGCTGCAGAACGCCGAGCACGACATCGAGAAGGCCGAGCGCGGAATCGTCTACATCGACGAGATCGACAAGATCGCGCGCAAGGGTGAGAACCCGTCCATCACCCGAGACGTGTCGGGCGAGGGCGTGCAGCAGGCGTTGCTCAAAATTTTGGAAGGCACGGTTTGCAACGTGCCGCCCAAGGGTGGGCGCAAGCACCCGCAGCAGGAATTCTTGCAGGTCGACACCACGCACATCTTGTTCATCTGTGGCGGCGCCTTCGTCGGACTGGAAGACATCATCGAGCAGCGCATCGGTCAGAAGCAGATCGGCTTCGGCGCCAAGATCCAGTCCAAGAAAGAGCGCCGGGTGTGGGAGCTTCTGCGCGAGGTGCAGCCCGAGGATCTGCTCAAGTACGGCATGATCCCTGAATTCGTGGGTCGCATGCCGGTGGTCGCTCCCTTGCACGAGCTCGACGAGCAAACGCTCATCGACATCCTGACCAAGCCCAAGAACGCACTGACCAAGCAGTACCAAAAGTTGTTCGAGATGGACAACGTCAAGCTGCGCTTCACCAAGGGATCGCTGTCGGCCATCGCGCAAGAGGCGCAGAAGCACAAGTCCGGGGCGCGCGGCCTGCGGGCGATTCTGGAACAGGCGATGCTGGACGTGATGTTCGAGGTGCCTTCGGCGTCGCCCGCGGTGCGCGAGGTGGTGATCAGCGAAGAGACGATTCAAAAGGGCGAGCAGCCCCTGCTCATCTATCAGAAGAGCGCAGCCGGATCGAGCGCGTAGCAGCGTTTTCTAGGGCTGCGCGTCTCGGTTCAGCTTTGGGCGGTGATAGACTCTGCCTTGTGTCAGGTGCCCTGCCCATTCTCCTTCGTGACCAAGCCCTGGTCGCGGTGGACAAGCCCGCGGGACTGGCCGTTCATCGCGGATGGCAGACGCCCTGATCCCACAAACTGTGTTACTTCTTCATCATCGGGTCATCAAACCGTCATCTGCCGAGGAGACGGAACCATGGCGACGAAGAAGATTGGGATCATCGGTGATGGCAACGTGGGCAGCGCACTTGCGCGGGGGATGAAGCGTGCCGGCCACGATGTGAGGGCCGTTGGCAAGGACAAGACGGCGGTTCGCGAAACGGCTGTCTGGGCCGATATCGTGGTGCTGGCCGTTCCGTTCGGCGCGATCGGCCAGGTGGTCAACGAGGCCGGCGATGCCTTGGCGGGTAAGACGGTGGTGGACGTCACCAACGCTCTCAACCCCGACATGAGCCTGGCGGTCGGGTTCACCACCAGCGGCGCCGAGGAGCTGCAGCGCAAGGTGCCTGACGCCAAGGTGGTGAAGGCCTTCAACACGGTGTTCGCGCAGCACATGAGCACCGGCCGCCTGGGCAACCAGTCTCTGACCGCCTTGGTGGCCGCCGACGACAGCAGCGCCAAGGCGAGCGTGCTCGAGCTGGCCCGCGAGATTGGGTTCGACGCAGTCGATGCCGGACCGCTCAGGAACGCCAGGCTGCTCGAGCCGCTGGCCCAGCTGAACATCCAGCTCGGCTACATGCTCAAGCTGGGAACCCAGATTGGCTTCAAGCTGCTGCGCATCTAAGGGTTCCGGATTCCGGTGCCTCCCCCAGCTGTTTCTGCCCCCGTCGGCCACGGCCACGATCTCCTGCAGATTGCGAAACAATAGAGAAATTAGCTTCCCTGATCAGCCCTGATACGATCGCGGCCAGCGTTTCGGCTGTTGAGGAGCCGCGCAGAAAGGGCTGCCCGTGTCCGACCGTCACGACCCAATAACCGGTATCCGTTGCGTCCCGCTTCTGCCTCTGCGTGACACCGTGGTTTTTCCGCACATGGTGGTGCCGCTCTTCGTGGGCCGGGAGAAGTCGCTGGGCGCGCTCGGTGAGGCTGCTTCCCGCGGGGACAACCAGGAGATCTTCCTTTCCGCGCAGCGTGTGCAGAGCGACGAGCCGACCCCTGAAGACATCTTTTCGGTGGGAACGCTGGCCAACGTGATCCAGGTCTTGCGCCTGCCCGATGGCACGGTGAAGGTGCTGGTGGAGGGCAAGCGGCGCGCGGTGGTACGCCGTTTCGTGGACAGTGAACGTTTCTTGGCCGTCGAGGTCGATGAGATCCTGGAAGACACCGAGTGGTCGGCCGAGGCCGAGGCTGCCGCCCGTGAGGCCCACGTCGCCTTTTCCAGTTTCGTCAAGCTGGACAAGCGCCTGGCACCCGAGATACTGGCCTCGGTGCACAGCATCGAGGATCCGGGCGATCTGGCGGATACCATTGCGGCCCAGCTCCAGCTCAAGCTGGCGGACAAGCAAGCCATTCTGGAAATGGTGCGGCCGACTGACCGCCTGGTGCGCTTGGCTGAACTTCTGCGAACCGAGATCGAGGTTCTGCAGAACGAGCGCAAGCTGCGCTCGCGCGTGCGGCGCCAGGTGGCCAAGCGCCAAGAGGAGGAGATTCTCGGCGCCGAAAGCGAGGCGGCCCGACGCGACGCCGGCGAGCGTGACGAGTTCAAGAACGAGTTCGTCGAGCTGGAGGAGAAGACCAACCAGGTCAAGCTGTCCAAAGAAGCAGCAGCCCGGATCAAGAAGGAACTCAAGAAGCTGCGCCTGATGGCGCCCATGTCGGCCGAGGCCGCGGTGGTGCGCAACTACATCGACTGGGTCTTGGCCCTGCCCTGGGAGACGCGCACCGAAGACAAGCTGGACGTGGCCGAAGCGGAACGCATCCTCGACCAGGACCACTTTGGCCTGAAGAAGGTCAAGGAACGCATCCTCGAGTACCTGGCGGTGCAGGCCCTGGTGCGCAAGCAGAAAGGACCCATCCTGTGTCTGGTGGGGCCGCCCGGCGTGGGCAAGACATCGCTGGCTCAGTCCATCGCGCGGGCCACCGGGCGCAGCTTCGTGCGCCTGGCTCTCGGCGGTGTGCGCGACGAGGCCGAGATCCGCGGCCACCGGCGTACCTATATCGGCGCGCTGCCGGGCAAGATCATCCAGTCGCTCAAGAAGGCGGGCAGCGCCAATCCCGTGTTCCTGCTCGACGAGGTGGACAAGATGTCCACCGATTTCCGCGGCGATCCCTCGGCGGCTTTGCTGGAAGTGCTGGATCCCGAACAGAACAACACCTTCTGCGACCACTACCTCGACCTCGACTACGATCTGTCCGACGTGATGTTCATCACCACCGCGAATTACCTGCAAGGCATCCCGGTGCCGCTGCAGGATCGCATGGAGGTGATTCCCATTGCCGGCTACACCGAATACGAAAAGCTGGCCATCGCCCAGCAGTATCTGGTGCCCAAGCAGCAACGCGATCATGGCCTGGGGGACATCACGCTCGATATTCCCGAGGACACCTTGCGCGTCCTCATCCACGGCTACACCAAAGAAGCCGGCGTGCGCAGCCTGGAACGCGAAATCGCCGGGATCTGCCGCAAGGTCGCGCGGGAATACCTGGCTGACCGCAGTGTCACGGCGTGGAAGGTCACGCCCAAGCGCGTGGCCAAGTATTTGGGCTCGGCTCGCTATCGCCAGGGACGGCAAGAGGACATCGATGAAATCGGCGTGACCAACGGGCTGGCGGTGACCGCCCACGGCGGCGACCTGCTAGTCACCGAGGTGTCCATCGTGGCTGGCAAGGGCAAGCTGGTGCTGACTGGCCAGCTGGGCGACGTCATGCAGGAGTCGGCCCAGGCCGCCATCAGCTACGTGCGTTCGCGCGCGCCGTCGTTGGGACTGGATCGCGATTTCTATTCGCGCGCGGACATGCACGTGCACCTGCCTGAGGGCGCCATCCCCAAGGACGGTCCTTCGGCCGGCATCACCATCTGCACAGCCATGGTGTCCGCCTTGCTGCGCGTGCCGGTGCACCGGGACGTGGCCATGACCGGCGAGATCACCTTGCGCGGCCGCGTGCTGCCCATCGGTGGCTTGAAGGAAAAGATCCTCGCGGCGCATCGGGGCGGAATCAAGACCGTGATTATTCCCAGGGACAACGTGAAGGACTTGCGTGACATCCCCAAGCGCGTGCTCAAGACCACTCGGGTGGTGGCTGTCGGACACATGGACGAAGTCCTGCGCGTGGCCTTGGCCTTGCCCAAGCCGTCGGAGTTCCTCAAGGAACCGTCGGTATCCGCTGACTGGCGCGTGCCCGCCGAGCGACGCGAGCGGGGCGACCGGCGCGCGGAATCCGATTCCATCCCGGTAGCCAGCGCCGTGCCGCCCGCCAGCACGCCCCCGGCGCCGCAAATTGAAATCAGCAGCGCGACCCGGCGCGGCTAGACAATTGCATTGCCACAGCGCGGGTCATTTTCCGCTTATCGCCGACCCTTTCTGTACCGATAGTGCCAGGGAGATGAGAGCCGATGGAAGGCCGAACTTCCAAAGCAACCCTTTTGGGCCTCGGCGACAGACCCACTTCTATGCCAAGATGAAGGTATGTTAGGCACCATCGGGTTGTTCCTCCGCACCACTGACAACGACTTTCAGCGGCGGTTGCAAGAGGTCGGTCAACGCGAGGCAAAGCACCACGATTTCGACCTTTTCGTGGAGTCGGCGCAATTCGATGCCAGCCGCCAGGTCGCTCAGATCCGCCAGGCCATCCAGAAGGCTTCCGCCACCAAACTCGTGGCCATCATGGTCAGCGGCGTGAAGGATGAAGACCTGCGCCCGGTCGCCCACGAGGCGGCCGAGGCGGGCCTGGATTGGGCCCTGCTCAACGAAGCAGCTTTCATCGACGACGTTCGCAGCCAGTACCCTGACCGTGCGATCTTTGAGGTCGCTTCCGATCAGGTCGAGATCGGCCGCATCCACGCGCAGCAGGTGCAAGCCCTCCTCGGCAGTACGGGACGCGTGTTGTGTGTCACGGGCTACCTTGGCAACGTCGCGGCCTTGCAGCGGCTGGAGGGCCTGAAGCAGGGACTCGAGAGCAAGTTCGAGATCATCGAACTCAATGCTGATTGGACCAGCGAACGTGCGCGCATGGCCGTTGAAAAATGGGCCAGCGGCGTTGGTTCGAAAGAGGACCTGCCGGGCATGTTCGTGGCCCACAATGACGAGATGGCATTGGGCGTGCGGCAGGCCCTGCGCGACATCGATTCCCAGCGCAGCTTGCCCCTTGCCAGCGCCCCCATCACCGGCTGCGACGGGTCGCAGACCTTCGGCCAGCGGCTGGTTCGGGAGAGGCGCCTCAAGGCAACCGTGATCATGCCCCCAGGCTCAGGCGTGGCCATCGAATGGATAGCCCGTGCGCGTACCAAGGGAGAGAAACCCCCAGTGCGCGTGCTTCTGCCCGCAACGTCATTCCCAGCCCTTTCAAACTTGCAGCGGTAGGCTCGGCGGCACATGGGCGGGTGACTTGGCGTCGGAGGCCCTTGTGCGAAGCCCATTCCGAGTCTATGAGTAGACCCTAACCCGGAGGAGTGGCCGAGTGGTCGAAGGCGACGGTCTTGAAAACCGTAGCGCCTCAAAAGGGCGCCAAGGGTTCGAATCCCTTCTCCTCCTCCATTTGAAATGGGAACCCTGGGAGGAGTTCCCAAACCCTCCCGCGCCCGCGCTCTGGCTCCGGCGGGCAAAGCCCGCCTACGCCAACGCGATCATGGGAACCCTGGGAGGAGTTCCCAAACCCTCCCGCGCTCTGGCTCCGGCGGGCAAAGCCCGCCTACGCCAACGCGATCATGGGAACCCTGGGAGGGTTCTCATGCCCTCCCGCGATGGTACGCGGCGAGCGAAGCCCGCCTACGCCTACGCGATGCCTTCGGACTTGAGATCCGGCCGAATCTCAAGTAGTACCAAGCTACCCACGGAGAGGTGGCCGAGAGGCCGAAGGCGGCGGTTTGCTAAACCGTTATACGGGCGAAAACCTGTATCGTGAGTTCGAATCTCACCCTCTCCGCCAAACCAGGACCTTCGTCCCAGCGCAGTGGCGTCGGTTTTGCGCTATGCTCTCCAGCAATCCGTTGCCTGCTTCCAGGCGGCGGTCCCATGACGGACAGCACCCAGCAGCCTCCGGCTGACCAGGAGGTCGAGTTTGGCAGCCTGCGCAAGCGGGTGGCCGAGCTTGAGCTTGCTCTGAGCGAGCGCAGGGCACTGGAGTCGAGTTTCCGCGGCTTTCTGCAGATGCGCAGTGTGGGGGTGGTCCGCTACGACGGCAATCCCAAGCTGCCCATCGACTGGCCCGAGCGCAAGCAGGCCGAGTGGCTGCTGGATCACGTTGTGGTGGCCGAGTGCAACGATGCCTACGCGCGACTGTACGGCCTGGACCGCGCAGAGGAAATGATTGGTGCGCCCATGGTCGGGAACATGGCCGGTACGCGAGAAGAAAAGATCGCGCGCCTGAGCGCCTTCGTTCGCGCCGGCTACCGGGTCACGGATTTCGAGATCCTCGACGTGGATCGCCGCGGTCGCCAGATGTGGACGGCGAACACCATAACCGGCGTGATTGAAGATGGCCAGCTCATCTACGCCTGGGGCATGCAACGGGACGTGACCGCCGAGAAGGAGCAGATCGCGGCTCTACAGCGACGCGAGTCAGAGATTCACCGGCGCGCAGAGCAACTGGCCGGCGAAGTGGCCCTGCACAAGCAGTTCGCCGCGAACGTCTTGCGCAGCATTGCCGACGGCGTGTTCACCATCGATACGCAACACCGGATCACGTCGTGGAATCCTGGGGCCGCGGCCATCACGGGCCTGTCGGCTCTCTACGCCATCGGCAGGACCTGCGGGGAGGTTCTGCACGCGGACCCGTGCGAGGGCCGACCCCTGTGTGACAGCGCCGGCTGTCCCGCGGATCGCGCCTGCGCCAGCCGGCGACCCATGCCGCCACTTGAGGTCACGCATTCCTACCAGGGCGGACGCAAGCTGGTCATGGCGCTGTCAGCGGCGCCGCTGCTCGACGACCGGGGTGAGCCAACCGGCGCGGTTTGCGTGTTCCGCGACGTGAGCCGCGAGCGAGAATTGTTGACCAACATCCAGCGGGCGCACGAGAGCAAGAGCCTGTTTCTCGCCAGCATGTCGCACGAGATCCGCACGCCCATGAACGCCATCCTGGGTTTTTCGCAGCTGCTGCTCAAAGATCGGGCATTGGGGCCCACCCAGCGGCAGCACCTCGACACCATCGTGCGCAGCGGCCAGCACCTGCTGGCGGTCATCAACGACATCCTAGACATGTCCAAGATCGAGGCTGGCCACGCTGAATTGAGCATCGCGACTTTCGATCTGCGCGACCTGGTGTCCGATCTGGCCGCCATTTTCCGTCTGCGCACCAACGCCAAGGGCTTGCTGTTTCGGGTGGAGATGGCCGAGGACGTTCCCTTGGTGGTGCGCGGTGATGGGCACAAGCTGCGCCAGATTTTCACCAACCTGCTCAGCAACGCCATCAAGTTCACGGAACGCGGCCAGGTCATCTGGCGCCTGCACGGCGAGCGTGCGGCAGACAGGCTCTGGCGCCTGTTGGTGGACGTGGAAGACACCGGGCCGGGCATTCCCGCCGGCGACCAGGGACGGATCTTCGACGCCTTTGTGCAGACCTCTGCGGGCGCCGACGCGGGCGGCGGCGCCGGCCTGGGTCTCGCCATCACGCGAGAGTACGTGCGCCTCATGGGTGGGACCATCAGCGTCGACAGTCAGCTGGGAAAGGGGAGCTGTTTTCACGTCGCCCTCCGTCTAGAAGAAGGCGATGTTGCCTTGGCCGGGGGCCGAGGGTCAGCGCGACGGGTGGTAGGGATTCGCTCGGGGCAGGCGGCTTTTAGGGTCCTGCTGGCGGGTGAGGCAGGCGACTCGCCCGAACCGCTGGCCCCGATCTTGGCGTCGGTGGGGTTCGAGACAAGACAGGCAGTCTTGGTGGACGAAGTCTTGGCGGTCTTGGAACAGTGGTCGGCGCATGTCGTGTTTGTGGACGTCGGCACGGTTCCGCGGCGTGGCTTCGCCGTCATTGAACGGGTCAAGGCGTCGCCCCGGGGCAGGCGCACGCCCGTGGTGGCTCTGGTCGGCCGCGGGGACGAGGCGGTGCGGGCGCAGGCCCTGGCTGCGGGCGCGGACGATGTGGTCGGCGTACCCCTGCGCGAGCCTGAGGTGTTCGAGAAGCTGTGGGCTTGCCTGGGCGTGGAATACGTGTACTTCCGGCAGGACGCCGCCAGTCAATCGGTGGCGGGCCGGCCGTTGAATCTGCGGTCGCTGCGGGCCGTCCTTGGTGTGGCGCCAGCGGAATTGACCAACGAACTGCGCGACGCCACCACCGCCGGCGACTTCGATCGCATGCTATCGCTGATTGATCGGATCGCGGCCCACGATGCCATGGCCGGCGGGGCTTTGCGTGCCCTGGCCGACGGCTTCGAGTACCAGCAACTCCTCGATACGCTGCCACCGCGGGGGGAGGCATGAACGGTAACGAGATCACGCCGGGGCTCGCGACCCCCAAGACCATTCTCATCGTGGACGACACGCCCGAGAACCTGCGCGTGCTGCTCGAGTTGCTCAAGCAGCAAGGCTACAAGGTGCGCGCGGTTCCCAACGGCAAGCTGGCGCTGCAGGCGGCGGCCAGCGAGCCGCCTGATCTGATCCTGCTCGATATCATGATGCCGGAGATGGACGGCTACGAGGTTTGTCGACGGCTCAAGCAGGACGACAAGTTGTGCGAGATCCCGGTGCTCTTTCTGTCGGCGCTGGGCGAAACCATGGACAAGGTGCGGGGCTTTGACGTGGGCGCGGTGGACTACGTGACCAAGCCCTTCCAGTTCGAGGAGGTTCGCGCGCGGGTGGAAACCCACCTGCGCCTGCGCCGGCTGCAGGTGCAGCTTGAGGCGCACAATCGCAAGCTGCAGGACCGGGTCGAGGAACAGGTGCGTGAGATCTCCGATTCGCAGATGGCCACCATCGTGGCGCTGGCCCGCCTGGCGGAGTCGCGCGACAAGGGGACTGGCAAACATATTGAACGCGTCCAGAACTACTGTCGCCTCCTGGCCAGCCAGCTGCGCGACCACCCCAGCGGGCGGGACAAGGTCAACGAGGCCTTCATCGAGAACATCTTCCGCGCCAGCCCGCTGCACGACATCGGCAAGGTCGCCATCCGGGACAGCATCCTGCTCAAGCCGGGTCCGCTCACGCCCGAGGAGTTCGACGAGATGAAGTCGCACACCACCCTGGGCGCGCAGACCTTGCAGGAGGTGCAGAAAGCCTATCCCAAGAACGGATTCATACGCCTGGGCATCGAGATCGCGCGCTCGCATCACGAGCGCTGGGACGGCACCGGGTATCCCCACGGGCTGGCGGGTACGGCCATTCCCCTTTCCGCGCGCATCATGGCGGTGGCAGATTCCTACGACGCCGCGCGATCGAGACGATTCTACAAGCCGGCGCTGCCCCACGCGGAATGTTGTTCCGCCATCTATCGCCGTAGCGGCAGCTACCTCGATCCCGTGGTGGTCGAGGCGTTTCGCGCCCTTGAGGCTCGCTTCAGCAGCGTCGCCGATTCGCTGGACGAGTAGCCTCGATTCTGAGATAGACTGCGCTCCGATGCTGGGTAAGTGGTCGCTCGTCGTCGCCGGTGCGGCCGTGCTTGCATCGGCCGCAGCGCTGGCCATGCCCGTGGTCGTGCGCGTGCCCATCGTCAAGCCGCACGGGGCGGCCGATCCGGCTGACCCCGGGCTGTTCTCGCACTGGCAGCACGACCAATATCCGTGTTTCGTCTGCCATCCGGCGATCTTTCCTCGGGCGCGCAAGGGCTTCACCCACGACGAGATGGACGAGGGCCGGTTCTGCGGTGCCTGCCATGACGGCCGAAGTGCGCCGCCGGCCAGTGGGGCGCGTGCCGCCTGTCGTGCCTCGTGCCACGCAAAATGATGAACATTCTGCGCGTTTCGCTTGTTTGGATTGCATTGAGTGGCCCTGTAGGCACAGCTTGGGCTGCGGATTGGCCTGCACAGCCACCCGCGACTGCGACGCCGGGCGATGCCGGAGTTGCCAGCGGGGCGGCGCCTGCGTCGGGCGCTGCGGCGCCGGAGCCACCCAAGGCGGAAGCCGAGAAGGAGCACGCGCCCGAGTCCCCTCTACTTTTCCCCGGCGGCATTCGCATTGGCGGTCTCTTCGATGTCAGCTACGAGCGCGTAGGCATGAATGGCAGCCCGACCAGCGGCCAGAATGCCTTCCGCAACTATCACCACTTCGTGTTGGTGTCGCGCCAAGGGAACGATATTCCCATCGGATTCAACGCCGAGGTCATCAATCAATACTTTTACGAATTGACAGCGCGCTTGGGGCGCAAGGGCCCCTTTCGCTTGTCCGCGCGGGCGGGCAAGATCATGGTGCCGTTCGGGCCCGATCCTTTGTTCCACAAGAACTACGGCGGATTGAGCGCGATCGACCAGAAGCTGTTGCCCGTGGTGTGGTCCTCTTTCGGCGCCAACCTGCGCGCGGATGTGATGGTGAAGGGTTTCTCCTTCGCGGATGATCTCTATTTGGTGCAGGGCTTCGATGTGTCCGCGCAGAGCAACGCCCTCGCCATGCAGAACGACCTGCAGGCGTACGACGGTGCGCGTATGGCGGTGGGCGACCGCGTGTCGCTGTCGCGCGGGCCGGTGACCTTGTGGTACTCGCTCTATTGGAATCCCATGCGATTCGGCCGCAGCCTGCTCATGCAGGCGGCTGACCTGGCCATCTGGCGTCCAGCCTGGCCCATTGTGAACCGCCTGGCTTTGGGCGTGGGCGTGCTGCGGGCCTTTGTGTCGGCTGATAGCAGCTACGGCACGGCTGACGCCATTGCGGGCGCGGGCGCCTACTACGATTTCGCCGACTACCTGTGGTTGCGCCTCTACGCGACCAACTGGCTCTACTTGCAGGCGCGCAGCGGCCTCATGACTTTCAACAACCGCAAGGGATTCTCGTACGATGCGGCCAATGCCACCTCGGCCGACGCTTCACACCACAACCTGGCGGTGGTTGCAGAATATGCCGGCGCCCAGTTCAACCTGGGCTACTACTGGAACTTCGAGAAGGTGGGCGAGTACCCCAACGACTTCCTGCGGTTCATGGTGATGTATGCTTTTTAGGATGGGAACCCTGGGAGGGTTCCCAAACCCTCCCGCGATGGTACGCCGCCGGCGAAGCCGGCGGGCTCCCCACGCGAATAGAGCCGCATTGATCGTCCTTCTGGCTGCGGTCTTGCTGGCCGCCGGCTGCGCCGACTTCACCCGCGGGCCGGCGGCCGATGCCGCGGCCGACACCGCACCGGTCGACGATTCCGCTTTCGAAATCTACGTCTATCCCATCCTGCAGGCCGACTGTGAATCTTGCCATTCCCAGGGACAGCAAGCTGGCTCCACTCGGTTCCGGCTCACGGGGGACGCGAAGGCGGATCGGGCGGGCGTGGTGGCCTTGGTCTACCCCGACTATCCGGCCGGCAGTCTGCTCTTGCAACGCGCAACCGGCAACGGTCACAGCGGCGGTCTGATTTTCGGGGCCGACAGCGCGGAGTACATGACCATCCTAAACTGGATATCGACGCTGCCGGCAACGCACTGACTCGCTGGCAGTCAGCTTCCGCGTAGTCTATTGATGAGGTGTTCCCGCTCGGCGGGGGACAAGGCCCACTCGCTGATGGGATAGACAAGGTGTTCCTCGTCTTCATGGTGGCGGGCCAAACTGCGCCGCACGGGCGGCAGCAGAGCCTCGCTGGCCAGCACATCCTGCTTGGCCAGGGCGGCTTGCAGCTCAGGCAGAAGCGCGCGCAGCTCTCCGTGCCCGGCCAGCATGCGGGGCACGGCGCGCGCCACACTCTCGGTCATCCGCAGCATCGCCGGAAAGAGCAACGCCTCCTCAGCGGCCATGTGGCGGTTGAGCGTTTCGACGAGCGTGGCGAAACGCCGATCCGCCTCGGCCAGCGCGCCCACGCGCAGGAAGTGCTGCAATTCGGTGAGCAGGCCGTCGATGCGCGCATGGTCGGCCCTCAGGTGTTCCGCGAGGGTGAGCCGCTGCTCGGGGCCGCGCAACTGCAAATCGGCGCGAAACCAATCAGCCGCGAGGACGGTGACACTGCAGTCGATTTCGCCCTGATGCATTTGGCGGAAAGCGGTGAGAATGGGATTGGGATCGCGGTCGGTCACCAATGTCACGCGACGACCACGGCGCAGTTCATCCAGCGCACGAGCAACCGCCGCGCGGCGGTCTTCCAAGGAAAGTCCGCGAATGTCGACCTGGAGCAGCTCGGCGCTAACCGGTGCGGCCATACAGCTCCACCTACATCGACTGGTGCCGTCTGACAAGTGACAGCGGCGAGATAACCTGTCACGGCGACGAGCTTGGGCTAGGATTCAGGACTGGAGTTGCAGCCATGGATTCGCGCAAGCCCGCCGCGAACGCCGACGCGCCGGTTCCGGGCGCCGGCCAAGGCACGGCCGAGGAAGAAGAGCGTCGGCTGTTCGAGGCTGCGATGCAGGGCGTGCGGCCTTTGCCGCCTGGACCTCGGCGCGTGGTGCCCGAGTGGCCAGAGAAGGAGCCTGCGCCGGCCGCGACTGCACGCCCGCAGCCGCCTCGCGAAGTGCTGCACGTACAAGGGGAAGGCGACGAGCTGACCGGCGCGGCCTTTGGCGTGGCTCACGAGTTGCTGCGCTCGCTCGCGCGCGGAGAGATTGTGCCCGAGGCAGAGTTGAACCTGCACCACCTGACCGCGGACGCGGCCGCTCACCAGGCCGAGCGTTTCATCGAGCAGTCGGTAGCCAAGGGTCGGCGTTGCGTGCTGCTCATTCATGGCCGCGGCCTGCACTCCGGCCCGAGCGGGCCGTCCCTACGACCGGCCTTGGTCGAGTGCCTCTCGCGACGGCCCCTGGCCAAGCACGTGCTGGCCTTCACCTCGGCCCCGCCCCGTCACGGCGGCCCCGGCGCATTGCTGGTGCTCTTGCGACGTCGCTGATGTTTGTGATTCTCGGGGAAGTCGGGGCCAGCGTGGGGCGGAGGGCGTGCGCGTGAGCGGTAGCGAGAGCGACCAGCGCGGCTTGCGTGGGCGACTTGCGTGAGCGCGACGGGCGAGCGCGAAGCGCGAGGGGTGGGCAGTGTGGGCTGTCCGTCCCGAAGCCCCCCAGGGGTTGTGCGTCCCGCGGCACGCGATCCGTCCTTCGCTCGCCGCCCACGAACACGCTCTCGCTCTCGCCCACGCGATCCGCGAGCCGGTCTTTCGGGCGTCCCGCATTTTTCCGGCGGTCTAAATCTTCCCGCCCGTGAGCGAGATGCTGCTTCTGGGGGTGCGGCTTTCGTTGGCGGCGCTCACGCGCACGCCGGCGCGATCGACCACCGGGCAACGCGTTTCGCAGGTGCCGCAGCCGGTGCAGTAATCAAGATCCACAAACGGCATCTTCAGCGTCTTTTGCTTGCCGTCGCGGCCAATGACAGTTTCCATCTTGAAGTAGATGGCCTTGGGCGAGGTCGGGCAGACTTCCTCGCACACGATGCACTCGGTCTGGTAGCCCCAGGGCAAACAGCGGCCCTTGTCGAAGAAGGCCGAGCCGATGCGCACCGGCGGCCGCGCCGGCATTTCGCCGACTTTCCTTTCGATGGTCAGCTTCTCGATGGCGCCGGTGGGACAGACCTGGCCGCACAGAATGCAGTTGGCTTCGCAGTAGCCGATGCGCGGGATCAGGATGGGCGACCAGAAGCCCTCGATGCCGGCTTCGGCTAGCGCGGGTTGCAGGCCGCCGGTGGGGCACACCTTCATGCAGGCGCCGCACTTGAGGCACTTTCCCAGAAAGGCGCTTTCTTCCAGTGATCCCGGTGGCCGGATGCGCGCGGGATTGGGCCGTGGCTCGACACCGTCAGAGGCGCGCATGAATGGCACCGCCACCGCGCCCGCCACGCCGGCGCCCAGCCACTTGCGCCGCACCAGATCGATCTTGGTGGTGGACGATCGGAGCGGCGGCAAGAATTTGTAGGAAAGCCCGCCGCGCGGGCAGCTCTCGACGCAGTTCAGGCACACCATGCACTCGGTGGCGCGCACCGTGCCCTGGGGGTCGGCCGCGCCCTGGCAGTCGGACCCGCAGAACTTGCAGCTCTTGCAGACCTCCTGGTTCTTGGTGATGCGAAACAGGGAGAACTTCGACAGCAGGCCGAGCAGCGCGCCCAGCGGACAGAGCGCGCGACAGTAGAAGCGCGGGTACACGAAGTTGAGGGCCAGTGCTCCGAAGAACACCAGGGTTATCAGGGTGCCCCACTGGAAGTGCCGTTCGCCCTGATACATGCCGAATGCGAGGTTGCCCACAGCGGGCATGACCGACGTGGCCAGGCCACGCCAGGTCGAGGCGATGGGATCGAGCAGGCCGATCTGCACGCTGCCAGCCGCGGCCAGGCCCAGCATCACAGCCAGCACCAGGTACTTGATCTTGTGCGAGCGGCGCGGGGCGTTCTGTTTCACCCGGTCCGGCGGGCGCCGCTTGCGCGCCAGGAATCCCAGGGCCTGGTGCAGAACGCCCATGGGGCACATCCACGCGCAAAAGGCGCGGCCCAAAACCAGTGTGAGTACGATGAGAATCAGCGCCCACAGCAACGTGTGATGCAGCGAATGCGAAGCCAGCGCGGTGGTGAGCGCGACCAGCGGATCGAATTCCAGCAGCCATTGCACGTCGTAGCCGCGGATCAGGCCCGCGGTGGTGACCAGCACGAGGAACAGGAAGAACCCGAAAAAGACAACCTGGTAGATGCGACGCAGCCAACGAAACATGGTCAGCCCCCCAGCTCGACGGTCTTGAGGTTCTGCCAATGGGGCGTGCCCAGGCCAGCCTTCATGCCCTCGACGATGAAGCCGACATCGTTGGGATTGAGACCGAGCAAAGTGGCGCCGAATGCATCCAGCGCGACTTCGTCGCTGCCAGCCGCGATGGTGTCCATCTGTTTCACGTCAGCCAGGCTGCCGCCGGTGGGGCCGTTGGCCAGCAGGATGCGCGTGGCATCCAGGATGGTCAGGGTGGGTTTCACCATGGCGGCCAAGTCGATGATGGAAAGGTGGATGTTCTGGTGCAGCTTCACGCGCTGGCCGCCGAGCACGCCGTACCAATTCTTCAGCGCCATGGACGCCAGGGAAAGCCCGTGCTGTTTGACGATGGGAATGTTGATCACGCGGTCAGCTTCCACAAAGGGGAAGAGCACATCGCCGGTGCGCAAGAGCTTGCCTGACACGTTCACCTCGCGGAAGGCCGAGGCATCGGGCCTAATCACGGTGGCGCCGGCCGCCTTGGCCGCCTTTTCGATTCCCGAGCGCGCGAAGCATTGTTCGGGCGTGTTGACCGAAGCGTCGGTCAGCCAAACCTTGCCTGCGCCAGCCGCGACCACCAGGCGCACCACCTCGGCCACCACATCGGGATTGGTGTTGGCGGCCTGCTCGGGCGTGCGATTCCAGCCGATGTTGGGCTTGATGACCACGCGCTCGCCGCGCTTGACGAAGCGGCCCATACCGCCCAAGGCTTCAATGGCCTTGCGCACGTTGGCCGCGGGATCCGGCCCGCGCACGATAGCCATGTCGTTGGCACCCGCAGGCTTTTCCGCCCGATGATCCTTGAGGGTCGGAAGGTCGCGGGTCTTCTTCGATCCGCTTCGCTCGCGCAGCCCGAACCCAAGCGCCACCGACCCGACGGCCATGGCTGCGGTCATGCCCACGCGCAAAGCCCCGCGGCGATCCACGCCGGCGGCGTCGGATGGAGCCGTGGCTATCGTCAGATTGCCCTTGGGAACTCGTGCCTCAGGTAATTGATCGTACGGGCCAGGCGGTCCGTTGTTGCTCATTTCATCTTCCCCTTGAGCGCCTTGGCCAGCCCAGGCAGGGCGGCTTCGGCCTTCTTGTCGAAAGCGGTCAGCTTCACGTAGTAGCGGCCCGAACGAAAAACGAACGACATGGGACCGGCGATGGCGTCGGGAAAATCAGCCACCGGCTTGGCCGTGGCCGATTTCTCGGCATTGAAGATCGACTCGGCATTGGCCGGCTCGGCCATGTCGTAGACGTCGCAGACCATGTCGTCGCCCCCGGCCGAGGCCATCTCGGCCGCCGCTAGCTTGCGGTAGTGGCGATCGATGAAAATGGGTGCCGCACCGTCGATGTAGTCGAACAGGCCCTTCTCGTCGTACAGGCCGACCTTGTCCTTGACCTTGGCGCCACCCAGGTCGCCCTCGAAAAGCGCAAGCAAGCTCTTGTCGGCGTCTGCGCCCGACGGGCGTGGCTTGCCTGCGGCTGCAATGGCTGGGGCAGGGGCGCGACGGCCCTCGCGGACCATCCATCCAATAAACACTGGCGGGATGAGCGCCAGCATGACGAAGACAATGATTCGCACTGCCCGGAAGACTACGGCGAGCGCACGGCGTCAATCAAGCGCGACTGCGTCGATAAGACTGTCGTTGCGCCTGTGCTCGTCGCGGTCAATAATTCCCACGGCCTGCCTCGCAAGCGGGCTTTGTCGAACTCTGCTTATTGGAGGAAACCACATGACTCGTCCACGGTGTCTCAGTCTTTGCGCGTGCCTCGGCCTTTCCTTGACCACAATGGCCTGCGGCAGCGGCGGCAGCAGCGGCGCGGCCAAACCCTGGGACCAGGCGCGCATCGCCAACACCGGGACTGACTGGTGGGTAAACGCCACCAAGGGGGTGTATTTCTTCTCCATCTAGGATGACCAACTCGTACGCAAACAGACCCCACCGGGGCAGCGACGGTGATCAGCTTCACCGAAGATGCGATCAGAAAGATTACGGCCAGCACGA
Source organism: uncultured delta proteobacterium (assembly GCA_963758155.1). Taxonomy (GTDB): domain Bacteria; phylum Myxococcota_A; class Polyangia; order Fen-1088; family Fen-1088; genus Fen-1137. The sequence goes on from CAVWUP010000010.1 coordinate 58,686, forward strand.
CGGCACCAGCTTCGCTGCTTCCGACGTCTGGCGAGGTTGCGGGCTGGACCTACGACCAGACCCCCGGCAGCTACACAATGAATGGGCCTGTTACGGCAAACAACTCCATCGATGCGACAAACTACATCGACGGGGCAGCCGATCCGATTTTTGACCCCACTCGGACCTATCAGCCCGTGGCGCTCAGTTGGGAGGTCTACACCAACGGTTCCGCCACGACACCACAACAGATGGATGCGAAGATCGTCCAGATGGCGTCCTCGGGCGATGCCGGTAAGCTCTTCAATGATGTTCTCACCTTCTCCCAGTACGCCCCCTTGCCGTCCGGCAACATACCCTGGACGCGTGTCACGGGATCGGATCCGACTCCTTGCGGAACTCTGTAGCGCGCTCTAAGAGCGTTCGTGAGCGCGCCCTCCGGGGCGCGCTCGCGATGACGGCTACGTGGTCAGAGCGAACCAGCGAGTAGTTCTTGGTGCCCAGGCCGCGAGCCACGGCGTTGTCGATCCAGCCGAGTACCCCGGTGTCAACTGGGGGGAGCCCTGCCCCTATGGAGGCGCGACGTTGGTTGACCAGGGCCAGAGCGTAGCTGTCCATCGCGACCGGGTCCTGCGCCAAGAGAATGCGCTTTGGGCTGTCATTGGGCGCGGCGTCGGTGTCGCCATTGACCACGGCGATCAGCGCGTCGCAGATGTTCAGCGAAATCGAGTTGCGGATGGCCGGCAGGGCGTAGAGTTTGGGCAGCGCGGTTTCCAGCAGAGGTTTGTGGTAGCTACCGGGATTGTCGATGATGCCGTAGATGTTCTTCATGGCCGCGGTGACGCCTGACACCCCGTGGGTCTTGAGCACCGGGCAGTTGATGGTGAGATCGGTGCGCTCGGTCAGGATGCGCGACAGGCGGGGTGATAGGCATTCTATGGTTGGGCTGATCGGGTCACCATAGCCCGGCTGGCCATCGCTGCTGGTTTCGGCAACGCCACCATCTTGCACCGTTTGGAGGATGGTTCCGAGAAGTTGGGCACCAGCCAGATCATCGGCGCTGTATTTGCCGTGGCGGTTGAGCTCATCGAGCCGACGGTCCCAAACCACGATGTTGCCGGGATCCACCCCCAGCTTGTCGCGCAGGCTGACCACGATGGCGCGCACCAGGGCCGGCGAAGTTGGCAAGTACTGGTTCAAGCAATTGACCTTGAGCCCGATGCGCATGCCAGGTCTGTAGCCTGGCAGCAGAACCCTCCAGGGATTGTCAGGGTCGCTGCCAGCACCCCACGCGCCTGCATCCGCATTCGAAGTGTCTGCAGCACTTTCCAGGGCGCCGGCGCTTGGCGCTGGCAATGTGGCATTGAACAGCGCAGCCTGCTGGGCCAGGGCCGCGAGGCCCGCGTCGAGCATGGCCGCCACCACGTCGGGCTGGATCACGCTTTCTGCGTTGACGCTATTCGCGTTCGAGACCTCGACCACGGTGGGCGTAACCGGTCTCGGCGCAGTGGCACTCGTGCCGGCGTCCGGGTCCACGCAAACCGGGGCCCAGTGTCCCCCCACGTCGGGAAAGCAGCCGGCCAATCCGGCTACTGAAGCGGCGGCCGCCATCTTCGCGGCATCGGCCATGATCTCGCGGCGAGTTCTGCCCCCGGTGTTTGACATAGAATTTCCTTCCGCCAGTGACTGGCAAAGAATAGCATGGGCAATCAAAGTCTTCTGGTAGAATCACGCTCGGTCGGTTGAGGGCGGCGGCAACACCGCGAAGGCGCGGTCCCAGCATTCTGAGGAACAACACAATGACAGCCATTTCCCGACGCACTTTTGTTGGCGGCTCACTGGCCGCCGTAGCTGCTCTCCGTTATGGGCGGGCTTTTGCCGCGGGCGAGCCCGACATCGTGGATGTGCAGGGCACGGACCCGCACAAAATGATTGCTGCACTGTTTGCGGCCTTGGGCGGCATTGGCAAGTTCGTCAAGAAGGGCGACTTCGTGGTCATCAAGCCCAACGCGGCTTTTGCCAATCCGGCCGAGTGGGGCACCACCACGCACCCGCAGACCGTGCTTGCGGTGGCCCAGGCGTGCATGGAGGCCAAGGCCAAGGGTGTCATGATCCTGGAATTCCCGCAGGCCAAGGGCGAAATGTGCCTCAAGCGCTGCGGCCTGATCGAGGCCATGGCCGCGCTGCCAGCCGCCAAGATCAAGTTGCTGGGGCCCGCCAGCGACTTCCAGAAGACCAACGTTCCGGGCGTCTCCCTGAAAAGTACGGACGTGGCCAAGAATCTGTTGTCGGCCGACGTTTTCATCAACTTGGCGGCGGCCAAGGCGCACTACCAGTCCGGTGTGTCGCTGGGGCTGAAGAATCACATGGGGCTGGTTTTTGACCGGCAGATCTTCCACACCGCGCTCGACCTGCACCAGGCCATCGCCGATCTCGGCCAGGTCATCAAGCCGAATCTCACGATCATCGACGGCACGCGCGCATTGCTTACCAACGGCCCTGCTGGGCCGGGCGACACAGCGACGCCGGGTCGCATTGTGGCCGGCCGTCGCATCGCCTCGGTCGATGCCTACGGCCTGACTCTGGCCAAGTTCAACGGCAAGAACATGACACCCGCCGACGTCAGACACATCGAGCTCGCCGGGAAGGCGGGGTTGGGGGAAACCGACATCGCGAAGCTGAAGGTCAAGAAGGTTTCCGCCTAGGCCGGCCCATAGCGCCATGATTAGACGAGCGGCGGTAGCCGCAGCCCTGCTGGCTTCCGTATACGCAAATTCTGCGTGGGCGCGCACTCCACCCTTGGCCGTGGACCCGGTCGAGGGCATGTGGATCGGGGGCGGCGACGTTTTCATCTACCAGACCCAGAGCCGCTGGAGTGTCTTCCCGGCCGGCGCGAACGTGAACAAGATCGCGGTGGATGCCCAGGTCGTGTGGGTGGCCACCGACGACGGCGTGATCCGCTTCGATTCACGCAGCCGGCGCTCCACCCGCATCACCATGGACGACGGTTTGCCCAGCCAGGTGGTGACCGCGGTGGCGTTCGACGACCTCTACGTGTGGTTCGCCACCAACAAGGGTGTGGCGCGCTACCGCAAGTTGGACCGCACCATCAAGGTGTACACGGAGAAGGACGGGTTGCCTTCCAAGGTGGTGAACGATGCCCTGACCGTGGGCCGCCAGGTGTGGTTCGCCACGCGCGAAGGCATCGCGTACTACAGCCCCGACGTGGACGGCCTGCGCGGCTTCGGCGAGGCAGACGGGCTGGCGGGCGGGGACGTGGCAGAACTCTATCAGGTAGGCGACGACCTGTGGTGTCGTACGGACGCGGGCCTGTCGCGTTTTCGCATTCTGCAGCGCGTGTTCAGCAACTTCTCGCTGGCCATGATGAAGGCGCAGCAAGTTCGTGTCTTCACCATCGACGGCACCACTGTCTGGGTCGGGACCGACAACGGACTTTTCACCCTCGACACATCCGATGATTCGTTGTTGCTCTTCCCGCAGCAGACCGCGCTGCAAAGCCGCAACATTACCGGCGTCGAGGTGGATCCGAGCTACGTCTACGTCACCACCGACAAGGAAGTCGTCCAGTACAATCGCCTGACCCGATCCATCCGGTTCTTTACCGTGGTCGACAATTTGACCCGAACGGAAGGCAGCCTGGGCACGGTGCTCAACGGCACGTTGTGGACCGTGATGTTTCCCGACAGCGGCGCGCAGGTCTACAGTGTCAGCGTCGACCATTTCGTGGAGGCCAAGCTCGCGCTGACCGAGAGCAACGAGAGCAAGACCACCGCCCACGTGTTCGGCAGGGTCAATGCGCAGACGCCCTACAACATCGCCACCCAGCCTGGCGCGCCCCACTGGGATCCGCAACGCTACGACACGGCCGACACCAATCTTTCCTTTGGCCACAGCTTCTCCGAGGATCGCAACCTGAGCGCATCGGCGCGCCTGGATTACGGCACCCTGGAGATGCGTGGAATTCGCACCCTGCAGTACAAAGTGGAGTACTTGGGCTCGCAGAACGACGCGCTTCGCGACGTGCGCGTGGAAGACCAGCTCAAATACCAGACGCTGGAGGAGGGCCTTGAGAGGCCGCTGCTGTTGCAGGGAGCGTATGCGCGTGTGGCCACGCCGGGTGCGGAACCCAAGGCCAGCGTGGCCGTCACCGCCGGGTTCCGGCGTGGGGAGCTGATACGCGATTTCATCACCGGGCCTCGCCAGACCACGTACACACTGTCGAGGAAATACATCATCCCGGCTTCAGAACGCGTATACGTCGATGGCGAGCAGCTCACCAACGGAACCGACTACACCATTGTCTATACGGCCGGACAGTTGTCCTTTCTCAATCCGGAACGCATAGATGACCTCAGTGTTATTTGGGTGGAATACGAGGCCGATCTCATGCCCGTGAAGGACTTGGGCAGCCTGTCGCTGCTCGACATGCTGCCGGCTGACAACGAGGTCGGCACCTGGGTGCAAACCGGTGGCGTCCAACTGATCACCGATCAAACGGGGCTCTATAATCGCATTGACGGCGGCGCGCCCAAGTACATCGATCGCGGCTGGGTCAGCAGCGTATATGTCAACTACAGTCAGGGTTCCCGCACCATCCAGGTGGCCATTCACGACATGGGCACGGATGCCAATGCCCAGGGAATCTTCAATTTCGCCAAGCCCGCTGCGTGGCAGCCCATCAACGGGCTTTCCAATGCCGTGCTGGACATGGGGCTGTCCAGCGCCTATGCCGCCTACGCCTATCTCGACCGCTTCTACATCGAGCTCAACATCAGCGAGAAGGACGACGCCTCGCTCACCTCGATCGAGCTGTTTGCCAACGAGATTATCAACCGCAAGACCCAGGCCGGCTCCAACATGGGCAATGCGTTCAAACAGTGGATGATGGCCGCACGGGCGGCTGCCTCGCCCGTCCACGGGGTGGAGATCGGCGCCCGGGTGGTGGAGATGCAAGATCTCACCGCCCCGTCACAGCAGGTGCTGGACCCGCTGACCGGGAAGCCCATGCTCGGTCCCAACGGGCTGCCCATCCAAAAGGCCATGCTGGCACGCAGTTTGTTGGCCGGGGTGGCCGACGCTCGCTATCAGCGGCCCGTGGGCCAGGGCGGACTGCTGACCGGCTACGGAGAATTGGCCGGCTCGGATCGGCAGGACGCGGGCGCTCCCAACGGGTGGGCGGGCATGGGCTTTCTGCGTTTGTCTCATTCCTCGTTGGAAGGGACAATTTCTGGCCGCAAGGATTCGCAGGGTTTCACGGCGCTGGGCAACGACAGCACGCGCTTCGGCAAGCTGGACGACGATCTGCGCCTGAGCGCAACCGCCTATCCCGTGACGTGGTTGCCGACCACGGTCTTTGTCGATCGGCAGCGATCCTTCATGGACGATGGCACGGGCAAGATCACCGACAATGTCGGGGTCATTCAACACGCCCTGGCGCGGGTTCAGCTCAACAAGAAGGGGCTGCCCATGACCAGCTTACAGGTGGGCAGCACAATTCTCGATAATCCCAATTTCTCCACCAATCGACTGCAAGCGGTCGGACAGACCGACTATGACCTGGCGCAGATTCTCAGTTTCACCAACATCAAGCGCTTCACTGTGCGCGGGCTGTACAGTATCTCGCAGGCAGAGACCGACAAGAACGGGAGCTTTGCCTTTGATGATCGTGTCCAGCTTTCCCGCGTGGAAGTGAAGTTGTCACCCACCAACACGGAATCGATCTACGGCCTGTTCCGTTCGCGTCTGCTCGAGCGCGAGGCCCAGCAAGACGGACCCTTTGCCCGCAGCCTTCTGCACTGGGAACTGTACTCAGGTGCCAAGAGCACGATCATTCCCGGCATCGCGCCCACCGTGACCTACACAGCCATCTACGACGACAATCGACTGGCCACCTCGAGCACGTCGACCAGCACGACCACCTCGACCGGGACCGGATCCCTAGGCGGAACCCCGGTGATGGCGCCGGTGTCACTGATGGGCCCGAGCGTGTCTGCGTTGACCCCGGTCGGGCCGGGCACAATTTCCGTGGCGCCGCCCACGCGCACAGTTCAGGCAACCGTTGGGGGTGCGTTGGGAATTTTCCCGGGGCAATGGTTGAAGCTGCTGGCCCCTGCGGCCATCCAGCCAACCGTGTCGATCGCCGACAACGAGACCGCGGTTGACCAGCTCAAGACGCAATACAATCGAGTGTATCGTTTTGACAACCGCGCCGTTTGGGCCAGCGGGGGCAAGTTCGACTTGGAGCTGTATCAACTGCATCAGGAGGCCGTGACCGCACAAGACCACCACAAGAACGCGGTGCAGACCCTGCTGCAGAATCGCATCGTGTACCGGCCGGTTTTCTCCAGTCCCATCACGTTGCGCCTGAACTACCAGGATACACGTTCGTACAACGATCCCACCGTCGTCGGGACGGACCAGCCGCCGTGGGCCGATCAGACACTCTACCAAGGCATTTTGCAGTGGCTCATGCGCTGGAACCGGCTGCTGACCACGCTGTCGACCTTTACTTTCGACATCACCGATACCGCGAATTTCTTGAACAAAGATCCCACGACGCTTCTGATCACCGCGTACAACAACCGACAATATCAGGTCGGCCCGGAAGAGGAGTTCCGCTTCTACCCGCTCAAAGAAGCGGCGACCCTCTATCTCTATCAACGCGACGGCGTGTTTCGCTGGTTCGGACATGGCGATGGCGCGAGCAATGCGATTAGCTACTACGTCGCCGCCGGGAGCATCTGGCGCATGGGCGACAAGATCTACCTCGACGGCGGCGTCGAATACGACAATCTTACCTGCCTGTCGCAGCCGAGCAGCGGGTCGGGCTGCACCGCGGTTTCGCGTATCATCCCGCGGCTGTATCTGACGGTGAACCTCTAGTTCATCTTCTGATACTTGGCTGCGGGAAGACCGCAGATGGGGCACTTCTCGGGCGGTTTGCCGAATTCCAGGTGGCCGCACACCGGGCACAGGTAGACGTCCATGGCGTCCAGATCCTTGCCCGCCTGCAGAGCAGCCAGGGCCTGCCGGTACAGGTCCGCGTGCACGCGCTCGGCCTGGTTGGCGTAGTCCAACATGGTCTTGGCCTTGTGGTTCTCGCTCTTCGCCTGTTCCACCATAGGCGGGTACATCTCGGAATACTCGTAGGTCTCGCCCGCCACCGCATGTTGCAGATTCTCGGCCGTCGAGCCCACGCCGCCCATGTTCTGCAGGTGGGACAGGGCATGGATGGTCTCGGCCTCGGCAGCGGCGCGAAACAGCTTGGCGATGACCGGATAGCCGTCCTTCTCCGCCCGGCGGGCAAAGGCGAGGTACTTTCGATTGGCCTGGCTTTCGCCGGCAAACGCGGTCTTCAGGTTCTCAACTGTTGCAGGCACGGGGAACTCCTTTGCGCTGGGATTGCTGTGAGGCTCCGTCAACGCCAAAGCATGGCGGCTCCGAGGGGGATGTGCAAGTCCCCTGCCGCTGCTAGGATGCTGGGCGCCGAATGCGCATCAGGGCGGGCAGCGGCGAAAAGATGTTCAGGACGCAGGCGGTTGGGGGGCGGAGTCAGTGCTCTAGGCCAGAGGCCGGCGAGTCCCGTCCTGTTCGGCCGTCCGATCAGCGCGCGGCGAACCGTCGTCCGACAACAGAAATTCAACAATCCGCCGCTGTGTGAGCGCTCTGGCCACTATCGGATCCGTTCCTTCGAGCGGGCTTCGGCTGCACTCGACCGGCACCAGCGCCAGCTGCATAGCTTCCACCACATCGACAGGCACATCGCCAATGCTCCAGTCGCTCCTCGGACGCTTGGCCTTCGACGAATCGGCTGCCAGTTGCAGGGCGTCTGGCTCGACGGAAGGAACGTCGCCGACCATCCAGCCGCTGCTGCGACGTTCGGTCCGCCATAAATCGTCTTGCTGGCCCAGGGTGGCTACGCAGGCTTCATGAAGAATTCTCATGCCTGATTCGTACTCCGCCCGCAAAAAATTGGCGGCGCCATCTCGGCAACAATTGGGTGGCGCTCCTGTGACACAGGCTGGGAGACGGAGGACACTGTCGATGACGTCACGCCGCCCCGCGCTGAGTTCGGAGCGCCTGCTCCCAAAGAGTTTTCCAATACGTCACCTGTTCGTTGCCCGCGCTAGTCAGACTGTACACCATGAACTATCGGGTGCACGTTGACCGGGGACACGAAGACGACCTTGGACGATTGCGCGTGCAACTCATCATGATGGGCGGTCGGGTCGAGGCCCTCGTAGGCGCCAGCATCAGGGCCGTTACCGAGCGCGACGTCGCACTGGCTCGCCGAGCCGTTGATTCCGACTGCGTGGTGGACCAGCATGAGATCACCATCGATGAGATCTGCCGAGACATTCTCACGCTTCACCAGCCTGCAGCCTCGACTGTGCGCTTCGTCACCAGCTCCCTCAGGCTTGCGATCGATCTTGAGCGTATCGCTGACCTGGGTGTGAGCATCAGTCGGTGCGCGCTTGATCTGTGCGCCGGGCCGTCCTGTCCCATGAATGCGGACCTTCCTCGTATGGCCGGTCAGGTCGAGGGCATGTTGCACGAAGCGCTCAGTGCCTTTGTGGCCGGCGATGCCAGCAGGGCCGAAGAGGTCATCGCTCGCGACCGACTGGTCGACGACCTGTCTGCGCAGATCTTCCGCGTGCTGTTTGCCCAAGTGGCTGAGAGCGCCCGAGGCATCAGGCAGGCCGTGCAGCTCCAGTCGCTGGTCAAGCATGTCGAGCGGGTCGGAGACCATGTCGTCAAGCTGGGCGAGACGGTCGTGTTGATGGTGCGCGGGGAGGATCTCCACCCCGCGGCCCCAGCCGGAGGTTCTTCGCGTGCTGTCGCCGAGCAGCAAGGAAACTAGGGAGCCCCTCGTGTCGCCCCGACCCGCGACCGGCCAGCCCGCCGCGCGGCCGGCCAGCGATCCGGCCGGCGCCGAACCCGTGCGTCGGCGCAAGGGTCGGGTGTTGCTGGTGGAGGACGAGGAAGATCTGGTCATCAGCCTCTCCTACAGTCTGCAGGCCGCTGGCTACCAAGTCGCCAGCGCGCTTGATGGCACCACGGCGTTGCGCCTGGCGACCGAGCAACCGCCAGACATCGTCTTGCTGGACCTCATGCTGCCCGACATCTCGGGCCTTGAGGTTTGTCGACAGATTCGTGCCAGCAGCCAGCATCAACCCATCGTCATCATGGTCACGGCCCGCGGCGAGGAAGCCGACCGCGTGGTCGGGTTCGAGGAGGGCGCCGATGACTACCTGGTCAAGCCCTTCAGCGTGCGCGAGCTGGTCCTGCGCATGGAGGCGCGGCAGCGCGCGCTGCCGGACGAGAATGGTTCTTCGTCTTCGGCGCGAAGCAAAGGACGCATCACCATTGGCAGCCTGGAGGTCGATCCCGACTCCCACCAAGTCTTCGTCAAAGGCAGCGAGATTCACGTGAGCGCGCTCGAGATGCGTCTGCTCTTGCACCTGCTGGCATTTCCCGGGAGGGTCCGCTACCGACGCGAACTACTCACTGATGTGTGGGGTTACCACCCGGAAGTATCGAGCCGCACACTGGACACGCATGTAAAACGACTGCGGCAAAAACTGGCCGACGCTGGCAGCTACATCCACACGGTTCGCGGGGTGGGCTATCGCCTCGCTGCCCAACCCGCCCGCAAGGGGTGATGGCCCTAGACTACCGTCGGCACAGATCGCGACCAGCCGACGCGATAGAATCGCGTGGCAGATCCAGCAAGGAGGCCAGCGTGCGGGTGAAGGCATCGAAGCGCAGCGGCTCCGCCAGCAAGGTTCCTGCCGGCGCGCAGCCTGGCGCCCGCAGGTAGAGCGGCACGCTGCGGTCGAAGCGGCGGGGCGAGCCGTGATTGGCGCCCAGCCCGGGATCAAGCTCGGCATCGAAAAAATCGCCGTCGTCCAGCTCGACGAAGAGATCAGCCGCGATGTCGACGGGCAGTGACCGACACAGCAGAGCGTCTGCGCGCTCCGGAGAACAGGTGCGCGCAACCTGATGCAGGTCAAGCACGTGGCGCACGCCAAAGGCCTGGCCCAGAGCCGTCTGCGCCACAACGACGAGGCGCGCCTGGTCCACGGCCGCGGCCAGGGGCTTGGTCAGGTAGACGAACGGACCGGCAACGCCGGCAACCCAGGGGCCAGGACGGCCAAACTCGCGATTCAAGGCACTCTCCAGAACCCCGCGCACCGTTTGCTCCGCCGCTGGCGAGCCGGCCTTGGCAGCCCCGCGCACGCGTCGCGTTTTGGCGCAAGGCCGCTGCCACAGATCGGGGCTTGCACACCAAGAGCGCTCTTGGGGCGCCAGCTCAGGCAGCGGGTTGATGCCGTGATCGCCGGTTAGCATGACCGCGTAGGCGTTCGTGCCCACGCTCTGGTCGAGAAAGGCCAAGAAGCGAGCCAAAGCCTGATCGAGCCGCAGGAGCTCGTCCCAGGCTTCCCAGGACTGTGGCCCAAACAGGTGCCCGATGTAGTCGTTGGCCGAGAGCGACAGTGCCAGGAAAACCGGCCGAGAAGAATTCGTCCCGTCCTGTACCGCCGCGCGGGCCAGCGCGAGGACAAGCTCGTCACCCTGGGGCGTGGCCCGCAAGACCGCCGCCGACGCAATCGTGTGGGGGAAGTGGCTCCCGAAAATATGCGTCGACTCGCCCGGGTGATCGTCATCGGGGTACGCATGGCGCGCCACCCAGGCCCGCTCCTGGTCATCCAGCGTCCAGGGCGTCTGCAGCAGCTTGGCCACAGCCTGGCTGCCTCCCGCCGCTGCCACCCATGCCGGCAATGTTCCGACCTGGGCAAACGCGGTCGAGCTGACCATGCGGGCCGATTTGGTGTCGAGCCACAGGACGAGGTCGGGATGCCGACCGCCGCCAAACAGCGCGCCGCGATCCTTGAGCGAAAAACTGAACACGCGTCCGTCGGGACGTGCGGCCCGCCAAACATCGGCCACCGTGTCCACGTCCGCATGCAAGGCCGCCAGCGAACTTCCCTCGCCTTCTATGGGCGCACCATCGACGGCAACCAGACCCGTGCCCCGCTCGCGCAGGATGGACACAGCCTCAGCTTCGCCCGGTCGAAGAATCTCATTCGAGTAGATTCCCGTTTCGCGCGGCACACGTCCCGTGAAGAGGGCCGCATGCCCGGGCGCGGTCTCAGTGACCGCGTGCTGGTATTCCAATTGGCGCGCATAGAGTCCCTCGCGCGCCAGACGAGCGAAGCCGCCCTCGGCGGGCAATTCTTGCGCCCGCTCCGCCATCACCCACGCCGCCAGCTGATCCACCACAACCGCTACCACCACGCGATAGCCGGTGGCGCGTGGCGAGCCCAAGGGGACTGCGTGGCGCGTGGTTTGGCAAGCGTAGGGCGCCGACAGAGCGAAAAGAAAGGCGAAGACAAGGACTCTGTTCATTGCTCTTGGCTGGAGGCCGGGTGCGAGCCAGGCGCATGGGAAGGCTGCCCGACCGACCGTGCGGGGCTTGGTCGCATGGGATCGTTCTCGACCGGATCGACGGCCGCACGACGAAAAGCCCAAGCCGGAGGCGGCGTCCCATCGGTCGCGAAAGGAACAAAGCCACCGCGACCGAGCAACAGAAAGAAGCGCGTCCCCACGCCAGGTGCAGACGGCACGTGCAGGTCGTCCCCGCTACGAAATCCGCCGCAGATGACGAAGTCGAAGCCGCTCAACCGCGGCGACGCCTGCTCCACCACCATGCTCCAGGCCGCGAAGGGCTCATCAAGTGAGATCGCCCGAAAGCCCTGGGCGCGAAGCACCTGGGTCATTCGCCGCCGAGCCAGAGGATCCTGGAGCGCCACCAGAACGCGAGAAGGCGGCAGGACCTCGGCTGCGCGGCCGCAATTTTCGTTGAAAGCGCGGGCCGGGAGGTTTCTGTCTTCAAGAAAAGCAGGCGCGAAACTCGGGGTCTCCATGGGTCCAATCCTTTGAGAGAACCGATTATCCGCCAATTCCATGCTCGCGGCCGTGGCACCTCGGTGACAAGTCGGAGTAGGGATTGTAGCCGAATGTGTGTCGTGAAGCGACCCAGGACAAGAGCCTCCTCGGCCGCAGTGGCGTAAATGCCCCGCAACAGTGACGCTGCTTTCACAGAAACTCGGCTATTTTGCGCACCCAGAACGCAACCCACCTTCTGCCGAAGAGCCAATTTGGAGGAACGATATGCCCGACGACAATGCCAATTCGTACCGAAATCCGGGTGAGCCTCGCTTGCGGCCTGGGAAGAATGCATCCGGCGAGGACGCCCACCGGAGCCCATGGGACAATGAACCAGCCTGGCCGGGAACAGAGTACGACGACGATGAAGCCGAGGCTGACGAGATGAGCGATGACGACAATGACCCGCCTTGGCCGTGGTTATCTCCTGCTTTCGGGTTTCAGCAACCCTCGCTGTGGGACGAGGCGCTGGACAAGATATTCGCCTCCAAGGCGCGCAGCGGCTCCGCCTAGTCGCGTGGGGAGCCCGCAGGCTGGGCGGTGCCGCACCATCGCGGGAGGGAATGGGAACCCTTTCAGGGTTCCCATAACAGTGCAAGGTAAAGAGTGGGCCACCCAGGCCCAGGAGATTGATGCGGCACCCAGGCGGCCCACAAAGACAAAATCAGTGGCATTCCGCCCCAACGGGGTCATCCCGACCAGCGCCAACCCCGAACGCCAGCGCGCAGGTTAGCCCTCGCTGGGGGCGCTCATCGGCACAGTTGCGTATCAGATGCGAAAACGCCGGGTGACGGATGGGTCGCTTGAGGGGCTAGCACTACTGATTGAAATTCGGATCGAGCCGGCGCGTCGCGAGGAGGCCCGGCCGCGACGAGCGCCGAGGGAAGATACTCGACGTATCTGACCGAGAAGCGAGAAAGCGGACGCGCCCCGCAGCAGCGACGGCGACGGGAGAATTTCAATCAGTAGTGCTAGGATGGCAACGAGGGCTTGCCGAGCAGGGCGGTGGGCTGCACGCTGGAAGCTTCACTCTTCTCCGGGCTCTCGCGCGCCCCAACCACATACTCGTCGCTGTCCTCCCTGGTGGCTGGCTGCGCCACCGCAGACTGCCTGGCCAGTTCGATGAAGCGCTGCTGGCTGCGCCGCGCTGGATCACCGTTCTCGGGACGCACCCGCTGGTAGGTTCCGTCAGGCAACAGCATGCGGGCCTTCACATTGTCCTCGCGGCTGATGGCCAGGATCTCGTCGATCAAGCGGTCGCGCAGCGATTCGTCGTCGATGGGAAACATGACCTCCACACGACGGATGAAGTTGCGCGGCATCCAGTCAGCCGAGGAGAGGTACACCTCGCGTCGGCCGCCGGCGTGAAAGTAGAAGATGCGGGCGTGCTCCAGGTAGCGATCCACCACGCTGAGCACGCGGATGTTCTCGCTCACACCCGGAATTCCCGGCCGCAGGCAACAGATCCCGCGGATCAGCAGATCGATCGACACCCCGCTCTGCGAAGCCCGATACAGGGCACGGATCACATCGCGGTCCACCAGCGAATTCATCTTGGCCACGATGCGGCCATTGCGCCCGTACATCCGTTCCCGTTCGATGAGCTCGATGATCCGCTCAGCCAGGCCCAGCGGCGCCACGGTGAAACGCTGCCACGAGGGCGGAGCTGAATACCCCGTCAACAAATTGAACATGGCCCCGGTGTCGTCAGCAAAGGCCTCGCGCGCCGTGAACAGGGAAATGTCCCCATAGGTGCGCGCGGTCAACGGATTGTAGTTTCCGGTCGACAAGTGCACGTAGCGGCGAATGGAATCGCCCTCGCGGCGGACCACCAGAGAGGCCTTGCAGTGGGTCTTCAGGCCCACCACGCCGTACACAACATGCACACCCGCTTCTTCCAGCACTCGCGCCCAGGTGATGTTACGTTTTTCGTCGAAACGCGCCCGCAGCTCGATCATGGCCGTGACCTGCTTGCCATTTTCCGCGGCCCGAGTCAGCGCGGTGACGATGGGCGAATCGGCGCTGGTTCGGTAGAGGGTCTGCTTGATGGCGAGCACGTCGGGATCGTTGGCCGCCGTGGACACGAAATCCACCACGTGATCGAATGATTCGTAGGGAAGGTGCAAGAGCACGTCGTGCTCGGAGATGACCCGAAACATGTCCGCGTCGACAAACGCGGCCACGGGCTGAGGCGAAAAGGCCTCGTCCCTGTGCTCGCGCAACTCCTCGCGCGCAGCCAGGGGCGAAAGATCGGCCAGGTGCAGAGGTCCCGCGGCGGGGTACACATCTTCAGGCTGCAGGTGCAGGGCTTTGCGCAGGAACCCCTCAACCTCCGACGGCGTGTCGTGCGCGAGTTCCAGCCGCACCGCCTGATTGCGCTCGCGTCGTCGCAGCTCGCGCTGGATGGTCTTGAGCAGATCGTCCGCGTCGTCCTCGTCCAGCGACAGATCGAAATCGCGCGTCACGCGGAAGCAGTGACAGCCCACCACGCGAAAGCCCGGGAACAGCTCGCCCACGTGCATGGCGATGACGTCCTCGAGCAGGACGAAAGCGGCGCGATGAGGTGACGACGGCGGGATCTCCACCAAGCGTTTGAGAACTGCCGGCACCTGCACAACCGCGATGATGCGCGAGCGGCGGGCCACGCGCTGGCGCTCCTTGCGCAGGACGATGGCGAGATTGAGACTGCGGTTACGCAGGACCGGAAAGGGATGCCCCTGGTCCACGGCCAACGGCGTGAGCACCGGCCACACATTGCGGCTGAAGTGCGCGTGCAAGAATCCAGTTTGCTCGGGGTTGAGCTGCTGCGGTGACAGGATGGCTAGGCCGGCCTTGGCGGCCAGTTGGGGCGCGATGAACTCCTGATAGTTGCGATACAGTGCCGCCACCATGTCGTGGGTGCGGGCCGAGATGGCCGTGAGCTGGTCCCCAGGCAACATCCCGTCTGCACCGCTTTCGGCCACGTCGCCTGCCAGCAACTGCTTGAGGCCGGCGACCCGGACCATGAAGAACTCGTCGAGATTGGACGCCACGATGCCCTGAAATTTGCAGCGCTCGGCCAGCGGGACATCCGGGTCACATGCCTCTTCTAGGACGCGCCCGTTGAACTCCAGCCACGACAGCTCGCGGTTGATGAAGTGGTGCGGTCGCACGTCGTTCCCTGCGCCGCCCAGCGCTTGATCTGTCGCGTCAAACTGCCGTCGCTTGGAAGACAACGGAATACGTCTTGCTCCTCATTGAGACGAAATTTTGTGACTTTTGTGTGAAATTTTTAGATGCCGGACAGACCAAGACGTTGCCGAGCGCCCGTTCAAGCCACTTCTACCCGCAGACGGCGGCGGAAAACCTGACGAAAGTACGACGCTTCGCGCATCACGTCCCATAGTTCCAGATCCACGGTCCCTCGTGCAGACAGCCTCAACACGACCTCGCCTGGTCTGACCCGCGCAGTCATCCGCCGCACCGGACGGGCATGACTGCGATCCAGTGAGTCAGCCACACGCAGCAGAGTGGCCAGCTTGCGCACAATCCGGGCCTCGTTGCGCGATAGTCCCGCCATGCCGCTGTGGTGCAGGTCAGGGTGGCTCCGGCGGTGATAGCGCGCGATTCGCGCCACCAGATCGCGCTCGCGATCGGCCAGCCCAGGAATGTCGGTGTTGCGAACCAAGTACTCGGTATGCCGATGGTGCTTCTGGTAGTTCACCGAGTTGCCGATATCGTGCAGCCACGCGGCGGCCTCCAGATAGGGGCGGACTGAGGCTGGCAAACGGTGGATCTGCGGGATCTGATCGAACATGGCCAACGCCAGCGAGGCGACCTGGCGGGCGTGCGCCTCGTCGAACTGGA
Source organism: uncultured delta proteobacterium (assembly GCA_963758155.1). Classification (GTDB taxonomy): domain Bacteria; phylum Myxococcota_A; class Polyangia; order Fen-1088; family Fen-1088; genus Fen-1137. Next base: position 74,481 of record CAVWUP010000010.1, read on the forward strand.
ACCGGCGCCCCAGCGCGAGAGCCTCGTCGGCCAGCGAACGGTCGCGCTGACTGGCACTGCGACGATTGAGCAAGTCGACCAGCAAGCCGTCGCGCAGGCCTCGATCCACAGCCGTCACGGCGTCGAGTGAAAGTCGGCGCGCCAGCGCCTCCAAGATCACCGCACCGGCCAGCACGATATCGGCGCGGGCCGGGTCGAAGCGTTGCCGCCGCTCGCGCGGGCTCATGGCCGCCAGTTCCTCGACGGTGCGAGCCAGTTGCTTGACCGTGGCCTGGTTGCTGCCTTCGGCGGCCGTGTAGTCCACCACCGCCCGGATCGAGCCCGAACTTCCCAGCGCCACCCGGGGCGCGCCGGGAAGAACCTTGGGCAGCGACTCGGCCATGGCTTCGCGTGCATATTCGCGCGCCAGCTTCACCTGCTTGCTGCTGGTGGTGTGGGCCAACTTGAACAGCTCGGTCAGTCGGACCGCGCCCATGGCCAGGCTCCACAAGTGGGTGGCTCGCTCGCCCAGGGCGACCGCCACCTCGGTCGAGCCGCCGCCGATGTCCACACAAAGGGATCGCGTGCTGGGCCGCTTGCCGTGCAAGACGCCCAGGCAGATGAGTCGCGCCTCTTCCTTGCCCGAAATGATCTCCAGATTCAGCTTGGCCTCGCGCTGCACGCGCCGAACCACTTCGTCGCGGTTGCGCGCCTCGCGCAGAGCACTGGTCGCGACTGCACGCACCCGGGCGCGATAGCGGCGGCACAAGGATCCGTAGCGCCGCAGGGTCGCCACCAGTCGCTCGACAGCCGGTGCCGGAATCGCGCCGCGAGTGAAGACGTCCTGCCCAGGCCGCACAGGATCGCGTTCCTGATGGGTTATCTCGATGCTGCCGTCCTGCAGGGCACGCCCCATCTGCAGGCGCACGGCGTTGGCGCCGACATCGACAGCAGCGATGATGGAGTCAGTCCCTGGTGCTCGCACGTTCGCAGGCCAATTATGGCAGGGCTCTGTGACAACCGAGCAACAATTGGACGCGCCGGCCCGTCGCCCGCTCATCGTTCGCAGATCAAAAGATCGTCGGAACGGCGAAGCACGAAAGTTGCACCAACTTCACCGTCCTGTAACGTTCGCCGCGTAACTTGTCGCCATGGTTGAGTCCAGTCGTCGACCCTTGCCTCGCATCCTGGTCGTCGAGGACGAAGTCGACATCAGCACCTCGCTTTCCTACAGCCTGAAAGCCATGGGCTACGAAGTGCAGGTCGCGGAGCGCGGCGAAGCGGCCCTGGAAGCCGTGGCCAGCTTCCGCCCGGACTTGGTCCTTCTGGACGTCATGCTGCCCGACATATCGGGGTTCGACGTGTGCCGTCGCATCCGCGCCAACACAGGCGGTGTCCAGCCCGCCGTGATCATGCTGACCGCCAAGAGCCAGGAACTGAGCCGTGTGGCCGGTTTCGAGGTGGGCGCCGATGACTACGTCACCAAACCGTTCAGCATTCGCGAGCTGGTCTTGCGCATCGATGCGCGTCTCAAGGCGCGGCGACCGCCGCCCGAGCCGGTCCCGCCTGCGTCGGGCCAGCCGAGCGATCTGGAACGGGTGAAGGTGGGCCCGCTGGAGATCGATCGCGCCGAGCACCGCGTGTTCGTGGCCGGCGAGGAAATCAGGGTGAGCCCTTTGGAGATGCGCCTGCTGCTCTTCCTGGTGCGCACGCCGGGCAAGATGCGTTCGCGCAAGGAATTGCTCACCGAGGTCTGGGGCTACCATCCAGAAGTCTCCAGCCGCACCCTCGACACGCACGTGAAGCGCATCCGCGACAAGTTTGGCGCCTCCGGCGATCTCATTCAGACCGTGCGCGGGGTGGGCTATCGCCTGGCCGTGCGCGGAGAGCCTGGCACGCAGAAGACAGGAACCACCACGCCCGCGCGCAAAGGCTGAAGGGTCGTCGGCCCCCCTATGTCAGCGTGGCCTCCGCGCTCACCTACGCCGAGCGACGTTGCCCGCTGCCTCGCGACGACGGACTCGTTGCTGGGACTTGGCCAGACGGTAGCCCACGCCGTGCACAGTCTGGATCATCCACGCCATGGATCCGAACTTGTCACGGATGCGCTTAATATGCGTGTCCAGGGTGCGGCTGGAAACATCAGGGCGATAGCCCCAAACTTCAGTCAGCAACTCGCGGCGCGTATGCATCTTGCCCGGCGAGCTGGCCATATGAGCCAGCAGGCGCATTTCTTGCGCGCTGAAACTGATCTCTTCGCCAGATAGAAATACGCGGTGGCCCGCCTGATCGATCTCCAGCGGCCCCAGGATCAGACGCTCGTCAGCTTGCTCAGGTTCTGGGGATTCAGGGATAGCCGGCAACTCGGCGGTCTGGCGGGCGCGCAAGCGGATCTCGATGCGCAACATCAGCTCACGCAGGCTGAATGGCTTGCTCACGAAGTCGTCGGCGCCCACCTCGAAACCGGCAACGCGTTCACTTTCCCCGGTCTCGGCGGTCAGGATGACCACGGCTGGCTGCGGGGCCGCGGCGTTGGACCGGATTCGGCGGCACACCTCGAAGCCGGAAAGATCGGGCAGTGCCGTGTCCAGCAACACAAGGTCGGGACACAAGCTAGAGACGGTGCGTAGGGCCTCTTCACCACTGCTGACGATCTGCACCTGGTATCCTGCCGCCTCGAGAATATATGACAACGAGCTACTCAGACCGGGCTCGTCTTGAACGACGAGAATGCGCGCGTGCGCCTGGGAGGCAAGCCCGAGCATGCAGTGACCATATTCGTGGTAGCGGGGAGTTCGTGTTACAGCAGTGCAACGTGATTGTGACCAGCAAGCGACAGTGTCAACCGGCCATTGAATCCCGCGTCCCGGGAACGCAGTGCGCGACTACGGCGCCACCTGAATCGAGTACGATTTGAAGGCCGTGCCACCGCGCGAATCGCGCAACACCAGCCACAGGTATACGGACATGGCGGTTGTCGTTTCCGGGGCCTTCCATGTATTGCTGGTCGAGGTCGCGGTGTCGGTTCCCGCCACGCCGGTGCGGTCGTGTTCGAACGAGCCGGACGTGGCAAACCAGGACATGTACAGGCTCTCCGTCTGGTCCACCAGCGCGTCACCGGTTTGGTTGAGAACCGGAAATGTTTCAGCCGAGCCATCGGCGAAGGTCGCCGTGAAGACGACTGACTCGCCCGGGGCTATGGTCTGCGGGTTGACATCCGGGTTGGTATCCAAGTTGAAGCTGGAACCGTCGGCCCTGGTCACATCAGTGGCGGCGATGCCGGGATCGTTGTTCGATTGATACCGCTTGTTGTATTCAGCCACAATATCTGTTGCGGCGTTGGCCAAATTGCATGTGATTCGCTCAAAGGCGAATCCCGTCAGAGGGCCGGTCTCCAGATCAGGGAACTTCACTCGAACCGGCAGGTAGTAGCCACCCGTGCTATCCGGATCCCGCGGCCTGATCGCCGGTTGGCCCGTTGCCACCGGGGGTGCAATGGGACCGAACAGCATGCAGGCATTGGTCAGGACCGGGGCGGAAAAGGTCTGTCCCGTGGCAGCGCCCGGCTCCGGGGGATTGCAGGCGCTGGCCACCGAATTGTTTTCGGCCGGGGGCTTGGGCGTCTCACACACATCCCACCCGGCGGTGGCATCGGTCACCGTTCCCGCCGGCGAGGCCAGCAAGAAGGAGTAAACCACGTTCTCATCGGGCGTGGCCTCGGCGGGCTCGCCTTTCACCGCGAGAAGGGCGTAGTCGGTGATGAGCGACGGGGCCTGGCCCACTTCAGGCTTGCACCCAAGTAGAGTGCTGCCGGCGAAACAGCAGGCGACAAGAAGATGCTGGGCGTGAGTCGTCATCACTAGAACTCCAGTCGCGCCCCCGCCACTGCGAGCGTAGGCAACCCGATGATATAGCCCCTCTGTTTGTAGTTCTGGCTGTAGATGATCTCTTCGGGATTCTGGCGATTGGTGACGTTCTGCACGTCGATGAACACACTCAGCTTCATCCGCTGCAAGACGAAGGCCTTTTCGCCGCGGACATCCAGTTGATAAAAGGCGGGAATGCGGATGGAGTTGTGCGCTCCGAAGACAGGCTCATAGTAGCCGTCCCGACCGAGATAGCTGTCCACCACCGGCGTGCGGGGCATTCCGCTAGAATAGCGAAAGCGGCTGCCCACCACGTAGCCTTTGCCGATGTCGTAGCTGGCGAGCAGGGCCAGAACATGCGTCTGGTCATAGTCGAAGAGGCGATAGGCCTCGCCAGGATGATCGCGGCGCTCACTGCGCGAGAGGGTGTAGGTCGCCCAACCGAAGAAGCCCTTGAACAGTTCCTGCCGGAGCAGGATCTGAAACCCGCCGACTCGGCCCGTTCCATCCTGGGTCAGAGCCTGCCCCACCGCCGGAGACGGGCTGGCGCTGCGCGAGACCAGGTCGTAAAGTTTCTTGTAGAAACCCACCGATTCCAAGGTCAACGTCGGACGCAGCTTGAGCGAGAACCCGCCGGTCAGGTGCACGGCGTACGACCCCACAATCGACGGGTTACCGAATACCGGGGACATGTCCGCGGGATCGGGCGGTTGGCCGTAAACCCCGGCGCCGCCAGTGAGCGTGAGCTTGGACATCGGTCGCCAGGCGATCTGCACGCGGGGATTGGGCAAATTGCGCAGCACAGGGACGTGCAAAGGATTGGGAGGCGCGTCGAGCCGTGAATAGCCGATGGGAGGAGCGATGGTGCTGAAGGGCAGGCGGTGATCCCCTTCGATCCAGGTGGGTTCGAAACGCAGCCCCGGCGTAATGGTCCAGTTGCCGAGCTTGAGGTCCACCGTGGCGTAGCTGGCCAGGCTGAGAATGTTGACCTTCCAATTGTCGAAGGCCGTCTCGGCCGGGGGGCGCTGGCCGAAGACAACGATGTCTCCTTCCCGCGGTGGCTGGTTCACCGAGCCGTTACGGCTGAGCTGGAACTGTTGCCCCTGCACGTCCATGCCCAGCAGGAGCACCGCCGACGGGTGAATGCGCCGGCGCAGACTTCCGCGCAGAGCATAGGACAGGGTCTGGGTATCAAGCCGCGTGACTTGGCTGCCGAAGGTGTCCTGCTCGGCACTGTGGTCGACGCCCAGCGAGGGGGTCACGCGAACGCTGGAGCCGTCGTCGAACAAGCGGCTGTAGCTGACGAAGACGCGGCGGAATGAGGTGTCGTTGTTCTGCGTGCGCAAATCTCCGGGATCGCTGGCCGGAATGGTTCGCTGCAGCTGATCGTCCGCCGCGAGGAAGGTCGCCGAAACCTCCTCATCCTTGCGCAGGCTCAGAGAGGCGCGCGCCTGGTAGTCGTCATAGCGCGGGATGGGGAATGAATCGCCGATGTCGGCCGATGTCACCGCCGACATCACACGGTCGAGGTAGCCGTAGCGTCCGGCGACAGCCACGCGCAGCCGCGGGGTCACGGTCGTGGAAACCTCGGCCGAAGTGTCCATCACGTCGCTGGCCACGTAGCCATGCACGCCCGAGGAGGGAAGCGGCGCCAGGTCGATGCGCACCAGGCCGCCCAGCCCGCGCCCGTAGTCGGCGCCGTACGCCCCGGGCGACAGATCGATGGACTTGACCAGGTCGGAGTTGATGGTCGAGCGCAGTCCCCCCATGTGATACAGGCTGGGAATCTCCACGCCCTCGACCACCACGCGGGTTTCCTTGGGTGACGAGCCCCACACCACCAGTTGTCCCGAACCGAAGCTGGCGCGCCCCACACCGGGCAGGTTCTGTACGACCTTGAGGGTGTCCCCCTGCGTGCCAGGAACCTTGCGCGCCTCCTCGGTACGAATGCGCGTCTCCACCGCCTCCTTCTTGATGCGGGCCGCGCGCACCACCACCTCTTCGTCGACGTCGTCCTCTTTCTGCTCCACATAGTACTTCATGGTGCGCTTCTGGCCTGGCCGGATGGTCTCGTCAGTCAGCACCGTGACCAGGCGCGGGTGGCGAATTTCGACCTTGTACGTGGCAGGCGGCAGGTCGGTGAACGAAAAGGCCCCGGCCGCATCGGTTTTGGTGGCCAGGTTCAGGTCCTTGATCCGCACGGTCACGTCGGCCAGCGGCTGCTTCTTGAAACGATCCAGGATCACGCCCTCGAAGTTCACCTGCGGTCCCAGCGACACCATCTTGGTCACGATGGTGAAATCGTAGCGATACGTGATTTTGACCGGGATGGCCTGTCCTCCGGCCTCCGCCGGGGTGAATACGAATTGCCGGGCAGCCGCCACTGCGGCGCTGTCGAAATCGGCACCGCCGCTTTCCAAAACCTCGACGCCGCCCACCTTGCCGTCGTCACCCACCTCGATGGATAGCAGCACCCGCGCGGTGATGCCGGCGTCGTGCTTGTCTTTGGGGTACTCGGCGGGAACGAAATGAATCAGGCGGGGGGGCTTGGCGATTGTGGCCGCTTCATCGGCGCGGGCATGCCCTGGGTACACCGGGAACCCGGCGCCCGCGAGAGCGGCCACAAGGGCAAGGCGAAGATGCAATCAATCCCCCAGCTCAAAACGACGGGCCAAGACATAGGTCCCTCCCGCGATGGGCTTGCCACAGGCCATGGCCGGCCGGAAGCGCCACTGCTTGACCGCGGCCACAGCCGCGGCATCCAGCTCAGGCGACACGCTGGCCAGGATCTCGACCGAAAGCACGGATCCATCCGCGCCGACCACGACCTTTAGCTTGAGCTTGCCCTCGATGCCCTCGGAGCGGGCTGCGGCGGTGTACTCGATCTCGGTCTTGAACACGGGCTCGGGCTTGGAAGGCTCGTCGGTGCAACGCTCCTCGATGTTGGGACCCGCGTTCAACTCCTGCTTCTGATGGCGGCGACGCGCCTCGGGCTCGAAGGTAGCCACTTTGCTGGGAGCCACCGCCTGCGGAGCCCGCACAATGGGAATCGCCACAGCGTCGCCAAGGTCCTCGTTGCTCATGGCGATTTCGGTGGGCATGACCATGGTGGGCATTTTGGCTGCCGCAACCGGCGCGGCGACCGGCACGACCTTGGGCGCGGCCGTGACTTTCTGCTCCTTGGGATGCGGATCCACCTTGGCCACCTTGGGCGGCGCCTTGGGCTTGGGTGGCGCCTCCCGCTTCTTCTTCTTGGCCTCCTCCTGCAACTGCACGACATAGGTCTTGCCCGAGGCGCGGTGCTGCGAGGCCGTGAGCAGCGCGAACGCCAGCCCGGCGTGAATGACCATCGAAACGACGACAGTGGCCTTCTTCACGGCAAAACCTCACGACGGGGCAGCCTGCAGCGGACCATCGCCCGCTACTCGCCTCCCACCTGCATGATGTTGATTGCGAACTTGGTGACGCCGGCAATCTTGGCAAGATCCATGACATGCACGACAGTGCCGTGGGTCGCTTCTTTGTCGGCACTGATGACCACGCTGATTTCGGAATCAGCCGCCACCGCCTCCTTCATGCGAGACTGCAGCTCCTGCTCGCTGACCGGCTGTTCGTTCCAGCGCAGCTCTCCTGTCTTGAACAACTGCACGGTGTTGGGCTTTTCCGCGGTGCCGTCGCTCACACGCGCCTTGGGCAGGCTGACCTTCAAGGTCTGGGCCACGATGTACGTGGACGCGACCATGAGGATGACCAGCAAGACCAGGCACACGTCGACCAGCGGGGTCACGTTGATGGCGGAGATCGTCTTGGCCCGCCCCGAGCCTGCCATCGTGCCAGCCATTAGCCATTCACCTCGGCCGGGCGCAGCGACTTCTTGGATTCGGCGAGATCCTCCAGGGGAGGCGTGTTGTTCGACGCCTTCAAGGAGTTTTTGGGGTTCTTTGACGATTTCATGACAGCCAGAACCTGATTGGCCAAAGCGGCCGAGTTCTCCTCGATGTCATTGCTCTTCTTTTGGAAGATGTTGAACGCGATGACCGCGGGAATGGCGACGAAGATACCGATGGCCGTGGCGATAAGCGCCTCGGAGATGCCGCTCATGACGTTGCCCATGCCGCCGGTCCCGCCAGCGGCAGCCATGTTGGCCGAGGCAGCACCCAGCTCCTTGAAAGCCGCCACCACGCCCAGCACCGTGCCGAACAGGCCGACGAAGGGGGCGTTGTTGCCCAGAGTGCCCAGGAACAGCAAACCGCTTTCGAAGGTCTTGCGCCTTTGCCGAACGCCCTTTTGCACGATCTCTTGCAGAGAATCAGGACCGTCATTGTAGTAGTCCAAGGCGTCGCGCAAAACCTCCGCTTCAACGGCATGGATTTCCTCCATGTCACGCTTGGCGCCAGACAGATCCCCGGCGCGCAGCCGCTTTACCAGAGCCGTGCCAGTGGCGATCAGGTCCAGTTTCCGCTTGCGGAAGTACCACCAGCGTTCGAGCACCACGCCGACCGAAAACACGGACAGCAGGAGCAGAATGTAGAGAACCGCCGCCGCCCCGGTTTGGGCAACGAATACCAGTTTGTGCATCAGCAGCATGGGTCACCTTTCCTTTTAGTAAACGAACGCGAGGGCTTGTAATCCCGCTCCCTGGCCGTGGGGAAAACGCGTATCGATATCGGTTGACTGTCCGCAAGCCTCAAAAACTTGGTTGTTGGCAAACGCGCGAACGCACCAGCGTGCCGTGGTCTCAGCACACAGCGAGAAGGTGTCAACGCGCACGATGTAGAGACCGCTCGGCGGCGTTGAGGGGAAGATCACGTTCTCAGCCCGGCGACCGTCGATCACGCACATGCTGTTGGAGTCGAAGTCGAGATATCCGGATTGGATTCCGGCGTCGACGCTCGCGCCGACTGTCCCGAGCGGCAGCCCTGATGGCTTGCGCGACCAGATCTCGTTCACGCCCGCGTCGCCATCGCTGGGCAAGTCCACATGCAGGTCGAGGTCGGCTTCGGTGTCCCAGGTCAGGCTGATGACCAGGGCGCCTTGGATCTGAGGCATGTCCATGGTCATGGGCAGCGCCCAGCGCCGGCCCAATCTGTCCATCGCGCGTAGTGGCCCGAAAAATCAGCTCCACCACTCCGCCATCCCCGGCAGGCGTCAGGGGAGAAAACGAGGCCGAAAAGGAGAAGGTGTAGTTGCCGAGGGTGTTCTGGTCGAAATCCTGCACCGGCACAACCCAGTGACCCACGTCGTCCTGCAACCCGACCAGCACCGCCGTCGAATTGGGACCCGCGCTGCCCGATATCTTTTTGTTTGCCACCCCTGGAAAGAGCGCGAGGGCGGCGGATGATGGGGGACGAAACTATCTGGCGCGGGATCGTGAGCAGTGATGTCAATCGGCCCGGGAATGTATTGCGCGCCCGGAATCCTGAAGAAGGCCTGCTGTCCGGAACTCGGGTCGGCGCCGCCCGAGCAGCCACCGCAGAGCAATCCGCCAACGACAAAGCCAAGCGCGAGAGGGCGCATCAGAACGCGACCTCCGCGCGCAGAGTGAACGCGTTGTTCTTCAAATCAGTGGGAAGGCCGCTCGCATTGCGGCCCTCGTGATCGGCCACCCAGTCGTACTCGGCGACGAGGCGCCCGTCGAGGGCGGCCAGTCTCTTCCCACCAGTGCGACCGCGGCCGACACAGTTGAAATGTCCTGACTGGAGGGGACGGTCACCGCGGCCTGGCGATCGGTGCTGTCCAGGTCGGGGTTGTAGTAGTCGTAGCGGAGGCCCAGTCTAAAGTGCCGGCCCAGATTCTGGACGGCGGCCACATAGTAACCCCACTCGCGCAAATTGCGACCGAGCGGCCCATACGGATCGGCGACCAGAAACCACCGATCCAGGTTACTGGCGCGCGCAAACTCGGCATAGATCGTTGTGCTGAAGTCCCTCAGGTACCGCACCGTGACCAGCGCGTCTGCGCCAACCGCATAGCGGCTGAAGTTCTGCGACGGCTGTCCCGAGGTTCCCGGAGACACGATGAGCTCGCCGGCGTTGTACTGGCCGTTCTCGTTGAGGTCCTGCCAGGTCAAGGTCGGTTTGGTGGGCGGCACTCCTTTGTGAAAGCCCTTGCCCGTCAGAGCCGAAAATCCGCCCTGAACTGAAACCTTGTCCGAGACCTCGGAAACAATGCCCAGTCTGCCGGTAATGTCTTTGGCCTGGTTGGGATCGCGCAAAGGGAAGGTATTCTCGCCGATCGGCTCGCCGTTTTGCACCGCTAGGGCATAGCGAACAAAGCGCCAGCCTCCTGCCAACCGCGCACCTAGGTCGTACTCGCCGGGAAAGAACGCCCTGATAAATGTGCTGCGCTCGGTGAAAATCCTGTCCCGGTCGCGCTCTATCACCTCGAAGCCGAAGGGAATCTTGAAAAGTCCCACAGTCAGCGCCGCGAGCGGGACCGACCCGCCTGGCCATTTGACAGTGGCCTCCACATCCATCGGCCGAACCTGCGGACCGTTTACGGTATTGGCGTCGAGTTCAAGAACTCCTGCCAAGTATTGGCGGTCGACGAACGCGCCCAGCCGCATGCGACGGATCAGAAATCGGTTGTCATTCAAAGGCGCGCCAGTGGAAGTATTGAGCTGGTCCTGCGAGGTCTGATTCACGTTGAGATCGGCCTGCACAAAACCGGACATCCTTAGCCATTGCCTCCCCTCCCTCTCCGCCTTCAGCGCAGCATCGACCTCCGCCCTCGCGTTCGTCTCAGCCTTCGCTTCCGCCGCCTCTCGCGCCGCCTTCTCGTCGGCCAGCTTGCGCTGCATTTCCTCGCGCAGGCCGGCCAGCTCCGCCCGCTGTTGCGCCAACTGCGCCGACAGCTCGGCCACCTCCTTTTTTGCCTCGTCGCCGGGCGCGGGAACACTGTCGGCTGGAACAGAATCCGGCACTGGGGCAGTGGTCTGCCCAAGTGCCATGCCGGAAAGTGCGAACGGTGCAACCGCGCAAAGCAGCCCCCAGACCAAGGCTTGCCTTCTCGGCCTCCTGGCCCCGGATCGAACCTGGATGGCCATGGCCGCTCTGCGGAAGATAGGTGGCTGCACCGTTGTTTCTTTCGTACTACTGAGCCGAGCAGGTGGGGTACAGGACCGGCGGATCGGCGCCAGGGTCCAGCGGAGTCACAGGGGAACCCGGCGGCTCCACGGCGTTGATAATGGCCAGGTGGCATTGAGTTGCAGTCAGGCCGGTGCAGATATCGATCACCTCAGAGCCGGCTTCCGCATCGGAACCACCGTCGCCAGCGTCAGCCGGAGCATCGACTGCGGCGTCAGGCCCGGTGGAAATCGGGGCGTCCACCCCGGCATCGGGCACAGTGCCAGTTGTCCCGCCCATTGCGGTGCTACCGCCCACAGCGGTGACTCCGCCACCGCCGGTGATGCCACCCACGGCGGTGACTCCGCCACTGCCCATGACGCCACCGGCGCCAGTCGCTCCACCGCTGCTGCCGCCAGCGCCGCCGAAGTGCGCCACGTCAGGGTTGTTGTTGCTGCTGCTGCTGCTGCACGCGACCCAGCCCGTCAGAACCAGTGCGAGTCCTACTGTCGAAAGCTTAAAGAGATTCATTGTGCATTTCCTCCGATGAGTTACTCGCAATAACCGGTCTGGCAGCTGGTGCCAGGCACTTTGGCGCAATCAGCATTGCTGGTGCAATGTGTGGCGCAGGTCCCGGCCGCCGACGGAATTAACTTGGCCGCCTCGAAAGCGCAGCTGCAGGAAATCGGTGGGTGGTAGGGCGAGAATTGGCCGCCATCCTTGTCGATCTTGACCTTCATGGCGCACTGAGGGACATCGCCGAGCGTTGCGACCGTATTGACATAGTTCACGTTCATGGTGTCGGTGGGGTCGATGGGCACGGCGCCGGTCAGCCAGTTGAGAACCAGTTGCGCATTGGCCGCGGGCGCTGGGGTGCCGGCGTCAGTCGGGACCAAGGGGCTGAAGAGGTGCACGGGTCCCTGGATCATGTAGTGGCCGTCACGCACGTTCTTCAGATCGCTGGCAATGGCAGTCGAGTCAGCGTAATAGGCCTTGGTCTGGTTGATGCCGCGAAAAGCGACAGAACTGATCTTGGACCTTTGAGTGGCATAGTAGTCTGCGGCCACGAATCCGATTGCCTTTTGTGGATCGGGAACGGCCAACAGGGATGTCACCATAGCACTGCTCGATCCGTTGGAATTGCCTATGAAGGCGCTTTCCGGGACGCCGATGTTCCTGGCGATGAGAATCTGGGTGCCGGAGGTCTGGCTGCGCTGCTGGATAGCGGTCGGGTCGGTGAAGTTGCCGACCCCGCTGTTCTGGCCACAGCCCCAGATGGCAGCAGCCTGCTGAGACGACATCGACGTCGTGGTGTAGTTGGCCTTGGGCACGACGATGAGCATCGACTGTACCGGGCCGTCCCATTCCCCGATGTTGGCGGGCCTGCCGATGCCTTGGCAGGAGAAGAAGGCAACGTCGGAAATACCTACAGTGGCCATGGTGTTCCCCGAGAGATTGCAGGTATTGACGACGGTATTGCTGGGGTTGGTGGGATCGACCGTGTAGTAGTGGGCAGTGCCGGAGAGCGGCTGCGGGACCGGATTGTCTTGTGGAGGAGAAACCGAGGACACCCCGAGACACGAGGAAATCGGGTCATAGATGATAGATACGCCCTGCTTCGCTTTGATTTGCACAGCGAGCTGGCTGAGGATGGGCTCGAATGCGCTGCTGCCCGCCATAAAGATGGGGTTGGGCAACACCGAGGTGTCGTTGCAAGCCACCGTGGTGGACTGGGCCAGAGCCGTTGATGCGCTGAGCACCAAGCCAGCCGCTCCCGTCAAAGCTACGATCCGTTTTCTATAGGTCATGGCAATCCTGCCTCCATTTCAGGCCCGGTAAACCCGGACCGCGGCGGAACCATAGCGAGATGCCCGAAGAGTCGTTGCGACGGATTTGCTGCGGATTTGTTACAGGATTGCAACAAGATGGATCACGACTCGGATGAGACCCCATTCATGCGGAATCAGAAGCGATCTGCTTGCAGGGGTCGCGGTGGGTGGACGGCTCCCCGCGGTCGCTGGTCAGGGCAAGCCGGCGGCGTATAATCCGTTCATGGCCGAGGTTGCCAGGAAGATCGGCACTTTGCAGGACCTGCTTTCCGCGCTCTCGCTCGCGTGTTCGCGAAGCGTTTCCCGGACACTGCGGCCGCACGGTGGACGGCGCTGCTTTTCAGGGTTCCACTCGGACCAAGAGCAGCTTTCATGGACCGGAGGAAGCCCGTGAACCACGCCGACACCCACCCCGAGGCCGCAGCAGTGCAGCTCACGATCTATCGGACAATGACGCCCGCCGACCGGGTACTTCTCGCTGCCCAGATGTCGGACGACGCAAGGGCAATCACTCGTGCGGGGATCCAGGCCCGCCACGCTGAATATGACTCCACACAGGTCGAGGATGCCTTGCGATTGCTCCTGCTTGGGGGCGACCTCTATCGACGGGCGTGGCCTCACAAGGCCCTCCTGCCGCCATGAGTACCCCAGCCGGAGCTGCCGGTGACATTCTGGCCAGGATGGCGCAGAAGCTTGCCGCGCCCCGAGAGACCAAGCCTCCCATGCGAAGGATTAGCAAGGAGTTCACTAGGCGGGCGGCGCCGTGATGCTACGGTTCTCGGCCATGACCCGTCTGAGAAGTTTTGTTCTTGGCCTGACAACTTTGCTCGTGCCGTCGCTGGCAGCCGGCTCGTTGGTCCAGGCCCTGGACCTTGCCGAACTGACCGCCCGGGCCGAACGCATCGTGTTCGCCCAGGTCCTGTCGTCGAGGAGCGATTGGGATTCCGCCCGCCGGACCATTCACACGCGCATCGAGATCGAGGTCGATGAGGCTTGGAAAGGCGCGGTTGCTCCCGGCGAGCACATCGTCATCCTGCAGCCGGGCGGCAGCGTGGGCAACATCGAGATGCGCGTGCACGGCATGCCCGGCTTTGCCATCGGGGAAAAGGCGGTGCTGTTTCTCGCCGGCCAAGCCGCGGCTCGCGTGGTGGGGATGAGTCAGGGCAAGCGCTCCGTGCGCTGGGACGGCACGGCCAAGCGCTGGGTCGCCGAAAGCCCGGAACATTCTGCGGTAGTGCGCCGCGATTCGCAGGGCCAGCTGCAGCCAGCCCCGCCTGAGCCTGCGGCCGGGCTGGATGAACTTCGCGAGCAGGTGCGCGCGCTGGTCAGGCCGTAGAAACCCTGGGACCACCTTGATGAAGAACCGAACCATTCTAATGATAGTCCTGCTTGTGGCGGGCGTGGCGACCCTGCCCATGCCTGCCGCGGCCTACGTGCGCACCGTGACCGAGTCAGGCGCGTCAACAGCATGGAAGACACCTTGTGTGACCATGGAGTTTTCCTTGGGTGCCCCTCCGCCCGTGTTGGACGCTCAGGGATACCTCGGCGCAGCCCAAGCCGCTGGCGCTGCCTGGAGTCAGGCCTCTCTCGACGGGATCAATCGATGCACCAATGTGATCTACACCGTGGTGTCGGTCCCTGACGTCGCCGGCCAGATCGGCCTCGACTACCACAATCGATTGATCTTCCGCCAGGGCCAGTGGTGCAGCGATCCCCTGCCCAAAGACGGTTCTTGCTATGACCCAAGTGCCTTGGCTCTCACGTCCGTGTTCCAGAACACGGACACCGGCGAAATCCTGGACGCTGACCTGGAGGTGAACGCCACCGACTTCACCTGGGGCGACTACGCGGCCCATCCCGAGCAGTTCGAAGCCAACACCCATGACTTCCAGGGGACGATCACCCACGAATTCGGGCATGCTATCGGCTTGAGCCACACCTGTTTCACTCCAGGCGGGACCTTCGCGGACGGCACGCCCATGCCGCGGCCGCTGGACAACGATGGCAACCCGGTGCCCGATTGCGGCCCAGACAATCCGCCCGCCATCACGCAGGCCACGATGTACGTTTCGGTCGCCACGCCCAGCGCTGAGGTTGGCCTGCGCAGTTTGTCGCCCGACGACATACAAGCCGCGTGCGACATCTATCCCTTCTCGACCAGTTTCGAGTGCGAATCGCCGTCGGGATCCGGGTCAACCGGCGGCGGCTGTTCCTACCCGGGGCCGACAGGACGTGACTCTGTCGCTGGCGTGCTGGCGATTTTGGCGCTCGGCCTGGTGTTTCGTCGTCGGCGTTGGTAGCGCAGGCTCACGGAACAATACCTTTCTACCGTGATCGGCGCCAATTCTGACCTGTCACGCGGCAGTCACTAAGTTGTAGCAAATCCCTCACTCAGTTTCCCGGGCAAACCCGCGTAGAAAGCAGCCGCACAAGGCCTGCTGGCCAGGACAATTCATGAACCCGACTATCCCCCAATGCTCAGGAATCTGCGCGGCGCTGATGGCGCTGGTGTGCGGTCTTTGGGGCTGCGGCAGCAACGTCAAGAAGCCCATCGTCGACGCAAGTGGTCCCGACGTCGAAGCGGGCGGTCCCAGCCTCGAAGCGGGCGGTTTCGGCGTCGAAGCGGGCGTTGACAGCGGAACGATTGATGCCCCGACATGCCCGGCCTCCTGCGACGACAAGAACGACTGCACGATCGATAGCTGCGATCGCAACACGTTCCAGTGTGTACACACGGCCGTGGCTGATGGCCAGAGCTGTGAGGGCAAGCCCTGCACGACGAACAGCCTGTGCCAGGGTGGGCTCTGCCTCGATGGACCTTTCAAGAAGTGTACGGCGAGCGATCAATGCCACGCGGCCGGCACGTGCATCCCCGCGACCGGCGAGTGCGATAACCCCCCAATCGACGGAATCCAGTGCGACGACGGCAACAAGTGCACCTATGGTGATCAGTGCACGGCCGGCGTGTGCGCCGGTACGCCTATCGTATGCGGCGGGGCGGGGACATGCGACCCGAACGTGGGGATCTGCCCCAATGGCTTCCCCACGGCACTGGCGGGCTGGTCGTTCGACAACGCGACATGGCCCACCAATGGCAGCGGGCTCATCGGCTCGCCCGACGGGCAGATATTCGCCGCCGGGAGCTACTTCGCGCAGATCGATCTCGGGACAGGACCGCTTGTCCAAAGTGCGGGTAACAGTCCGGGCATCTCGAACGTCTTTTTGGCCAGGCTGGATCCGGACACCCTCAAGGCCACGTGGGCTGTGACCTTCCCCGACTCCAACAATCAGGGCGTGACCTCGTTCGCGGTAAATGGGGCCGGCCAACTCGGCGTGGTTGGTTCTCTCCAGGGCGCCATCACCGTTGCTGGCAATGAGGTGGACGCACTCTACGTCGGGGACCAGTACATCCTGGCCGCCAGCACCACGGACGGGACCGGATCGTGGGCGCGGCGATTGAATCTGCAGAGTGGCAAGGCAGATGGACGAAATCTTGGCCTTCGCGCGATAG
Organism: uncultured delta proteobacterium; assembly: GCA_963758155.1. GTDB lineage: Bacteria > Myxococcota_A > Polyangia > Fen-1088 > Fen-1088 > Fen-1137. The sequence goes on from CAVWUP010000010.1 coordinate 90,730, forward strand.
CGGGCGATCCGCAGGGGATCTCATTTGTTGTCTGTGGGACCGTGGCGTGCGCGACCGGACCCATGCGGGGTGACGCAGGGCCAAATCCAAACCCGGCCAAGGACCTTTCGCCCTCGCTGGTTTGTCAGGGCGGTACCGATTTGGTCGTGGCGCGCATCGACAGGCCTAATGCCGACGGCGGCAGCGAGAGTGGCAATGAAGACGTCGTTTGGGCGAGTGAGGTGGGCGGCATCAATGACGAGAATTGTGGGACGCTGATGATGGATGCTGGATCGAATACCTACGTCGTCGGGAACTATCGATTCGGAAGCGAAGTGACGTTCGGAACGACCACTCTGCCGATGGTAGACCAGACAGGCACGACGGCATGGATGTATCTGGCCAAGCTGGATCCCAACAACAACTGGGTGTGGGCGCAGAGCATCGGTACGGGCCAGCAGATCATTACGCCTGCCTCCATGATTGCCGTTGATAGCGATGTGGTCTTGACGGGAACGATCAGCGCAGGGCCTCTCTTGCTGCACGAAGGGCTGAAAGAAGTGGTTTTGGACTCGCCCACATTCATTGCCCGGTTCGACGGGTTGACTGGAAATCTCGTTTGGGCCCAGGGGCTCGGGAACGGGTCCAGCGTGGACGTCAACAGCATGACAACGGTGGGCGGGCATGTCCTCCTGGCTGGCAGCTACGGAGTGGGCTGCGGCGCGGCCTGCGCCCTGGGGGCGATTCCCTTGCCCCTGCCCTTGGACGGCGGCGCGTTCGTCGCGCAAGTTGACGGCAGCAGCGGCGCTGTCGTGGGGGCGAAGGGTTTCGGGGGAGCGAAGTACACCAACAGCGCTGCGGGCATAGTCGGGCTCACCGGAACGGATCAGAGCGGTAGCCTCGTGCTGCTCTCCTACAGTACGCAACTGGATCTGGGCGCTCCTATCGGCATCTTGCAAACCGCCTCGACGGCCACCTCGGCCAGTTGCCTGGCTAGGCTGGGGCCATAGGGGAGGGAGCGATGGCAGGAAATGTGGCAATTGTGGAAGCGAAAATTCACAGATCTTTTGCGCACGGCTGGTGACGACAACGGTATCGAAGGACGACAACACCCCCCTGAGGGGACTCAACCAATTGCGAGGAAAACATGATTCGAAACGCACGGGGAAATCTCATCGTTCGCAGCAGGCTACTTGCTACTCTCGTTTTGACCGGCGCGGCCGCTGTCCTCGCGTTGGCTGGATGTGGTAGCAGCTCGCCTAGTAGCCCATCGAACCAGGACGCCACCCCGGCATCGCACGATGCCGCGCCAGGTTCTACAGATCTCCCCATGGGCACCGCTGGTGCTGGTGGTGGGATAGGCGGCGCTGGTGGCGGGACGGGCGGTGCCGGTGGCGGGTTGGGCGGTGCCGGTGGTGCGATGGGCGGCGCTGGGGGGATGGATGCGTCGGTGGATCAGGCGCCGGCCGGTGGAGCAGGCAGTAGTCCTGATGGCGCCGCCGATCAGGCTCTTGCAAAGATGGACGCTGGCGCGGTCGAAAGCGCGGTCGACGCTCCCGCCGATCGGCCCTTGCCAAATTCCGACGTTGCCGCCGGCGAAACCGGCGATGGCCAATCGGATACTGGCGGCGAAGAGGCGGGCACGGGCACATGCCGGAGCCCGGTTCATGCCTGGAGCTACGCGCTTGGCGGAATCCCGACCGTGGCGTGGGACACAGATGGTACCCTGGTTACCGGGAGCTGGTTCTTTGCCACCACCACGAGCTTTGGTGGCAGAGCGATCACGAACGCTGGCAGTGCCGACATGCTGGTGGCCAAGCTCGATCCTGCTACGGGCAACGCGAACTGGGTGTTCACGGCTGGTGACAGCAACGATCAGGCCACGAGTTACGTGGCGACAACTGGCGGCAACCTGGCCGTGGTTGGAACTTTCACTGGCACCCTGGATATCGATCCCATCAACGGCGTCATTCCACCCATCGTCAACACGGGAACCACTCCAATCGACTTCATCGTGGGGCTGAAGGACAGCGACGGTACCGGAGTGTGGTCCAAGAAGGTAAACCTGGGCGGTGGCCATCTGAACGCCCTGGCGGGCAATCCGAGTCAGGACTACTTCCTCGTGTGCGGCGCTGCGATGAACAGCGCGGCCAATCTTGCCGCCACGGGAACGGCTGGCGGCGGGAAGGATGTGATTGTGGCTGCTGTCAAGGCCAGCGACGGAACCGTGATGTGGGCCAAGCTGTTTGGCGGTGCGATGGATCAGGCCTGCACCTCTGCGGCCCTGGATGACAGCGGAAACGCCTACTTCGCCGGCACCTATGCCGGGACACTCGATTTCGGCTCGGGTCCCCTCACGCCGGCCCCGACCGGCGCCTATGACCAGATCGCCTGGGTGGCCAAGTTCAAGGGCGCGGACGGGACCACCCTCGCGGCCAAGGCCTTCGGCACCTCGGGCATCGTAGCCCCTATGGCGATGGCCCTCGATCCGCAAGGTGCCGTGGTTGCGGCTGGACAGATGCAAACAGCGGTGACCTTTGGCGCTCAAACCCTGACCCCGGTCGGAACCGCCGATGCCTTCGTGGTCAAATTCGACCCGGCCACCTTGACTCCCAAGTGGGCGCGGAACATGGGGGGCAAGATCGCCGGGTGTAATGGCGCAGCAGCGGATTCCTCCGGCAACATCACGGTCGTGGGCAGCTACTCGAAGTCCCTCAGTGTGGGGCCGGGCAGCACGACCCTGCAGGCGGTCGCGACGACGGAGACCTTCGTGGTCACGCTCGATGGCACCAGCGGGGGCACCCTGTGCGCCCATTGTTACGGGGATGTGGCTTGGGTCAATACGCCACTTTGCATCGCAATCAACCCTGGGGCGGCCAGTCCCAACCAGGACCGCGCGGCCATCGGCGGTTCCTTCACCGGGGTTATCGACTTCGGTCCTCCCACCACGGCACTGAGTGGAGGGGCCGTGGTGGGCAATGGGTCGACCAGCGGCTATCTGCTCGAGATGTAGGGCGATTGGGGCCAGGCGGGCGCTCGGCGGAAACAACAATCCGAAGGTGATCGGCCGAACTGCGCACCGACAACGAGAGGGAAGTCGTCATGGTATCGAGCAAATCGCCCCTTTACCGGGGTCCCTCCTGGCCGTCCGTCATCCTGCTCTTGGGGCTGGTCGCTTCCTGCAAGACCAGCTCCAACGCCGACAAGGTCGATGCCGGCCAGCGCAGTTACTGCAGCGCCCCCTCGGGGGACGGGGGATTGGACGCCTGGGCCGGCGAGGGTGGGACGGCCGACCTGCTGACCAGCTCGCCGGAGCTCGGCTCGGGCAGCGACGCCAGCACTCGGGATTCAGTCACGGCCCTAATCGATAGTCCGGCAGGGGATCTGCAGGTTGCATTGGGTGAGGTGGGCGCTGTGGACAGCGGCAGTGGGGTCGACCTGACTTCGTCGGATGCGCCGAACGGGCCTAGCGACGTGGGCGGCAGGGGCGCCAGCGGCGCGGGTGGCAGCGGAGGCAGCACTGGGGGTGGTGGCAGTATTGGCAGCGTCGATGCACGTGGACTCGACGGCGCACCGGATAGCCGGAGCGATGGCGGCATCGACGCTTCTCCGGAGCAAGGCCTCTCGGACCTGCTTCTTGATGCACAGGCTGGCGCCCATTCGGATGCGCAGGCGGACGCGCCTGCCGGACCTGATGCGACCATCTTGCTGGATGTTGTCGCTCCTGGTGCTCAGGACGCGCCCGTCCTCGCGGACCTGGCGCCCGATGGTCCTGCCGCGACGTTCAGCATCAACTTCGCGATCTCGTTCGATCCTGTGCTGGCCTCCATGGGCGTAGGACCCGATGGCACTCTCTGGACCACCGGCTCGATCTACAACCCGTTCAACTTCGGTGCCGGCACCGTCAGCTCCTCGGACGGGGCGGACGTCTACCTGAACCACGTGAGTCCGAACACGGGCCTGGCCGCTGCCAGCTTCACCTTCGGCTCCAGCGGCGGCGGGGATCAGAACGGGAACGCCGTGGCAGTCGCTGGCAACGGCAACGTGGGTCTCGTAGGCCAATACGCCGGCGAAATCGACTTCGATTCGCAAGGAAACAATTCCCTCTCCGGGTATTCCAAGACCGCCGGAGCCGCGATGGGGTTTTACGCCGTGTTCGCTGGCGCTTCGTCCGGTGCCACTGCGACATTCATAAATGCGCATAGTGTAGACGTGGGCACGGGCGCCCTGCTGCAGGCGGCGTCCAATCCCAACCGGAATTCGTTTGCGATCTGCGGCAAGACCGCCAGGCAGGTCGCCGCCAGCACGAAGGCCACTGGTCTGCTCACCAACTCGGGTGACACCTACGGCGGCAGCATGGACATAGTGGTGGCCGTAGTCAGTGCGGTGGACGGCTCCATCACCTGGGGCAGGCAGTTCGGTGGCGTGGGCGATCAGGTCTGCGAGTCCCTGGCCATGGACAACTCCGGCAACGTGATCATGGGCGGTACCTACAATGGCGCCCTGGCTTTGGATACGTTCGTTCTGCCCACGCTGGCCATTAGTGGCCTCAGCCTGCCGTTCGTGGCCATCCTGAACAGCAGCGGCGTGGTCACGGAGGCCGAGACCTGGGGTACCAGTGGGTTCTCGGATATCTACGGGATAGCGGTCGATGGCAACTCCAATGTCGTCATCGGGGGCGCGATCAGTGCCAATATCGACTTTGGCGGCAGCCCTGACATCACCATCACCGACCGTGGCAAGACCGACGCCTTTGTGGCGAAGCTGAACTCCAGCCTGGTTCCGCAGTGGGCGTTCTCGTTCGGCGACGCCAGCTACGACCAGGCCGTCAATGCTCTGGCAGTGTCGTCGACCGGAGACGTGTACATCGGCGGCGCCTTTGAGGGCACCCTCAACGGCCTCAATGGCCTGGTTGACTCCGGCAACAGCAATCCCGACGCCTTCATCGCGCAGCTCTCCGGGGCCAACGGGTCCGTGCTCTGTGCGCAGTCGTACGGTGACGCAGCTGGAACGCAGGCGGTCAGCGCCGTCACCGTGGCGACCGCCGCTACCGGTGCCCTGGCCGACTCCGTGATGATCGGCGGCAGCTTCCAGAACACCATCACGCTGGGCTCCACCACTCTGCTCAGTCCAGGCACTGTCAGATGCAGCGCAAACACGGATTGCGACCAGGCGAAGGCGAGTGCAACCTGCAGCCACGGGTACTGCGTGGACCCGAGCGTTACCGAAGGCTTCGTCTCCTCCCTGAGCCAGTCGAGCCCGTAGGCAGGGCGACGACATCTTCGCTCGTGTTTTCTTCCGTTCGATGCCGAAGCGATGGCTCATAGCCGGCCTCGCGGCCTTGCTGCTGCTGACCGGGGTGGTCTATGCGCCAGGGCTTCACGGCGAGTTCCAATTCGATGACCTGCGTACCGTGCAGTTCAACCAGGGCATTCGCCGCCTCGACAACTTCAGCCTCGCACAGGCACTCGCGGAAATGGTTCGGGGCAAGCGGATCCTCACCAATCTGAGCTTTGCCATCGACTACCGCATCGCGGGCAACGATCCTTTCGTTTTTCACGCGACGAATCTAGGCATTCACCTCGCGGCCATCCTGCTGGTGTTCTTCTTCACGCACAAGGTGCTCGCGCTCAGCGGCACCATGGACCGCGATCTTCTGGCCCTGGCGGTGGGCGCGGTATTCGCGTTGCACCCGCTGCAGACGCAGGCGGTGGCCTATATCTCGCAACGTGCGGAATCACTGGCCTCCGGCTTTTACCTTGCCTCACTTCTGCTATTGTTAGCGGCCGAGCGGCGCGGGCGTTGTGCAGTCGGCGCTGGGATCTACGCCGCTTCGTTCGTACTGTTTGCGCTCGGGCTTAGCGCCAAAGTGATCGTGGTCACGCTTCCGGTCGCCTATCTGTTGATGGGGTTGCTACCAGGCCCGCATGGTCTGCTCGTTCGTCCATTGAAGCGACTTGCGCTGGCAACGCCCTTCCTTGCATACGCACTTTTGACGACGGTTTTGGCAGTGGCGGATCTGAAAGGGGAAGATGCGGGCTTCTTCATCCCGTTCTTGCCGCCCGGCCGCTATTTTTTGACCCAGTGGCACGTGTTGCTGACCTACTTGCGCCTCCTCTTCTGGCCCGCTGGTCAAAATGTGGACTGGGACTTTTCGTTGGCGCGCGGCTTTGCCGATCCGGCGGTGATCGGCTCAGGGCTTCTTCTTGCCGGCTTGCTGGTGGCCGCGGGAATTCTCCTTTTCCGATGCCGCTCGCGCGCCGACCGCGCTGGAGTGGCGGCCCGTGCCGCCGCGTTTGGCGTGGTCTGGTTCTTTCTCCTCTTGGCCCCAACCTCTAGCGTGGTGCCGCTGGCCGACGTCTTGATGGAACATCGGCTCTATCTCGCATCCTGGGGCGTGTTCTTCGCAATCGCGATCCTGGCCGACAGCCTCCTCGGGCGCCTGCACGCACGCGGCCTCTCGCGTTTCGGGCCTATCGCGCTGCTGGGGCTGTGTGCGGCTCTCGCCGCCTGCACTTACCTGCGGGTCGGTCTGTGGAAATCCAAGCTCCTGCTCTGGTCGGACGCCGTCGTGAAGTCGCCGCACAAGGCGCGCACGCATCTTGGATTGGGGAACGCCTATCACCTGGCGGGCCAGATCCAGCCAGCCATCGACGAATACAGAAATGCGCTGAACCTGGCCGCCAGCGACCCAACCTGGATTCGCACCCGCATTCACGAGAAGCTCGCCCTTGCCCTGCTCGCGCAGGAGCGTGCCGAGGATGCCATCGCGGCTGCCCAGGCCGGCCTGGTTGAGGATCCGAACCACACGGCCTTGCTTGAAACCCTCGCCATGGCTCACCTGCAGCGACACGATTTGCCGGAGGCCGCGGCGGCTGCAGAGCAATCCGTGCGCACGGCTTCCCAGCCCGCATCCTCGCTTGTGGTGTTGGGTGCAGTTCGCCTGCAGATGGGTGACCAGTCGCGTGCGATAGAGGCCTTCGAACGAGCGGTGAAACTGGAACCGGAAGAATTGCAGGGCCACCTCTGGCTCGCCAGGGCGTATCGCGCGCAGGGGCGCGAGCAGCAGGCTTGCGATGTTCTGCGCGCTTTCCGAGCGTCAGACCTGCAGCAACACGAGGAACTGAAGCAAGCACTGGCAGGCTGCCCACCTCGCTGAGCGACCTGGTGCCGACTGCAGGCTTGCTGGCTGTCGCGCCCGTCACAGCGCGGGCAGTCGAGAGACAAGGTCTCACCGTCGGTCAACTGACGACTGCAGTTGGCGGTTTTCCGACGGCGAGCGGTCAGCGTCGATCTTTCGTCGCAGTGAGAGGTGTTGCCATGCGGGATCTCGGAAGGCGAGGAGCACGAGGCATCCAAGACCCACTTCAGGTCGCATGGTTGCGCGACCCGTTTGATCGTCGACATTCCGATGGTGGAAAACGTCAGCTTTCCGTCGCTGAAAGAGCGCCGCCAAAAGAAGTCTCCATTTGAAAAATCATAAGCAAACCACCTAAATATATTACGACAGTGATCCGAACTTCCTTCTGTGACCGCTGCACCTCGCGACAGAAGGAGTCGGACCATGCGCCAGTCGTTCGCCTTTCGTGCAATCGCCCTGTTGGCCCCGTTGTTCGCCGCCACTCTGGGATGCGAAGGTCAGCCATCGACAGAAAGCCCGCCCTCGCCCGCGCTCAGCGGCCAGCCTCTGTCAGCGGCCAACGTCCCTGACAAAGGCAAGGCCACAGTAGAAATCGTGGTCAATGCCCCGCCGCGAGTCGACGCCATGACGAGTTCCACGGGAAATGTGGCGAGCGACTCTCCTCTCACCTTGCAGGTCACGGCCAGCGATCCCGACCACGACCCGCTGAGTTTCGCCTGGACCAGCACATGTCCCGGCAGGTTCGATCGCGCGGATCGGGCTGAGGTGACCTTCATCACCGGTACCCTGGCCGCGGGCGCAGATTGCACCTTCCAGGTCTCGTTGAATGACGGCCACGGCGGAACTGCCACAGGTACGCTGGTCCTGTCGGCCGCCCTGCCCGTGATCAACGTTGCGCCCGCCATGGGCATCGTTTACCAGTCGACCGACGCGGTCGATGTTTCGCAAGTGGTCCTGTTGCACGCCAGCGCCACCGATCCGGAAGGTCAACCACTGACATGGACATGGAAGGCCAGCGACGGCGTGTTATCCGACCAAGTAGACCAGGCTGGAATCAGCGACGTGAAGTGGACAGCTCCCGCAACCCCAGGAGTTCCCTGCACCATCACCGCGACCGCTACGGATCCAGGCGGTGCCAGCTCATCCTGGGTCTTCGCGGTCCAGGTTCAGACTGCGGGCGGATAGCGGCCAAGGTTTCGACCCCGTCAAATCCCGGCCCAGTGTCTCCGCACGACGTGGGCACCCATGCTGCCGGTTTCCCGGGACGAACTGATGATGAGTCCCGGCGAGGATTCTCTAGTCCGAAGTTCCCCGGATTTCGGACCTGAAATAGAGGGATAGGTAAGCGAGATCGTTGGAGAAATGGTCAATTCATGCACGCAAGCGTGTAGCCATGTAATTAGCCACAATTAGCTTGATTGTATGGCAATTGCGTGGTAGTCGGTGGCCATGTACATCGAGCGCGTCCCCAATCGCTCCTCGCCTCCCGCCATCTTGTTGCGCGAGTCCTTCCGTGAGGGCGGCCGTGTTCACAAACGCACGCTCGCGAATCTCTCCGACTGGCCACAGCACCGCATCGACGCCCTCGCTGCCGGCCTCAAGGGCCACAGTGTCGTCGGCAATATCGAAAACGCGTTCGAGATCATCCGCTCGCGGCCGCATGGTCACGTCGCTGCCGTGTTGGGCACCCTGGCGCACGTCAAACTCGATCAGCTCGTCTCACGAATGCGCTGTCGCGAGCGCGATCTGTGCGTCGCCATGCTCGCCTCTCGCCTGATCGCACCGGCATCGAAACTCGCCTTCTCCCGCGGCCTCTCGTCGGAAACGACCGATAGCACACTGGGCGAGCAACTCGGCGTCCAAGACACTGACGAAGATGAGTGTTACGCAGCAATGGACTGGCTGCTCGAACGCCAGGCCGCGGTCGAGGATGCTCTGGCCAAACGCCATTTGGCAGACGGCTGTTTGGTCCTGTACGACGTCACCTCGACGTATTTCGAGGGGCACTCCTGCCCGCTGGCCAAGTACGGCCACTCGCGGGATGGGAAGAAGGACAAGTTGCAGATCGTCGTTGGCCTGCTGACCAACGGCGAAGGGTGCCCAGTTGCCGTCGAGGTGTTCGAGGGCAACACTGGCGATCCCACGACACTGGCCTCGCAGGTGACCAAGCTAAAGAGTCGCTTCGACCTCAAACGTATCGTTCTGATCGGCGATAGGGGCATGATCACCGAGGCTCGCATACGAGAGGATCTGGCGAAAGTGGCTGGGCTCGACTGGATCACCGCGCTGCGGGCGCCCGCCATTGCGGCGCTTGTCGAAGCTGGGTCATTGCAGCTCTCGCTTTTCGACAAGAAGGACTTGGCCGAGATCAGCGATCCTGCGTACCCGGACGAGCGGCTGGTGGTTTGCAAGAATCCGCTGCTGGCGGAAGAGCGGACGCGCAAGCGAGCTGAGCTGCTCGAAGCAACCGAGCGGGAGTTGGAGTCTGTCGCCAAGGCGGTGGTGAGAGCCAAGCGGCCGCTCCGAGGGGCAGCAAAGATCGGCCTGCGGGTCGGCAAAGTGATGGGCCGGTTCAAGATGGCCAAGCATTTCAAGCTCACGATCAGTGACGACAACTTCCGCTATGAGCGCGATGAAGAGACCCTTGCCGCCGAGAGCTCGCTTGATGGCATCTACGTCGTCCGCACAACGGTGAGCACGGAGCGCATGGCCCCGGCTGAGGTCGTGCGGTCCTACAAGAGCCTGGCAAACGTCGAGCGGGCATTCCGCTGCATAAAGACCGTCGACCTCAACCTCCGCCCCATTCACCACCACAAGGCCGATCGCGTCCGCGCTCACGTCTTCATTTGCATGCTCAGCTACTACGTCGAATGGCACATGCGCCGCGCACTGGCCCCGATCCTCTTCGAGGATGACGACAAGCCTGGGGGTGAGAAACTGCGCTCCTCCGTCGTCGCGCCTGCACAGCGCTCACCGCGCGCTGAATCCAAGGCCCTATCAAAGAAGACCTCCGACGGCGAGCCGGTCCACAGCTTCAAAACCCTGCTCCGCGACCTGTCCACGGTCGTCAAAAACCGCGTACAGCCCAAGGCCGAGGGAACCGAGCCCTTCGACATCACCACCACCCCCACGTCTCACCAGAAACGCGCCATCGACCTCTTGAAGATTCGCTTGTAGCCAGTACAGAGCGTGCGAATTTCCTCGTCCGCGAGGAAATTCGCACGCTTACGCGCCCAAGCCGGCGGAACTTCGGGCTAGCAAGGCGCTGCCAGGCGAGGAGTCCCGCGGCGTGACGAGGGGTCAGGGTTGACGACACCTTCAGCTCCACGGGGAGCAGCTTGCCGCCGCGGTCGATGAGCAGATCGACCTCCAGCCCGGCAACTGCGCGCCAGTAATAGAGACAGTCGCGCACACCGTAGGCGTCAATGGTCTTCCTGAAGTTGGACACCACCGCGGTCTCGAACAGCGCCCCCGCCATCGGGCCGTCGAGCACGTGCGGGGCAGACTGCAGACCAACCAGGTAGCACACCAGCCCGGTGTCCATGAAATACAGCTTGGGTGCCTTGATCACGCGCTTGCCAAAATTGCGGTGAAAGGGCGGCAGCAGATAGACGATCGAGCTGGCCTCCAAAAGCGAGATCCACGAACGAATGGTTGGAATGGTCAGGCCGATCTCTTTGGCCAGCGAAGCCTGGTTGAGATCCTGGGCCGTGCGCGCGGCGAGCAGCTTGAGGAAACGCTGGAACTCGTACAGGTTGGCCTCGCGGATGCTTCCCCGCACGTCGCGATCGGGATAGGCCTGGACGTACGAGGGATACCAAACGTCGGCGGCCAGGTTCCTCCGCCGTCAGAGCGCGGGATAGCAACCCTTGAGCAGCCATGCGCCCAAGTTCGGCGCTCGCGCGGGGTCGTTTGGGCGTTTGTCAAGCAGCGCATCGAGATATGCATCCCAGGTTTTGGCGGAAGGGCGCCGGTCTTGACACTCGGCAAAGGTGAACGGGTGCAGGTTCACGATGGCGGCGCGGCCTAGACCACAGTATCGACCAATATAAAGTACAACCTTATATCGGTCAAAACCTCACTGCCACAGCTCCAGGCGGCGCCAGCTCATCCTGGGCTTTCACGGTCCAGGTGAGCGGCTGACCCGGACTTGCTCTACGGCTGGTTGGCTGGGGCCAACGAGAAGTTGAAAGAGGATTGCAGATTCGACACGGGGCTGGTGGCGGTCACGCTAACGACCAGATCGCTGCCGGCATCTGGTTCACCGTCGGGAACCGTCCAGGTGGCTGCGGTGGCAAAGGCCGGGTCCAGGCCCAGCGGGACAGGATCCCCTGCAACCGGGGCCGCGCCCGAGGACGCGGACCAGGAAAAGGTCAAGTTGCCGCCTGCCGGATCGGACGCGATAGCCGCGAAGGTCACGAGGCTCCCAGCGGTGGCAATGTCACTTGATTGATAGGCAATGCCAAAAATCGGCGGCGTCCGCACGACCACGGGGGGCGTGACGGCCAGGGTCAGACTGGCCGTGGAAACGTTCCTGACGAAGCTCGTGCCGGGCCAGTACCCATCGCTCACCGCCACCAGGAAAGTGCAGGAGGTGGTGCCCGCCGCTGTGCTGCTGACGGTGAATAGGGTCGAAGCCTCGGTCGGGGTTGCGAATTGGATTGTGCAGGAAGAATCGGACGGTACCGTCCAAGAGTAGATCAAAGGGTCGTTCTCCGGATCCGTGGCCATAGCGGCCATTGCGCCGCTGGTCGGGCCGTCCATGGAGATCTCGGCGGGGTCAGCGGTGAGGACACTTATGATCGGGGCGCCGTTGAAGACAGCCGAGACCCTGGCACTCCCAACTCCACCCGGATTGCTGGTCACGCTGACCACGAAGATAGCACTGTTGGCAAGGCCAAAGCTGTCCTTGACCACGAGAGTGATCGAGCATTTCTCATCTGCCTGGGGCGCCGTCCAGGTGGCCTTGGACTCCGAAGGATGCGCGGCATCCGTCCCTGGCACTGTGTTGACATCGGATATCGCGCCACATCCGGTCGTGGGAGCCCAACTGAAGACCAGCGTCGCGGTTTGCCCCGAATCCGGATCGTGCGCCGTGGCTCCGATCGCGATGTGTCCCCCAGGCGTGACTGAACTCGCAGACAACGTGATCGCATCGATAAGTGGGCTGGAATTGTGAAAGGGCGACGGCTGGTTGATTTCGTTCAGGTAAATGATGACCGTGGTGGTCTGACCCTTGCTAATGACCACACCAGCCGCCATCCCGTGCGCGACCAACTTGCCGCCGGCCCCCAACGCCTCGGCGGTAAACACGTAGTCAGCCGCCAATGCCAGATTGTTTAGCACGGAGGAGAACTGGTCGCCCTTGGCTGCCATCACGACTTTCAAGGGGCCAAGAAGCACACTGGGGGATTGCACCGTCAGTCTCACCTCGACCACGGCCAACGCCGTCAATGCGTGCGCCGTGACTGCCGCCCCTCCTCTATCTGGGGACGACGACCCGCAGGCGAAGAATGGCGATGCGCCGAGCGCGATCAGCAGCGCCACCGCAGCCGGAATTCGTGAAATCGATTCCGGCTGTGCCATATCCTATTGGGCCACACGGGTAGGGATTTTCCCCGGGTCGTTCGAACCGATGCCCAACTGACCCGCCGAATTGTCGCCCCAGCACCACAGCGAGCCACCCGTGGCAAGCGCGCAGGTGTGGGTGACGCCTGCGGCCACTGTGGCCCAGGTCTGACCGGAAGTGACGACAGCAACAGGCGTGCTCTTTGAATCGAGGGTATTGTCCCCCAGTTGGCCCGAATCGTTGAGGCCCCAGCACCAGAGAGTCCCGTCCAGCATGATGGCACAGGTGTGGGACTGACCAGCCGACACGCTCTGCCAGGTGGTGCCGGTGACCTGCACCGGATCGCTGGTCTGCGAGCTGGGGAGCACGGGAATGCTGTCGCTCCCCAGTTGGCCGGAGAGGTTGCCACCCCAGCACCAAAGCGTTCCATCCGTCTTGATGGCGCAGGTGTGGTACAAACCGGTCGTCACCTGCTTCCAAGTGGTGCCGCTCACCTGAACCGGTGACCACGGGAACTGCGACGTGGTCCCTGCCTCCAGATTGGCATTGAGACCCCAGCACCAGAGGGTTCCATCAGATTTCACGGCACAGCTGTGCAAGTAGTTCGTACTGACCTGGCCCCAGCCTTGTCCGGTGACCTGGACTGGGACGGCACTCGAGTTCGTGTCACCGGTTCCTAGCGTGCCATTGGTATTGTCACCCCAGCACCAGAGTGTGCCGTCCTGCTTGATGGCACAGGTTTGATACACGCCGGTCGCCACGCTTTGCCAGGGGCCGCCGGGAACATCCACCTGTCCCCCCACCGCAGGCGCGGGGGTCGCCCCCAGTTGACCTGAGCCGTTGTTACCCCAGCAGGAAAGCGCGGACTGGTTGCTAATTCCACAGGAGTGGCTCTGTCCGCAAGCCACCTGAGTCCAGGACGCGCCTGCTGCCTCGACCGGGGTCAGGCGGTTGAAGGTGCTGGGCAAGAGGAGCTGACCGAGGCTGTTGCCGCCCCAGCACCAAAGACTGCTGTCCGAGCGAACCGCGCAGGTGCTTTCCCTGCCTACAGCCACCTGGACAAAGGCCATGCCGTTGCCCACGGCCAGATCAGCCGCGCTCGCGGTCCCGGCATTGGCATCGTCGGACTGACCGCCATCGGCGGATCCAGAAGATTCCTGCGGGTTGGAAAGCGCGCCTATTTGCACCGACAGGTCGATTCGCCCGCCCACAACAATCTGGCCGCTGACCGTGCCAGAGCCCACTACGGTGAATTTGTCGCTGAGCGCCTCGACCTGCACTTGGATGGATCCACTGTGCGAGCCAGACAAGATCAACACGGTCGAGCTGGGAAAACCGAGTTCGGCGGAAGCGGTCTCGGGAATAATCTTCTGGAACTCGGGAGTGCCCGGGTTGGCGACGGTCACGCGAAGCTGGTAGACCCGGGGCACGTCGCAGTTCACGTCCGTGCGAAGCACCACATACGAGTCCTTTTCGGGCTGGCACGAAAGGGCGCACAGAACGACCGCCGCCGGAAACAAAGTCGTCGGGCACGAAATCATGGCGAAACCTTGATCGCTCCGTAGGTGGAGGCCGGAACCTGATTCTCGGGACGGGTGAACCACCAGGCCGCTGCGCCGCCCGCTGCCAGCGCGACGCCCACCGACGTCCAGAACCACCATTTACTATAGAAGTGACTAGGTGGCGGCGCAGGCGGCTCGTTCGCTTTCGATGAAAGCGTCAAGGCCGGTGATGGCGGCGGTGGCGGGGGCGGTGGTGCCAGCGCGATGGGCGGCGGCTCGACGGCGGCAGGCGCCGGTTCAGCCTTCTGCTCCGCCACTGGCGCCGGCTCGACCTCAGCCGCCGCGACCGGAGCCGGCGCAGTCATCAAATTGTCCAGCTGCTTGTCCTGAGCCGGGCGCTCCGGCGGTCGCTTGACCAGACACGAGGTAGCGGTAATTGACTCGATCTCTGCCGTAGCTCGCTCCAACTGCGCTCGATACTTGGGCATCGAACCAGCCGCACGGAGAAATGAGCTGTATGCAGCCAGCGCCTTGTCCGGCTGGCCAGCCAGTCTATACGACTGGCCCAGGCTGAAGAGCAGAGGCGGATCCTGGGTCAAGGTGTAGGCCTGCGAGAGATGCTCGATGGCCTCTTCGTAGCGGCCCAAGTTGAGCGCGACCATGCCTTTTGCGCGCTCGACCTTCGCGACCGAATCCTCGCCCTTGCCCCTGGCCAGGAGCGAGGGACTCGGAATCACGAGCAGCAGCGCCACCGCGAGGAGCGGGAGCCGCAGCGACCGACGACAGCGACACATGAAAGGTGACCTCCGCAATGCGAAAGGGAATATCAAGCGGACAATCGGTCAGATCAAGGGCGGATCGCGGCTGTGACAGGACTGTCACCTGGCCTTTGCATAGTATTAACAATTGCGTTTTCATTCGCCTCATCGCCGGGGAGTGCGAAGGCGGCTTCGTCCGTCGGTGATCGGGCGCATGAATTGCGCCAAATGCAGGGTGTTTGCGAGAGCGTCAGGTGGGCGTTGCGAAGGGTTGGCAAAGCCCTCACACACATCGGGCTTGCAACCTGCTATTCAACGTGCCGCCGGAAGAGGGAAGCGGCCAATGGGGCGCGCGACCGAGCCGGCGCGGAAGAACGGTTTTCAAAGGAGGCAGCAAATGTCAACAGCATGGACTCGCATCGTAAGGATGCTCGGGATGACCATCCCGACATCGATCGCCGTGATGGCGATAGCAAGCGGCGCCGCCTGGGCACAGGAAACTTGCCCTGACAGCACACTACCCATGGCCCAGCTCCCCATTAACTACGCTCCAGGCTACATGGACCATTCCGTGGCCGCGGCTTGCACGGCCAAGTATGGTGGCGGCAATGTCGCCAAGGGGTGCTTCCCCATGTACGGCTCGGATACTCTGACCCAGATCGTGCAGAACGCGATCAACAAGTCGGGGGCGTGCTTCAGTTATCACAACACCGGCTCCACCCAGGCCGAAAGGAACATGGAATTGGGCCAGGTCTCCAGCTGGAATGCCTATCAGGGAATCGGCCCCATGTCGCGCAATACCCAGTACACCTGGACCGCTCACCCCACCTACGCGCTCACCACCGGTGTTGATCCGCAACACGGTGGCATGGTGACAACCGACAACGTGGTCGCGCTCGACGAAGGTGTGATCACCTTCAAGAACAAGGCCGGGGCTTGCGTCGATCTCGACGACGCTTTCCCGCCCAACCCGCCGGCTGCATGCAACAACGCCATCGCCAACGGCGTCAGCGCCCTCGCGGTCATCGTCGCCGGAAATCCCGCCTCGGGCACGCAGAGCAAGGGAACCACGGCGGAGTGCGCGGATCCTTGCCGTATTTGGCTCGTGGACTATCTCGCCAGCCAGAGCTGCCAGGGCGTGAACCGCATCGAACATATCTACCGCCGCGACGACAAGTCCGGTACCCAGGACACCTTCCGCGAGTTCCTCACTAACTTGAACGTCCCCGCCTCAGGACCACCATACACACATACGGCGGACGGCACCAACGTTCAGTATTGGTGCAATGGCAAGTCAGAGGGCAACGTCAACGCCCCCACCAGCAACCTGTTGGACGAGGACCTGGATCCTATCCGTCGCTCCTGCGTTCCCGCGGACTCTACGCATGCCCAGACCCGGTGCACGTACTACCCGACCAACCAGACCTGCGCGGCAACCGATCCCACCATCCTCGCAAAGGGATCGGCCAAGAACTACGCTGGCCAGACCGTCACCAACCCGTTCAATGAGCCCCTCCCTTGCACCCAGGGCCTCATCGTGGCGCTCTCCGAGTCCGACCCCGGCTCGGCTGACATCACCACGTCGATCGGGAACCGGGTGGCAAGTGATGGAAACGGCTTCAGTGTCGGAATGGCGGGTGGGGCTTCCATTACTGCCCCGACCCCGCCAAATGCACATGTCAACATCAATACCATCACCACCTTGCCGAGCAACATCTACCACGGGAACTACAAGTTCTCGCGCCGCTTGTTCCTGATGCGGGCCGTCGATTCGAACGGGAACCCAACCTTCAACGATACCCTCGCTGCTGCGGGTGGCGACAAGGTTCCAGGCCGAACGGCTGAAGAGACCACGCTGTGGAACTATGTGTTCGGTAACCCCTGCCCCATGCAGGACATTGCTGTTGCCGCGGGATTCCTCCCGAAGTGGATGGATGCTTGTACTGACAACTGCGGGTCCGGCGGTGGCCCGCTCGCCGAGGCGAATACGCTCGCTTGCTTGGGCGCTCCCACAGGGGTCGGCACGCCGAAGCAGAACCTCGGTCCTGGGGATGCATGCACGGCCAGCTATCCCTGCGTCGCGGACGGATCAGTGGGCACGGCTGGTCCTCCTTCTACCTGCAGCAGCGGAGCCAGCGTCTGCGCGGCCATTCCGGCCCTGGGCTCTGGTCTCGCCTGCAACCTGAACGAGAATTGCTCGCCGTCGGGCGTCTGCACGGACGACTCGTCGGGCGTCGGCGGCACCTGCAACTAACTGACAGTCCACCCAACGAACAGTGGCGTTGTGGGTCGAGGTCGGGGCCTCGCCTCCCGCACAGCGGGAGGCGGGGCGGTGCGGGGCGGGAGACAGCCACCGGGGCAAGAAACTGCACGCGCGGTGTGGAGTATAGAGAACTTAGTAGGGAGACAGGCAAATGAGTCAAACAAGAGCAACGGAAACAGTTAGACAAACTCAACAGTGTTCAAGGAGGTTCCAAATGCGACGTAATCAAATGACATGGATGGCAGCCGTGCTCGGCACGGTCGCCCTCAGCGGCATGGTGAGCTGTAACAAGGGTAAGGACGCGGGCGCGGCGGCGGTCAGCGTGGGCGGGCAGGCATTGACAACCGGTGACGTGACCAGCGTGATCCTTACGATTTCCGGTGGAATTGCCACCCCGTTGGTCGTCCCCTTGGCGGGCAGCGGCGCCCAGTACTCTGCACTGGTCAGCGACCTGCCCGTCGGCGCCAACTACGTCTTCACGGCATCGGCGAAGAACGGCACCACGGAAGTTTACCACGGCCAGGTGACTGGCGTGACGATCGCCAAGAACGCGACCGCCGCGGTCATCATCGACATGAACCAGGATGCGGCAGGCGTCGCAATCTCCAACGAGGCCCCTGTGATCGACTCGCTCTGGGCGAGCGCGCTCCTGGTTTCGCAGGGCGACACGGTGCAAATCATGGCCACCGCGCATGATCCAGACGCGGGCCAGACCGCGAAGATGGTAGGGGTGTGGACCTCGACTTGCCCCGGCAGCCTGGGCACCCAGACCGACACCACGGGCAGCGACACCGAGGATGGCAGCTCGCTCATCACCTTCACCGCTCTCCCGGCGAATGGCGATGGCCCCTGCACCGTGACCATCACGGTGATCGATGCCAATGGCGTGCTCAAGAACGCTGCCTCGCTCACCATCAACGTGAACGCCGCCTCCGCGCTCGGCAACGCTGCCATCACGGCCAACCTCGACACCTACCCGGTGATCTCGGGTCTGGGCGTGCTCGCGCCGGCCACCGCGCCCCTCGTGAAGGGCGTGGCGCTTCCCCTGTTCGTGACCGCGTCTGATTCAGACGGCGACAAGCTCAACTACAACTGGGTTGTTGTGAAGAATGCTGACGGCAGCGGCCCCTGTGCGGGCACCCTGGCTGCGGGCACCACATACCAGCCCAGCTTCACGCTGGATCCCAACTCGGCCCTGACCGAGTGCACCTTCAACGTGACGGTGAATGACGGCCTCTTCCCGGACGGCACGGCCAAGGGTGGCGTGATCACGAGCACCCTGAGCCTCCCGATTTCCGGCCTGAACAACACCGCAATGGGCGCGCCCATCTTCGGGTACGACTACCAGTCGTCGGTCACCATCAAGGGTGGCCAGGTGGTTGGCCTCGGCCTCACTTACAACCAGGGTTGCTCGGGCGGCAAGATCGACCTGGTGAGCGTGGTGGTTTCGGACGGCACGACGCTGGGCGCGTGGCCGACTGGTCTTTCTCCCCTCGATCCTAACTCGTTCACGTCCACGGCCAGCTACACCGCTCCCGCGGGCGCTGAGAACGACGCCACTCCGGTCACGATCACGGCCACCGCGGCATGCCACAGCCAGCCGTCGCTCACGTCCACGCATGTGTTCACCCTGATTCCGCTCAACGACGTCTGCCTCGGCCAGCCGGACGGCACCAGCTGCACCGCAACCGCCCAGGCGACCAACCTGTGCGTCCAGACCGCGTCCTGCAAGTCGAACGCTTGCGTTGTCAACACCTCGGTTACCTGCACGGCAAGTGGTGATCCCTGCAACATCGCCACCTGCGTTCCGGCGACTGGCAAGTGCGCGAACATCTACAACAGCTCGACCCAGCCAGGCGACAGCAGCGTGACCCCGGCAATCAATACCGACAACGTCACCTGCAGCGATGGCAACGCCTGCACCCTCGGCGACATCTGCAAGGCTGGCGTCTGCGGCGGCACTGCCAAGGACTGCTCGGGCTCGGTTCCTTCCGGTGTTGCCGGCGCCTGCTTGCTCGCCACCTGCAATACCAGCACCGGTGCCTGCGGCACGGCCAACAAGACTGACGGCACGACCTGTGACGACGGCAACGGCTGCACGGGTACCATCAAGACCGCGTGGAGCTCGACGGTGTCACCTGGCGTGACGGCTGACTCCTGCCTCGCCGGCGTCTGCACCGGCGCGACGGTTAGCTGCCCGGCGGGCGACGTCTGCGCGCCCGTCAGCGGCAACGACAACGAGTACACCTGCCCGGTCTACGTCTGCATGGCTCCGAGCTACGGGGTATCGTTCAATCCTGCGCTCGCCGGCATGGGCGTGGGCGCTGATGGCACTCTCTGGACCACCGGCTCGATCTACACGCCGTTCAACTTCGGCGCCGGCACTGTCACCTCCACGGGCAGCGCGGACGTCTTCCTGAACAAGGTGAATCCGACCACGGGCCTGGCCACTGCCAGCTTCACCTTCGGCTTCTCCGGCGGCGCGGATCAGAACGGGAGCGCGGTGGCGGTTGCGGGGAACGGCAACGTGGGCCTGGTCGGCCAATACAACAGCGAAGTCGACTTCGACTCGGCAGGGAACAATTCGCTCTCCGGGACTTCCAAGGTTTCTGGAGCCGCGATGGGCTTCTACGCCCTGTTTGCGGGTACGTCGACGGGTGCCACCGCCACGTTCATCAATGCGCATAATGCGGACGTGGGCACGGGCGCGCTTCTGAACGCGGCCTCGAATCCCAATCAGAACAAGATCGCCATCTGCGGCAAGACCAACCGGCTGCTCGGTGCCTCGACTGCGGCCACCGGATTGCTCACCAACTCCGGTGACACCTACGGCGGAAGCATGGACATCGTGGTGGCCGTGGTCAGCGCGGCGGACGGCACGATCGCCTGGGGCAGGCAGTTCGGTGGTGCGGGCGATCAGGTCTGCGAGTCCTTGGCTATGGACAGCTCGGGCAACGTGATCATGGGCGGTACGTACAATGGTGCCTTGTCCTTCGACACACACGCGCTGCCCACGGTTGCCACCAGCGGCCTCAGCCTGCCGTTCGTGGCCATCCTAAACAGCAGCGGCGTGGCTACGGCGGCTGCGACCTGGGGTACAACTGGCATCTCGGACATCTACGGCATCGCGGTTGACAGCAGCTCCAACATAGTCATCGGCGGCGCCATCGGTGCCAACATCACCATGGGCAGCATTGCCCTCACCGACCAGGGCAAGACCGACGGCTTCGTGGCCAAGCTGAACTCCAGCTTGGTTCCGCAGTGGGCGATCTCGTTCGGCGACGCCACCTACGACCAGGCTGTCAAGGCCCTGGCGGTCTCGTCGACCGGAGACGTGTACATCGGCGGCGCCTTTGAGGGCACCCTCAATGGGCTGAACGGTCTGGCTGACTCGGGCAACAACGCGCTCGACGCCTTCACCGCGCATCTGTCCGGGACCAACGGCTCCGTGCTGTGCGCGGGTGAGTTCGGCGATGCGGCCGGCACGCAGGCGGTCACTGCCGTCACCGTGGCGAGCGCCGCGAGTGGCGCACTGGCCAATGCCGTGACTATCGGTGGCTCGTACTCGAGCAGCATGACCCTGGGTGCGACCAGTGGCACGCCGGTCACGCTCAACACGGGAAGCGCTGGAACGGCCTACAGCTTCCTCGCGCGTCTCGGTCAGTAGTGGGTAGGTTGAGAAGTTAGCCGGCGCCGAGGCCGGCTTGGAGGGGCGCCCAGAAATGGGCGCCCCTTTTTTGTGTGCAAAGACCAACGAGCTCGATGGCAAACGGGCAGCGGAAGGGCGACCGGGCACGATGAGAAGGGTGATCGAAGAAGATCCCCGAAAAGGAGACGAATTGTCGCGCGACGGAATAGTGACGGAAAAGCGACAAGACTGCATACTCGACCATTTCTGTTGACCCCACGATTTGCCGATTGCTATAGGCAGTCCGTTCCCGAACCACGCGGAGGCACGATGAAGCGCGCGAAGACTCTTGCTGCTGCCGGATTTTGCGTACTTGCTGCTATGGCAAGCGCGCTTCGGCCGGCGCTTGCACAAGGGGGCATCCCCAACTGTGCGAGCCTGCCGAATCCGGTCTACATGGCCGGCACGACCGCGGTCATTCCGGTAATACAACTCCTGGGCGCCAGGCTGAAGCAGGTTGGCGTGACTCTGCTCTGGAACTCGAACAGTGACGGGTGCAGCTCGGTCAACAACTTTGTGTACCCGCCAGCGGGCGGCGCCACAGGAATCGCGGTGTTCTCCCAGTACGATGAGGTGGCGAATCAGCCAGGCAAGATCATCACCTCCACATGCAACGGGAGTGCCAGTCAGGCTCTGGACCTGGTGATCAACGACGTCGCGTTTACGAGTTGCACGTATCTCGGTGGCAAGCCCCTGCCGTCGACGGTTGCCGAATTCAGGGGGCCGGTGCAGGGCGTGGTACCCATCGTGGCCGCGACCTACCCCTACAGTTACGACGACATCATGGTTGAGGAATTGCAGGACCTGTACGCCTGCGGTGCCGCTGGAAACATTCTGACGTTCACGAGCAATTCACAGATCTTCGATTACAGCTGTCAGAATAGCGGGCTGCGCGAATTGTTTGCGCGCGGGGTCGGGTTTTCCAACGCTTCTGCGTTCTCGATTCAGATCGGCCTGGGCTGCAACAGCACGATCACTGCCCAGACCATGGTGACGGACTACGTGGGGCCAACAACCTCGCCGGGTATCACCATTGGTTACACCTCGACCGAGTACTACGACCAGTATCGCGAGCTGGTGCACGCGCTCAAGGTGCGTGGGGTGAATCAAAAACTGGCCTACTGGCCCGACTCGGACAACTCCAGCACCGACAAGCTCAACATCCGTGAGGGGCGCTATACCCTGCAAGGCACGCTCAGGCTGGTCGCGGCCGTGGACCCGAGCACAGGTGTGCCGACCGATCTTGCGGCAAAGCATGTGATCGACTGGTTTCAGGGGAATCCGGTGCAGGATCCAGCCTTGCAACTTCCCTTCGACGTCAACGAGATCTACGCGCAACGAGGGGTGGTGCCCCAGTGCGCGATGAAGGTGACCACTGACGGAGACTTTCCCGTTTTCAGACACTACACCGCGCCGCAGCCCTGTAATTGTAGCTTCCTGGTTCTAGCTACTGGCAAGACCAATATTCCGGGTTGTGTGGCCTGCGCGGACTCATCGACTTGCCAGGCCAATCAGACATGCAGCCACGGATACTGCGAGTAGCAGCCGGTCGGCGACAAGGAGAAATCAGATGAGTGGGCAACGTAGAATCTTGACGGTCCTCTTAGGCGGCCTGTTGCTGGTCGGGTGCGGGTCGGGCGGTAGCCGGACGCAGGTGGACGCGCCCGTCGAGCCCACGCAGTACTCGGAGGCGGGCACAACCGCGCCGGCAGATGCCCCGGACACGGTGTCACCCTCGGAGCCAGACGCCGGCGCGGTTTGTGACGAGGATGCCATGGGCGAGAGTTATTGCATTATCAACCCAGGGACAACGGTTGGAGGCGGGACACCGGTGGCGCGCCTGAATCCGGCACCCTACCAAACCTGCAGACCGTTCTGATGGGCCGGTTCTTCATGAACTTGTTGGGGCAGGGTCTTTGCCCGCGAAGAGGCTCAAGAACAACAGTGTTTCTCGTGGGTTTGGCGGTCGCGACCTGGGCAAGCCCAGTTTCCGCGCAAACTCGTGCGAAGAAGCCGAAAGAACCTGAGCCCGATCCGATGGCCGAGATAGAGAAGGTCAAGGCGGAATTCGAGCAACGTCTTGCCGACCAAGACGCTGCGGCCAAGGCGCGCGAGGAGGCTATCCGCAAGGACCAAGCCGCTGCGGTCGAGGCCGCGCGAGACGAGGCCGACAAGCGCATGGCCGCGGATCACAACGAGCGACAAGCGGAAGTTCTGCGCCTGCAAAAAGCGTTGGATGAGGCGGCTGCGCGCGAGGACGCACGCGAGAAGAACGCGCCGCCCGCCGTGAAGGCGAGCATGGCCGGGGTGTCGCTCTACGGCTACGTGCAGGCTGACTATCAGACGCGGCAATCGTCCGAGGATCAGCTCGACCCCACTAGCGGCCAGCCGCTCAACCAGGACCGGTTCCTCATCCGGCGCGCGCGGCTGGGCGTGACCATGGATCGGCGATACGGCGAGGGTCGGATCGAGATCGACGGCAACACGGTGAACGGACCCCAGCTACGGCTGTTCGATGTCGAGGCCTCGGCAAAATGGCCGGGCCGGGGCGACGGCGCCCCGCCCGTGGTCATGGGCACCATCGGGTTGTTCAAGATCCCCTTCGGACGCGAAGTGCCGCAAGACGACCGCCAGCGCTTCTTCATGGAGCGGACCACGGCAGCCCAGGCGCTGTTTCCCGGCCAGGCCGATCTGGGCGCTCGGGTGGGCGGCGGGTGGCACTATGTCCGCTATGTCCTGGCTGTGATGAACGGTCAGCCATTGGGCGGCAACGGCTTTGCCGGGCTGGACCCCAATCATCAGAAGGACATCGTCGGCCGCCTGGGCGTCGAAGACTCGCTTGCCAAGGTAGATTTCGCGGGCGGGGTTTCCGGGCTGCGCGGCACGGGATTCCATCCCGGCACCACGGCAACCAAGCCGACTCTACAGTGGAATGATTCGGACGAGAACGGCATAGTCTCCACAACGGAAGTGAGTGGAGCCCCTGGCACGGCGGCCGGGGCGTCGTCCAACTACACCCGTTTCGCTTTCGGGGCAGATTTGGCCCTGTCGGCGCGCCTGCCGCACCGCCTGAAGACGAATCTTGAGGCCGAGTTCTACCTGGCCAATGACCTTGATCGCGCCATTTTTCCAGCCGATCCGAACGGGACCCTGGGCCGGAGTCTGCGCGAACTCGGCTACTACGCGGCCTTGATCCAGGAATACGGGCGATGGCGGCTGGGTGTGCGCTACGACTACTACAACCCCGACCAGGACTCGAACAAGAACGCCAAGGGTAGCCCGGTCCCCACCAACGTAAGCTACTCCACCCTTGCCGTGGCCGCGGCCTGTGTGGCGCCCTGGGGCAGGCTGATCGTCGAGTACGACCACAACCAGAATCACCTTGGCATCAATACCTCGGGCATGCCCGCCAATCTGGGCGACGACGCCGTCGTCGTGCGCGGCGAGGTGAGCTTCTGATGAGAAGCGCAATTACATCGGTCATCGGATCGCTGTGCGTCGTGCTGACGCCTGCTTGCCAGTGGTCGTCGGATTCCTCATCGGGGCTGACCTCGTTGATACGCGTGCAAGGAGGTCAGGCGATGCGCGGTTCCATTGCCGGGCCGCCCAGCACCATTGCAGCCACGGCGACGCTGTTCCCCCGGAATGAGGTGATCTATCCGGGCGCGAGCAACAAGTCGCTCACCGGGAACGTGGGACCCGACGCCAACGCGGTCGCGCTGGGCGTTGCCGGGGATGATGCCTACTGGCTGGTGCCGGCTCTCACGCCGGATACTTCATCGGATTTGACGGACTACTTCACCTTCGCCACCAGCCTGTCACTGTCGCCTGATCTGGCAGGAAGCACGCTGCTGCAGAGCAACCCGGACAGCGGCACGTCGACACTTTTCCTGTCCAGCCGCGCGGTCGACAACGCGGGGAATTTTGGAAAGGCGACGATTCAACCACTGATCATGTATGCGTTGGGGCCTGATGGCACGCTGGTGGTCTCCCTCGACTGGGACGCGCCAGTAGACCTGGATCTGCACGTGCAGACCCCGCTCCTGGCCCCAAACGATGCGGGCCTGGTGACCGTCTGGGCCAAGGAGCGCAGTGCAGACCCCAACAACCCCGATGCCGGCCCCGACGGCGTCTTGGATTTCGATTCCAACGAGGATTGCCAGATCGATGGGCGCGACCGTGAAAACGTGGTGTGGACAGGGCAGCCGCCGGCGGGCCACTACATCGTGCGGGTAGACGCCTTTTCGCTGTGTGGACAGATGTCGGCTGCCTGGCACGCAATTGCCTATACCCCACAGGGAACCCTGGGCGAGGCCTCGGGCGTGCTCACCGGCGCCGCCACTCGCGAGGCGCCCACAGCCGGCGCTGGCCTTACCGCCTTTGAGTTCGATTACCCGTAGGTTCCGAACCCATGCGTGTTTTCGCAGTTGCCGCCACCTTGGTCCTTGCGGCAGGGATTCCCCTGGCAGCGCGGGGCCAGTCTCCGCCGAGCGAGGCCGGGGAAGCGACCAAGGGCCTGCGGCCGCCCAAATTGAGGAAGTTCGTCGAGGCAGTCTACCCCGAAGACAAGCGTGCCGCCGGCACGGGAGCGAAAGTCGTGCTTTCCATCGAAGTGGAAGACTCGGGGCGGGTGGGCGAGGTGGAGGTAGTGGTTCCCGCTGGTCCCGACTTTGACGCGGCGGCGGTGACGGCGGCCCGGCAGTTCGAGTTCGAGCCCGCCACCTTGGACGGCACGCCGGTGCCGGTGAAGATCCAGTATGCGTACAAGTTCGTGGTCAAGGAAGTGCTGGTGCCGGTGGGTCCGCAGGTCAACTTTGAAGGCGTGGTGCTGGACCGGTTCAGCAAGGCTCCCTCGCGCGGGGTGAAGGTCAGGATCGTGGATCAGGGGGTCGAGGGGTCTACCGACCAGGATGGTGCCTTTGCCTTCACCGATGTGCCGCCCGGCCCGCACGTGATCGAGCTGTCATCGCGCGAGCTGGTCACCATCAAGACCGAAGAGGTCATCACCAAAGGCAAGAAAAAGTCGGTCAAGTACATGGTCGAGGCCAAAGAGGCGGACGTGGACGAGGAAGCCGTGGTGCGAGCCCCGCGCATCAGAAAGGAAGTTGTCGAGACGCGGGTGCGCACGGAGGAGGCCAAGCGCGTGCCCGGCACCCAGGGCGACACGCTTAAGGTGGTGCAGAACCTGCCGGGCGTGGCCCGATCTGCTTTCGGCTCGGGCGCGCTGATCGTGTGGGGATCGGCGCCGCAGGACACGCGGGTCAACGTGGACGGGGTCGAGATTCCGGCCCTGTACCACGTGGGTGGCATGCGCTCGACCATCAACACGGATCTGGTGCGTTCCATCGACCTGTCGCCGGGCTCGTACGGGGCCGACTACGGCCGCGGGCTGGGCGGGTTGGTGCGCATCGAACTGCAGGATCCCGGGCGCGAGGGCGTGCACGGCTACGTGGCTTCGGATGTGATGGACGTCTCGGGCATGGTGAGGGCGGCCATCACACCCAATCTTCGGGTGGCCGTGGCCGGCCGCCAGGGCTATCTCGATCAAACGCTGAAGGCCGCGGTGTCCAAAGACGTGGGCGATTTCTTCCCCATCCCTCGGTACGACGACTATCAAGTGCGGGCTTCGGCGACACTGGGCAAGGACGAGGAGCTATCCGCGACCTTCTTGGCGTCCGACGATCATCTGCGCCGTACCGTGCCTTCAGCGGACCCATTGGAAGTCAAGACACAGGACCAGGATTTGCTCTACCGGCGCTTCATTGTGCGCTACACGCGGCTGTTTTCGGACGGATCCAGCATCGTCGTCACGCCATCTTTGGGATACGACAACAATCAGCAGCAGTGGGACTTCGGCGGCACCCCGATGCTATTGGACACCACTGCTTGGCAGTACGCCATGCGCGCGTCGTACCGGCGCCGAGTGGCGGACAATGTCGTGCTGTCCATGGGCCTGGATTTCCAGGGGCGCAGTAGCACATCCGATCGGGTTGGATCGCTGGAGCTGCCGGCCCGCGAAGGCGACATCACGGTCTTCGGTCAGGCGCCCGGGACCGATCTGGCGTCCGATCACTGGAAGGTCAATCTGCTGACCACGGCGCCCTACATTTTTGCGGAGATCAATCTCGGGCGCTGGACCCTGACGCCGGGATTCCGCTTCGAGCCCACGCTGATCGACGGCAGCCTGCGGATTCCCCACAACTACCAGACGCCGGACATCGGCTACCGCCGCATGGGTGTGGCGCTGAATCCCTACTTCGGACCGTTGTCCTGGATGCCCAATCCAAGACTGTCGGCCGCCTACCGGGCTACCCGCAAACTGACCTTCACGGCAGGCGGTGGGGTCTACGGTCAGCCCCCTGCGGTCGAGGATCTGAGCCCGGTCTTCGGCAATCCCAATCTCTCCAACTCGTCGGCCATCCACGCCAGCGCCGGCGTTTCTTATAAGCTAACGGGAACCCTGGTCATGGAGGTTGTGGGGTTCTACAAGCGCCTCTACGACCTGGTGGCGCGCAGTGGCCTGCCTTCGCCGCCAGCGGGCCAATCGCTGGAGCAAAGCGGGATCGGCCGCAGTTATGGCGGACAGGTGCTGTTGCGGCAAGAGCTGGCCAAGGGGTTCTTCGGCTGGCTCAGCTACTCGATCAGCCGCAGCGAACGCAAGGACCGCCCGGGCAGCAACTGGCGCCTGTTCGACTATGACCAGACGAATGTGCTCACGCTGCTGGCCAGCTATGAGATCAGCCACGGTTTCCAGGCCGGTGCGCGCTTCCGCTACACCACGGGGATGCCGCGCACTCCGGTGACGGGAGCCTACTTCAACACCACATCTCAGCAGTACGAGCCCATCTTCGGGGCGCAGAACTCGATCCGCCTGCCCGCGTTCTACGCGCTGGACCTGCGGGTCGAGAAGGCCTTCGTGTACCGGCGCCTCAAATTCAACGTCTTTGCCGACGTGCAGAATGTCAGCAACCGGAAGAATCC
Organism: uncultured delta proteobacterium; assembly: GCA_963758155.1. Classification (GTDB taxonomy): domain Bacteria; phylum Myxococcota_A; class Polyangia; order Fen-1088; family Fen-1088; genus Fen-1137. The sequence continues at coordinate 118,611 of CAVWUP010000010.1, forward strand.
CGAAGAGATCATCTACAGTGCCGACTACAGTCAGCGCAGCTATATCGCGGGGTTGCCGGTGTTGCCCGTGGTCGGACTGCGAATGGAGTTCTGATGAAGACCACAAGCATCGGAATTTTGTCGCTCTTCGTCCTGTTTGCTGCGTGCGAGCCGAAGGTTGGTTCGCCCATCTCATTGATCAATGGGCCGGCCATCCTGGCGGTGAAGGGCGTACCGGCAGAAGTCGATCCGACCGCCGCCGATTCGACGGTCAACTACGAGGCCCTGGCCGTGGATGGGGGCGGCCGCGTGCCAGCACCGACCGCTGACATCAACTCACCCTTGCTCTGGGCCACATGCAGTCAACCCAAGCCGCCGACGGAGAGCAACTCGGTGAGCACCGCCTGCCTGGACCAGAATGCCTTGCCCGGCGTGGCCGGTGACTCTCTCGACACCTACTCCGCACCTGCCCCGTCGACCGCGTGCTCCTTGTTCGGTCCGCAGACACCACCGCCGGTTGGAAACCAGCCACCCATCCGGCCGCGGGATCCCGACGTCACCGACGGGTACTACCTTCCGGTGCGGTTGAGTTTGTCGGTTCCTGTGGATCTGCGCCGTGCTGGCATGGCCACCGCGGATTCCATCGTCGCCTTCCAGCTTGAGCGCATCGCCTGCGGTCTGGCCAACGCCCCCTCTCCGATCGTGCGCCAATACAACGCGGAGTACACGCTCAACCAGAACCCGGTGATCGCCTCGTTGACCTTGCAACAGCCCGGTTCCGATCCGGTCGCGGTGCCTCCGGTCTCAGCCGCGGGCGCGCCGTTGTCGGTTCCGACCGGGCAGACTGTGTCGCTCACGGCCAACTGGCCCGCCGACTCGGTAGAAAATTACCCCGCCTGGGACGTGCTCACTCACACACTTGCCAATCACAACGAAGCCATGCGGGTTTCCTGGTACGCGACGGCAGGGTCTTTTGAACACGACGTCACCGGCCGGAGCGAATTTGAAACCGAGACCTTCGCTCAAAACACCTGGACGCCCGGCGCTCAAGGTGTTGTCCATATGTGGATCGTGCTGCACGACAGCCGTGGCGGCACCGATTTCGCCGGCTACGATCTCGACGTCACGCCCTGACGGCACTTTGTAAGTGAACGAATTGTGACAAACCGGGCCTGAAGACGTAGCACAAGCGTAACAGACGCGCACCGCTAAGTAGTGGACGATCCACCGGCGGCACGGGAGAATGCCGGCTTGAGACGAGTGTATCCAATTGACCACTTCTGGCTGAGGGTGTTTGCGCTGGGTGCGGCTGCAGTGGCCACGTCTGTGGGTTGCACCAAGCCGACATGCACGGACACGGGAGCGGCGAGCGTCATAGTTCAAGCTCTGCAGATCAGTGACGTCCACTCGGTCAGCGTCACGGTGGCGGGTGCATCGCTGTCGGTGCCGCTTGTGATTCCCTTGGTCCGATCCGGCAACCAGTTCTCCGGGTTGGCAGGAAACCTCCCGGTGGGCGCCGCCTACACCTTCACCGCCTCGGCCGTCAACGGCGCGACACCGCCGTTGGAACTGTACCACGGCGCCGTCACCAATCAGGTCATCCAGAAGAACGCCACCGCGAACATCATCATCGACATGAACCAGGTGACGCCGGCGGTCGGCTACTCGAATCAGGCCCCGCGGCTCGACGCAGTTTCGGTTTCGTCTTTCCAGGCCAGCTATGGCGATATCATCGCCTTAAAGGCCGCGGCTCACGACCCGGACGCCGGCGAGACCGCGCTGCTGACGTTCACCTGGGCAGCTGCTTGCGGCAGCATCGGGTCAAAGACGGTCACCGCGGGGACGGATGCCACGCCCTCGGTTTCCGATGCAATCTTCACCGCGCCGAATCTGGACAGCAATTGTGTGGTCACCCTGACGGTGACCGATCCCCATGGCCTCAGCAGCGTCGCGTCCTTCGCCATTGCCGTATCTGGCGCCGACGCCACGGGCAACGCGAATGTCACTGTCAATCTGGACACCTACCCGGTAATCACGACCATGACCGCGGAACCTGCGCAGATCGTGCCGGGCGCAAGCACCAACCTGTCGGTCATCGCCGCGGACACCGACGGCGATGCCTTGACCTATGCCTGGTCCACCGCCTGCCCGGGAACTTTCTCCAGCCCCGCTTCCGCCATCACGTCTTTCACCCTTTCGGCCTCGGCCACCAACCTCTCGTGTGACTTCCAGGTGGTCGTGACGGACGGCAACTTCGCTGATGGCCGGCCCAAGGGCGGCGTGATCGCCAACCACCTGGGCGTGGCCGTAAAACCGATCGTGGTGACCGTGCCTCCCCAGTTCGACGTCACCTATCAGAGTCGCAGCGGCTTCGAAGCCGGCTCGGTGGTGGACCTGGCCGTCGCAGCGAGCGATTTCTCCGGCGGGACTCTGAGTTATGTGTGGACGTCATCCTTCGGTCCGGCGCCGGTGTCGGCCTCGCTGGCGGACATCGGCCTCGATCCGTCGCACTGGAGCGCCGGCGCGACTTGGACCACTTCGGCGCTGCCCTCTGACGGCTCGTCGGTTGTTCTCACCGTCACGGCGACCAGCTCGGCAACCGGGCTTTCGTCCAGCAGCCAATTCCGACTGATTCCCGGGCCGGTCATCGCCGCGCTTGGCGCGGATCGGACGCAATTCACCCCGGACGCCATGACGGCCCAACTCTCGGTTTCTGCCGTCGGCGCCCAAGGTGATGTGCTGCTGTACTCCTGGTCCTCGAGCTGCCCAGGGACGTTCTCCACGGCCAATCAAGCCGTTTCTGCATTTACTCTCGCCGCCTCTGCCACTGTAGGTTCGTGCGATTTCGCCGTGACGGTGACGGACGTGGAATTCCCCGACGGCCCGGCCAGCGGCGGGCAGACCGCTGGACATGTGATCATCGGGGTCCTGAATTGCTCGCAGGCCAATGCCTGCGGCGGCTGCGGGACGCTGAGCAACCCGCCCGGTTCAAGCTGCGGGGTGCGCGGGCAATACGATTGTAGCGCCAGCAAGTCATCGGTGTTCTGTGTGGACTGCACTCTGGGATTCCACGACGGCGGGGATGGGGTGTGCCGTTCGACTGGAACTTGCTCGGCTGGATACCACAGCGATGGTACGGGAACCTGCGTGGCCAGCGGGTGCGCTGCGGGCTACGTGATGTCGGCGGGCGAGTGTTCGCCCACGTTCGCCAGCCTGTCCGTGGGGGCTGCACATGTGTGCGGCATCAAGACCGGCAACACGATTTCCTGCTGGGGCCTGAATTCCAGTGGTCAGGCAGCGGTACCGGCGGCGACGGTCGTCGCTGCGGTCGGTGCGGGACAGTCTTTCTCGTGCGGGGTATTGGGAGACGGCAGCGTCGGTTGCTTGGGCGACAACAGCTACGGCCAAACCAGTCCACCCAGCGGCAGCTTCACTGCCGTCAGTGCGGGCTCCTATCACGCCTGCGCGTTGCGGAGCAACGGCAACGCCGCTTGCTGGGGCCAGAACACCTACGGCCAGGCCAGCGCGCCGGCCGGCAGCTTCACCTCGATCAGCGCTGGCGGCTATCACACCTGCGGCGTGAAGAGCGATGGGACGGGCACGTGTTGGGGCTTGAACACCAGCCAGCAGACCAACGTCCCCACTGCAAGCTACATCGCCATCAGCGCTGGCGGCGCTCATACCTGCGCGGTGAAGACCGGAGGCAGCGTGGTTTGCTGGGGCTCGAACAGCAATGGCCAGGCCCCGAGCACGGCGCCGGCCGGAATCTTCACTTCGATCAGCGCCGGGGCGTCCAGTACCTGCGGCGTGAAGAGCGACGGCACATTGGCTTGCTGGGGCGACAACGCCTATGGTGAGTCGACACCGCCCACCGGCACATTTACTTCAGTCGCGGTGGACACGACCAGCGCCTGCGCGGTGAAGACCGACGGAAGTGTGGTCTGCTGGGGCGACAACACCTACGGCCAGGTCAGTACCCGCACCAGCAGCTATCGCGCGGTCAGCGCGGGCGCGACCCATACCTGCCAGGTCAAGATCGACGGTAGCGTCGTTTGCTGGGGCTCGAACGCGAGCGGCGAGTCGACGCCGCCAACCGGCACCTTTATCGCCGTCAGCGTGGGAGTGTCTCACACTTGCGGGCTGAAGACCGATGGCAGCGTCGCGTGCTGGGGATCGAATGCCAGCGGCCAGGCCCCTGCCACGCCGCTGCCGGGTCCCTTCACCTCGATCAGCGCCGGCGACAATCACAACTGCGGGGTGAAGACGGACGGCAGCGTCGCGTGCTGGGGATTGAACACCAGCGGCCAGGCCTCGCCGCCGACGGGGACCAACTTCGCCTCGGTCAGCGCGGGTGGCAGTCACACCTGCGCCGTCAAGACGAACGGCAGCGCGACTTGCTGGGGATCGAACGCCAGCGGTCAGGCGCCCACCGCACCGGCGGGAACCTTCTCCTCGCTCGCCGCGGGCGCCAATCACACTTGCGCCGTGCAAAGCGATGGCACCCTTGTATGTTGCGGCCTCAACAGCAGCGGCCAGGCCACGCCGCCGGCGGGAAGTTTCGTCTCGGTCAGCGCCGGGAGCGGCAGCAACTTCACCTGCGGGGTGAAGACCAGCGGCGCCATTGCTTGCTGGGGCCAAAATACCTACGGCCAGACCAGCGCTCCTGCGGGGAGCTTCGACGTGGTCAGCACGGCTCAGAATCACACTTGCGCCTTGAGCGCGGGCGGCATCATGCGTTGCTGGGGCTACTACTGGAACGCCCCGTAGCGCGCAGTTTCGGTCGCCGTCACGAATCTGTTGCTCTCTTGTTTCCCGTCGCGGGCCGAACCGCGCATACACTGCGCGGGCAGTGACCCCTCCCCGGCTCACGTCGCTGACCACCACATCCGACAGGTGGCCCAGCGCACGCGATGGTTTTCCTGCCGCACGTTGGCTATTGGCTGGCGCAGCGGTGGTCCTGCTGGCCGCGGCCGGAGGCCTCAGCGCTTTGGCCTTGCGTCGCTCGCAGGAACGGTTGATCAACAGCGTGAGCGCGACCATCGGATTCGCGCAGAACGTGGACATCGCCCGCGAAGCCCAGGTCCATTTCAAACGCCAGGTGCAGGAATGGAAGAATGTGCTTTTGCGCGGGCACAACCCCAGCGACCACGCCAAGTACTGGTCCCTGTTCGAGAAGGAAGAGACCCAGACACAAGCCCTGCTGGCTGAACTGCGCTGGCGCGAAAACAGCGAATCGGCGGCCATCGACGGGCTGCTGGCTGAGCTGCGCGCGCTGGGCCAGCGCTACCGGGCGGCGGTCGCCAAATTCAATCCCGCCGAGGATCCGCTCAGCTATCGCGAGGTGGACAGCCGCGTGCGCGGCATGGATCGCCCGCCCACCGACGAGATGTCCGCCCTGGTCGAGCGCCTGCAAGCCCGCATGGCTGGCCTGGGCAGGCAAATGACGGCCTCGCACCAGGCCGAGATGGTCACGCTCCGCTGGGCCGTGCTGGCCGCGGCGCTACTGGGCGTGCTGTCGGCCGCGATGCTGATGCTGCTGGTTCGGCGAGCCGAGCGCGAGCGCGCCCAGGTGAGCGATGAGGCCAAGAGCGGCTTCCTGGCCACCATGAGCCATGAGATCCGCACGCCCCTGAATGCCGTGATCGGCATGGCCAACCTGCTGGAGCACACCAGCCTGACGGCCACGCAAAGCGACTACCTGGCCAAGCTCAAAGCCGCCTCGCAACACCTGCTGGGAATCATCAACGACGTGCTCGACCTGTCCAAGATCGAGGCCTCCAAACTCGACCTTGAGAACTTGGTTTTCAGTTTGGACGACATGCTCGACGACGTGGCCACCTTGGTGGGTGTGCGGGCCGCGGAAAAGGGATTGGAGCTGGTGATCTCGCGCCCGCCCGAGGTGCCGGTGCTGCTGCTGGGTGATTCGCTGCGTGTGGGGCAGATCCTGACCAACCTGGCCAGCAACGCGGTCAAGTTCACCGAGAAAGGCGAAGTCCACATTTCGGTCTCACTGCGCGCCACCCACGGGGATCGCGTGGAACTGCGCTTTCAGGTCGAGGACACGGGCATCGGACTGACCCGAGACGAGCAATCCAAACTATTTCGTCCCTTTGCCCAGGCCGATGGCTCCACCACCCGGCGCTTTGGCGGGACCGGGCTGGGTCTGGCTATTTGCGCGCGCCTGGTGAAATTGATGGATGGAACCATCGGGGTGGAAAGCGAGGCGGGGCACGGCAGTCGTTTCTTCTTCACGGTGTCGTTCCGCGCCCGCACCGGCGAGCGACGGCAGCGGCCCGGGGTTCCGCCGGTGGTTCGCGGCAAGCGTGTTCTGGTGGGCGAGTCGAACGCGACCGCGCGTCGCTCGATGGTGGACGCCCTGGTGGATGCCGGGATGTCGGTTACCTGCGTGTCGAGTGCCGACGAGGCGCGCGCCTGGCTGGGGCGCCAGGACGCAGGCCAGTCAGTCGACCTGGTCTTCCTCAACTGGCGCCTCGACGGTTCCCAGACGAGCGACCTGGTCGCCCTGGCCCGAAGCACGGTGGGCATCGCACCCAACCGCGTGGTGGTGGTGGCTTCACACGCCGACGCCGAGCAAGCCCACGCCAGCCTGCGCGCCCTTGGCTTCGGCCTGCTCCTCATCAAGCCCGCCAGCCCCTCGGCGGTGTTCGCCATCGTGGCGCGTGCCTTCGGCGCCGAACAGCGCAGCCGCACGGGACGCGGCATGGGTCAGCTGGGTGCGGTCGACCCCGCCACCTGGGATCAGGTTCGAGGCGTGCGCGTGCTCATGGTGGAAGACAACATCATCAATCAAGAGGTCGCAGCCGCGATTTTGCGATCGGCCGGTGTGGTGGTGGAACTGGCCAGCAACGGCCAGGATGCGGTGGCCAAGGTGCACGAGGCTGTGCAGAGAAACAGTCCCTTTGGTCTTGTGCTTATGGATCGCCACATGCCTGGAATGGACGGGTTGCAGACCACCCGCAAGATCCGCGCCGACGCCAGTTGCGCCGACCTGCCCATCGTGGCGATGACCGCCGACGTTGTGGGCTCGGCTCGCGAGGAGTGCCTGCGCGCCGGGATGAACGACTTCATCGCCAAGCCCTTCACACCGGACTCCCTGTTTCCGGTGGTCGCCCGCTGGGCCAAGGCGAAAGGGGAAGCGCCAGCCGCCGCGCCCCTGCCTTTGCCGGCAGCGGCCCAGCCCGACCACCAGGAACTTCCCGCCACCCTGCCCGGACTCGACATGGAGGAAGGCCTGGCCTTGGTGGGGGGCAATCGGACCTTGTATGCGCGACTGGTGCGCAGTTTCGGCGTGATGTACACAGCCACCGACGGGCGGATCAGAGCCCTGCTGAATGAGGGCAAGCTCGACGATGCCATCCGTGAGGCCCACACGGTCAAGGGTCTGGCAGGCCAGATGGGCGCGGGGGCGTTGTATCGAGCTGCCCGTCGACTGGAGACGGCGCTCAGGTCCGCCAGCCCCGAACTGGACGCGGCCTTGCGCAGCTTCGCGGACGAGCTCGCGGTGGTGACGCGCGGCTTGGCCGAGGCTCCGGCAGTTGAAGTCCGCCCAGAGCCGCCGCTCTCGGGGGAGACAGATGCGCGCTCCCGGCCCGGCGATGATACGGTCGATCATGCTGTCTCCTGAGATTCTTATCGTCGACGACACCTGGCTGAACCTCGACGTGCTGAGCAGCCTGCTGTCCGCCTATCGCCTGCGCGTTGCCGCCGATGGCGCGACCGCACTGCGCATGGCTCAGCAGGATCCGCCCGATCTCATCCTGCTCGATGTGCTCATGCCGGGCCTCGACGGCTTTGAGGTCTGCCGCCGCCTGCAGGCGGACCCGCGCACCTGCGAAATCCCCGTCATCTTCATCACTGCTCTTGGCGATCACGAAAACGAAACCGTGGGTTTCGAGGTGGGCGGCGTGGATTACATCACCAAGCCCTTCAATCCCATGGTGGTGCGCGCCCGGGTGCAAACCCACCTGGAATTGAAGGCGGTCTGGGATGCCTTGCGCGACGAAAACGCGCGGCTGGAGTCGCGGGTGCAAGCGCGTACGGCCGAATTGCAGGCCGCGCTCGATCGGCTGCGCGAGAGCGCCATCGACACCGTGCTTCGCCTGGGACTGGCGGCCGAGTACAAGGACGACGAGACCGGCCGTCATGTGTTGCGCATGGCTCACTACGCGGTGGCCGTGGCCAGGCAGCTAGGCTGGAACGCCACGGATCTCGATCGACTCTTTCACGCGGCCCTCATGCACGACATCGGCAAGCTCGCCTTGCCCGACAGCATCTTGCAAAAAGCAGGGCCCCTGAATGCCGAGGAATGGGCCGTCGTGAAACGCCATCCTCTGGTGGGCGCGCGCATTCTGTCGAGATCGGATTCCGAAATCATCCAGTTGGCCGAGGTTGTGGCGCTGACCCATCACGAGAAGTGGGACGGATCGGGCTACCCGCGCGGACTGCAGGGGCAGGACATTCCCCTGGTGGGCCGCATTGTCGCCATCTGCGACGTGTTCGACGCCTTGACTGTTCGCCGTCCCTACAAGCCGGCGTTTGCGCTGGACCGAGCGTATTCAGTCTTGCGCCAGGGCTCTGGAAGCCATTTCGATCCTCGGGTGTTGCACGCGTTCTTTGCCGCAGAATCCGAGGTATTGCACGCCTATCATCAGTATGGCGACGAAAGCCCCGACCGGCCGCTGCCGCCCGCGGTCGTGGCGGCAAGGGTCGCGCACCCCTCGGCGCCACACCTTCTTGCGCTGGACGCCGCAGACGATAGCTCCGCCCCGTAGCAGCCTAGTTGTCACAGTCGTCACAAGTCGGCCATTTGCGTTTTCTTAATTGTCGCGCAGCCGTCGCGCTGGCACCGCAAATGAAGGCATATGGTTCGCCCGTCCCCATAACCCAGGGAGGATTACCATGTTGCACCTTCGCTCGTCTCGTTCCGCCTTCTTGCCCCTCGGGGCACTTGCCATCGCCGCGGCACTTTCCGCCTGCGGCCAAAACAATCAACCCTCTGCAATGGGCTCGGCCAACGTGAGCGTGCAAGCGCTCAGCGCCGGCAGCCAGGTGACCGTCACCATCTCCGGGCCCGCCTTGTACGCGCCCCAGCCGGTGACCCTGTCGCCGCAGGGATCCGGGGGCAGCTACGGCGCCCTCATTTCCTCGCTGCCGGTTGGCAGCAACTACGTTTTCACGGTCAATGCCACCGACACGAACAACACGCCTACCTACGTGGTCAGGCGACCAACATCGCCATTCTGCCGAATCAGGTGACCACCGTGGTGATTACGGCCCAGTCTGTGCAACGCCCCTGTTCCAACTTCGTGAACACGGTCCCGGTCATCGATTCGCTGGCGGTGTCGTCCACCAACATCGCTCCGGGCGGAACCGTCACCGCGAACGTCAAGGCCCACGATGACCAGAAGAGTGACACCCTCACCTTCGCTTGGTCGACATCGGCCCCGGCCCCGGCCCCGGCCGGCTCGCTCACGGGCCAGGCTGACACCGCCACCACCTCGCAAGTGACCCTGACCGCGCCCGCCACCGCGGGTGACGTGACCCTGACCATTCAGGTGAAGGACAACCACGGTGCCACCGCCTCGGCGTCCATCGTGATCCACGTGTCCACTGCCAACGCCAACGGCACCGGCCAGGCCGACGTCAACGTCCAGTTCAACAACTGGCCCGTGGTTTCGGACGTCATTGCCGTGCCCGGCTGGATCACCCTCGGCAAGCCCGTCGCCCTCACGGTGACGGCCAGCGATGCGGATGGCGACACGCTCAGCTACCTGTGGAGCACCGGCACCACCTGCACCACGGGCGCCTTCACGAGCCTCACCTCCGCCGCCCCGACCTTCACGCTCCCGACTACCGCCACCGACACATACTGCGAATTCGACGTGGCGGTCAGCGACGGGCGTGGGGGATCGGCCAAAGGCACCTTGTACATCCCGGTGGGGGCGCCTCCCTCTGCCGTCGCTCCGGTCATCGTCGACGCCGTGCAATCGGCGCCCGTGGTCGATGCCTCCAGCACGGTCTTGTTCTCCGTCGAGGCCAAGGATCCGCAGGGCAGCGCCATGACCTTCGTGTGGTCGACATCGGCCCCGGCCGGCTCGCTCACGAGCCAGGTTGACACCGCCACGACTTCACAGGTGACCCTGACCACTCCCGCCACCGCCGGATTCTTCGACGTGTTCGTGACCGTGACCGACGCGCTCGGCGCCAGCACGAAGTACGACTTCTCCACCACCACCTGCACGCCGCCTGCCTCGACCGCGTGGAAATTCGGCGTGATGGCGGATACGCAGTGGACCACCGGGGATCCGGCAGGTCAGAACCCGACCACCGTGGCGAAGTCGATCATCGATCAGATCACCCCGCAGTTCATCGCGGCGGGCGTGAAGTTCGTCATCCAGGTGGGTGACCTCGCCGACACAGGCAACGACGCCGACGAGACCATGCGCGCCAACGCTGCCCAGCCGCTCTACGACGCGGGCATCGGCTTCTTCCCGATGCGCGGCAACCACGAAACTTATGGCGTCCCGACTGGCGGCAACGGCTACGCGATCCCGATTTTCCAGAAGCTATACCCACAGACACAAGGCCTGAGCAACACCTTCGGCGCCACCAACTTCAGCAGCCCGAGTTCGGTGAGCCCTGCGCTCAGCGAGCTGGATGGCATGACCTACTCGTTCGACTACAACAACGCCCGCTTCGTCATCATCGATCCCTGGGTGACCCCGAGCGTGGACATCTCCGCCGCGGGATACGACTTCGGCTACTCGATCACGCAGCAGCAGCCGTGGATCAGCAGCCGGCTCGACAAGACCACGCGCGGCACCGACCATGCCTTCGTGCTGTCCCACCAGCCCCTCATGGCGGAGAGCCACCAGGACACCATGTTCCAGGGCTACACCAACGCCAACCCGGACATGCAGAATGCATTCTTCGCCAGCCTGCAGAGCAACAACGTCAAGTACTATCCTGGCCGGCCACGACCACATGAACCAGCATTCGATCATCGCCAGCCCCGACGGACTGTCGAGCGTGCACGAGCTGATTGGCTCCTCGGACAGCAGCAAGTTCTACACGCCCAAGTCGCTCACGGATGCGAACTGGTTCGGGCAGAAGACGCGCGAGACCTCCGTGGCCCAGGAGCTGTACACGGTCGGCTACTACATCTTCACCGTGGATGGACCGAACGTGACGGTGGACTTCTACTCCGACAACCACGGCGGCTGGCTGTCGGACGCCAGCTACCCGCTCGGGGCCGGCCGTCCTGACACCAACATCACTCCGCTCTTCAACTTCGTCAAGAAGCAGAGCTGGGGCTACAGCCAGAACGGAACCGAGTTCCTGGTCGCCCAGGGCGCCTCCTACCCCACCACGCCCTTCACCTTCTCCGGCACCACGGCGCAGATCCTCGCCGGCACGAATACCAGCATGGCCATGGACTACACCAACCGCACGCTTACCCATGCCGTGGACATCGGTTGGGACGCCGCCACCTGCGAGACCGCCAGCGCCATCATGTCACTTGTGGGGCACGGCGGAAGTAGGCGCCGCCAGCGGCGACACCATCGTCCTGTCGATGTCGTTCGACCCCAGCTCGGTCAGTGCTGCCACGTTGGTCAGCGGTGGCTTCGGTTTGGCCACGCAGCAGGACGGCTCCGGCAACTGGATCAACGCTGTCGTGCAGAACGTGGGCGGAACGCCCGCATTCCACGCCGGCGCCTGGAGCGCGAGCGCTGGGTATGGGCTCGGCGACTATGGCGTGGATACCACCACGAACACCGCATGGGCCGTGGTTAACCACGCGGGCCGATTCGCGGTCGCGCGCTTCTAACAGCGACAGCAGCAGACTAGCCTAGAAACCCGACGCGGCCCTGGCGCCTTCACCGGCCCCAGGGCCGCATCTTTTTGGGGACGCTCCTACCAGTCGGCCAGCAGTCCATCCATTCGCGTCTCGTCGTATCCGACCAGCAAGCGACCGCGCACGTCGAGGATGGGCACCCGAGCGGCTGCGATGCCAAAGCGCGCGGCTTTCTGCTCTACCTCGCGGGCGGCGGCGGGGTCCTTCTCGATGTCTTTGGAGGTGAAGGGAATGAGATTGGAAACCAAATACCGGCGCGCCGCTTTGCAGGCCTTGCACCACGATGTGCCGTACAGGATTACGATGGGCGGCTCGTCCGGGGATCCCGCTCTTTCAGGCTCCTCGGCCAGCGGCGGCCCGTGCGCACCCGCGAGCGGGCAGGAATCGCCGGGCGGCAACTGCGCCAGCGCGCCGGTCTCGAACGCTTCGCGCGGCATCACCCGCGGCTGTGTCTTGCCCTTGGCAAGCAGTTCGCGCAGGTCGATGACCTCGACGTTGGCGTCGTTGCGTCGCTTGGGCTCGCTCTTGCCCCGGCCCATGATCCGCACCAGTCGTCGGGTCACTTCGGGCACGTTCTCGGCTTTCTCGGTCGTGGCGAATACGCCGCTCGGTTCGACGTAGGTGAAGAACAACGCCGAATCCTTGCTCACCTCGTGCACGGGCAGCTCAGCGCGGGCCGTGGGCGGAGGTGGGGCCGCGCCTTTCTTGCAAGCGCTGGCAAGGAACAAGAATGCAAAAACTGCGTGGGTTGCGAAGCTTGATCGATGAAATCGCATGGCGCGCAGTAGTCTTACCCCGATCGAAGCGAGAGCGTGAAGGGGTTCTCGCTGTCGGTGCGGTGCTCAAGATTCGGCGAGTGGCCGTTCACAGCCGCAGCCATCGCTGGCCACGGCCTCAAAACCGCTCAAAGGGTGGAATGTCGCCGCTTCGTTCCCGAGATGTCACTTAGGAGTCACCGTGGCTGCCCTACTCTGTCACCATGGCTCTCGCACAAATGCCGTTTTCTGGACGGGGTGAGGGCAGCAGCCACGACAAGATGGCGGGCTCTGCCTGCGCCAGCCCCGAGCGGCGGCGCGTTGTGGTGACGGGAATTGGCGTGGTGACGCCATTTGGCCACGATTTGGAGGGTTTCTGGCAGGCGCTGCTGGCCGGCCAATCGTGTATTGCGCCCATCACGCGGCTTGACACCTCTGATTTTCCTATTCACTTCGGCGGGCAGGTCGCTGACGTCGCGACGAACCCGTTTCTTCCCGCCACGCTCATTCGTCGCAACGACCTGTCGACCAACATCGGCCTGCTGGCGGGCGGCTTGGCACTGGAGTCAGCCGGCCTGGGCGCCCTGGCCGAGCACAGACGGCCCATCTCGGTGATGGTGGGCTCGGCCTTTGGGGCGATGCAGGGACTGCAGGACGTGTATGACGCGTTCTACATGCGCGGCTGGCGCAAGATGCATCCCTTGTCGGTGCCCCGCAACATGTTCAATTCTCTCTCAAGCAACCTGTCGATCCAGTTCAAACTGGGGGGCAGCCACCACACCGTGGCGGCGGCGTGCGCCTCGGGCGCAGTGGCCATCGGGGAGGCTTTTCGCCGCATTCGCTATGGAGAGGACACTGTCGTCCTGGCTGGTGGCGCGGACGCGCCCATTTGTGGCAGTGTGCTGGCCGGGTGGACACAGCTGCGCGTGCTCTCGCAGCATCCCGAGCCGGCGGAGGCCAGCAGGCCGTTTGACAAAGATCGCGATGGCCTGGTGATGTCGGAGGGCGCCGGCATGCTGGTTCTGGAAGATTGGGAGCACGCGCGGGAACGCGGGGCCCGCTGTTGGGGCGAGATCGTCGGCTATGGCGCCAGCAGCGACGCCAGCCACCTGACCGCGCCCGAGGGCCCCGGCCAGTGCGAAGCCATCGTGCGTGCGCTCCGTTCCGCAAATCTGCGGCCCGAAGACATCGACTACGTCAATGCCCATGGCACTTCGACCAAGCTCAACGACGAGACCGAGACTCAGGCGCTGCGTGCGGCCTTTGGCGATCACGCCGCCAACCTCGCGGTCAGCGCAAACAAGTCCATGCTCGGCCACACCATGGGCGCATCGGGCGCGTTGGAACTGGTGTCCACGCTGCTCACTCTTCGCGATGACGTGATTCCGCCGACCATCAATTATCGCAATCCCGACCCGGCCTGCGACTTGGACTATGTGCCCAATCAGGCGCGCCGCCGACCGGTGCGACTGGCCATCAAGAATTCCTTTGCTTTCGGCGGAGAAAACGCCGTGTTGGTTGTCAAGAAATCAGAGGAGTTGCCACAATGACCATGGACGAAATCCGCGAACGACTGGCCCACATCATTGTCGAGAAGATCAACAGTGGCGTCGCAATGGAGGAGATACGTTGGAATAGCAATCTGCGCGACGACCTGGGAATCGACTCACTGGCTGCCGCGGAATTGCTGTTCGAAATCGAACAGGAATTCGGCGCACCCGTTGGTACGGTCGATGCCCGATCCTTGCTAACCGTGCGCGATGCGGTCGACGCCATTGCGCGCGGTTTGCCGTCAAGCCAGGCCGCGTGATACGCCGACCGCTGGCGCGTTCTTAGGCCACGCTGCTTGCGGGCGTCGGGCCCGCGACGCCCGCGTAGTGCTCGTAGCCGGCGTGGCCCATGTAGCGGCGCAGAAGCTGCGGGTCGGTGGCGCGCAGATCGACGACGATCAGGCCGTCGATGCACTGGCCGAACTCTTCGTCGACGTTGAAACTCAGCAGAGAGGCTCCCAGGCGCAAATAGTGTCGCAGCAGCATAGGAAGGCCTTTTCGGTCGCTTTCTATGTCCGACACCAGAGACGACACGTCCTCGGTATCGCGGACCAGGGCCGCCAGCGCCGCGCGCTCCTGGCGATTCAGTCGTTCGCGCGGCGGGTTGCGCGCCTTGACCAGCGACGCGAGGGCATGGTCCCCGCGCAGCCGCGAGAGAAACTCGACCATCAGTCGGCGCGACAGGCCCGCGTAGGCCTGACTGATGCTGACCGGTCCGAAGAGGATCTTGCACTCGGCATTGCGGACCAAGTATTCGCCGATACCGCGCCACAGAAGGGACAGCGGCGCGGCCTGGCCTTGGTACTCCATGCGAACAAACGATCGGCCGAGTTCCAGCGCCGGCCCCAGACGTTCCAGGAACCCGGCCTTGAACTTGAACAACGTGTTGGTGTACAGACCATCGCGACCCTGTTGCGGCAGAATGGCGTCCACGCGACCCAGGCGATAACTGCCCACAATTTCGTGTCGGGCGGCATTCCACAGAAACAGGTGCAAGTAGTGCTGGTCGAAGATGTCCAGGTCGAAGGGCTGGCCCGTGCCTTCTTGCACGCCCCGGAACGTCTGCTCTCGCAAACGGCCAATCTCAATCAGCGACGAAGGAATTTCCCGGCGGGTCGCCATGAAAACGCGATACTCCCCTTGCTCAAGCAACAGCGCCGCTGGTGGAAGTGCCATGACTTCCTCGACCAAATAGCGCGATGGCTGTGGCCCGCGCACAGGCTGCAGGCGGGTTTCCCGCTCGCTGCGGGCGAAGCGGGGTCGTATCGCGCTCTCGCGCCACTGCAGCATGTAGGTCTTAAAGCGCAGATACTCGGTCAAGGTCTGATCGTCGGGATATCGCGCAATCTTGTGCGGCGGGATGGGGCGCCCAATGCGTACGGACACCCGCGAGCGCCTGCGCTTGAGAAACTCCGAAGGCAGAAGAGCTGTGCGCAGCCGCGGATGGACCAGGCCGGAAAGCTGGAAGGCCAGACTGTTGTGACCTTCGAAGAACATGGTGATGGCTGTGGCGCCGGTTCGACGCGCCAGGAACGCCACCGTGCGATGCCAGGCCGGATCAGCAATGCAGCCCTGCCGCAAGTGTAGATGCGAGACTGTCCCGGCCGGAAAGACGCCCAGCGCACCGCCCTGGGCCAGCCACTTCATGGCCAGTCGGAGTTGTGAGGTGTTGCGCTGAGTGGCGTTGTCGCCGCCCAGGACGTCCACAGGCAAAACCCAAGGACGAAACTCTGGAATGCGGTGAAGCAAGCGATTGGCGAGGAGGCGAAAGTCAGGACGGGCTTGCGTCAGAATATCACCCATGATCAACCCGTCGACAGCGCCAAAGGGATGGTTGGCCACCACGATGAGTGGACCGGTAGCCGGGATCTTGGCCAAATCTTCAGGCGCGAGATCGTAGTTCACGCCGATGGTACGAAGGGCTGTGGCGAAGTAGCTGCGATCGGCGGACGATGGCGCAGCCAGCGTGTAGAGATCGTTGATGGCGGAGAGGGAGAATGCCTGTTCAATGGGCTTCTTGATCAGGCGAAACAGGGTTCGTCCAATCGGATTCCCGATGGTTGATCCCAGGTCGATAAGACGAGCCGGGCGGCTGTCAGAGCTGGCGTCCAGCATTTTGCTGCCAGGCATGACAGGGAATCCTCGCTCTAGTAGCACCAGATAGGCACGCCCTGTTCGGCCGTTGCAAACCAGTCCTCCAGGCGCAGAGTGCGCAGTAATTCATCCCGCTCGAAATCCTGCACATCGGTTTCGTGCTCAACGTCCAACGCATGCTGGGACCGGGTGGTGGAACCAGAGTTTTGCGGATCCTGCTTGGCTGGCGCCATGTGAACCTCCTTGGCGACACGACGATAGTAGAACTTCGCACGTGTTGCCCAGGTGACAGGAAAGCAACCTTTCTGTGGCGATGGCGCGCAAAAGGTCGGCTAGGGAGCTGCCACCTGCTTCAACAAAGCCGCGTTGCGCCGCAAAGCGCTCTCCAGCCAATCGGCCGCACTCAGCCTGAGAAAGCGTCGGTGCCAGGCCTGCGCACGATCGCGAAAGTGCGCAGCCACCGCCCGCGTCGCAGCCGCGCGTGCGGCTTTGCCCTGCGCCTCCCACAAGGCTGCTTCGCCCGCGATCAATTGGGCCAGCACAAAGGCGTCGTGAAGCTTGCCCAGAACCTCCTGCAGGTCCTTGAAGCGCTGTAAGGCCGAGGCCCGAGCACCGAACAGAGCGCCATCCAGCTCGGCGGCATAGCGCAGCCAGCGACAGCGCCGCCGGATGGCATGCAAGGCCATGGGAGCGAAGTGTCTGCCCAGCGTGCGCAGTTCATCGAGGGCGACGCGAGCGTGCTTCCGGCGTGCAGCGGCCAAGCGCAGAGCGGCTTCGCCCGCGTCGGCCCCGCCGCGGGCTACCAGCATGTCGAGGTCCTCGCGCAAGCGAGCCGAATCGAAGTCAGCGAGCGCCTTGGCTAGCCCCGCATGGGCACGGCCACGCGCAGCCTGCAGCCGGATTCGCAACAGACGCACCACCATGGGCGCGGCCCTGACCCGCGGCGCTTCGGCATCAAAGAGCGCGGCGCACACGTCCAGATCGCGTCCTTGCCCGGCCAAGCGGGTGAGCGCTCGCAGGTGCTTGACGGTGCGTCGCACGCGATGCCCCGCCGGTCTTTGCGCAGCCACAGGCAGGGCCACGCGCAGGCGGCGCGAGGCCACCCGGATCTGGTGAATCGGTTCCTCTTCGCCGGCTTGTGCTCCCGGCAAGTTGGCGAACAGCCGCTGTACGTGCTCACACAGGAACTGCGTGGTGGGCTGCTCATCGTGCTGCTTCCGCCATTTCACAGCGCAGCCAGTCTGGAACGAGAATCACCCAGGCACAAGACCACAAACGGCAGAGGAGTATAATGGCCGGCATGAAGCTCAAGAAGCTCGTCGAAGAGACCCGTCGGCTTTGCCAGCCCTACCGCATAAGCGAAGGCCAGGACTTCCGGCTCAAGGACGTCGATCCGTCGGACACTCGACCGCTCAAGTCCGAGGACAAGGCCCGCGCCAAGGAAACCCTCGAGATGGGCATCGAAGCCTTGGCCAAGCTACAGGACGTTCTCTATGCCCAGGACTCGTGGGCGGTGCTGCTTATCTTCCAGGCCATGGACGCCGCCGGCAAGGACGGCGCCATCAAGCATGTCATGTCCGGCATCAATCCGCAGGGCTGCCAGGTGGCCTCGTTCAAGGCGCCGTCGGCCGAGGAACTGGACCACGACTACCTCTGGCGCTGTCAGAAGCACTTGCCCGAACGCGGTCGTATCGGGATCTTCAATCGGTCTTACTATGAAGAGGTGCTCGTCGTGCGCGTGCATCCCGAGTTTCTTCAAAAGCAGAAGC
Source organism: uncultured delta proteobacterium (assembly GCA_963758155.1). Taxonomy (GTDB): domain Bacteria; phylum Myxococcota_A; class Polyangia; order Fen-1088; family Fen-1088; genus Fen-1137. The sequence goes on from CAVWUP010000010.1 coordinate 136,633, forward strand.
TGCCGCCCCGGGTGGTCGGCAAGAAGATCTGGGAGCACCGCTTTGAGGACATCTGCGCCTTTGAGCGCTATCTCGCCCGCAATGGCATCGCCATCTGCAAGTTCTTCCTGCATGTGTCGCGTGCCGAGCAGAAGCGGCGCTTTCTCGAACGCCTCGACACGCCGGAGAAGAACTGGAAATTCTCTACGGCCGACATCGCCGAACGCCAACACTGGCGCGAGTACATGGTTGCCTACGAAGACATGATCCGCGCCACGGCGACACCCTGGGCTCCCTGGTACGTCGTGCCCGCTGACCACAAATGGTTCACCCGCGCGGTGGTGGCCGGCGCGGTCATCGACGCGATGGCCTCACTCGACTTGAAGTACCCCGAGGTGGACAAGGCCCAGCGCGCCCAGTTGGCCGCGGCCCGTACGGCGCTACTGCCGGCCAAAGCGTCCACGGCTCGCTGATCCAGTCACAGCAGGTTGCTGGCCAGATCAGCCAGCGCCGAACGCTCACCCTTGGTCAGGTTGATGTGCGCGTAGATGCTCTGGCCTTTCATGCGATCGATGAGGTAGCTGAGGCCGTTCGACCGCGTGTTCAGGTAGGGGTGATCGATCTGGAAGATGTCGCCGGTCAATACCACTTTGGTTCCCTCGCCCGCGCGGGTGATGATGGTTTTCACCTCATGCGGGGTCAGGTTCTGCGCCTCGTCGACGATAAAGTAGATGCCGACCAGGCTGCGGCCGCGAATATAGGCCAGTGGCGCAATGACCAGCTTCTCCTCTTCGAGCAGCTCACCAATCCGTTTGTGCTTGGGATCGCTATCGACAAATTGGTGGCGAATGACCCCGAGATTGTCGAAGAGCGGTTGCATGTACGGGTCCAGCTTGGACTGGATGTCGCCGGGCAGAAAGCCAATATCCTTGTTGGAAAGCGGCACCACCGGACGCGCCATGAAAACCTGGCGGTAGCTCTTGCGGCACTCGAGCGCCGCCGCCAGAGCCAGCAGGGTCTTGCCCGTCCCCGCCTTCCCCGAAATCGTCACCAGACTGATATCGGGATTTAGGAGCGAATTAAGGGCAAATGCCTGTTCGGCATTGCGGGGCACAATTCCGTACGCGCCGACCTTGTTGACATGCCGGATCTGTTTGCGTTCGCTGTCGAAGGTTGCGAGAGCAGACTTGCGACCGTTGCGCAGAATCAAGCCCTCGTTGGGCAAAGGCGCCGGATCCAGCGACAAGTCACCGATGGCCACCGTGTGCGGCGGGGCATACAGGCGGTCAATCACTTGGTCGCTGATGTGTTCGTACAGGCGAACGCCGTGGTAGAGCGCGGAAATGTCCTTGACATGATCGCTGCGGTAGTCCTGTGCGGTGAGGCCAATGGCCTTGGCCTTCATGCGCAGATTGACGTCCTTGCTGACCAGGATGACGTGGCGCTTGGGTTGCTTGCGCGCCAGCCGGTAGGCGATGTTCAGGATCTCGTGATCCGCTGTGCGGCTATCGAAGGCCAGCTTCAAATCGGGATGAAAATCCTGCCCGACCTTCACCATCAAGCGCCCGAGGCCGTCGCCGATCTTCACGCCCGTTTCGAACAGCGGCTCCGACGACAAGGCGTCGATGGCGCGCAGAAATTCGCGCGCGTGGTAGTTGAGCGATTCGTTTCCCTTCTTGAAGTTGTCGAGTTCCTCGATGACCGTGATGGGAATGACGATGTCATTCTCCTCGAAGTGGTAGATGCACTTGCTGTCGTGGAGAGGAACGTTGGTGTCGAGAACGAAAAGTTTGCGATTCGCCATTCGGAAGCCCTGACCGCCTGATGTTGCCACAATAGAGGCGGGCCTTGCGCCTGTCACGAGAGAAATCGCTCACCCGACGGTCAGCGTGGCGTTTTGCAACGGAGCGCCGTGCGTGGCACAAGAATGTCACGCAATCTTCGCATGAAAGTAGCGCTCGGGGCAGCGACGAGCGATCGCGGACATAGTTGTCCACTCGCATGTTGCATCCGAGCTATTTTGGCGGTATGGGGAACAATGTAGGGTGCGGGGTCTGACCGCAGAGGCGATTGGGCCCGGCGTGGACAGTCTCAGGTTCGTTCGGCGGCAATGGATGGAGGTGTTTGATGGAAAACAGCGTTAACCTGAAGAAGCATGGGATGGCCGTTCGCATGGCTCACCACCCACTGGGCGCCATTATGGGCGGTCTCATGTCGGCCGCAGTCTGCGGAATTCTCGGATCGGCCCACGGAGAGGTCGCCGCAGCGGTGATGGCCGTGCTCGGCGCGGTCGTGGGCGTTCCTCTCGGGGCCATGCTGGCTGCGTCGAGCCACCGGGAGGAGTGAACGGCTAACCCGCGGGGGCTTGGACAGCCGATAGCCGGCGCTATAGGTCGAAGGTCACGCCGGCGAACCAGGTGCTGTCGCCGACGTGCAACGTCTTGCTAAAACCCAGTCCGTTGATGGCGGCGTAGTCCCATTCGAAAAACAAGGCACAGGGGTCGGCCAGCGCGCCCGGATTCAGGGTGCCCATTCCGAGGAAGTTCAGCCCGAGCGCCACGCCCGCGGCGGTGTGCCACCCTGGTGTGAATCCGCTGTGGGAAGGACTGCCCCCGGTGTTGGTCGCCGTCCACGCCACGCCGTCCAGTCCGATCTTCGCGTAGGGGATGAGCGGCACCTGCTTGAGGCCCCGAATCCGATCGGCTTTGTACACCAGCGACAGCGCGAAGGGGATGAGGCTCAGGGCGGTCTCGTCCCCACTGCGAGTCCCGTCGGCCAGAAAGGCCGCGCCGGTCACCTTGTAGTAGCCGCCGCGCAGGCCCACGCCCCAGGTTCCATAGCGGCGGTACAGGTACCGGTCGACCTCTGCCTCTGACAAGAGATGGCGGCCGGACCCGAATGTCTCGGCAAAGGGATGGGCGCCGTTGCTGAACTCGCTGTCCACGGCCGGGCGATACAGCGACACCCCGATTTCCACGCCCCAATCAGGGATCTGTGGCAGTGGCGAAACGCGCGATTCCGAAGGCCAGTCGGCGTCTTGGTGATCGACTGCAATCTGTGCATGAGCGGTCGCGCTGAACGCGAGCAGCAGGACCAGCGCGCGTGTCGCGCCGGCGGCGCCCCGACGAGATTTGCGTCGCGGGCCGCGGCCCAGCGCCACGACCAGGGCGGCGGCCAACGCAATCCAGAGTAGCCCGGCGCGACCCGAGTGCGGCGACAGGGTGCAGCCACTGGCCGCGCCGCCTTCCTGTTGGTACTTGTCGAAGAATCCCAGGGTCGGCTGGGGTATTGCCGTGGCTTGCGGAGAAAGCGCGCTGATGCCGCCACTCTGATCGATCGAGATCACGGCGACCGTATAGGAGGTGCCGTTGGTCAGCCCGGCCAGACGGACCGATGTCTCGGTGGCAGAAACCTCGGCCGAGCAAACCTCGGTGTAGTCGGACGCGGTCAGGACCGTGCTGCCGGTGCCGCCGCTGGTTCCGCAAGTGTCGTAGGCAGCCGCGGATGCCGTGGCTGGACGGGGTAGGCACAATACCTGGTATCCGGCGACCTGGGATGTGTCCGCCGGAGGAGTCCAGCCGACCAAGATGCCGTCGTTCGAGGGCAGGGCGGTGACGGCAATCGGAGCTGCGACCGTGGTGGAGACCACCGGAAGCTCCTGCGAGAGAGAGAAGGACAGCGTCGTTCCGTCCTGGGTGATGAACGCCCACAGGGTGGTGGCCCCCGCGGTCAGGTTTCCGCAGTCCACGGTCGCGCTGCCTGCCGCCGACTCGAAGACCTGGCTGCCAGCGAACGTTGCCTGGGCTGACTGAGACGTGGTGAGGGCTATCTGGCTGCCGAGCGAGCCGCACGACGCGGACGAGGCGGATGTGGAACAGTCTGCACCCAGGTAGAAACTGACCGTGATCGTCGAACTGCCTACGTCGGTTTGCCCGGCCGAGGTCATCTGCACTGTGGCCGTGATGGTGTCGGGACAGAGGCATTCGTGCGGATTGAAGAAACCGCCAAGGTTGCTTGAATCGAGCGTGAGCGACGAAGTTCCGGCAGACGCGTAGACCGATAGGGCGAAGTCGCTCGCGGTCAGCGTGGTGCCATGAGCCGCGCCTGGCGTCCAGGCCAGGGCTGCTGCCAGCGCCAGGACCAAGCGACCAAACAGGCATCTGGCGCCGGCCTTTTCAAGTTGATGGCGCCGATCCGTTTCCGAGACCCTCTCGCCGCCGGCAAGAGGCACCGATTTCGATTCGTCAGGCTTCACGCCATCACTCCGAAAGTGGCCGCATCTAGCGAGCAGGTGGAGGAGTTTCATTTTCGTCACTATCATTATCCACGAATGATCGCGTGCCAGAAATGATTCGACATGGAAGACTTGCTTTCCCGGGGTCGAGGGAGAAGATGAAGAATCAGGCACCACGAATCAGGGCGCTGGCCAGCGCGATATTACTGGTCTTGCTCGTCAGATCGGGCGAAGGCGTTTCCAGGGGCAACCACCTTCCGGCGCTCGTTCTGTCAGTGACCACGGATGCCCAGTCGGAGAAGCTCGTTTGTACGGCGCAACAGACTAGGTTGCCTGCCGGCAAGGGACCGATCGTCCTGCAAATCTTGCTGCCGCCCCCGAGCACGGTGAAGTCGGCGGTGTTAACGACAGCCTCAGGTCAGCTGGCCGTGGACTTGCCGCCCAGGCCCTGGTGGCCCGTGATGTACGAAACCATGCTCGATGGCAAGAAGGCCAAGTGTGCACCGTCGGGAGCCTTTGTCTTGGTCGTGGAGGGGGAGTTCGAGACCAACACAGTCAGTTGTCCCGAGACTCCCTTGTTCAAGGCCGGCGCCTGCGAATAGGCGTGGCGTCTACTGTCGCCGTTCGAAGTCGAGAAAGCCTCGATCGAAATCGGTGTGGACGAGAATCACGCGCACCTGGTCGCCCACGCGCAGACTGTCGAACCCTCGCACCATGCGACCTTCCACCGGCGGGTTGAAGATGCGCACCCAGGTGCCCTTGTCCGCGGCGCCGGTGATCACACCATCGAAGCTCTCGCCCACTCGCTCTTCCAGCAGCAGGGTCGCGGCGGACTTGCCCACCTGGCGTTCGACCTTGGCCACGTTCCCTTCTTGCTGGGTGCAATGGGTGGCGATCTCGCCCAGCTCGGCCACGCTGTAGGGCGCCGGGGTGTCCGAAAGAGCGGCCTTGACCAGCCGATGCGTGACCAGATCGGGGAAACGGCGATTGGGCGCGGTGGAATGGGCGTAGTCCTTGACCGCCAGTCCGAAGTGCCCCACCGGGACCTGGCCCGGCAGCTCCACCACGTACTCGCCGGCGCCCATCAGTTTCACGATGACCAGCGACAGGTCGGGAAACCGTAGCGGATCAACGGCGTGGCGCCGCAACAGGAACGCCTCCAGCGCGCGCGACGACGGCTCGGCGGAAAGCGACTCGCCCAACTTCGCGGCCACTTCGACAATCTTGGCCCAGCGTTCAGGCGAACGCACCACACGGCGCAAAGACGGCCGCATCTTGCCTGCGAGGAAGCGGGCCACCACGCCGTTGGCGGCAATCATGAAGTCCTCGATCAGTTGCTTGGCGCGATTGGGCTCTTCGCCCTGCAATCCCACCACCGCGTCCCCACTGAACACGGGGCGGGATTCCAATGACTGCAGATCCAGCGCGCCTTGTTGGTGGCGCAGCCGCCGCAGTCGCGCCGCCACATCGTCCTGAATGCGAAGCTGCAGGTCCATCCCTTTCACGCGCGCGGCCGGGTCGGGCAGCGGCCCCTGGCCGTCTAGCCACGCGGCCACGGCGTCGTAGGCCAGCTTGGCCCGGTTGCGCACCAGCGCGCGGCCCACGTGCGTGTCCTCCAGCGTGCCGTCCGGTTTGACCGCATATTCAATGACCAGGCTGAGCCGGTCGCAGTCCGATCCCAGCGAAGTCAGGTCAGTAGACAGCCGCTCCGGCAGCATGGGGTAGACATGGCCAGCCACATACACCGAGGCCGTGTTGCCCGCGGCGTGCCGGTCGATGGGCGTGTTCTTGGCGACCAGGGCGTCGACGTCAGCCACGGCAATGAAAACCTTCACCGTCCCGCGGCCCAGATCTTCTGCCACGGAAAGCTGGTCAAGATCGAGGGAGTCGTCGTTGTCGATCGAACACCACAATAGACCACGCAGGTCGCGCACGGCACCGCTGTCGGTGGCCGCGGGGCCGCGTATGCCGTCGAGTTGCCTCAACGCCACGGCGTCGAACTCCGGCTGCAACCCCCTGTCCAGCATCGCCTTTCGCGCAACCCGCTGCAATTCGGCCCTGTGGTGCATGTGAACCGTCATGGCTGTGAGTGTACTCCTACACGTGCGGTTCATGTGACAGCCGATGCGCAAACATTGCGCCGAGGATCGTCCTCAAGAGATTAGCAGGCGAGGGCGTGCTAGATTCCAGCCGGCATGGAATTTGTGTGGTCCACGATCGGGGCTGGCGGCGCTGGATGGGCGGGACCAATTCCGGCGACGCGGGTGTGCGACGCATTGGCTCGTCGTGGGTGCATCGATATCGGTCGGCGGTTTTAGGGAGCTGCAACCATGCTGTCACATCGATTGATCGGTGCTGCTCTGATGGTCGTCTGCGCGGTGGCATGGCCGGCCCCTGCTGCGGCCCGGCTGGTCGTGGACCACGTCGCGATACGCGGCAAACCCGGGGTAACCACGCGGGTGCTGGCCACGCGCATGCATTTGTATCCGGGGGATCCTGTGGATTTCGCCGTGCTCAAGACGGCCGAGCAGCGTCTGATTGAGAGCGATTTGTTCAGCAGCGTGCGCGTGTTCATCGAGTTGCCCACCGCAGGAGGCAGTCCGGCAGCATGTACCTAGACGACAAGACCTACCCAGTGGAGGTGGTCGTGGAAGCCGTCGGCAAGCTCACCTGGTTTGCCTTTCCCACGGCCAGCTTCGGCAGTGGCGATTGGGCCGGCGGTCTCGCCTACGCCAACCAGAACGTTCTCGGTCGCGATGTGCATTTGCTTGCCGCGGGTCAGATCGGCCAGTCGCGAAGCTATGCCTACCTCGAATACAGCGATCCCCTGGTCGCAGGCGCCCCGCTCACCTACACGCTGACCGGGCTCTACCGGCAAGAGGAGGTTCGCTTCTTTACCAACCACACGATGCTCATGCAGGTGCCGACCACTGTGATTGGCGGCAGCGGCCAGATCGGCTGGGTGCTGTCCCCTCACACGCGCGCGTACCTTGGTTTGTCGGCCCGCCGGCTGACCGTGAGTCCCGTGGCAGACCTGCCCCAGGGCGCGATTGCGCTGCCCTACAATTCGCGGGCCGGCCGCGTCTTCCTCCTGCAGTTCCAGATCCAGTACGACGACACCGCCGCCCAGGAGGGGCTCCGGCATGGCGTTCGTGTGCGCATCAAGAATGAGGTGTCGGACCGCTATTGGGGCTCCGACTTCGACTATTCCAAGTTCGAGACGGTGGTGGAGCTGTACGGCCACTACCGGTGGAACTACCCGTCCGTCATCTTTTGCGGGGTGCTCGACTACCCCACCTCGGACCACGGCGTTCCCGTGACGGAGCTACTGCGTGTGGGTGGCCCCAACCTGCGCGGCTATCTCACCAACGAGTTTCACGGCGACACCCTTGGCAGCATGCAAGCCGAGGATCAGGCGGTGCTGTTCCATCTGCGAATCCCCTGGACGCATGTGCCCTTCAATGTTGCGGCGGCGCTCTTCCTCGATGCGGCGACATTGCTCGAACGGCATCCCGGTGGCACGACGGTCCCGCCTCCGGACATTGCTCCGCCCCCGGTGCGCTCCAAGCTCAATGACATCCACGCCAGCTTCGGCGGTGGGGTGCGCATCATTTTGCCGGGGGTGGCCATCCCGGCCTTCAAGGTGGATGTGGGCTACGGCATCGACGTGCACGCCGTGGGCGTGACGATCTCGATCGCGGGCGGCGGGTAGTTCGCCACGCCGACGGGAGCCAAACTTGTTCCTTTCTCCTTGGCGCAAGAGGGTACACTGGGCCAAGTGGGTACGACACTTTCCCGATTGGCATTCTCCCGATTGGCCCATTTTCCCCAGGTGATGCGGACATGAACGCGCGGCGTCCCAGTCTGTTTTCAAAATGGGATCTTTGGGCGCTCGCGGGCCTGACCGGCCTTCTTGTCCATTATGCGCGGCTGGTGCCCAGGATGCCCGACCCCGTGCCCACGCATTTCAACGCCGCCGGCAATCCCAACGGCTGGACGTCGAAGACCCACCTGCCCTTGGTGGTCTTTGCCGCCCCGGTTTTCATCTGGCTGGTGCTGTTTCTCTTTGGCGCGGTGGCCGCGGCGGCCAAGAAGGAATCGGCTCGGGCGCAACTGGCGGCGTTTCAGGCGCTGCGCGGGTTTCTGACCTTTGGCACGTCTTTCCTTCTCGGTTCCTGCCTCGCCATGGCCTTGTGGGGCATGCCCGCGCTTCACACCGGGCTCGTGGTCTTCTTCATATTTCTCGGTCTCGGCCTGATCTTCATGATTCGGGAAATAGAGATCCACATGCCCCACGTTCACGACCCCGACCATTACCGGTGCGGACTTTTCTATGTGAACCCCGATGACGACCGGTTGTGGGTGCCCAAACGTATCGGGATGGGGTGGACCCTCAACTACGCCCGCCCGGCGGCCTATTGGATAACGGCGTTCATCTTGATCCTCGTGGGGGTAGTCCTGTGGCTCTCACTACACACGAATGGTGTGATTTTTCAGTGAGAACCGTCCCCGCCGAAGAGCAGCATTTCTACGGACAGGTCTGTCGCAGGTAGCCGGAATCGCCCGCGCCTACCAGGTCAAGGTCCTTCTTGAGCGCGTTGATCGACAGGCTGCCGAACTGCGAGCAGTTGAGCGTGAGGTTTGTCTTGTACTCGACGTCGAAGATCCCTTTGCCGGACTTGGTGAACTCGGTGAAGCTGTCGCATTCGCTGTATTCCTGACATTGCTCGTCGAGTTCAAAGTCGAATTTGTCGACCAGGCGCTGGCCGGTCCGGTCCACCCTGGTCACGAGTTCCGGGCAGTTCTTGAGTGCGACCGAAATGCCCAGCGCGTGCACGGCGTCGGCGACCCAGCCGTCGAAATCGACCTGATCCTGCTCGGTCAGGATGCTGCGGTTCGCGTCCCAGTTGTCCAGGTTGTCCGGCTCGACGGCGTCGAAGCCTTTGTCTCGCACATCTGGAAGCGCTGGTTGAGGATGCCGGCTAGCACGGAGCCTGACTTGAAGACGTCGCGGGTGTCGAGAAACCACTCGCCCGGCCAGTCGGGATCCTCGGACAGCCTGAGCGCCGCCGGATAGTCAGCCGAGTCGGGACGTCCTGTCTCGTAGCTGCCCACGTCAAGATAGCAGACCACCTTGAGTCCGGCGGCGTGCAGGGCCGCCACCTTCGCGGCGCTCACATTGAACCCGTCCACGTCGATCATCTGCGAACCTGTGGGCGGGATGATGGCGGCGTCGGCGGATGCGCCGATCTGCCAGTCCCAGTTGATGGTCCCGGCGCTACCTGGCTGCCACCGACCGCTTGCGGTGGAGCTGCTTGTGCTGGTGCCGGTGCCGGAGCCGGTGCCGGTTCCGGTCCCCGTTGCCAACGGGGTCGCAGTCCCTGTACCGGTGCTGCTGGCCGCGCCGGTGCTGGTCCCCGTGCCCAATGTCGTGTGGGTGCCGGTAGCGGTGACCGTCGTTGACCCGTTGCCGGTCTGGCCGTCAGTTTCAGGCGCCCGATCCGCCTGGGCGGCGTCGGCGGGGACAGCAGCGTCGGCGCTAGGCGTGCCTGGGCCGCCCTGCGATGACGAGGTATTCGAGTTGCAGGCCGCAAGCAGGAAGGCAAGAAGACATGGTGAAGCAGTTCTCATGGAAGTTCCTTCATGGGGATCCAACGCAGCGGCGCACTAGAACATATTGGAGTCTTGGCGGCGCAACTGCAACAACCCTCCCGGTCCACAGAGCCAATTGGATTCCGACCTCGGCCACTTGCTCGACCGGAATCGAGAAATGGTCGGTGGTGCTGCGCGCATTGCGGTGCCAAGAATGCGAACAGCGGCTCAGTCAGTACAGTAAGCAGGTTCGGTTAGTTGCATCATGGCTGATCGCGGAGAAAGACCCCTCGGACTTGTCTCCCTCCCTCGAATTGAATGGGCGACACGTCATCTTGATTGAACAAGCCGCCATTCCGCGACCAGCTGCCGTACAACTGCCCGAACTTGCCTGCATCGCATCGGTGGCCCGAAACCTGCTACGTGGATCAGCTGGCACGGGCAAGCCATCGGGTGCCGCGCCCTATCGCAATATGTAGATGAGTATATCTGGAGCGAGAGGAGCAAAGACAAATGGAATTCTCAACCAGTACAGCGGGCGGCATAGCTACCCTTCGCATAGTGGGTGAGTTGGACGTGATCACCACTCCAGCTCTTCGCCAATCCGTCGACACCTTGGTCGCTGAACGGCATCCCCGCGTCGTCGTCGATGCGTCGGGTTTACGGCTCATCGACAGCTCGGGCGTGGGCGTGGTGGTGTTCTTGTACAAGAAGGCCAAGGAGTACGGCGGCGTGGTAACCGTTCAGGGCCTGCGTGAGCAGCCGCTGGCGATCTTCAGGCTTCTACGCCTGGATCGAATTCTGTTGGCGTAAAGGGTCCGCGCGAGCAAGCCAGTTTCGCACGCATGCGGAATTGTCATGATCTCGTCGAACTTAGGCGGATTGACAGGATGCGACCTGCTGCGCGGCTTGGTTTTCGGAGGGAAATCCAATTCCGAGATCCAGTCTCGCTTGGAAGCCCTGTCCGACGCCTCGGCGAGTTTTCAGAGGCTGGCTTTTGAACTCACTGAATTGTTTCTGGCGCCCGGCAAGTACGAGTACAAGTTGTTGCTCAACAAGGAGAAGCTGACAATCGACCCGGATAACCCGGAGTCAGTGCACGACGGATTTGACGGATGCAATTCGGTTCTGAGGGTTTCCGGGTAGAGAGCTCCATGAGCCGCTGCTTTCCTGCTATGCTTGATGCACAATGGGTTGGGTTGGGCGTGTTCTTGGTTTCGTTCTCGTCCTGAGCGCGAGGCCGGTGCTTGGCCACGAATGCACGGCTTCTTTGGTCGGCGGGGAGCCTGCGCTGCAGCACCTGAATGCAGAAGCTCGTCTCCACTTCATTCACGAGCGCTTGCACGTCGATGCCCGCCATGCCCGCATCTGGAGCTACTCTTGGGGCACAATCTATTCGGCTCTCGCCACGGGCCAATTCGTGGCTGCGCCTCTGGTATCGCACGCGCCGGGGCTGGATCTGTACGTGGGAGGAGGCGCCGCGCTGATCGGCGTGATCCCGGTGGTCTTCACGCCGCTCAAAGTAATGGGTGATGAAAAGCGCCTCGACGAACTTGAGGCTGAGAATCCGCAAGCGGATCCCTGTGCAACGCTTGCCCAGGCAGAGAAATTGTTGACCAGAGATGCAGCGAACGAAGCTCGGGGCCAGAGCCTGCTTTTTCATGGCGGCAACGTCGTATTCAACGCCGGTCTATTCTTTCTTATCGGCGCCGGATTTGGCCATTGGACCAGTGCGACCATCACCTTGCTGACCGGCCTTGCGACAGGGGAGGTTATGATCTTCACTCAGCCGGTTGGCGCCGTCGAAGCTTTGCGCGACTACCGCCGCGGTGACTTCGGCAGCCCATCGGCCGGGATGCGCATGGGAATCGTGCCTCTGATTGCCAAGGACAGGTCGGGTCTGGTCCTGAGCGTGACCTTCTAGAAATGGGAACTTTCCCCCGGACTGGGGGCAACCGCATCAAAGGTGCCCGCTGGCGTTCGGAAAGCCATCACCATCCCGATCCATTCAAAGTGGTTGAATCGGTGCTTCATCTTGACGGAAGCAGGGTGAGGCTTAAGAACTGCGACGGCGCGACGCCGCGGCCCTGACCGGACGGCATGGCGAATGCTGAAGTTTTCAGGTGGAAGCGGGAATTCACGCCCCGGGACATGGAGAAAACGAGTGAACTTCACGACGACAAGAACCGATGGTCGCAGTCGAGATCGCGGCCTGCAACGGGACCAACGGGCTGTAAGGGCCGCCTGGGGTTCCGGGACCCCAGGGAGCGCCAGGCACGCCAGGCACACCTGGACCGCCAGGCGCACCTGGGCCACCAGGGATGCCGGGCACCAGGGGCACCAGCGCGCTTCCCGGTGTGCGGCGTTGCTTCCCTATGCGCCATGACCACCCTCAGCCTCTCGCTCGACTGTGGCACGATCTTCTTTAGCCCGAGCGGCGGGGACAGCAAAGCCACGCGCGCGTCGACACGGGTGTGGCTGTCATGGACGCCTGTTGGATTCTGTGCGACCACACCTGGCAGATTTGGCTCAAGGACCCCGACGACGACGCCTTCGAGATCCCTCAGTACACCATGGGAACATGCAGTTCACCGGTGGCTGATCGTTTACAGCTTGGGGATGCGCAGTGTCTTGCTGATCATCAGGCTGCCCGAAAGCGCGAACATCAGAACCAGCGGGTGCAGAACCAGGCCCCGTTCGACGGAGCCGAAGTACAGCGCCGGCCCCAGCCGCCCCATCCAGGCCGCGATGGCCAGCACGATGACCAGGGCCACGCTCGACGGAATGGGCGTGCCCTCGAAGTACTTCACCTTGTCCCCACCCGCGCACAGGGCGTCGGCGGTCACGTTGAAACGCGCCAGTCGGCTGACCCCGCAGGCTACGAAATAGATCAGCACGACCCAGTCCCAACCGTCGCGCATGCCGGCCGCAAAAGCCAGCGCCGCAGGCGCTACGCCGAACGCGATCACGTCAGCCAGCGAATCTAGCTCACGCCCCAATGTCGAGTGCGCGTGGCGCCAGCGCGCCACCCGGCCGTCCAGCGAATCGAATACCAGCGCCAGCGGTATCAGCACGGCCGCCAGGGTGAAGAGGCCGATGGTGGGCGAAAGCAGGTAGGTCATTGAGGCGAACACGGAAGCCATTCCGCAAGCGGCATTGGCCAGAGTGAACAAGTCAGCAAGGTGGAACCCGCGGATCATGGAGAAGTGCCGGGGCTGAGCCGCAGGTGCGTTCATGGCGAAAGATTTACCTCATTCGAGGCAGCCGAATTCCCCCCGCGCGGCCCAACACACCGAAGCCGTACAGCAGCCAGAGAACCACCGCGATCACAACCACGACGTTGAGGATGGTCTTAATTTTCCCGTCCATGGGGATGTACCTATTGACGAGCCAGAGCCCTATCCCAACGACTATCAAGACGAGAATGGCTGACATCAGGGACATGGGTGACCTTTCTTGCGTACGGCGTGCTTATGAGTGGAATTCCTTGGGTTGGACACGGTGAGAGCAGACGGAAGACGCACCTTGCTCGGTTTGATGCCGAGGCAGGTGAGTCCATCACCGATTGAATGGTGCAAAGTCTCCGTCGATGAGACGGTGGGACCGCAGCCGATGACGTCGCAGATTCTCGGCGGATTGCTTTGCGCACGACAACGCCGAAGCTAATCTGCATACGTGCAGGCTTCGCGATTGGCTGTGGCTACGGCGTACCTGGCCGCGCGCGTTGTGCGCCGACTCTCATGGAGTCTGCCTCTGTGCCTCGGGGCGACGGTGTTCTTTGCACGTCTGGCGAGTGAGATGCGCGAAGGTGAGCTCGATGTTTTCGACGAGCCAATTCAGCGCTGGGTTGTCGGAATGCGGGGTGCTCCGGACTCTTTGATGATGGCTTGCACGCGGGCCGGCGGCCCACTGCCGATGATGTTGCTCGCGCTTGCCGTGCTCGTGCTACTGGTCATCTGCCGGCAGTTTCGACAGGCTCGCTTCCTCGCCCTCGGCGCCGGCGGTAGCCTGCTTCTCAACGTGCTGTTGAGGGAAGGGTTCCGTCGGGCGCGACCGGGCGAGTCTTGGGTCTATCTGCTGTCGACGCCAGCGTTGCCGTCGTTCCCTAGCGGGCACACGATGGTGTCGACGGGCGTCATCGCGAGCTTGCTTGTGCTCCTATGGATGCGTGGCGTCCCGCGCGGCGTACGGATCACCGCGCTCGTCTCGGGTGCTGCCTTCGCCATCGGTGTCGGTGTGTCGCGCGTTTACTTCGGCGTGCACTATCCTTCGGACGTGCTGGGCGCCTGGCTGGCGGCTACGGCCTGGGTGAGCGCCGTCGCCGGATGGATGTACCCGCGCCTCTTGCCGGGCACGAAACCGTAGCGAGGGAGCACGCCCCCACGCCCAACCGGCATCCGGGCTCGCTTCAGCGTATCCTAGCGGTCCGATGAAACCTTGCCCTTTCTGCGCCGAAGAGATCCAGGACGCTGCCATCAAATGCCGGCACTGCGGCTCGATGCTGGCAGAGACCGCCGCAACGGCCGTCGCATCCCAGCCTCCCACGTCCGCAGCGGGGGCGGCGCCGGCCGTCGTGACCATCTTCAAAGGCGCGCCCTCCTGGAAGGCGCAGTTCTGGTCGGTGGTGGCGGCCATTGTGCTGGGCGTGTGCGGGCTCTGTGGCGCCCCGATTCTCCACCTGTTTTTCGGCATCGTCTGGAACTGGGCGCTGATTGCAGGGGCGGTGGCCCCGGGGCTGGGAGGGTGTTGGCTGCTCTACCTGTGGGCCGCACGGGCCACGCTCACGTTCCTCATCACGACGCGCACCATCGACGTCGAGTCGGGCTTGCTTTCGAAGAACATCGAGACGCTCCAGCTCTGGAGGGTGCGCGACACCGAGTTCCATCAGACCATGACAGACCGGCTGCTCGGAGTGTCGCGCATCCGCGTATTCAGCCATGACGTGACGACACCTCAGCTTCTGCTGTGGGGACTGCCCGGCTCGCGCGCGATCTTCGAGCAGCTTCAAGACGCGCTGGAGATCGCACGCCGGTCCCGCAACGTGATCGGCCTGGTGGAGTGAGTCTGTCCATAGTCGTGGATTGCGGCGACTGCGCGATATCGCATCTCGGCCAGGAGCTAGTCTGTGGCGTGTATATACCGCTGGGTATATACTGACTCTTGGGGAGTGAGACATGCCCTACGCCCGTGTTTTTCAGTCCGGAAACAGCCAAGCGGTTCGCCTGCCCAAGGAATTCCGATTCCAGGCTGACAGGGTTGAGATCTACCGTCGCGGTGACGAACTCGTGATGCGCGAGGCGCCGATCAACGCGACAGCGATCTTTGATGCGCTCGCCGGCATGCCAAGTGACTTCATGGCAGATGGTCGAGAGGACACACCGCCGCAGGACCGGGACACTCTCTGATGAGCGTTCGCTACCTGCTCGACACCAACATTTGCATCTACATCGCCAAGCACAACCCGCCCGCCGTGCGCGAGCACTTTGCTCGCCATGCGGCCAACGAGCTTGCGATGTCGGTCATCACGTTGGGCGAATTGCGCTTCGGCGCTGAGAAGAGCCAATCGCGCGAACGGGCGATGGCGACCATCCAGCAGCTCGAAGGGCTGATCCCACCCCGCGGTTTGCCAGAGGCGGCTGGCGAGCACTACGGCCAGATTCGTGCCGTCCTGCAAAGAGGCGGTGCGATCATTGGCAACAACGATCTTTGGCTCGCGGCGCATGCACGTGCTGAAGGATGGATTCTTGTCACCAACAACACTCGGGAATTCTCCCGCGTTCCAGGTCTTCAACTGGAGAACTGGGCGGAAGACATGTCCACTGAGCGAAATGGCGGATAGGTCGGGCAATGGCGCGCCAACGCGCTAGTTGGGAAGAACCGCAACCATGACCGCATCGAGGAGGGTGATGTAGAGCTTTCCGGTCGATGCATCGATTGCCACGCCGAGTGGAACCAGGAACCTACGGCGTTCTGGCGCACCGGAACCCGAGGACGTCGTAGCGGCCCGCCGGGCCACTGGAGCTGTAGCCTCTCCGCGAGGTCACCAATCTAGACACATCATCCACTCCGAAGTCGCTGCCCCGATTCACCCGCGAGAAGGCCACTGTAAGGTAGGCGCAATCTGTGCATGGGTTCACGTAGGACGCATACCAGTCCAGGTTCCACTCGTTCAGTTCTCCGGCCAGATCGAGCTGGCCCCAAAGGCCTGCGCCCAATGTCGCCGCGCCAACCGGAGCGACGTTCCCGACGCCAGTGCAGTCGCAGTCGTAGACAGAAGCGCAGCAGTTGCTCCTCCCCGGGGCGGTGCTGCCCCACGGGTACTCGCGCTGTTGGCTGCCCCCTGCCGCGGCGTACTCCCATTCCGCCTCGCTCGGCAGCCAGCCTCCGTCCCATATACAGAACGCGTAAGCCTCCCACCAGTTCACGCAATTGATCGGAAGGTTCTCCTGGCCGCCCGACGTGTTCGTCCACGTCGCTGCTTCGTGAAAAGGAGCACAAGCGAGGTTCGCATCTGTCGGCGCGATTTGGCTGTTGTCCGTTGTTACCCATCCGCTCTCATAGGTCCCTGGACTGCCGGCGTTTGCGAGCCCCCAGCCTCCGTTTAGGTGCGTGTGCTTGCCCGATCCAGCCGGTGGCGTCCACCCGTTGTTCCACGCCGCGACGAACTTGCGGAAGCGGCCCACAGTGACCAGGTATTTGTCCAGTCGAAAGCTGCTGACGGTTGCAGGGTCGGCCTCAGCCGTCGGACCGCTGCCGTCGTTCGTGTACGTCCGGTAGAATTCCCCGCCCATCACCTCCAAGCTCGTGCAGCAGTTCTCGCTTGCGGCTCCGCATTCGGTCGTCCCGACGCCGCCCACCAGGCAGCTCGGCGGTGTTGTGCTGCCGCTGCTGCTGCTGGGCGTCGTTCCGCCAACGCTGGTGCCCATGTTTCCGCCGGCACCGACGATGCCACCAGACCCCTTCAACCCTCCCGTTGCGGTGACTCCTCCAGAACCCAATTCAGTCGTCCGACAGGTGCCGTCTTTTGCGCAGTGGTAGCCAGAGGGGCAGCCGTTGTCGCAGGGGAGGGCGCCGTTTTGGGGATGGGGATTGAATCCGCATGCAGCCACACCCACCAACAGGATTGACCAGGAGACTCGCATCAGAATCCTCCTCGGGCGGAAAGCCCGGCAGTTCTCGGTCCCAGCATGGGAGCCAGACCCACCTGAGCGGAGGAAGCCTGGGAGTAGCCCAGCAGATAGAGAGCTGCTCCGGTGGCGAGCGCTCCGGCGCCGAACCCATAGAACACCCACTGCATCGTCTCCGCATCCTTGCCTGCCTGGTAGTCGGATGAGCTTGCGGGATTCGCGCTTGTGACCTTGTCCGACAGCGAGGTTGCCCGAGTGTAGTAGTAGATAGCCGTTCCAATCGACGCCAGGCCCAGGGCACCGCAGGCTATTCCAGCGACGCGCATTCCGCTTCCATTCGTGGTGCCGGAAGCCTGCTGTCCGGTCGAGACCACCGACTCTTGAGCGATCGGCTGGGCTTGGGGCGGGAGCGGTCTTGCTGTGGCCGGTGATTGTGAGATCAAGGGCTGAAGTTCCGCTGTCGGCGGAGGCAGGGCCGGCGCCTCCGATGGCTGCCAGGCGGGAGGACCGTCGAGGTGTGGTCGCTGCAGACTTTCTGCCGTCGGCGCTGGCACGCCCGGCACGGCAGCGTTCTGTGCGCGCAGCTTTTCCATCTCGTCGATCCAGCGATCCACGACCGCCTTGTCGTCCGCCGGAATGTCTTTGCGATGAACGAGGTAGTTGCGCAGATTCGACAACGCGGGCTCGGGCTTGCGTAAGTAGTAGAAACACGCCCCCAAACTGCGTTCGAAGATCAGCATGTCGGGATAGTCGACGACGAGCTTGGCGAACAGCTTGGCCGCATCCTCGTAAAGCCCCTGCCGGTAGAGGCCCGAGGCCTCTTTGGCCGTGGCCTCGCCCTTCGCGTCCAAGCCGGCGGCGAAAGCCGCCGATTCAAGGCGCGGCAGGTTCGCCGCCACGGCCGAAAAGGCAACGACAAGCCAAAGCAATTTCAATCGAGGCGCCATTTGTCCTGGATCCCTTTCTCGGATTTCTCGGCCGGGCGAAGTGCGGGCACGCTGCGCACGTCATCGGATGGAGCGCCGCTCGGCGCGGGCGCGACCGTGCGCCGGGGTTTCTTGGACTTGGATTCCGCGAGCGGCTTCGGGCTTGGGGGCGGCGACTCCGGCTTGATCTCCGGCTGCTCGGAAGGCACGGCGGGCACCGTGGGTGGTGCAGCCACGGGCAGTGGCGCCGGTTCGACCGCCGCCGCAGCGGGCGCAGCCACCACCGGTTTGGGCGAAGCGCCAGAACGGAAGAGCAGGATCCCACCCACCACCAGGATCGCCACGGCGCCGAAGACCGCGCCCCAGATCCACGCTTTCGACCGCGCGGGCGGCAGGTCCAGGTGGTCGTCCGGCTCCTGCACCGTCCGCGATATGCTCGGCACCGCTCGGCCGGCGGTTCCGGTCACCGCTGCCTCAAGGGCGGCCGCGAAGTCGTCCACCTTGGCAAAGCGGTCGTTCTTGTTCTTGGCCAGCCCGCGCAGCAAGACATCTTCGACCTGCGGGTACAGGCCGACGACCTTGGGCAAGAGCGAAGACGGCTCGTGCACGATTTGGAAGAGAATCGAGGGCACGTTATCGCCCACGAACGGTCCTTGGCCCGACAGACATTCCCAGACGATGCAGGCCAGTGCCCATTGGTCGGTGCGCTCGTCGATGTCTTCGATATTGCCCTTGGCCTGCTCGGGCGACATGTAGTTCGGCGTGCCCATGACGGACGACGTGCGCGTGAGCTTGGTACTGGCGGAACGCACCTTGCTGATGCCGAAGTCCAGCACCTTGACGAAGTCGGTCTCGCCCGCGACTTCGAGCAGGTAGATGTTGGCCGGCTTGAGGTCGCGGTGGACGATGCCTTTGTTGTGCGTGGCCGTCAGTGCCGAGGCGACCTGCTTGACCATGGGAACCACGTCCGCGGCGGGCAGGCGCCCCAGACGGCGCAGGCGGTGGTCCAGGTCCTCGCCATCGAGAAATTCCATGACCAAGAAGGGCTCGCCGGTGGGCGTGGTGCTGAAATCGAAAACCTGCACGATGTGCGGATGGCCGAGGCCGCTCGTCACCAGAGCCTCGCGACGAAAGCGCGCCAGGGCCTCGGGGTTCGCGGTCAGCTCGCGGGCCATCACCTTGACCGCCACGCGCTTGTCGAGCCGCAAATGCGTCGCCGCGTACACCGCGCCCATGCCGCCCTCACCGAGCAACCCCTCGATGCGGTACGAGCCATCGAGCACCGTGCCCACCAGGGCGTGTGCCAGGTCGGCTGTCATGGAAGCCCCATCTCAGGCGCCAGTATAGGGTTGGCGCGTCCGCAGGTGAAGCAAGAACCGGTCACGAAATCTTCCTGGCTGGAGTATACGCGCCAGACCGCGAAGGGAAGGGTCTCATGTTCACCCGAATGCGGTGACGGTTCTTCCGTCTTTCGCCCAGCTGCGCGCGAGGACCTTCGATACAATCCGCGGTGGGGCGTGGGTTGTGGCGCCGGCTGTCCGCTCATCCGGTGATGAACGAGAGGGCAGGGCCGCAGCCGATGACGTCGTTGGTCCTGGGCGGCTTCATGTCGCCGTCGACGGTGGCGATGGTCGGCTCCTGGTAGTCGATGCTCAGATGAGGCACGACCGCATCGAAGGTCGCCGGCAGCGGCAGGCCGGCCCAAAGCGGGCCGAGGCTGCCGACCAGCCCCCAGAACGACAGGTGTGTCGACCGGAGCATGAAGCATCCAGGTTGGCTTCTCGCCTTGGGCATGGCTCGGCAACCGAGGCCGATATCGTCAATCGAGGCGCAGATGATTCCGGTATGGGTCGTGAAGGGAGCGATGGACGGATCGTTGCCGACCGGCAGCGTGATCGTGGCGTGCACCGGTCGGGTCAGGATCTGCTTCGACTTCCTGAACGTCAGCAGGGACAGGATCTCATTGCCGATCGTCGTCAGAACCACCTTGATCGCCCGCATGGGTCCGCGGTGCTTGCGGTCCTCGTAGTATTTCTGCAGGAAATTCACGGGCAGTCCCGTGCCGTAGAGAAACCCGAACTCGTCATTGATCTTGAGCGGGTTTAGCGGCGTCACGTCCAGCGGACGCTTGTCGCGGATCTTGGCGGCGACAATTTCGGCCAGTTTGACCGCAGGATGCTTTGTCAGGCCGAGGGTCGTCGCGAGATTATTCATTGTGCCGATGGGGATGATGAGAATCTGCGGGATGGGCGCAGCCGGGGAGTGCTCATGCTCGATCAGCACCTTCGACAGGGTCTCATGGACGGTGCCGTCGCCGCCGGCGATGACGAGAATGTCGGGACGGTCGTGGCTGAGCTGCTTGGCCGTACCTTCCAGCGCGCTGAGCGTCTCGGGGTTGTAGGTCCGGCGCGGAGTGGCGAGGATCGATGAGATCACTTTGCCGAGCCCATCCCTGGGCGTGTTCTTGCCTGCTTTCGGGTTGGTGACGACAGCGACTTTCTTTTCTGTCATGTCTGCCTCTCTGGGCGCGCCTCAGAAGGTGCCGGCGAGTCCCAGACCGTGCGCTCCGACCGGGGCGATCTGGACGTGGGTTTCCCAGCGGCGCAGGTGAAGCCAGGGGACGCCGATGCCGATGCCGGTGCCGACTACCGCGGCGACGGCGACGTCGGTTGGAAAATGATGGCCGGACGCCACCCGCTCGACCGCCACGCTGCTGGCAATCACCGCGCCCGCGAACCAGGGCCAGACCTGCTCACCATACCTTCTGCGAATGGTGTACGCCGCCACCGCGAGGCCGGCGAACGTCGTGGAGACGTGGCCGGCATAAAAGGAGAGATAGCCTTCGCCCGAGCCGACGAAGGCGGGATCGCCCGCATAGGTGCGGGGTCGCGGGCGTGCCACGATGAAGTTGGTCGCGTTCTGTAGGGCAGTGTCGACGGCCAACGCCTCAACGTACACCACCAGATCTTCGCCCCAGGCGCGCCCAAACCCCAGGGCGAAAAGATCGACGAGAGGCAGCGCTGACAGCACGCCATAGACCGTGGCATCAGCAGCAATGCTCGCGGCTTGGCTGTGGTAGTGGACGGTCCACCGATCGAGGCTATTGATGCCGTCCGGATTGCAGGGACAGTCTTTGTGCACCAGCTGGTTCTCGAATAGGATGCGCACCAGCCCCGCGGCGCCACCCACGACGATAAGGGGAATGTCGACAGCCAGATGCAGCTTGTACACCTCGCGCGGCTGCGCTTTGGGTGGGGCAGGCCAGTCAGCGGGCAGTGGCTGCTGCGTCGGTTCAGGTGGGGTAGGTGTGGTGTCGTATTGGCCGGAGGTGGCAAGCAACAGCAGCGCAATCAGAGCGTTCACGGGTTTGCTCGCACATTCGGACGCTGGCCGGGTGGCGGCGGATCCTGGTCGGGAGCGCGCGCGCCGGCCTGCTTACCGCCGGCCGCCGCTTGCTCGATGATCGCGTTGATCTCCCCGCCCACGAGCAGGATGAACCCGGTGATGAAGAGCCAGGTCAGAAGTACGATGACGCCGCCGATCGAGCCGTAGGTGACGTTGTACCTGCCGAAGTGGGACACATACGCGCTGAAACCCCAACTCACCAGGAACCAAACCAGCGTCCCCATAACCGCGCCCGGCGCGATGAACCTAATCTTCTGCTCGACATCGGGCAGCACGTAGTAGCTAAGCGCGGCGCCGAACGTGATCATGATTGCGACGATCGGCCAGCGGATCCAGCGGAGGACGATCACGTATTCGTCGGCGATGTGGAGATAGCGGGCCGCCAACCACCCGACGCTGCCGCCCGCCACGAGCAGGGCGATTCCAGCCAGCACGAGCAGGCCGGTTCCGACGGTCATGCCGAACGCAAGCAGCGAGGTCTTCCAGAGCGGGCGGGACTCCTTGACGTCGTAGGCGAGGTTCAATCCCTTGCGTAGGGCATCCACTCCGCAGGACGCTGAGTAGACCGCCGCTGCGAGACCCAGGGTCAGCAGGTGCGGCTTGGGGCGGCCCACCAGTTCACGCATGTGCGTCCTGACGATCCCCATCGCCTCGGGTGGCAGAAAAGTGCGGGCGCGCTCCAGCAGGGTGTCAGCGGACGCGCGGGTATAGGGGATATATCCGGTCAGTGTCGCCAGGAAGAACAAGAACGGAAACAGCGAGAAGATGAGGTAGTAGCTGATCGCGGCCGCGCCGTCGCCGACCTCATTGTCCCTATATTTCTGGTACAGGCGCTTGCAGAAGCCCCACCAGCTGAGTTGCAGACGCCACAGCAAATTGCAGTTACCTCCCCCCCAAAGTACCAGCCGATGGCCGAGTCGCAGCAGCGGGTTCGGTGGGATTTGCCATGTCGCCACCGCAAGAATGCACCCAAACTGACCGGAGCGTCCACATCAGTCGCGGAAGGTGACAATCGACCCCGCTAACCCGGAGTCGGCGTGCGACGGATTTGACGGATGCAATTCGGTTCTAATTGCCAAGGACAGGTCGGGTCTGGTCTTGATTCTGACGTTGTAGGGACGAGATGCTGGCAGCGGCGCAGGACTTGCAGGTTTTTCCAGTAATTCATGCGGAATATGGGAAAAGTCTGCGCGCCAGCGGCACGGAATGGTGACGGGCGGGCCTGCCGTTGGCACCGCGAGGTTACCCCGGGGCTCGTCGTTTGCTCCGTGCTCGGCTTGGCGTGGCTTGGATCGATCGGTGTCGTGCGAGCCCAGACGGCCGGCGATAGGGACGCGCCCACAGCCGCACCCACGCCTGCTGATAATCCGCCCATCGCGCCACCATCGGCCGGATCTCTGCCTGCCAAGGTCGAGGACGCCGAGTCCACTGCCAAGGCCGCCAAGCTCACCCCTCTGGTCCCGAGTCCGCAGAATCCCTTGCGCCCGGCCTTCCAGCTCTATGCCGAGATCGATCTGCCCATCCTGGGAATCGGGCTGGTGTTCGAGAGCGCGCGGCTGTTTCGACCACAATCGCAGAAGGCGTTCTGCGCTCCACTTTGCCCCGTCAGCGATCTCAACGCGCTCGATCGCACGACGGCGGGTTATTGGAGCCCCGGTTGGCAAACGGCCTCAGATATCGGTCTCTACGCCATCGGCGTGGGGGCTGCGACCTTGCTCTTCGCGGACGAGGGGTTGTGGCCGGGCCTGAACGACGCCGTCGTGGTCGCCGAGTCCGGGCTGGCCGCAACCGCCGCTGCATCCATGATGACGCTCGCGGCAGGCCGGCCCCGTCCTTTTCTCTATGGCGAGAAAGCGCCGCTTTCCGAGCGCAATGGTGCCGACGCGGGGCTGTCGTTCTTGAGCAGTCACGCTGCGGTCAGCTTCGCGGTCGCGACGTCCACCTTGGTGGCCATGCGACGGCTTCACCCCCGCTCGAGGGCAAACTGGATCGTGCTGGGGGTTGGGGGCGCGATTGCGACCTTCGTGGCCGCGGCGCGGGTTCTCGGGGGCATGCATTTCATTTCCGACGTGGCTGGTGGGGCGATCGTCGGATCGTCGCTGGGGGTCATCATCCCCTCGCTGCACGGCTCGCCGGTTTCAATCGTGCCGGTAACGGGAGACGGCGGCCAACGCGGCATGGCGGTCAATGTCCGATTCTGACCATTCAGTAAACATGCGCCGCTGAAAGCGCGCAATCGGTGCGCGGCCATCAGCACATTGGGTCCACCGTGGCGGCTGGCGCGCCACTTGCAAATCATTAATCTGAAAGAGAGGCAATCATGTTGTGGGGTTTGGCTATACTTTTTGTAGTGCTGTGGGGATTGGGTCTGATGACCGCGTACACGCTGGGAGGATTCATCCACATCCTGCTCGTGCTAGCTGTGGTCGTCGTGGTGGTCAGGGTGATTCAAGGCCGTCGGAGTTCCTGAACTCCAGATGCCGGCGGCGCCGCCAGGAAGACATCATGACGCGAAAGAGATTCCTGAGGAGCGGAGTACTGACCGCATTCACGGCCGGTGCAGTCTTCCTGGGGTGGCTGATCGCGAGACCTAGGTCGGCCGACGCATACACGATCTCCACCATTGTCACTGCTGGGTGCCACGAAAAGGTCACGACCGACGCGTTCCGGGCTGTGCGCCTGGATCCTGCAACTGCGGCAACGGCGGCGCCTCTTCCGGCGGACAGCAACGACCGGGCACTCATCAACGACCTGGAGTTTACCCCGGCCGATGACATGACCGACCTGGGCGGCGCAACCTTGCTGGTGGGCGTTCGCGACAATGATCTGAAAGGGCGAGATTCGATGGATCTCAGCCAGTTGCCGCTGGTTCACGGCGATCCCACCGCGCAGCAGGAGCATTGCCTCCGCGGCGCGAATCAGCAGGAGCCGGGTGGATCGGCAGCGGCTGTGCTCGACTGCCGCGCCTTCATCCTCGAACGGGTTGGGCAGGCCCTCGACGGGCTCGATGCCACAGGCATGCCCGATCCCACCAACAAGACCTCGTTGCCGCTGTACCTGGCGCTTCGCCATGGCGTGAATGCTTTGCTGCCCACCTACTACGTGCGCATTGGCCAGGCGATTCACGCTGTCGAGGATAGCTTCACCCATACCTATCGCACGCCTGATGGGATGCAGATTACCGTCGTGCTGGATTGGGTGGACGAGGCCAACGGGGACCTGGTCGAAGCGATCGATGGGCCACCTCACTCGAGCGAGATGGACCGCTGTGATGATCCGGACGATTTGCGACGACAAAAGCGCGAGCTTGCGACCGAAGCGGCCACGGCAGTCTTGCGCGCGACGCTCGATCCCACCCAAACCAATGAGCAGAAGATGGCGGCAGTGGGAGCGATCTTGGACCAATATCTGACTTACTCACCGGGCTGCACGTTCGCCAACAATTGGTGCGACGCGCCTGAACACAAATACGGCAATGTGTCGCTGCTCGGCTGCAGCGTGGGAGGGCCGGGGGGCCGGAGCGCGGTGTTGGGATTGGCGGCCTTTCTCGGGCTGCTCGCTTTGCTAAGACAGACACGCCGTCGCCGCCGCGCCCTGGTCGGCATGAGCCTGCTCTTTGTCGCAGGCCTCCTGCCGAGCCGTGCGTTCGCTCAGGTAGAACCCAGCCCAGCGGGCTCTGACACTGCCGGCGCAGCGGAAGAGAAGCACAGCCCACCGCCGCCGGTTACCACACCGGTGAAAGAGCCGGGGCCGAAAGATCCATCCAAGATGGCCTTTGGGGCCTATCTGGGCGGGTCAGGATCGTACAGCTACGCAGCGGCCGCGGCTACGCTAGGGGCTCGCCTTCGTTTTAGCAAGCACTGGACCTTCGGGCTCGATGCGGAATGGAACCCGTGGATTGCCATCAACGGCCGCACGGCCGTACGCGCGGGCGCTTTCAATGGTTATGGAACCGTCATACTGCGGCTGCCGCTGGCTTACGAGCAGTTCAACCTTCGCACCACGGCCAACCTGGGGTTTTCCCGCCTGTTGATTGATCTGTACGGTGTTCCTAAGGGCAGCACGGGGATCTACGCGGGTCTCAGCCCATTGGGGCTCGAATGGAAAGTATCCAGGCTGCTCTTTGTGATTATCAACCCACTGAATTTCGCGATGCCCGCTCCGCAGCTCAGTGGCATTCCGTTCTCCTATTCGCAGTACCGTGCCTCAATCGGACTTGAGATCTACGGCGGCTGATGTGCTGTGGCGTTGTACCGATTCAATCAAATTGAGTGATTCCGTACTTCATCTTGACGGGGGAGTGCAGGACGCAATTGAGCGAAACTACGCAAGAAATGCGTTCAATGAAGTATCGAAGTCGCCACTGGCGGATTACTGCACAGAGTCAGTCAGTGGTGGTCGTGCTCCCAACCATGGTCATTGTGTCCTCGATACTCGCCCCCTCTATTCGGGCCTTCGCCCCGCCCGTGCCCTCGGAACCCCCAGAAACATCCACTCATTCCGACAACAGCCAGCAGCAACACAATCGAAAGTCTTTTCATTGGAAGCCATGCCTTTCAATCCGCGCATCGTCCCCGCGTTGGCGGTAGTTCGGACGGTGGCAGACGCAGCATCATAGTTGCACGTAAGATGCCAGCGGCCGATGGGCTGTGAGGCTTGAGGACCGCGACGGCGCGGCGCCCGACCAAACTGGGCGGCGGCATGGCGAATGCAGCAGTTCCTGGGTGGCAGCGGGCGCTGCGCCCCTGTGAATGGAGGAAACGAGTGAACTTCACGACGACAAGAACTCATGGCCGCAATCGAAATCGCAGTGTGCTGGCGGTGATGGGATGGACGCTGCTGGCTGGCACGGCGGCGTGCTCGGGCCATGACCAGCCGGCCGCGCCTTTGCCAGAAAGCTGGCGTGCGACACAGGCCGCTGCGGCCAGATCAGATCGGCCGAGTTGTGAGCCGAGCCAGGACGGTCAGGTGCGGTACAGCTGGAGCGACTCCAAATTGAACGTGTGTCGCGGTGATAAGGGCACGTGGGTCGAGACCAACCTGAATGGCCCGCTCGCCGGCGCCCACGTGACAGCGGTGAGTCCTGGCAGCCAGTGCCAAGCGGGAGGATCAAGCGTCGAGTTTGGCCTTGATCAGAACCATAACGGCACGCTCGAAAACGCGACCACGGTCTTGCTGTGCAACGGGACCAACGGGCTGCAAGGACCGCCCGGGGTTCCGGGACCCCAGGGAGCGCCGGGCACGCCTGGCGCACCTGGACCCCCAGGCGCAACCGGGCCAGCAGGGACGCCGGGCACCAGGGGCACCAGCGCGCTGCCCGGCGTGTATCTGCCTGCGGTCGTGGAGGATCATCCGTAATCAACGGTCAAGGGACCGCGCGCGTCAGCTGCCGTACCCAGCCGCGACGATGTTGGCTTGGACGGCACTGTCGCTCGCGTCTGACGAGGCGCCGGAAGTCATGCACCCTTCGAAGAAATTCCCCTGAGCGCCGTCGGTGTTGTCGCCACCCATACCCAAGATGATAGCCCCCTGTTTCTTCATGGTCGTGTAGCCATTGGGACGCGCGCCGTCGTACATTGTTGTCAGAGTACCCGACTGCGCATTGCCGCCCTTGAGCGCAAAGGTCCCCGACTTGCCAATCACGATGGCCGTGACGTAAGTGGAAGTCAGGGGCGTGTTGGTGGTGGTGGGTCCCTTGTCTCCTCCGGCAAATAGACCGTTCTCAAGATCCGCCATCACCCAGGGGCCCGTGCCAGTACCCTTGCCCCAACTCGTGGAGTTGCCGAAATAGACGGCCTCCATGGTGGCGGCGCCGTCGTCCGTGTTGTTCGTCTCTGCATTGCCGTAGTCGAAGCAGCACCCACTGTTGAAGAAGGTACCGCTTGTCACCATGTACTCAGTCTCCGGCTGGTCGCCGGTTGCGATGCCCGAGGTACTGTCGTTGCGATAACCGTCGCCAGCCACGATGTGAACCCCGTAGACCGTGTGGCCAGAGGCGGTCAACTTGAGAGCGGTCGCGTTGGCTTCGTTATCTGGTGTGCTTTTTCTCTGGCCCGCTGGGGCTTTGCTGAGGTGGTTGCCCTTGCCGGACTGGTCATAGATGATGGAGATGGTGCATGTCGTGCCGGCGCAGAACGTGTCTTGTACGGCGGAGTCGGCGAAACCTCCAGAGGTCAGAATTCCGATGTCCTTGGTTGTGTTATCCGACGCGCGCCTGACCTGGTAGAGGTTCCCTTTGTACGCGCCCAAGAGAACCCGCACCGTGCTGTGGGCGGCAACGCACGGCGTGTTGCCGGCGGCATAGATGTCGCAAGGCCCGGTGCCGGACGCTGTCGTGCCGCCCGAACCGGTCTTTCCACCCGCACCTGAAGTACCGCCCGAACCAACCTGACCGCCGCTTGAGCCTCCAGTGGTCGCCCCGCCGGTGAAAACGCTTCCACCCGCGGCCTTGGTACCGCCAGCGCTGGTGATTCCTCCGGTTGCGAAGCCCCCACCGGTTGCAGGCAAACCGCCTGTACCTGTGGCGCCGCCGATGCTCCGCATTCCACCGGTGGCCACGCCTCCGCTTGCAGGAGCGCCACCCGCGCTCGTGGCCATGCTCCCTCCGCTGGCCAGCGAGCCGCCTTCTGCGACCGAGCCGCCGGTCCTTGCAGACCCTCCCGTGCTCATGCTTCCGCCCGCGGCACTGCCTCCTCCCGTGCTGGTCGCACCTCCAGCCGCGGCGTTGCCACCGGCGTTGCTCGTGCCGCCTGTCCCTTGTCCCGTGGACCCGCCAGCTTCTGCGACCGAGCCGCCAGTCCCCGCAGACCCTCCCATGTTCATGTTTCCGCCCACGGCACTGCTTCCTCCTGCGCTGGTCACACCTCCAGTCGCGGCGTTGCCACCGGCGTTGCTCGTACCGCCTGTCCCTTGTCCTGTGGACCCGCCAGATGCAGAGCATCCCAGCAGGAAAGCTCCGAACACCCCCGAGAGCAGCAGAGTCCTTGCAAAGTCAACCACTCGCGTGACGCCTGGAGGCGTGAACATCATCTCAAGACTCCTCTCGCCAAAGCGGCGGTGATGGTGGTCGTTGGGCATCATTGAATTCGCATCCTCTCCGATGATAGTTCCGCAAGCACCTCTTTGCGGCTCGACAAAGCGCTGCTTCTCGCGAACCGCCCGGGTCTTCGGCGTTCGTCATCGTCGGCCCATTGCCTCAACTGGTCGCTGAGACGCTCGATGTACCCGTCGCCGCGCACGATTTCTCGGTAGCCCGGGACGGTTCCAACCCACGTGCCCACCCGGACGTTCGGCGCATCCGTGAGGTACATCGTCGAAAGACCCATCAGCGCGGGGCCATCCATGCCCGCGGTGGTTACCCCGAGCTGGCCGACCAGGCCGTGCGCTTCCTTGAGATGCTCGAAGAACTGCAACTGCGCGCGCCGCATGTCGGCGCCTTGGAAGATGGGCTCTTTCCAGAAGAGCGTCATGTCGATGGTGCCCGGACGGGACTTCCCCGTCACGGATGGCGTCCCCAACCAGGACAGGCACGAGATTGGCGACCAGCGCTCGTCGGGCAAGCTCGACCAGCTCAGAGTACATCGTGTTTCGCGTGGGATGGTGCCCGCCGCAGCGGACCCAGAGCAGAACCTTCCTTCCCGCCGAAACGCCGGCGAGCCTCCCATCGGCCCAATCGATGACTGTCCGCGGGATCGGCGCGTCGCCGAGGAACGCGGCCCGCAGCTTTTGCTGCGCGGAACGAGGGTCGGCGCGGAAGGCGCGCGCGACGATCTCGGGGAGATGCTTGTTCGCGCGTGGGCGCGAGCGATACGGCACAAGGCTTGAGCCGAGGCCGGCGTCTCGCAGGAACCGTTCCGCCTGCGACGTCTGCGGCTTGGCGGGCTCGATCTGAATCGCGACGCCGGCGAGGACGGCCGCCGCTGCCAGGTACCAGCCTTCACCAAACGAGAAGCCCGGGTCGGCATGGAACGTATAGGCGTGGTTTCGCTGGTCAACGATCCGGCGTGCGTCGCGTGCCGCCGCTTCCGCCGCCCGCGCTGCCTCCCACGCAGTTTTGTTGTCGAGCGCGGCGGCCAGCCGCGCCGCCACCAACGCCGACTCCTCCGCAACAGCGACGATCTCCTCAACGCGCTGCCAGCCGTCGTCACAGGCTTCGCCCGTCGGGGCGCGCTGGGCGCCGAGCGAGAGCTGGCCCGCTCCGTGGCGGGCATCTCGTGCGCGGGCGGCGTGGGCCGCCACCAACGTGGAACGCGCGCCCGCGCTCAGCCGCCGGTCCCCGCCCGCTTGCTCGGCCGCGGCGAGCACGAGATTCGCGAGATCGATCGCGTGATCGAGCTGACGACGATGGCGATCGCGCCTGCCAGGCAAGTGCAGCGTGTCCGCCTGAGCGAGCTCATCGGCGAGAATGACCGCGGCCGCGCGCTCGAGGGTGTGCGCATCGAGAGACGCCGCGAGGTCAGGCATCGTCGCCACGGGCTCTCTCTACCGTCCACAAGTCACGAGGTCGAGCGTGAAATCGCCGTGGACCAGGGCGCGTGACTTTCCGCCGTCGGGCAACCGGTGGCGCGGATGAGCGCATGGCAAACGAGCCTCATGGACTTGTTTACGCCCGCGCGCTAGTACTGCTTGCATGCTTCGAGAGCTGCGTGAGCGATGAGCAGTCCCACCTACTTCATGGAAAGCGAGGAGGAGTCCCTCCGGCTGGACATCAAGACCGACCCCGGTGCGGTCGAGGAACAGGCCCGCTGGGCCGGTGTCGTTCCGGGCATGCGGGTGGTCGACCTGGGCTGTGGCGCCGGCAAGACAACCCACATCCTGAACCGCCTCGCGCAGCCAGGAGGCGAGGTGGTGGGGATCGACCAATCGCAGCCGCGAATCGACTACGCGGTGGAGCACTACTCCGAGACAGGCATCTCGTACGCCCTCAGAGACGCTCGCGGATCGCTCTCCGATCTGGGTCGCTTCGATCTCGTGTGGATTCGCTTTTTGCTGGAGTACTACGGGCAACTGTCCTACGGAATAGCAAAGAACGCCTTTCAACTCCTGAATCCGGGCGGTACCATCTGCCTGCTCGATCTCGATCACAACTGCCTGGGGCACTTCGGCGGGTCCGAGCGCCTGGAAAGAACCATGCGGAAGATGGTGCTCGCCACGCAGAAGCAATACGATTTCGATCCCTTTGTCGGCAGAAAGCTCTACGCCTACCTCTACGACCTGGGATGCGTCGACATTGAGGTGCGGATGTCGGCCCATCACCTTATCTACGGAGAGCTGTCCGAGACCGACCGCTTCAACTGGCTGTCCAAGGCCGAGGCGGCGCGGGATGCTCCGGGGCTTTTCGCGGACGACTACCCAGGCGGATACGAGGAGTTTCGCACCGAGCTCTGCGCCTACCTCGAGCACCCCAGGCGGTTCATCTACACGCCCCTCATCATGTGCAAGGGAAGGAAAGCTAGTGCTGGGGGATGATCCGGCCTACCCACATCAGGCGATCCGCAGCGCGACCGGCGTCTTCGGTGCCGGAGTCTCCTCGGACGGCTGCTCTGACACCGGCGTCTTGAGCTCGAGCTGCGCGGGATAGGCTCGCTCGTAATAGCGCAGGAAGGCGTCCACCAGGCGCGGCTCGAAGCTCTTGCCCGCCTCGCGCTTCAGAAACGCGATGGCCTCTTCTCTGCGCATGGGCTCGTGGTAGTGGCGCTTGGCGGTGATAGCCTCGAAGAAGTCGGCCACCGCGATGATCCGCGCTCCCAGCGGTATCTCCTCTCCCTTGAGCCCCCGCGGGTAGCCACTGCCGTCTATCTTTTCGTGGTGCGCGCCGGCGATGGCCGGAACCTGCTGGTAGATGCCCTCGAAGCTGATCTGGCGAAGGATCCTCTCGGTCTGCTCCGCGTGAACCTTCACCAGCTCCCTTTCCCGTGGGTTCAGCCGTCCGGGCTTGCGCAGGATCGCGTCGGGCACCGCGAGCTTGCCGTAGTCGTGCAAGAGCGCTGCTGTGGAGATCACCTCGCGCTCCTCTGGCGAGAACCCGAGCTCTTCGCAGATTCCCTGCGCGAACTCCGTGACCTTCTCCGAGTGGCCCCGGGTCAGCGGATCGCGCGCATCGATGCTGGCGGCCAGCCCCTGCAGGATGGAGCGGAACTGACGGTCCTTGGATTTCAGAAGCTCCTCGTTGCGCAAACTGATGCCGACCACGGAGGCCACGCCGATGAGCAGGCTGCGATCGGTCTCGACCAGGGGCCGCTTGGTCTTGACGTTGTCCACCACCAGGACGCCGATAGATTCCCCATTGCTCACGATGGGGCAGCAGATGAAGGACTCCGCGCCCAGCTCCTGGGCATAGGACATGCTCTTGAGAGAAAGATCTCTTTCGATCTCCTCCACGTTGCTCACGAGGAACGACTTCTGCTGCTTGAAACAGACCACGAAAACGCCCCGCGATCCCGGTTTGTCCAGGTGAAAGGCGGTGTGCCGCAAGAGCTTGCTCGCTCTTTCGTCGTGGCCATATCCAGCTCCAAAGACCAGGCGCTTCTTCTCGCTGTCCGCCAGCAGGATCATGCAGCGATCGTAGTCGAGCCACTTCTTGCAGGCTTTCACCACGTTGGAAAGAACATCCACCGATCCGGATCTTCTGCTGATGGACTGGCCGATCTCGCTGGTTAGGACCGCGTTGTTGTGGTTCATCTCGATCTGGCTGATCAGTTGCTGGTTCGATCCGCATAGGCTGTTAAGGCTCGCGGCCATGTCCTTCTTCTCGAGCCAAAGGCAGAGTGCGGTGAGGATCGCCAGGATCGCGAACGCCCCTGGCAACACCTGGGTCATGCCACAAAGGGGAGCCTGCACGACCGACAAGACAACCAGCGGGAGGAGGAATGCGGCCGCCCAGTTGCGCACTCGCCTAAACCGGTCTGCTTTGGACGCGCTCCAGGAGATGACATACCGGCAGGTTTGTCCCCCTCGGAAGATGCACTCCGGGTGCTCGACCTCCGGCGTGCCACGAGCGAACAGAAGGGAAACGGCTTCGAGAAAACCTATGCGATTGTCGCATTGATAAGGCTTTTCCTCCACGTTCTCTTCGAAGGTGGTCGTGACTTCGACCCGGTTCGAGCTCAGGCTCCGCGATGCAAGGGTTGAGGAACGGGTGAATCGGCTTGCGCCTCTTCCGATCAGCTCGTAGGCCTTGCTGGGGCCGACCGTTCCGAGGAAGAACAGCTTCATCGCTCCCAAAGCGTCCGGAGACGCGGCATAGCGACCGGCCTCGCGCGCTATCGCGGCGTTGCTCGTCAAGAAGGATAGCTTCTCGTGGAACCGGTCAATCTGGTTCTGGGTGAACCAGTGCCCTTCGTCAGCCACCTCGTGGGCGGTTATACCGGCGTAGTCAAGCAGGGTCGCAACCCGGATCTGCGGATACTTCCGCTCGATCAGTCGTATGTAATTGTCGATAATGAGACTGTTATACAGGCGGCGACCGTCGCTTTTCATAGGTGCCCCCGCTTCTTCCTGCCGCTCTAAGAATCGCGTTCAAAGAGCGGTTATAACTGTCGGAATAATGAGGCATCAGAGACCACATCACGTAGCGTTTCTCGACCGGTATCTCCAAGCTCTTCGCAGCTGCTTCGGGATAGATAAGGAAAGGAATCTCATGCTGACCAAAGCGCTTCATCAAAACAGACAGAGCATCGTAGATGGTTTCTTTGGTAAGCTCGTGTTGATCCAGCACAAATAGAGTAATCGAATTGGTCAGATCGGAAAGGTTCAGTCCAATATCGGCGAGATTGACCATGGCGACGGCCTGCAGGCGGTCGTTCGCCTTGATGGAGTAGAGCTGGCGTTCTCGTTTCAGTCCCAACCTACGGAACTCCTCGCTCAGATCGCTGTGCTCCCCATCGCCGGGTTCGAGGTCGAGCGCACCGATCATCAAACCACCCGATTCGTGCTGGTAGAAGCTAGATAGCTCGCGCAGATCGTCGTCGTCTGCCGGACTCAAGGAATACTCGCCCGGTCTGCCTTTGACATCGTGGTCGCACTGCAGATGTAAGTAGGCGAAGAGAGTTTCGGAGCATATCCGCGCATCGTCGATGCCGCGGCATAGGCCGCCGAATACGCTCCGGGGAAAACGGTTCTCCGGCCGATAGAAGCAAATCACGTACTCCATGTGCATGAACGAAAAACGACACGATTCAGTAACGAACCGAGAGATTTGCTCAAGCACGTTCAGGCCGGCCCTGAACGAGCTGTTGCTGCGCGCCGCATGGTGGTGAATCAGCCAGGTGCTGTCGTGGAAGCGCACCATGGCCATGTGACCGAGGATCTTGCCCCGGTCCTGATAGATGAAGTGGCGGGCGATGCTGGGGCTATGAGTATAGAGCTTCTCGTAGGTCTGCTTGATCTGTTCCCGGTTCTTCTGGATAAAGTCGTACTTCTGCGGATAGATGAAACCAGTCTCGAAGAAGAAGCTCCACAGATCGTCCATGTCGACCTGGTTGCAGACATAGGAGTGACGGTTGTCGGCATGGTGGAGCAGCGCCACCAGCTGCACATGGTCCGCCACATCCATGTCGAGCAATGCCAGCCCGTACCTGAGGCAGGAGTTTTCGGACTCGGGATCCAGTACCTGGCGGTGGACCACCTGGGCTCGACAAGAAAACCTGAAGTTGCTGGCCAGGCAGAGATCGAGCCGCGGGATCATCAGGCCCGGCATGAGAACGGCGTTGCGCGCGTGCTCCTCCACCGCCAGGCCTGACGTGGAAAGGTCCAGCACCTTGAGCGACACCAGCCTGCCGGTGAGCGGGTGCGCGAACACGATGGTCGGCGCCGGCACGAGCTCCTGGCGAACGCTGCGGTGTTGCTGGCGTTCGAAGCGCTGGATGCCGTCCTGGGTCGGCTCGAGCACGTACTCCCGCGATCGCCGTCCGCCGGTCTTGCTGACGATGCTGCAGTCGCCCGAAAAGAGAACCTCGCGATCATTCGACAGAATGACCATCACCGGAGCGCCCGCTGTCAGCCAGCCAAAAGTCTGTGGCGGCGAGGAGCGAACGCGCACGCGGAACGAGATCGGGGTGAAATCGACAAGGGTGCCCTCGAAACGGGAGCCGCTCTTGATGAGCTGAACCTGAATCCCTTTGCAGGGGTAACGCACGACCCTTCGGGAATGGACCTCGGTGCATACCTCGGGAAGCTCGATGACGATCCCCTCCTCGTCCATCGACGTCACCTGACCAATGCCCTGCAGCAGCTTCTGCTCGTCCGGGATTAACAGGGCGGAAAAGACGTAGCCCTTGGAGATAGCGCGGGCGGCGCGCGGGTCGACCCAGGTGCATCGTAGGCGGTTCTCCCGGCACGGTTGCGGCCGGGCCTCCACACGCAGCGTGTGTCCGTACCTCGCATGCTCGAAGGCGAGCAGGACGATCCTATTCTGGAAGTTGAGGTAGTTGAGCTTGTTGATCAGGCGTTCGCGGCTGACCGGTCGCGCTGCAGCGGCGGAAGAAGCCGGCTCGATCACCGTCAGCGCGTGCGGCAGTTCGGACGCCACTTTGCCGTCTGCCGGGGCGTTGCCTTCGCCGACACTGAACTGCTGTCGAGCCTGGTCCATGACCTTGATCCAAATCTCAGAGATCCGTTTGTGCTGCTTGTGCGGAAAATCGTTTGCTATCGGACTTCGTTCACGGCCGGCGGTCGACCGTTCTGACGATCAATGGTGTCGTCGGAGCGCGAGCGAACGCGGGAAGACTGCCGCATTGTATGCGAGGACCGGCAGACGCTACCAGACCGAAAAACCAACAATTGTGTGACAAAGAGAACGATCATGTAACATCTGCACGGGATCGAGAATCGCTGGTCGGGCTTTGTGTGATCCGATGTAGGCAGAGCAACCGCTTGTCGGGCAATTCGGGTACCTATGCCACGCCAAGCTGCGCGCGGAGACATTCCAGACTTTCGCGCACGCAAAGGGTCGGCCGCCCAAGCCGGTAGGCAAGCGCCGGGCAGGCCCCGAGCCCGAACGACGCCAATCTTGGGCGATTCCAAATCCCAAATCCGGCATCAAATAGGCGAGACCCAAGGAGGTACAATGAGACGAGCCAGCGTCGGGAGGGCTCCTATTGTCATCGCAGCCTGCTTGTTCGTGGTTGGCTGGTTGATCGACTGTGTGTCGGATCTGCCTCCGGTCAAGCCTTCGGCAGGAGGCGGCGCGAGCGCAAGTGCAAGTGGAGGTGCCACCAGCGAAGGCGCAGCGGGAGGAGGCGGCAACGGCGCAGGTAGCCAGAGCGCCATCGTCACGATACTGCCATCCGGCGGAGCCAACGGTATATGGGACACTGGCAGCGGGGACGCCGCTGTGCTGCCCGCCGCCCCTGACGCGAACTGCGGGATGCAGACGCAAAACCCGAGTGCACAGCCGGTGGATCTTCTGTTGGTTCTGGACCGCTCGGGATCGATGAGCGACGACATCGCATCCAACACCGCTTGCGGTGGCAGGGGTGCCCCAGCCAACTGCACACCGCGATGGCCCACACTGACCGCAGCAGTCAATCAAGTTGTCGCTACCTCGCCAGCCGGCATACAGTGGGGCCTGAAGTTCTTCACGTCACCAGGCGGGGGAACGTGCACCGTGAACCCAGGGGTGGATGTTCCGGTGCCCGCCACCGCCGCTCAGATCCAGGCCGCGATTGCCGGGACGGTGCCTGGAAACGCGACTCCAACTACTGCCGCCATCAACGCGGCGGTGGCCTATCTCAATACGCTGAGCGATGGCCGGCCTCGCTACATTCTGCTTGCCACGGATGGCCAGCCCAATTGTGACCCAGGGACATCCGGCAATGTCACGACAACCTCGGTCAACAACGCCGCCGCAGCCATCGCCGCCGCTGCCGCACCCGGCAGCGACATCAAGACCTACGTGATCGGTATCGGACCCTCGTCCGGCAACCTGGACGCCTTTGCCGCGGCCGGCGGAACCGGAAACTACTTCCCCGCGAACTCTCCGGACCAGCTCACTGCGGCGCTGGGTACCATCGTTGGCACTGTGGCGAGTTGCGTGTTCACAATGGCCGCGGTGCCGCCCGATCCCAGGAACCTCGGTGTGTACCTGGACCATGGAACCAAGGTGCCGCTGGACCAGACGAATGGCTATTCGCTCGGAGGGAACAATCTGACAATCACGATCAATGGCAGCTACTGCGACGACATCAAGAGCCGGAACCTACCAGCTCATACAGGTCTTCTTCGGATGTCCGGGAATTCCGTTGCCTAGCCAGTTTCGCGGCGTCCGTCCAAAACCGCAACGGTAAAGGCTGCGGTCATGAAAACTCTGATGGCACCTACCCGGTGCGCGGCCAACCCAAACCTGGGTGTGTGGTGCCTGAGTTTTCTTGGAGGTTTTTCGGCCCCGGGGGCGGTGCCAGCGTTTTACTGGAGCGCTCCGAGGTCTCGCAAAACCTCTGCCTGCTTTCCGACGTAAAACTCCATCTGCGGCGCGATGCCCAAGTACGAGTCAAGTCTGGGTACGCGCTCGGGGCCTTGACAGGATCTAATTGAGCCTTTCGACGCCGCCCAACCGGGTGCGCCTGCCACGAAAGCGGCAAAGACTGCCAGCCAGCCAGGACGACAGACCATCGTGCCGTCAAGGATACCGCCGCCCCAAGGCGCTGCCAATTCGCGCGGCGAGCAAGGCAATCGCGAGAGCCGGGAGAGCCGCTCATGAAAAACCTGGCACCTACCCCGCGTCTTGACGTCGCCATGTTCACAGAACATGCTTCTATGAACATGGCAATTAGACACAAGCACTTGAAGCTGGACCAGACGAAGATCGACACGGCACGCCGGCTGCTCGGCCTTACTACCGAGCAGGAAACCGTGGAGACCGCGCTCGATCTGGTCATCGCCGAGGAGCCCATCCTGCGCGCCCACCGCAAGGTCAAGGGCATCGGCGGCGTGGTTGACCTGTTCGGTGCCCGGTGAAGAAGATCGTCCTCGACACCAACTTCTATGTCGACTGGTTGAATCGCGGGCTGCACGAGACCGTCATGCTGGGACCTGGTCTGGTGCGCTACCTATCCGCGGTTGTCGTGATGGAACTCCGCGCTGGCGTCAGCCGCCGCGCCAGCCGCGACGCCGTCGATGCCCTCACTCGAGGCTACCGATCGGCGGGCCGACTGGTGGCTCCGTCGAGCGAGGTATTCGAGCGAGCGGGCGCGGTGCTGCGCAAGCTGAAACTCGCCGGGCACAACGTCCGTGATGCTTCGCTGTGCAACGACGTGCTGATCGCTCTGTCAGCCCGATCCATTGGGGCAACGGTGGTGACCGCCAACGCGGCTGGCTTCGCTTCGCTCCAGCAGGTTGAGCCATTTGCCTTCGAGCTGCCGTAGGCAGGGCGCCGTAGGCAGGCGCTCATGAAAGCGCTGGCACCTACCCCGCGGAGCGATGGCCTCGCCCATCACCCGCTCGTCAACTCCGAATTAGCCGCAGAAACCCCGTGGGAGACTCGATCTGCACGGGCCTATGGGCAGATACCAAGAAGACCTTCAGGCGCAGCAGATCGGCCGCGTCGAGTGTGACCACATACTGCGCTTGCATCTCCAACGCTGCCGCGACTACGGGGTTGTCCTTGGGATCGCTGGCAACCAGATCCACGTCCTGGTACTCGCCGGACGCGGTTTCCGCTCGCTGCCGCATGGCCACTCGGAGGTTCGCGATATCCTGGCGGCTGAGCTTGGTGAGGCGCTGGATCTTCTCCCGGGTTAGCACATCCACCATCTCGTCGAGGATCGCGCCGGATGTAACGTGCGTGAAAAGTCCTCGCCGGAAACCCCGCAGCACCTGCCCGGATGGCCCGCCCGGCTGCAACACACCGGCCACGAGCACGCTGGTGTCGAGAACCGCGCGGAGCTTCGGGACAGGCACCGCTACCCTAGCTTCGGCTCTTGCGCCGGCGTTCGCGCCGCACTTCGCGTACGGCTTCCACGATCTCGCGCGTGAACTTCTCGTCGTCGACGTCGAGCTTGCCCATCCGCCGCTGAATCGCTTCCACGTCAGACCAGGGCACCTTTCTTCCCTCGGCCTGCATCACCCGCGAGAGGATCTTCACCTGCTCTGCATCCGGCAGAACCTGGATCCTCTTCGCGAGATCTCGCGCTTCCATGCGGGTCATCGTCGTGCTCCTTGCCCGCAAGGTTATCACGTTCGGGATCGCAATGGCGATCATAGCGATGTCATCGCCATGAAAACTCTGGCACCTACCCTGCGGTAAAGTGGATGCGGCTTTCTTGCCGATCCCCCGCTGACAGCAGGACAAGATCATCGAGATCGTTGAGGCCTTCGTCGCTCAGCACTGGTTCAAGCGGTCAAGCGTAACCTCGCCCGATTCCCGGACGATTTCATGTTCCAGCTCTCGTTCGACGAGGCCACAAACTTGAGATCACAATCTGTGATCTCAAGTTGGGGTGGCCGCCGAACCCCGCCGTACGCTTTCACCGAGCAAGGCGTGGCCATGCTGTCGAGCGTGCTGCACAGTGAGCGCGCCGCCCAGGTCAACGTCGAGATCATGCGGACGTTCGTGCGTCTCCGCGAACTCCTTTCGTCGCACGTCGACCTGGCCCGCAAGCTGACCTCCCTCGAACAAAAATATGACTCCCAGTTCAAAGCCGTCTTCGACGCCATCCGCGCACTCATGGCCGCCCCGGCAACGACCAAGAGAAAGATCGGATTTCGGTCGGAATAGACTCAACATCCCTGGCGATGCGGCGACGGGAAACCGTTCCCGCCACAAGTGAGTGACGGGCACGTCAATCAAGCGTCTGGCACCACCACGGGGTTGCTCATGAAAACTCTGGCACCTAGCCCGCGTTGCGCACTACCACGGCGCCCTTCGCGCGGGGGCGGTGCTGCGCAAGCTGAAACTCGCCGGGCACAACGTCCGTGAGGCTTCACTGTGCAACGACGTGCTCATCGCTCTGACAGCCCGATCCATTGGGGCGACGGTGGTGACCGCCAACGCAACTGACTTCGCTTCGATCCAGCAGGTTGAGCCATTTGCCTTCGAGCTGCCGTAGGCAGGGCGCTCATAAAAGCTCTGGCACCGACCTCGCGGCCGTCCACGGGAATGTCCACTGGTCAACCTGTCCGCGCACGCCTTGCTCGATCTCCGATGCTTCTTCGAAATCCAGATTCAGCCCGCAGCGATAGCCCTCAAGCGAACACCCCTCCAGCTTCTTGAAGCAGTACCACGCGGTTCGCCAACCTTTCCGTAGCAGGAGCCGTTCACCGATCGCCCAGGCGCGAACTTCTTCCGCGTAGGAGGCCTCCGGATCTCGCTGCGACAAGGGGACGAATGTTCCTGAGAGGTTCGAGAGGTGATGACCGAGTTCGTGGACCAGATAGGGAAGCTCGACTTCCGCACACGGGGACGCGGCGGCCAGTGCGACCGCATGGTGTATTGACCCCGAAGGAGAAACGCCAGAGCGGTAGATCGTGATCTTGCAGGCGCGGTTGTTGGTGTGATGCTCGTAAAGCGCCTTTTCATCTGCCGATCGCGGTTTGGCGAAGCAGAAGTAGAGTCTCCCTCCACGCTCACGGACGGACCCGCCGGATTTCCTGTGCGTGATCAGATCGTAATCCCGAATCAGGCTTTCCAACACAGTGGCTGCGGTCATGTTTCCCGTCCGTCCAACGGTTTGCCGATAAGCTGCGAGGGCGCCGCCAAGTCGGCCTCACGATTCTACACCATGTCCCTGCGGCGACCTCGGCTTCATCGGCGGGTTGGGCAGCGTTCGCATCATAGTCCGCAGGAGAGCACGAGAGCGACTGCGAACGCCTCATCAACCAGCAACTGGCCAGGTTGGATGCGGATCGGATCGATTTCTACATGCTGCACGGCTTGGCGCCCGGGCAAGCCGCAGGCCGCGCCGGGACGAGCAAGAAGAGGTCCGCGACGTCAAGAACCCCCATGGAATCGCCTACGCGGCGGAGACGCCATGCGA
Source organism: uncultured delta proteobacterium (assembly GCA_963758155.1). Lineage (GTDB taxonomy): Bacteria > Myxococcota_A > Polyangia > Fen-1088 > Fen-1088 > Fen-1137. The sequence goes on from CAVWUP010000010.1 coordinate 176,867, forward strand.
CATGGAGAGAGTCGGACTGTTTCTCTTGCGCGCGCCGGAGTAGCGCCTATTCTCGTCCCAGTGATCCGCCCCCTGGATCTGGTGCACCCCGCCGCTGCTGCCGTAAGTCTGGAGAACCCATGAACGCAGGGCCAACACATACGCTCGTCGCGCCACCTGCAGTCGCAGTTCATCAATAACATTCGCGAGAAGGATTTTCCCCATGAACCAACCTCCTCCTGCGCCACTCACCCTTTGGCAGTTCCTGCCGCTTCTGCTGCTCTCGCTGATTCTCGGTGTGCTGCTCTTCTCTATGGCAAAACGAAAGGGAAAATCGCCTGCGGTGGCATTGATCGCTCTGATTCCATTAGCGAACATGATTTACACGATCTGGCTGTGTTCGCTTACCGACGCGGCAGTCCTGAAAGATCTAGAGGAGCTGAAGCGGGCCAAGCTCTAGAACTGGAGACGATCATCAAGTTCTTGTGAGATCCAAACCGTTCTGTGACTGCGCTCATGAAAACTCTGGCACCTACCCCGCGAGCGCATGTTAGGCCTCGTCAGGTGGCGCCCATGTATCTGCGCGACGATTTTTGAGTAGCCTCATTGCCCGATCGAAGGTTGCGCTCGCCCAGGACGAGTCCGCCCAGCTCAAGAACATCGAAGTGTACTGAAGGGCAGTCTGTTCCCCTCGGGCTCGCAGCTTGTCAAAGGCAGGCCCTATCGTCGCCGCTGCGACCCGAAAAGAAGCATCTTCGTGCCGGGACCTCAGTTTCGCACCCGCTTCGACCATGAAAGAGAAGGCCCATTCACCGTATCTGTACGCCTCGCTTCGACTTGGAAACCGTCCCTTGTGAATGACAGCATTCCGGAATTCTGTCATCTTCGCGTCCAACGACGGAGCGGCACCCTCCTCGAGAAGATAGAGAGCCATGAAGGCGCCGAGCTGTCGCTCCGATTGCGAGGACATCAGCTTCCAGGTATTGGTCAGCGCCTCCGTTGCCACTCCTCGACCACCGCACGCGGCGCGTATGTAGAATTCCATGAAACGCTCGACGGCTGCGGCGAAAGAAGACACGGCCTCCCGGTAGTAGCCGTCGAGCAGCGCCATTGCCCCCATCTCCATCAGGACTTCGAAGCGCAATTGTTGCAGGACGAATCTGACTTCATGACCTTTGGGGCACCTCGCGACAAGAATGTCGTCGTCATTCAGATCGGCGAAGAGGACCTCACCCTTTTCAAGGGAGTCACGATCCATAGCGCAGGTGATGCAGCTTGTGGCGATACGCATGACTCTCTCCTTCGTAGGCCGAACGCTCTATTGGCCTGCAGAGAATACCCCAATATCCTCGCGAGAGCTGCGCAAGCCGCCGGGCGCCGACCATGTGAGAGAATTCATCGTCGAACCTCACGTCCCTTCCAGCTTCCCAAGCATCGCCGTCCCCCGTGCTTTCGGCAGAAACGCGCTGACGGTCGCGGAAATCAGCACCACGGCTGCGGATCCGATGACGTTGTACCAAAGGAAGCCGACGTTGGTTCTCAGGAAGAGGACGATGACCAGCGCCTCCGAAAGCAAAGCGGCGACGAACACAGCGGTTCCCTGCACCCGGCGCAGAAAGAACGCCACGGTGAAAATGCCCAGCACGGTGCCGTAAAAGAGGGAGCCAAGGATGTTGACCGCCTGGATGAGATTGTCGAGTAGCGACGCGAAAATGGCGAAGAGCAGGGCCAGAATTCCCCAAGCCGCGGTGAACCAGCGCGCGGCGCGGACGTAGTGAGCGTCGCTGGCATTCTTGCACAGTCCGCGGCGGTAGAAATCGACAACGGTGGTCGATGCCAGCGCCGATAATTCACTGGCCACTGCGGACATGGCTGCGCAGAAGATCACCGCGAGAAGCAAGCCGACGATGCCGCGCGGGAGGTTGCGCATCACGAAGGATAGGAAGACGTAGTCGGCGTCCTTGGTGTTTGCGTGCGGCACAGCCGCGGCCACGACTTGTCTCATTTCGCCGCGAATCGAGGCGAAACTCGCCTCGCTCTCGCGCACGGAGCGCTCGGCCACCGCGATGGAGGTCGCGTCGTGCCGGTTGAGGGCGTCGTCGAGACGCTCGATTGCGGCGCGCTTGTGCGTGAAGGCGGCCACGTGGTCGCGTTCCAGGGCGGCTGCGTGGCCCGCGTGAGGCGTTTGATAGACGCGGGCAAGTTCCGGCTGATTGAAGAAGACCGGCGGCAGATTGAATTGATAGAAAACGAAAACCATCACGCCGACCAGCAGCACCAGAAACTGCATGGGAACCTTGAGCAGTCCGTTGAAAAGCAGGCCCAAACGGCTTTCAGTAATGGATCGGGCAGCGAGATAGCGCTGCACCTGCGACTGGTCAGTCCCGAAGTAGGCCATTGCCAGGAAGAAGCCACCCAGAAGGCCGGACCAAAGGGTGTAGCGCCGGCTGGGATCGAGCGAGAAATCGATGATGTTCAACTTGCCCAGGGCGCCCGCGATGTGAAAGGCGTTGCCCAAAGACACTGAAGCCGGCAGGCGCCTCACGATAACGACGAAGGCGACCACCATCCCGCCCAGCATCACAACCATCTGATGTTTCTGGGTCTGACTGACGGCGCGCGTGCCCCCCGCAACGGTGTAGAGAATCACCACGCCACCCATACACAGGCATGTAAGGCGCAGCGGCCAGCCCAGGACCGTCGACAGGATGATGGCGGGTGCGTAAATGGTGATGCCCGCGGAAAGCCCCCGCTGCAGCAGAAACAGAAAGGCCGCCAACTGGCGGGTCTTGCGGTCGAAGCGACCTTCGAGAAACTCGTAGGCAGTGTAGACGCGCAGTTGGAAATAGCGTGGCACGAAAACTGCCGACAGCACAATCATGGCCAGGGGCAGGCCAAGGTAGAACTGCAAGAAGCCCATGCCGTCTTGGTAGGCTTGGCCAGGCGTCGACAGGAACGTCACCGCGCTGGCTTGGGTGGCCATCACCGACAAGCCGATGGTGTACCATCGGTCCTGGTAACCGCCCCGCAGATAGCTGGCCATATCCTGCTGGCCGCGCGTCTTCCACACCCCGTACGCCACAATGACGCCCAGGGTGCCGAAAAGAACCAGCCAGTCGAGCGCGCTCATCTGTAGGCGAGGGTGATGGCTATGAAGAGCGCAATTTCGGCAAGAAGGGCGCCGGCCAGCACACAATAGAAGCCGGCCCAACTGAGAAACGGTGGCGCCGTGCGAAGTTCTCCTCGCGCATCAGGCTCACGGGGCATGGGATTCCTTGATGCCGGCCAAAAGGTTGGCAAAGAGACGGAAGGCGCCTGGTACGCCGGCGGGCAATTGCCGAAAGAATGCCAAACCCGTGTAGATGAAAGTTCCCTTGCCGAATTGTGCAGCCAGGATGCCGCCGGGCAGGGCGCGTTCTCCGGGATCATTCGTGGAAATAAGCGTTTGATAGCGGGCGTCCCAATTGGATGCAAAATACAGTCCCCGCTCTTGCAGCCAGCCATCGAAATCGTGTTCGGTTATCTTGTTGGGAAAGTTGAGAAGGGGATGGGCGGGCGAGATGAATTTGATCGGGGCGTCCTCGTCCGTCACACGCTGGCTGCCGATCTCGAAAGGAAAGGGGCCGATGGGCGTGGTCAGGGGGCTCAAACGGTTGTTGGTGTTGTACTGGACGATCAGTGTGCCGCCGGCTTGTACGTAGGCCAGAAGAGCTGCGCGGGATGCACGCAACGGCGCCCTGCTGTTGAAGGCACGCACGCCCGTCACGATTGCATCGAAACTGGAAAAAGCGGCCGCGCTCTGGCTGGCAGCCGCGTCGGCCAGGACCGGGTCACCGATGATCGTCACCAGGTAGCCAGCCTGGCCAAGGCTGGCGGGAATCGCATCGCCGGGGCCCGAAATGTACCCGATTCTGGTTCCTCTCCGCTCCAGCGGGAAGGCGACCACCTGCACGTCGGCGTTGGTCAGAATGACCTCTATCGGAACGTGATCGTGCTCGATGCGAATCTGGCCGAGGGAGAATCGCTGCGAGCCGACCTCGGCCGCGAAATGCACGACACTTCTTGTAGACAGTTGCGGGTTCTTCTGCGCGGTGATAGCCGGCTGAACGCGGAAGAGAATCTCCTTTTCGTCTCCCTTGGCCGCCAGTGCAAAGGAAGCGCTCGTGGGCGATATCGACCAGCCCGCCGGGATCTCGGGCCGCACAGTGCCCGCGATTGACGGAGCCGTTGCGGTCAGGCGAACGCCCAAGGTCCGCGGCTCGCCATTGGGAAAGATCAAGACCGTGCTTGCCGGCCGAATCAGCACCGGCGGCGTGATTTCGATGGGGCGATAGCGTTCACCAGCAACCGGGTCGGTCCACTTGAAAGTGATGGGCCGCCTCACGGTCAGCGTGGATGCACCGCAGGCGAGCACAAACTCGACGACTAGCGGCGGCGGAGACTCGGGCATACCGAGCAGCGCGGGACTGTCGACATGAAAGAGGCCCGATTCAGGTGGATCAACCAGCCAGTAGGGAGTGGTCAAGAGTGTGGCATCTGGGACGCGGAGGGTTCGCTTCACTTCCAGGGAGTTAAGTGCGCCTTGGGTCGTCACAGTTTCGGACCCTGGGAAGCGGATCTCGCGCACGACAAACTTCGCGGGCGAGCGATTGATGGCCGTTGCCGTGACGTCGACCGTTCCGCCGGGCACCGCACGGAAATCGGCAGCCGTCGCTTCGACGAAGAGGCCCGCGCAGGCCAAGATGAGATCGCGCACTTGGTTCTGCTTGTATTTGCGCCAGGTGACATCGTGGACGGAGTCCAGCGCCTTGTTCAATTGCACGAGAGTGGGGATGGTCTTGTACGGCGCCGCAGGCACGAATTCGCGGGCCGCCCGCTCGGCCAGGCGCGCGGCCGCGCTACTGCTCTTGATGCGCGACCAGGAAAAATCGATCCCGCCCAGCACGTTGCCGGCCAGCGCGGGAGAGCCAGCTGCCTGATCGAGGAGCTTGAAGTACTCAACGATGGGGCCGCGCGCGCGCGCCACGCCGAAACCCTGGCTCTTGTGCATACTGCGGCTATCTGCCGCCATCTCGCCGTAGGAAAGGCCCAGCAAAGGATTGTACTTGCCTACGTCCAGGCGGAAAAACGTCGACAGATCCTCCTCGGGCTTGATGCTCCAAGAGGAGCGGTTCCACAACAACCGTTGCGCTTGCCAGGGCCGCACCCCGGCCGCGAGTTGCTCGGGAAAACGTGCCGGGTCCGCGGCCGCGCGAAAGGCTTCCAGCGCGAGCTGCGCCGAGGCTGTGTGGTGCCCGTGTGTGTCGGTCAGCTCAGGAGAAAAGCGCGTGATGATGATGTCCGGTCGAAAACGCCGGATGACCCAGACGACATCGGCCAGCACAGCGTCCTTGCCCCAGATGCGCAGGGTTTCTTCGGCGGTCTTCGAGTAGCCAAAGTCGCGCGCACGGGTGAAGAACTGTTCTGCTCCGTCTATCCTGCGCGCTGCCAGCAGCTCTTGCGTGCGGATGACTCCCAGCTCGGATCCCTGCTCGGCACCGATGAGATTCTGTCCCCCGTCGCCGCGGGTGAGCGAGAGATAGGCTGCACGCACCAGCACATCGTTGGCGAGATAAGCGAGCAGGTTGGTGTTCTCGTCGTCGGGATGCGCGCCGACGTAGAGCACGCTGCCCACCACCCCGAGCTTGCGCAGGGCCAGTTGGATGTGCGCATTGTCCAATTCCGCCGGGCCAGCCTGCGCTTGGTTGGGCGAGAAAGTGGTCATGGACAGCACGAGGACGAGGAGGAGAAGGCCAAAGTTTGTCCGAGGCGAGGGAGGACTTGTCCGGCGCGAATGATTTCCGCCGAGTATACTCAACGCCAAAAGTGGGCCGCGCATTTTCTGATTCCTACCTCGCGGGTGAGCCTGCTGCACACGCGTTCTTTGCACCCGGGTTTCGCGACTCGGCTGAACGGCAAAGGGTCGCCCGACTCGCAGCCGGTCGCAAGGTGCCGGCCGCCCTACTGGATGTTCTGCGCGCGCAGCAATCTGCCTTGCCCACGAGCGCGGCCCGGGCGGCGAATCTGGATGCCCTGGCTGCAGGCAGCGCAGCTGTGGTGGCGACGGGGCAGCAGGTGGGACTTTTTCTCGGCCCACTCTACACGTTCTACAAGGCAGCCTCAGCGGTTGCCGTGGCGCGGGCCATCGAGGCTGAGTCTGGCGTCCGCTGCGTGCCCATCTTCTGGCTGCAAACCGAGGATCACGACTTCGCGGAGATTCGCACTTGCGCCGTACTCGGATCGGATGGGCAGCCGGTGCAGCTACAACTGGCCGAGGCCGGCGAGGCGCAGCCCCGCGTGTCCGTGGCGCATCGGTGTTTGGGTGCGGACATCTACGGCGTGCTCGACCATTTGGCTTTTTTGCTTGAGGGCCAGCCCGGCGCAGAAGAGACGCTGGCGCTTTTGCGGGCCCACTATCGGCCGGTGCGGTCTCTCGCGGCGGCTTTCGCCGGGGTGTTGGCGACGCTGTTTGCCGACGAGGGGTTGCTCTTTCTCGATCCGCGCGACACGCGCGTTGCCTCGCTTGCCGCGCCCATCTACCGGTCGTGCATCGAGGATGCCGGACCGATCGAACGGCTCTTGCAAGGCCGCCAGGCTGCGCTTTCGGCGGCTGGATTTGCCGTGCAGGTTGCGGTTCGTTCGTGTGCGCTGGTGTTCTTTCACCAGGGCAGCGCGGCCGGCCCGCGTTTTCGCCTGCAAAGGAGTGCGGGCGACGGGGCAGGGGAATGGGCGTTGGCCGGGACGGCGGAAACCCTCGCTCACGCCGAATTGCTCGACCTCCTCGCACGCGAGCCTTTACGTTTTTCCACGTCTGCGTTGTTGCGGCCCATCGTGCAGGACGCCCTCTTGCCAACCGCCGCCTACGTAGGCGGGCCAGGCGAGATCAACTATTTCGCCGAGCTGGGTCCACTGTACCAGCACTTCGGCCTAGCCCCTCCGCTTCTGGTGCCGCGTGCGCGTTTTCGCTGCGTCGACGCTCGCACGCGCCGCTGGCTGGAGCAGGCGGGGCTGGTGGCTGCTGATCTGGCGCAACCCGCGCAAGAGGTCCGCGCCCGGTTGCACCCCGTACACCCTGCCGGCACTCCTGATCCGCAAGACCTGCGCGATCAAGTCGCAGGACAGATTTTGCCGGCGGTGGAGAAGATCGCGTCGGCCATCTCTGCGACTGGCGAACACTTGCGTCGGCCGGCGCAGCGCACGCGGGACAGTGTGGCCCATACCCTGGAACAGCTCATCGGGCGCTACGCCCGCGGCCTGGTCGAGCGCGACGAAGCCACGCAGCGAAGGATTGAGAAGCTGGAGATGGTCCTCAATCCCGGCGGGGTTGCGCAGGAGCGCTTCTATGGTTGGCCCTGGCTGGCCAGCCGCCTGGGACCTGCGGTCTTCAAGCGCCTGGTGTTCGAGCGGCTGGGGCAGGCGGGTGTCTTTGCCACCGACGTACTGGAGCTTTTGCCATGAGCGCGGCCTCCCTGCGCATCGGCGTGGCTTGCTTCTCGACCTTTGGTGGCAGCGGCGTGATCGCGTCGGAGATCGGAATGGCGATGGCACGGCGGGGCCACCATGTCGTGTTCTTCAGCGACCAGCCGCCTGCGCGCCTCGATCTTTCCTGCCCGGGCATTTCGTTTCACGCTGTCGCCGCCATCAACTATCCCGTGCCCGGACAAAGTTCGTACGCCGTGGCTTTGGCCGCCGAGCTGATCGAGGTAGTGCACAAGGAGACGCTGGACCTGCTTCACGTTCACTACGCCATTCCTCACGCGTTTGGCGCCTATCTCGCCCGCAAGGTTCTGGGCGCTGCCGCGCCCAAGATCCTCACCACCCTGCACGGTACGGACGTCACCCGCATTGGCGCGGATCCCAAGTTCACTTCGCTCGTGCGTTTTGCGGTTCTCGCCGGCGATAGCGTAACCGCGCCCTCGCGCTGGCTGGCCGAGGAGGCCTATCGCCAACTCGACCTGCCACGCAAGAGCCGCATCGAGGTGATTCCGAACTTCGTCGACACGCGTCGGTTTTGCACGGCCAGCAGCGAAGCGCCGCGGGTCGAGCGCGTTGTGGCCCATGTCTCGAATTTTCGTCCGCTCAAACGCGTCGAGGACGTGGTGCGCATCTTCGCGCGCGTGCGCAGCGAGATACCGGCGAAGCTGCGCCTGGCTGGTGATGGCCCGGAACGTTCACACGTCGAGGCGCTGGTCAGTCTGCTCGGGCTGTCAGGCGATGTGACGTTTTTCGGCGAGCGCGTGGACGTAGCGAAGGTCCTGCAAGGGAGCGACGTGTTCCTCTTGCCCAGCGAGACCGAGAGCTTCGGGCTGGGTGCGCTGGAGGCGATGGCGTGTGGCGTGCCCGTGGTGACTTCCAACGTAGGCGGGCTACCCGAGGTCGTGCGCGACGGCGAGACTGGATTCTTGGCTGCGGTGGGAAACATCGAAGCCATGGCAAAGCACGTGCACGACTTGCTCACCGAGCCGGATCTTCACGCACGCATGTCGCGCGCAGCACGAAGCCGGGCCGAGGAGCATTTCCAACTGGAACCGGCCGTGGATCGCTACCAGGCGGTCTATCGTCGCCTGGTAGGCGGCGCTAGAACTTCTTCTTCCACTCGCTGAGCGCTTTCTTCACGTCGGACTCGAAGAAGAAGAACTCCGCCTTCTGGCCAAGCTTGTAGGCCTTTTCGGCCAGGCCGTAGGCATCTTTGTAGTCGCCCTTGGCAGCGAGCAGCGACGCCTTGATCCAGAGGTTGAACCAATCTTCCTTGATGGCCAGCGACTGGTCGATGTACTTGAGGCCGGTGTTGTAGTCCTTCTTGCTGTCCAGCATGTAGCGCGCGGCAAAGGCAAAGGTTCGCCACGTGCCGTCGATGCTGGTCGCGATGTTGGCCAGCGCTTGCTCGGCCGTGTGGACCTTGATGGGGATGGACACGCACAGCCGATCCCACTCCAGATTGAGCACGGCTTCGTCGTCGGTGAAATCCGAGAAGAGAAAGGTCATGCGTTCACGGAAAGGCGCGGCCTTGGTCTGCACTTTCACGCGCAGCAGATCCTGCTCGGCCTTGTAGTCCCGTGCTGTGCCCGACTGATCGGCTTTCTTGTTGAGGACGATGGTCCACGCATCCTTGGTTGGAATGGTGAACAGCGCGTACGTTCCAGCCGGCACGGGCTTGCCGGCGAAGACCACATCCTTACTGAAGCTGATCTTGGTCGCTTGGTTCGCGCCCGTCCGCCACATCTGATCGTACGGCACCAGGCCGCCCCAGATTGGCCGGCCCTTGACCGCCGGGCTGCTGTAGTCCACCGACACCTCGGTCAGCCCAACCACCTGGGATACCTTGGCCGAAGGACTGGGACGGGGCAGCTCGAGCTGAGACATGGCCACGGAAGATAGCAGAGAAACCGACACACCAACCACTGCGGCGAAGACAACACGATCGATCCTGAACATGGGAACACGCTCCTTCCACGTCGTCGCCGTCACAGGGCGACAACTGTGCAGGATCTAGCACAGTTGCGTCTGGAGACCGCTCCACGTTCGCTTCGCGGACGGCGTTTTCAGGCTACTCACTTAGCGAGCCGCATTATCGCGCCGTTATTGGACCAAAAGATCGCAGCATCATTTTGGTACAAATCCCCGACCGGCGTCTGGCCGTTGGCAAGAGCCTTCTTGTCTGCACAGCCGGGTGGAGTGCATCTGAACAGGGTGCCGTCATTTTGGAGCCAGTAGACCCCGCTTGCATCTTCGGTTGCTCCCGTTACCAAGGCACTTTCCACGTTGGCGAGCAGTGGTGGTAGTGCGCCCGCGTTCCCGTTGGGCAGGGCAACCCGGTAGAGTCCGGCCGGCCCCGTGAGGAGCACGGACAAGGCATTCACGTCTATGATCCGGTAGGTGTCCACGCCGATGTTGGACGAGAGAGCCGTCTTCGCGGTCGCACTGTTCACATTCGCGGAGTACAAGATGGCTTCCGTGGGCGTGTTATAGACCACCCTGATCCAGTAGACGGCGTCGCCAAAAGAGAAAGGCGTGAAGTATGCCCACGAATTCGTGCCGTTGTTGATGACATCGGAGAACGTATTCACCACGGCATTGTTGCTCACCCGCCACCAGGTGATCGTGGCGGAACTTGCAAAGTAGGGATCATACGTCGCGAAGTACTGTTGTGAAGAATTCTTGAAGGTGGTCAGATACCCGTTGCCAAGCCCGGTGCCGGGTGTGTTCGGGTCTGTACCGTTGCACGCGCCTGGGCCGGTGGGATTGATCGTGCACATGTTCATGCAACTGTCGCAAAACAACTGCTCATTCCCGAAGAGAGTGGTGCCCAATACTCCTGCGTAGGAGTAGAAGCTGCCCGAACCATCGAGCTCGTTACCACTGTTGGTTGTGCTTGTGGCGATGGCCGCGTAGGCGTGGGAGGGGGAATACTGGTCGCTGTTGGGGACCGCGTAGTAAACGTATGAATTGTCGGCACCAATGACCTGCGATGACATCGAGCCCGGGGTGGCGACCGCTGCCACTGGCTGGCACTGCCCGGAGGAACAGGCTCCTCCGATGCAGGAGTGCAAGCAGGACCCGCAATTGCTCGCGTCAATCTGGGTGTTGACGCAACTGCCGCCACACGTCGCCCCAGAACACTGACAGTCGCCACCCACGCAGGTGTTCCCGTTTTGGCACGAGTTCTGGTTTACCCACTTGCCACTGTTGTCGCAGAGCTGCGGAACCCCCCCCGTCGAGCACTGCTTCGTGCTCGGCGTACAGGCCACGCAACCCAAACTCGCAACACAGACATTCGCGCTCGAGCAGGTTGTCGGGCCAGGCAGGTCACAGGTGCCGCCGCTGCAGGCCCCGGCTGCTTGGTAGCTTTTCCCTGTGCAGGTGGCTGTGCCGCACGCAGTGGAAGAAGTGGGGTAGGAACAGGCCGCGCTCGTGCCATTGCACGAGCCGTCACAAACATGGTCCGCCGATGTGGTGCAAGGCGTGTGACCTGTGTGAGGCGTCGGGGTCAATAAAGTCGTGCATGTGCCGGGGGTGACGTCGCAAGCCTCACAGGATCCCGTACAAGCCTTGTCGCAGCAGTAGCCGTCGGCACACGTCGTGCCGGCCACGCAGCCGGCGGCTACGGTCAGGCAGGTCTGCCCCTTTTTGCTCTTGCACGCACCGGTAGAGTCGCATGTGCCAGCGCACATGCTGGCGCTTGAATCATCCTGGCCCTTGACCGGCGTACAGGCGCCGTTCGTGCATGTCAGGCATGCGCCCGCGCAGTCGCTCCGCTGGACGCACCCAACGCACTGGCTTGTCGCCGTGTTGCATGTAGCAGCCACGCCAGTGCAGTACTTGTTCGCAGTGCAACCGACGCACAAGCCGCTGGCCGCGCAAGCGGGTCCTGTCCGGCCAACGCAGTCGGCGTCGGTGGCGCATTTCGCGCACTTGTTGCCCAAGCACAATGGGCTTTGCGCCGGACAGTCCGTGTCCACACTGCATGTACCAGGCGCATCCGGGGTCGATGCATCGGATGCAGGCGCATCGGCAGCGGCATCAGTTTGTCCGCCACCGGTCCCGCTACCGCCGCCTGCAATACCACTGCTCGCAACCCCACCGGTCGCGATGCCCCCGCTCGCACTCCCGCCGCTCGCTATCCCTCCGCTGGTAATGCCGCCGCTCGCTATCCCTCCGCTGGTAATGCCGCCGGTGATGATGGCGCCCGCAAGGCCACCACCGCCAACGCTACCGCCGCCGCCACCGCTCCCGCCATCGAAGATAGCGCTGGCCCCGGTTCCGCCATTGGCAGCGCTCCCTCCGCTTCCACCGCTAGACGCGGCTGCTTCTGTCGCAATCCTGCCATCCGAGACTGGGCCTAGCCCATCAGTGGGTGCCGCCGCCCCGCCCACGTTGCCAGCATCGCTCTGCCTGCCCGCGACCGCACCATCACCAACTGGCAAGCTCACGGCCTTGCCAAAACAGCCTGACAGACTGATGAGGGACGAACAGAAAAGGACGGACGAGACGGTCAACCCATAAGCTCGCACTAGAAGCTTCCTTTCACCATCATGGATACGCCATCAGGGGCCAGGATGGGCAAGAGGGCAACGCTGCTCGCGTGGTAGCTCGATCGGCCGACGATGTAGAGAACCGCGCTGGTCGCGATTGCGGCGGCGCCGACGCCATAACTGACCCACCCCCAGGTTTCAAGAGTTTTGCGTTCGTTTTCCTTGTCTACCGTGGCTACATGCTTTTGCTCGTCGGAAGAAATGCTTTGTGTCTTCAAGGCCAATCCAACCCCTGCGCCGACCGCAGCCAGCCCAACGGCTGCGCAAACCACTCCCGCCGTGCGTAGACTCTTGCCGTGGTCGTCCTCAAGCGGCAGTGGCGCCGGCTTGGCCACAACCGGAGGTGTTGCTATCTCGGAGACTGGCGCGGGCGTTTCCGTGCGGGCAATAGGTGGCGGCGCCGCGACGGCTGGCGGTGGCGCGAGCTGAGCTGCCTCGCCGAGAGACGTTTGGCAGTCGGCAATCTGCTGGCCTACGGCGGCGTTGTCGCTATCGGTAAGATCCTTGGCTATACGTAGGTACTCGCGAAAGCGGCCGATGGCTTGTTCCCATCGACTATTTTGCTGATAGCAACGGCCCTGATTGTAGACATAGGTGGCATCGCCGGTTTCGACAAAGAGGTCGCCCAAGATGTCCACGCCCTTTTGGAAGTCCCCTACGGAGCATGCCTTCTTGGCGGCCTTCTCTTGGACACTTTTCGACTTCGCCTTCTCCGCCGAAGCTAGGCCGGTCGAGGCAACCATCGTCAAGACAAAGAATAGGGATGGGAATAAGCGCATCCTGTTAGGAAGACTATATACCACGCTCCGCTGCTCCACGCGTCAGAAAACCGTAAACCGACTGCGTTTCCCGGGCCGGCTCGTGTCAGCTGCGCGCTCGCCCAGCGTACGTCCCTGGGTTGTTACGGGAGTTTGGATCTTGGATTCGTTCAAGGGTTGGCGGATGTCGCGTAGACACCTGGATTCGCAAGACCCTCTTGCGTTCCCGTAACAATTGCATTGACAATTTCCGGCTCGGTCTGAGCGCCAGTGGTTCTGTCGAAGATGGCGTACGAGCCCTTGCCTGAGCCCCCGTTGTCCCACCACACAGGACACATACCAGCGGCTGCTGTGTCACGAGAATAGGCGTGGGCATGGGTAACCCTATTCGCCAGCGTTTGCGCACCCATGGATCCCCATTCGCCGATGACGATGCCCCAGTTGGGCAACCAGCCCAGGATCTGCGTGACGGAATTCGACATGCTGGTGTAGTCCGAAGCGCTTCCCCAGGCGTAAGGAGTTGTGCTCAGGCCGAAATTGGTGGGCTGATATGTGTGAACCGAGAAAACGAGATTGGGGTCGTTGATAACGGAAATCTTCAACACCGTGCTTATGCCCGTCGAAGACGGGCTAGCGCCTTGACCTTGGATCATGACGACGCGCGTAGCATTGGCTCCGCCGGTAGCTCGGACCGCATTGACACACGCCACGAGGTAGTCGTTGAGGTCAGTCCCACCACCGCTAGGTTCGTTGAAACATTCGAACATCAGTTTGCTACTGAAACCCTTGAAGGCAGTAGCGATCTGTGACCATACCGCAGTGGTCTCGGCTGTCACCGGGGTGGGGTCGGTGGGGAAAGTTACCCAACCATCGTGGTGCGTATTGACGAAGACGTACATGCCCGCGTCGATGGCCCACTGCGCTGTTTGCACCACCGAGGCCATCCACGTTGCATCGATGGTGTAGTTGGGCGCGGCGCTAAGGTGGGGGCCCCAGGTGACAGGGAGCCGCAGGAGATTGAAGCCCGCTGCGTGCACAGCGTTAATCAGGGTTTGGTTGGGCGCGGGGTTTCCCCAGCTAGTCACTTGGGGAGAACCATCGAAGGAGTTGCCCAGATTCCAGCCCGGGGCCATGGCCTTGACCAGGGCTAGCATGTTCGTGGGGGCCGCTCCGCCGGTGGCTGTGGTCCCGGCGGCACCCGTGGATCCGCCTCTGGCCGTGGTCCCGCCAGTAACCGTGGATCCACCGCTGGACGTCGTACCGCCAGTTCTTCCCCCTGCGGCCGTCGTGCCGCCTGTCTTTCCGCCCGTGGCCGTGGTCTCGCCGGCGGTGGCCGTGGTCCCGCCTGTCGTTCCGCCTGCGGCCGTGGTCCCGCCCGTTCTCCCACCTGTGGCGGTTGTCCCACCGGCGCTCGTAGTCATGGTGCCACCAGCAGCTCCACCAGGAGCCGTTGTGCCGCCCGTCGGAATCGAGCCGCCCGTAGCCGGGGAGCCACCTGGGGCTCGCGTGCCGCCGCTCGCTGAACTACCCCCTGTTGCGCTCGTTTCACCGGTCGAGCCACCGGAAGCCTCGATGCTTCCTCCAGGCGCGGGCGTCCCTCCTGTAACTGGCGTCGCCGTGCTTCCTCCAGGCGCGACCGTCCCTCCGGTGCCGCCGCCTGTCTCTGTCGCGGCGGTCCCGCCGGACGGCGAGCCGCCGGATGGCGTGGTGCTGCCTTGTCCAGTGCCCGAGTTGCCGCATGCGGGGATTAGCATTCCCAAGCTGCCGGCAAGCAGGAGTGACGCCCAAAGTCCACCTTTTCCACGTTGGTCTGTGTTTTCTCGTTGCATGCGCTTTTCCTTGTGAAGGAACCGACGGTCGCGTTCCTATTGCTCCAGTAGCACTACGCCAAAAAAGAGTTCACGGAGGGCTCACTTTTTTTGGTTAGGCGCGTTGTGCCGCAGGTGGAACCGACCTTCCCACAGGGGCATCCAACCGGTGGATGAAGCCACAGCCGCCAGCCATCGTTGGGCAGAGTACGGTCGAGCGCCGAACGGTGCTGGGCTGGCTTGGTAACGCAACTGTGTTGGCCCTTGGCGGTGATGTGCTTTCAGCGTGTCTGGGCACGAACGTTGCGAATAGTCGGCGGCCCGATGCCGGTGACGTAGATGGGGCGGACGACGAAGCGGGCGCAACAGGCTTCGATTTCCGACCCGGCGCCGGCACCGACCCGATTTTCGATGATTGGTACGAGAACACGGTGGATTCACAAAACCTGGTCGACATCCTGGCGAGCTGGACGCTCACCGTCGACGGCATGGCAAGCAATCCTCTTTCGCTTGGTTTCGCCGATCTCATTGCCCTCGCCCGGCAGGACCAGGTGACCGATTTTCATTGTGTGGAAGGCTGGTCCGTCTATGACGTGCCCTGGAATGGGGTGTCCCTCGCCAGCATGCTGGACTTGGCCGGGGCCGACCCGTCCGCCACGTACGTCTCTTTCTACAGCGTGGGCGGGGAGTACAGTGAATCGCTTCCCATGAGCGTCGCACGTGAGCCGCGCACCTTGCTCGGCTACGGCGTCGGCGGATCCACGCTGCCGCTCGCGCACGGTTTTCCGGTGCGTTTGGTGGTGCCTCGTCTGTTCGGCTACAAAAACGCAAAATACCTTTCGCGTATCGAGGTCACCAATCAGGCGATCACTGGCTACTGGGAACAGTACGGGTATTCGTACGCTGGCGAGGTTCCAGCGTCGAGCTTGCGTCCGGGCAAGTACTGAAGCACGTGGCTACGTGATGAATCAAGTGTGGCCGTTCAGACGTGCAGATTCAACCCGCGCATCTCTGCGAATTCATGCCAGGCTTTCCGTGATGACTTTCCGGACAAGACGAGGTGCAAAGTGAAACCTCGGCGCCTCCCGCGCTTGGAAGGGAATCCAACTTGCTCACGCCACAACAAACCTGGTCGTCCATCTCGGCGCACCTGACTGGCTTGCCCGTGGGTGCGCTTCCGCTGGAAGAGGCGCTGGGGCATGTGCTGGCCGAGGCCGTCTACGCGGATCGCGACCTTCCCCCTGCCGATCGCTCGAAAATGGACGGCTTCGCTGTACGCGCGGCGGATGTGCGGAACGCACCGATCGACTTGCCGGTCGTGGGCGAGATCGCCGCTGGATCGTCCGCCGCCCCGTTCGTGGCGCCTGCGACGTGCGCGCGCATTTTCACCGGCGCCAACCTTCCGCCCGGCGCCGACACGGTCGTCAAGATGG
Organism: uncultured delta proteobacterium; assembly: GCA_963758155.1. GTDB lineage: Bacteria > Myxococcota_A > Polyangia > Fen-1088 > Fen-1088 > Fen-1137. The sequence goes on from CAVWUP010000010.1 coordinate 192,916, forward strand.
AGGACACGCGCCAGGCGCGCGCGGGCGAAGTCAGATTCACCGGCCCCGAAAAGCAAGGCGCGCATATCCTTCGCCAGGGTGAAAATGCACGGCAAGGAAGCGAGATCGTCCCCATGGGCGTGGTTCTTCGCGCCATTCACATCGGCCTGTGTGCGGCGGCGGGCCTCAGCGAATTGCGCGTGCGGCGCAAGCCCCGGGTGGCGGTCATCACGACAGGGCACGAACTGGTCGCTCCCGGCGCGGCGGTGGGCGCCCATCAGGAGCGCGATGCCAACGGACCCATGTTGAGGGCGGCGATCGTCGCGGGGGGATTTCAGGTTGTTTCCGCCCATCGTGTTTCCGACGATCGCGAGGCCATCGTGGAAAGGGTGCGCCAGGCCCTCGCCGTCGCGGACGCGGTGGTTCTGAGCGGTGGCGTGTCCGTAGGCGCGTACGACTTCGTGCCCGCGGCCGTGACCGCCGTGGGAGCGCGGACCCTGGTTCACGGCGTGGCCATGAAGCCGGGCAAGCCGTTCCTTTTTGCCTTGGCGCCGGAAGGCCAGCCCATTTTCGGCCTGCCCGGCAATCCCCTGAGCGCGGCTATCGGGCTTTTCGAATTCGTTCTGCCAGCCCTGCGGCGATTGGCGGGCTGGCCCGAGCCGGAATGTCGCCCTCTCGTGTGCGCGCGCCTGGGTGGGCCTTTGGCGAGCGAACCTGGCAGCCAGCGCTTCGTCCTGGCGACTCTGGCGTGGGCGTCCTCGGGTCCCGAGGTCACGGCGGTTTCCAGCCAGAGCTCGGCCGATCTCGCGGCCGGGTCGCGCGCCGACGGAGTCCTCATCGTGCCCGCCGACGCGCGTGGCATCGACGCCGGCGCGCAGGTGGACTTTCGGCCCTGGCGGGTGTGGCCGTGATGATTCCACCTTCACCAGGTCTGGCCCTGCGCATTTCGGTCACCGATCGCTGTCCGCTGCGCTGCCTGTATTGTCGCCCTGGGCCGTTCTCCGAGCCGCGCGGGGCGCCCGACGTGCTGCAGGCTTCGGACATCGTCCGCTTCGTGGGCGTGGCTCGCGCGGCGCTGGGCGTGGACAAGGTCCGCCTCACCGGAGGTGAGCCGCTCGTCCGCGCCGACATCGCCCATCTGGTGGCCGCGCTGGCACAACTCGAGATGCGCGACCTCGCGCTGACCAGCAACGGCCAGCGCCTGGCATCGCTGGCGCACCCGCTGCGCCGGGCCGGACTTCAGCGCATCAACATCAGCCTCGATTCCCTCGACGCCGGAACCTTCGCCCGTTTGGCAAGAGGAGGCGAGCTGGCGCGAACGCTTGACGGCATCGAGGCCGCCCGCGCCGCCGGGCTGGCGCCGGTGCGTATCAACATGGTGGTCCTGCGCGGGATCAACGATCACGAGGCCGAGACCATGCTGGCCTTCGCGCTGGCGCACGACTGCGAGCTGCGCTTCATCGAGCTCATGCCCTCGGGCCTGGCCCCGGCTGACTACGCGAATTGGTTTCTCTCGTCGGCCGAGTTGCGCGACAGGCTGGCCCGCAACTTCGAGCTTGTGCCCGAGGCGCACGAGCCGGGATCGTCGAGCCGCCGCTTCCACGTGGCCTGCGCCGCCGGACAGGGATTGGTTGGCTTCATCTCTCCCAACACCCAGCCCTTCTGCTCCGGTTGTCGACGCCTGCGCCTGACAGCCGACGGACGCCTGCTCGGCTGTCTGGGCCGGCCCGATGACATCCGGCTCATGGGTCTTCTGCGCGCTACGGACGAGGGCGCGGACGAGCGCATCGCAGCGGCCATGCGTGTCGCCCTTGGTTGCAAGCGCGCGAGTGGACCCTTTGCCGTGACCATGCCCATGTCGTCGGTGGGGGGCTGATGTGAAATGAAAGGCGCACAACTCTCTCATCTGGACCAAGCCGGGCGGGCGCGCATGGTCGACGTGACCGAGAAACCGCCGACCGCACGCATGGCGCGGGCAGAGGCCAGCGTGTGGCTTGGGCGCAAGCTTGCCACCCAGCTTCGGCGCACAGGCGCAGTCGCCAAGGGCCCCGTGCTCGATACCGCGCGACTGGCCGGAATCCTGGGTGCCAAGCAAACCGCGCAGCTCATCCCGCTTTGCCACCCCCTGCCTCTCGACGTGGTGGAGGTGCAGGCGGGCATCGTCGGCGATCGCGTCGTCATCGAAGCCGTGGCGCGCACGCGCGCATGCACCGGTGTCGAGATGGAAGCCCTGACCGCAGCCAGCGTGGCGGCGCTGACCGTCTACGACATGTGCAAGGCCGCGAGCAAGGCCATCGTCATTGGTCCCATCCGGCTGCTGGAAAAGAGCGGCGGCGGATCCGGGCACTGGCGAAGCAAGGGGAGAAGCGGTGGCCGGAAGGGTTGAAGCCATCTGCACCAGCCAGCGCAGGGGCATGCCCAAGACGGCGGTCCCCGCGGCGCGCCTGCAGGCCCATCATGGTATCGAGGGCGATGCGCACGCTGGGCCCGGCCACCGCCAGGTGAGTCTGCTCGGCCGAGAAGACATCGAAGCTTTCAAGCGGTCCGGTTGCCTCGACCTGCCGGCGGGCGCCTTTGCCGAGAACCTCATCGTGTCTGGGCTGGATCTGGGCTCGCTCGGGCTCGGCAGCCAGGTGCGCGTCGGGGCGGAGGCCATCCTCTCCATCACCCAGCTGGGCAAGCGATGTCACCAACGCTGCGCCATCTACGATCAGACCGGCGACTGCATCATGCCGCGCAGGGGCCTGTTCGCACGCGTCCTTGTGGGCGGGGCTGTCACCGTGGGAGACTTGGCTCAGATCGAAGCGGTGGTGGGGCGCGATGAGTTTCAGGTCGTGGTGCTGACACTGAGCGATCGCTGCGCGGCCGGGCTGGCCCAGGACGCGACCGGCCCTGCCGTGACCACCCTACTGCGCGACAGCCTGCCCGCGCACATCTACGCGACCGAGATCTTGCCCGACGAGCGAGCCGGCCTGGCCGAGCGACTGCGCCACTATGCCGATGGACATGGGATCGATCTTGTCATCGCCGCGGGCGGGACCGGGCTGTCGCCGCGCGACCAGACCCCCGAGGCCGTGCGCGATGTCGTCGAGCGCCTGACCCCCGGCTTCGACGAGGCCATGCGCCTGGCCTCGCTGGGCAGCACCAAGCTTGCCATGCTGTCGCGGGCTTGCTCCGGCATCCGCGGCTCGACCTTGATTCTTTCGCTGCCGGGTTCCGAGCGTGCCGCTCTGGAGAACCTACGCGCGATTCTGCCCGCGCTGCCGCACGGGCTGGCAAAGCTGCGGGGCGATGCCGCCGATTGCGGCCGGCCGGGTGCGAAACCTTTGGCGAAGCAGGGAATCGAATGAGATCGAAACCGGCAAACCCTACGAGGTAATAATTTCTCCCACGCTATTCGGGCCAGAGGGCGGTCACAATCAATCCGATCGCAATTCCGATTGAGATTTCTATGAAGCGGTGAAAGGCGATGATCCAGGCAGGCTGAGTGCGCACAATCAGCATGACAATGGCCAGCGTGATTCCCGCATACCGATAGGCGCTTCGCCTGACGCGCAGGAAAGCGCACAGCACGCCCAACGCGAACAGGCCGACGCCAAACAAGGCAACGTTTTCGTCCGCATGGGTCGCCAGGACCCCTCCCGCAGCGGCGCCTAGCGCAGTTCCGGCCAGGCGATCCTTCGAGACGGTCCAGGCCGCGCCAACGGTTGATTGCATCACTATCAGGGTCGAAACGGTGGCCCAGTACGACTCCGGCATCCCGAACCAGCGAGCAACCAGAAAGGAGGCCATCGCTGCCACCGTGGTTCGAAGAGCGCGCGTGAACTCTCGCCGGTCGACTCGCAACCACGTCAGTTTTTTCAGGCCTGCCACCCGCGCCTCCAGTCCCTCGGTCATGATGGGGACTTCCTACGATCGGTGGCCGATGACTTCCTTGACGATTCCGGCAATGGTTTCCGGTTTGACGAGGGCCGTGTTGATGACCAGGTGGTAGTGGGCAGAATCCCGGAGATCCGCCTGGAAATACTTCTTTACGAGTTGGCGATGTTCCTTCTCCACTTTGACGATATGCTCCCGCGCACCCTTCTCGGAAAGGCCACGATCTTCCATGACGTTTCGTATCCTCACCTCGAGGGGGGCCACGAAGTAAAGACCGATGCGTTTCTCCTGGGGAAGCAGAAAATTGGCGCCTCTGCCCAAAATGAGGGCGCTGCCGTGCGAGGCAATCGCAAAGATGATCTTTTTCAGATCCTCTAGGTAGGCGTCTGTGGAGAGGTCGTGAGTCCCCTCGAATTCAGCCAGCCAGTCCTCAAGCTCCGAGCGGCCCTTCTCGTCGAGCGTCGAGACCACCTGCACGCTGACGTGCTCGTCCTTGGCTATCTGCTCGACGATCTCCCAGGTGTATAGGTGCAGGCCAAGTTCGGCGGCCACCTTCTTGGCGATGGACTCACCACGGCAGCCCGGTTCACGACTAATCGTAATCACCGGGCCAGGTCGGGGCGGTCGCCCCTTTTCGGACTGACGCCACTCGTACAGCCGTGCTTCCATCAATCGTCTAAGGGCTTCAAGTGATTCATCGGATGTCATCGCTTTGCGCTCCTGTTCGGCTGTTCACCTGGCTCGCCAGGTTGAGTCTACCAGAACCTCCGGTCAGCCTGGGGGGATCTTCTCGTCGCTGGCCAGTGGCATGAGCGAGGCGCCGCCATGGCACCCCTATTCGCGCCAGATCTTGCTGAGCAAACGCAAGCCGAGGGCCGCACTGAGCGCGCAGCCGAGCACACCGACCACTGGATACCCACCCACCACCGGCGGCACCCTGGTGCCCCACAGCACCGCCGAGCCGAGGAAAAGGGCGCTGGTGACGAGGCCCATCACCAAGCGATTGACGGAGGGCTCGAGCCGGCGATGCTCCAGATGGATGTCGAAGGTGCCGCTCTGGATCCTCTTGAAAACCTGGTCGAGGCCGCGCGGGAGCACCTCGCCGAGGTGGCGCCATTCGCCCAGCACCCGCCGCCATTTCTGCCATTGCGTGCGCGGTGAAAGGCGGCGCCGCAGAATCTTGGGCTGATACGACTTGATTAAGTCGAGTATGTTCGCGCTGGGACCGAGCAACCGCGCGGTGCCTTCGAGCATCGCGAACACTTTGACCAGGCTTGAGACGCTGCTCGGCAGGATCAATTGATAACGCGAGATGATCCCGACCATCTCGTTGAGAGCGCCGCCGAGTTGAAAACGGTCGATGGGCTGGCTGCCGTAATAGAAGGCCACGTAGTCGGCCACATCGGAGCTGAAGGCCGCTTGGTCGAAGTCGGGCGGGGTGGAGCAAAGATCCATGATCAGATGTGCGAGGTGCGCGCCGTCGTGGTTGGCGATGGCCACCAGAAGGTCCTCGATGGTCTCGCGCAACGATTCGTCGATGCGGCCCACCATCCCGCAATCGAGGATCCCGATGGCGCCGCCGGGGAGCACGATGAGGTTGCCGGGATGAGGATCGGCGTGAAAGAACCCGTCGCGGAAGACCATATCCATCCAGATGGTAATCGTGCGGCGGGCGAGTTCCTCGCGAGCCACGCCGATCTCGTCGAGGCGGGCGGCATCGTACGGGCTTGCGCCGGCGATCAATTCCATGGTGAGCACGCGGCTGGAGCACAGCTCGAAAACGACTTGCGGGAAATGCACCGTCGGGTCAGCGGCAAAATTGCTGGCGAACTGCTGCAGATTGCGTTCCTCGCGGCTGAAATCGAGTTCGCGCAAGAGTGAACGGCGAAACTCCTGCACCACGGCCACGGGTTGGTAGCGTTTCAGTTCCGCCGACTTTTCGGCCAACCCCGCGAGTTTTTCTAGAATCTCGAGGTCGCCCCGAATGCGAGACTCGATGCCCGGATGCTGCACCTTCACCACCACGTCGCGGCCATCGGGCAGGCGTGCGCCATGGACCTGTCCGATCGAGGCGGAGCCGATGGGCGTGGAATTGAACTCGGCGAAGTCTTCGTTCACCGGCCGGCCCAGTTCGGTGGCTATGGTGGCGAGAGCCACTTCCGGCGGGTCAGGCGGCACACCATCTTGCAACTTGGCCAGTTCATCCGCGACTTCCTGCCCGACGAGATCGGGCCGGGTACTGAGCATCTGGCCGAGCTTGATGTAGGTGGTGCCCAACTCGGTGACGGCCAGACGTATGCGCGTGGCGTGTGATTGCTTGGCCAGCACCTCGCCTTCCTGGCCGCCGAGCTGCTTCTTCTGGCTGTCGAATTCGGTGTGACTCAGCCACTCTGCCAGCCTGTATTTCGCCAGGACGCCGACGACTTCGCCGATGCGGTGGACGCTACGCAGATGTTGCGGCGGTGGGGCCATGAGCGCGGAGTATAGAAGAAAAACCCGCCAAGAACCCGCTCAGTTTGATCCGCCGGCCTGGCCGGGAGAAGGGCTGAGGTCAAATCACAAGTACGGCGAGAACAGCCGCGCGGCTGCATCGCGCAGTTTCCCCGGGATCGTTCGCGCATCCACTTCGGCGAGCGTGACCTCGCGCGCATCGATCAGTTTCTCTTCTATGACCGCCGTCAAGTCGCGCGCCAGCCCCTGGCCGTAGCACTCGACGTTGATCTCGAAATTCAGCCGCAGGCTGCGCGCGTCCCAGTTCGCCGAGCCGAGCAGCACCCACTGGCCGTCCACCACCATGAGCTTCGAGTGGTCGAACGGCGGCGGCGTGAGCCACAGATGGCAGCCGCGCTGGAGCAACTGCCACCACATCGCCCGCGACGCCCAATGGACGAAGGGCAGATTGTTCTTGCTGGGCATTATGATGTCCACGCGCACGCCACGCAGCGCCGCGAGGTTCAACCCGGTGATGAGCGCCGGGTCCGGCAGAAAATAGGGCGTGAGGATTTGCACGGACGTCTGCGCCTCTGCCAGCGCCGCCAGCAGCGTCCAGCGCGCCTTTTCAAAATCGCTATCCGGCCCGTCGGTGATGACTCGGGCCGTGATGGTGCCGTCGCCCTCCAACTTGGGAAACCAGGTTTGGCCATCGAGAATTTCGCCGGTGGTGAACGCCCAATCGTTGGCAAAAGCGTCTTGCAATCGCGAAACGACAGGCCCCTCGATGCGAAAGTGCAGATCCTGGACGGGGCTTGGCGGATGCTTCGCCAGCACGTTGCCGTGCCGGATGTTCATTCCGCCGGTGAAGGCCATATGGCCGTCCACCACCAGGATCTTGCGGTGATTGCGCAGATTGATGGTTGCCACACGCCAGAGCGTGAGGAGGGATGCTGGCAAAAACTTTGCGCATCGAACTCCCACTCTCTTCAGGCGATAAGTGATGGGCGGCCACGAGTACCGCGTTCCCGCGGCATCAATCAGGACCCGCACCGCCACCCCGCGCTTGGCAGCACGGCCGAGCGCATCGGCAAATTCTCTTCCGCTGGCGTCGTTGTCAAAGATGTAACTGACCAACGAAATGGATATTTGTGCGGATTCAATCGCGGCAAGCATGGCCGGAAAGGCTTCGTCACCGTTAACCAGCGGCTGCACGCGGTTGCCCGCCGTCAACGGTTCGGCGACCAACCGACTGACAACGCGGGCGAGCAGTTTCAGGTGCTCTGTGCCTTCATGCTCGGGCTGTTCCAGGTCTTCGAGAACTGGACGGCTGGCGGGTTTGTGCACGCCGAGCACCAGCGCGCGGCGGCGGATGCGGTTGACTCCGAGCGAGAGATAGAGCAGCGGACCCAGCGCCGGCATCAACCAAACGAAGGCAATCCAAAGCGTTGCAGCGCGGGTATCGCGTTTGTTGAGCAGGGCGTGGGCCGAGGCCAGCAGCGCCGCCAACAGATGGAAGCCCGCCGCCACGTGCGGCCAGAAACGAGAGATCTTGTCGACCCAGCCCATCACCAACCGATTTCAGAATTTGGCCCACCTGCCGCGTGCGCGTGGGTGGTCCCCAGAGGATATTGAGCGGTCGAAAGGCATCCCGGCGCTCGCGCCGACACGCCACCTCGGATTCCCCGAGCGGCTGCGACCGCAGCCGACGTGCTTTGAACCTCCTGTCCTGACCATAGGACGCACTCTACCCCATCGCACCCCGCCCTCGGGAGCATCGCGACGACACTTGCTGCCCCCTCGACTCGCTGCGTTCTTCTCGTGCCATCGCCTCCAGAACGCTGGTCGTGCTGGGCCTCGCCGGGGCGGGGGTTGACGTGACCGGCTTCCACGAGTATGAGTTCGGCCCGGAGGTCGGCTCTGCGCTCATTTCCGCCGTTTCAGCTCGATCTGAAGGAAGAGCGGCTGTGTGATGCCGGCAGTGCCCTCTTTTCGCCAAGAGGAATCCTAGATGGCCGGTAAGCTTTCCCATGTGGCTTTGCGCATCAGCCTGATGTATGCGCTGCTGGCGGCGGTCTGGATACTGGTTTCCGACAAGGTGCTGGTGGCCCTGGTGCCCGACCCGGAGATCATGGGGCGAATAGCGGTGTGTAAGGGGTGGGCGTTTGTGCTGGTCACGGCGCTGCTGCTCTTTGGGGCGTTGCGGGGCCAGTTGCGGCGCTGGGAACAGGAAACGGCCGCACGCCGGCTGGCCGAGGCCTATCTAGCGGAAGCGCAGCGATTAAGCCACACAGGCAGCCTCGGCTGGAAAGTGGCCTCTGACGAACACATCTGGTCCGAGGAAACCTTCCGCATTTTCGAACTAGATGCATCCACGAAAATCACACTCCCACTGATCCTCGAACGAATCCATCCCGACGATCGGGCCCTCGCGCGGGAGACGCTGGAGCGCGCCGCGCGGGAGCGCAACGAACTTGAGTATGAACACCGGTTGCTGATGCCGGATGGACGCGTGAAGCATCTGCACATCGTCGCGCGCTGCCTCACGCAGGAACCGGGCAGGGTCGAGTTCATCGGGGCGGTGATGGACGTGACCGCGCAAAAACGCGCGCAGGTGGCTTTGCGGCGCAGCGAAGCTTATCTGGCGGAGGCGCAGAGGCTGACGCACACCGGCAGTTGGGCCAGGAACCCCGCCACCGGCGAGTTCATCTACTGCTCGGAGGAAATGCTCCGCATCTTTGCGTGGGATCCGCAGCAAGGGTTGCCGACCAACGAAATATTCGCTCAACGTATCCACCCCGATGACCGAGCACAGGTGCTCCAGCGAATTGAGAAGGCCCGCGAGCAAGAGAGTGATTACGACACCCATTTTAGAATAGTGTTGCCCGACGGAACAATGAAATTTGTCCAGACCACGGCTCATGTCGTTGTTGGCGAAACCGGAGAAGTGGTTGAATGGTTCGGCACCGCGATGGACGTAACTGAACGCAAGGAGGCGGAGGAAGCCGTCCGCCACAGTGAAGCCTTTTTGGCGGAAGGACAAAGGATCAGCCACACCGGCTCGTGGGCGTGGAATCGGGCCACCGGAGATATGATTTCTTCGAAGGAACGCTTTCGGATTTTTGGACTTGACCCTGAAGAAACCAAGCCTTCATTCGATGTGTTTTGGGAGAGAGTCCATCCGGAAGACCAGCCCAGGTTCAAGCAGGCTTTCGATTCAGCCATCCGCGAGAAGAGAGATTTTGAACACGAGTATCGTATCGTGACTCCCGATGGGCTTATCAAACACGTCCACAGCGTCGGCCAAGCGGTTGTCAGCCAATCCGGTGAGCTGGTCGAGTTCATCGGAACGACGATGGACATCACCGACCGCAAGCGCGCAGAGGAAGCCCTGCAGGAGGCACAATCAGAACTCGCGCGCGTTACCCGAGTGACCATGATGGGCGAATTGGTTGCTTCCATCGCTCACGAAGTCAATCAGCCCTTGGCCGGCGTGGTCATGAGTGCCAACGCTGGCCTGAATTGGCTGGCGAAGGATCCGCCCAATCTTCCCAAGGTTCGCGAGGCGATCGAGCGTGTCCTTCGCGATGGCGTTCGAGCCGGCGAGATACTAAACCGAATTCGCGCGCTCTTGAAGAAGACAGCGCTGACCAAGTCACCCGTGAGGGTGAACCAGATCATTCGCGATGTGCTCGCATTGGCCGGGAGTGAACTGCGCCAAAAAAACGTGGAGCTATCCTTGGCATTGGACTCCAATCTTCCCGTCGTCATGGGCGACAGTATCCAGTTGCAGCAAGTGCTGCTAAACCTCATTGTGAATGCCCTTGAGGCCATGGCCGGGATTACAAACCTCGAAAAGACGTTGCGAATCCGCTCCGGCGCGGGGGAGATGGGTGGCAAGGCTGCCGTATTGGTGCAGGTCATCGACAGCGGCGTGGGCTTGGGTGCCGGAGAAGCCGGGCGGCTTTTCCAGGCGTTTCACACGACCAAGGCGAACGGCATGGGGATGGGACTGTGGATCAGCCGCTCGATTGTGGAGAACCACGGGGGGCAGTTGACGGCCCAATCCAACGCCGGTCCGGGTGCGACGTTCCAAGTATTGCTCCCAACCGAGGCTCGAGGCTGCGAATGAACGACACCGATTCGATCGTTTTCGTCGTGGACGACGACCCATCAGTTCGCGAAGGCCTCATGGATCTAGCCAGTTCTGTCGGTCTGAAGGCGAAGGCCTTCTCTTCAGCCCAGGAGTTCTTGCAACACAAAAGACCGGACGCCCCGGCTTGCCTCGTGCTGGATGTGCGCCTGCCCGGATCCAGCGGCATGGATCTGCAGCGGGAGCTGGCCCGGTCGGAGGAGCCGCTCCCCATCATCTTCATCACCGGCCATGGGGACATTCCCATGTCGGTGCGGGCGATGAAGGCCGGAGCGGTGGAATTTCTGACCAAACCATTTCGTGATCAGGACCTGCTCGATGCCATTCAGCAGGCCCTCAAAGCTGACCGGGCCGCACGGGAGCAACGGGCTCGCGCCGCTGAGTTGCGCGGCCGATATGAATCATTGACGCAGCGAGAACGCGAAGTGATGCAATTGGTGGTTACTGGTTTGCTGAACAAGCAAATCGCCGGCGAATTGGGCACCAGCGAGGTTACGGTCAAAATGCATCGCGGCCAAGTCATGCACAAGATGAAGGCTGAATCTGTCGTCGATCTGCTCCGCATGGCAGAAGCGATCGCGACGACCGATGCTGAGCGATCCCATACCAAGGTATCATAGAATCCACTACCGTCACGGCGCTAATGTTCGGTTGGCGCCAAAATGAGCGCAACCGAAGTTCCATTGATCTCAGTCGTTGACGACGACCAATCCGTCGTCGAGGGGATAGTCGGTCTGATGGAGTCGGTCGGCTACGCTGCCACGGGATTCTGCTCGGCGGAGGCCTTCTTGAATTCTCCCCAGTTGCACCACCTGGCATGTCTGATCTTGGACGTGCGCATGCCCGGAATGGGAGGCTTCGAGTTGCAGGGCCGATTGGCGGCCGAGCATGACCAAACGCCAATCATTTTCATCACAGCGCATGGAGATGACGAGGTTTGTGCGGAAGCGTCGCGACGTGGCGCCGTGGCGTTCCTGCGCAAGCCGTTCAGCCAGGAATCCCTGCTCACCGCGGTGCGTTCGGCCTTGGCGCGGCGGTGAGGACCAACCGAATGCGAAAGACCAGGCGACCGCGGAAGACTGGGACCACAGCGCGCAGAGAACTGGGTAGCAAGAGATGCCTTTTGGCATGGGACACCCGAGACCAAGTGATTATGGAACCCATCATCGCTGTGCGGTTAGGTTTCCAGCCGAAGTGCAGGGCATAGACGCGGGGAGTTCTCTCATGAACCAAACAACATCTGAAGCCTTCAGCGTTCCGACATCACATCACGAGCTTGCTTACGCCGAGTTTGCGGGCGGAGATATTTGCCGAATGCCTTTCAAGGTCAAGCTCGTCGCGCCCTCGCGTGCCGAGCCTGGGACGTCGGTGAAGCTCACCTTCGGCGCGCCAACCATGCGCCCCGTGGTTGATGCACTCACGCGTGTCGCCGGTACGGGCGCGACCGTGCTTCTATATGGCGAAAGCGGCACGGGAAAGGAGGTCGCCGCACACTTTGTCCACGACACGAGCCCGCGGGCAAGAAAGCCGTTCATTGCCATCAATTGTGCTGTCCTGACTGAGCAACTCCTGGAAAGCGAGCTGTTCGGTCACGAGAAGGGCGCCTTCACCGACGCGCACGCGCAGCGCCGTGGTCGCATCGAACTCGCCGACGGCGGAACGTTCTTTCTCGACGAAGTGGGAGAGCTCAAGCCCGCTCTCCAGGCGAAGCTCCTGCGCGTGCTTGAAGAACGACGCTTCGAGCGGCTCGGGGGTTCGACCTCTGTCACCGTGGACGTTCGCTGGGTGGCTGCCACCAATCGTGACCTGCGCACGATGGTGCAAGAAGGGACTTTCCGCGAGGACCTCTATCACCGCTTGGCGGTATTTCCGATTCGCCTGCCACCGCTTCGCGAGCGCCGCGAGGACATCATTCCGCTGGCTGAGTCGCTGCTTGCGCAGACTTTTTCGTCGACAGGAAGACTGGCAGCCCCGCAGCTCGACGACGCGGTAAGAGTGCGGCTACGCAGCGAGGACTGGCCCGGGAACGTGCGCGAACTGCGCAACGTGCTCGATCGTGCCATGATCCTCGCCGATGGGCCCGTCATCGAGTCCGAGCATTTGTGGATCGAGGCGAGCCCGGCACCGAGGGAGCAACCGCGCCCGCCGGCAGCTTGGAAAAGAGGATCGCTCACGGAGCTGGAACGGCAGACGATCCAGGGCGCGCTGGCCGACGTCGGCGGCAACCGGCGCCTCGCCGCCCTGCAACTCGGCATCGGGCTACGAACCCTCTACGAGAAGCTGAAACGTTACGACCTGCGCTGATCAACCTTACGTGGCTATCTCCGTGTGGCGGTCATTCAGCGCGAGGATGCCGTGCCGGTTCGCCAGCTGGTTGCGGAGGTGGCCCCCGAGTTGGCCGAACTGCGCGAGGCCTTGCTGGCCCGAGCGCCCGACAAGCGACCGGATTCGCGTGCCATCTTGAAGGCCTTGGGTGCGCCGCCGGCAACCGCGTGGGAGCTGAATCAGGGCCGGGAAGAGGCCACGCCTCTGTCTGGCAGGTCGGGCCCCATGGCGACCTTGCGGTCGGCGTTCGCGGACGTAGCCGCGGGAACACGCGTCGCGGAGTTGCGCCAGGGATCTGCGGCTCTCTTGGATCTGTTTCGGCGCGAGATGGTCGTCCGGCCTCACCATTTGCGTTCAACCGGGCGTTGCGTGTCGGGGGCCGGTGGGTCTTCGCGCCAGGCTGTGCTAACCCTAGCCGTTCATGGCAGCCCCAGTCATCGTCTTCGACAACGTCCACAAGTCCTACCGCCACGTGAAGGCGGTCGACGGGATCAGCTTCGACGTGGCGCCCTCGACGTGTTTTGGCTTGCTCGGCCGCAATGGCGCGGGCAAGAGCACGATCATGCGCCTCATTTATCGCAAGGCCGAGCGCGACGCCCATCCGCGCGGAACCGTTTCGGCGTTTGGATTCGATCCCGAGCGCGACGAGCTCGAGATCAAGTGCCGCTCTGGCGTGGTTCCTCAAGACGACAACCTGGACGAAGAACTGGACGTCACACAAAACCTGCGCGTGTTCGCCAGGCTCTACGGCATTCCGGCCAAGCGGGCCGAGTCGCGCATGGCAGAGCTGCTCGAATTCATGGAGTTGCGCGAGAAAGCCCGCGCCAGCATCCGCGAACTCTCGGGTGGCATGAAACGCCGGCTGGTCATCGTGCGGGCCCTGCTTAATGAACCGCGTCTGCTCATCCTCGACGAGCCGACCACGGGGCTCGACCCGCAAGTCCGCCACACCATCTGGGACAAGCTGCGCCAGCTCAAACGCGGCGGCCTCACCATCATGTTGACCACGCACTACATGGAAGAGGCGTTCCAGCTGTGCGACGACGTCCTCATTATCGAAAACGGCAAGGCGGTGTTGCGGGGCAACCCCAAGCTGCTGTTGGCGAACCACATCGAACCCTATGTTCTGGAACTGACGGATGTCACGCGCGCGCCCCAAGCGATCGAGCGCCTGCCAGCGGGGACCGCGCGCATCGAGCAGTCGGACGAATCGGTGCGCGTGTATGCGAGTGACTACGATATTTTGAAGACGGTGGCCGACCAGCTGCCGCCGGGCGACACCCATCTGCGCCCGAGCACCCTGGAAGACGTCTTTCTCAAAGCCACCGGCCGGAGACTCGATGCCCGCCAATGACATCCACCCGCCGGCTCTGGGCGCGCGCCTGTACAGCGTGTGGCACCGCCACATGCGCGTGTACACCAAGAACCTCATCAGCAACGGCCTGCCCCCTTTCCTTGAGCCCGTGATCTTCCTGCTGGGGATCGGGCTCGGGTTGGGCCGCTACCTCGTGTCGATGGACAGCGTCCCCTATATCGTGTTTCTCGCCACGGCCTTGCCCGTGACCTCCTCTATGTTCACGGCATCGTACGAGTGCACCTTCGCCACATTCGTGCGATTGGAATTTCAGAAATCCTATGACGGGATGGTTGCCGCCCCGGTCACCATCAACAACCTCTTCGTGGGTGAAATTCTGTGGGCAGCCAGCAAAGGCCTGTTCTTCAGCGCCTGTGTCGTGCTGGTCATGTCCCTCTTTGGCGCTATTCCCTTGCCCATGGGCCTGCTCGCCGTGCCGCTTGGGTTTCTGACCGGGGCTATGTTCGGCGCGCTGTCGCTGGTCGTGACCTCGTTCGTCCAGAACATCAATCACTTCAACTTCTACTTCACGGGTCTTCTGTCCCCGATGTTCTTCTTTTCCGGGACGGTTTTCCCCCTCGACAGCCTGCCGCGCGCGCTTCGTCCAGTCGCCGAGATCTTGCCCCTCACTCATGCCATCCGCCTGACCCGCTCGTTGATTCTGTCCCGCTTCTCGCCGGTGCTGCTCGCCGATTTCGCCTTCCTGGTCGTGGTGACCGCCGCGGCCGGCACTTTCGCCATCCAACGCCTTCGGCGGAGGATTGTGGTGTAGCTCCTCAGATTGCAGGAGGCGAATCGCGCATCGAGGAGTGAATCACGATCGGGGCGAGATAGATATGGTGGCGATGAGCGATGCGATAGAGATGGGTGAGCGCCAGGTCTTGCTCCATATAAAATATTGAGCCACGGTTTTGGGTACGCCCTCCCGCGAGTCTCGGCCTCCGTCCCGCATCCATTCCGGCCCGCCCGTGGGCCCTTCGCCTGGGCTCGTGGCTCAACTTATTTGCGTGCAATTTCTTCGCGTTTTGGATGAAGCGACGGATCATCGATCAATTGTCGCCATCATCCAATCGGGGTAGCGCCGGCCCGCGAACTTTCCTGGCGCCGAGGCGTCGTCAAGGGTCTTCATCTGCGCAGGATCGAGCTGGATGCAGTCGGCCGCCAGATTCTCTTCCAGATACTTGCGACGCTTGGTGCCGGGGATGGGCACGACGTCGTTGCCTTTGTGTAGCAGCCAGGCAAGCGCAATCTGTCCAGGCTTCGCGTGGTTGGCCGCTGCGATTTCGCGCACCATCTGCGCCGCCTTCACGTTGGCGTCGTAGTTGGTGCCCTGATAGCGAGGATCATTTCGCCGGAAATCACCTTGCGGATACTCTTCCGCACGCTTCACCTCGCCGGTGAGAAAGCCCCGGCCCAGGGGACTGAAGGGCACCAGGCCGATGCCCAGCTCGCGCAGAACCGGAATGATATCCGCCTCCAAATTGCGTTCCCACAGCGAGTATTCGCTCTGCAGTGCCGTGACCGGGTGGACAGCGTGGGCGCGCCGGATGTTGGTCACGCCAGCCTCGGAAAGACCGAAGAATCGCACTTTGCCATGCTGAACCAAATTGCTCACCTCGCCGGCCACATCCTCGATGGGCACCGCCGGATCGATGCGGTGCTGGTAAAGCAGGTCGATATGGTCGGTGCCCAGCCGGCGCAATGAGCCCTCCACGGCGTCGCGGATGTGCGCGGGCCGGCTATCTCTCTCGGTGCCGACTTGCTTTCCGTTCTCGATACGAAAGCCAAACTTGCTGGCGATCACCACTTGGTCGCGTCGGCCCTTGAATGCGCGGCCGAGTAGCTCCTCGTTGGTGAACGGACCATAGACCTCGGCCGTGTCGAAGAAATTGCAGCCCAGTTCGATAGCGCGATGAAGGGTCGCGATCGATTCGCCCTCGTGAGCCGGACCATAGGACTGGCTCATGCCCATGCAGCCAAGGCCAATCGCCGTTACCTCAAGTCCCTGGCTGCCAAGTTTGCGTCTGCTCAAAGTCATGACTGCGCTCCTGAGTTCCCCAAGCTAGCTTCTCCGCGCCACGTTCGCTGCGCGGGATCTAGCACGTGACAGGCCGCCTGTCAGGGGAGCGCGGTTGCATTGGCAGAAGGCCGCCCCTGTTCTCGGGTTGCCCCGCCGTCGAGACAAAGTATATTTCGTGGACCACATGGACGCCGCGCTGGGCACGCTCGTCGCGCACCTGCTCGATGGAGACTCACAGGCCGCGCTCGCGGAAGCGCGCCGGTTGCGGACACCAGGACTCGAAGGGCAGCGTCTGGTGGTCGAGGGACTGGAAGCCGCCATGGACCTCATGAGCGCCAAGTGCACCAGCGAGCAGTTCAACTTCCTCGAGATCATGCTCACCGGGCGCGCGGCGATGGCGGTTGCGCGTGAAGTGTTTCCCGAAGGCTCAGGGCCTTGCACGCGCGGCACGCTGGTGATCGCCACGCCCCAGGGCGACGTCCACGATCTGGGCAAGAACATCACCCGGATGGTGCTCACCACCAAGGGCTTCCGGGTCGTCGATTGCGGCAAGGATTGCCCTGTCGCTGATATGGTCGCCGCGGTCGCGCGGGAACAGGCCTGCGCCGTTCTGGTGAGCGGTCTCATCAGTCCCGTGGTTCCTCTGGTGCGCCAGCTGCGGGGACTGCTGCGCGAGCGCGGGCTCGGGCACGTCGCGGTCGTGGCTGGCGGAGCCGCGCTCAAGCAGTGCACGGCCGAGGCGCTGAACGTCGACTATGTGGCTCGCGACGCCTTCGACTGCGTCCACTTTCTCGAAGGGCTCGGGGTCAGTCAATGACCGGGCTCGAGCGCATTCTCGCAGCGGTTCGTTTTGAACCCAGCGATCAGGTTCCCGTGATTCCGCAGATCTTCGGGCATGCCGCACGAATCGCCGGCGTGTCTCTGGACCAATATCTGACTGACGCAGCCGTGCTGGCCCGCTGCCAGTTGGCGGCTCTGGATCGCTATCGCGGCGATGCCGTCTTCGCCTTGCTGGACGTCAACGTGGAGACCGAGGCACTGGGCTCGCGTCTGCGCTTTCCCAAGGACGGCTACCCGTCGGTGGAACAGTACGTGCTCGATCGGCCGTCTGCTGTGGCCGAGCTTGCGGTCCCCGATCCCACAAAGGCCGGCCGCATGCCGGTCCTTCTCGAAGCGGCTCGATTGCTCAGGCAAGAGCTGCAAGATCGCGTGCTGGTGGCGGGTTGCGTGCTGGGACCAATGACCCTGGCCTGCCAACTTCTCGGGGCCGAGCGCGCCCTGTTTGCGGCGGTGGACGAGCCAGAAGGCTTCGAGATGCTGCTGGACTTCGCCGCGGATGTGGCTGTGAGCTTTGGGCAGGCGCAACTGGAATCGGGAGCGCACATCTGCGTCGTCTTCGATCCGTCGGCTTCCCCGGCGGTTGTGCCGCCCGCACTTTTCCGCGAGTCGTTGGCCCCGAGGCTGCGGCGGCTGAGCCAGGCGCTCAAGCGCAAGGCTCCCACCACTTGGCTGCACATCGCCGGGCCGGTTGAGCCCATCCTGCCGCTGTACCCAGACTGCGGCGTGGATATCGGCAATATCGACTATTGCGTGGATCCGACGCGGGCGCGGGCAGCGGCTCCTCGGCTCTGCCTGGACGGAAACATTCGCCCGCTCGCGTTTGTCGACTCCGAGCCGGAGGAAATAGCGGCGGCGTGTCGACGGGTGCTCGACGGCGCAGAGGCGGGCTTCATCCTCTCTTCGGGATGTGAGATTCCGATCGAGGCGCGGCCGGAGTGCGTGCAGGCTCTGGTGGATTCAGCCAAGAGGCACAGCAGCTGATCGTGGCAGGCGTCGTACGAGCCCGATTCGGGGACCAATTGCAGATCATCCCGGCGACACCGGGAGCGAGCGTTCGCCAGCTCTTGGAAGACACCGAGCTACGGATGCGCACCGCCTGCAACGGCAACGGCTCATGTGGTTTGTGCCGGGTCCGCATCTTGTCGGGGCCGGTGTCGACTCCGACCTCGGAGGAGAAGCTGAATCTCGGTCCTGCTCTCATCGAGGCCGGCCTGCGCCTTGCGTGCCAGGTAATGCCTTTGGGCGAGGTGGAGATCGAGGTCGTGGAGCTTGCGCCCCGTTCAGCATGGCGCCCCATTGCGCCCGAGGCGCTTTGCAGCCCCGCGCGCCCTAGCGTCACTGGTGCGAGCGGTTCGACGCGAATTTCCAGAATTGCCATTGATGTTGGCACCACCAATCTGGGCCTCGCATTCTGGGCCGACGAAAGTCGCGGGCGATTGGCGGCGCGACGCGGGCTGAACCCCCAGTCGCGTTTTGGTTCGGATGTGGTGACCCGGCTGCAAGCGGCCCGCGATCCGGTGGTGGCTCGCGATCTGGCGCACGCCGTGGAACTCGCGGTGGCCGAAGCCCTGCGCGAGATGGTCGTCAGCGACAGGGTCGAAGTGGCGGCCCGGCCGACTGTCGTTGCGGTGGGAAACACGGCGATGCTGTCTCTGCTCCACGGATCGCAGGGCAGTTTGCTGGACCCTGAATCATGGGCGGTTCCGGCCACGTGGCTCTCGCAAAGGCAGCTCAATTGGCGCCTCGGCGCCGGCTGCGAGGCGGTGGTGCACCTGGTGCAACCTCTGGCCGGATTCGTGGGCTCGGATCTCCTCGCCGCTGTCCTGGCGGCAAACCTGCTGCAGGGCGATGTCCCTGCGCTGCTGCTCGATTTCGGGACCAATACCGAGATCGCACTGTGGGATGGCAAGACGCTCTGGGTGACGAGCGCGGCCGGTGGCCCAGCGTTTGAAGGCAGTGGCGTGCGCTGCGCGGTCCCGGCGGATACGGGTGCGATCTCTCGTGTGCGGGCAGGGACGCCCCTTCACTTCGAAGTCATGGGCGGCGGCCAGCCGACGGGGGTGTGTGGTTCGGGACTGGTCGACTGGGTCGCGTGCCTGCGCCAGGCCTGTGTGCTGTCGAGTCGAGGCAATCTGGTTGACGGGGCAGCCGAAGGAGCGCTATCGCTGGGCGGGAAAGGCAGCGCGATCATTCTCTATAAGCGCGACATTGACGTCTTCCAACGAGCCAAGGCCGCCATCGCTGCGGGCGTGCAACTCCTGGCGCGGCGGGCGGACGTGGCATGCCAGGATCTGCGCCGCATTGTCACCACGGGCCTGTTCGGCCGGTCGCTCGACGTGGCGAACGCCCAGGCCATCGGCCTGCTGCCAGCGATTGCTCCCGAGCGCGTCCAGACCTACGACAACCTCGCGCTCGCCGGCTGTGAGATGGTGCTGACCTCCTGCGAGGGAGCGCGCGCTGTCGAGGCCGTGCGCGGGCGCGCGCGCCTTCTCAACCTCGGTCAGTGCGCCGAGTTCGAAGATCTGTTCGTGCAGAGCCTGTTTCTGGCGCCCATGGGAGTCGAGCCATGAGCGTGGCATCCGAACGCCTGACCGCCGTGCTGCGAGCCGCGCAGTACTTGAGCAACCTGTCTCCGGAGCAGGATGCCTGGGCGGAACTGGCGCAGGCCATCAGCAGTTTCTTTGGCTGCGAGTTCGTGCTGGTCGTGCAAGCCGACGAAGGTGGCGAGCCGGTGGTTGTGCGCAGCCTGCTCACGCGCGAGATCCCCGTGGCTGAGGTTCTTCGCCAGGCGCGCGATGAGATTCGATCGGTGCTGGCGACTGGATTTCTGGGCTCGCTGGTCCTGTCCGTCCCGGCGTGCGCGCTGGCCATGCTTCCCTTGCCTCGCGATCGGCGAACCACCGGCGTGGCGGTGGTCGGACGCCTCGCCCGGCGAGACTTCTCGAAGGAGGAGTTGGAGATCCTGCTCGCCCTGGGCAGCCTGTTCGGAAACGTGGTCGCGAGGCTAGAAACCGAGAGGGAACTGCGGGATCACCGCAAGAGCCTCGAGGTAACCGTCGACCAGCGCACTTCCGAGCTGGCGGCCAGCAACAGCCGTTTGCTGGAAGAATCGGCGGTGAGGCGGCAAGCCGAAGGCGCGCTCGAGCGCGCGCACGCCGAGCTGGAACAGATCTTCGAGACCGCCGGCGATGGCGTGTGGGTTCTCAATTGCGACGGCAAGATCCTGAGAGTCAATGCGACCCGTGCACGCCGGATTGGGCGTCCGGCGGCCGAACTGGTTGGCCATCTCTGCCACGAAGTCTCTCCCTGCTGCGAATGCGACACGCAGGTTTGTCCGCTGGTGCGGGTGGCGGAAGGTGCGAGCCGAACGGAATCCGAAGTGAGGCGGAACTACCCCGAAGGAGCCCGGGACGAACTCGTGGTCAGCACGCCGTTGCGTACCAAGGATGGGGCCTTGCTGGGCGTGGTGCAGGTGTTCCACGACATCACCGAACGCAAGCAGGCAGAGCAGGCCCTACGCCAGAGCGAGGCCGAGCTGAGGGAAGCGGACCGGCGCAAGAACGAGTTCATGGCCATGCTGTCTCATGAACTGCGTAACCCGCTCGCGCCCATACGCAACAGCCTGTATGTGCTGGGACGAACCGTCCCAGGCAGTGAACAGGCGACTCGCGCGAATGCCGTGATCAATCGCCAGGTCGAGCACTTGACCGGATTGGTCGACGACCTGCTCGACATCACGCGCATCAGCCGAGGCAAGATCCGACTTGAACGGCGGCGGGTGGAGCTGAACGATCTGGTTCGTCGAACCGTCGAGGACCATCGCTCGCTCTTCGAGGAGAATGGAGTCGCGATCGAGAGCAAGTTCGCGCCTGAGCCACTGTTCGTAAACGCCGACCCGACACGGCTGGCCCAGGTGGTGGGCAACCTGCTGGGGAACGCGGCCAAGTTCGCGGGCAAGGGCGGACTGGCCCGGGTGCGCGTTTCCACGGATCCGGCAACGCAGAAGCCGACCATTGTCGTGGCTGATAGCGGGGCCGGCATGACCGAAGAGACTCTCGCACATTTGTTCGAGCCCTTCATGCAAGGGGAATCGACGCTCGATCGCAGCCAGGGAGGGCTTGGTTTGGGGCTCGCACTGGCCCAGGAGCTGGTCAAGCTCCACGGTGGCCACATTCGCGCACACAGCGACGGAGCAGGCCAGGGAGCCGAGTTCGTGGTGAGCCTTCCCGCCGATCAGATCGACTCCGAACCGGATGCGACGACCGCCACCAGCAGCACAATCACCCGCCGACGCGTACTGATCATCGAGGACAACATCGACGCCGCCGACAGCTTGCGCGAGGCGCTCGAGTTGGACGAGCACCAGGTCGCCGTGGCGCATGATGGCCCCAGCGGGCTGGCCCTGGCGAGAAGCTTTCATCCTGAGGTTGTGCTTTGTGACGTGGGTCTTCCCGGGATGAATGGCTACGATGTGGCGCGCGCGTTCCGGGTCGACGAAGCGCTCAAACGCACATTCCTTGTCGCCGTGACCGGCTACGCGCTGCCCGAGGACCTGCAGCATGCGACCGAGGCGGGTTTCCAGAGACACCTCGCCAAGCCCCTCAGCCTGCAGGGTTTGCAGGAACTGCTCTCGTCGCTGCCGGATCGCCCTCAGCAACAGCCGTCATAGGTGCTAAACACCGTTTCCCGCAGGTTTGCCCCGGAATTTCACCATCCGAACCCCTTTCCTTCCGGCCTCTGTGGCCTCCGTGCTCTCCGTGGTGAGACTCCGGATCGCGCCGGCGGCCGTCAAGTCCCGAGAGAATCGTGGTTAGTACCTATGGCAACAGCCGCAGTTCCTATTGGATGATCGCAGGCTGTTGGTTGTTCCGGCGGGCAGCACCTAGTGGCGATGTCGCTGCCTGGGGTGAGACGTTCGATGTACATCGTGCATCACCTCCTTGAGGGCCATCCGCCCAATGAGAAGGAAGCGAGAATTCCCAATGTTTGCGGTCTGCGTTTTGATGTCGACGATTTTCGTCTGGGCAGCGTTGGCCAGTGAAGAGAGCCCTCCTGCGAGAGCGAGCGCTGACGCTCGAAACCCGCCGTTCTCGGCAGCGGTCAAGACGCGCTTTGCGCGGGTGCGATTGCACCCCGAAGCAGAGAGTCCAGAAATTGGAGCCCTGCGCGAGAGCGCCACGGTCACGGTCACGGCATGCAAGCCCGATTGCGCCTCGCCACACGGATGGGCGCTGCTCGGCGCTGACGGCGCCATCAAGCTTGCCCTGCTCAGCCCCCAGCCCACTCAGGCCACGACCACGCCGACCGCAGAGAACTCGTGGTACGGACGAATCGGCAAGTCAGCCTTTCGCATATTCAAGCAGCCGCGGCCCGACGGACCCATCCTGGCGCGGAATCAGAAGAACCGGGAGATGGCCTTCTTGCCCAATGTCGAGCTGCGAGCGCGAGGATGGCTCGAACGGGTCGAGGGCGGATTCGTGCCCGCGCGCCGCGTGCAAATGCTCATGCCCAGTCTTTTCCAGGGTGAGCCGCAGCCCCAGTTGCCGCTCGCGTTCGTGGTGCGCAACATGCGCGCGACCGCGAAGATCGGATTACAGCGCTACGACCGAGTCCCGGTGCGGGAAATCGACAAGGCTAACGTCACGACGGACAACGGGCCGTTGACCAGGAAGGCGGTCCGAATCATCACGCGACATAGCCGTCCGCCGATGATTCCGGCCGGTGCCAAATGGGTCCTCGTCGATCTCGGCCAGCAGACCCTAACCGCCTACGAGGGCGATGTCTCCGTGTACGCGACCCTGATCTCGAGCGGCAAGGACCACGACGAGAGCGAGACCCACCCCGGCCTGTACCACGTCGAGCACAAGATGGACTACAGCGACATGCACGGAGAGCCCGATGACCCTTACGGGGTCGACCGTGTTCCCTATGTGCTCTACTTTCACAAGAACGAGGCGCTGCACGGGACCTACTGGCACGATCGTTTCGGCTTTCCCGCGTCCCACGGCTGCGTGAACCTGTCGCCCGCCGACGCCCGTTGGTTGTTCCAGTGGGCCCCACCCCGCTTGCCCGACAACTGGAGCACAATAGACCCCAAAGCCGCCGGCTTGGGTTCATTGTGGGTGTTCATCAAGGAGAAGGCGACGTTGTGAGCGAAGACTAGTTTGTCAAATCCGTCGCGCGTGCTCTTATTGCTCCCGGTTCCGATGAAGAACTTCTACCTCCGATTCTACACTCCGCTGCACGCCGCCGCGCTGACCGCGGCGGTATTCGCTGTGTTCTCCAACAACTACCGGCACGATTATCCGCTCGATTGCGGTCACGTGCTGCTGGAAAACTCTTATGTCCGTAGTCTGAAGTTCATCCCGCAGTATTTTCTCGACGGCCGCACCCTCACCAGCCTGCCGGCCAACGCCGACTACCGGCCAGTGCTGCAGGTCACCCACGCCCTTAACTATGCCATCAGCGGATACGACACCTGGTCGTGGCACCTGACCCAGATCCTTCTGCACCTGGTGTGCGTGCTGGGCTTGTACTTCCTTTGCCGTCGCATCCTGCAGCAGTTTCATCCTGACTTGCCGTTTGCCGAGCGGACCAGCATTCCCCTGATCGCGGCGCTGCTGTTTGCCGTGCACCCGACGACCTCGGGCGTGATCAACTACCTCTCGGCCCGTTCGTCGCTGCTCACCGCTGCGTTTCTTCTGCCCTCGCTGGTGCTGTACACGCGGCCCCGGCATCACGATTCGCCTGCGCACTTCCCGGTCGCTGCGGCGATCCTCTACGCGCTCGCGCTGTTCACGAAGATCGAAGCCATCGGCGCTCTGGCCGTGTACTTCTTCTACGATGTCGTGCAGACGGCGCGAAGGCGGGCGGGCAGCAACGCGGATGTCGGGCACGGCGGCCTGCTGCGCGACATCGCGGCCACCTTCAACCGCGCCACCTTGAAACGCCTGTGGGTCTTCGTCGCGATCACCGTCGTCTATCTTCTCTGCTATTGGCACGCCATGACCGGCTACCAGCAGGCGGCCCGGCACGCCGCCGATATGACCTCGGCCGTGTATCTCTACACACAGACCACGGCGTGGTGGCACTACGTACTGAGCTGGTTCGCGCCGGTGCATCTGGTGGCCGACGATTTGACCTACCCGGTGTTCCGTTCCCTGCTGGCGCCTGAGGTGTTGCTGGCCATCGCCGGATGGGTGCTGGCGGCTGGGCTCATCACCTGGGCATACCCGCGCTACGGGTATATTGCGTTTGCCGCAGCCTCGGCGCTGGCCATCATCTCGCCCACGTCTTCGATCATGCCGCTGGCCGAGATGGTGAACGAGCACCGGCCCTACCTGCCGCTGGCCGTCCTGTCGCTGTCCTGGATCATCCCCACGTCGCTTTTTGTGTTCCGCATCGCCCGGTCGAACACGGCCGTGCGCGCGTTTGCCTCCACCGGTCTGATCGTGTTGGCGGCCGCGTTCTTTCTTCTGACCTTCCAGCGCAACCGCGTTTTCGCCAATGAAGAAGTCTATTACCGCGACATCATTCAAAAGGCACCCTCGTCGCGCGCGTATGTCAATTACGGGCTGACCTTCATGCGCCGCGGGCAATACGACGAGGCGCTCAAGTACTATCGGCTGGCGCTGGAGTTAGCTCCCAACTGGCACATCATCCACATCAACATGGGCCTGGTTTACCAGCAGCAGGGCAACTGGGACCAGGCCCGCTATCACTTTGACCGCGCAGTCCAGGTCGAGCAGTACTCGGCCCAGGCACTGGTCTATCGCGGCGAGTACTTCCTCAGCCGAAAGGACTATGCGGCGGCGCTGCGGGACTTTGAAAAGAGCATCCCGCTGAGCCGGGAGCTGTTCGCCATCTACAAGGGCATGGCGACCGCGTCGGCCGGACTGGGCGACTGGACGGCCGGCGTCGACTACACCATCCGCTGCCGAAACCTCGACGCGCAGCAGACCGAACAGCAGATCGTGTTCATGGCCATGCCGTTCTGGGAGCGCCCCAACCGCTATCAGGCCGGCATCCAGTACTTCCAGGAGATCGACAGGCTATACCCAGGTCGTTGGTGGGTGCGGCAGAACATCGGCGATTTAGCGGCCAAGCTAGGCCAGCAGGCCCTGGCCGATCAGTCGTTTGCCGACGCGAAACGGCTCAGAGACAGCGGAAAGTGACCGGGCGTGGGGGTGTCCACGGATAAAACCATGGGCGCCTGCGCCAAGTATTTGGCCTGCCAGTCCCGCGGCATATTGCTACACTCAGATAATATGTAGCCGGCCGTCCGGCACTCCCTCGATGAGGTGCGTCCCCATGCCGTGCATCACAATCTCAAGCCGCATCGCTTGCGGCCCAGGCAAGAGCGTTGTCCTCCTTTTCGGCGCGATGGCAGTGTTCAGCGCACCTGCCTGTTCGCCTGCCAGCGTTAGCGGGGCCACGCCTCCCGGAAGTGGCCCCGCAAGCGGCGGACAAGGCGGCGGTCCCAATGGTGGCGGCGGTTCAGGACCAACCATCATCAGCACCCAGCCACCCGCGCCGCGCGACGCAGGGCCGCCGGTGACTGGCAAGTTGTGCGGCAACAGCGTGATCGACACCAGCCAGGGCGAGAACTGCGACGACGGAAACACCGCGAGCGGCGACGGCTGCAATAGCATATGCCAGACCGAGGCGAACTGGAACTGTCCCACCCCCGGACAGAAGTGCGAGAACCTTGCCAAGTGCGGGAACGGCATCCTGACCTCCGACGAAGTCTGCGACGACGGGAACACGGTCAGCGGCGACGGCTGCTCGGCCGACTGCAAGACCGTCGAACCGGGCTGGCAGTGTCGGGTTCCGGGCAAGCCGTGCAGTCCGGCCTGTGGTGACGGCGTGGTCACCGCGGGCGAGGGCTGCGATGACGGCAACACGGTCAGCGGCGACGGCTGCTCGGCCACCTGTAAGCTGGAAATCGGCTACAAGTGCACCGGCGGCTCAGGCCAAAAGAGCGTCTGTACCCCAACCGTCTGCGGGGACGGCAAGGTCGAAGGGGCTGAAGGCTGCGACGACGGCAACACCATGCCGTTCGACGGCTGTTCGGAGGATTGCCAGATCGAGCCCGACTGCAGCAATCCCCCGTGCACCTCGAAATGCGGCGATGGCATCGTGCTCAACGAGGCATGTGACGACGGCAATCAGGCCAATGGCGATGGCTGCTCCAAGACCTGCCAGGTCGAGCCCGGCTGGACCTGCACCCAGCCGACCCTGGGCGACACGATGATGGTTCCGGTCATCTACCGCGACTTCAAGTTCCACAACCCCAGCGATTTCGAGGCCGGAGTCGATGGCCAGAACGTCGCGACCCTTGGCGAAGTCAACTCTGACCTCGACCAGGACGGAAAGCCGGTCTTCTCCGGGTTGGCTACGGCTCACATCGCGAGCACGACCACTTTTGCCGAGTGGTATCGCACCACGGCGGGCGTGAACCATGCGACGGCCTCGAAGCTGGCCCTGTGGAAGAACGCGGATGGAAACTACGTGAACCGCTACGGGCCCAATGGAGAACAGTGGAATGTCACGACTCCAGCCAACTGGTGCGGCTCGGTCGGACAAGAACTCCTGGATGCCAACGGCAAGGCCATTCCCTGCAGTTTCCTCTATCAGCAATCGCCAACGAATCCGACAGGTGGCCAGACCGACTGCCAGAAGTTGGAAGCGCAGGGCTACACACAGCTGCCAGGCAGTTGCTCGGCCAACAGTGGCGGAACTTACACGGCCGAGTACATCGTGGCCAAG
The DNA here is from genome assembly GCA_963758155.1 of uncultured delta proteobacterium. GTDB lineage: Bacteria > Myxococcota_A > Polyangia > Fen-1088 > Fen-1088 > Fen-1137. The sequence continues at coordinate 219,664 of CAVWUP010000010.1, forward strand.
GTCGATGGCAACCCGCTCTTCTTCCCGATTGACAACGATCCGTTCTCCGCGGCCGAATTGGAAGCCGCCCAAGTCCCATCAGTCCCGTTAGGTCTGTACGACGCCAGCGGCACCTGGCCCTGGGATGTCGATGCCAAAGGCAACAAGGTTATGCACAACTTCAGTTTCACGGGGGAATTCCGCTACTGGTTCAAGTACGATTCCACCCAGAGCTACACCCTGGATTTCGTGGGCGACGACGATGTCTGGGTTTTCATCAACAACAAGCTGGCGGTCGACCTGGGCGGTATTCACACCCCGGTGGAAGGCTCTGTCACGCTGAACGCCGCCACCGCCACCAAGCTCGGAATGCAGTCGGGCAACGTGTACCAGATCGCGGTTTTTCAAACCGAACGCCAGACCACCTGCTCGTCCTACAAGCTGACCCTCAGCGGGTTCAATGCGGCTCCCAGCGATTGCACGCCCAAGTGCGGGGACGGGGTGACTGTGGCCGACGAGGAATGCGACTGCGGCACGGGAACCGGGCCGCTTCCCGCGGGCTGCTCGGGCCCCAACGATGACAATACCTACGGCGGCTGCACGACCAAGTGCACCTGGGGAGGTTTCTGTGGCGACGGCATCGTGAACGGGCCGGAAGAGTGCGACGACGGTCCGAAGAACGGCACTCAGTATGGCGGCAGCGGGTGCACCCTGGGATGCACCACGACCCACTATTGCGGCGACGGCGTGGTGGACACGGCGCAAGGCGAGGAGTGCGACCTAGGCAGCGCCAACGGCGGCGATCTGTGCACCGACAAGTGCAAGCTGGTCATTGTGAACCAGTAGCGTTGAATCAGTGGCGCACGCCGCGCTCACGGACCCAAGAACGGGCGCGGCTCGGAAGTCGGGGCTCAGGCCAGCAAATGCTCCATGAGGATCTTGACGCCGATGCCGATCAAAATCAGGCCGCCGAACACCTCCACACGCTTGCCCCAAATCGATCCGATACGGCGACCGAGCACCATGCCGCTGGCAGTGAAGGCTGCGGCCACAAGGCCGATAACCACAGCCGGAATGACGATCGGCGCATCGATCATTGCCAGGGAAAGGCCGACCGCCAGGGCGTCGATGCTGGTCGCCACGGACAAGAGCAGCAGTTGCCAGCCAGTGGTCGGGTCGGAAGGGGCCTTGCCATCCTCTTCGCCATGCAGGGCGCCCCAGACCATCTTGCCGCCGACAAAGGCCAGGAGAGCAAACGCCACCCAGTGGTCGAACGCGGCGATGTACTTGCGCACCAGGGTGCCGGCCGCCCACCCAATCACCGGCATCAGGGCCTGGAACAGGCCGAAGTGAAACGCCAGGCGGAAGATGTGCCTCCTCGTCAGAAGTTTCAATGTGAGCCCGGTCACGATGGCCACGGCGAAGGCGTCCATGGCCAAGGCCACGGCCAGAGCGAGCAGACTCAACCAACCCATGGGCTGCTCGATTCCCTGTTCATGAGTGGTTCCAAGCGAGCCGGCCGCGCGCCCGCTCTTGTTCCAGTAGCACAGAATCGGGTCTCGATCGCACTTCAGACTTTTTTTTCGCGAACGGCCCTACGGCGTGGGCGTCGGGCAGGGCGTGCTCGGACTCGATGCGAACTGGCAGCAAGCCTGCACGACCTTAACTTGGATATTATGGGGAAGTAGAGGCTGGTCGATGAGATGATTCACCTGCGGGCGCGTCGGCGCCGGCCGACCACGAGGATGCCCAGAACGAGCAAGACAACAGGTGGTGAGAAGCGGTTCGGGCCGCCGCTGGCGAACGAGCAGCCAGACGAGCCTCCCTTGGCGGGAGACGCTGCCGACGAACTGGCACTGCTTGCCTCCGGTGGCCGCGTCGCCAGTATTGGCATTGCCCCCTGTGGCCATCCCGCCCGTGCTGGGCGAGCCACCAGTCTGGATCGCGCCGCCTGCGGCCGAAACGCCAGCGGAAGCAATCACGCCACCCGTGACCGTTCCAGCAGTGGCCATCACGCCTGCGGTGGCACCCGCCCCACCGGAAATCGTGGTTCCACCGGCGGCCGTAGTTCCGCCTGCGGCCTTGGCTCCGCCTGTGGCCGCCGCTCCGGCCGAGGCCGTCGCGCCAGCCATGGCAACCGCCCCACCCGAGGTCGTGACCCCGCCGGTAGCTCCGGCTCCACCTGTCGCCTTGCTGCCGCCAGTGCCCGTGGTTCCACCCGTGCCTGCCGCCAAGTCCATCCTGACGAAGGCATCGGGAGACGCGGTGTCGGCCACGCTGCTGTCCTTCACGGTGACGGTGCCGCCGTCGGGAACAGGATTGTTGCTGTCGAGCCCAAGGAAATGAATGGCCTCGCCGGCTTCGGGATCGACAGAAAGATCGCCGTGCCCTTTTCCGGTTTCCTGAATGGCCTCGACCTGCACCACTCCCGCACTGTCGGCATAACGGGTTCTGATCCAGCCAGTTTGCAGGGCATCGTTCTCGGTTGAGGTTGGTGTCTCGCTCACGCCGAGCACGTTGGTCCACTGTTTGATTGCTTCCCCGAAGTTGTGAAAGGCGACGGTGGTATCTACGGATCCGTGCCATAGCTGGATACGCGGACGCGGGCCGGTGTATCCAGGATAGGCGGCACGCACCAGATCGCCCCATTGCGCCCCGGTCATGGTCACTTGGCCATCGGCACAGGTCGAGCTCCAGCCCAGGCTGTCGATATTGCCCTGGGCAAAACAACCAAAGGGCACGCCAGCAAACGCCGCGCCGGCCTTGAACACGTCGGGATAGTCACCAATCAAAGCCTGGGTCATCATGCCGCCCGAGGAATAGCCGGACACATAGACCCGATTGGCGTCCGCGTTCTTGTTGGCAATGACGTAGTTGATCGCCGACATCATTCCCTCGGCATCGCTGCCCGTTCCGTCGTGGGTCAGATCCGCGGTCGAATGGACGTCCCAGCACTGGTCGCTGCTCACCGCCGACGGACAGACCATGAGGAAGCCGTATTGGTCAGCCTGTTGTGCGAATGAATTTCCCGAGCTGCACATGCTCTGGCCGCCGTTTGCGGCATGACAGGCGTGAAGATGGAGCAAGAGGGGTGGCTTCGCGCCGACATTTGTCGGCGTGTAGAGGTACATCGGGAGGTTCTTGGGGTTGGAACCGAAGTTCGTGAGCGTGGTCGTCGTACCCGCTTGCGCACTCGGCGCCACCATCACGGCGCCCAGCGAGCAGCCAAAGGCCAAAGTCAATCTTGCGCGATATTCACACATAGACTGCATCTCTTGTTCAAGGGCGCCAAGCGTTGAGAACCTTCCAAGGAAAGTCAGGCCTCGTCCCATCAGAGCAGAGCGTTGCGAGGATTTTGCGCGGAAACGTGGCGGGCGCCGGCCGGTGACGACGTCCGCGTTCCGTGCCGTGGTTCATGGGAAAATTACCATCCCGTAACGGGAATTGGTATTCCCTGCCCGAGATCCCTGGCCGTAGCCATCCGCCCGCGGTGGCACGGGGATTGTATGTACGAGGGCGCATAGGGAAGCGGCACGGGATACAGAGGGATCTGCCAGGGAGCCGGGTGCGTGGAGGCGCGGGCAGGCGAGGGTTCAGGATGGGCGGCGTTGGTGGCGCAGGGGCCAGGTGCTGTGCAGGGTGGGGGAAAGCCTCGGCATTGTGGCGGAGTGAGTACCTTGGGGGTGTAGGGTGGTCGCGTTTGGTTGGGCCCCGGGGAACTCTCCGCCACTGTGCAGGGGTTTTTTTTTGTGTGGGCGGTGGCGCTGCGAATTCTTGAAAGGAGTTCGCCTCGTGGTGCATCTATGGATGGTCGGTGAACCCGAACCACGGATGCGCCTCACCGCTAGCATGAGGATCGTTGACAAGCCCAACTGCCTTGGCCACGATGGCCAGCTCTTGCGAAAGACTCATGTCGGGCTCTGAACTTCCGGATCGGGCGGCTGCAATCATTGGGGGCGCCGGCCCGGTGACGAATGTGACGCGCACAGTGTGGCACTCAGCACCTGTGCGCTATGGGCTCGCGGTTTTGGCTATTGCGGCAGTAGCTTTCATCCAGCGTTTCGCTGTGCCCCAGCAGGATATCGCGCCGTTCGTTCTGTTCTTTGCTGGCATTGCAGTCACCTCCGTCTACGGAGGCCGCGGGCCGGGTCTGCTGGCCGCGCTGCTCACGGCACTGACGGGCAACTTCTTCTTTATCCGGCCTTTTGGCCACTTCACGTTGCACGGCTCGGCACTCATCGCCACCTCTCTGTCGCTGATCTCGGGCGTGGTGGTGGCCATCTTCTGCGGTGCCTTGCGCAAGGCTCTTGACGAAGCAAACGCCAAGGCTGCGGCGCTGCGCCAGCAGGCGTGGATCATGCGCGGGCAAGCCGAGCTGGCCGGTGAAGTGCGCGGGGAGCTCAGCGACGAGACGACGGCCTCGAAGATCCTTTCCTTCATCGCGAAGTACTTGGGAGCCAAGGTCGGCGTGCTTTACATGATCACGGAGTCGAAGACAGCAGAGCGCGCAGCAACTTTTGCCTGCGCCAGCAGCGGCCCGGGTACGCCACCGGCTGCCTTTCAGCCGGGCGAGGGCTGGGTGGGTCGGGTGGCGATCGAGGGGAAACTGGCCGCACTTTCCAACCTGTCCGGGGAACATGTCCGCATCGTCACCGCCACGGGCGAGTCGCTGCCGCGGCACCTGCTGGTCGCACCGCTTTCGGGCGAGGGCCGCACCATCGGCGTCATCGAGCTGGGCTTTCTTGAAACGCCTGGCGCGGCTGCCATCGAGTTTCTGGAAACCGTGGCCGAGATGGCCGGCATCTCGCTACGCTCGGCCCGCTACCGAGCGCAGCGCCAGTCGCTCCTCGAAGCGACGGAGCGACAGGCCAGCAAGCTGCAGACCCAGCAGGAAGAGCTGCGAGTCATCAACGAGGAGCTGGAAGAGCAGAGCCGCGCCTTGCGCGAGTCACAGGCGCGGCTTGAGGCTCAGCAGGAGGAGCTGGAGCAAACCAACACCCAGCTCGAGGAGCAGACGCAGGCCCTGGAACGGCAGCGCGACGACCTGTCGCGCGCGCAGGTGGCCTTGGTCGACAAGGCCGACGAGCTGACCCGGGCCAACCAGTACAAGTCCGAGTTTCTCGCCAACATGAGCCACGAGCTGCGTACGCCGCTCAACAGCGCTCTCATCTTGGCCAAGCTGCTGGCCGACAACAAGGACGGCACCCTCACGCCTGAGCAAGTTAAGTACGCGACCACCATCTACTCCTCGGGCAACGATCTGCTGGTGCTCATCAACGACATTCTCGATCTGTCGCGCATCGAGGCCGGGCGAATGGAGCTTCAGGTCGAGGCGGTAGAACTGCCGCGGATCATCGCATCCATCAGGCGCACCTTCCAGCCGGTCGCAGCTGAACGGCACCTGTCCTTCGAAGTGTCGCTGGCGCCGGGGGCACCCGCTTCCATCACCAGCGACGGACTGCGCATCCAACAGATCCTGCGCAACCTGCTTTCCAATGCCTTCAAATTCACCGAGGCTGGCTCGGTGGGCCTGCGGGTATCGGATGCTCCCGGCGGGTGCGTGTCGTTGTCGGTGAGCGACAGCGGCATCGGCATCGCGACGGATCAACAGCAGATAATCTTCGAAGCCTTTCGCCAGGCCAACGGCACCACCAACCGCAGCTACGGCGGCACCGGCCTGGGCCTCACCATTTCGCGCGAGCTGGCGCGACGCCTGGGCGGCGACATCTCGGTCGAAAGCGTCCCGGCCAAGGGAAGTACCTTCACGCTCACCATCCCGCGTGTGATCGAGGCCACGGCCGGTGCCGGCTCCCCGACCGTGGCACAGCGAACGCGCGCGCCGGCCGCCCCGCTTCCCGCGCCAGGGCGGGTGTCGCCCAGCCAGAAAGCGCGTCCCGAGTCGCTGCCGGCAGGGGCCGTCGAAGACGACCGCCAAAACCTTCAGCCCAACGAGCGGTCCATCCTGGTCGTCGAGGACGATCACGCATTCGCGTGCATCCTGCGCGATCTGCTGCACGAGCAGCACTTTCGCGCCCTGGTAGCGACCACTGCGGCCGAGGGCCTTCGCTTGGCAGAGCAGTTCATGCCCAGCGCCGTGTTGCTCGACATTAACCTGCCTGACGATTCTGGGCTCACGGTTCTGGAGAGCCTGAAGCGCAACCCCGGCACGCGTCCCATCCCGGTGCACGTGGTCTCCGCGACGGAGCACACGCAGCAGGCCCTCGAAATGGGGGCCGTGGGCTACGCCGTCAAGCCGGTCAAGCGCGAGCAGATCATCGAGGCCATCCAGAAACTGGAGCAGCGGCTCACGCAGAAGCTGCGCCATGTGCTGGTGGTCGAGGACGTCGCGGCCCAGCGCGAGGGCATCGTTCAGCTTCTGCAAGCCGAGAACGTGAGCATCGTTTCTGTGGCCAGCGGCGCCGAAGCCCTGCAGCAGATCAGACAGCGCACATTCGACTGCATGGTGCTCGACCTCACCCTGCCGGACATGTCGGGCTACGACGTGCTGGACAAGATGGCGGCCGGCGAGGCCTTCTCGTTTCCCCCGGTCATTGTCTACACCGGCCGCTCGCTGGAACGCGAGCAGGAGGAACGGCTGCGTCGCTACGCCAGCTCCATCATCATCAAGGGCGCAAAATCGCCTGAGCGCCTGCTCGACGAGGTGACGCTGTTTCTGCACCAGGTGGAGGTCAGTCTCCCGGCGGAGCAGCAGCGCATTCTGCGCGAGGTGCGCAACCGCGAGGCCGCGCTCGAGGGCAAGCACATCCTGGTGGTCGACGACGACGCCCGCAATGTGTTCGCGTTGGCCAGCCTGCTGGAAAGCAAGGGCGCCAAGTTGCGTTTCGCTCGCAACGGCAAGGAAGCGCTGGCCGCCCTGGAAAGCGCGGCGGCCCCGGGCGGTGTCGCCGTGGATCTGGTGCTGATGGACATCATGATGCCCGAGATGGACGGGCTGACGGCCACGAGCGAGATCCGCAAGAAGTCCGAGTGGAAGCGACTGCCCGATCATTGCCTTGACCGCCAAGGCGATGCCCAACGATCGCGAGGAGTGCTTGCGCGCCGGCGCTGACGACTACATCGCCAAGCCCCTCGACGTGGACAAGCTGCTCTCGCTCATCAAAGTCTGGATCCCCAAGTAGAGGCGTGACCTTGGCTGGAGAGTTCGATATCGAACTGCCGCTGTTGCTCGAGGCCATCCACCTCAAGTACAGCTACGATTTTCGACGCTACGCCACCTCGTCGCTCAAGCGCCGCCTGGAACAGGCGATGGAACATTTTGATTGCCGCTCGCTTTCGGCCCTGCAAGAGCGCGTGCTGCGCGAGCCTGAGGTCATGCGCGGGCTGCTGGCGCATCTGACCGTGCAGGTGAGCGAGATGTTCCGCGACCCCAGTTTTTATCGGAGCCTGCGCGAAAAGGTCGTACCCTACCTGCGCACCTATCCCTCGCTCAAGATTTGGATTCCGGGCTGCTCCACCGGCGAAGAAGTCTATTCGCTGGCCATCCTGCTGCGCGAAGAAGGCCTTCTCGATCGCACGCTGATGTACGCGACCGACATCAACCCCGAGGCCCTGCACAAGGCCGAGGCCGGCATCTACACGCTCGACCGCATTGCCGGTTTCAGCAAAGCCTATGGCGAGGCCGGCGGTCGCGCCTCGCTCGCCGACTACTTCACAGCCGGATACAACGCCGCGGTTTTCGACAAGAGCCTGCGCCAGGGCGTGCTCTTCTCCGACCACAGTCTCGCCACCGATAGTGTCTTCGCCGAGGTTCAGCTGGTGAGCTGTCGCAACGTTCTCATCTACTTCGACCGCGTGTTGCAGGACCGCGCGGTCGCCCTGTTCCGGGACTCGCTTTCCCGCAAAGGCTTTCTCGGCCTGGGCTCGCAAGAGACGCTTTCTTTCTCGGTCCACGCCGCCGAGTTCGCGGAATTCGTGCGCGAGGAGAAAATCTACCAGAGGCAATGATGGGGGCACGCACATCAGCACGGCCGGCACCGGATGCCATTCTCATCGGCGGCTCCGCCGGAGCGATCGAGGTTGTCTCCCTCGTGCTTGGGGCGCTCCCCTGTAATTTCGCCACGCCCATCGTCGTGGTCATTCATATTCCCAGGCAAAGGCCCAGCGCTTTGCCTGGGGCCTTGCGCGGAAAGTGCCAGCTGGCGCTGCGCGAGCCGCTGGACAAGGAGCCCCTGGCGCCAGCGACGGTGTACCTGGCGCCGCCTGACTATCACCTGCTCATCGACCCTGGGCCGGTCTTTGCTCTGTCGGTCGATGCCCCGGTGAATTTCTCGCGTCCGTCCCTCGACGTGCTTTTCCAGTCGGCCGCCGATGTTTTTGGCGAGCGTTGCGCGGCGGTGCTGGTTTCGGGCGCCAGCTCCGACGGCGCGAGAGGGCTGCTCGCCATCCAAAAAGCCGGCGGTCTGGTGGCCATCCAGGAGCCTGACGAAGCGGCTCAGCGGGCGATGCCTGAAGCCGCAGTCGCGCTTTGCCCAGACGCTCCCGTGTTGTCCGCCCGGGGAATTTCCCAGTGGGTGCAGCAGGTATGGCAGACTTGAATGAATCAAGGCCGAGGATGAGCGATCAAGCCAAACTCCTGCTGGTTGACGACCGCCCGGAAAATCTCCTGGCGCTCGAGGCCTTGCTTCGCCCCAGCGACGCTCAGATCCTCAAGGCCGAATCGGGCAAGCGCGCCCTTGAACTGCTGCTCGATCACGAGGTGGCGCTGGCCCTCATCGACGTGCAGATGCCCGAACTGGACGGCTTCGACCTTGCCGAGCTGATGCGCAACGTGGAGCGCACGCGCGAGATCCCTATCATCTTCGTGACGGCCGGGCTGCACGACCAGGATCGCGTGTTCCAGGGCTACGAATCAGGCGCGGTGGACTTCCTGGTCAAGCCGCTCGATCCGCGCATCCTGGCCAGCAAGGTCAACGTGTTCTTGCAGCTTTATCGCCAGAAGCAGTTGCTCATCGAGGCCAATGCGCAGTTGCTCGAGGCGGATCGCCGCAAGAATGAGTTTTTGGCGGTTCTCTCGCACGAGCTGCGCAACCCCCTGGCTCCCATCAGGAACAGCCTGTACATTCTCAACCGCGCCACTCCCGGTGGGGAACAGGCCCGCCGGGCCTTGGGCGTGATCGATCGGCAGGCCACGCACCTGACCAACCTGGTCGACGACCTGCTCGATGTCACCCGCATCACGCGCAACAAAATTCGCCTGCAAAAGCAGCGACTGGACCTCAATCAGGTCGTGCATCGTGCCGCCGAGGACAACCGGACCTTCTTCGAGCGCAACGAGGTGCAGCTCACCTGTGAACTGGCGCCGGCCGCGGTGCCGGTCAATGCCGACGCCACCCGGGTGGCGCAGATGGTGGGGAACCTTCTGCACAACGCCGCGAAGTTCACTCCCCGCGGAGGACACGCCCACATTTCCGTCGCGACCGAGGCCGCCGATGCCGTGGTTCGCGTGGTGGACAACGGCGTGGGCATGGCGCCAGAAACGGTGGCAACCCTGTTTCAGCCCTTCATGCAAGCCGATCAGTCTCTGGACCGCAGCAAGGGCGGGCTAGGCCTGGGATTGGCCTTGATCAAAGGTTTGGTCGAGATGCACGGGGGCAGCATCCAGGCGCAAAGCGAAGGGCTTGGCAAGGGCGCAGCCTTCGTCGTGCGCCTGCCGCTCGATGCCGAAGCCGTGCTGGCAAGGCCGGCCGGGCGCGTGCGAGGCCCGCGAATCTGCCGGCGCGTTCTTATTATCGAGGACAATCTCGACGCAGCGGAAAGTCTGCGTGAGGCGCTGGAACTGGGCACGCATGAAGTGGAGGTGGCGCACAGCGGGCCCGACGGACTGGACAAGGCTCGCTCATTCCGTCCCGACGTGGTTCTTTGCGATATCGGGTTGCCGGGCATGGACGGCTACGAAGTGGCGCGGGCGGTTCGGCAAGACCCGGCCTTGCGGGCCACCTTCTTGGTGGCCTTGAGCGGCTACGCTTTGCCCGAGGACCTGGAGAAAGCCGCTGCGGCTGGCTTCCAGCACCATCTGGCGAAACCACCGAGCGTGGACACGCTGGAGCGAGTCCTGTCGGAGCTACTGGAAACGCCCCAGCCGGTGCGACTGGGCTAGACGATCTGTCACCGCAACCAGGCTCGTGGCATCTACCTAGTTACACGGCGGAGGAGAACAGATGACGACTATCGCAGCGACGCTCACGGTTGGGATTGTGGCAGCGGCGACGTCCCTGGCATCAGCTGGAACGGTGGCGGTCAAGAGCAAGACCGTGGATTACAAGATCGGCACGGACACCTTCGAGGGTCTGTTCGTCTATCCCCAGACCAGCAAGGGCAAGATTCCCGGGGTGCTGATGGTGCACAACTGGCTGGGGATTTCCGACGAGACCAAGAAGCAGGCGGAGCGCGTGGCCAAGCTGGGTGTTGCTGTGTTCGCCGTCGACGTCTATGGCAAGGGTGTGCGCGCCGTCGCCGCGAAAGAGGCCATGGCCCTGGCAGGCAAGTACAAGAGTGACCGCAAGCTCTTCCGCGAGCGCCTGCTGCGCGGCTTGGAAGTCTTGCGCGAGCAGAAAGCGGTCGACGGCAGCGCCGTCATCGCGGTTGGCTACTGCTTCGGCGGCACCGGCGCGATCGAGCTGGCGCGCGCGGGCGCCGACGTGAAAGCCGTGGTCAGTTTTCACGGCGGACTCGACAGTCCCAATCCCGCCGATGGCAAGAACATCAAGGCCAGGGTCGTTGTGTTGCAGGGCGCGGACGATCCCTACGTCAAGGCATCGGACATCGCCGCCTTCCAGAACGAGATGCGTTCGCACGGCGTGGACTGGCAGATGACGGTCTATGGCGGGGCGGTGCACAGCTTCACCGACGTGAGCGCGGGCTCGGACGTCAAGACCGGCGCGGCCTACGACGAAAAGGCCGACACGCGCTCGTTCCAGGCATTCACCGACTTGCTCGATGATCTCTTCCCCAAGCGCTGACCAAGAGTATCAGGGTTCGGCGGGAGAAACCACCAAGAAGGTGTCCTTAGTTCATTTTCCAGCAGGTCGCGGCCCAGGGTTGCGCAATTGATGGGCACGAACAAATGCCGGCGCCGCGGACCCCGGGCGTGCAGGGCGCGCGCGATCAATTCTTTGCCGCTGCCGCTCTCCCCGAGCAGCAACACGTTGGCTTTGTAGCGCGAGATCTTTTCGATGGTCGCGAAGACCTTGGCCATGGCCGCGGACCTGCCCACCACGCCCAGATGTTCGACACTCGATGACATCGTGGCGTTTGCGTTGTCGACGGCCGCGCCCCGTTCGAGCAAGCGATGCAGGCGGGCCATCACCACGTCGGGCGAAGACGGCGGGGCCAGAAAGTTGTTTCCCAGGCGCGCCCCTGTGAAATCCACGCCGGTCAGATCGCAACCCACAAACCACGCGCGCACAAGATTGGCAGCACAAAAATCGCTGCCGCGAAAGCAGACGCGTTCAAAACGTGAATCGCGTAGGTCGGCGCGGGCGAAGTCAACACAGTCAAGGGTTACGTCGGCGAGGACGGTTTCTTGCAGCTCTGCCTTTTCGCGCGCTGTGAGCACCTTCTGGCGACTGCGCGACGGTTGCACGAGCGAAAGAGCACGGCTTCTTGTTGCTGGCATGAACCAATCTCCTTGCCTGGGCGTAAGAGCCAGAAGCGTGCCAGCGTCGGGAGATCGTCCATCCGCCAGGGTTGGCCGACGAGGGGAGATCGCCCTTAGGCAACAGTGCCGAAACTGCACGCCAGTTTGGCAGCCAAGGCTGCGGTTTCGGCAGGCTGAGATGTCGCGGCGGGGTCACTGGCGGGTCGCCTGCCCCGCCATGCCAGTGATGAGCCGTTCGATACGGAACGCGCGAAGGACTGAATCAGCGGGTCAGAAGCGCGGTAGACTGGGTCCAGGGGAACAAAAGGGGGACAGACATGGAAAACGCGAAGATTCGACGCATTCTGGTACCCACGGACTTTTCCGACGCCGCGAGTGAAGCCGTGCAGGCCGCAGTGGTTCTGGCGCGGGCGTTCGATGCTGGCATCGAGCTTCTGCACGTCACCGCGACAGTTGCTCTGCTGCCGCCGCCGATGGAAGTGGTGCCTTTCTCGGTATTGATGCCGGAGCTGTCGCAGCGGGTGAGGGAGAGATTGACCGAGGAAGCCCAGCGCGTGCAGGCGGCCGGCATCCCCTGTGACACGAACAGCAGGGAAGGGAGCCCGCACCAGGAAATCATCAAGCGCGCGCAAGAGCTGGGTGCGGACTTGATTGTGATGGGCACTCACGGCCATGGCGGCCTGGCCCACGCGGTTCTCGGCAGCGTGACCGAGCGGGTGCTGCACAAGTCGCGCTGCCCGGTCCTGGTGGTCCCACTGCGCGGTTGAATCACAGAGAAAGTTCAGGGCTTGATTGGACGCAGGAATTGCGCGGCTTGATCGAAAGGGTCGCCTAGTGGCAGCTAATTCGTACTGCTGGCGGCGGATCTTGTAACGGGTCTGCTCGGCGGCGCATCAACCTCGCCAAGCATGCGGGTTTGCGCCTGACCTGTTCTTGGGGAGAGCCAGGGCCATCCCGCCTTTTCAGCAAAGGAGGAACGCTCGATGAAACCCACACTGATTGCAGCCCTACTTTTGTCGTTGGTGACACTCACTCCGGCTCACGCCGCCGATCAGCCGGCCATGGCCATGGGGCAGCCGACCTGCGGCCAGATGACGGCCAACATGGCCGTGATTCCCGAAAAGCTAGCCAAAGGCGCCATGGCGGTGGCCGAGATGGATGAGGCGCATGCCAAGTTCATGGCTCCCAACAAGGACAAGGCCTCACAGGCCGAGGCCAAGGGCTTGCGCGATCTGGCCAAGGGCCACAAGCAGATAGCCGCCAGCATGGAAAAGCTGGCCGCCGAAATGAAGAAGGCTGCCTCCTGGCCAGCGGCGCCGCACGACATGGCCAAGATGAAGGCCGACCCCGAATTGATGGCGGCCAACAAGAAGGTGCTCGACGCCTCCAAGGAGATCCTCGCTGAGTTCCAGAAGATGGTCGCCAATATGGAGAAGCAGGCGAAGTAGAGCCGTCTTTCGACTCGTTTCCGTGTCCTCCGTGTCCTCTGTGGTTTAGAGGGGGGATCCGACCACAGAGGCACGGAGGGTGCGGAGATGCTGGTGCTCTGACCGGGTAGAGATCGCGGCGCCGGGCGACGAAAACACTTGCAGTGCGGATCAACCTATAGCGGAGGATCAGTCTGGTGTCCCGAGAGTGCCTCGGAAGCATTCGGATTGGACATATGCACACGCTGAAGAGCCAGGTTGCCGTCTGGCGTAGGTGCGCCGAGAAAGATCGGCCATTAGCCGGAAGTTCGCCGTCGCCGACGCCCGTCGCATCTTTCGCTACGATGGAATCGTTACCCTGCGATCAGAGCACTACCGTTTCTGTCCGGCCGGGGCTTGCACCGTATTCCGGCCCTGGAGCATCAAACCCAACGGACAGAACGATTGACTCGGGAAGAGGAGGGCAGCCATGAAGAGATTTGTTGGGGTTACGCTGGTCGGTATTTGGCTAGTGCTGCTTGGCTGCGGCAGCTCGAATAGCTCCGGGAGCCCAGGTGGGGCCACTGGTCAGGCCGGCGCACCTGGGACAGGCGGCGCAGCGGGAGGCACGGGAACAGTGACCAAGTTCAGCCTGACAGTCCAGCTGATTGGCTTCACACCGCACGTGGGGCAGAAGGTGGTGGCCTGGGTGTACCTCCTGCCGGACAAAACCAAGGTGGGCGAAGGGACCATCCCGTCGCTGCCATCGCCGAACGACTCAATGGTCATTCCCGGCATCCTGGACGCGGGAGCCAGCTACCAGATCGATCTGTGGGTCGACTACTCCGGGCACGGCACCTGCCTTCCGCCGCCCGATGACCATTCCTGGCGCTTGTTTGCGAACAACGTCACCGGCGACACCACCGTCGAACAGGTGCACGACACGACTACGTTAGTTCCCGTGTGTGACGCCGCTGGAAACCCGACACCGTGACTTCGAGGACCGCGGTCCGACGAAATGTGGGATGATGGCCGGCACATGCCGGCACGCGGGGCAATAGTGATTGTCATAGTCGGCGCGCTGGCCGCGGCTGGCTGTGGCAGCAAGCTCGACCCGGTGCCCGTGGTGGAAGGCTGTTCCAATACGGGCACGGTCACCTACGACCTACAGATGAAGGATTTCTTCGTCCGCAACTGTCTGACCTGCCATTCGACCACATCGGAAAACCGCAACGGGGCGCCGGCCACGGTGAATTTCGACAGCTACGCGGCGGCCTTGCCCTATGCCACGCTGGCCAACAACCTGGTGCAAGCCGGCGCCATGCCACCCTTGAGATCCGGCCTGTCGGTTTCAAAAGCAGATCACTGTCTGATGGACGTCTGGGTCCAGCAGGGCGCGCCGGAGAAATGACGGATGGGCACGCCGTGAAACACGCGTTCCTAGGGATCGCACTTGCCGGCCTGCTCTGCCGAGCGGCGTGGGCCGACGAGCCAGTGGAAGCCGTAACCGACGTCCACATCGTGCCGGCGGACTCGATCCGCTACGGCGTCGACACGGCCCAGGCCGAGCGCATCGGCAACATCCTCATCGCCCGCGGAGCGCGCAAGGGCAGCTGGATCTTCTTCCTCAGCCACCGCGCCTACGAGAGCTTCACCAAGGATCCTTTCTACGACGGTCTGGGCTTCGACGGGGGCAGCCTGAAGATCGGGCTCGGTCTGCGCTACGGAATCCTGGACAGTTTGGACGTCGGCATCCTCCGCCTCAACGGCACGGTAGAGGTGTTCGACACCTACGAATTCGACGCCCGCTTTCGAGTGCTGCGCCAGGAACGCCACGGGATCGACGTGGCGGTGCGCGCGGGTGTGTCGTGGTTTGCCCAAAAGGGCCATGAGGATGCCTCGGGTTACCTCGCCCAGTTGCTCGCCGACCGGATCTTCGCCGATCGCTGCCTGGTCGGGGCCGGGCTGCTTTTCCACTCAAGTTCCTCTAACGACCGAAAGAGCATTCGTGACGACAAGCCCTCGCTGGCCGGAACCGCGTTTGCCGAGTACCGTTTTCTGCGCGCCCTGGCCGCCGATCTGGAAGGCGCGATGGCGATGGCCGGCTACCACTCGAAATACCCAACTGTCTCGGCGGGATTCAAGGCGTACACCAACCGCCACACCTTCTCGCTGCTGGTGACCAACACGCAGTACACCGGCGCCGACGGCGTGGTCAGCAACACCTGGCGCAGCCGGCCCAGCGAATGGATCCTCGGATTCAATCTCACCCGGGAGTTCTGACCTGGCCATTCAGGGCTTTGGCTCGAACATGATCGGGCTCATCGGGATGGGCGAACCATCCACGTCGACACTGTCAGACAGTTCGAGCGCGAAGTTGTGGTGACAGTCACTGGCGCCTTCAGGAATGAATGCCAGACGAACCTGCTTGCTTTCGCCGGGAAGAACCGTGACGACGTTCGAGCGTCGGGGCGGTGCGGCCTTCGCCCCCGGCAAATCGGCATCCGCAAGTCGAAGGTGCCCTTCCTCCAACTCTGCGACCTGGTTCGATTGGTTGTTGATTTGCAGTTTCACGTCAAGGCCGACTTGGTCATCGTCGCCGCCTGTCTCAATCATGGGGTCGGCCTCCCGGTTCACATAGCAGCGAATCCCCGAGATGCCGACCTGCACGCCCTGCTCGAAAAGGGCCGGACCCGAACTCTGGTAAGGCGCGGTGTACGCGCAACCCGCGGCGAGAATTGCCGCTGCGGCCCCAAACATCAATGCTCCTTGTTTCTTCATGGTCGATACCTCCCTGCTTTCGTGTCCACCACCTCTGCAACAAACCATCCACAAATCGCCCACCTCTATGATGCGTGCGTTTCGCCGTGGGAGCAGCCGCAACCATGCTCAGCAGAGCGAGCCTGGGCCGACGACCTGAGAACTGCGCAATCTGTGCGTGGTTACAGCAGCAGGAAGCCAGTGAGTTCGGCGGCTGCGGTCAGAGTCAGCAGGGCGACGGACCAGAAGGTCAAGGCTTCCCAGTTCCCGGGCCGCAACGCCTGGCCGCCGCGCGCGCGCAAAATTCGCCACACGGCAAGAGGCGCCAGCAAAGCTGCGGCCAACCCCACAGCCAGGGGCAAGCCCGCCGCGACCAAAATGGGCAACACCGCATAGGCGACGGCCAGCGCGATCAGATGCCAGCGCAAAGCGCGCGCAGCACCCAGCCGCAGCACCAGGGTGCGCTTGCCTACAAGCAAGTCCCCGGCGGCGTCGGGCACGCCCACGGCCAGCAGCATCGCAAATTGCAAACAGCAAGGCGGGAAGACCGCCAGCAGCAGGGTCGTCCAGCCAATCAAGCCAGGGGCCTGCAGGTAGAAAGCAAAGAACGGCACCAGCGCAGTCACCACCATCACGGCGTCGAGTTCGCCCCATCCGGTGGAATGCAGCCGCAAGGGCGGGGCGCTGTACAGCCACGACAGCACGAGAATCGCCAAGGCAATCGGGACCAGCAAAGGGCCAGTGTGTCGACTGGCCAGCACGAGCATTGCCACAATCCCCGCACCAGCCGCGGCCAGCGCCCCCGCCAGAGCGGCAACGCGTGGTACTTCACCCCGCGGCAAGACGCGGCTTCCGCCCGACCAGCGCGTGGGCGTGTCATTGGCCCGATCCGCCTCGTAGTCG
The DNA here is from genome assembly GCA_963758155.1 of uncultured delta proteobacterium. Taxonomy (GTDB): domain Bacteria; phylum Myxococcota_A; class Polyangia; order Fen-1088; family Fen-1088; genus Fen-1137. Next base: position 236,329 of record CAVWUP010000010.1, read on the forward strand.
AAGAAATCATTCGCATAATGGGTCGTCAACTGGAAGGCGGTGACCATCGCCTGCCCCAGCAGGTACGCTGACGGGTCGATGCTCTGCCCCTGCGCCTTTGCCACGGCCGTTCCCAGACCGTAGAGCACGAACCCGCCCAACAAAAACAGAGGGCGCCCGAGACGGATGAAGGCATAGACACCTTTGATGGCCGTAGACAGCGGCCGTGGGACGAAGCGTGGCTTGTCCGCCATGGCGGCCTGGTAACTGGGATGGCCCAGCAGCACGGCTTCTTCGCTGCGCACACGATGGCACAGGACCCAGACGTGGGCCGCTGACCCGAGCACGGCAGTGAACCAGGCCGCGTGTACCAGCGGCAAGGCGAGCAATTCCACAAAGACCGCCACGTAGTTGGGGTGGCGAATCCAGCGGAATGGACCCTGGCACACCACAGTCAGACCCTGTCTTTGCCTGTTTTGCTCAGCGATGGAGTCCATGATGGCCACATTCCAGTGTGGACCGAGGCTGGCGATCACCCACCAGCGCAGCGCAATCGCCGCCGCCAAGAGTATCAGCATTCCCGCGGCGAGCCCCGAGACAGGAGCACGTCGCGTGCCCCATGTTTCCACGCCAGCACCAACCAGGATTGCAACGTGCAACAGCACCATGGCGCCAAAGTGTGGCTCGCGCACAGCGAGCGCTCCATGGGCGCGCATTCGGCGCCGATTGCGCTGCGACAGCAGCAACTCCGCCAACCGGGTCAGCCCGACCAGCACCAGCAGCGCCGTGAACAGCGGAAGTGTGAAAGCTAGTTCCATCGCAGGAGGCATAGATCGGTGGTCAGGCCCGGCCCCAAGGCGCCCAACAATCCGTAGGCGCCCGGGCGCGGGCGATGCGCTTTCATCCAGCGTTCGAGCACGAACAAGACTGCCGCGCTCGACATGTTGCCGTACTCGCGCAGGACGTCCCATGAAGGTTGCGTGCGCGTCCGATCCAGGCCCAGCGCCTCCTCGATGGCCAGCAGGATGCGCTTGCCGCCCGGATGAAACACGCAGCATTCGACATCGGTGCGTGCGACTCCGACCCGGGCCAGCAGACGATCGACTACGGCTCCAAACGCCGCACGCAGGGTGTCTGGCAATTCCTTGGCCAGCACAACGTGTAGTCCATCGTCGTGCAAATCGAAACCCAGCAGGTTCAGCGTGTCGGGAAATAGATGGGTCTCGCCGTCAAGCACAGTCACCGCGCTGTCCGATGCGCGTCCGGCGAGCAACACCGCAGCCGCGCCGTCGCCGAAGAGCGCCGTGGATACCAGTTGCGCGGTGCTGGCATCATTGCGCTGGAAACTCAGGGTGGGCACCTCGACCGCGACGATGAGCACATGGGCCGCCGGCTGCCCGCACAGAAAATCGTGCGCCCGGCCCAGCGCCGCCGCGCCCGCCCCGCAACCCAACCCGGTAATGGGAAGGCGACGCACGTCCGGCCGAAATCCCAGGTCCTGCGCCAGGTAGGCATCCAGCGACGGAATCATGAAGCCGGTGCAAGAGACCGTGATGATCAAGTCCACCGCCCGCGCGGTCACCCCTGAGCGCGCCAGACACTCCGCGGCCACCCTGCGGCCCAGAGCAATGGCATTGTCGCGATACAGCGCCATGGTTGCGGAAAGCGAGCGCGACTCGCTCAGTTTCTCCAGTGGCAGTACGCTGAACCGTCGCTGCACGGCGGCGTTGTCGAAGAGAGCCATCACCGCGTCCAGTCGGCGCTCCGCAACTGGCAACAGAGGGCGCAAGACGCGTTTTACGCTTTCTTGCTCGAGACAGTACCCGGGCACCACAGTCGCAATTCCCAGGATGGCGCTGCCTTCTGCCTGCGAATGTCTGTCCGAGTCTGCCGACATTGCGGTCCCTTCCTATTGCACCACACGTGGTCGCACCGTGCGTGCGGCGACCCTGGCACAGTGGCCGCATTCCTCGCATCCTGTGGCGTGACAGCCACCCGGCAGTATCACGTCGTCCAGCGCGCGGTTGTCGATTGACCACGGAACTTCCAGCTTCATGAACTGACGGGCGCTTTGCAATAGGGCCAGAGCCCGTCGCACGCCCAGGTGGCGCAGAGAATCCACGACCGGCAGGGGGCGGCGTCGCGGTGGCGTTCCGCGCGGCCCGATGAGTTGCAGCAGGTCGCCGTCCCAGCGCCGACTGTGGTAGGCGCGCACGCGCTCGACCAGCGCCTCGGTCGAGCAGGCGCGATCCACGATCTTGAAGCTCGACACACCCAGGTCCTGGTAGCGATCCACATCCTCGGGCCGGATGAAATCGCTGCGGATCAGGTTGACCGGATCCCGTCGCTTTTCTTCCATGCACCAGCGCACGCAGGGATCCATGGGCTGGGTTCCCCGCCGGGACGAATGCGAGAGTCGGGCGACGTGGGTGCGCGCCAGCGGGCAACGTAGAATGCAGCCGATGTTGACCGGCACCTCGATCTCCGCGCGCGTAGCCGCGGCGATGCGCTTGATGCCGCCCAGATCGCGGCACAGCACATGGGTGTCCAGAGCGATGATGTGTGCGCCCAGCGTTTGCCAATAGCGGGCTTGCTCGACGGTGGCGATCCCGACGAAGACGCTCACGCGCACACGCAGCGGCGTCTTGCGCGCCAGCGAAACCAGCCAGGGATGAGCCACCGTCACTGCGGTCACACCCATGTCCACCGAGCGCGCCATGGTCCGCTGCAGCCGGCGCTCCAGACGGGTGTTTTCCTCGCATCCTCCCAGACACATCGGGTTGAGCAGTAGGTTGAATCCCATCCCGGCCGTTCGGCAGCGAGCCACGTGTCGTTCGAGGGTACGCCACGAGGTGGGCGGAATCATCGCGCGCGGTCGCCCGTGTCCCACCGGGGCGTCGTCGCAAGAACCGAAAAGCTCGCCCACCTCCATGCCGGCCAGGCGTCGGGGAAGCTCATCGTCGAAATTGCTCGCCACCGAAAACATCAGTCCTCCAGCAGGAGAAGTAGCATTCTACGGCGAAGTTGCAGCCGGTCCACCCGCGGGCCGTCTGCCGAGAGCAGGATCACGCCATGGCGCCACCACGGCGACGAAGGGGAACTCTTGGGCGCTGCGTTCGTCATTGAAGGTTCCTCCAGGGGGCTGGTTATTGGGTTGAAATTCGATGCGCAACGGCATCCCTGCGTGTCGGCGAAAGCAACGGGCAGACCCTGGGCCAAGGCCCGCAACACTTGCGGGAGACAAGCATCAAACCGCCAGGGAATGCCAACAGCCTTTACCCTCGTCCCTACGCCAGAAGAAACCGTATCCCGCACCAGCGCGGAGTATATGGCAAACTATGCCTGGCCATCTTGGTACGGAAATCTGGCGAAATTCCAAGAGAAGAACCTGGGCAAGGCAGCCTGGCAGTTGATCGACACGTTCGTCCCGTACTTCCTTCTTTGGAACGCGATGATCTGGACAATAAAGCTGGGCTACTCCTACCTGTCCACCCTTGCGCTGGCGTTGCCTGCTGCCGCATTTCTGTCCCGCATCTTTCATTCTTCTTTCACGATTGCGTGCACGGTTCCTACCTTGCTTCGGAGCGAGCCAACGCCATTCTTGGCTATGTCTGCGGCATCCTTGTGTTCACGCCGCTGGAAGACTGGCGCTTCAGCCATTTCCTGCATCACGCGACCTTTGCCAACCTGGACGCCCGAGGCTACGGCGACATATCGCTCATGACCGTGAAGGAGTACAACAGCTCCAGCTTCCGGCGCCGCCTCGGCTACCGCCTGTACCGGAATACCTTCATCTTGTTCGTCCTGGGGCCGATCTTTCACTTCTTCTTGAATCAACGCTTCCCCACCTGGAACACGGGACGCGCCGAGCACCGCAGCGTGATCATCACCGATGTGGGAATCGTGGCGATCGGGTTCCTGGTCTCATGGGCCGTCGGGTGGAAGACCTATCTGCTCATCCAAGTCCCGGTCTTGTGGCTGGCGGGAGGCGCGGGAATCTGGTTGTTCTACGTTCAGCACCAATTCGAAGGCGTGTACTGGGCGCGAACCAACCAGTGGGATCCCCTCCGGGCGGCTTTTGAGGGTAGCTCGTTCTACAAGCTGCCAACCGTGTTGCGATGGTTTACCGGCAATATCGGCTACCACTTCGTCCACCACCTTCAATACGGCATACCCAATTACCACTTGAAGGACTGCTACGACGCCGTTCCCGAACTGCACCGCAAGCATCCGCTCACCATGCGCAAGAGCCTTTCGCGTCCGCCGGCCTCAAGCTGTGGGACGAGGACCGGCAGCAACTGGTGGGATATCCCTGAAGTTACCAATTTCTCAAACGGCTCCCCTCAGGCCTGCACCCGCAGGTAGCGCTCTACTGAAGCAGCGGCAGTGGAGCCCTCGGCCGCGGCCGTGGCGATCATCTTGACCTTGCCTTGATACGCCACGAAGTCGCCGGCTGCAAACACGCCGGCCACAGCAGTGCGCATGGAGGAGTCGACTGGCAGATGGCTGCCGTCCAAACTCAGATTCAGATCCCACTGGGCCAATCCGCCGAGATCCGGTACCTGACCAATGCCGACCAGCAACAGATCCGCGGGGAGCTCGTACACCTCCTGCCCATGCACCGCCACGAGCACATGGTCCAGCACGCCATTGCCACCTAGCCCGACCACCTCTGCCTCAGTCATCACTTCTACGCCCGACGCGTCCAATCGCTCCAAAGAGTGCGGGTAGGCGCGCAGCCCCACGTGGCGGTGCACGAGCGTCACCTCCGGCACGAAAGCCTTGAGGGCAATGGCCATGTCCACCGCCGTGTCACCGCCGCCCACCACCACAGCGTGGCGGGCCACGATGCTGTCGCGCGGAGGAAGGCTATACATCAGACCGTGGCCGGCGAAGCGAGACTCGTCCTTGAGCCCAAGCTTGCGCGGCCGGAAGCGGCCCATTCCCAACGCCAGCAGCAGCGCGCGCGCGTTCACCCGCCGTCTCGTCGACCGTAACGCGAACCCCAGGTCGCGCGCGAATGCGACCGACTCCACCGGCTCGTGTTCCCGCAGCTCGGCGCCGAAGTGCGCCGCCTGCTCGGCCAGCCGGCGCGCCAATTCCCCGGAGGCCACGTCCAGGTGGGCCGGGAAATTGGTGACCGGCTTGCTGGGATACAGACTGACAAGCTGGCCGCCAAAGGCCTGGGCTTCGAAGGTGACGCTGCTCAACCCGCGCATGCGGCAGTGTGCAGCGGCCACGAGTCCAGCCGGTCCACCGCCGACAATGGCCACGTCGTAGGACGCGGTCTCTTGTGTGGCCAAAGCCTCGGGGTCGTCTAGCGCGACACGAGCATCAATCTCGTCCAGCACCACCAACGGGTCTCGGTTGTCATTCTGCATCTCCGGTCACCCCCACGGTCAAGTGTGGGCCGCGCGCGAAAAGCGGCAAGGCTCACGGCGTTGCCCAGCCCCCTTTGTCCGCAAACCTGGCGGAGTGCCGCCGGGCAAGACGCTTGCTGGGAAAGGTTTGCGCGAAAACGCCGCCATCGGTTGTCCGATCTGTCCACAGGCACCTCGCCAAGCCGCCCAGCCTGCAGACTCTCGAGCGGGTGCTTGCCGATGTGGTTCCGTAGTCTAGCGCGTGTCTGAAAAGGGGCGGCGATTGATGTCTCCGGCGCTCCCCTCTCAGAGCGTGGATGAAAGTTACCAATTTCTCACAGAGACACAGAGGCCGCAGAGGCGGAGGAGCCAGTGTAGGAGGTGGTGAATTCGAGGGATTTGAACGCGGAGGGCAAACCCATGGATGCCAAGCAGTCACTCATGGTAATGAGAAAGCAACGTGGCAGAGTTCCCCGGCGCCTGACGCAGGCCGAAAGTTCGCATGCCCAAGCGGAAGACCCAACCCCGAAGGCCGAGCAAGGCTGACCCATCTTCCGTCCGCGCACGGGCGCGCAAGGCGCCGCCTGTCCTGGCCACGGCCGTCGCTTCCACGCCAGAAGGGTTCGGGGCGGTTGGTCTCGCAGAATCGAATGTGGATCTGATCTCCGCCAACGCGCGGCTGCAGTCATCGAGAGAGGAGCTGGAGGTTACCAAGGAAGAACTGTGGACGGCGAACGCGGAATTGGAGACCGTCAACCGTGAGCTGCGCCAGAAGATCCACGAGCTGGGCACGGCCAACGCCCACCTGCACAACCTCTTTTCGGCCACCCAGGTGGCCACCATTTTTCTCGACCGCGATCACAAGCTGGCAAAGTTCACGCCCGCCGCCAGGGCGCTTTTCCACTTCATCGACACGGACCTGGGACGGCCGCTTGCCGATCTGGCCCCGCGTTTTGCGGGCACCGATCTGCTGGCCGACGTCGCCGATGTGCAGCGCACTCTGGTGCCGGTGGAACGCGAGGTCCGCGCCGGCGAGTCCTGGTTGGTGCTGCGCGTGCTGCCCTACCGCACGCTCGACGAATCGATCGCGGGCACGATCATCAATTTCGCCGACGTGACCAGACTCAAACGCGCGGAAACGGCGCTGCGCGAAGGCGAGCAGCTGCTCAGGGACGTGATCGACGGAAGCCCTTCGCCGATCTTCCTCAAGGATCTGCAAGGGCGCTTCCTCACCATCAACAAGCGTCTGGAGGGGATGCTGGGCATGTCCCGCGAGCGGCTCAAGGGCATGACCGACTACGACCTTTTCCCGCCGGAGCGTGCCGATCTGTTCCGCGAGCACGATAGCCAGGTTGCGCAGAGCCGCAGGCCTGTCGACGTCGAAGAGGTTGCCGATCTTCCCGACGGGCACCACGTGTTCCTGGCAAGCAAGTTCCCGCTGGTCGACTCGGCCGGGCGGCTGTACGGGGTCGGCGCGATCTCGCACGACATCACCGAACGCAAGCAAGCGGAAGACCTCTCCCGCCGCTACGCCAGCCTGCTGCGCCTATCCCAGGACGCCATCCACGTGCGCCGCCTGAATGGGCAGATCGAGTTCTGGAACGACGGCGCCGAAGAACTCTACGGCTTCACCGAGCAGGAGGTTCTGGGCAAGAACGTCTATGAGATTTTGCAGACCGTCGGCCCGTCCTCCATGGCCGAGGTGGACGCCATCTTGGCCAGGGTCGGCCACTGGGAAGGGGAAGTTGTCAATCGCTGCAAACAAGGCCGGACAGTCACGGTTTCCGTCCGCATGCAGCTCCTGCGTGGCGAAGACGGAATCGAGCGGGTTCTCCAGTCGGGCCACGACATCAGCGAGCGCAAGCAGGCCCAGCAGGCGCTGCACGACTCGCAGACGCGACTGGCGGCCATTGTCGACAGCATTGCCGACGGTTTCTATGCCCTCGATCGGCAGTGGCGCGTGACCCACATGAACGACACGGCCCTGCGCTACTTCCACAAGTCGCGCGAAGAGGTGCTAGGGCGCTCGCTCTTCGAACTCTTCCCCGCGTTCGTCGGCAGCGTGTTCGAGACCGAGTTGCGCCGGGCCATGGAAAGTGGTGCCCCGATCCGTGTCCACGCGCCGTCGGTGGCCACCGAACGCACGGTGGAACTTTTTGCCTATCCCGGCCCGGACAACCTGACCGTGCTGTTCCGGGACGTCACCGAGCGCGAGCTTCAGGCCCGTCGCGTGCAGCAGCTCACGCAGCTCTACGCGGTCTTGAGCCAGGTCAACGAGATGATCGTCCGCACCCGCGACGAAGCTCACATCTTCCAGGAAGTGTGTCGCATCGTCGCCGAGCAGATGAAGTTGCCATTGGCCTGGATCGGGCTGGTCGAGGGCCGGTGGGTGAAGCCGGTGGCCGCCAGCGGCCCCTCTGCCGCATACCTTGGCGGCATCAGGGTAGAGGTCGAGGGTGAATTGGGCCAAGGCCCGACTGGTACCTGTATCCGCGAGGATCGGGCCATGGTGAACGATGACTTCGAGGGCAACCCTTTGCTATCGCCCTGGCGCGAGTCGGCGCTGCGACACGGGATCAGGGCGTCCGCCGCCTTCCCCTTGCACAAGCAGGGAAAAGTGGTGGGCGCTCTCACTCTGTATTCGCAACAACGGGCCGCCTTCGACTCGGAACAGGTCATGCTGTTGCTGGCCCTGGCTGCCGATGTGTCTTATGCGCTGGATGCGATCGAAGCCGAGCGCCAGCGCGGCGAAGCCGAGAGTGCCCTGCGGGCGAGCGAGGCTGAGCTTCGCAACGCGGACGCGCGCAAGAATGAGTTCCTCGCGATGCTCTCTCATGAGCTGCGCAACCCGCTGGCCCCCATCAAGAACAGCCTATTCATCCTCCAACATGTGCGCGGCGATGGCGAGCAAGTGCAGCGTGCCGAATCGGTGATCGAGCGCCAGGTTGCGCACCTGACCAGTCTGGTCGACGATCTTCTCGACGTGACGCGGGTCACGCGCGGCAAGATCCGGCTTGAAAAGGAGCCGGTGAACCTCGACGAGCTGGTCGGCCGGACGGTCGAGGACCACCGCGACCTGTTTGCAAGAGCCGGAGTGAAACTTGCCTTGCGGCCCAGCGGCGCCCGGTTGATGGTCCACGCCGACCGGACTCGCCTGACCCAGGTGGTCGGCAACTTGTTGCAGAACGCGGTGAAGTTCACCCCCAAGGGCGGCGTCACCACTGTTTCGGTCGAGAGCCGTGCGGATGGCCGGGCAGCCGTTCGGATCTGCGACACCGGGGCTGGGATCGGTGCAGACATCCTGCCGCACCTGTTTGAGCCCTTCACCCAGGCGGATCGGACCCTCGACCGCTCCAAGGGCGGCCTTGGCTTGGGGCTGGCGCTGGTCAAGGGCCTGGTGGAAATGCACGACGGCAGAGTGGCGGTGCGAAGTGAAGGGCCAGGCCAGGGCGCCGAGTTCGAGGTCGTCCTGCCCACGATAGCGCCGTCAGAGATCGCCGAGCTTCGTCCGCCAATCGAGCACGCTCTTGTTCAACCCCGGCGCGTTCTCATCATCGAAGACAATCGCGACGCCGCCGACAGCCTGCGCGAGGTGTTGGATCTCCTCAATCACTCGGCGATGGTGGCGTACTCCGGCGACGAGGGCCTGGAGAAGATTCGCGCACACCGGCCCGACGTCATTCTTTGCGACATCGGCCTGCCCGGGATGGATGGGCATGAGGTCGCGCGTGCTATCCGCGCAGACGCCACCTTGTCCGCCGCCACTCTTGTGGCGTTGACTGGCTACGCCGCCCCGGAAGACCTTGCCAAGTCGCAGGAGGCGGGCTTCGATTTCCACTTGGCCAAGCCCCCGAGCATCGAAGCGATCGAGCAGGTGCTCGCGCAAGCGATGCACAGAGCCGCAAAACCCCAGCTGCAAGAGTAGCGAACCTGTGGCCGAGCAGAAGCAGAACGATCAAGTCCTGGCCGAGGGATTGCTAGCGCGCTTGGTGCTGGAACAGGCCGCGGACGCCGTCGTGGTGTGCGATGACAAGGGCCAGATCACGCGCGTCAGCCGCACCGCCGAGCAGCTGTGCGGCTGCTCTCCCCAGCGCGCCGAGAAGCTCGATGAGATCCTGGGAGTGCTTGAGGTACGTTCATGAATCGTCAGTCGCCAAAGAATCCGGCCCAGGGTAGGCCGGGAGCCACGCTGGTCGTTGGTCTGGGGGCGTCGGCCGGTGGGCTCGAGCCGCTGCAGGAGTTCCTCGAACACGTCCCGGTGGCAAGCGGTCTTGTCTTTGCGGTGGTGCAACACCTCGATCCGCACCACCCCAGCATGCTGGCCGAGTTGCTTGCTCGGCACACGGCCATGCCCGTGCTCCAGGCGAGCGACGGACTGGCCGCCGAGACTGACCACGTCTACGTCATCGCGCCAGGCACCCTCTTGACCATCGACAAGGGCATCTTCCATGTGGTCGCCTACGAGGTGCCGTCTGGTTCGCTCATCGACGCATTCTTTCACTCGCTCGCCCAGGACCAGGGCGAGCACGCCGTCGGGATCCTCTTCTCGGGCGCCGGCCACGACGGCACCGTCGGTCTCAGGGCTATCAAGGAGCACGGAGGGCTTACCCTGGCGCAGCCGCCTGAAACCGCCACGCACGACTGCATGCTCCAGAGCGCCATCGGGGCGGGCTTGGTCGATCACGTCGTCCCGGTGGCGCAGATGCCCGCGATCATCGCTGAGCACGCAGAGCACCTGACCAACGTTGCTGCTGACGCTGCGGAGAATCTCGACGAGCAGCTCGCCGCCCATCTCGGCAAGATCTGCGCGCTCATTCATCAGCGCACCGGCCACGATTTCAGCCGATACAAAGAAGGAACGCTTCTGCGTCGCATTCGGCGTCGGATGCAGCTTCACCACCTGGAGTCGGTCGGAGACTATTTCGATCTCTTGCAGAAGGACGCTGCCGAAGCGGAAGGCCTGCTCAAGGATCTCCTGATCGGCGTGACCCAGTTCTTCCGCGATATCGAGGCGTGAAGTGGACCCCGTTGGTAGGACCAAAATTGGCCCGAGCTAAGAGAGAGTCCGCGTGGGTTTGTTTGTAGATCCGGATGGGCCTCGCCGGGAAGAGAAATGTTTAGAGCGGAGGCATGCTGATGGCAGCTGTCCACGGATGCAATGCGCGCACGGCCCCGCAAGAGCAGGTGAACGCATTGCAGTTGTGGGCAGCGTGCCATCAGCATGATGCAGCGGTGTTCTAGGCGGCCTTCCCCATGGCCGTCTTGCTCATTTCGAATTCGTAGAACGCCACGGGCGTCTGGAATCCGAGGGTTTGGTGAGGGCGCTTGTGGTTGTACTTATCCAGGTAGATCGCGATGCCCTCGCGGGCGTCGGCCACGTCCCGGTAGTCGTTCAAGTAGACCTCCTCGCATTTGACAGATCGCCATAGGCGCTCGACGAAGATGTTGTCCATGAATCGGCCCCGACCGTCCATACTGACTTTTACGCCTCTTTCCAGCAACACGGACGTGAAATCACCGTCGGTAAACTGCGACCCCTGGTCGGTGTTGAAGATCTCGGGCAAGCCGAATTTTGCCAGAGCTTCTTCCACGGCCTCGATGCAAAAACGGCTATCCATCGTGTTTGAAATGCGCCAGGACAGGACCCGACGCGTGTACCAATCCATCACGGCGACCAGATAGCAATGCCCCTGTCTCGTCGGGATGTACGTGATGTCCGAGGCCCACACCTGATTGGGCCGGACGATTTCGAGATGTCGTAGCAAGTATGGAAATTTCGTGTGCTCAGGCGCCGGCACGGTAGTTTTCGGCTTGGGTGCCAGCGCTTCGATGCCCATGATTCGCATCAGTCGCTGCACCCGCTTGCGATTGACCGTCCGCCCCTGCGCCTTCAGCAAACGCGACAGTTTGCGGCTGCCGAACGCTGGAAATTCGAGATGCAGCTTGTCCAGCTCTTTGCAGAGGACCAGGTCTTCCTCCGCCACCAGCGTCGGCTGAAAGTAGACTCCGGATCTCGCCAGCTTCAGCAGGTCGCACTGGCGACGGACGGATAGGTCGTGGTCGGGCTCGATCATTGCTCGCTTCTCCGTCAGCGAATGCGCGCGAGCCCGCGTGCTAAAAAATCGTTCTCCAGCGTCAGCTGCCCCACTTTCCGCAGCAGTTCAGCTTCACGCTCGGCGTTCGCCGATTCCTCTGCATTTGCATGGCCTGGTTCGAAAACCATGGCTAGCCGTGCGACAGCTTCCTTCTTCCACTTGTGAACCAGGTTCGGGTTGATCTTGTACCGGCGTCCGATCTCTGCGACCGTGGACTGCTCTCGCATTGCTTCGAGCGCGACCTGTGCCTTGAACGGTGCCGTGTGCTTCTGTCGGTTCTTTTTCATCGTGTCCTGCCTCGTTGTTGAGGCGGACTACACCTTAGCTCCTGGTCCTATTCTTGGGGTCCACTTCAGCGTTCCAGGCCCTGGCTCAGCAGATCATTCCCCGCATCGTGCAAGGCAAGTCCGCCGACGCACCCATTCGCATCTGGGTCCCGGGTTGTGCCTCGGGCGAGGAGGCCTACTCCATCGCCATCCTGCTGCGCGAGCACCTCGATCGCCTCGAAACGCGACGATTCGTGCAGATCTTCGCCACCGATCTCGACGCCGCGATGCTGGCCGAGGCCCGCCATGGTCGCTACCCCGCGGACATCGCCGACCAGGTATCGCCCGAGCGTCTGGCACGCTTTTTCGTGAGAGACCCGTCGAACGGCTCCGGGCGGGCGGCCGACTTCCAGGCGGGCAAAGAGCTGCGCGAGATGTGCATCTTCTCCGAACACAGCCTCATCCGCGATCCGCCGTTCTCGCAGCTCGATGTCATTTCCTGCCGGAACGTCCTCATCTACCTGAGCGCCGATCTCCAGAAGAAGCTGATGCCGCTCTTCCACTACGCGCTTCGACCCGGCGGCTTCCTGTTCCTCGGTCCGTCCGAGGGCATATCCGGCAGCCCCGAGCTGTTCGAGCCCACGGACAAGCGGAATCGCATCTTCCGCCGCAAGGAGACGGTCAATCGGCCGGTGGTGGAATTTCCCCTTTCGAGCCGCAGTGCCGCGCGCGCTTCGGGGGCGTCGCCCAGCCCGCAAGGCATGATCGAGCGCCGGGCCCAGAACCCGCACGAAAGGATCGGCGCCGCCTTCGAACGCACGGTTCTCGAAGAATACGCGGCGCCCTCGGCGGTCATCAACGAGCGTGGCGACGTACTCTTTGTGGCCGGACCACTCGGCCGCCACTTGCAACTACCCGCCGGCGCCCTGACCAACACCAACCTGCTTGAGGCCTTTCGCGGAAATTTGCGCCAAGAGCTACGCCTGGCTCTGCGAGCTGCCGGCGCAAAACGACGCAAGATCGTGCGCAAGAACATCTCCGTCGAGGACGAGGACTCGACTCGTCGCGTGCACCTGACAGTGCGGCCCATGCCGGCGGTCGAACCCGAGGCGGGCCTGTTTCTGGTGGCGCTGCAGGAGATGGAGCCGCCCGAAGAGAACGGTCCAGAAGAAACCGGGGCCAGCGAGATCACCGAGCCCGCCGTCGAGCAGTTGGAGAACGAGCTGCGCACGACACGCGCGGAGCTGAAGACTACCGTCGAAGAGCTGGAATCCGCCAACGAGGAGATGAAGTCCTCGAACGAGGAGCTACTCTCGACCAACGAAGAGCTGCAGTCGGCCAACGAGGAGATGCAGACCTCCAAAGAGGAGTTGCAATCGCTCAACGAGGAGTTGGAAACGGTCAACACCGAGCTGCGCCAGAAGGTGGACGAGCTCGGCGCTGCGAACAGCGATCTGCAGAATCTCTTCGTCGCCACCGAGATCGCCACCATCTTTCTCGACCGCTCTTTGCGGGTGGCGAAGTTCACGCCCGCGGCCACCGCGCTCTTCCACCTCATCGAGACTGACGTGGGTCGGCCGCTCGCGGATTTCGCGCAGCGCTTTGCCGGCCAGGATCTGGCCACGGATGCGCAGGATGTCCTGCGCGCCCTTACCCCCATCGAGCGCCAGGTCCGCTCCGCTGAAGGCGCCTGGTTCGTGCTGCGTGTCGTGCCCTACCGCACCGTCGAGAATCTCATCGCCGGCGTGGTGGTCACCTTCGTCGACGTGACGGAGCTCACGCGCGCCGAGGAGGCGCTCCGCCAGACCACGGAACGAGAGCACTTTCTTGCCGAGGTGGTCGAGAACGCGAGCACTCCCTTCGGTGTGGGCGCTCCCGACGGTAGCCTGCTGCTCTTCAACCACGCCTTTGCCGAGCTGACCGGCTACTCGCGCGAGGAACTGGCGCAGCGACGTCTCACCTGGGCCACCGACCTCACGCCGCCGGAGTGGCGCGAGCGCGAGATGGAGATCCTGAGCAAGGCCAGTCGCACGGGAGAGCCCGTGCGCTATGAGAAGGAATACATCCGCAAGGACGGCTCGCGCGTGCCCATCGAGCTTTTCGTCCAGCCCGTGCTCGATGGCCAGGGCCAGGTGGTCCACTACCGGTCGTTCCTCACCGACATCAGCGAGCGAAAACGCGCCGAGGCGGCCCTGCGAGAGAGCGAGGATCTGCTGTCTTTCTCTCTCGCCACCGCCAGGACCGGCGCCTGGGACCTCGACCTGGTGGACCACACGGCGCATCGGTCCCTTCAGCACGACCAGATCTTTGGTTACCAGGAGCTTCTGCCGCAGTGGACGTACGAGATGTTCATCGAGCACGTGCTCCCGGAGGATCGCGAAGCGGTGGACCGCAATTTCCGTCAAGCGCTCGCCACGCGGGGCGACTGGAGCTTTGAATGTCGGATCGTGCGGCACGACGGGGCGATCCGCTGGATATGGGCTGCAGGCCGGCACCGCGCGGATGAGACCGGCCAGCCTCGGCGCATGGCCGGGATCGTTCAGGACATTACCGAGCGCAAGGGGGCCGAGGAGGCGCTGCGAGCTTCTGAAGAGAAATTCGCCAAGGCCTTCCATGGCAATACGGCGGCGATGGCGATCACGCGGCTGAACGATGGCCTGTTCATCGACGTCAACCAGCGATACCTGGAAATGACCGGATGGGCTCGCGCTGACGTCGTCGGAGACAAGAGCCCTCGACTCAACGTCTGGAGGGATCCCAAGGAGAGAGAGCGGTTCGTTCGCGAACTGCAGCAGCACGGCATGATTCATAATGCCGAATTCAACTTCTTGAGGAAGGGCGGCGAGTCGTGGACTGGCTTGGTCTCGTCGGAGCTGAGCGCGCTGGGCGGCGAACAGGTCATCATCAATTCGATCACCGACATCACCGAGCGCAAGCGGGCCGAAGAGGCCTTACGCGAGAGCAATGTCGAAAACCAGAAACTGCTTGCCGCGGTTCGAGCGGAGAAAGAGAGACTATCTCGGGCCGAGGAGGCCCTGCGTGTGGCCAATGCCCAGCTCACCGAGGCCGACCAACGCAAGAATGAGTTTCTGGCCGTGCTCTCGCACGAGCTGCGCAACCCGCTCACGCCCATTCGCAACAGCCTGTACGTTCTTGAGCGCGTGGCCCCGGGCGGGGACCAGGCCAGGCGCGCCCAGGAGGTGATCGGCCGGCAGAGTGGCCAGCTGACTCGCCTGGTCGACGACCTGCTCGACGTCACCCGCATTTCGCGCAACAAGATCCAGCTTCAGCACGGCCCGCTCGACCTGAACGAGCTGGTTCGTCGCACCGTCGAAGACCATCACTCCCAGTTCGAGGGCAAAGGCATCGCTGTCGAGACGACCTTGGTTGCGCAGCCACTGCCGATGAGCGGCGACGCTGCCCGCCTCGCTCAGATGGTGGGGAATCTGCTGCAGAACGCGGCCAAGTTCACCCCAGCCGGCGGTCGCGTGGCGGTCAGCACGGCGGTCGCGCCGTCGGGGGGGCGTGCCATTGTTCGGATCATCGACAACGGGGTTGGAATCGAGCCCGCGATGCTCACTCGATTGTTCCAGCCGTTCATGCAGGCCGAGGCGACGTTGGATCGCAGCAAAGGTGGATTGGGGCTTGGGCTGGCGCTGGTCAAGGGCCTGGTGGAGATGCATGGCGGGTATGTCTGCGCGCACAGCGACGGACCCGGCAAGGGAGCGGAGTTTGTCGTCGAGTTGCCGCTTGAAGGCGACGTCTGCCGAAGGCCCGGGCCAGCCCAACTGCGGCGGGAGCGAAACAGAACCGTCGACGCGTGCTCGATCATCGAGGACAACATCGACGCGGCCGACAGCCTGCGCGAGGTGCTCGCATTCGGTGACCACGTCGTCGAGGTCGCGTACAGCGGTCCCGAGGGGCTGGCCCGGGCGCGGGAGTTCAAGCCAGAGGTCGTGCTTTGCGATATCGGCTTCCTGGCATGGACGGTTATGAGGTCGCGCGCGCTTTCCGCGTCGACGACGGACTCAGAGCGTCATCTTGGTAGCCCTGAGCGGCTACGCGCTACCCCGAGGATCTCAGCCGGGCTCAGCGAGGCTGGCTTCAACCGACACCTGGCCAAGCCGCCCAGCATCGAGAAGCTGGAAGAAGTTCTAGAGAGTCGTCCCGGCTCGTGACAGCCTAGCGCATGGCCTCAATGGCGCGACGGCGCATCTCTTCGGGCGGCACGTCTTCCTTGTGGGTGGCCACGGTCCACAAGTTTCCGAACCCGTCTTCAAGCTGTCCGTAGCGGTCGCCCCAGAATCCGTCCTGGGGCGCGGTCTTGGCCTTGCCTCCGGCTTCCAGCGCCCGGTTGAAGGCTGCGTCGCAGTCGGTTACGTAGATGTACAAGTTGGTCGCCGTGTCTGGGTAGCCTTCCATACTCTGGCCCAGCATGAAGACCGAGTTGCCGAGCGCCAGCTCGGCGTGCAGAAACCGCCCCTCAGGATTGCGGATTACCATCCGTTCTTCGATTCCAAATGCCTTCTTGTAGAAGGCTAGCGCCTTCTCTGCATCCTTGACCACCAAGGACGGCGTTATCGTGCTCCACCCACGAGGAATTGATTCCACTTTTGCCATGATGACCCTCCCGGCCGCGCCAAGCGCGGTCTATTGAACGTTGTAAGCAGTCAGCGGGATTTCGATTCGGCCGAAAGACTGGCTGGTCGCCGCATCGACCAAGTCAGCGCTGAGAGTCAGACCTGCGACGTCCGGCCTCGTCTTCTGGAAATAGATGAATCCAGCGATCTTGCGCCCATCTGCCACGACGCCCTCCCGTATCCCTCGGCGAAGCATCTCTCTTGTGGGCAGGGGTTCGCGCCAGTAGGCGTGGGCGACATATTGATCGAACTCGGGCTCGACCCATTCGCCCATCCATTCATCCTCAAGGCGAAACTCGGGCGGTACTGCCGAGACGGGAATGATCGCGTTGCCCTTCACCTGGGAGGGCGGCACAGCGCGAAGCATCTCGGGATTGTCGGGCGGCGCCTCCACGCGGAAAGAGTCGTAGCGCAGCCACAGTGTCTTGCCGCTGTGGTTCTCTATTTCTAGCCAGACGGGAAGAACGTATTGCGACAGCGTGGGCGGATTTCCGTTCCACGCACGCGCCCGCGCTATCATGCGCACGCCAGCGCTTTCACCCGTTTCATTCTGCAGGGCGCTCGCGGTCTTCGCCGCGCCGGAAACCGGGACCGGGGCACAAGCTGCCAACGCACACGCGCCAACCAGCGCTCCGCGCAGCCATTGCGTGCTGTTCGCGACTAGCCTCCCATTGCTCATGACTTCCTCCCCTGCGCGTATTGGATGCCTGATGGGCGCGAAAGGTGTCCCGGACCAAGAAGCGGGAACGCATCCCTGCGCAACCAGATCTTCATGGGCGTAGCTCGCACCGGCGTAGCGACCGAATCAGTCCTGGGTGGCGCGCAGGACATAGAGGGCGTATATGTGGACGGGCGTTTTTTCGTCGTGCAAGCCCGTCCCCAAGTGGGGTTGCAACATGGCCGAATCGCCGCGTATTCACATCGGCAACCAGACCGCCTTCTTCGCGGCGCCGCTACAGCCCTTTGCCTTTGCCGTCGAGCAAGGCTTTGATGCCTTCGAGTTCTTTCCCGAAGGCTCGACCGACGGTCCCAGCTGGTCCACCGCGGATGTGCGGCCCGAGATGCGCGACTTCATCCGAGAGCAGGCCAAACGTTTCGACATTCGGCTGAGCGTACACGCCTCCCTGACGGCCGACCCCAGGACCCCCGCTGGTCTGCGCGTGCTTGCCCGCGACGTGGCCTTTGCCCGCGAGATTGGCGCTCACGTGATCAACCTGCATCTGGCGTCCGCGGATCCCGAGGGATTCGGAAGAGCGGCGCTTTTTCTCGCGGCTCCCTTGCAGGCGGCCGGCTTGCAGCTTTCACTGGAGAACACGATTGCGACCGCGCCCGAGGACATCAACGAACTTTTCGTTCAGATGCGGGCCCGCGATCGGGCGCGGGCTTTCGCTATCGGCCTCTGTCTCGACATCGGTCACGCCAATCTACACGCGAGCACGCGCAACGACTTTCTGGCATACGTGGATCGATTGTCGCCCCGTGTGCCCATTGTACACGTGCATGCGCACGAGAATCGCGGCGACACCGACAGCCACATGACCTTGTTCACGGGTCCCGCTGGGCAGAACACCTCGGGCATCGAGGGTCTGGTGCATCGTCTGCTCCAGCGCGGCTACAGTGGCTCGATCATTTTCGAGCAATGGCCCTATCCGTCCAGCCTGCTTTCGACGGCCAGAGACCGGCTGCGCGCCATCATCGAAGCCGCCCAATCGGGCAAGGCGGATAGGGCGCGCTGAGGGCAGGCGGCGAAACGCGGGTGCACATGGGCTGTGTTGGCGGTTCGTTTGAAAACTGACCTACTAACGTCACTTGCCGTCATATACACCGTGTGATAGCACAAAGGCCTAGTCATGGGTGGCTGCGGCACGGGCGTTGTGTTTGTTTCCTTGTTTTTCGCCGAACGCTGTTCGGCTTCCGGCGCGGACGAAGGCTGCGCGAGAAGACCTGATGGCCACGATATCGCCTAAGGACGCCAACGCCGAAAACCGGCGGCTGAGTGCCGAGAATGGGGAACTCCGTCTCCGGCTGCAGGAGGCTGAGCGAGCTCTTCGAAGCGATTCGCACGGGATTGGCTGAATCGCTGGTCGCGGAAGCTCAAGATGGTCTTCCTCTCTCGGCGCGGCGACGAGAGCGTGGCGGCCGAGAGCCTGGCGCGTTCCGTGATTCAGCAGGCCGTGATGGTAAGGGACACCGCGCGCATGCGCACCGAGGAGGCCCTGCGCGACAGCGAGCGGCGGTTCCGTCTGGCCCTCAAGAACGCCCCGGTTTCAGTCGCAGCCCAGGACCGTGACTTCCGCTTCCTCTGGGCATTCAACCACCGCACGGTCGACAGCGCAGACGTTATTGGCAAGACCGACAAGGACCTGTTTCCGCCGGACGATGCTGCCCGGCTGATGGCACTCAAACGCCGTTCCATGGAATCCGACACCGAGGTGCGTGAACAGCTCTGGGTCACCTCGAATGGCCAGCGCGTGTTTGTCGACATGTGTCTGGAACCGATGCACGACGCCGCTGGCCAGGTGGTCGGTGTCGGCATTGCCACCGTCGACCTCACCGAACGCAAACAGGCCGAGGAGGCGCTGCGCGAGGCGAATCTTCAGCTTGCCGAGGCCGATCGCCGCAAGAACGAATTTCTCGGGCTGCTGTCGCACGAGCTGCGCAACCCGCTCACCCCCATCCGCAACAGCATCTACATTCTCGAAAAGGCCGCGCCGGGAGGGCCGCAGGCGCGCCGGGCGCTCGCGGTCATAGACCGGCAGGTGAGTCAGCTATCCCGCCTGGTGGATGAGCTTCTCGATGTCACCCGCATCAGCCGGGGCAAGATCCGGCTGGAACGCGCGCGCCTGGATCTGGTCGAGGTTGTGCGCCGGAGCGTGGAAGACCATCGCGCGTTCCTTGAGCATCACGAGCTGGTGCTGGAGCTGCCGAGCGATCCGATCGCAGTTGACGGTGATCCAACGCGCCTGGGGCAGGTGATCGGGAACCTTCTTATCAACGCGGCGAAATTCACCCCCGGAAAGGGCAAAGTCGTTGTGGGACTCACGCGGTCTCTGGACAGCGCCGTGCTGGAAGTGGCCGACACGGGGTTGGGCATCGACGCGGATACTCTCAAGAGGCTGTTCCAGCCTTTTGCCCAGGCCGAACGCAGCCTGAGCCAGAGTCGCGGCGGTATCGGCCTGGGGTTGGCGCTGGTAAAGGGACTGGTGGAATTGCACGGCGGCGCGGTGAGTGCGCACAGCGACGGCCCCGGGCAAGGTGCGCGTTTCACCGTCAGGCTTCCGCTGGACGACAAAGGCGCAGTCGCAGGCACGGACCGGAACGCGAATGGTGTCCACGCGGGCAAGCGCAAAGTGCTCGTCATCGAGGACAACGCCGATGCGGCGATCCACCTGCGCAAAGCCCTTGAGCACTGGGACCACGCGGTCGAGGTGGCGCGCAGCGGGCCCGAGGGACTGGAGAAAGCGCGCCAGTTCGATCCCGATTTCGTGCTCTGTGCGCTGGGCTTGCGCGGAATGGATGGCTACGATGTGGCCCGCGCTTTCCGGGCTGACGAACAGCTCAAGGACGTGCACCTCGTCGCCACCAGTAACGGCGTTCCGCCCGACATGGATCGGGCGGCAAAGGCCGGCTTTGAACGGCATCTCAGCAAGCCCGCCCGTGTGGAAGCGATCGACGAGCTGCTCCGAGAACTAGCGCGGCCGCCATCAATGGGTGGCAAAGGCCCGTAGGCGTGCTGCGCGCTGTGACCGATTGTTGATAGGGGCATCCAAGGGGTAGGGCGGTGGAGGGCCTGCCTTTTGCACATCTACGGCGTTCTCTTCCTGGCAGGAGTGTTGACCATTCTCCTGCCTTGCATTCTGCCGCTGGTGCCGCTGGTGCTGGGGGTCAGTTTGGCCGGGCAGCGGCGCGTTCGGCCGCTGGTTGTCGTGGCCGGCATGGCGGCGAGTTTCGTTATCTTTACCTTCGTACTTCAGGTGGTTCTGGCGCACTTCGTGGCTGCCGCTGATGTGATTCGCATAGCCAGCACCTACGTGCTGCTTTTGTTTGGCGTGTGCTTTCTGAGTAGCAGGATGCGGCTGCAGATCGCGGTAGCGGTTGTGGGCGCGCTCTTCTTTGCTTCGCACGGGTCGATCGCTGTGTTGTTGGCCGCTTTGCTGGGAACCGCGGCGGTGCTGCTGGCAGGCCGTGTGGCAACCCGCATCCAACAACTTGGGAGCACCGTGCAGAACAGCGCCAGCTCGGGACTTGGAGGCGAATCGCTGCTCACGGCTCTCATTGTGGGATTGACCCTGGGCATGGTCTGGGTTCCCTGCGCCGGTCCTGCGCTGGGATTCGCGCTGGCGCTGGTGCGCGATCAGCCGGGGCCGCGCGCGCTGGCGGCTTTGACCGCCTATGCGATCGGCGCCGCCACGCCGCTGCTCTTGGTGGGCTACGGCGGCCAGCAGGCGGTGCGGTCCGCGCGTGCACTCAATCGACACAGCGGTGTCATCAAACATGTGGCCGGCGGCTTGCTAGTCCTGTCCGCGTTGGCTTTGCGCTACGATTGGCTGACCGAAGGGCAAGTATGGCTGTCGCAACATACATCGTTCGGATCACTGGCCAACTCATTGGAGGATAGGCTTGTGGGCAAGAGTTTGGTGCAGCCTGCGCATGCATCGGGCGTGAGCCAGCCGGGCTCGGGCGCACAGACAGGACCCGCGCTGCCGGTATTGCCACGGATGGGCCCAGCTCGGGAGTTCGTGGCTCTGGGCCCCTGGTACAACTCTTCGGCGCTGACTCTGGCTTCTTTGCGCGGCAAGGTCGTGCTGGTGGATTTTTGGACCTACAGCTGTGTCAACTGCGTTCACACGCTGCCGTATATGCAGGCGTACTGGACGCGCTACCAAAACGCGCCTTTCGTGCTGGTCGGGATCCACACACCTGAGTTTGTGTTCGAGAAGAGCCCGCAGAACGTGGCCGCCGCCATCCAGCGCCACGGGCTGAGCTATCCCATCGCACAGGACAACGACTACGGAACCTGGAATGCGTACAGCAACCAATACTGGCCGGCCAAGTATCTCGTCGATGGCGAGGGCATCGTGCGCTACACGCATTTCGGCGAGGGCGACTACGAGGAGACTGACCTCGCCATTCGCAGCCTGCTGGCTGAGCTGGGGCGCCGGGCCGTAGCTCTAGTGATCGGCGACGGCGCGTCCGTTGCGACGCCCGCGCGCGAGCACTCGCCCGAGACCTATCTCGGCGCGCGCGGCTGGTCGGCGCTGGCCAATGGACGGGACCAACCCGACGGCGGGGTCCATCGCTACATCGCGCCGGCCACGCTGGCGCGGAATCGCTACGCGCTGGTTGGCTCGTGGCGGTTAGTGGAAGGCGAACGACAGGTGCTGGCCGGAACCGAAGGAGAGATTCGCTTCCATGCGCTGGCCGGCGAGGTCAACCTGGTGCTGGGCCTGGAACCTGGAGCCCCGGCGCGGATCGCCGACGTGGAAGTGGATGGCCGTGCCTTCAAGACGATCACCATCGACCGACACGATCTCTTCAATCTATGGAGCGGTCCTCACGGCGAACACGAGGTGGTGATGCGAGTTCACGGCCGCGGCCTGGCCGCCTACGCTTTCACGTTCGGTCAGTAGCCGGGGCATGGGCGAGCAGCTCCTCCAGCTTCTCCAGACTCGACGGTTTCGCGAGGTGTTCTTCGAACCCGGCCTCGCGCGCCCGCTGCAAATCATAGGGAAGCGCGTAGCCGCTCAGGGCCACCAGAAACATGTCCTTCAGCGCCGGGTCAGCTCGGAAAGCGCGTGCCACCTCATAGCCGTCCATGCCCGGCAGGCCGATGTCGCAGAGAACGATCTCTGGCTTGAAGATTCGAGCTCGATCCAGTCCGTCGGGACCGTTGTAGGCGACTTCGACGACATGCGCACCGAATTCGAGGACCTCACGTAGACTGTCAGCCGCGTCGTGATTGTCTTCGATGACCAGCACGCGCCGGCCGCTTCGCTCCGGCCCGGCTGGGCTCGCGCTCGGCTCCGTGTCCGCCGTCTCGTCGAGCGGCAACTCGACCGCGAACTCGGCTCCCTTGCCCGGGCCTTCGCTGTGCGCGCGGACTTCACCACCATGCATTTCCACCAGACCCTTGACCAGAGCCAGTCCAAGCCCCAGGCCACCCTTGCTGCGATCCAGGGTGGCCTCGGCTTGCATGAACGGCTGGAACAAGCGGCGCAGCAGCGACGGCTCGATGCCGGCCCCGGTATCGCTGACGCGCAGGATAGCGCGAGTTTTCGACGGTGCGACGGCGGTGCTGACCGTGACTCGTCCGCCAGCGGGGGTGAATTTGGCCGCATTCTGCAGCAGGTTTCCCAGAACCTGGGCCAGCCGGTCGGCGTCGCCATTGACCGGCAACGGGTCCGCCGCCAGGGTCGCCTCTACCGTGATGGCCTTTTCCTCGAACAACGAGCGATGGTCCTCGACGGTGCGATGAACCAAGTCGTTCAACTCCAGAGAATGGCGTTGCAGCTGGATCTTGTTGCGCGACACGCGCGTGACGTCGAGCAGGTCGTCGACTAAGCGGGCCAGTTGGTCGACCTGTCGGCCAATCACGGCACGGGCGTGCTGGGACTGCTTACCGCCCGAGGGTGCGTGGTCGAGAATGTACAGGCTGTTGCGAATCGGCGCGAGCGGATTGCGCAGCTCATGCGAGAGAATGGCCAAAAACTCGTTCTTGTGCAGGTCCTGCTCGCGCAGCTGCCGGTTGGCCGCCTCGATCGCCGCCTCGGCCGCCTTGCGCTCGGTGATGTCCTGCACCATCCCGACCGATCGAACGATGCGGCCCGATTTGTCGCGGACGTGCTCGCACTTCTCGTGGACCGTGCGGATTTCGCCGCTCGATGGGCGGATGATCCGGTGCTCGATCTCATAGCTATCCCGCCCGTCGCGCAGAGAGCCAGAGTAGGCGCCGTCAACCGCGGCGCGATCTTCCGGGTGGACGGCAGCCAGGAATGCCTCGTAAGTCGCGCCAAACTCCTGCGACCGGAAACCGAAGATGCGATACACCTCATCCGACCAGGAGAGCCGGTTCTCGATGAGATCGAGATCCCAACTCCCGAGATGGGCGATCTGCTGCGCCAGCTTGAGGCGCTCCTCGCTCGCGCGCAGTGCGGCCTCGGCTTCGCGGCGTTCAGTGATGTCGCGGGAAAACGACAGCACGGTCTCGACCTCGGTGCCGCGGAACTCGGGCACCAATTGTACGTCGTACCAGCGTCCCTCGACGCTGCGGCGGTCAAAGCGAAGCGGCTGGCCTGACTCGAAGACCTGCTTGAGACGCGTTTCGAAATGCTCGACACCGATGTTGCGGCCGATCTCCTCGGGCGTCTTGCCCAGGATCGCCTCTTCCGGAAGCCCCAGCAAGCGAGTGACGAAGGGATTCACGTACACGTAGCGCGCGCTTCGGTCGAGGCGCACAATGCTGTCCTGCGCGTTGCTGGCGAGCCTGCGGAACCGCTCCTCGCTTCCGCGCAGCGCCTCTTCGACCTGCTTGCGGTCGTCGATGTCGCGCAGATAGACGTCGAGGCCGCCGGTGCGCGGAAACATGAACACTTCGTACCAGCGGCCGTTGAGGGGCGAGCGCGCCTCATAGTGTTCGTGGCTGCGCTTCTCCACCGCATCGAGGTAGTGCTGGTGGATGCGCGTG
Source organism: uncultured delta proteobacterium (assembly GCA_963758155.1). GTDB lineage: Bacteria > Myxococcota_A > Polyangia > Fen-1088 > Fen-1088 > Fen-1137. The sequence continues at coordinate 260,353 of CAVWUP010000010.1, forward strand.
CCCACGAGTTTCGGAAAGACGTCCCAGATGACCTTGCCCACCAGCTCGCTCGCCGGGCGGCCAAAGGGCGCTCGCTCGGCAGCCGGATTCACCATGACGAGGCGCCACTGGTCGTCCAGCGAATAGAACGCGTCTGCGATGCCCGCCAGAATGGCGCTGGTTCGGTCGTGGGACCCGCGCAGGGAGGCCTCGGCCTGCTTGCGCCCCGTGATGTCGGCCACGGTGCCGACCAGGCTGGTCGCGCGGCGGGCCCGGCCCCTGCCCTCGAAGGTGGCCAGTCCGTGGGCCTCGACCCAGACCATTTTGCCGTCGGGCCGGTTCACGCGGTACTCGGCCGAATAGGGCTTGGGATTGGCTGGATCGAGCGCCGCTTCCACCGCGGCCCAGACGTGCGCCCGATCCTCGGGGTGCAGGAGCTTCAAGATTTCTTCGTTCGGTCGCTCGCAGCCAGAAAACCCGAAAATTTCCGTGTAGCGCTTGTCATAGGTGGCGACGAGCGTGACGGGATCGTAGTGCCACCATCCCATGTGCGCGGCATCCAGCGCGAGCTGGCGCTGCTGAGCCAAAGCGTCCGGCTTGGCCTCGGCGCGGCGCGATCCACCCGCGGCGGTGGCCCGTGCGGAAGACCGTTTTCGAGGCTGACGACTCATGGTCGCACGTCAGACCGCCAACCGAGGTGGGACAAGGGCCGGGGGGATTCGTCCCGCTTCGACAACGCTGGAAAGTTCGCGTCTCGTTTGCACGACGTACCTGTCTACCATGCGCCCTCTCAGGCGTCTTGGGCGACATCTGCAAACTTTGCCAAGTCGCGCCGATGCAAACCCCGGATGGCGCGAGATTGGCTCCAGGTGGTATCCTTCAAATCGAATGGCCGTTTCGAGCAACATCCCGCAACTTGGATCTCGCTGCCCGGATTTTCGTCTTCCCGCGACCGACGGGAAGATCTATGGCCGGGACGATTTCGCTGGGGCGTCCGCGCTGGTGGTGATGTTCATCTGTAACCACTGCCCCTATGTGCAGGCGGTCGAGGATCGCCTGCTCGACCTGGCACGCACCTACGGTCCCCGCGGTGTCCAGTTCGTCGGCATCTGCTCCAACGACGCCGTGACCTATCCCGAGGATGGGTTCGACAAGCTCAAGGAGCGGTGGGAACTCAAGAAGTACGGTTTCCCGTATCTGCACGACGAGTCGCAGGCCGTGGCCCACGCCTTTGATGCCGTGTGCACGCCGGACATCTTCGTCTACGACAAGAACCAGCGTCTGGCCTACCGCGGTCGCATCGACGATTCCTGGAAGGACGCTGCCAAGGTCACGCGTCGTGAGTTGGCCGAAGCGATCCAAGCCCTTCTCGACGGCAAGAGTCCGTCGCCCGAGCAGCGGCCCTCGATGGGATGCTCCATCAAGTGGAAGCAGGATTGACGGGATACGGGCGCGACCCTATTTAGCGGTGGGAGCGGATGACTTGGCTTGCAGTCCTCGCGGGTTGGTTGGAGTGACTGGTGTGGACTCCCCCAGGATCTCCTGCTGTAGGGCGTGCAGGGTATCTTGGCAGGTGAACATCGCCTTGCGCTTCTGATCCAGGGATATGGCGAGCGAGCGCACGTTGGTGTTCTCGCGCGAAAGTGCGAGGATTTGAGTTCGCAGTTGGCCGAATCGTGCGTAGCTCGCGCGGGCCATCGCCAGGTCGGGGTCGCCGCGGAGTTTTGGTTGCGCGCCCAGGCCGTCAAATGCCGCGTGTACTTCGTGATCGTCCTTGGCCATGAGTGCCTCCATCTCGTCCATCTTGCGATCGCTCTCCTCGGCGATATGCGGCGCCAGGCGCGTCTCGAGGCGAAGAACCGCCGCTTGCGCCTCGGCTGCGAGCAGCAGGATCTTCTGCGACGAGGACGCGTGCGTGGCCAAAAAGTGGGACAGGGCCAGGTCGGCTTCCTTCGCGGCCTCGGCCGCCGGGCCGAACGCCAACGCGAAAGCCTTGATGTTGGTGTTCTTCACAGCCAGGGCCAGCACTTCGCGGTCGACCTGCTGAAAGTTGGTGAAGCACTCGGAGAAGCGCGATAGCAAGTCCTTTTCTTTCTGACCGGCCCCGGCAGCGAGGATCTCGTCCATGGTCGCGCGCAGACGCTCAACCTCTGCGGTGGCGGCGCGCGCTTGATCCGCGAACTCTTGCGAGTCCTGATCCGTCACGGCCAGAACCGCGCTCTTTTCTGCCTCGGAGGCGGCCGCCAAGGCGTAGCGCATGCGCCCAACCATATCGGCTTTGCGCGCTTTGATCTCGATTTGCTGGGCAGGGCTGCGTTCGCGTTGGTAGTGAAAGACCAACAGAACCAGGACGAGCATAACGGCCGCTCCCGCTCCCATCCGCAATAGGTCGCTGACCGCCGGCTTGAGTTTCACGATATTTCCCCACTTCCGTGACGCAAGGTCATCGTCTTCGTCTCCTGAGATGTGCAGCAGCCGTGCCATTTGTGACACGTGAAGCTTGCTGGTTGCAATGTTCTTTCGGCCCGGGTATTGCGAGTTGCAATTGCAACCAGCGGAGCGCGTTCGTAGTCTCGGCCTTCATGGTGCCCTATCTTCGTCGGTTTCCCCTGCACGTCCCGATGGTACTCGGTGTGATCGCGCTGGCGTCCGTCGGACCGCTTGCGGCATGGAATTTCTTTCCTGCGCTTTTCCCTCAGCACGCTCACGACCTTCTCGGCGCTTTCCCGCTCGGCTTGATCGCATTTGCCTACCTCGCCCACCAAGTCGTCGCTCGCCGTCCTGAACGCAAGGATCTCGCCAAAGCAATCCTGTTGGCGATGGCCTTCCTTTTTTGGGCTGCGAACCAACTCTGGCCAGACCTGCCACAGGCCGGGCTCCTCAACGACGCCGCCATCGCGTTGTTCGTCCTCGACGTGTTTCTGGCAATGGTCGGTCGGCCATCAGGCTCCTCGGGCAGCTGTGGTGGAGAAGTCCTGGATGGGTGACCAAGACGGCGTCCTTTCACTACGGCTTGTGCGCGAAGTGGTGCCACAAGAGCAAGAACAGGACGACCTGCGAGGCCACGGGCAAGATGAAGGTTGTTGCAATGTAGCGGGCCACGCGTAGGCCGCGGCGCCGGCGCGTGACCGGCTGCAAGCGGTCACAGAGGCCGGATACCACAACTCGTTCGGGATGTTCGAGGTCCGCTTTCATCGCTCCCGCGCTGGCATAGCGTTCGGTTGGATGGCGCCGCAAAGCTCGCAGCACGATGTCTTCGGCTTGGGGTGAGATACCTGGGTTCAGGCTGCGTGGCGCTGGCGGATCGCCAAGCAGCCGCGCGCTGGCCACTGCGAAGGGATCGTCTTCAGGAAATGGCGGCCGGCCCGTCAGCATTTCGTAGAGCAGGGCGCCGACACCATAGATGTCTGCGCTCCGGCGCCCGCGTTTGCGTTTGATCTGTTCGGGCGCCAGGTAGTCCGACGACCCGATGGCAGGTGGGGCACCGGACAAAGTGAAGCGGGCTTTCACTGCGGCGTGGGCCAATCCGAAATCGATGAGACGGATTCCCCCGTCAGGACACAACATCACGTTAGCTGGGTTCAGGTCGTAGTGCACAAACCCATGCTCGTGAATGTAGTCAAGCGCCGTGCAGATCTGGCTGGCAATGGACAAGGCCTCGCATTCCGGCAGAGGACGCTGTTCGCCAAGCCGATGGGCCAGGGTGCGACCAGGGACGTACTCCGTGACCAGGTAGGACCGCCGTTTGTCCTGGGCCAGCGGAAGAAACTTCAGGATGAAAGGATGGTCGAGCTGGCGGCCAATCGCCTCTTCGCGCTCGAACATGGACCACGCCCCCACGCCGCTGGAAAAGGCTGGGAGTCGGACCTTGACCACCACTGTCTCGCCGGGGTTTTGTAGATCCAATGCCTTGAAGATTGTCGACATGCCCCCGCGTCCGATCTCCTCGCCGAGCAGGAATCGGCCATCGAGGGTCTGACCGGGGCTGGCTTTCAGCGCAGGGGGCATAGTGCGGGCGTATCTCACCGGGTCGGGCTGGGCGCGCCGAATTGGCGGTCTAGCGCCAGATTGACGAGCAACACGTTGACATGCGGCTCGCCCAGAAAGCCGAGGTCACGACCTTCGGTGTGATCGTCCAGCACTTGCTGCACCCGTTCGGGCGCGACTCCGCGGGCGGCCGCCACGCGTGGCAGCTGCCACGCGGCAGCCTGGGGCGAAATGTGGGGATCGAGCCCGCTGCCAGAGGCGGTGACCAACTCGACCGGGATGGGGCCAGGAGCCTGCGGGTTTTCACGCGCCAACCGAGTGGCATCGGCCTGCACGCGTTCGCGCAGCTTGGCCGAGCTGGGGCCGAAGTTCGATCCGCCCGAGGCCAGTGGGTCGTAGCCGTTTCCCGCGGCCGAGGGACGGCCCTGGAAATACCAGGCTTTGGTGAACGACTGGCCTATCAAGGCGGACCCGATCAGATGCCCGTCGACATCGCGAACCGCACTGCCTTTGGCAGCGCTGGGAAACAGCAGCTGGCCCAGGCCGGTCATCAGCAACGGGTAGCACAGGCCGGTGAGAACCAGGGTGACCGCGGTAGCACGCAGAGCAACGAGAAAGGTCTTCATAGCTGGCTCCTTCAAATGCGGCCAAAGGCTGCGAGAATCATGTCGACAAGCTTGATGCCCAGGAAGGGCGCCACAATCCCGCCCAGCCCGTAGATGAGCATGGAGCGCCGGAACAGCGCCGCTGCACCCAACGGCCGGTACTTCACGCCTCGCAGGGCCAGCGGGATGAGCAGAACAATGATGATGGCGTTGAAGATGACGGCGGACAGGATGGCGCTCGACGGTGAAACCAGGTGCATGATGTTCAGCGGGCCGATTTCGGGATAGACGCCGGCAAACAGCGCGGGCAGGATGGCGAAGTACTTGGCCACGTCGTTTGCGACGGAAAAGGTGGTCAGCGCGCCCCGGGTCATGAGCAGCTGCTTGCCGACCTCGATCACTTCCAGCAACTTGGTTGGGTTCGAGTCGAGGTCGACCATGTTGCCGGCCTCTTTCGCAGCCTGGGTGCCGGTGTTCATGGCCACCCCCACATCGGCCTGCGCGAGCGCCGGGGCGTCGTTGGTGCCGTCGCCGGTCATGGCAACCAGCTTGCCCTTGGCCTGCTCTTCCTTGATCAGGCGCATCTTGGCCTCAGGGGTGGCCTCGGCCAGGTAGTCGTCCACACCAGCTTCCTTGGCAATGGCAGCGGCGGTGCGCGGATTATCTCCGGTGATCATGACGGTGCGCACGCCCATGGCGCGGAAGCGCGCGAAGCGCTCGCGGATACCGCCCTTCACAACGTCGGTCAGTTGCACGACGCCCAGCACCTTGGCTCCGTCGGCGACCGCCAGCGGCGTCCCGCCCTGGTTCGCGATGTCGGCGGCGATGCGTTCGAGATCAGCCGGAGCGCTGCTGCCCTTGGTTTCCACCCATCGTTTGATGGCTTCCACAGCGCCCTTGCGCAACTGACGGCCGTCGAAGTCGCACCCGCTCATGCGCGTGTGGGCCGAGAACGGAACGAAATGCGCACCCAGCTCACTGATGTCGCGGCCGCGCAGTTGAAACTTCTGTTTCGCCAGCACGACGATGGACCGGCCCTCGGGCGTCTCGTCGGCCAGACTGGCCAGTTGCGCGGCATCAGCCAGGGCTTCGGCCGACACGTCGCCGATGGGCATGAAAGCCGTGGCCATGCGGTTGCCCATGGTGATGGTGCCGGTCTTGTCGAGCAGCAGGACGTCCACGTCGCCGGCGGCCTCGATGGCCCGGCCGCTCATGGCGATCACGTTCTTGCGGATCAAGCGATCCATGCCCGCAATGCCGATCGCCGAGACCAGGCCGCCGATGGTGGTGGGAATCAAGCAGACCAGCAGGGCCACAATGACCGTTGGTGAGAGCCGGATGCCCGCGTAGAGCGCCAGCGGCACCAGGGTTACGCAGGCAAACAGGAACACCAGGGTCAGTCCGACCAAGAGAATGTGCAACGCGATCTCGTTGGGCGTCTTCTGCCGGGCAGCGCCTTCGACCAAAGCGATCATGCGGTCAAGGAAGGTCTCGCCGGGGTTGGACATGATGCGGATGACGATGCGGTCCGAGAGCACCTTGGTGCCGCCGGTGACCGACGAGCGATCGCCGCCCGCCTCGCGGATCACCGGGGCTGACTCGCCGGTAATGGCCGATTCGTCCACCGAGGCCACGCCCTCGATCACCTCGCCATCACCGGGGATGAGCTGCCCAGCCTCAACGACAACACGATTCCCAGCGCGCAGGTCGGTAGACGCAACCGTGTCCTCGCCGCCGCCATCACGCAATCGCCGGGCAGGAGTCTGCGTGCGCATCTTGCGCAGTGAATCGGCTTGCGCCTTGCCTCGTCCCTCGGCCACCGCTTCGGCGAAGTTCGCGAATACCACCGTGATCCACAGCCAAACGCTGATCCAGGCCGTGAACCACAACGGAGCCGCGCCCGCGGGTTTCGTCAGCAAGTCCCGTACCACCGTCAGCGTGGTCAGCACGCTGCCCACCTCGACCACGAACATCACCGGATTGTGCGCCACCGCGCGCGGCGAAAGTTTTCGCAGACTGTCCCAGACCGCCTGGCGCAGGATGGCCCGATCGAATAGCGACGGCGCCTTGCTTTGCGATTTCATTAGAACAACCTCCCGTGCGCGGCCAGAAAGTGCTCGACCACTGGGCCGAGGCAGAGAGCGGGGAAAAACGTGAGCGCGCCGACAATCAGAATCACCGAAATGAGCAGCCCGGTGAAAAGTGGCCCATCCGTCGGGAACGTCCCCGGTCCTGCCGGCGCGACGCGCTTTTTGGCCATGAACCCGGCAATGGCCAGCACCGGCACCATCATCAGGAAACGGCCGCCCAGCATGGCCAGCCCCATGGTGGTATTCCAGAAGTGCGTGTTGGTGTTCAGGCCCGCAAAGGCCGAGCCGTTGTTGGCCGTCGCGCTGGTGTATGCGTAGAGAATTTCGGACAGACCATGGGGGCCGGCATTGTTGAGCGAACTGACTCCGTAAGGGCTGACCGCTGCCCAGGCCGCGAAACTGAGGATGATGAGCGGAAACACCAGCGCGTAGAGCATCACGGCCTTCATCTCGCGGCCCTCGATCTTCTTGCCCAGATACTCAGGGGTGCGGCCGACCATAAGGCCCGCGATGAACACCGAGAGCAGAACGAAAATGAGAATGCCGTACAGCCCGGCGCCCACGCCGCCGAACACGACCTCGCCCAGCTTCAGGTTCACCAGCGGAACCAGGCCGCCCAGCGGATTGAAGCTGTCGTGCATGGAGTTGACCGCGCCGCACGATGTGCCGGTGGTGGCGGTGGCGAAGAGTGCGGAGTTGGCCACTCCGAATCGCACTTCTTTGCCTTCCAGGTTGCCGACGCTCTGGTCGAGCGGCAGTCCGGCCAGCGCGGGGTTGGGCTGCGACTCGGCAGCGTAGGCGCTGAGCACGCCGGCCAGAAACAAGATAGCCATGGCCCCGAATATCGACCACCCTTGGCGCTGTTTGCCCGCCATTCGCCCAAAGGTGTAGGTCAGCCCCGCGGGAATGCAGAGAATGAGCAGGATTTCGAGGAAATTGGTGAATCCGTTGGGATTCTCGAACGGGTGCGCGCTGTTCGCGTTGAAGAAGCCACCGCCGTTGGTGCCGAGTTCCTTGATCACCTCCTGCGAGCCCGCAGGTCCCATGGGAATGATCTGCGCCGCACCTTCCAAGCTGGTGCGTGCAGGTAGGCGCTGAAGTTCTGGATGATCCCCTGGGAGATCAGGACCAGCCCGAAAACCACGCTGATGGGCATGAGCAGATAGACAATCGAACGGATGAGATCGACGGTGAAGTTTCCCAGTTGCACGGGATGCCCTTCGCTCGGCCTGCGTGTCAGGCCACGCGCCAGCACCAGCGCCACCCCGAGGCCGGCGCCGGCAGACACGAAGTTGTGCCAGGCCAGGCCCGCCATCTGGGTCAGATAGCTCATGGTCGTCTCGCCGCTGTACGATTGCCAGTTGGTGTTGGTATTGAAGCTGACGGCAGTGTTGAAGGCCAGGTCAGGAGCCACCGGCCCCAGCCCTTGCGGATTGAGCGGTAAATGGTGCTGCAAGCGCTGGATGGCGTAGGTGACCACGACGCCAACGGCGCTGAAGATGAGCAGGGAGATGGCGTATTCGATCCAGGTCTGCTCGTCGCTCGGGGATGCGCCACACAGACGAAGAAGCCAGCGTTCGATGGGTGCCAAGACCCGACGTGAGGGGCGCTCGGCGCCCTCAAACACGCGGTACATGTAAAGCCCGAGCGGCTTGGTGACGGCCACCAGCACCAGGAAGAGCGTCAGAATTTGCAGCCAACCGTTGAAAGTCACGACAACTCCTTAGAAGCGCTCCGGACGGAGCAAGGCGTAGACCAGATAGAAGCCGATTCCTATGGAAACGGCTCCGCCCAGCAGATAGTCGAGTAGCATGGTGATCTCCTCGAAGGGTCAGAGCCACGCGCAGGCGCGCGTGTAGGCCAGGGCCAGCGCAAAGAAGGCCAGGGTGGTGAAAAGGAAAATGGTGTCGCTCATGGCATCTCTCTTCTGGATGAAGGCTACGCATCCCCCGTGCCAGATTTTTTGGCGGCGATTGCTGGCGCAAAGGGCGCCTCCGGCGCGACCGCGGTTTGCATTGTGCAACCGATGGTATTTCGGGATTGCATTCTGCACGGTGGCCGCCTGGCACAGGGATTCGCCGACCAGATGCGCGATCTGGAGTCTCACCACAGAGAGCACAGAGACCAGAAGGAAAGGGTTCCGGATCCGGGTCCAAACCCCTCTTTGCTTCCCATCCGTCTCTGTGAACTCTGTGCTCTCTGTGGTGAAATTCCGGGGCAAACCTGCGGGACACGTCGTGGTTAGCACCCATGCCCGGCAGTCGATGGGTTGTCATTGCATTCCGCGCTCGCAAATGGCGTGGCAATTGCACAGAATGAAGCCTCACCCGCCGCGCGCCCAACAATGGTGACCACGAGCCCTCTTCGCCCGCGTCCCGAGGACTTTCTGGAACTGGTCCAGAAGGGCAAGCGCGGTCGTCTCAAGCTCTACATCGGTTTCGCTGCGGGCGTCGGCAAGACCTACCGGATGCTCGAAGAGGCGCACAGCCTGAGCAAGCGCGGCGTGGACGTGGTGGTCGGCTTTGTGGAATCGCACGGCCGCGCGGAAACCGAGGCCCTGGTCGAGGGCCTGGAGGTGATCCCGCGGCGCCAGGTCGAGTACCGGGGCGTGATGATCGAGGAGATGAGTCTCAACAAGATCCTGAAGCGCAATCCGGCGGTGGCTCTGGTCGACGAGTTGGCTCACACCAACGTGCCCGGCAGTCACAACAAGAAGCGCTACCAGGACGTGCTCGAGCTGCTCGATGCCGGCATCAATGTCATCGCCGCACTCAACGTGCAACACCTCGACAGCCTCAACGATCTGGTGGGACGCGTGACCGGCGTGGTGGTTCGCGAGACCGTTCCGGATAGCTTCCTCAAGCGGGCCGATCAGGTCGTCAATCTGGATCTGGCCGTCGAAGACCTGCAGGAACGATCTGCGCAGCGGCAAGATCTACGCGATCGGACAAGATCCCATGGGCGCTGGAACACTTCTTCACCGAGGAGAACCTGACCCACCTGCGCGAGCTCGCCTTGCGCGAGGTCGCCGAGAGCGTGGAACGCAGCAGCTTCGCCCGTACGCCGCTGGCTCAGCCGCGCGAGCGCGCGGCCGCCACCAACAGCCGCGTGATGGCCTGCATGTCATCCAATCCACCCCGCGCAGCGATGTTGCTGCGCCGGGCTTCGCGGCTGGCCGGACGCTACAACACCGATTGGTTCGTGGTATTCGTGGAAACTTCCGACGAGACTCCCGAGCGCATCGATGCCGAGGTCCAGCGGAATCTGCTGGCCAATATTGAAAAGGCGCGTGAGCTAGGAGCGGAAGTGGTGCGGCTGCGCGCCGAGGATCCAGTGGATGCGATCCTCGACTTTGCGCGCTCGCACAGCGTCGGGCACATCATCGTGGGGCGATCGCATCTGCCCTGGTGGAAGCAGATGCTGGGGCGTTCGGTGCCCTTGCGCCTGGTCAAAGAGGGCGCGGGCTTCGACATTCACATCGTGTCGCTGGCCGAGGACGAGGAGCAGCGGCCGTGACCTTCAAGGCCAAGCTCATTCTCGCCCAGGTGCCGCTGGCGGTCGCCCTGGCCGCGGTGGGCGGGATCTCGGCGACGGTGACCACCCGCTTGGGCCAGGAGACGGGCAAGATATTCGTGGACAACTACCGCAGCGTGCGTGCGGCGGAGCGGATGAAAGAGTCGCTCGAGCGCATCGGCAGCTTCCCGCTTTTGGCGCTGGCGGGACATGGGGCCAAGTCCACGGTTGGCATCGCCCAACAGCGCGGCGTCTTCGAGAACGAATTGCGCGTGGAGGAGAACAACATCACAGAACCCGGCGAAGGCGAGGCGGCCGCGGCCTTGCGCAAGAGCTGGACGCGGTACCAAATGGCGCTCGATGAGTTCCTGTCCGCCACCACTCTCGAGGCTTGGGATCGGCTGTACTTCGAGGCCCTGTTGCCGGCTTTTGATGAGACGAAGCAAGCGGCCGATCGCATTTTGGACATGAACCAGGACGCGATTGTGCGCAAGAGCGAGCGGGCCGAGCGGAGCGCGCAGCGATTCCAACAGCTGGTCATCATTGCCGTGGCGGCAGCCTTGCTGGGTGGACTCCTGGTCTCGATTTCCTTGACCACCCGTCTGCTGCGTCCGCTGGGCGTGGTGGGCGCGGCCGTTCGGCGCTTTGGCCAGGGAGATCTGCACGCGCGAGCCCGACTGCAGGGCCGCGACGAAGTCGCGCAACTGGCGGGCGAATTCAACACCATGGCCGATCACCTGGAACGCTACCGGGCTAGCTCACTGGGCGAGTTGCTGCAAACCCAGCAAGCCGCCCAGGCGGCCATGGACGGCCTGCCCGATCCGGTGGTGATGCTGGATGCCGCGGGCCGCGTGCAGGCCATCAACTCGGCGTCGAGTCGCTTGCTCGGCATGGATGCGGATCTGCGGCCCAAGGACCCGCTGGCCAGCCTCGACCCGGCCGTGCGCTCGCTGCTCGAGCGGGTTCGTGTCCACGTCGTCGGCGGCCGGGGCGCCTATGTTCCCAAGGGATTCGAAGAAGCGTTGCCGGTCGGGGATCACATCTTCTTGCCGCGCGCCGCGCCCATCTATGGCGACGCTGGCGAGGTCACAGGTGTTGCCATCGTTCTGCAGGACGTGACCAAGCTGTTCCATTTCGACGAGCTGAAGAGCAACCTGGTGGCCACGGTGGCGCATGAATTCCGGACGCCGTTGACCTCGCTGCGCATGGCGATTCACCTGTGCACCGAGGGCGCGGTGGGCTCGCTGACCGACAAGCAGGCCGATCTGTTGTTTGCCGCCCGCGAGGACTGCGAGCGGCTGCAGACCATCGTCGACGATTTGCTCAATCTTTCGCGCATCGAATCCGGCAACATCGACCTGCACAAACGGCGGGTCACGCCCGAGACGCTCGTGAACCTGGCCCGCGATGCGCACCGCTCCGCCGCAGAGGCACGGCAGATCACCTTGCGCTCTGAAGTGGCGCCGGGGTGCCCCGAGGCCTTCGCCGATCCCGATCGCCTGGACCTGGTGTTCAGCAACTTGCTGGGCAATGCCATTCGCTACTCGGCGCCCGAGGGTGAAATCGTCGTGCGCGCCATGCCTGAAGTGTCCGGCGCTCCCGCCGGTGAGCCCGATGCGAGTGCGGGCCACTGGATCCGCTTCGAGGTCAGCGACCAAGGGCCGGGCATTCCCCAGCAGTACCAGGCCGAATTGTTCGAGAAATTCTACCGCGTGCCCGGCAGCCCCCCGGGCGGCTCGGGGCTGGGCCTATTCATCGCCCGGGGCATCGTGCAGGCGCACGGCGGCCGCATCGGCGTGGTCAGCGAGCCCGGCAAGGGCGCGACTTTCTGGTTCACCGTGCCCGCGGCCCCGGATTTGACGGCGTAGTCAAAGCAGGTCTCTCTGGCCGACCGCCCGGCGCATTTGTTCGAGAGGCCACGGCCGCGTACAGGAATTCGCGCTTGCCGGCGGCATCATGATGCCCACCGGGTCCAACGATGCCAGGACCACCGACAGAACCTCGTCTCCTTCTACAAGAATCTGTTTGGGAACCACCGCGTGCCCTATTCCCAGCCCCGGAGGACCTCCGATGTATTCGTGCCGTCGAACGTGACCCGTCCTTGCTCAAGCATGATAAATCGTGTGCAGAGCCGCGAGGCGAACGCGATGTCGTGGGTCGCGATGAGCATGGCCGCATCCAGTCCGGCCAAGAGATGAGCCAGGACAGTCCTTCCGGGCGGATCGAGGCCAGCGGATGGTTCATCAAGCAGAAGCAGCGCGGGCGTCGCTACCAGTGCTCCCGCGAGTGCGACCCGTTGCTTCTGGCCATGCGAAAGATGATGGACCGGAGACTCGGCCAAGTGGCCGATGCCGAGGGAATTGAGGACTTCCGTGGCCCTTGCGGAAACTTCGACCCTTGGCCGCCCCTGGCGAACAAGCGCAAAGGCGACGTCGTCGATGACCCGGGGAAACAGAATCTGATCCTCGGGGACGTTGAACAGAAAGCCAATCCGCTCTCGGATCTTTGGCAGTGTCTGGCGCGCCAGGACCGTGTCGCCCACACGGATCTCGCCGTCGTGCGGGACGAGACCGACGGCGCTCTTGAGCAGGGTGGTCTTGCCCGAACCGTTCAGGCCAAGCAGGGCAATGCGCTCGCCTGCCGCTATCGCGAACGACACGGCCGAGAGGATCGCTGGTGCTCCCGGTTCGTATCTGACGCTGACGTTGCGAAACGCGAGAGCAGGCTCGCTCATGCCACACCTCGCACGCGGATGACCACCGCGAGCCCGAGCACGGCCAGCGCGAGCGCCAACGCGGCCCAGTCGGCTGCGCGCATTCGCCTGCTGGCCAGACTGTGCGCTTCGCCATCGCAGTAGCCGCGCAATTCCATCGCGTCGGCCACGCGATCTGCGCGGTCGACGATCCTGGGCAGCCACACCCGGGGCAAAGACCAGAGCACCTGCCACGCCGCCTTGCCGCCGCCCGAGGCACCCCGCACCGCCATGGCCGAGGCTACCCGCTTGGTCTCGTAGAAGAGACTCGCGGTCTGATGCACGATCTGCACGACAATCGCGGACACGATGCCGGGCAGGGGAAGCCGCGTGAGCCCTTCCCGCAAATCGCTGACACTGACAGAGGCTACCGTCGCCATCGAGATCAGGACACCGCCTAGGCCTCGCACCACTAGGTCAGCTGAAGCCACGAACCCATGTTTCCAGCCGTCCGACCCGCCGACGCCGTGAAAAGGCAAGAGCGGCAGTAGAAGAAGGGCGGGAACCAAGAGCAGGAGTCCGAGAAGGGCGAAGCCAAACACTGTCTTCATGGGCGGCCGGCTCGCAATCAACCAGACCGCGACGGTCCCGGCGAATAGCAGCCCACCTGCGACCGTAGTAGCTGGCGCAATCATGCACGTGGCGAACGCAGCGCCCCCGAGGAGAAGGCGCGTCTGTGGAACCAGCCTGAGCACTGGGCCTCGGCCGCATCCCCACAGGTCGTGCCAGCGCGTTTGCATGGTCGGCTAGCGTGGCGGCTTGATCGCCGTAACCAGATAGTGTTCGGCGGTGTCGGCCAGTGACGCGATCTCGAACCCCAGACAGCTGAGCATGGCTGCGGTTTCTTCTGCGGGTGGCAGCCGGTCCTGGTTCACCGCCGCGCTGGCAGTCGCATGGATCTCGTTCACTCGCGCGCGCGAAATCAGATGCCAGACGTGGAGCTGGCCTCCGGGCTTCAGCACGCGGCGAAACTCGATCGCCGCTGCTCCGGGATCTTCAAAGTGTGGCCACACAGAGAAACAGAACACACGGTCGCAGTGCTCAGCCGAAAGAGGCAGGCGACTCGCATCGACGGTATGCCACTCGACACGCTCGTCACGTACTTTGTCACGGGCAACTTCGATCATGCGGGGCGAGATGTCGACCGCAACTACGCGGCCGCTGGCTGACAGCCGGGCGAGCAACGCCCCCGTCAGATTCCCCGTGCCGCAGCCCACGTCGAGCACGGTTTCATCCGGATTCACGCCCATGGCATCGAATCCCGTCGCAAACTTCTGGCGAAGCGAGGTCAGGCACTCCCACCCGTCCCACTTGTCGGCAATGGCGTCGAAGAAGTCTGCCCGTGGATTCGCGTTCATGCGTCTCTCCCATTGTTCTTTAGTGTGGGCCGAGCATACCGTCGTCCCAGCATGGCCACGGGCGGAACCGCAGCTACCATCAAGAAGAGGCCCGGCCAGCCGCCTACAAGCGACAGCCCTGCCAGAAACCCAGCCGGCAACGTGATGATCCGGGCAAAGCCGTACACCAAGGCGACGTTAACCACCCGACCAAGCAGCAGGACCGGAATCAGCACGAGCCATGGGTTGAAGCGCGGCCAGCGCTGGACCACGGTCGCGATCAACGCCGCCATGAAAGCCAGCTCGATGCCCATGAAAGCAGCGATTGGCGGATACAGAGGCGGCATCCCGGTCACCGCCCCCGAGAGCACGGGAGTGATCGCCGCTGTCGTGGCTGCTGGCAGGGGACGCACCAGAAACGCCAGCGTTACCAGGGGCAGGTACATCGGCATGAAAACATGTCCGAGGTGAACCAGGTGAAAGAGCACAGGCAGCAGCAAAGCTGCAGCACCGAACAAACCGCAGTACGCGAGATCGCGAGGGTCAAGTCGTTTCATCTCAAATCCCCACCTTCAATCCGGCCAAGACGTTGAAGCCGGGCATGGGATAGTTTTGAACATAGGCGTAGCGTCGGTCGAGAAAGTTGCGCAACAAGAGATAGGGCTCGATGGTCAAGCGACGCTCGCCCGAGGTGTAGCGGTCCCGCAGGGCGAGATCCATCACAAAGACATCCGCCATGGGTTGCCGGCCATAGTCGGCCATGTACAGGCCATGCACCCACTCGCCGGTCAGGGTGCCGCAGAGAAGATGAGCTCCCGCCGCGTGGGTCACTTCCACCATGAAGTCGACTTTGCCGTCGGGGTTTTGTTTGGTGTAGCGTCCCACGGTCTGCCGATCGCCTGCCACTATCACCGACAATGGCCCAAGCCCCTTGGCCGCCACACGTCCCTCCACGCCCCAGATCACGATGTGGTCGATGTTGATCACCTCGGCCGCTGGCCATTGTCCGAAGTACTTGATCAGATTCCGCGCTTCCGTGCGGTAGCCTGTGCCCGAAATCTCCAGGTGCTCCGAGACAAGTGTGACGCCTAGGTCCGAATTGAGCGCGTATTCAGGTTTGAGATCGGGATTGGCAACCGGATAAGGCAGGTAGAGCTCCGACATAGTGGGCTGGCGGAAATTTCGCGACACGCGACTGTGCAAGGAGAAACCCCGGCCCAGATCGACCCGCGCCCCGGCTTTGTACAGGGGCACCGATCCGTAGCGGCTGCTGTACAGCTCGCGCGCACCGAGCACGACGTCAGTGCGTGCGATCGGGTGCAAAGTGAGCTGGCCGTAGAGCGAGCCGTCAACATGGTCGCGCACATCGGGATGATCCCAAGTGATGCGGTTTACAACAGAACCCGCGACACCCTCGCTGGCGAGACCCAAGAGAAGATTGGCCCGGCTGTGCAGGCGCAGGTCCAGTTCTGCCGTGCTCCCGGCCACATAGTCGTGCGAGTAGAACCCGTCATAGAGGCGATGGATCCCTGCATTCAGGTAGGGCGTGACTGTCAGCCGGGTTCCATCCAGCGTGTAGACGAGTTGCGCCGAGGCGTTGTCCCGCCAGGCATCGAACCAGTGGTCAGGCGTCGGGGTGGTGACCGGGCCTGGATCGTTGCCATCGACGTGGGTCACCTTGTTTCTTGCGGAAATGCGCAGCGTCGGCGTCAGGCGGTATCGGAGCGCCGTCGTGGCCACCGTATCGCTGCCGCCCGCGCCCGGCCGCTGTCCCTCGGTCGTCAGGTCTGAAAGCGCGGCTTCCATGTCCCATTTCCCCACTCGACCGAGAGCGGACACCGACGCGCGCGTAGTCTGGTAGCTTCCCAGGGCCGCGTCGCTGACCAGCTCGTAGCCGTCTTCACCACGCCAGCGGTTGCGAATGACCACCACACCGCCCATGGCGTTGGTCCCATACAGGGTCGAATCGCCGCCCTTGATGACCAGCACCTCGTCGATGAGCGCGGGCGCATAGGCATCGGGAATGGGATGGCCGAAGATGCCCTGGTAGTCCGGCGCATCGTCTTCGACTACTAGAATCTGGGAATTGGGGCTGCCCCCGAGACCACGGATGCGGATGCCCCCGGTGGCCATGTTGCCGATGCCGTGGATGCCCGCGCCCCGCGAGGAAACGTACACGCCTGCGTCTTCCTGGGCCAGGTCTTCGAACGTGCTGGCCCGAGCATTGTCGCGCAGGCGTTGGCCATCCACGCGGGTCGTGTCCTCAGTCCGATCCTTTTTCGTCGGCTTGCGCCCGACCACAACGACATCGTATGGGGAAGGACCGGCTGGCGGAACTGATGTCGGTGTCAGCCAAACCGCCAGCATCGATTTCGACCAAAGGCGACTCGCTCCCGGTGGCCGCACCGGCGTCTGCGGCTGTCCCGCCGTCCATCGCCACGCCTCCCTCGACTGGTGCCTCCTGGGCGCGCGCCACGAGCGGGGCCAGGGCCATCACGACAGGGAACCAAAAGGTCAATCGCACGAGGCACTTTCAACCGTGACCGTAAGGTCCGGGCACGGAAAAGTCCTGCTCCATGTCGTCGAGCGTAATCGTGAAGATGCGAAACTCTCCGTAGTCGACGTGCTTGGTCGAGATCGTCTGGTAGTTGAACCAGGTTGGCACAGTGTTCACCAATCCAGAGTCGACACCGCCGTTGGCGGCAGACTCGATCACGCCGCCGTCGCAAGGACAGATTCCGGGAATGGTTCCGTCAGAAGCCTGTTGCTGGCAGTACTCCTCTGCATCGAACTTCTGGAAATGGACGTGGTCATCGCCAGGAAGGCAGCGCCCAGGTGATGTGGCGGCTCCGTAAGCAAGCACGGTGCTCCAAATGCAGCCGTTGAAGCTGGGATTCTTGACCAGCATCTGGTCCTTGGTCCGATTCTCCACCACGACCTCGGGGTACTCGAGGTCACAGCCGGCTAGCGCCGTTGAGATGAGGCAGGCGCCTGCAACGGTCAGCCACAGGCCTTCACTGTGCGATTTGAGGCAGTTCCTCATCGCGCGCTATGGAGCAGGCAAGCACTCAGTGTTCTGAGTCCGCGTGGCGTACGGCTGGAAATTGAACTCGGGCCAGAGGGTCAGGATGCGATCGTAGACCGCTTCGGGAATGGGGGCGACGCCCTCTGGTGGGCAGGGGCCCTGATGGGTGGCCATGTTCATGGCGATGGTTTCGTGCTGCCCCGGAACGATCTCCTGTTCAGTCGAAGTCGCCAGGGGCAAGGAAGTTGCGGGGCTGCAGGTCGGATCGCTCCATGCCCCCACCAGCAGGACGTAGTCCAGACCGGCGGTGACCTGTTTTTCAGGGCTGGTATCGCCGATGGCGATGGTCCCGAAGTCCACGCCCATATATGAGGACCGGCAGATGGTCCATGGCGGCTGGTACGCCATTGCCGGGTTATTGAAGTCATTCTTGATGCTGGCGAAGGCGGAACCATTGTCGTCATTCCCACAGCCAGCAGCGAATACCAGCCCAAGGACGGCGAGCGCAAGGCAAGGTTTTGTCATGGCGGATCCTTTCTGATTGGGTGTTACGGCTATGGCATTCGTAACATCCGACAACATCTTCATCAAGGACAAAGCGAGTGCGGTTGACATCGGCCGCTGGGCCGTGCTAGCCCACGTAGCATCGTTTCGTAATACGTATGCGTTGCCTGCCGCAACGCGAGCATCCCGTCAAGACACATGAGGAGTTTTGTGCGATGAGAAGAACACCTGCGACGCTACCCATCCTGTCAGTCCTCCTGGCGGCAACGTCCTTCGCGGACGAGACGGCGGCTCCTGCCCCGTCAACCACCGACGCCGGCGCGGCTTCGGCCGACACCGGCGCGCCGTCCCCCATTGCACCGGCACCCGTCAGCCTTCCGGCTGCCGTGCCCGCGCCTGTGCCCGCCACTCCGCCGCCCGCAGTCGTTGCGAAGGAACCACCCTCGGCCCCGGCGCGGGCATCGTCGCGTCGCCTTGAACCCATCGTGGTCACCGAGTCCAAGGTGGCCCAGCCACAGGAGAACGTGACCCAGAGCGTGCGCACCATCTATGAAGACGAGATTGCGGAACGGCCAGAGAACCAGCGCAACCTGTCCGAGGTCTTGCGCTACGAGCCAGGCATTTTCGTCCTCCCTCTGTCGCGCAACGATGCCAACTGGGGCTCGTACGGGGGTCTTGGCCCCAAGTACAACCTGTACCTGCTCGATGGTCTGCCCATCGATTCGTTCGTGGACAGCATGAGTCTCGACCCCTGGGCCTTCGAGCGCGTGGAATCCCAGCGCGGCCCTGCCTCGGTGATGTACTCAAACTACCTGAGTTCGGATTTCGCGGGTCAGGAGTCGCCGCTGGCCGGGGTCACGAATTTCGTCCTGCGCGACAAGGTGGACGCCCCTGCCACGAAGCTGCGACTGGGCCTGGGCTCGTACAACACGGTCGACGGCAAGGTCTATCAGCAGGGTTCTGAAGGCAACCTGCACTACTTCTTCGGCGGCGACTATGAACGGTCTGACTACACGAATTACGGCACCTACGGCTCCTGGTTGTCCATGGAGAGGGATCCGGCCTATTCCAAGGGCAAGGTCTACGGCAAGGCCACGTACTTCTTCGGCCGCGACGATCACAAGCTGTCGCTGTTCCTGCATCACACGACCCACACCGGCGACGTGGGCCGCTACAGTCGCGACTTTGACAACAACTACGACACCATCAACCTCGCCTACTCCAATCAGATCAGCGACGCCCTGCACGCGCAACTGAAGGTCGGTCTGCGGTCGTACGATCGGCGCTGGGGCGACGATGCGTACGGCGTGACCGACTCCTCCGGTCAACCCGTGGCCAACGAGCTAGCGTTGACCCAGCACGAAGGCGTACAGCAAAAGATCCTTCCGGCTGACCTGACCTTCAACCTGAAGCATCTGGAATCGAGCTTCCTGACCTTCGGAGCGGATTCCCAGATCGCCACCTACCGTACATACACCGAGACGCCGGCCGGCTGGCGCACCACCCAGAACGACGCCACTGCGATGTCCGCCGGCCTTTTCCTGCAGGAGCGTATCACGATCGGACCACTTACCGTGCGTGGTGGTGGTCGTTTTGCGCACTTGAGCGATTCGTTCAATACGATCGCCGGTGGTGCCCCTGGAATAGGCAACCAGTCGTGGAACAAGGGGCTGTGGAGCGCCGGTGTGCGCGTTCGTGCCATGGCCGAACTCGCTTTCTTTGCGAATGCCGGGACCAGCTTCGTGCCGCCGGCGGCCAAGTCTGTGGCCGGCACTTTGCCGCCCGGCGATCAGGGTGTGGTGGGAGAGAACGGCCAGCTCCCCAACAAGTCGTTGAACCCGGAGAGTGGGCTGGGCACGGACTTCGGGATTGATGTGCGGCCGATTGCGCCCCTGCATATCAACCTGCGCGGTTTCTTCAATCAGGTCTCCGACCAGATTGTAGACAACACCGTCAGCCAGACCCCGTCGCAGACCCAGTCGGTCAACGCGGGAAAATCGCGATCCGTGGGGGGCGAGGCGGCTGTCGATCTGCTCCTCGGCGAGTGGCTGTCCGGTTTTGCCAACGGCACCTACACGTACACCAAGATCTTCAACTCGATAGACCCAGACCAGGACGGGTCAAAAATTCCGTTCGTACCAAACCTGATGGGCAATGCCGGTCTGACCCTGCGCTTGCCCTATCGGGTTTCGGTCTCGCCCTTTGTCAACGCGGTGGGTACGTTCTATGACAGCAGCTCGAAGAGCGGCCGCCAGTCGTTCGGCAAATTCGTGATTCCCAGTCTGCGGGCTGCCAAGAGCTGGGTTCGCGCCAGCCACACCGTCGAGCTTTCCGTCGCGCTCAATAACCTGGCCAATCGGAAGTACCACATGCCCTGGGCCTTCCGCGACCCCGGCTTCAACGGAATGGCCTTCTTGCAGTTCAGTATGTAGTAGGGGTGTGGCAAGCCTGTGTGGGTTCACACCCTCATTGTTGCAGGCATCGTGGCGGTCGGCGTTTGCCAATCGCCACCTGCCGCCGCGCAGCCGCACGACCCCACGCTGACCGTCACCGACTTCCGAGGCAAGAGTCTGCGCACGACCCGTCCCGTGCGGCGAGTGGTGTGCCTGATCGAGAGCGCGCTGAGTAGCCTCTTCATGCTGGGGGCCGGTGACAGCGTGATCGGCGTGTCGGAGCAGGTCTACGGCAGTCCGTTCGACTGGTATGCCCGGCTCGACGATCGGATTCGGAGACACGAGCTGCCGGTGCCTGGAAACTGGGATTTCGCCAGCCTGGAAAGCATTCTGGCGCTGGAGCCGGACCTGGTGATCATGTGGGCAGCTCAGCGCGAGTCGATTGCCGCCCTGGAGGAGCGCGGGGTTCCCGTTTTTGGCGTGTTTATTGCCAGCGAGGATGATGTGTTTCGCGAGATGGAGGCCCTGGGCACGCTCACCGGCAAGGCTGAGCGGGCGCGCGTCCTCATCGACGGGACTCGCGCCGAAGTTGCTGGCGTGGTTTCCCGTTTGGGGCAGCGGCCTCGTCCAGAAGTGTTTTTCATGTGGCCTGGCAGCGATCTCGAAACCTCGTGCGGCCCCAGTATGGTCAACGACATCATTGCCCAGGCCGGTGGGCGCAACGTGTGCGAGGGAGTGATGCGTGAGCACGCGGTGGTGAACGCCGAACGGCTCTTGCTCTGGGATCCGGCTGTTCTCATCCTGTGGCCCTCGACCCAGCGGCGCCCAAGCGACGTTTTTCACGACCGGCGCTGGCACACGCTCCGAGCGGTCAGGCAGGGCAATGTGTTCGAGCTGCCGGAACCGTTTCTGGCTGATCAGTGGACGCTCAAGTACCAGCTTGCCGTCAAGGCCGTGGCCAAGCGGCTGCACCCCGAGGTTTTTGAGGCGCTGGACCTTGAAACCGAGGCACGAGTCATGTTGCGCTTCCTCTACGGGCCGCGCATCGAGGCCCGGCCATGAGTACCCGGGGCCGGCTAATACTGGCCTATCTGCTGCCGTTGCCTGTGCTGGTGCTCTCGCTGGGCGTGGGGCCGACTGACGGGCTGGGACTATCCACCCTCATGAGCCATTTGCTCGGACGTCCTGGGGTTACGGGTATCGCCCCCGCCACCGTCAGACAGATCCTGTTCGAGATTCGACTACCCCGCGTTCTGCTG
Source organism: uncultured delta proteobacterium (assembly GCA_963758155.1). Classification (GTDB taxonomy): domain Bacteria; phylum Myxococcota_A; class Polyangia; order Fen-1088; family Fen-1088; genus Fen-1137. The sequence goes on from CAVWUP010000010.1 coordinate 281,797, forward strand.
GCGTTCTTGGTGGGCGGCGGGCTCACAGTGTCCGGAACGGCACTGCAGGTGCTGGCGCGCAATCCGCTCGTTTCGCCCGACATTCTGGGACTGGCCAGCGGTGCCGCGTTTGGCGCGGCCTTGGCCATGGTGGTCGGGTGGCTTCCGGTTCAGCCCACTGCCTTTGCCGGTGCGCTACTGGCGAGCGGTCTTACCTACCTCTTCGCCGCCCGCAGTCACCGCAATTCGGTGGTTGCCCTGGTCCTTTCGGGCGTCATTGTGGGCGGGATCTTCACTGCAGCGCTGGCCATCGTGCAGATGCTCGCCGATCCATATCGTTTGCAGAGCATCGTACACTGGACCATGGGCAACCTGCACAACGCTTCTTGGACCAAAGTGCGCTCGGCCGGCGTCTTCATCGGTGTTGGTGCCTTGTGGCTGGTGGTGATGCGTTGGCGTCTTAACGTGCTGGCGCTGGGCGACGAGGAGACACGCGCGGTGGGGCTGGACCCGGTCAGGCAGAAGGCGTTGATCATCGTGCCTGCCGCGCTCGCGGCCTCGGCCTCGGTCGCTGTGGCAGGCGTGATCGCCATGGTTGGTCTGGTCGTGCCACACATGGTGCGGCTATTGCTGGGAGCGGACAACACGAAGTGCGTGCCCGCGTCGATCGTCGTCGGGGGCGTGTTTCTCGTGCTGGTGGACGATCTGGCGCGAGCTGCCACCTCCTTTGAAGTACCCATCGGCGTGTTCACCATGCTGATTGGAGGGCCGGTCTTCCTGTTTCTTCTATCAAGGAGCGACCAGCGTGACTTCGGCTGAACCAACCGCTGTCGTTGTCCGGGGCGTTTCGTTCGCGTACCGGGAGCGGGCCGTGCTCAAGGAGGTGTCTTTCGAGGCGCGCAGCGGCCGCCTGACAGTTCTGCTGGGACCGAACGGCAGCGGGAAATCCACGCTGTTGCGCCTCATCGCCCGCACTCTTGACGGAGGCACGGGTCTGATCGAAATCATGGGACGAGGGCTCCACGCACTGAGCGGAGCCGAACGCGCGGGCCTGATCGGATATCTGCCCCAGAGCCACCAGCCGGTCTTCGGGCTCTCGGTCGAGGACGTGGTTCTTACTGGGCGAGCCGCCTTGCTTTCGCTCATGCCGCGGCCCAGGGATCGCGCAGCTGCGGCCGAGGCCATGGCCACGGTTGGCATCGAACACCTGCGCGGCCGACCGTACACGAATCTCTCGGGGGGCGAGCGCCATCTTGTGCTGCTGGCACGTGTGATTGCCCAGCAGCCGCGGATCATCCTTCTCGACGAGCCCTTTGCCCACCTTGACCTGGCGAACCAGATACGCCTGCTGGGTATCGTCGGGCGCCTCACCAGGGAAGGAGTCGCCGTGGTGGCCGTGATGCACGATCCGAATCTCGCGTTCCAGCACGGCGAGGATTTCGTGTTCCTGCGCCAGGGCGAGATCGTTCCGGTTCCGGTCGGGGCGGCGCCCTGGGATCAGGCGCTGTTGGCCACCGTCTACGGCGTGCAGACTCGTTCCGTTCCCTTCGAGGGCAGGGCGCTGATCGTGCCGCTGGCCCGGCAATGGCAATCGAAAGAGGAGCCTGTCCGATGAGCAGACCTGCTGGTGTCCCTGTCAAAGTCGAGCTATTCGAGGTCGCCGTGGACCACGGACGAGAAATCGCCTACGTCGTGCGGACGCGCGATCTGGTTGTGCCCTGCCCGGACCCAGATCGTGCTGCACGCGCCCTGATCGACGCAGAAATGGCCCGAGAAGGCGAAGGCCCGCTATCCCCGACGGTGATGCACTCGACAAGCTGGCGTTGGGACGAGTCGGGCGCGATTGTGTTGACCTACCTGGCGCTGGTTGAGCGGCTTCCCGATAGCGGCCAAGCCATCAGACGGACCGCTGTCTTGCCAACGTTTCGGGCCAGCGACCCCGGCAAGCCAAGACCGGCACAGATTCGCGAGGAGGACGTTCTCACCCACGGCCTGCATCACCTGGCATTTTTGGTTCAGCAGGAACGAGGCGAGCCAATCCGCAGGAGACTTCCCGAAGAGGTGCGCAGTCTTCTCGACTCACTCGCCCCTGAGCAAGCTGGGAGGATCGGGTCTGAGTTCGGTGGCAACGACGCAGCCCCGCAGTGGCGCAAGCTGGGTGTGGCGTAGCCCTGAGGATTTGCCCGGCCATAATGATGTTCTCGGCGACGGACATGAGCACGAGACGAGGCGCCAGCCTGCAAGCCGCCACAGTCTCCCTCATCCTGCACGTCGCGCTTGCGTTCGCCCTGGTGGGCGGAGCGCGGCAGGTTGCCCAACGAGAAGAGCCGGCCGCTCCTCCTGTCCAACTCGTCGTTCTCGATGCCGTGGCCCCGATGGCCGCAGGTGTTTCCCTCATCGCGGGATCCGGAACGGCGCTCCGAAGCCATGACCCGCCCAGAACTCGGCCTGCGCCCAAACGACCCCCCAAAGGGGAAGGCGGCGCAGCCCCCCTTGTTCCCGCAGCCGCTCCGGCGGTCAACCAAGCGACCATCGAGGTGGACGAAGTGGCATCAGAGGGTGTGCCCGTTCCAATCGGGCCAGCCGCAGGCGATCCCAAGGGTGAAGAGACGGTCGGTCAGGGTGCTGGCGTCTATCAAGGCGCGCCCGGCTCCGGCCTCGGCAACGCTGCCGTCGGAGGGACACTCGATCAGGGCGACTGGGAAAGCATCCGAGCCACGACGTGCAAGCACCTGCGCTACCCACCGTTGGCGCGCCGAATGGGATGGACTGGCCAGGTGGTGTTGCGCTTCCGGCTCGGGCAGGCCGGCGCCGTCGCAGCCGAGACCGTTGCCAGCAGTTCGGGTTATGCCATCCTTGACCAGAGCGCGCTCGACGCTTTGAAGCGGGCCGCCCCCTTTCCGCTGCGAGGGCGGGACGTGGAAGTCATCATGCCCATCGTGTTCGCGCTCCGCTGACATCTACCAGCGTCCCGGCGCACCCTTTTGCACTCTCCAACTCTTTCGCGTTGACAGCGCGGACTGCTCTTGCTAACCCTTTTCGTGGTAATACGACCATGACATACGTAATACTAGCGATGACCGCCGCGCTCGCTGAGCGGCCAGCAACCGAACGTTGCAAGTTGGGCGCGGCGAAGTACGGGCGAAGCCTGCGGCACATCATCGCTGCCGTCGGAAGGACACGCTGCGGGTGATATCTTGGCGGACAACACAGCCATAGTTACGATTGTCACGTCAACCATGGGAACCCAAACAATTGCCATCGACGCCTCTTCGTTCGCCAAGCTTCTTGAAGCACTGCTTGCGCAGGGCTATCAGCTCCCTATTCATTGCGCGGTGCTCGGCGCAAACGGTTCGCTCATCGCAGTCCTCTTTCAAAAAATCGTGGGCGACGACGGTCTCTCCAGCGTCTGCACCGGACATCATTTTTTGGATGAGGGGTTCGTCTTGCCCGTCAACATGCTTTTCGTGGATTCACGAGGTGAGGCCACGCGTGTTCTTGTCGAATCGGATGGGCGCGCTCAGTTCATGAACTAGCCGAAGCCGTCCAAGCAGACGAAGGCCGATCGAAAATGCCCATCCAACAGAAGATAGGCGAGATGGGACGCTGGCTTGCGGGGCAGAAGAAGGGCATCGATTGAATTGTGCCGGCGGCTTGGGAAGAGGGTGTTCCGATCTTCTGCCCCGCTTTCAGCGCTTGCTCGGCCGGGTTTCAAAAGGGTTTCCTTCCGCTGCTACCGAATTTGGACATCCGGCATCCAAAGGGGAGGCGGGATAGCTTTGCGCCAGCGAGGCGAGAAGGAGGAAGAGCGATGGAAGGCAAGCACGAGCATAGCCACGAGCATGAGCACTTTCACACTCATGCCCATGAGCACTCCCATAATGGGGTGGCGCACACGCATGAACACGAGCATGTCCACACCCACGAACATGCGCATCAGCACGCGCATTACCACTCAGGCGATCCTCGACAACACGAGCACGACCATACGGGAGAACATGGCGAGCATGGCCATTTGCACCAACCGCAGGAACTGCAGCCACATAGTCACACGCACAAAGCTGCAAGCTGAGGGCGCGACTCCGGTCTACTTCAGGTGACGGCCGGTGGTGGCCGGCACGACCTTGCCGTACCTGACACCCTTGGTGCTCACCAGGCTCTCGCCCATGGCGATGATCTCGCTGGCCCGACCGCGCAGGATGAGCACTTCGAGGCAGTTGTGCGCGTCGAGGTGCACATGCAGCGACGACACCACGGACTTGTGATGCTCGTGCTGGATGTGGGTCAGTTTCTGCGCCAGGCTGGACGAGTCGTGGTCGTAGACCAAAGACACTACGGCGACTTTGTCGGTGCCGTCCTTCTCCTGGCGCGACCATTCGTCGTGGACAAGCTGTTCCCGGATGAGGTCCCGAATCGCCTCGGACCGATTCGCGTAGTTGCGCCGTCCGATCAGGCGATCGAACCTGGCCAGCAGATCCTTTTCCAACGAGATGGCGGTGCGTTCCAACATGGCTCAATGACTACCGCAAGCCGGGCAGCCCAGGCAAGTTTGGGTAAGCCTGTCGCCGCTGCCACGCACGCTCCCAGACGTCGCGCTGGCTAGCCTCGACGAGGCCCGGTCAAACACCAGAACCAAAACCCTGTGACCCCCAAAGGGAGCGCAGGAAACATGTACATGTGTCTTGCCTAGCCTTCCATAAAACATGTACACTTACTGGCATGAAGACAGTGCAATCAGCCTCTCTTAGGAGGGACCTCTTCAAGATCCTGGACCGGATCGGCCAGCATGGGGAGCCCGTGGAGATCATGAGGCATGGCAAGCCAGTCGCGGTGCTGGGGCCTTCCACGCAGATCCCGGCACCCAAGCGGAAGCCCCTCGTCAACCTCGATGCGATTGCCGAATTCTGCAAGCAGCACCAGATCAAGAGGTTCTTCCTTTTCGGCTCGATCTTGAGGGACGACTTCGACGAAAATAGCGATGTTGATGTCCTGATTGACACCAAGGGAAGACGGCTGGGGTTCCGAGAGGAATGCAACATGCTCGACTTCCTCGAAGCCATGTTCGGCAGGAAAGTCAATCTCGTCACCAAGGACACAATCGAATCCCCCTCCATGAATCCCCACCTGAAAGCCTCCATCCTCCCCTCCCTCAGGCTGGTGTACGATGAAGCCGCATGAGCATGCCGACCTCGCCCTCCTGCACGAGCTGAGGGAAGAATGCGCCATCATCATTGGGCGAATCGAGCGCAAGACGCTGCCCGACTTCGTGTCCGACCCTAGCCTCCAGGACGGCATTGCCCTGCGGCTGATCTTGATCGGGGAGTCTGTCAAGAAGCTGTCAGCAAAAACCAAGGGACAGTTCCCGGAACTGGAATGGAGCCAGATGGCGAGATTCCGAGATCTGGCCGTCCACCACTACTCGCGCGTGGATGCCTTGCAGGTGTGGGAAATAGTCCAGGAGGAGATTCCCAAGCTCTTGGCGACCATCACACCGCGAAAGCACCAACACGAAGATGGTCATCACAGCCGCCGTGGCCCAGCAGACGCTGGCACTCGCCCGGCAGGGGAAGGCCACGCTCCCGCAGCTCGCCGCCGCAGATGATCTGCAGAGCGGTGTAGCCTCAGTCGTCGACGGGGTGCTTTTCACTCCGATTGGCGCTTACGT
>CAVWUP010000011.1:0-223136 GCA_963758155.1 uncultured delta proteobacterium
AGCACGAACCAGACGCCGCCAAAGGCGCCTCATCGAGGCGCGCCGAGCGGCGAAACTGCACGTCCCGACGCCGAGCGCGCTCGGCGCGTCGGTCTGTTCGCGCTCGGACAACCGCGGGCGCTCGCCAGCGGCTCGCATCAATGGCGACGAAGTTCCCCAGCTGGCCGTTGACGGCGCAAGAAAATAGTATCAGGTTACAAACATGGCGCGGTTGTGAGGTTGAGTGCGTGTGTGGAAAGTCGGCCCAGGAGGCACCATGAAGAAGACCACGTTTGGCAAGGCCCTTTTGGGCATCGCGGCCGGTCTATTGGTCGGCTTGTCTTTGAACTGTGTCTCGGATCTCCCCCCAATTAGCGGGGCAGCGGGAAACAGTGGCCATGGCGGCGGCCAGGGCCCGGTGGCGGGAAACAATGGCACGGCTGGAAACAACAACACCAGCTCGGGTGGCCTCCCCGTCATTATTGACACCAGCCACATTGGCGGCTCGCCGGTCATTGACGCCGGGAATGCCGACGTGGCAACTGGACCTGAGCCGTGGCCACCGACGGGCTTCACCAACGTGACGGCTGTAACCGTTGGGGCCTATGCCCTCGGTCCACAGATCACATCGCCCGCCGACGCCGGTGCGGCCGGAGGAAGTGGCGGCCCCACCCGCCCAGCCACGGCGTGTACCGCCCTGTACGGCGTGGTTCGCGATTTCAAGATGGGCACCAAACCCGGCGGGCACCCGGATTTCGAGACCGCCCCGGTTGGACTCGAAACCGGAATTGTGGCCACCACCCTGGGTTCAGACAACAAGCCGGTCTACGCGGCGACCGGACGGCAACCGCAGAAGTCCACCACAGGTCCGGACAATTTCAACCAATGGTACAACGATACCCCGGGCGTCAACATGCCGTACGTGTTGGCCCTGCAAATGGTGGACGTCAATGGGACCGCCTCTTTCCAGGCGACCTTGCCCAATTCCTTCTTTCCCCTCGACAATGCTGGGTTCGGCAACGAGGGCCAAGATCCAAGTGGCAAGTCTCACAATTTCTCTTTCACCACTGAGATTCACACCGCTTTCCAATACAAGGGGGGCGAAGACTTTTCGTTCAGCGGCGACGATGACGTCTGGGTGTTTATCAACAACCAATTGGTCATCGACCTGGGTGGGCGACATGCTCAGACCACAAGGTCAGTCTCCATCGATTCGCTCGGACTTCAGAAAGACAGCATCTACGAACTGGCGGTCTTTCATGCCGAGCGCCACACCAACCAGTCGAATTTCGAGATTCAAACCACACTGTCATTTACCGACTGCGGCAGCATAATCATACAGAGGTAGATCGTCGCCGGTGTCCGAGGCTGCGCATCCGGTAGCGAACGATCTCGCCAAAAACGCGCCCGATCCGCCGCAGAGCCACCTCGCGGCTCTGTCCCACTTCGCGCACGAAGGGGCAAATGGTGACCGCGACAAATCGGCTGCCAGCGCGGCGCAGTTGTTCGAGCAATTCGAAGCTGAAGAGAAAGGTCTCGCTGTGCACGCTGGCCAGATCGATGGTCGCGAGCCAGCGCCGGTGAAAGACGTAGGTTCCGGCGAAGTTCACGCGCAGGCCCCCCAATCCGCGCACCACAAAGCGAAAGGCCAGCGACATCAGGCGGCGCTGCTCGCCCGAGGGTGGCGTCACGTAAGTGCTGACCGCGGTGGTCTCGGGGGTGACCCAGGGCAAGAAGGCCAGCAGCGATTGCGGGCGGACCTGGCGATCGGCGGGAAGGTGGGCGATGGTGTCGCAGCGGGCGGCAGCGTATCCGCTGCGCATGGCCGCGCCCATGCCCAAGTTGCGGGCATGGCGCACGACGCGCACGTCGCCCTCGCTGGCCGCCTCGGCCTGGGCCGCAGTGCCATCGCTGGAGCCGTCGTCGACCACGATGATCTCGTAGCCCGACAACCATAGACGTCCCACGCGCCGGCAGTCGCGCACGGCGGCCGCGATGGAGGCCTCCTCGTTCCACGCCAGCAGCACCATGGATAGGCTGTGCGGACTGCGGCTGGCCCGAATCAGGTCCGCGGCCTCGCTGACCTCAGTGACCACGAAGTCCGCCCCGGCCGCCTCCAAGCGTGGCACGTCCGCCATGGAGTGCGCGTACCCGACGGCAACGATCACAGGCACAGGCGCGGCCTGGCGGGTTGCCAAGGCTGAACCCATGTCCGCCGGGTGATCGCCCACCAGGAACACGCGCTCGGCGCCTGCCGCTTCAGGCGTCGCGAGAATGGCCAGCACCGGCGCAGCCGCCGGCTTGATCGATGCAAAACCCGCGCGCGCCTGGATCGCGAAAAAACGCGCCGGATCGATGCCAACTGTGCGCAGCGCCGCCAGCGCAGCGACGTGATGGTTGTTGGTGTAGAGCGCGACCGGAAGTCCGGCGAGACGCTGCAAGAGTGCGCGTGCCCCAGGATGGATCGAGCAAGCCACGGCACAGCGGGCCTCCTCCCCGTCGATCACGGCCCATAGGCGGGTGGCCAAGCGGGCGCACGCCTCTGGATCGCGAGCGCCGACTTCTGCACACGCGGCCGCAATGCCGCTGAGCAGGCCCTGACCCTCGACGCTCATGCCCTCGCTGGCCAGAATGCCGTTCACCTCGCGGCGCACGCGCACGCCGTCCAGGTGAAGGTCTAGCAGGACACCATCCATGTCCAGGATGGCGACGGCAGCCGGTGCGGTCATTGGCCAGGCCCGTCCAGATCGCGCGCCAGCACCGGGCCGCAATCGAGCGTGCGCAACCAGTACACGCCAGGGCCAATCGGATCGATCAGCGGCGCACCCGGGACGCTCTCGCCAAAGGCCAAGCGCACGGCCCAGTAGGGAAAGTTGCAGCCGGCCTCGGTGTAAAAGTGAATCGTCGTACCGAAACGACCGGCGTTGATCTCGGTGACCCGGGGCTGGCCGGCCTCGTCCCCGGTCATGTCCACGAAGAAAATCCCGCGCGGAGTTCCGGGCAACGCCCGCACGGCTGCCTCGCCCGTGGTGCGCACATCAGGATACGCAATGGTGCGGCTGACGGCCGGAGCGCCGGTGATGCCGCTCGGGCTGACATGCGGGATCACATACTCCAGCCGTTCGCGCGTCTGCGCCGCGACCAGATGGCCGTCGTGGAACAGGCCGCACCAGGTGAGGTTGCGTCCGGGCAAGAAGCGACTGGCGATGAACCCGCCCCAGCCGCGAAAGTGATCGACCCAGGCGACGGCGTGCGCGACCTCGCGGCAGGGCAAGGACGCCACGCCGATGCCGATGCCGGGCGCGCCCGAGCCGCGCACCCAGACGGGACGCGTGGGAATTGCGGCAAAGGCCGCGCGCAGGTCGTCCTCGCGATCGATGGCAAAGGTGTCGGGCACCGGCACGCCTGCCGCGCGCAGGGTGAGGAAGGTTTTCCACTTGGAGTCCGCGCAGAGGATGGCTTCGTTCTCGGGCAGAAACAGGCGCGCACGGCCCAGCTCGCTGCGGTGACACGCGATCGTGCGCACCTCCACGGGATGGGTCGGCATGATGAGATCGATCCTCTCGTCAGCGACGATGCGAGCCAGGGCTGCCAGGTAGGCCTCGGTCTCGCGCGCGTGGGGAATCAAGAAGGTGCGATCGGCCAGGGACAGCGGGACATGATAACGGTTGGCTTCAGTGCCCAAGAGCGCCAGCGGCTCGGACGCCGCGCGCAGCGAGCGGATCAGGTTGCTGCCCAGCGGGCCGCCCGTGCCGGTCACCAGGATGCGGCGGGGGTTCACGGCGCGCGCTCCTTGCGCGCCTGCTGTGCGAAACGCTCGGCGGTGCGGCCCTCGAAGACATGGGTCGTGCGAAATTCGTCGGCCAATGCGCCCAGGGTCCGCAGCTCCGCGCCACGCAGCCGGTCCACCACATTGAGGAACAGCGTGCGGATGCCGGGGCCCTCGCGCCGCAGCCTGCGCGCCGCCACCGGATCGGCCAGCACCGGCTTGGCTGCCTGGTAGTCGACAATCTCGCGCGTGTTGAGAAAAAGGTGTACCGGGTGGAAGTTCAGCACCTTCAAACCAGGCTGATCGAGGCGCAACGCCGAGCAGTCGAAGCGGCCGTCGAAGTAGAGACAGTGAACGTCATCTTCCCAATAGAGCGGCAGGCGCACGAGTCCGCTCCAGTCGTAATAGGGCTCGAGGCCGGCATGCAGGAACATGAGATCGTTGGAGAAGTAGCGCACGCCCTTGCGCTGGAAAAGGGGCAGCAAGCGCGAATCGAAGTACAGTTCGTGGCTGCGCACGCCGACGGCCGCGGGGAACGCGGTCAGCACGCGGCTCAGCACCGCATCCTCGTCGGCATCGCTCAGGAAATTGGGATGCACGGCCGTCTCGCACCCGGGCCAGGCCAGCAAGGCCGTCACCGCAGGACTTAGGTGGGTGGCGAAAATGGTCGTGGGCAATCCCGCCTGCTGCAAGAGCTGGCGCGTGTCCTCGATCACATGGTCCGGCGCCCAGTCGAGGTCCAAGGTCAGACAGACCGTCGAAGAATCCAGCGGCGAGGACATCACGGCCAGAATACCAGATCCCCCGGCCTGCTACGTGGCGGCTGATTGGTGGGGTTCCTTGACCGCTGGCTCCTGTCCAAGTCTATGACGCTCACACGGCCAGGCGATGAACCGTGGTCGCGGGACTTGACTGCCGCTGGCGCGATCCGGAGTCTCACCACAGAGAGCACAGAGGCCGCAGAGGCCGGAAGGAAGGGGTTTAGGATCTGGATCCGAACCCTTCCTTCCTTCCGATCCGTCTCTGTGATCTCTGTGCTCTCTGTGGTGAAATCCGGAACAAATCTGCGGAAAACCGTGGTCATGGGATTACCGCTGCAAGCCCGTGCGTTTCGGCGAAGGCCGTCGGGACGAAGACGGCGGCGACGGCGTCGGCGTGCACGCAGCGCCAGCGCGAATCGTGGGCGAGCACGCCGATCACACGCGACAGAATTCCGCGCTCGACGAGCAGCGCCGGGATCTCGTCGGGCCGTGCGAAATCGATGCCGAGCGGGGCTTCCCAACCGGCCCCGCGCCACAAGCCGCGCAAGGCCGCCATGTAGCGCGCGAAAGTCTCCTCGGGGTTGGTTTCCAGTCGCGGATCCATGAACAGCTTGTGCTGCTCGCGTACATGCGCGATACACACGGCCGCCTGTCCCAGGTTGAAGGCCACTATCCGCTCGGGCATTCCGGGACGCGCCAGGAACTCGCACGACTCGTGGGCATACCAATGCGGGCGCTCGCCAAAACCGATGGTGCGCCCTTCGCCGGCCCATGCGTAGAGGCGGCCCGACACCACGGCCACAGCGGTCAGTACAATCGCGGCCAGCAGGACAGGCTCGATGTGACGGCGAGCGCGTGGGCGCGGCGCACACCGGCCGCGACGAGGCGCCGGCGCCTTGGGCCGCGCGATGTCGAGCATCTCGTCGAAATTTTGCACACTCACCACCGCAGCGACCAGGGCCAGCAAGGTGCTGTTCCGGGTCGCTTGCCACCCGAGGTAGGCTGCGCCGGCGAAGAGTAGTCCCCGGTACGGGCTGAAACGGCCACGCACCAAGAGCGGCGCAAAACTGGCGAACCCCAGCCCGAGCATGAGCAGGAACCCAAGCAGATAGGGGTTGTTCACCCCAGCCCGGGCGATGAAGTCGCCGACGCTCTTTAGCTCGCCGATGTTCGCGCGAAAGATTCCCTCGGCCCCCAACTTGTGGAACTGCTGGAGGGGAAGAGTCACGGCGTTGATGCCGTAGGGATTGATCAAGCAAGCGACCATGGCCGCGCCGCCAGCGAGCGCGAATTTTCGCGCCAGTCCCGGCGGGCCGGCGTTGCCGTAGCGAAGGCGCTGGTAGAGTAATTCCACGGCATAGGCGGCGATGAGCAGCGGACCCATGACGAAGAAGCCGTGACAGTTCACCCACAGAAGTTGCAACAGCGGCAGCAGCCACAGCCAGCGCGGTCGCTCAGCCGCGCGGGCAAAGACAAAAAGAAATCCCGCGAGAAATAGCAGCGAAAACAGCTCGGGACGTTCGCACAAGCGGCCCGAAAGCACGATCACGGCGGGCAGCCAGGCCAGCACCACGGGCCAAATCCTGGCGCCGGGTCGTCGCACCGCAAGCGCAAGCGCGACGATCGCTACGCCGCCCACGGCCTTCAGCAAGACCAAGGCCGAAACGCCGCCAACCCAATAGAGCAACGCGATGATGACCTGGAACAACCAGTAGAGATCGATCCACGGCCCGCCCGCGTTGGTGTAGGTGAAGATGTCGACGCGCGGAATGGTGCCGTGCTCGAGGATGAATTGTCCCCCACGCAGGTGCCACCAGACGTCGAAGTCTCCCATGGGAAAGCAGCCCAACAGGAACGCCAGCGCGAGCAGCGCCGCCACCACGGAAGCGCGCCACCAATCACGGCGGCGTTCGGGCGTCGCACTTTCGTCACCGGCTGCTGGCATGGCTGGTCTCAACCTATGGCAGAGGGACGATACCCGAGCCAACCAATAATTTGGACTTTGCGCCGCGAGACTGGGAACCGAGGAAAGTCGGGCGAGTCGTGTTACTCTGGCCTGGCTGTTACCCGGCTGGTGCTGGGTTCGGTCGGCTAGGCTGGCAAGTTCCGCGCCTTTCTCTGCTTTCCGATGACTCGACCCCGCGCTCGCCGCTTTCTTCCCTTCGCCTTGCTATTGGCGGTGCTGGCTGTCCTCTATTTTCCGCTTCTCGCCGGGCAGATTTTGTTTCAACGCGATATCAGTCGTTGGACTTTCCCATCGCGCTGGTTTCTCCGTGATGCCTTGGTGCGGGGCGATTCCATGCTGTGGAACCCGCTGCTTGGGCTGGGTCTGGCAACGCCAGCAAACCCGCTCAACCAGCTCGCCTATCCGCTCAATGCCGCCTTCTTCTTCTCGTCCTCGCCGCAGCTAACCAGCTGGTGGCTCCTCCTTCATCTGGTCATCGGTGGTGTGGGGATCATGATGCTGGCCCGCGCCCTGGGAGTCCGATCCATCGCCGGCACGTTGGTCGCTGGCGTTGCGTGGTGCCTTTCGGGTGTTTGCACAGGTGAATTCACAGCGGGGCTCCGGCTGGTGGCAGGCGCCTACCTGCCCTGGTGCGGACTGGGGTTCATTCATCTGGCGCGCATGGTGCGCACCCGATCGAACATAGACGCCCGGCTAGGGGCTCTTGCTCTGGCCGCAATCCCCGTCGCCCTGGCGTTTCTCACCGGCGAGGTCTTTGTGGCCAGCATGGCGGTCGGGTTTGGTCTGGCTGTCACCTTGGCGGATGGGAATCGCGGCGCGGTCGAGCCCGATGGTCGCGCTCGGCGGGCCACACGATTTGGGGCGTCCGCGACGCTGTCTCTGGTGCTGGCAGCGGGAATCGCAGCAGTCGCTCTTGTTCCCGCGCACCGGATCGCACAAGGCAACGCACGGGGAAATCGGCTGTCGCGGTCCATTGCCGAAGTCGGTTCGTTCCACCCTCTGCGTCTGCTCGAGCTGGTGGCACCGGGATCCATGGGTGATCCCTACGCCGACTATGTCGCGGCCCCCTGGGTGGGAGAAAAGGACCTCGATCATAGACCCCTGGGCTACGGGTGCTATCTCGGCGCCAGCGTGATGGTGCTGGCGAGCTTGGCCTTCGGTCGCCGGCGGCTGGCACCGCTGATCCTCGGCATGATCGCTCTTCTTGCACTGTTGCTGGCGATGGGCCGGCACACACCCGCACACGCCATCTTTCGCACCTTGCTTCCTCCCCTCGCGCTCATGCGCGGGCCGGAAAAGTACCTCATCATCACGGTCGCAAGTTCGTCTCTGCTCGCCGCTCTCGGGCTGGAACGGCTTTTCTCCGGTGAGGTTTGGCTCCGTTCGATCTTCTGTGCCATTCCGCTGGGCCTGCTGGCTCTCTGGCTGCCTTTCGTGCCCGTGGCCATGGCCGAATCCGTGCGCCACGGGGCGCTGGCCGGACTCGCCGCTGCGCTGGCCATGGCGGCGACCTCGTGGTTGGCCCGGCGGCGTCCCCGACTCGCGACGGCGCTGGCCGTGACCCTGGTGACCGGCGACTTGGCAGCCGCGGCGTGGCCCTTGCAGAACTTCGGGTCGAGCCGTCTTCTCGCCGAGGTGGCCCCTGCGGCCGTTGCGATTCGCGCAGATGCGCGTGCGCGTGTCTTGTTCGCACCGCCTCGCGTACACCGTTCGCCTGATGTGGACAGTTCCATCGAACGAAGCGCGCCGCCTCGCACAGTGGGCGAGGTGCAACGCAATCTCTTGCGCACGCTGATTGACAACCTCGCCACCGTCCAGGGGATCGGCGTGGTGCCGGGCTACGACGCCGCAATGCCGCGTTCATTGGGAACATTGTGGACTGCGGGCCAAAGGCACGTGTCCAGTCTCTTGCGTCTCACTGGCGTCGACTATCTGGTCACTGGCATTGGCGCTCCGTCGGCACCTACGCCCGACGGTCTCGATGCGCTCATGGACCCACTGCCGGGAACGCGCCTCTTTCGTGTGAAGGGTGTCCTGCCCAGGGTGTACCTGGCAGGCGCCATTCGCATCTTGCCCGACCAAGCGGCCCGCGAGGCGGTGTTCGACCCCGAAGTGGTCGCGGGTCGACGGGCGATTCTTGCCCCCAATCCCCAACCGCCTACTTTTCCATTCGATGCCGAACCGGTCGAGCAGAATGTCGGCGTCTGTGAATTGGAGTCCTTTCACAATGCGCGCATCATGGCCCGTTGCCAAGCCACCCGGCCGGGCGTGGCTGTGTTCCTGGAGCAATTCGACGCTGGCTGGACCGCCTGGCTCGACGGTCAGCCGACCCAGATCCTGCGCGTGAACCTCGCCATGCGCGGGGTCTTCGTGCTACCCGGCTCTCATCGCATCGTCCTGTCCTATGCGCCGCCGGGATGGAAGCTCGGCCTCACGCTCTCGGCGATTTCGCTGCTGCTCCTGCTTGCCCTCCTTGTCGCCCCTCGGGTGCACAAGTCAAGTGCCACGCCAACTTGACCACTTCCATCATTCCCCGGCTGCGGGACGATAGTCGAACCAGTCGAAATCAGCGGGAGTGCGACAGGGCCGGCCTCGGCCGGTGGCGTACATGCCGAGCACTACGCCACAGAAGTGCATCGGGCCGCGGCGGGTGATGGTCTCGGCGGACAGGGCGCGCGTTGGCACCTGGCCCAGCAGGACGCTCGCGCGTCCTTTGCCGGCCAAGAGCTGGTAGCGATCGTTCTCGGCCCGCATGCACAGTTCGACCGGCCCGGGGGGAATGGGCAGGCGACCCAGGACGCGCGACGGGCCCCCGGTCCGGCGCATAGCCACCACTTCGCGTCCGGCGCGGCCCAGTCGAACGGCCAGATCCAGGTGAAAATCCTCGCGTGCGCGCACCGACAGACCCGCCTCTTCGCCCGGCTGCTGCGGGGAAAAATCCAAACGCGTCTTGCAGCACATGTCGAAGTGCTGCTGGCGACGAGCCACGAACGCAACCGGTCCCACATCGTCCAGGCTGGCGGGCTGGCCCCACAACCGCAGGTGCCCTGCCTTTTCTTTGAGAGTCATCGCGCCTTCGGGTGGATTGCGCACGTGGACCCAGATCGGATCGAGAACCGCGCCATCAAAGTCTTCGCGCGCTGACCCGGGCGCAAAGCGCTGGGTCGGCAGTTCTGGGGAAGACATTTCCAGCTCGACCTGACCGCGCTCGCCAATGATCGGCCAGCCGTCGTCGGAGAAGCGCACCGGCGCCAGGAATGTCTCACGGCCGAGGTGATGATGGCGGCCGGATCGTGGTCTTATGCCGAGGAACACCGCCCACGCGCTGCCGTCCTCCAGCGTGACCAGGTCGGCATGTCCAGTGGCCTGGATGGCGTGCCCGCGACGGCGGCGATGACTGAGAACTGGATTGTGCGGACAGGGCTCGAACGGTCCCCAAGGTGAATCCGACCGCGCCGCAACCTCGCAATGCTCGTAGGCAGTACCGCCCTCGGCAGCCAGCAGATAGGTTCGGCCGCGCAACGAATAGAGGTGCGCTCCCTCGGGCCAGACCCCGCCGGCACCACGCCAGATCACGCGCTTTGGTCCTCTTAGTCGGCCCGTCTTTGCATCTAGTTCCGCCTGCTCGATCACCGGATGATCGAAGTCCGCCCCCTTTCCATCCCGCGCGTAGTACACGCGGCCGCGGTCGAACAACAGCGACGGATCGAAGCCGCCCTCGTCGATCCAGACCGGATCCGACCAGGGGCCCTCCGGTCGGCGGGCCGTGACCAGGAAGTTTCCCCCGCCGCCCACATGCGTGGTGACCAAGTAGAAGCGACCGCGATGATGGCGCAGGGTCGGCGCGTAGATTCCGCCAGAGCTGTGCACTGCTGTCAGGTCGAGCTGGCTTCGACGCGACAACACATGCCCAAGTTGCTTCCAGTGCACCAGATCGCGGCTGTGAAAGATGGGAACGCCCGGAAAGTACTCGAAGCTGCTGGTGACAAGATAGAAGTCGCGTCCCACGCGACACAGGCTGGGATCGGGATAGAACCCGGGCAGGATCGGATTGCGAAAAGTGCGACGGCGGGACACAGGCATGGGCTTCTGGCTAGCTGTTTTCACAACAGAGTCCACAGAGAACACAGAGGGTACGGAATCAGAAAGGGCTCGGATCCAAGATCCGCAACGCGTCCACTCCGGACTCTGTGAACTCTGTGCTCTCTGTGGTGAAAAATCATTCTACCCTTTGACCGCGCCCGAGGTCAGGCCGCTGATGAATTCCCTCTGCAAGGCGAAGAACAACACCGCGGGTGGGATCATGGCCAGCGCAGTCCCGGTCAAGAACACGCCCTGATCGTGTCTGAATTCGCCCAAGTAGAGATTCAGCACCACGGGCAGGGTCAGCTTGTCCTGGCTGTGCAGAAACACATTGGGGGCGAAAAAGGCGTTCCAGTTGCCCAAGAAGCAGATCAGGCAAAAAGCCGCAGCCATGGGCCGCACCAGCGGCATCACCAGGCGCAAATAGATGCCGAACTCACCACAGCCGTCGAGACGGGCGGCATCGATCATCTCGTTGGGAACAGCCAGGCATGCTTGTCGAAAAAGGAAGATACCGTAGGTGCCGACCATCCCGGGGATGATGAGCCCGGCCAACGAATCCACCAGTCCCAAATCCACCACCATCTTGTACAGCGGCGCCAGCAGCAAAACCGACGGAATCATCATGGACCCGAGCATGAACAAGGTCAGTGCGGTCTTGCCGCGGAACTCGTACTTGGCCAGAGCATAGCCGCCCAACGAACAAAAGAAAATCTGCAAGACTGTGGTGCAGGTTGCGTACACAGTCGAATTGAGCACGTACTCCCAGAAATATACCGGCCCGGTCAGGCTGGGCCGCCCCTTGAATAACGCGCGAAAGTTGTTGAGGTTGAGCGTCTTTTCCGAACACTGCTCTACCGGGGGCAGGAAGATGAACTCATTGAGCACCGAGCGATCTTTGAAGACCGCGGCCAAAAGCCAGGTGAAGGGCGCCAGCACCACCACGGCGCCCAGGCACAGAAGCGTCCAGCGCGCAAGGCGGGAGGCTGTCTGCCTCCGACCCAGCAGGCGCAACACGACAAAGGCCACAAACAACGCCAGCAAGAGGATCTGCAAGATATTCATCCTGGCTAGTCCTCCTCGGCGATGCGGCCCAGCCTGATTTGTATCAGGCTGACGATGAAAATGATCATAGCCACCACCCAACCCACCGCAGATCCCAAGCCCAGATCACCGCATCGGAAGGCATTGTAGTTGAGGTAGGTGATGAGGGTCAGCCCGGCGTCGTTGGCCCCGTAGCCGTAGCTTTCACTCAGCAGGGTGAGCGGCAGCTCGAAAAGCTGGTAGGAGCCGATGACGCTCATGATGACGACGAAAACCACCACGTGGCGCATCGAGGGCAAGGTGACGTGCCAGAAGATCTGCCAGGGGCTGGCTCCATCGATGCGCGCCGCCTCCTGCAAAGTCTTGTCCACGGTCTGCAACGCTGCCAGAAAATAGATCATGTTGAAACCGACCCACAGCCACAGCGAGGTCAGGACAATGGCCGGCATGATCAGTCGCGGCTCGGAGAGCCAACGCGCCTCCAGCCCCCAATGCAAGACCATTTGAAAACCGCGATTGACGAGGCCGTAGCGCGGCGTGAACAGAACGCTGAAGAGAATGCCCACCAAGACCTGGCCGACCAGGTTGGGCGAAAAGAACACCAGCCGAAAGAAGCCTTTCACCTTGTCGCCGCCTGAATTGAGTAGCAGGGCCAGGGCCATGGAAAGCGGCAACTGTATGAAGACCGAGACCAAAGCAAACACCGTAGTATTGAGCAAAGCCCGCAGGAAAATCGGATCCGTGAACAAGAAGACGAAGTTGTCCAGCCCCACAAAGGCGCGGCTGCGCGGTCCATTGGTCTCGTAGAACGCGAGCATGATCGCGTTGACAAACGGCACGACAAAGAACGCCGCGGTCAACACGATATAGGGCGACAAGAAAAGATACGGCGCCTTGCCCCTGTAGCGCGGTCGGCCCGGAGGCCGCACAGGTCGCCGAGAAACCTTGGCGTTCATAGCGTCCCCTTGGCCAGGATCTTCTCGCGTCTGGCCAGCCGGCGGACCGATTCGGCTGCCTCGGCCAGCTCGGCTCGGATCTTCTCCAGCAAGCCAGCTTCGCCATGCTGCGAGTAGTACTGCGCCGACCGGTTGTAAGCCCGGTCCAGAGCAAGGCGCCCGGCGTCGTCAACTGGGCTCGAATACACGGGCGGCGCCTCGGGCGCCAGCTCCGCGTACATCTGTCCCACGCGCTGATTGGAATAGTAGGGGAACGGCGTGGCGAACTCAGGCAGGTTCCACGCATCTTTCAACGCCGGAAGAATGTTGGTCGCCAGAAAACGCTCACCCAATTGCGTGGTGTCGAAATAGAGGTACTTGGCCAGCTCCCACGCCAGGTCTGGGTGGCGCGTCTGCTTCATGATCATCAGGCCCGTGCCTCCCCAGGTCGACGTGCGCCGTCCGCCCGGGGTCCAGGCCGGCAACGGCATAAGCGCCATCTTGCCCGAGAGGGCCGGCGCCTCGTCGGCAAACACCCAGCTACGCCAGTCGGGTGCCCAGTGAAACAGCACCAAGCCGTCCGTCATGGCCCTGACCACCGGCTGCCCCCAGCCGCACTCGTAGCCAATCTTGTGCGGCCCGCGCGTCTGTTCGATGTACCAGCGGATAAGCTGCGCATTGTCCTCGGTGGCGAAAGCCACCTCGCCCTGCTGGTCAAAGACCTGACCGCCCCGCTGGAACATCAAGACCTGCAAGGCCCAGTTCCCGTCGTAGCGCATGTCCAGCATGTAGCGATCGATGATTCCGTCGCCATCCAGATCGCGGCTCACCTGCCGTCCCACCTCGACGAACTTGTCCCAGGTGGTGAGCTTGCTGACGTCGATGCCCAGCGCCTCGACCAGGTCGCGGCGATACGCCAGCATCACGGGATGCACGTCGTGGGGAAGCGCATACACCCGCCCGCGCGTCGACCACAAACTCAGGCGCGACTCCACCAGTCGCTTGTCCAATCCGTCGGCGCGCATCCGGTCGGTCAGATCCAACAGACCAAAATCTTCGGCCGGTCCACGGGTGAAGAAGCCCAAGGATCCCGCGAACACCTCGGAAAGATCGGGCACCTCGGTGCCGGCCAGGATGGCGTTCTGCAATCGCGCCTGCAGGGATGCCCAGTTGGCGAACTGCAGCTGGACCTTGACCCCATGGTCGCGCTCGAAGCGCGGGATGGCCTTGCGATAGGCGTCGAACTGGGCCTCGGTGTGGGTGACGATGACCAGATCCGGTCGCGCCTCGTGCCGCCGTGCCGTGACCACGCGCAGCCCTACCGAGACGACTGCGATGACCAGCAACCACAAGGGTGCCCTGCCGTATGGGAAGTTGCTGACGAAACGCATAACGATCAAGGAGGATTTGGAAGGTCTTTTAACATTTTTGACCTTCCCGCGGAAACGGGCGGTGTTTCTGCTTCCGGCCTGCAAAGCTCCGCGCTAGAGTCCGGGTCGCGCCCAACGTCTCATGGCCAGCGTCGAGCTTTCCCATGTACACAAAGTCTACGAAGGCGGCTTCGTCGCCGTCGACGACTTCACCCTGAACATCGCGGATCGCGAATTCATCGTGCTGGTGGGTCCCTCGGGCTGCGGCAAGTCCACCACCCTGCGCATGATCGCCGGGCTGGAAGAAATCACCTCGGGCACGCTCGCCATTGGCGGCCGCTTGATGAACCAGGTGGCGCCCAAGGATCGCGACATCGCCATGGTTTTCCAGAGCTACGCGCTATATCCCCATATGTCGGCGTACGAGAACATGGCGTTTGCGCTCAGCCTGCGCCGCGTGCCCAAGGCCACCATCGCTGAAAAAGTGCGCCGCGCGGCTGAAACGCTGGGGATCACGCAGCTTCTCGACAAGCGACCGCGCCAGTTGTCGGGAGGGCAACGCCAGCGCGTGGCCCTGGGGCGCGCCATCGTGCGCGACCCGCAGTGTTTTCTTTTCGACGAGCCCCTGTCCAACCTGGACGCCAAGCTGCGCGTCGAGATGCGCGCCGAGATCAAGCGCCTGCACCTGGAATTGGGCTGCACCACCGTGTACGTGACCCACGACCAGGAAGAGGCCATCACTCTCGGCGACCGCGTGGTGGTCATGAAGGACGGCGTGGTCCACCAGTGCGCCGGGCCGCTGGAAATCTATCATCGCCCGGCCAATCGCTTCGTGGCCGGATTTCTCGGCACCCCGCCCATGAATTTTTTCACCGGCCGTCTGGTCGACCAGGCGGGCCGGCTTTTTTTCGACGAAGGCACGGCCAAGCTGCCGGTGCCAGCCTGGGCCGCGCCTGCCTTGCGCGAGCGGTCGGCGGGCAGTCCCGAGCTGGTCATGGGCGTGCGACCCGAGGCGCTGATTCTTCCCCGCGCGGGCGAGGCGGCAGCCGCGGTGACCGTGCCCATGAAGCTTTGGTTGCTGCAACCGCTGGGCGCCAAGATGGACGTCTACTTGTCCACCGCCCGGCACGAGCGCATTGTCGCGCATGTCGACGCGTGCGCAGGCCTGGGCGTGGGCGCGACCTTGCCCGTGTCGATCGACATGGACCGCGTTCACTTCTTCGAGCCCGGCGAAGCCGGTCGCACCGTCGCCAGCCACGACGTTCCACCTGCATAGGGAATCTGGAGGGACATATGGCGCATTTCCTAGGTCTGGACGCCAGCACGCAGAGTTTGTCGGCGCTGATCATCGACGTCGACACGGGCGCGGTCTGCGCCAACCGCAGCGTTGTGTTCGGCGAGCGCCTGCCCAAATACCAATCGCCAAAAGGCTTCCTGGTTCGCGACAATCCGCGGGTCAGGCACAGCGATCCCCTGATGTGGGTCGAGGCCCTCGAGCTGCTTCTGGGCGATCTGGTCAAGACGGGCGTGGACCTGGCTGGCGTGCGCGGCGTGAGCGGGGCCGGGCAGCAGCACGGCTCGGTGTACATGGCGCGGTCCTTCGACACGGTAGGGGCCTGGTCGACCGATCGGCCGCTTCACGATCAGGTGCGACCCCTGCTCAGCCGGCGCACGTCGCCCATCTGGATGGACAGCGCCACAAGCACCGAATGTGCCGAAATTGCAGGCGCCGTGGGCGGCGACGAGCGTGTGGTGGCCATCACCGGCTCGCGCGCCATCGAACGCTTCACTGGCCCGCAGATTCGCAAGTTCTACAAAGACTCGCCCGCTGACTGGGAGCGCACCTGCGAAATCCACCTGGTCAGCTCCTTCATGGCCTCGCTGCTGGTCGCTGCGACCGCGCCCATCGATCTGGGCGACGGGGCGGGCATGAACCTGCTCGATCTTGCCGCTGGCACCTGGAGCCGCGAATTGCTCGACGCCACCGCGCCGGGTCTCCGAAAAAAACTGCGCGCGCCTGTGCCAGGCGCCACGCGCGTGGGCGTGGTGGCTGACTACTTCGTGAAGAAGTACGGCTTCGCGCCGAACACCCCGGTCATCGCGTTCACCGGCGACAACCCCAGCAGCCTGGTGGGCATGGGCGCCAGCCGTCCTGGCACCGCCGTCATCAGCCTGGGCACCAGCGATACCGTGTTCGCGGCCATGGCAGCCCCGCGCACCGATCCGCGCGGCTACGGTCATGTGTTCGGCAATCCCGCGGGCGGCTTCATGGCCCTGGCCTGCTTTGCCAACGGCTCGCTCGCACGCGAGGAGATCGCGCAGCGCTTTGGCCTGGACTGGGATGCCTTTGCCGATGCCATCCTCACCCGCACAGGGCCGGGCAATGGCGGCAATCTGCTCTTGCCCTACTTCGTGCCCGAGATCACGCCGCGCTTTCCTGTCCCGGTGGTGCGCTGGTTCGGATCCGCGACCTTCGTCGACGGGCATGATCCCTTTGCCGCTGCCCGCGCCGTGGTGGAAACGCAGGCGCTCAGCTTGCGTCTGCATTCGCGCTGGATTGGCGAGGACATGGATCCCGTCCTGGTGACTGGAGGTGCATCGAAAAATCCCGGCATTTTGCGCGTGCTGGCCGATGTGTTCCAGGCCCGCATCGTTCCCTTGCAGGTGTCCAACTCCTCCGCGCTGGGCGGGGCCCTGCGTGCGGCCCAAGCCGTGGGCGGAACGGCGTGGGAGGAACTGGCCCACCGCTTCTCCGCCCCGGCCCACGACCTTGCCGTGAAACCCGACCCGGCGACCCGGGCGGTGTACGAACGAGCCGGCCACGAGTTCGAGCGCCGGCTGAACGAGGCTCTGGCCAATCCGTTTGTAAAGGGGTAAAAGAAACTCATGCAGGATTCGTTCTTTTCAGCCATCGAACCCATTCGCTACGGCGGACCCGATGCCGCGTCTGCCTTGGCCTTCCGCTACTACGACAAGGATCGCATCGTGCGCGGCAAGCGCATGGAGGATCACCTGCGCATGGCGGTGTGTTTCTGGCACTCCTTTGCCTCGGACGGGAAGGACATGTTCGGCGGCGGGACTTTCCAGAGGCCCTGGCAAGGCGCGGGCGACGCGCTCGAGGGCGCCAAGCTGCAGGCCGCGGCTGCCTTTGATTTCTTCTCGCGCCTGGGCGCACCCTTCTACTGTTTCCACGATCGCGACGTGTCGCCCGAAGGCCGCAGCCTGGCCGAGACCAACAAGTGGCTCGACGGGATGGCTGATGCTCTGGCCGGCCACATGCAACGCACCGGCGTGAAACTACTGTGGGGCACCGCCAATCTGTTCTCGCACCCACGCTACATGGCCGGCGCTGCCACCAACCCTGATCCCGAGGTCTTCGCCTACGCCGCCGCGCAGGTCAAGCATGCGCTGGAAGTGACCCAGCGTCTGGGCGGCGAAAACTACGTACTATGGGGCGGGCGCGAAGGCTACGAGACCCTGCTCAACACCGACATGAAGCGCGAGCTCGACCAGCTCGGCCGCTTCATGAATCTGGTGGCCGAGCACAAGCACAAGATCGGCTTCCGCGGCCCGCTGCTCATCGAGCCCAAACCGCGCGAGCCCACCAAGCACCAGTACGACTACGACTCCGCCGCCGTCGACGCATTTCTGCAGCGCTACGGCCTCGACAACGGCGACTTCCGCCTGAACATCGAAGCCAACCACGCCACCCTGGCGGGCCACACCTTTGAACACGAGGTGGCCTACGCGCTGGCCGCCGGACTTTTCGGCAGCATAGACATGAACCGCGGCGACACCCTGCTGGGCTGGGACACCGATCAATTCCCCAATGACCTGGGCGAGCTGTCCCTGCTGCTCGCGCGCATCCTGCAGGCGGGTGGCTTCACCACCGGCGGGTTCAACTTCGACGCCAAGGTGCGCCGGCAGAGCTTCGATGCCGAGGATCTCTTCCACGCTCACGTGGGCGGCATGGACATCCTGGCGCACGCCCTGCTGGTCGCCGACCGCATCCTCACTGACGGCAAGCTGCCTGCCGTGGTGGACGCGCGCTACGCCGGCTGGAAACAGGGCCTGGGCAAGGAGATCCTGGAGCGCAAGCTCTCGCTCGCCCAGATCGCGGATCGGGTCACTTCAGGCAACATCGATCCCAAGCCCCGTTCGGGCCGGCAGGAAATGCTGGAGAATCTGGTTAGCCGGTATCTGTAGATCACCGTCGCAAACGAGCCACCAGGGCGATTCCTCGATCCTTGGACGCCTTCTCGACGCGGGCTCTATTGAAGCGTTCCTGATCACCTGAGAACGCGTCTCTGATTTGGCCCACCCGTTGAGCGAGCCGATTCAAGACCGCCGCGAGATCTTCAGGCTCGCGCTGGGCAATCACTTGGTCGACGGTTTTCCAGCCCATCGCGATCTCAACATTGTCGAGCTGGAAGAACTTCTCGGGACTTGTCGGAAACGCGACACTGACAAAATCCCGGCCCCGATCCCGCAGGAACTGAACGAAGAACCCGTCGACACGAAACACGGCTTCGGCGTTGCCGAAGTTTTTGTCATCGCAGACCTCCCGTACCACCTCAGCGCCTTCGAAACCCGACGCCTTCAACTGGCTCAGAGCCCCTTGCACCAGAGGATTCGTGGACGTCGTCATGAAGGAAGAAACGCCTGTGACATCCGCTAAAGCTCCGTCGCGGCACGCGCACGAACATCGTGGCTGCCGACGATTCGGTAGGATCGCACAGTGCTCTCCATGGCCAGCAAGACCGAGCCGGTCAGCTCAGCGCGATCGGCGAGCGTCGAAGGAACGATGGCCACCCCGTGTGGCAAAAGGGCGTGGTGCGCGACCGAGGCGCGGACCGCGTGCAAGAAGGGCTCGCCCGCCTCGATCACCGGACCGCCCAAGACAATCATTTCTGGATTGAGAATGTTGAGCAGAAACGAGATGCCGCGGCCCAAATGCTCGCTCGTCTGGGCCAGGATGCGCTTGGCGACCGCGTCGCCTTCTGCCGCCGCCGCCGCGATCCCGGCCACGTCCAGCCGTCCTTCCACGCGGGCCAATCGCGTCGCCTGCTTGCCTTCGATCGCGTCCTCAGCCGCACGCAGCAGCGCCATGGTCGAGGCCACGGTTTCCAGGCAGCCGCGCCGGCCGCACCCGCACAGGGGCCCATCCTCGCTCACGGGACAGTGGCCGATCTCGCCGGAAAAACCGCTTTGCCCGTGAAAAAGCCGCCCGTCGATCACGATGCCCGCGCCCACGCCGCTGCCCACGTACAGCCACACATAGGAACGCACGCCGCGCGCCGCCCCTACCCTGCCCTCGGCCACGGCCGACGCCTGCGTGATGTTGTTGACCACGACCGGCACGCGCAGCTCGTCTTGCAAGGTCTCGCGCAAGGGCACGTCTTGCCAGGCGAGGTTGGGCGCCAACACGCACACGCCGCTTTCCTGGTCGACCAGGCCGGGCACCGTCGCGCCCGCGGCCGCCACCCGCGCGCGCGGAATCCTGGCCGCCTGCAGGGCCTCGCTGACCATCGATCGGATCACCTTGCCCACCCGCGCCGGCGCGTTCCGCAGCGACGGCCGGCCGCGCACCACGCGGATCACGCCGCGCGCGTCGGCCACCGCGATGCGGGTGGCGCGAACGCCGAAATGAATGCCCAGATAGGCGGCCGAGGCGTCGTTGAATTCCAGCAACCGCGCGGGTCGGCCCCCGCCCGAGAGCGACTCGCCCAGCCCCACCTCGCGCACGATCCCGTCGCCGATAAATTCGTCGATGATGGTCGAGACCGTGGGTTTGGTAAGTTTCGAACGACGGGCCAGTTCCGTGCGCGACACCCGCCCCGCGCGTCGGACCAAATCCAAGATGATGGACCGGTTGACCTCGCGGATGGCCTGGTTGTCGCCTTTGCCCAGCATGGCTTCTTGTCGCTTGCGCATGTCGGCTCAGATTGAGAGGGACTGAAGATCGCTGTCCACGACGGAAGCAGCGTACTTTTTGCGACCAGGGAAGACAAGGCCGTTTGCGAAGTAAAAGCCCTTTCCGAAATGGCGGCTTCCCGTTAGGCTCGACCAATGTCCACGCGGATCCTCTGTCGCTGCGCGCTGCTCGGTCTGATGCTCGGCGGGTGCATCAAGCGAACTGCAGCTCCTCCCTCCTCGCCGGGCTCCGATGCGCCGCAGGCCTCGGCGCTGCTCGAGGCCGCCAACGCGCGCATCGCCAACGTGCCTCGGGTCGACCTGCTGTGCGGCCGTGGGTCGCGTGACTTCGTTGTCCAGGGCGACGTGCAAAAAGCCGAGGCCAGCCAGGTTTCCGTGCACGAGCAGCCCTTCGGCGAGGCCGCCCGCCTTCGTGTCAAGGAAGGTGCGGGCAGCGAGTGGTCGGTGCAGTTCCAGGGTTCGACCTGTGCGCCGATCGAAGTTGGCGACATTCTGCTGGCCACCTTCTACCTGCGCGCCGAGTTTCCCAAAGAAGACGGCGTGGGCGAGACATCTTTCGTGTTCGAGCTGGGCAAGCCGCCCTACACCAAGTCGGTGGAATATCCGGTCCAGGTTCCACGCGAATGGACCAAGGTGCAGGTGCGCTTCCAATCCGCGCAGGCCTATGCCCCTGGCGAAGCCCACATGAACTTCCATCTTGGCTACGAGCCAGAAACCCTCGACCTGGGCGGCGTCACCGTCGAGAATTTCGGCAGGCGCATTGCCCTCAGCCAGTTGCCCAACACGCGCGCGGCCGACCGCCACCGCGAAAAGGCCAACGCGGCGGAAATCGCGGCCCGCGACCAGGCCGCCCTGTCAGGCCCGCCTACCGAGGGCGGCGAGCTGCGTTTCGAGGTCAACCCCAAGTCCGTCATCCGGCCCATCAGCCCCTATGTGTACGGCATCAATTCGCAGAAGATCGAGGGCTTTGGCGCCACGGTTCGCCGCATGGGCGGCAATCGACAGAGCGCCTACAATTGGGAAATCAACGCCTCCAATGCCGGCAACGACTACCAGCATTCCAGCGACGAGTGGGCTTGCACGGCCATGGGCTACCGCAACTGCAGCACGCCCGGCGCGCAGTTCCTGGACTTCGTAGAGGAAAACCGCGGCGCGGGCCTGGCATCGATCGTGACCATCCCGATGCTCGACTACGTCAGCGCCGACAAGTTTGGCTCGGTGGCCGAGAACGAGAAGGCGCCCAGCCCGCGCTGGGCGCGCTCGTACCCGAAGAAGCCGGGACCGTTCTCGCTGGCCCCGGATCTCAATGATGGAAAGGTTTTCGAGGACGAATTCGTCAATCTGCTGGTGAACAAGCTGGGCCAGGCGGACAAGGGCGGTGCCCGGTTCTACTCGCTCGACAACGAGCCAGCGCTGTGGCCCGGTCTGCATTCGCGCATTCACCCCGAAAAGACCACATACAAGGAAATTATCCAGCGCAGCGAGGCGACCGCCGATGCCATTCTGGCCGTCGATCCAACCGCCTTCGTACTTGGGGGCATCATGTACGGTTGGGGCGAGTTCCTCAACCTGACTGATGCGCCCGATGCGGCGGAAAACAACAAGAAGTACGACCGCTATCTCGACTTCTTCTTGGCCGAGGCAAAGAGGCTGGAAGCCAAGCACGGCAAGCGCCTGGTCCACGCCCTGGATGTGCACTGGTACCCGGAAAACCGAGGCAGCAAGCGCATCACCGAGAAGGACGTGTCGCCCAGGACCGTGGCCGCGCGCTTACAGGCGCCGCGCAGCCTCTGGGATCCTGACTTCATCGAGAAGACCTGGATCGGCGACTCATTGGGCAAGCCCATCCGCCTCATTCCCTGGCTGCTGGAACGCATCGGCGAGCGATATCCGGGCACCAAGCTGACCATGACCGAATACAACTTCGGCGCTGGCGAGCACATCTCGGGCGGACTGGCCCAGATCGATGTGCTGGGGATTTTCGGGCGCGAGGGACTTTACATGGCCAACTACTGGGGCGACGGCGCAGGCAACACGGTCCTGCCCGCCTATACGCAGGCTGCCTACCGCATGTATCGCAACTACGACGGCAAGAATGGGCAGTTTGGCGACACCGCCGTGGCCGCGACCACCGACAATGCCAAGGCGTCTATCTACGCGGCCTTGGATGCGAAGAAGGCGCTGACCATGATCGTCATCAACAAGGAACTGCACACGGCCTTCGTCGGCAAGATCCACGTGGCCGGCGCAGAGTGCAAGTCAGCCGACGTTTTCGTGCTCAATGGCAGCGAGCCGACCATCCGACCCACGCCGGCCGTCGCCGTCAAAGACGACCAGATCGAATATCGCCTGCTACCACTGACTGCGACGCTGTTCGTCTGCCGGCCATAGCGCTGGCACCTTGAATTGGGGCGCCAGCGTGATCAGGCGTCGGTCTCAGTTACTGACGAACGAAACGTTGGTAATGGTCAGCGCAACGCCAGTGCAACCCGACTGGCCTCCGTCGCCCACCGGAGCGGGGGAGTTGAACTGCCACTGCAGCCCCACGATCTCATTGGCGATGGACGTCGCAGTGATTAGCTGGCCGCCCTTCAGATCCGAAAAGTGGACAGTGACGGCACCGGTTGTGCTTGTTAGTTTCTCTCCCGGGAAGACGTAGCAACCCGTGGTGCATCCGCCCACTTGCCCCTGCCCCGGCTCCTTCTCGTCAAAGGTCTGGACGTATGCGTAGAGGTCACAACCCGCGACCGTTCCGCCCAAGGTGAACTGCACGCCCGTGTAAACCGTCGTGTTTACGCATTGATCGAACGACATTCCGCCACCGGCGTAATCCCCCGCGGCTACGTCACCAGCGAGGACCAGATCCTGGTTCGTCGTGTCGACTGTCGCGCTCATCGTTTTCCGACCTAGGGGGTCGGTCGCCGGGAAGGTGCTGGCGGTCCCTGCAAACGAAAAAATACTCCCAGTGAGAACGCCAATCGCCCCCCACTTGCCGCCTCCAAGTCCTGCGTGCCATCCGGCTGGGCCAGACGAAAAATCTGTAATCAGCGGCGCATCTGGCGAAAACGCCGGCGTGCACGACGGCCCAGTCGAGGCCCCGCTCGTCCCGGCCGCCGCGGTCGTCCCCCCTGCGGTCGTCGTGCCGCCCGTCGGTGTGGTCGTCCCTCCACTTACAGGCGTTCCGCCTGTTGCGGTCATGCCGCCAGCCTCCGACGTTCCCCCGGCTGGGGTGCCGCCAGCGTTGGGCCGGGTGGCCGAGGAACTGCTACAGCCCTCCGCAAAAGCGGCCAAGGCCAAGATGCTCGCGATGATGAGATACCGTTGCACTTTCACAGCTGTCTTCTCCATGAGTGAACTCCTTTCATTGGCTAGCGCCTGCGGCCGCATCCGGGGGGCCATTGCGCCGCACCCGATAGAATCGAAGGTTGTCAATCCAGTAATCAATCCAGCCGGCGTCCCAGGTCAGTCGTACCACCGACACCGATGACGTGTCGAAAAATGACCACCGCTTCGCCCATCCCTGCTGGGACATGGTGGTGAAGGGCACCAGGTAGAGCTGCCATTCGGTCGTCAGGTGCAGCGGGAAGGTCCAGTAGTCCCCACACCCCTGGTCAGACTCGGCCGGGGGCGAATCGGGCAAGCCGTTTGGATCGAGCACGCCTGTTGCAATGTCATAGCGGTGGGTGGGATCGGGGTCCCAGCAGTAGCTGCCTTGTGCCCCGCTGCGAAAGGCATACGGCGTACAAGGACGCCCATAGAACTGTGGATCGTTCCCATCCTGCGGGTAGGCAGGGTACACATCGTCACACCGGCTGGTATAGCACTTATTGGTGGCCTGGATGGCGCTGCCAGAAGTGAGCGCGGGTGCGATCTCCACCGCTGGATCCCAACAGTAATATTCCGGGCCGTTCGGATCGCCGTCCCACTCGTTGCATGGCTTGCCGTTGGTGCAGCCACATTCACGGGATCGCTCACAGTAGCGCATTGAAGGCGGAACCCCGTTGCGCTGCTGCTCGTAGTTAACATCCTCGTCAACGTACTTGTTGCCGACCAACACGCGAAGAAGTGGTTGGCTGTCAGGCGCGCGCCTGGCCCAAACAGCGACGCCATCCCATTGGCTCATGTTGAGAGTGGTTCCGAGAATGGCATAGGTGGTCCCGAGATCGGCATTCTCCGCATCGACTGTCGGGCAGTAGTCACGAGGGTGTGCTACGTCCGACATAGGACACGCTTGCTCGATCTGGTTGACGTATGACATGGGAACTCCGATCCCGCCGCCCCAACCGAGATAGGGCCCGCCCGACATATGCAACACGTGATTGGGTTGGTCCGGCATGTTCGGGTCGCATAGATTGGAAGTCGTCGCGATTGGTTCCCACCCAACTGGCGCCTGCGTTCCGTCCCGGTTGGCGTACACCTGAGCTGTCGCGTCAGTGTACGAGTACACGTATCCACCGACGACCAGTTGGGGAACGACATTCTGATTGACGTCGGTGACCGTGCCATCGCTTGTTTGCTCAAAATCGGCAATCGGATAGGGGAAGAACTCCAGCCCCGATTCGGCAGCCTGGACTTCCGCACAGCTCACTGGCTGCGGCCCTGGATCGGGGTTGCAGGATGTCGGCTTCACGCAAAAACCCGGCGATGCGTCCGTGGCCTGATTGCCCGCAGTTGGTATGCAAGCCGCCAGAGCGCAAAGCCCGGCCAGCAGCGCGCACCGCAGACCGACCAGATATGTCCTTTTCCCGCGCCACGTTTTTCACCACCACATGCGAGCGGACAGGGACAATACGTCGCTGTCGGGAACCACTGAAACATCCTCGATTGGCGGCTCACCCACCCGCACAGTCGTCCATGGCCCGTTGAACCAGTGTGAATACTGCAGAATGATTTGATCTGTTGATTGCCAGCCCGTGTGGAAGATGAGCCGCGGCGAAAGCACCGAAAAGCTGTAGCGCGTGTCGGCCAGGTTGGGGTCCACGCGATCGAAGCGCATCGAAGCCGCCAGCCAGGAAAGCATACTGTAGGTTGCCTCGATGCCGAACTTGGTCTTGGTGACGTTGTCGAACTTGATCCGGCTATCCAGGCTCTTGGGATCGACGGACATATACGTGCTGGTCTTGTCCGCGCTCCACACATGGGTCCCCATCCAGAACACGCTGACGAACAGATCCGGACCGTCGCCGGAAAAGGGCACCGGGATAGCTGACCAGTTTGCCAATGCTCAGATCGTATTGTCCGCCCCAGGTAAGAAGCTGGCCCGTGCCGTTGCTTAAGGGGCCAAGATAGTTGTCCATCAGGCCCTTGCCGCCTAGGGTGTTGAGCACACTGAAGACCCGGCTCACAGTTCGCGCCTGCAGGGCATCGGTATACGACAGCGCCTCATAGAAATGGCCAAAGCGCCCCAAATTGAGCCGCACGTCCTCTGCATACACGTCGATGCGTCCGTCAGGGGCCGCCGACCCTGCGTGATCGTCTTGACTGAAGGCGCGCATGTAATGTGCCCCGACCATCAAGCGATTGGTGTAGCCCACACCCGCGTGCACATGGGCCACGAAGCTGCTGCCCGCGCCCGGGTCCGCGAAGTTGTTCCACACATCCGGCGTGATGGTGGACCCCGCGATGTTGGTCTGGCCGTGAACCCCTTCCTCAAGGGTGAAGGTGAACTTGCGCCACCCGGTCCTGACCGCCACGTGCTCGCCCACGCCGTTGATGCGCGCGATGAGAGGCGTGCCATAGCGTCCCTCGTCATATTCGCCAGTCGAGCCGTAGCGGAGAGTGAAGGCGCCCAGCAGAGCCTGCACGTGAACCTTCTCGCCCAAGGGAGGCAGAATGCTGAGGAAGACATCCGTGATGCCTAGCTGGTCAGCCGGTTCGATGAAACTCTCGGACACTTCGGCCTGCTTGGCCAGAATGCTCACGTTGGCGCTGACGATGCTGTTGCCCTCGGAGAAATTGAGCTGCGCGTAAGTCGTGGGCACCACCCCTGTGTGGGAAAAGGTTTCCAGATCGTCGGGCACCACCGGGGGCGCGTGCAGCACGGTCTTGTTCTGCCCAGGCAGGGGATCGGGCCGCGTGTTGAACCCCATGTTCAAGGGCGCCAAGATGTAGCCGTGAAAATCGAACCGCCATTCACCCTCGCTGAGCGAGCGCTGGCCAAAGGCCGGGGTCAGTCCGCCGGGCATGGCCGCCACCTGGGGCAGCGTGGGATCGAGGCTGAGCGAAGGGTCGAAGCGCAACCCTTGGGCAAGCGCATCGGGCGACGTGACCACGGCCCCTTGCGCATGGACAGGACCGGCGCTCGCCAGCGTCGCCAGCGCCGTCGCCGCAATCGCCAGCGCCCGCAAGACGCGTATGTTGAACCTGTCATCCATGGTTACCACCACATGTTCACGTTGAACGCGATGAGGTTTGCGTCGAGGCCCACGTCTGTCGCCAACAAGGAGTTGGCCTCCGGGTGACTGTGCGGGCCATAGAACCACCTACCGTAAATGATCGAAATTGACTCGCGACTGACCCAGTTGGTGCGAAATATCACCCGCGGCGCCAGCACATAGAAGGTCTCGTCCGAATCTTTGGAATTGGGCGCCACGCGATCAGCGCGCAGGGCCACGCCCAACCAAGAGCGCATGGTGTACATCGACTCGATGCCGAACTTGTAGCGCAGCACGATGATTGAAGAGGTCGGCGTAGGCCGGCAAAGCAGTCGGGTCGATGGGGGCCGCGCCGACAGGACCCGTGCCCGGGGCCGTAAGCGTGTTGGTCAGCGTGTAGGCCAGGACAAAGCCCGCATTGATCGTCACGTCAGGCCCATCAGACGAGTACGACGGACGCAACATGCGGCCCAGACTGGTGCTGTAATTGAGGCCCATGGCGAACAGCTTGCCATTGCCGTGGCTGTCCGGGCCCGCACCAACGGTCAGTCAGATTGTTGCCCTCGCCGCCAAAGGTATTGAGCCCGCGCAAGAGGAAGGCATTCTCGCCACGGATATATGAGGCCCCGATGCCAACCGAGCCCCAGGAGGCCTTGCGCGCGTTGGCGTCCCACCCGAGTACGGTGATACTTCCGTCCTTGATCTGATTTTCGAAAACCTCGCGCGTGGTGCCGTTGTCGAGGGGCTGTTGCGAACGATCGTCCTGCGCCCAGTTGTAAAGGTAGTGCAGCCCGGTGCGGAATTCGAGTGTCGCCGGTCCGGCGCAGAAACACGTGGGCGTGGTGCACCCAGGCCGCCGGCAACACGGGATTGGTACCGCCGTTGCCGCCAGTGGGAACCACGTTCCACGGCACCTTGCCGTTGCGGCTACCCACAAATCCGTGCTCCACGAACAAGGTCCAGGTCGGCTGCAAGCGATATTCGATAATCGTCAGCTCGCCGACCCCGCGGGGCGATCCGATCATGGGGTTGGTGTACATGCCCAAGCCGTACTCGGCCAGGCTGCCGTAGAAAGGACCGAAGTAGCCAGCCATCACGCGCGGCCGCACGGGCCCAATCGGCCGGTATGGTGAATTCCAGATAGGCATTCATCAGGAAGATCTGGCTGCCGATTTGGTAGTACGTGGTCGGCTCGGTGGGGTTCCAGGTGTTGAGGCTCACGTTGGCGCTGACCACGCCATTGCCGTAGGTGAAATTCAACGCGACCCACTGCCCGGGCATGGTGTTGGTTCCCACGAAGGACGCGTACTCGTCGAGAGTCTGTGGTGGCGTGTGGATGACGGTCTTGCTCTGGCCGGCCACGGGGTTGCTGCGCTCGCCGATGCTGCCCTGGAAACTGGCGGACATGAACCCGCTGAAGCGCGGAGTCCACTGTCCGAACGGCATGGGCGCCGCAAAGCCTGGCGTGATTCCTCCGGGAGCGGAACCCACTCGGGGCGAAAGGGGCGACAAGACCAGCGCCTGGTACGCACGGTAACCCGGCACATACCCTGCCCCCTGCAAGTCGTCGGTGGGACGGCCACCGTCGGAGGTCGGGGTCGGAGCCGCGGCCGGAGCCGGCGTCGGAGCCGGAACCGGTGTCGGAGCCGGAACCGCAGCCGGGGCCGGCGCCTCGGTCGGCGCTGATTGGGTGAGGCTGGGCTCGCCAGGCGTTGCTGGTTGCTCGGCCGTAACGGGAGCTTCGGTCGGCGCAGTCGCCGCTGACTCAGCCGAAACGGCCGCCTCAGCCGAAGGGCCGGCGAGCGGCAGGGCCAGCAATTTCAGAATGAGAAGCGCGCAGATCACACCGCGACCAAAGGGGAGGTTGGTAAGACCCTCTTACCAAGTTACGGCTCCGCTTACCATCGTTTTATTTGGCCTGGCAGACCGCCTCCTGATGTATAGTTCCGCGCAGTCCATGATTCGTTTTGTTTGGTGTTTTCTCGTACTGGCGAGCGCCTCGGGTTGCATCGGCGTCTCACAAACGCGCACGTCGGGCGCCGCCCTGGGCGCAGTCGACGTCGCTAGCTGCCGTCTGGGCACGCGCCCCGCTGACGACGGCATGATCGACGACTTCGAGGACGAGAACACCCAGATCAACACCATCGCGGGCCGCGATGGTTACTGGTGGACCAAGCACGACGACAAGGGATCCACCATCGGACCTGATCCCTTCATCCCCACTGAAGCCGGGAGCGACGGCTCGGGCCTGGCCCTGCGAGCCATGGGCAAGACTGCCATCGGCGCGCCCCAAGAGGCATGGGGCGCGGGCTTCGGCCTGATGCTGCTCACCCGCCAAAATGGCGTGTATGACGCTTCCAAGTACGTAGGCGTTTCCTTCAGGGCCAAGGTGGGCGCGCATTCAACCCGTCAGATCCGCTTCGCCATCGGCGACGTGAACACCCACCCCAATGCCGGGATCTGCAAGGTCTGCTGGAATCACTTCAGCAAGGATGTGACGGTGAGCAATCAGTGGAAAGAATTCCGCGTCTT
Organism: uncultured delta proteobacterium; assembly: GCA_963758155.1. Classification (GTDB taxonomy): domain Bacteria; phylum Myxococcota_A; class Polyangia; order Fen-1088; family Fen-1088; genus Fen-1137. Next base: position 28,748 of record CAVWUP010000011.1, read on the forward strand.
GTTTTCCGAACTCCAGCAGCAAGCCGGCTGGGGCGATCCCCGTCCCGCAGCGCTGACGCCGAGCAAGCTGATTTCCATGGACTGGTCCATCGCCGGAGGACAGGACTACGATCTCTGGATCGACGACATCCAGTTTCTTGCTTGCAAATAGAGCCCGCCGGAAGATTCCCGTCCAGCGTGAGGCGGCCAGCGTGAGTGGTAGCGGTAGCGTGAGCGGCCGGCGGAATGCGGCCTGCGTGGGCGACCAGCGAGAGCGTGAGCGGCCCGCTCTCCGCCCTACGCCCACGAACTCGCTCACTCTCTCGCCCACGCGACCCGCGACCCGCTCGCCGCCCACGAACTCGCTCACGCCCACGCTCCCGCGACCCGCGGGCCGGCGCTAACTATCCGCCACAGGCGATCCTGTCGCCGCGGTTGCGTCCACACGCGGAAACGACGCAGCCAGGGCCCGGTGCTCGGGCGTGCCCAGGCGAGCCAACAACTCGTCTCGCTCGGCCGGCATGCGCGGGCTGAGCAGAGACTTGAATCGTGCCCCGCGCGCTGCGCTCTCCCGCACGCGTTCGCGCACCTCAGGCCGCGCCTCGGCGGCGCTTACCAAGGCCGCCAGGGCCGCTTCCTGCCGCTCGCGCGGCTTGCGCACGAGAAAATGGTCCACTCCGGCCAGCAGGCTTTGTACCACCAGCTCCTCGATGGGCCAGCGGTCGGCCACGGCACGCATGCCCAGATCGTCGCTGACCAGCAGACCGGCAAAACCGAGATCCCCGCGCAGAATCTCGCGCGAAATCCCCGGCGACATCGTGGCCGGTAGCTCCGCGTCCCAGGCCGGGTACATCACATGCGCGGTCATGATCGCGGGAACGCCCGCGGTCGCCGCTGCGGCAAACGGTGCCAATTCCACAGCGCGCAAACGAGCATCGTCGTGAACCACCACGGGCAGGTCGAGGTGCGAGTCGGTTTGCGTGTCGCCGTGGCCGGGAAAATGTTTGCCACAGCCGAGCACACCAGCCGCGCGCAGTCCGTGCCAGAAGGCCAGCGCGTGCGCGGCCGCGGCCCCGGGCGTGACACCGAACGCTCGGTTGCCGATGACCGGGTTGGCGGGGTTGGTGTGCACGTCGAGCACCGGCGCGAAATTCCAACCGATACCGAGGGCCGCCAGTTCGTCCCCCAGCGCCCGTCCCACAGCCTCGGTGCGCGCGGGATCGCCGGCCGCAGCCACCGAAAACATGTCGGGCCACACGGTCAGCGGCTGGCGCAGCCTCTGCACCAGTCCGCCTTCCTGGTCGACGGAAACCGCCAGCGGCAATCCCGCCGGACTGGCCCTGCGCAGGGTCCGCACCAGCTCGGCCACCTGCACGGGCTCGACGATATTGGGCCGAAACAACATGACCCCACCCACCTCCGAGCGCGCAATGCGGTTCAGCAATTCAGCCGGCGCCTCGGGCCCGTCAAAGCCGACCGACAGAAACTGGCCACACAAGGTGCGAAGGGTGGCGGAGGTCACGCGGGTATCATAGCGAGAACCTTGGCCGCGCGGGCAACCTGTTGTTATAAGGTGCGCCTACCTAGGAATGTTGCGATGACCAAGCTCAAACACCTCCGTGCTCCCCACGCGGCCAAGACCGGGCCTCGCCTGGCTTCTTTTCTTGTCTTCGCAACCCTCGTGAGCGGCGCGGGCGCTGCCTGGGCTCAGATGGGAGCCATGCCCGGGGGCATGTCTCCGGGTGGCATGGGGGCCCCCCCACCCGCCGGCCAAGACAAAGAGGAAGGTCCAGCCGAAGCCGCGCCTGAGGAGGAAGGCAAGGCCGAGACCGACGCCGGCCCCCAGGCGGGCTACACCAACCAGCACCGACGTCGCACCCAGGTCATCGAACTCGACGGCTACTACCGCACGCGCGCCGAGTTGCTACACAATTTCAACTTAGGCCTGGGCTACGCGAGTAGCACCAATCCCTCTTCTGGCTACCCGCCCTTCCCCACGCCGCTCGAGTGCGGCACCAACACGACGCAGACGGGCTGCGCTCAAAAGAACCTGGGCGACACCAACATGCGCCTGCGGCTTGAGCCGACCATCAACATTTCGGACCAGGTCCGCGTGATGGCTCAGATCGATGTGTTCGACAACCTCATCTACGGCTCCACTCCTGATTCGCTGATATCGGCGTCGCAGCCAGCTCTGCGCACCAACCTGGCGCCCACCGGAATCCTGTCGAACTCCCAGGCAACGCCCGGATCGAACACCTTCACCTCGGCCATCAGCCCCAAGCGGGTGTGGGGCGAGGTGGACAGCCAGATCGGCTCGCTGCGCTTCGGCCGCATGCCCTGGCACTTCGGCCGCGGCATGTACTTCAACAAGGGCGACTGCGCGGACTGCGACGGAGGCACCACGGTGGACCGGATCATGGCCATCACCCAGGTGTACGGCCACCAGCTTGCCTTGTCCTGGGACTTCGGCCCATCCGGCTACGCCTGGGGCATGACCGACGCGGGCCGCGCCGATCCCAGCGGGCCGCCCATGGATCTGTCGCAAAACGACGATGTGGTGCAGTTCACCGCGGCCCTGACCAAAAAGGACGATGACCAGCATTTTCGCGAGCGCGCGCAGAGCGGCGAGCTGGTGATCAACTACGGCGTGCAGCTGGTGTACCGGACCCAGAACAATGAGGTCTTCAATCTCTCGAATCAGGCCAAGGCGGACCAGGCGCAGACTGGCTCGCTCTCGCGCCCTGACCTGAACAACAGCACCGAAGCCACCCCGGCACCGCCTCTCTGACCCAGCACATCGACGCCTGGCTGCTCATTCCCAGTCTGTGGTTCAAGCTCGGCTGGAAGGCCCTCACCCTGGAGTTCGAAAGCACGGCTCAGGCGGGACACATGGGCAACGCCGGGCCGCTGCGCCTGCAGGAATCCAGGCAACAGCGACAACCATCTCTCTATCCTGGGACTGGGTTGGGTCTTGGCGGCCGATCTCAAGCTGTACAAGGATTCGCTCTTCGTCGGATTCGAAACCGGCGGCGCCACTGGCGACCAGGCTCAAAGCGCGTGCATCGACAGCACCAATTGCAACGCAACCACACTCAACCCAAGCCCCTACCTCAACTATCGCTGGAAATTCGTACCCCAGCCTCTCGGGGACAGCTGGATGCACAACTTCTATTTCTCGCCCGACTATCACGTCGACGAAATCTTCTTCCGACGCATCATGGGGACCGTCACCAATGCCGTGTACTTCAAGCCTTCCATCGCCTACTGGCTGGACGTCACCGAGGGACGCCAACTGGGACTGTCGGGATCGGTCATCTACAGCATGGCGCCGGTTCCCGTATCCACGCCCGGCGACTCGATGAACTACGGTGTCGAGATGGACCTGAACCTCGGCTACCGCAACATCGGCGAAAAATTCTACGCCGGCATGGTGTGGGGCGTGTTCTGGCCCTTCGGCGCACTCAATCGTCCCATCGGACCAAATCAGTTCAGCGCAATCTCTGGCGGAACCGCCACCGCGGCCCAGATCCTGCGCGGCTTCGTCGGAATCAAGTTCTAGTTAGCTTTCTTCACCACGGAGATCACAGAGGCCACAGAGCCGGACCGGAAAGAAGAAAAGGGTGGGCTTGTCTGGTCCGAACCCTTGCGTCCTTCCGGCCTTTGTGTTCTCTGTGCCCTCTGTGGTGAAGAAGCAGCTAACTACTTCTTCTTGACCGCGCCTTCGAGCGACTTGATGCGCTCTTCGGCATCACGTCGCGATTCAGAATCCAGTTGGTGGCTCCCGGCCAGGTACTTCTTGAAAGCGGACAGGGCATCGTCGTAGCGACGGTCTTGCGAATAGAGCAAACCCAGGTCGTAGTAGCCGCCGGTCAGGCCCGGATCCAGCGACACCGCTGTTTCGTACTCCGCAATCGCCTCGTCGGGCTTCTTGTGGCGGCGATACGCCACCGCCAGATTGAGATGGGTCTGCCCGTTCTTCGGATCCAGCTCGACCGCCTTTTTCAGGGCCACCACCGCCCCTTCCCGATCGTCGGTCCTGGAAAGCGCCACGCCCAGATTGGCCCAGGCCAGCGGCTCCTTGGGCTTGAGTTCGGTCGCCTTGCGCAGGTGAGGAATCGCTTTGGGGTAATCGCCAATCTGCCGCAAGGCTGCGCCCAGGCTGGCATGGGCTTCGTAGTCGTCCGGCTGCAGGCTCACCGCTCGCTCCAACTCCGTGATGGCCGGGCTCCATTTCTTCTGCCGCCCATAGATCGCGCCCAGGTTGGCGTGCGCGCTCGGGTCGTTGGGTTCCAGCTTGATCACCTTCTGCAACGCCTGGGCCGCGTTGTCGAGCTCGCCCTGCACCCGGTACAAGGTTCCCATGGTGAACCAGGCGGCGGCGTAGTCCGGGCGTAACTGCACGGCGTTCTTCATCTCGGCCAGCGCCTCCGCCGTCTTGCCCTGTCGTTTGAGCTGCAACCCCATGTTGTAGTGCACGGCCGCATCGTCCGCGCGAACCGCGCTCCCTGCCAGCAGCCCAGCCAAAAGAACACCCAGACTCAAAGTCGCTCGTGTGCGTGTCATGGGCGCCATGATACACCCGCATCAGCCGGCCGCGGCGTTCATAGGAATTGCCCTTCGATCCACCGACGTGGGCGACCGCAGGTGGCCCCTACCATTCCACGTGTACGCCGATCGATGGGAGAACCAGACGGTACGCGCGCTGGACCAAGGTGCCGTCCATCTGGAGTTTCTCGTCGAACACCTCGCGGCTCGCGGTGGTGTTAACCACTTCCACGTAAAGGTCCAACAGGTAGCGGTCGAAGACGAAGCGCTTGTCGGCACGCAAGTCGAGCTGAGGGAAAGCAGGCAGGCGCTGGTAGTTGACCCATTGCAGACGCGGGTCGTAAATCGGATAGGGACGGCCGGTGTTGTAGTGGAAGCGCGCGGAGGCGGCGTAGCCGCGAGGAAAACGGTAGCCCGTCACCAGGTTCAGCACATGGCGCTGGTCCCAATCCGAGGGCGCGATCACACCGTCCACCACGCGCAACGAACGCGACAGCGTGTACGACAGCCAGCCATACAGACGGTGGCGCATCGGCCGGCGCAGCATGATCTCGAAGCCATAGCTTTCACCCTCGCGTGGCTCGAGAAAATCGCGCGCCTGCGGATCGAGGCTGAGCGAGTTGCGTACGTCGGTCACATGCAGGCGCTGATAGAAGACCGTGGTGTCCAACGACAGGTCAGCGCCGTCGCGATTGCCCAGGCCGGCTTCCACGCCCACGCTGCCCTGGCGCGACTGCTGCAAACCGTAGCTCTGCAAACCGAAGCCGTCGAAGCCAGGAACCCCCACCGGCAGCGACGGCATCTGCGAGAACTGACCCACATGACCTTTCAGCCAGGTGTCGGAAGCCACGCGATAGCGCAGCGATAGGCGCGGGCTCGACGCGCCCTTCTGGGTGTTCTGTTCGAAATAGCCATCATAGCGGAAGCCTGGTGTCACTTGCAGTCGGTCGCCGGCCTTCATGGTCAAGCCGACGTACCCGCTGGCCGAAAGGGCGCTGCGATCGCGGAAGAGATCGGTCTGATAGTAGTTGCCCAAGCCGCCGCCCAAGAATCCCAACAATGACTGCGGACGATAGCGCTGCGCCTCCGCGTCGCTGCCCACCACCAAATCCACCCAGGACCCCAGGCGCCAGCCCATTTCCAGGCGAGGGGCTGCCATCATCATCCGACCGCGGATGGGCAGGTCGAACAACTGCGTGTTGCTCACCGTCGAATCGTCCAAGCCGACCAGGGCGCTGGCCAGCAGGTGTCCGCCCAGCACGCCGCCGTCCCAGCGCAGCTGCACGCGGTGGAACATGAGCTGGGCCAGGCCGGGCTGGATGCCGGAGTTCCATTCCACCGGATCCGGGTTCCTCTGTTGCAAGGTATCGCCCGAACCAAAGGCAAACAGGGTCAGCCGCCCTGGTCCCAGCCGATGCTCGACGCGCAGCTGGTAGTCCCAGTAGTCCAGGCTGTACTCGCTGGAAAACGCCGAGAGCAGGACCCCGGTGTAGGAATAGCGACCGGCCACGGCCACGGTTCCGCGACCGTCGTCAAAGGGTGCGGCCACGATTCCGCCTGCATCGAACAGGCGCACGTCGGCCGAGACATGCACGCGATCGGTGGCGGGCGCGGCCGTGCGCGCCGAAACGATTCCCGAGACATAGCGGCCATATTCCACGGGATAGCCGCCAGGATAGAACTGCATCTCGTCGAGAAAAAACGGGTGGATGACCGAAGGGCCGAGCGCAAAATGGAAGAGCGCCGGCGCACGCACGCCGTCGATGAAGAAGCCGGTGTTGCCGGGATTGGCGCCGCGGATGGCGTACATGGGCAAAGGCCAGATGGCCTGCACCACGCCAGGCAAGGATTCCACCACGCGAAAGGGATCACCAAATGCGCCGGGGGTGTGGGTCAGTTCGTCGCGCTGCACCGGCACGGCGGGCGCGCGGGCCGGCGCGGCCGTCACCACGGTCTCGTAGCGATCGCCGGTCAAGCGTGGTTGCAGACGCAAGACCAAGCCGCTGTTGCCGCTCTTGCTCACGTCGAGCTTTCGCGAAAAGGGCTCGAAGCCGGGGTAGTGCACGCGCACCTCGCAGGGGCCGGGCCGCGCGGGCAGTGAGAAATCCCCGTGCTCGTCCGTCTCCGTGTCGCGGGTCGCGCCGTGGTCCAGGATCACGCGTACCTGCGCGCCGGCCAGTGGCTCGCGTGTACCGCGCGCCAGAATGCGGCCACTCAGCACCGACGCTGGCGCCAGCGGCTCGACGTCGGGCGAAGAATGCGCGTCCGCGCCGGCATCGGCCGCAAGACCGGCGTCGGCCTCGGTCAACGCGAGGCCGTCTTCCGCTCCGGCATCGGGGCTGGCCTCTGCTGCAACTGCCAGCAGCAGGGCGGCCAGGATTGAGACGCTCACGCTACTGGCCCCCGTCCTGGGCGGGTGGTGTCAGGGTGGTCCCCCACAGGCCGTCGTGGTCGTTGGACACGCGCCCGCGCACGACGTAAGCGACCAGCCCCGCCTTGGTCTGCGGGTCGGACCCCTGTGTGAAATCGGTCACCGTCTGCGCCAGGGTGCGGCCTTCGCTGTCTTCTACGTCCTGCACGATCAAATCGCCGGTTCCGTCCTGAGCCGAGACATTGACCGTCCCAACCAACCGCTGCGCGCCTACGCTCACGCTCCCGATGGAACTGGCAACTACCTTCAGTTCGCCAGTCTCGTGATTGGCGAAGTAGAGGTCAGACGAGTCGCGCACAACACTGGCCCAGAAGACCAAGATAACGCTAGGGCCGGCATCGGTGGCAGGACCAGCGATGAAAAAGTAATCACCCGACCCCACCGACATGCCCGGGGACGAAATCTGGAGAGCTGGGTGATCGAGGGGTTGGTCGACGAACCCAACATCTTGCACCAGCAGCGGTCCGTGCGGATCCGGCTCGGCCACTGTCAGGGGCTGCGGGTCGATGTAGAGGAGATACTGACCGTCGGGCGAAAACCCTGAACTCAGCATGCGCGCTGGCACCACCTGCTGCGTCGCCGGATCCACCCGCATGACGGTTCGCCGCGCCTGATGGTCATTTTTGCCGAAGAACACACCATGGCCCTGGCTATCGAGATACAGCGATTCATCGCTGTTCGGTCGATCCATGATAGGCACCATGTCGACCAGTGGAGCCGGCAAGACAAGAGTGGCATCGCCGCCGCTCGCCAGATCCAGGATGTGATATTCGGCAGGCGCATTGGCGCTGGCACTTTGCGCATAGGTGAACAGATTGGGGTGGTCTTGCGGCGAGAAACCAAGCCAGCAGCAAGGATTGGGACGTGCCAGTGGTAGGTCCTTGCCCGCCTGCACGTCGAGCACCACGGTCGTGCTGGTGCCAGATTTCAAGAGGGAAAGCGTGGCGTACTTTTCGTCGTTGCTCAGGAGGAAGCGGCTCACATTGGCGTGCAAGTCCTGCTTGGTGTCGGTCAGCTTGCCCAGCCGGCTCAGGACCTGGTCGGTGCCCAGCACGAAGTAGGCCATGCCGCTGTCGGCGATCTGCATGTCGAGCAGGCTGGCGCTCGCCACATCCCCCAGGCGCAGTCGGTTCTCGCCGTCCCACAGAAACAGCCCCGGAGTTTCGTTGTCCGTGGGAACCTGACGGAAGAGCAAGCGATTGTCGAAATTCCCGTCGGTCGTGAACGTCGAGACATTCTCGAAAGTCTCCTGCGGCTGGAAATTTGAATCGATGCGCACCAGGGTGCCGACCGACTCCAGCTGCCCTTTCCCATCGCCTCCGCTCGCCACCTGCTGCTCCTTCACCATGGTGAAGAGAGATTCGCCCGCCCCCATCGAACCCCATCGATCCGAACGGTCGGCGATCACCAACCGCTGCTGCGGCCCAGCCCCAACGCCCCCGTCCGCGTCCTCGGCTCCCCCGTCCGCGCCCGCATCCGGCGAAGCTCCCATCGGGCCGGCAATCCACAAGTCAGACACCGAGCCTTTGCTGGGCGTGGCCGGGGACTTGATGCGATTGAAGGCCAGCCAGGCTCGCCCGTCGATCGTCACGAAACTGATCGAGCCAATATCGCGGCCAGGGGCCAGCTTGATTCCCTCGGGCTCCGCGCCCGCCTGCAGGCAGCCAGCAGCTAGGAGGAAAAGGAGCGAAATGCAACGGGAAGGTGACATGGGACAACCGATGGCGGCTCAGTCTAGCGGAAGAACAGCCGGCCGGCGACGGGAACGCAATCCCAGGCAGAGTCCTACGAAATCTCTTCGGTGAACTCGATCGGGAAGCGCTCTTTCATCACGCGATTGACCAACTCCTCCACCTCGTCCTCGGTGCGCAGACGCAGGATCTCCTCGGTCAGCTTCTCGGCAAAGGCCATGCGCGTGCCGCGCACGATGGACTTGACGATGGGAATCTGGCGCGGCGCCATCGAAAATGAGCGCAGCCCGAGCCCGAGCAGCACCCAGGTGAAGCGCGGATCCCCGGCCATGTCCCCGCACATGGCCACCGGCTTGCCCGCGCGCTTGGCCGCCGCCGTCACGGTCTTGACCAGACGTAAAATCGCCGGGTGCAGCGGGTGGTAGAGGTAGCCCACGTGCTCGTCCTGGCGGTCCGCCGCCAGCGCGTACTGAATCAAGTCGTTGGTGCCGATGGAAAGGAAGTCGCACTCGTCGACCAGCAAGTCGGCAATCACGGCTGCGCTCGGCGTCTCGATCATCACGCCCAGGGGAACCTCGGGGTTGTGCTCCAGTCCGTCGCGCTGCAGCTCGGCGCAGACGCCGGCGCACAACTCGCGCACGGTACGCAGCTCGGCCACGCCGGAGATGAGCGGGAACATGATGCGCAGCGGGCCCACGGCGGCCGCCCGGTAGAAAGCACGCAACTGCAGCCTAAACACATCCCGCCGCCACAACGAGTAGCGAATCGAGCGCAAGCCCAGCGCGGGATTGTTCCCGGCCGGGATGCGCACCGAGGTGGGCAGCTTGTCCCCGCCTAGATCCAGGGTGCGAAAACACACGCCACGGCCATCCATGGCGCGCAAGGCGGCCAGCGCGTGCTGGTACTGCTCTTCCTCGGTGGGCAGGGTGCTGCGCTCCAGATACAGGAATTCGGTGCGAAACAGCCCGATTCCGTCGGCGCCCAACTCGGCGGAGATGGGAATCTCCTCCAGCAGCTCCACATTGGCGGCCAAGTGCACCCGCTCACCATCGAGCGAGATGGCGGGCGATTCGCGCGCCCGGGCCAGGCGTTCGGTCTGCACCAGATCGCGCGCGGCCCGGTCGGCGAAGCGCCCCTGCACCTCGGTGTCGGGCTCCAGGATGACCTCGCCGCGGCCGCCGTCCACGATCACGGTCATGCCGGTGCGGATGTGCTTGATGAACCCCTGCACCCCTGCGACGAGCGGCAGGCCGAGCGCGCGCGCCACCAGGGCCGAGTGCGAGGTCTTGCCGCCGCCCTCGGTGAAGAAGCCGCTCACACCGGCGCGGCCCAGTTGCGTGACGTCGGCGGGCGAGAGATCGTGGGCAAACACCACCGCGCCCTTGGGCACGCCCTCGTGCCCGGGCGGCGTCATGCCCATCAGATTGCGCAAGATGCGTTCGCCGATCATGTCGATGTCGCTGCGCCGCTCGCGGAAATAGGCGTCTTCAATGCGCGCGAACACCGCCTGGATCTGGTCCAGCGCCCGCCGCAAGGCCCATTCGGCCGACACCTGATCGCTGCTGATGATCCGCCGCGTCTCCTCGACCAGGTGTACGTCGGCCAACATCATCCGGTGCGCCTCGAGGATGCGGTACTCCTGACCGTCACCCACCTGCTCGGCGATCTGCTGCTGGATGCGCCGCAACTGCGTGTCGCTGCGGCTAATGGCGTCCTCGAAGCGGCGCAGTTCGTTGCCCACCTCGTCGGTGAAAATGCGACGCTCCTGCACCTCCACGCGGCCGCCCAAGAAATGGGCCACGCCCATGGCGATGCCCGGCGAGGCGCCTACGCCCGCCAGCCTAAGCATCCACGACTCCCTCGCCGAAGCCCTCATTCACCAGGGCGGCCAGCGCGTCCACCGCCTGCTGGGCGTCGGCTCCGCTGGCCACGACCATCACCTCGGTACCCAGGGCTGCCACCAGGGTGAGCAGTCCCATGATGCTCTTGCCGTTGACCTCGGTGTTGTCCTTGACCACGTTGATGTCGCACGCGAAGTGGTTGGCCAGTTGCACGAACTTCACGGCCGCGCGCGCGTGCATGCCCAAGCGGTTGCGGATCTTGACCGAGCGTTGGGCTTGGCTGCCATCCCCCACGTCAGCGATTCCCCCCCACGTCGATCTTGCCGGTCAGCTCCGAGCCGATGCGAATGGCGCGACGGCCAACCTCGCACAGTTGTTGGGCCATCTCTGCCGGCGAAAGCCGCGTGCGATCGATGGTCGCCAGCTTGAGCATCATGGGCAGGTTGACACCGGCCAACACCTCGCCGGCACCCGTCCCGTCCAGCATCGACATGGCCACGTGATACGGCGTCGACCCGTAGACATCCACCATGATGAGCACGCCGGCGCCGTCGTCGACCTCGTTGCACGCCTGCGCCACCCTCTGCATGATGGCCGCGCTGTCGTCGGCAGACGAAGCGCATACCGCCGCCACACCGGGCAACGTGCCCACCACCCGGCGGGCCGCTTCCAGCATATAGAAGGCCACCTGCTCATGGGAGATCACCACGACCCCCACCATCGGATTCAGCGTCCTAGTCGGCGGTGTCATGCTGATGAATCCATTCTACCCGGTTTGGCTGCGAACGCGACGCTGTTATGGCCTTGCGCATGCGACGGTTCCGCTACTTGCGCGCCTCGGGCGAAGTGGAGCGCCCGCGCGCGATGTCCCGGTGCCGGACCTCGACGTGAAAGGTCTGCAGCAGACGCGCCAGCTCGGCCGCGACGACCACCGAGCGATGGCGGCCGCCGGTGCACCCGATGGCCACGGTGGCGTAAGTCTTGCCTTCGCGTTCGAACGCGGCGATGCAAAGCGCGAGCAGTTCCTCGGCCTTGGACAAGAAGATCTGAGTCTCGGGGTTGTCCAGAACAAACCGGCGCACGCTTTCGTCCTCACCCGAGAGCGGAGCCAGGGCTTGCACGAAGAAGGGGTTGGGCAGAAAGCGAACATCGAGCACGATGTCGGCTTCGGTGGGCAGCCCATACTTGAAGCCGAAGGATTCCATGGTGACGGCCAGGTTGCCTTCGGCCCGGCCGTAGCGACCCAGCACGATCGCGCGCAGGCCGTGGACCGTCAGCTCGGCCGTATCGATGACGGCGGTGGCTTCTTGGCGAAGAGCGGCCAGGCGCATGCGTTCGGCCTGAATCCCCACGCGGATGTCGGTTCCCGACAAGGGATGACGGCGACGGGTTTCGGAAAAACGCCGCAGCAACACCTCGTCGGGCGCATCCAGAAAGAGCACCTCGATGGCATGTCCCGCTGCGCGCAGGTCGGACAGCACACGCGCTGAATCGGCGAGAAATTCTCCGCTGCGTGCATCGACCACCAGCCCCGCGCGCGTCACCTCCTCACGCCCGGCCAACAGCTCGATGAAGCGCGGCATGAGGGTCATGGGCAGGTTGTCGACGCAGTAGAAGCCCAGATCTTCCAGTGCACTCTTGGCGGTGCTCTTGCCAGCACCCGAGACGCCGGTGATGACGACCAGTTTCATCATTCACTCCACGTCGTCACGAAAGCGCCGTTGTTGCGCGTCGGCCAGGGCCTGGTCCAGCCTCTCCTGGAACTCGCGCGCCGAGTGGTGACCGCGCTGCTGCAAGAGACGATTGCGCGCCGCCACCTCGACCAGCGAGCTCACATTGCGTCCCGGGCTCACCGGAATGCGCAGCATCGGCACCGACACGTCGAGGATGAGGTGGGTCTGGTCGTCCAGCCCGATCCGGTCAGCCGACTCCCACTCTTCCCAGCGCACCAGCTCGATCACCAGCTCGATCTTCTTCTCGTCGCGCACCGCCGCCACGCCGAACATGTCCTTGATGTTGATGATGCCGACCCCGCGCACCTCCATGTGGTGCTTGATCAGCTCAGCCGCCCATCCCACCAGTATGTTGTGCGACGTGCGGCGCACTTCGACCAGATCGTCGGCCACCAGGCGGTGCCCGCGCATGATCAATTCCAGCGCCGCTTCGGATTTGCCCACGCCGCTCTTGCCCATGAGCAGCACCCCGATGCCGAGCACGTCCATGAGCACGCCGTGGATGCTGGCCGAGGGCGCCAGTTCGCGCTCCACGAAGGACTGCACGGCCTCGATGGCGGCCGAGGAGCGCAACGGCGTACGCAAAAGCGGCACGCCCAATCGGTTGGCGGCCTCGATCAGCTCAGGCGGAACATCGAGCCCCTTGGTGATGACGATGCACGCGGGCTCGATGGCCATGAAGGTCTCGATGCCGTGTCGCGCTTCCTGGGGCGGCAAGCTGGCCAGGTACGACAGCTCGGTGGCCCCCAAGATCTGAACCCGCTCGGCCTGCACCTGGCGCACGAAGCCGGCCAAGGCCAGACCGGGCTTCTGCACCCGGTTGACGGCAATGCGCCGGCCCAGCCCCGCCTCACCCGCCAACAGCACCAATCGAAGCCCTGCACTCTCGCTCAAGAGAGAGCGCACCGTCAGAGTCGATGACAGCGCCGTGGGGCCGGTCAATACTTGGCGTCCTCTTCTTCTATGGTCCGATACATCGCGTCCCCGTCGGGCGCATCGAGCAGCCGCTGGCGAAAGCCGGCATCGCGAAACAGCCGCGACAGGCGCGCCAGCGCCTTCAGATGCGCCCCCGTCGACGCCGTGGGCGCCACCAGCATGAATATGAGATGGGTGGGCTGGCCGTCGATGGAATCGAAATCCAGCCCCACAACCGAACGTCCCAGCACACCCATGAGGCAATCTATCGTGTCCAGCTTGCCGTGCGGGATGGCGATGCCGTCCCCGATGGCGGTCGAGGCCAGCAGCTCACGCTCCTCGAGGGCCCGCCCGAGCGCCACGGCATCGATCCCAGGCTGTGCCTGGGCCAGGTGCTGTGCCAGCTCGGCGAGTACTTCGCTCTTGCTGGTCCCCCGCAAGGTCGGGATGACGCAGTTCGAGTGAAGAAAATCGATGACTTTCATCGGCGCTCCGGCAATCCGGGGGCTGTTTTCGGTCTTATGCTCCAGGAGCAGGGGCTCCAGTCTCGATGAGACCGTAGTTGCCATCCTTGCGGCGATATATGACCGAAATGGCCTTACTGTCCACATCCGTGAACACCAAAAACTCCTTTTCCACCAAGTTAAGCTGCATTGCGGCGTCCTCGACTGACATGGTACGCACCTCGACGGTTCGCTCGCGCACCACGTGTACCTTGCCCGCCGTGGCCTTGGCCTTGTCGGCCTGATCGTCATCTCCCGGCTGGGGTTCGAACGATTCGGGCGTGATCACCGCCTGACGGATCGAGAAGCTGGGACCGCCGTGCGGCTTGTGCGTGCGGATCCTTTCCTTCCACTTACGCACCTGGCGCTCGATGCGCGCCGCCGCCAAATCGACCGACGAGTACATGTCCTCGGTCGTCTCGCGCGCCTGCAGGACGATGCCGTTGGGCAGGGTCAGGGAGAACTCGGCTGTGTGGTTGTGATTGCGTTCCACCGAGAAGGTCGCGTGGGCCGACAGGAGTTCACGCTGGAAGTACTTGCGGATCTTGTCCAGGCGTTCTTCCGCGTAGTCTCTGACCGCCGGAGAGGCCTCCATGTGACGGAACGTCGTCGAAATCTGCATGCAATTTGTCTCCATCCAAGGGGTTCGGTTTCGGCCGGTGGTGCAAAGCTTAGAAGACCTGCCGGCGCTTGCTGCTGGAAAGTATCTTCAACTGTTCGCGGTACTTGGCAACGGTTCGACGAGCGATTTCGATGTTCTGGCCGCCGAGAAGTTCCACGATCTTCTGATCGGAATGGGGTCGCTTGACGTCCTCGCTTCCTATGATCTGCTTGATCTTTAGTTTGACCGCCTCAGAGGCCAAGTCATCGCCCTCGCTGCGGGAGATGCCCGAATTGAAGAAATACTTCAGCTCGAAAATGCCTTGGGGAGTGTGGACGTATTTGTTGGTGGTGACCCGAGATACGGTCGATTCGTGCATGCCGATGTCCTCGGCCACGTCGCGCAAGATGAGCGGCTTCAAATAGGCCGCCCCTTTCTCGAAAAACTCGCGCTGGAAGCGCAAGATGGACTCGGTGACGCGCACGATGGTGCGCTGGCGCTGCTGGATGGACCGAATCAGCCACTGGGCGCTGCGCAGGCGTTCCTGGATGTACTCGCGCGCCTTGGGGCCCTTGCTCAGCGCCTGCCGGTAGAAGTCCGAAATCTTGAGTTTGGGCAGACCGTCGTCGTTGGCCACCACGAAGTACTTGTCCCCCACCTTCTGGATGTAGACGTCGGGGGTGATATAGGTGGCTTCCTCGTCGGTGTACGCGCTGCCCGGCTTGGGGTCAAGCCCCATCACCACCTTGGCCGCTTCGTAGATCTCGTCGAGCGGCTGGTTCAAGTCCTTGGCAATGGGCGCGTAGTTCTTCTTTTCGAGGTCGCCCAGGTGCCTTGTGATCATGCCCACCAGGATGTCGTCGTCGGCGCCGATGAGGCGGGCCTGGATGAGGAGACATTCCTGCAGAGTGCGGGCGGCCACGCCCGGGGGATCGAATTCCTGAACATGCCGCAGGACTTCCTCGGCCTGTTCCAACCCGACGCCCGCCTCCTCGGCGATCTCATCAAGCGCGGCGTCCAAGTACCCGTCGGGCGTCAGGTTGCCGATGATCAGCAGCGCCACCCGTTCCTCGACCTCAGAGAAATTGCGCGATAGCTTGAGCTGCCACTCGAGGTGGTCGAAGAGCGAGGTGCCCCGGGTCAGGGTGGCTTCCAGGGACGGCAGATCCTCGGTGTTGGGCCGGTAGGTCGGCATGGGCGGGGCGTTCGACTGGGATTCCAGATAGGTGTCCCAGTCGAAATCCGCGACCGCATCGCCAGAGCGAGAATCGGGCTTGATCTCGGTCGTGGTATCGAGCTTGTCCTCGGAAACCCTCGCCACGGGAATCTCGGTCTCGCCGACGCGCTCGGCTTCGGCTTCAGGTGCCGCAGCCTCTGACTGAGCCTCGCCGGTCGACGAGGACGGCTTCTGTTGTTCCGCAGCAATGTCGACCGAGTCCTCCAGCACCGGATTCTCGAGGAGCTCCTCGCGGACCACGTCGACCAGCTCCATTCGTGAGAGCTGCAGCAGCTTGATGGCCTGCTGAAGCTGCGGCGTCATCACGAGCTGCTGTGACAGCTTCAGGTGCTGTTTGATCTCCATGGACATCGCGTCATCTACCTACTGTCTAGTCGCATCCTCTTTCGTCCAGCGTTCGGCGCCTTGGTTCACTTCTTGATAGCATCGAGCAATGCGCCAGGGAAGGTAAAAGCCTCATGTGGTACATGTATTGCTTGCAAGCACTTGACAAGTTTGACTCTCACTGTTCCACAGCGCCTGGTCGTCGATTCGCCAATTGGGCGATTGCGCCTCGAAGCATGCTCGGAAGGTCTGGTTTCTCTAAGCTGGACACGCCTACCTTTACCTACCTCTTCCGACGGCGGAGCGGTCGATCAGGCACGCGATTTTCTGCGCCAGGGCTCTGACTGGCTGAGCGCCTACTTCGGCAATCACGCGCCGCCGCCCCTGCCACCACTCGCGCTATCCGGGACTCAATTCCAGAAGGCAGTTTGGCGCCGGCTGGTCGCCCTGCTGCCAGGAACCACGACCACGTATGGCGAGATCGCACGTGACCTTGGCATGCCGGGTGCCAGCCGGGCCGTGGGTCAGGCCGTCGGCGCCAATCCACTTCCCATTCTGATTCCCTGCCACCGAGTGCTCGCGGCGGGCGGCAAGCTCGGCGGATACTCGTCGGGCCTCCGTCGCAAACGCTGGCTGCTGGCTCACGAAGGCCTGGCATGGAGTGGCTGCGGTTTGCCGGAAAACTCCGGGCCGAGGCAGGTCGGCCAGCGTGAGCGGTAGCGTGAGCGGTAGCGGCCAGCGGAAAGCGGCCCGCGTGGGCGGCTCCCGTGAGCGTGAGCGACCCGCGGCCCGCTCTCCGTCTTCCCGCAAAACGCCCACGAACTCGCTCACGCTCTCGCCCACCCCCACGCGACCCGCGAGCCGCGACCCGGCCCGTCCAGCGGCCCCGAATCTCCCGAAAGGCTCTAGCTACGCAAGCGCTGGCGGGCTGGGATCGGCCGCGGTCTGCGCCGTGGGCCGCCGTTTTTCCGCGCGGGCTTGCAGGGCTGCGCCGATGAACGACCGGAAAAGCGGGTGCGGCTGCTGTGGCCGTGATTTGAACTCGGGGTGAAACTGGCAAGCCACGAAATATGGGTGGTTGCGCAGTTCGATCATTTCGACCAGCTGCTCGTCGGGCGATGCCCCGGAGATGAACAACCCAGCCGCCACCAGCCGGTCTCGATATTCATTGTTGACCTCGTAGCGGTGACGGTGCCGTTCTGAGATCTCGGTGACCCCGTACGCCGCCTCGGCGCGCGTGCCTGGTCGCAAAATGCAGGGCCACGCGCCCAGGCGCATGGTGGCGCCCTTGTCCACGATATTTCGCTGTTCGGGCAGAAGGTCAATCACCGGGTGGGCTGGCGTGGGCTCGAACTCCGTGGAATTGGCCCCGCGCAGGCCGGCCACGTTGCGCGCGAATTCGATGACCGCTATCTGCATGCCCAGGCAGATGCCGAAATACGGCACCCCGCGCTCGCGCGCGTAGCGGGCGGCCAGGATCTTGCCTTCTGTGCCGCGCGTGCCGAAGCCGGGAGCGACCAGGATGCCGTCGGCGGTGTCGAGACAGGAAGTGCCCTTGCGCTCGATCTCTTCAGAGTCGACGTGGCGCAGATTCACCCGGCAGGCGTTTGCGATCCCGCCGTGCATGATGGCTTCATTGAGGCTCTTGTACGACTCGCCCAGCTCAACGTACTTTCCCACCAGCGCGATCTCGACCTCGGCCTGTGGGCTGCGCATGGCCTCGACCACGCGTTCCCAGCCGGTCACCTCCGGGGCGCGCGACCAGATGTTGAGAAGTTCGGCGATCTTCTCGTCCACGCCTTGTTTGAGGAATCTGATCGGCACTTCGTAGATGCAGGCCACGTCCTCGGCGGAGAAGACCGCGTCCGGCGCCACGTTGGTGAAGAGCGCGATCTTCTGCTTCAGATTCGTGCCGATGGGCTTGGACGACCGGCACAGCAAAATATCGGGCTGGATGCCGATCTCACGCAGCTTCATGACGGAGTGCTGGGTGGGCTTGGTCTTGAGCTCTCCCGCGGCTGCGATGTAGGGCACCAACGTGACGTGCACGGAAATGACGTTCTGGTGGCCGAGTTCGAAGCGCAGTTGGCGCACGGCTTCGAGGAAGGGCAGCGACTCGATGTCGCCCACGGTGCCACCAATCTCGACGATGAGCACGTCCATGCCCTCGGCGCATTCCAAGACGCGCGCCTTGATGGCATCGGTCACATGCGGAATCACCTGTACGGTGCCGCCCAAGTATTCCCCTCGCCGTTCCTTCTGGATGACCGTCTGATAAATCTGCCCGGAGGTTGCGTTGTTTAGCCGCGACATGCGCCGCGAGAGAAACCGCTCGTAGTGCCCGAGGTCGAGGTCAGTCTCGGCGCCGTCGTCGGTGACGAAGACCTCCCCGTGCTGCGTCGGGTTCATGGTCCCCGGATCGACGTTGAGATACGGGTCCAGTTTTTGGATGGTGACCTTGAGGCCACGCGCCTCAAGCAGCGAGCCGATCGAGGCCGAAGCCAGTCCTTTGCCCAGCGACGAGACCACGCCGCCCGAGACAAAGATGAACTTCGTCCGCTTGGGAGAGGTTTTGCTTCCGGTGGCCATCAAGAACGACCTCCTTCCGGAAGCCTGACGCCGGCGTGCTGCCGGTGCGGGTCCCGAGTTTCACGTGACGAATCGTTGCTCAACTCGGGAGGCAATCCTTGGCCCTCGCACCCCCTGAAGTCAATGGCGATCGTAGCCGCTCACAAAAAAACATTTGCGAGCGTCAACGCTCGTCGAAGACGGCCAGATACAACAGGGCGGTCTGTCAACGGTAGTCGACCGAACCTCCGCCGGGAAAGCTGCTGGTGATGACGTAGCGAGCCCCGATCTCAAAACCTTGCCCGAGCGGGCGCGACACTTCGATACGCAGGGTGCTGCGGTTTTCGTCTTCGATGCTGACCAGAGGCGCGCCGGCGTTGGGGTCCGCCTGCGCCAGAAGCAAGGAGTTCCAGTAGTGGGTCGCCACCAAGTCGGCGCGTGAAGAAAACGACAGCGCCCACGGCAAGGGCACCACCGCGCGGGCGTGAAACACGCCCCGCACCAGCCCCTCGCCGTAGCTGTTGGACTCGTTGAGGTGAAGCGCCGCTCCGGCTGCCAGGAAGAAGGCCGTGGTGCGCGTGATCTCGATGTGACTCACCCAGAATCGGTCCAGCCGGCGCGAGCCTGACGAGGACACGGCCGCGCAGTCCGCACTGGCACACGCCAACCCGTCGAATCCACGCCATTCCAAACTGGCGCCAGCGCTCCATTCCCAGTCCGCCTCGCCTCGATCCAGGTTGCCGGGAAGAATCTGACGTGCGGTCACGAATGCCGTGGGTCCGGCAAAGCTGAAGTTGTCGTCGGACTTGAAGGTAAACCAGCGATAGCCGCCCCCCAGCGTGAGCTGCAAGGTGCGAACGAATCCCTGCTCGATGCGCAGGGCCGGCGCGATAGAACGAAAGTCACGCCGGTCAACTGGACCGCGCTGGAAGGCATCGTAGTAGCCGCCCGCTGCGCCCAAAACGGTCCTCTCTGCCACGCGGAGCGTGCCGTTGGCACCGGTTTGGAGGATCAAGACATCGTCATTGCGCGCGGCCTGGTCGAAAAACCGTTTGCCTGCCACAGCCCCTGACAGCGCGAGAGCGCCACTCTGTCCCAGGGCTGAGGCCCAGTTACCCGAGGCCACCAAGCGCGCCAGCGGGGAAGCACTGGCCGGCGGCAGGGGTGGCACGTAGTTCGCGATTTGCTCAGCGCGATCCGGATTGCTGTCGTATTCGCTGCCCAACTCCACGCGCAGATCGTGTCGAGCCGAGTCAGCACGCGCCCAAGGGCGCGCGCCAAGCACGGACAACGCTACGATCACGACGGTGAGCCGCATCCGGGCTCATACTAGCCCGAACTTGCGCTGCGTGAAGTAGGTCGCAGCAAGAGATTGCGATCTCGGTCACTACTGGCTGGCCCGGGCACGAAGGCGTCGCGCGTGCTCGTCCAAGGCCTGCGCGTGGCTGCGAAGCACGGCTGCGGCTGCATCTACCGCGTCGGGATCCGAAAGCGACCCGGCCTGGCTGAGGCTGTTGCGAATGCCTGCCAGCGTGGCGGGATCGAGCAGAGTTCGCTGCTGTAAAGCCGCCTTGGTCGCCGAATCAGCCGAGAGCGGCCCCGATGCCGTCAGCGGGTGGCTGGCCGAGGGCGTGGCCGCCGCAGTGGCAGACCCAGCACCCGGAGTGGTGCCTCCAGCCACGATGGCAAGTGCTGGAACAGTCGCGCTCGGCCCGGCGCTGTCCGCAGGGACCGCCGGTGTCAGGGCGCCCGTTGCACTGCTCCCACCCGCCTTGGGCGTGCCGTCAGTGGTCGAAGGTACGGATCCGCGTGTTGCGGCCGAAGTCCCGCTGGCGTCGCCGCTCGGCACCGCGTGTGAAGTTTGAGATGGAATGACCGCGACGCGCTTGGATGCTTCGAACCCAGCGAGTGGATCGCGATCCCACGCTCCGGCGCGCCGGCGCAAAGCCTGGCGAGATCGGATCTGTTCCGCCGTGCGTGCCAAGGCTTCGGCTTCAGCGCGAAAATGGCGGGCCTGATCGGAAAGAAGGTCCGCCTTGGCCTCCAGTTCGACCGCGCCATCCTGGGAAGTGGCAGTCGGCGTCTGAACCGCGCCAGCGGGCGTCTCAGGGGGCAACGGCCCGCGGACGGCGCGCAGCCGAGCTTCCGCGGCTGTCACCTTGCGCGCAAGCGCCTCGGCCTCTGCCATCTTGTCACGAAGAAAATAGTCCGTGCGCACGCTGCGCCCGCGACTCTTTAGCGCGGCGACGTCAGCGTTGAGTCGATCCAGATCCGCGCGCAGCCGTTGATATTCAGAGGCGAGAGACTGCGTTGACGCAGGCCCAGACCCCTGCGCAAGAACAGACGCCGGCGCTAGCGGAAGGATTCCGCTAAACAAAAAGACACCGAGCGTCGTTCCGAGCATACGCATCTGACATGGATGTTAGCAATCTCCGCGCCAGCGCCCCAGACGAGAATTGCAGCGGTTTTCGGAAGATGCCCCTCAGTTTTCTGAGAGTCATACCTGTAGGTCAGTGGGTCCGTCAGACGGTCTGCTTGTAGTGAACCTCGGACAATTCTCTCAGGCGATCCGCGGCCTGCTCGGGTGTCAAATCCCGCTGGGGCATGCCGAGCATCTCGAAGCCAACCAGGAACTTCCGCACAGTCGAGCTGCGCAGAAGCGGCGGGTAGAAGTGCATGTGGAGCTGGAAGTCGCCGGCGACTTCGGTCTTCGGGGCTTGGTGAAAGCCCATGGAATAGGGGAAACTGCACTGAAAAAGATTGTCGTAGCGGGTGGTCAGGCGCTTCAGCAGATCCGCCAAGGCGTCGATTTCTCCGTCGTTGAGGTCCATCAGCTGGCGGACGGCGCGATGGGGCAGCACCAGCGTCTCGAAGGGCCACACGGCCCAGTAGGGCACCAGAGCGGTGAAGTGCTGGTTGGCGCAGACGATGCGTTCCTGGCGCTGCTGCTCTTGCGCCAGATAGTCGAGCAGCAGGGAAGAACCTTGGCGCTCGCGGTATGAGCGTTGACGATCGAATTCTTTCTGAACCTCGTTGGGCAGGTGTGACGTGGCCCAGATCTGACTGTGCGGGTGCGGGTTGGAGCAGCCCATCAGCTCACCCTTGTTCTCGAAAACCTGGACATGGTTGATTGCGCGATCCTGCAGCAAAAGGCGGGTCTGGGTGCTCCAGCTGCGGATCACCGAGGCGATCTCGGCGACGCTCAGTTCGGGAAGGCTGAGATCGTGGCGGGGACTGAAGCAGACCACCTGGCAGCGACCGGGCGCTCCCTCGCTTCGGAACAGCGGGCTCGACTCGCCGGGAAACGTGGCGGCCTCGGGCAAGAGGGCGGCGAAATCGTTGTCAAAAACGAAAGTGCCTTGGTAGGCGGGATTTCGCGCAGAGTCCGCGCGCGCGTTGCCCGGACAGAGGTAGCAGTTGGGATCGTATTGCGGACGCTGATCGTCGGGCACACGCTCCACCTTGCCCTGCCAGGGACGCAGCAAACGGTGGGGCGACACCAGCACCCATTCGCCGGTGAGCGGATTGAAGCGGCGGTGGGGATACTGCCTGGGTTCCATCACAGCAATCTCTCCGTTCCGCCGTGGGGAGCGCAGTGATGGATCTTCGCGGGCTTGCCGATCTTGGCAAAGGCGGGCGCCATGCCTTGCATGAAAGCCTCTTCCCGCCCGACTTGCACAAGGTTGATGGTGCAGCCGCCGAAGCCCGCACCCATCATGCGCGCACCCAGTACGCCAGGGAGAGCCGCGGCAGCTTCGGCCAGCACGTCCAATTCGGGACAACTCACTTCGTATGCCTTGGACAGGCCCTGGTGGCTCTGATTCATCAGGCGACCGAAGGCTGGAAGATCCCCGCTGGTGAGGGCGTCGCAGGCGGCGATGACCCGCAGGTTCTCTTCGATCACGTAGCGGCACCGGCGGTAGACGACGGGGTCGAACTCGGCACGATGGGCGTCGAGTAGTTCCAGACTCACATCGCGAAGACTGTGGACAGCCGGGGCGTGTCTTTGCAATAGCGCCACGCCCGCTTCGCACTGGCTGCGGCGCTGGTTGTAGCCGCTCTCGCCCAAGGCACGTTCCACTTGTGTGTCACAGAGGAAGATCTTCACCGGGCTGCGAAACGGCACGAATCGGCACGACAGATCGTGGCAGTCCAGCATCATCACGTGGTCCTTCTGGCTGAGTAGGCTGGCCATCTGGTCCATGATGCCGCACTTGACGCCGACGAACCTGTGCTCAGCCGCCTGGGACAGTTTCGCCATGGCGAGGCGATTCAGCCCGAGGCCAAAAAGTTCGTTCAGGGAAAAGGCCAGACCGCACTCCAAGGCAGCGCTGCTGCTCATGCCGGCGCCGATAGGCAGATCGCCGCCGTATACCAGATCGAAGCCGCCCAAGGAATGCCCTGCCCTCTGCAGTTGATCGAGGACGCCCAGCAAGTAGTTGGGCCAGCGGTCAGGTTGGGGAGCCAATTCCCCAAGGTTCCCTTCGATTCGTCGATCCAGATCGAGAGCGTGCAGAGCATACCGGTGATCGGAGCGGGGTTTCAGCGCCATGGCGATTCCACGATCCACAGCCGCGGGCAATACGAAGCCGTGGTTGTAGTCGGTGTGCTCGCCGATGAGGTTCACCCGGCCAGGAGATCGCACGACCACGGCTGGCTCGCCGAATTCTCGACGGAAGCGCGCGAGCACGGGAACGTGGAATTGTGGCGGAGTTTCGACAGGCATCTGCTGCATGGCCAACTCAGGGAGAAGCACTGAATAGCACGTCCCGCGAGTCGAGTCGCGTCGGGGATCACCAGTCGCTCCGCACTTGGCCCCCCATCGGCGTCGACCAGGGCGCGATCCCAGAGTTTTCTGCTAGAGCCCGAGTGACTTCGCCGTGTCGAGGGCGTTCCCGAGAGCCCTCGGCAGGATGGCCATGGCCTCCTCGCCGGTCATGATCGGCGTTACCTCGAGATTGGCGCCGGCCACCAGCTGCACAGCGTGTGCCGCTTCGGCCAGCATCGCCGGATCATTGCTGTTCACGATCATGAACATCTCGCGCTTGAACACGGAAACATAGAAGGTTTCTGGTTTGAGGATTTCGAGGATTCGGCCGATCGCCGCCCCTGCGCCTCCGGCCGAACGGTCAACTCTGCCACCCGCCTCCATCGAAGCTTCAAATCGGATCAGATATCTCATGTGCATCTCCTCTCGTGTCCAACCCTGCCAACCGCATCGCCGGACATGGCCGATCTCGACGCGCGTGCGTCGTTTGCCCACGTACTATTCGATGTCCCACGAAGCCAGATGGATTCGCGTCTTGTGACGGTGGCATCCGGAGTTTCCCGCAGGCAGTCTCCTCGTCTGCCGGATCGTCTCACCATCGACGCCATCAGTTTGCTAACATAGCGCCCTCCCGACGCGGGGATGGCGGAACTGGTAGACGCGCCAGACTTAGGATCTGGTTTCGAAAGAAGTGGGGGTTCGAGTCCCCCTCCCCGCACTTCAATCAGCTCAATCCAACCGCGCGTCCGTCGGGCAGTATCTTGATCCGCGCCGCGGCTGGCACTTTGGGAAGTCCGGGCATCGTCACGATGTTGCCGCAGATCGCGACGACGAAGCCCGCCCCGGCGGAAAGCCGGAGTTGGTTCACGGTGATGCGGAAGTTCGTGGGTCGGCCTGTGAGCTTGGGATTGTCGGACAACGACAGGGGTGTCTTAGCGATGCAAATGGGGAGGTCGCCGTAGCCGCCTTTTTCGATGGTGGCCAGTTCGTTTCTGGCCTGGGCGTCGAAATCCACGCCTTGCGCCCCATAGATCTTGGTGGCGACTGTGTTGACCTTGTTCTCGATCGAATCGGTCAGTGAATAGAGGAACTTGAGTTCCTTGGTCTGGCTTTTGTCAACGACCTCAAGCACGGCAGCGGCCAGCGGGCTGGCTCCCTTTCCGCCGTTGCGGAAGTTGTCGCTGACCACGGCCTTGACGCCCAGTTTGTCACAGAAGCGCACGATGGCGTCGAGATCGCTGGGTTTGTCGTCATCGAATTTGTTGATGGCGACCACGAGCTCGATGCCGAAGAGACTGATGTTCTCGATGTGCTTGGCCAGATTGCCGAGGCCGCCCGTGTCCGACAATCCGCCATGATGGGCGACGGCTTTGGCGGTGGCCACGATCACGGTGGCGCTGGGTGTGAGACGGGCGCTGCGGCACTTGATGTGGAAGAACTTCTCGGCGCCCAGGTCTGTGCCGAACCCCGCTTCGGTCACCACGAAGTCGGAAAGCTTGAGTGCCATGCGGGTGGCAATGGCGCTGTTGGTCCCCTGGGCGATGTTGGCAAAGGGACCGGCATGCACGAACGCCGGGGTGCCTTCCAGCGATTGCACGATGTTGGGGTTTATGGCGTCGCGCAAGAGCACCTGCATGGCGCCCACAGCCTCGATGTCGCGCGCCCGAACTGGCTCACCCTTGAAGGTGTAGGCGATCACCATCTCGCTGAGCCTGCGGCCCAGATCGTGATAGTCGGATGCCAGGCACAGAATGGCCATCACCTCAGACGCCGGCGTGATGTCGAAACCGTCCTTGCGTGGAATGCCGTGCATGACGCCGCCCAGGCCGATGAATATTTCCCGCAGCGCCCGGTCGTTGAGGTCGATCACCCGACGCAAAACGATCCGGCGCGGATCGATCTGCAGGACATTGCCGTGCTGCAAATGATTGTCGAGCATGGCGGCGAGCAGGTTGTTGGCCTTTTCCACGGAGTACATGTCGCCGACGAAGTGCAGATTGATGGCCTCGGACGGGCACACCTGCGAACGTCCCGCGCCGGTGCCGCCGCCCTTGATGCCAAAGTACGGACCCAGCGAGGGTTCGCGAATGCAGATGCACGACCGCTTGCCCAGAAAGCGCAGGCCGTCTGCCAGACCGATGGTGGTGGTGGTTTTGCCCTCGCCTTGGGGCGTGGGTGACATGGCCGACACGAGGATCAGTTTTCCCGACGGCCGGTCCTTGCGTGCCTCCAGCTCGGCGATGGGCACTTTCGCGATGTAGTGACCGCTCGGATAGATGGTGTCGGGATCCAGACCGAGTTCCTTGGCCACCTCGAAAATGCGCCGGGGTGGATCGGCGTGCGTGTCTTTGTTCATCTCCATGGCGATTTGCTCCTGTGAAGATTCGTGTCCCGAAAGCGAGCGACTACGGCTGGCCCTTGGCGAGCGGCTTGCCACCGCGCTGATACTTGACCACTGCGGCTTCGTGCTCGGCCAAGGTAGCGGAAAACTGGTGTGTGCCATCATTCTTGGAAACAAAATACAAATACGGACTGCCGTCGGGGCGCATGACCGCGGCCAGGGCAGCCCGACCCGGGTTGGCGATGGGCCCCGGGGGCAAACCTTCGTGCGTGTACGTGTTGTACAAGTTGGCCTGGTCTTCCAGCTGGATGCGCCGGATGCGGCCGTCCCACTGCGTGCAGGCGGGCGAGGCTTTGCCCAGAAAGATCGGCGCAACCGTGCAGCCGTAGATGATGGTGGGGTCGGTCTGCAGCAGCTTGGGCCGGTAGCTGGGTTTGGAAAGACGGTTGATGAACACCTGGGCGATGCGCGGCCGTTCCTCGGGCTGTCCGGTTTCCTTTTCCACAATCGAGGCCAGGGTCACGATGCGCGCGTCGTCGAATCCCAGCTTGTTCTTGAGCATGGCCATCCCAGTGGGATGGGCCGCGCGCAGCTCCTCGAAAACCTGGCGGTGGCGCCGAACCAGCGCGACCAGGGCACGCGCCGCTGGCATGTGCGGCCGCAAGCGGTAGGTGTCGGGGAAAAGGTAGCCTTCCAGCGATGCGCTGGGTAGTTCCAGGCTGCGCGCGAAAGCCGGGTCCGTGGCCTGGGCCATCAGCTCGGCCTTGGGCGCGACGCCGGCGGCGTCCAAGATGTCGATGACCTCGATCAGGTTCTTGCCCTCGGGCACGGTGACCGCCACCAATTCATCGGCCGCGCCGCGAATCATGAGCTCGACCAGTTTCCGCGGCGCGACCGGCGCCTCGATCTTGTAGTGCCCGGCCTTGAAGCGCGCGGCGACCCCGCGCTGGCCCGCGTACAGGCGGAAGTAGCTCGGACTGTCGAGCAGGCCCGCGGCGGCCAGCAACTCCGACACCTGGCGCGCGCCCGCGCCCTTGGGGATCTCCACTTCCACGGTCCCGTGCGCAAAGCCAGTCGCCGTGTCCGGGTAGTGCACAAGTTTGTTGAGCACTCCCACCAAGACCGCGCCGCCCAATGCGGTGGTCAGCAAGAAAACCAGCAAAGCCCGTCGCATGGGTCGTGTCATCGCGCCATCTCCCGGCGGTGTGAATCCAGCCAGCGTTGCAAAATCACCGCGGCTGCCAGTTTGTCCACCACCTGCTTGCGCCGCGCCCGCGAAACGTCGGCAGCCAGCAAGGGAATCTCGGCCTCGACTGTGCTGAAGCTCTCGTCGATGAGGTCCACCGGCACGGCCAACGCCGCGTGCAGCTTCTCGGCAAAAGCCCGCGCCTTGAGAGCGGGCAGCCCTTCCTCACCGTCGGGATCCAGGGGCAGGCCCACGACGATGCGCCCCGCGCCCACGGCGTTCACCTGTGCCGCGATGGCCTCGAAGTCGCGCTTGCCGCCGTGGCGGGCGATGGTGGCGTGCGGCTGGGCGGTCAGCCCCAGGCCGTCCGAAACAGCCACGCCGATGCGACGCGACCCGAGGTCGATACCGAGGACCCTTTTCATGGCGGGGGTGCAGTCTACAACGTCTTTCGCGAATCTTGTCGTCGCGGTACAACTTTGCCCATGTCCGAACAATCCAAACCGCCTGTGCAAGCCCAGCAGATCCAAATCGACATCGACGAGGGGACCGCCCAGGGTACCTACGCCAATCTGGTCTTCATCAACCACACCGACGCTGAGTTCGTCCTGGACTTCGTGTTCGTCCAGCCCGGCGTGCCGCGCGCCCGGGTCCGCTCGCGCATCATCTCGTCGCCTCGCCACGCCAAACGCATGCTGCGCGCGCTGGAATCCAACATCGCCCGCTACGAACAGGTTTTTGGCAAGATCGAGGAAGCCGGTCCCGCGCCGCCCATCGAGCCCAATCTGATTAGCTGAAGAAGGGCTAGGAAACGGCGCCTTCCAGCGCAACCAGCGTGCCCACGTCGGCGTCCAGCTCGACGCGCGTTCCATAGGGCAAGGCGCGGTTGCTCCGGCCGTGGCCGACGGGCGCGCCCAGAACCACGGGAATACTCAGCCGGCCCAGCCGCTCGCGCAGCACCTCGCTGGCCGTGGGCGACGACAGCTTGGAGCCCGCGGGTTCGTCGCAATCGCGAAACTCGCCGGCGACCAGCCCGGCCGCGCCCTGAAAAATCCCGGCCAGCTCCATTTGGGTCAGCAGGCGATCGAGCCGGTAGGGGCGCTCGCCCACGTCTTCAAAGAACAAGATAGCGCCGCGCAAGTCGGGCAGATAGGGCGTTCCCAGCATGCGCGAGAAGACTTCGAGGTTGCCGCCCAGAAGTGACCCCGTCGCGCGGCCGGTGACCAGCGCCTGCAATCCCGAAAGTAGCAAGCGCGCATCCGGCTGTTCCAGCGTCGCGAAGAGGGCCTCGTGATCCTCGCTGGGCAGGCGCCCGAGTTGCGTGACCACCGGCCCGTGAATCGAAGCCAGGCCCGCGCGCGCCGCCTGCGCCAGCAACAAAGTTCCGTCGGAGAATCCCACGATGGGTTTGGCTGCCGCCCGAAACAGGTCGGCATCCAGGCCGGCCAGAATGCGCAATAGCCCGTAGCCGCCCCGGCCCATGATCACGGCGCGCGCTTGTGGATCGCGCAGGGCTGCCTGCAACTCAGCCAAGCGAACCTGGTCAGGCCCGGCGGTGAAGCCGGTGGCCCGAAACAGGGAAACCGGGTCGTAGCGAAGCTGATAGCGGGCCGACAGCACCACGGCCCCGCGAGCAAAGTCGTCGGGCGGGATGGGCCCTGAAGGCGCCACCACGCGCACCACATCGCCAGGTCGCAGATGGGGAGGTCTAATCACGACTGGCGACGCCGCTTGGTGCGACGTCGGCCGCTCGCACCCTGTACGGGCTTTGCCGGCGGAAGATCGCCCTTGACGGGCTCGCCCTCGACGGCGCCGGAAAACTCTCCGGACTCACCTCCCACTGCGTCCTTCAATGCGCCGGTCAGGCTGGAGGCAACCGTCACGGGCACCGCCTCTGGAACGGCGCCGCTGTCATTCGAACCCGCGCGTATCGCCGAATCGGTGGAAACAGCTTCGGCCGCCGCAGGCTGCTCTGCTTGCACGAGAGGCGCCGGGGCGGCCGCCTGCTCTTCTGGTGGCGTGGGAGGAGGAAACACCTCGACAGCCTCGAAGGCCAACTGCACAGCGGGCGACGGCGCAGGCTCCGCGGCCGCCGGCGGGCTCCCCGCAGCAAGCGGGGCAACGGCCGGCTCAGGAACGGCTTGGGCCGGCTCATCCGCGACCGCGGGCGCGACGACAACGGGCGCTTGCTCGGCTGCTGCGGGTGGCGGGCTGGCGGTTTTGGCCGCTGGCGGCGGCGGGATCCACATGGCCACCCCGGCGTCATCTGATGCCGCTGGGCGCACTTGCATTCCACTTCCCGCCCCGTCGGCAGATTCCACCACATGCGAAACCCGCGCGTGAACCAGCTCGTCCGCCGTGCGCACGCCCAGCAGCGTGCCCACGGGAAGCGGATCCTTCGTGACCACGAAGAACTCGCCTCGCTCGCCCTCACGCACTTCATCGGCACGAGCAATCACGACGCCTGCATAGCAGATTTCAACCGGCGCTTGCATAGCGTCGCGAGTCTACAGGGACGGGGCGTATGCGAGCAAGCGCCGAGATGAGCCCGTCGCCCAAAGGCGTTACTTCTGCTTTTCCCTGGCCCCCTGGGCAGCCCCCATCATTTGCTGCAGATCAAAGGGCTTGGCCGGCTTGGTGACGAAGGGCTTGGCGCCCGCGCCGGTGCCGGCCAGTTCCATGGCAAAATGGGGAGCCCGTGCCATCTTGGACTTGCCCGTCTCGGGCTCAGGCGTGGCCACCACCTTGACCAGGCCCAGCGGTGGAACATCCTCGCTGACCCAGACGTCGACGGTGCCGGCCGGCGTGTGGTCCCGGTAGTGCGCGGTCTTCATGGTTCCGGCGGCCACCTTGATGGTTTCCTTGCCCATCAGGGTCTTGGGGTCGGGCTTCTGAAACTTCTGCGCCGGCGCGTCCGGCGGCCCCAGCATGGGATCGCCGTCGCCAACCTGCATGGCGATTTCCTTCACTGGGTTGGCCATACCGACGGCATCGGGCGCAAGGACCAGCTTGAGCGTGACCTTGTCGCCCATCTGAGCAAACACCCCGCCTCGCATCGTCGCCTCGATCGTGACGGAGCTGGCGCTGCGAGCCACCAAGGCCCAGCGGGCCTTCATCTTGTTGTCGCCGAAGGTCATGTTGTAGTCCGCCCAGCTGCCAACCACAGCGGTCTTCAGGTCGACAACCACAGGCAGGGACTGCGGGGCGCCAATGGGTTGGGCCGCAGCTGCGGCCGGAATGAGGGTCAAGGCGAGCGCGATGATACGTTTCATAGGGACTCTTTCTGTGGCCGCGTGAGACAACCGATTTTTCGATTTCTCTAGCGCGATCGCGAGACAAACGCGACCAGGAAAACACAGACTCGCTACTTGCGCTTTTCTGTTTCGTGCGGATGATGGGGCACCCTCGTGAAAAGGAGCCATCCCATGCGCAGAATCCTCACCGCCGTTCTGGCGCTCGGCCTTGCTGGCTGCGCGCCCTCGATCAATCCCCAGATGAAGGCCGCCACCGACAACTTGGCGGGTTCCTTCCAGACCCAGGGACGCAACCAGGCAGCGCCGGCCGTCTACGAACCAACGCCGTGGGCGGCGGGACAGTGGATCGTCCAGCGCACGGTGGATGACAAAGGCAACATTGCCATCCAGCGTCTCAGCGTCGTGGCAGCCGACAACGGCGGCATCTGGCTGCAGATGGACCGACAGGACTACTTCCACCACACCATTGCCAAGATCCTCTACGCGCGCATGCCGCGAACGGCCGACGAAGCCATGGACGTCTTGCTCAAGGTGGAGACGAAGACCGACGACAAGGCGGCGCAGACCGTCGACTTCGTCAACATGCCTCTGGCCGCCCTGATGAAGGGCCAGTTCAAGGCCGTGGTTCAGGCCGGCGTGGTTCCCTCCGACCTGTCCCAGACCACCAAGGAAACCGTGACGGTTCCCGCGGGCGCCTTCCATGATTGCGCCAAGGTCCCGGTCCAGGTTTCCATCATGGGTTCGACGCAGAAGTCGACGTCGTGGTTCCACCCGGCGGTCCCCATCAACGGCTCGGTGAAGGCCTCCTCCGACGACGGCAAGTGGACTGTCGAACTGCTTGACTACGGCACCAGCGGCGCCGCCGGCAAGATGTAGCTACGACATCTGGCTGCCGCCACACACCGGCAAATACGTGCCGGTGACGAAACGCGAATAATCGGCGCAGAAAAACAGTACCGCGCCCGCGACGTCGTCGGGCTGACCAAATCGTCGCAGCGGCGTGTGCGCGGCGGTCTTTTCGCGCATCTCCTTGGACATGAATGCGATGGCGTCGGTATCCGTGGCACCAGGCGCGACCACGTTCACGCGGATGCCACGCGGCCCCAGCTCCAGGGCGAGCGACTTGGAAAATCCGTCGAGCGCGGACTTGGCGGTGGAATGCGCGACGAAGCCGGGACCGGGCACGCGCGAAAGGCCGCTGCTGATGTTCACGATGCAGCCGGCACCGCGCACCACCATGCCGGGAACCACCACCTGGCAGGGAAAGTAGAGCGCCTTCATCTCGCCCAGCACCTTCTTCTCGAAATCCTCCCACTTGTGCTGCACGAAAGGCGTGATGGGGAAGTGGATGCTGGCGTTGTTGACCAGAATGTCCACCGGGCCGAGCGCGGCTTCTGTCTTGTCCACCATGGCCACCACATCCTCGTGCACTGTCACATCGGCGCGCACCAGGATGGCCTTGCCGCCGGCACGGGTGATCTCGTCCAAAACCTTTTCACCCTTTTCGCGGTTCTGCACGTAGTTGATCGTGACCTTGGCGCCGTGGGCGGCCAACAACTTGGCAATGGCGGCGCCGATGCCTCGACTGGAACCAGTAACGATGGCGACCTTGTCTCGCAGGATCATGCGCGTGCTCCTCGAAAAGACGGTTGGTATGCAGCGGAGCGTAGCATGCCTGCGGCTGATGAGCGCGCCCTGCCGCTTGCGCGAGGCGGAGCCTTGGGGTACACCGCAGTCATGAAATGTGCGGCCTTGCTCTTGTCAATCGCGGCGGTGCTGGGTTGTGGCACATCCGGGCCGCCAAAACCGGACGAGTCTGAAACGTCAGCCCGCGGCTATCTGGACCGGAAGGTCATCAAAGACGTCATGCGCGAACACAGCAAGGAAGTGCGCTCGTGCTACGAGATGGCGACAGTCAGGCAACCTGACCTCGCCGGCCGCGTGCTCAGTCAGTTCACCATTTCCAACACCGGCAATGTCGTCGACGTTGTCTTGCGCGAATCGACTGTGGGAAGCCCAACGATCGAGCAGTGTCTGCGCACGCACCTTCTGACCTGGAAATTCCCCAAGCCTCAAGGCGGAGGCAATGTCGACGTGGTCTACGCCTTCGATTTCTTTCCCAGCCCGTAGTCAACAACATACCAGAAACCAATTCGCAATTGGACTCCAAAGTGGACACAAGGAGGCACCGATGGCTCTTCCCCGCATGGCTTTCTTCAAAGACCGCATTCTGCCCTATGCCGAGGCGCAGCTGGGCCTGCTGACCCACGCGCTGAACTACGGCACCGGCGTGTTCGCCGGCATTCGCGGCTATTGGAACAAGGACGAGGGCAAGCTCTTCGTGTTTCGCCTGGCCGATCACATGCGCCGCTTTCACGAATCGGCGCGCCTGTTGCGCATGAACCTGGCCCTTTCGGAGGATGCCAATGCGGCGGCCATCTTGGATTTGCTGCGCGCCGAAGGACTGCACGAAGACTGCTACGTCCGCGCACTGGCGTTCTATGCCGACGAGACCATCGGCGTGCGGCTGCACGGCCTGAACCCAGTGGTCGCCGTGGTGGCCCTGCCCTTCGGCCTGTACATCGACAAGGCCGAGGGCGCGCACTGCACGGTCTCGTCGTGGCGCCGGCCCGACGACAACGTGATTCCACCGCGCGGAAAGATCACGGGCAGCTACATCAACAGCGCCTTTGCCAAGAGCGACGCCGAGCTGGCCGGCTTCGACGAGGCCATCCTGCTTAACCGCGACGGACGCGTGAGCGAAGGTTCGGGCGAGAACATCTTTCTCATCCGCCGCGGGATCGCGGTCACGCCTTCACTCGATCAAAGCGTTCTGGAAGGCATCACGCGCCGGTCGCTCATCACCCTGCTGCGCGACGAGCTGGGAATGGCCGTCGAGGAGCGTCCGGTGGAGCGTGGAGAATTGTTCCTGGCCGACGAGATCTTCCTGACCGGCACCGCGGCGCAGATCACCGCGGTCACGCGCATCGATCACCGGCCCATTGGCACCGGCCAGATGGGCAGCGTCACCACACGTCTTCGCTCGCTGTTCTTCGATGTCGTACGCGGCCGCTCGCCCAAGTACCGGCCCTGGTGCACGCCGGTGACGTGACACTTGCGTGCGACGACCGCCGGTCACCATCCCGGCGGCATGCGCGGCGGCTGGGTGGAACGGAGCAGCTCCAGATCCTCGACGGTGAGGCCGTACGCCTCGTGAACCGCGGCGGCAATAGTCCGCTCAAGATCGAGAATACGCGCCCGTTTCTCGACGATCTTCGGCGTCTCCGCCTCGAAGAGATCGCGCAACGCCTTGAGCTCCGCGGGCGAAAGCGCCGCGCCTTTCTTGGGCCGGCGCTTTTTCACTTCAAGGACAAAAGTGTCGCTGCCAAGGTTTGAGAAATCGCCGAGCGCCTGACCTGGGGTCTCGACGTCGTACTCGATGCGGAGCACGTCAAGGACCGCGGCGGTTGCCTCCGACGAGGTCCGAGTCAGCTCGACGATGCTGTCGACCGCGGGCGCCGTCGCATCCAATTGCTGAGCGTTTGCGCGCGGAATGGGCACGAACACGATCTTGTCGCCAGCGGGGCTCAGCGCTTCGTCTTTCAGGTGGACGAGATAACGCCAGTTGTGCCACCACATCGCCGGGCTGTTGAGGGCGGCGACCAACCACGGATCCTCGTTCTCGAGGAGAAATCCCTTGTTGTTCAGGAAGTAGCCGGCGCGATCCAATCCATAGGCTGGATGAAATTGAATCTCTTGGTAGACGAGCTTCGGCCGATCGAATAGTTCGAAGTAGTCGACAGCGTCTGGATCTCGTACCATTTGTAGCTGCCAGGCTTCCGGCCCGGCCAATCTTTGCCTTTGAAATCCTTCGGCCGAGGTTCGAGGGCTGCGCGGTACTGCTTCAAGTGCGACAGGATCGCCGGATACCGTTCGATTTCGATTCCCCGTCGAGCAAATATCATCCACAGTCCGGCCCATTCTGGCGACCAGCGCGCGATGTCTTGACCGCGGAGGTATTTCTTCAGAATCTCGGCTGATCGCGGATCCTCACGGCAAAGGCGTTCCTTAGTGGCTTGGTCGACGAGAAACGCCCCATTGCAACCTGTCAGTATGCCGTAGTATCGGCTTGACGCCGCGTACTCACCCAGCGGCACGCCATTGCGCCGCAGCTTCTCCAGCAGCGCCTGCACGCCCGGCGGCTCCAGGGTCCAGCCCGCGCTGTCGAGCTTCGCCTGAGGCATCGGAAATCGGTGCTCCTCCACGTAGCTGGCGAGCAGCTCCTTGCCCAGCTCTTCGCGGGGATAGAGCGTCACGCGCACGGCGTGCTCCGGCGGTGGCGGCGATTTGCGCAAGGTAATGATGCAGGGAAAGGCGTCCGTGCCCGGAAAGATCGGCGCGTGCCCGAAGTCCACCATGGTGTCGATGGTGCATTGCTTGGCGAACATCGCGCGCAGCTTCTCGGCGTAGCCGCCGCGCAGCCACTTGTTCGAGACGATGAAGCCCAGCCGACCGCCGGGTTTCAACTGTTGCAGGCTGCGCTCGAAGAAGTAGACGAAAAGATCGGCGGTGCCGTCGTAGGCGCGAAACGAGGCCTGCCAATGCTCCTTGTAGGCCGTGAGCAGCTCCTGCCGCACGTAGGGCGGATTGGCAAGCACCACGTCGAAGCCCTCGCGCCAGCGAGCATCCACGGCGACCGCATCGGCACGATCCGCCGGATCGAGTTCCGACAGGACGAACGGGTCCGGCTCGACTCCCCAGTCAAAGGCAAGGGGATCGACGCGGCGATCGCTGACCACGCTGTTGCCTTGCCGCACATTGCGGTCGAGGTAGGTCAGCTTCTTCTTGCTCTGGGCGGTCTTGAGCCACAGCGAAAGCTTGGTGATCTCGACAGACTCGCCACTCTTGTCCACGCCGAAGAGGTTCTCGTTGAGCACCGTTCGGGTGAGGTCGAACAGGCTGGCCTGCTGGCCGCGCAGCTCGGCCAGCGCACGGTTGGCGCGGTCGAATTCCTGCGCCAGGGCGTCGAACGCCGCGATCAAGAAAGCCCCGCTGCCGCACGCCGGGTCGAGCACCCGAATCTTGCGCAGCTCGTTCTGATACGCCTCCCAGGCGGCGATGCGATCCTTCTTCGTGGCACCGCGGCCCGCCTGCGCTCGCTCCCACGCGTCGGCGATGACGAAGCCAAGCGTCTCGCGCACCAGGAAGCCGGTCACAAAGGGCGGCGTGTAGAAGATGCCTTCGACCTGCCGCTTCGACGGCGCCTTCTGGGTACCCACCGATGCATTCGCCGGAACCGGCCCGCTCTGCTGGCTGGCCTCGCGCCGGAGTTCCTCGAGATCGGTGATCGACTGTTCAAAGATGTGCCCCAGCACGTCGACAGAGACGTCCTCGCCGAAGTCGTAGGCGCCCAGATCGTTGAATGCGCCGCACAGCTCGTCGGAGATCTCCAGCCCCTCCAACTCCGCGACTTCGCGAAACAGCCCGCCATTGTAGGCCGGGACACCGAGCTGGACGCTGCCCTTGTCGACCGCCTTGAACACGGCGACGAAAGTTTTGCCAGATGGGACGCGGGTTGTAGGGATCGCGGTGCTCATAGGCGTGTGCAATCGTGCCGGCCGGGAGAAGCTGGCGATCTTCGGCGAAGGCGAGGAAGAGCACGCGATCGAGGATGGTTTGCGCGTAGGCGAGGAGATCGCCTGACGGGATGTTCGAGTGCCGCCGCTGAAGCTCGTCGAACAGGCGCGAACGAATTCCCCTGATACTCGGCGTAGAGCTTGGTCGTGACCTCGCGCTCGGTACGCTCCGAGGCCAGCAGGATCTCGGCGAGCGGCGACGGTCCCGCCGGCGGACCACCCAGAATGGCGTCGCGGCCGAGCAAGGCCACAAAGCGCAGGAACCCGCTCTCGTCTTCGAGATCCTCCAGGCGGAACAGCTCGTAGGCCGCCTGCCCGCTGCTCTTGGAGTACAGGCGCGTCTCGCGGTAGTTGGAGACGATGATCCAACTAGACTCCGGCGGTCTTGTTCGCGTAGTCCCACCCCTGCTGGATGGGCGTCAGCGAGCGACCCTTGGCGTGCTCCAGAAACTGCGTCGCACCTTTCAGCTCGATGGGCGCGACGACCCGACTGTGGCCCTTGGAGAAGAACCCGATCGCGCCGTCAGCCGAACCGCCCGAGACCACGGACTTTTCGGCACCAAGTTCCCACTGTCCGTCCCGCGCTCGGCCGAAGGTGGCGTAGCCGAGAATGTCTCCGAATACGCCGTGCAGGAATTCCCCGTGCAGCGATGTCTCCTTCGCCTCGTCGAGGGCTCCGCTGCGCAGGTGTTCGAGCCAGACCGCGACGTCTTTTTGATGCCGACCATAGAGCGACTGGTCGAGCGTGGCCATTCGAGCGCGCACCAGCCGAGGATGAAAGAGCGGAAGGTGATGTTCGCGCACACACAAACGTGTATCACGCAAACCGCCAGGTGGCGATTGACTTTGGCAACGCGGTTTCGATCCCCACCCCACCAGATCAGCAGTGTGAGTCCCCGTGTGCTAACATGAGGCCTATGAACGGAGCGCGTGGAACGAAGCAGCGCGATGGGGTGCCATGGACGTTCGTCGCCTCGGGGAGAGACGCAACCCTTCGGCGCGTGCCTCTATCGAGGGTCGCTGCCACGTCTCGTAGGCCCCAAGCAAGTGGAACGGCGGGAAAGGTGACCGTGGCGAACGTGGGACGTCGCCTCGAAAGAGCGTTCGTTCAGGCCGTGCGAACCGTCAAGCGCAACGCTGCCAAGCGAGCATGACGGCGGGCGCGCCTTGGTTCGTGCTGGTTGCCGGAGTCAACGGCGCTGGGAAGTCCACGTTCGCGCAGAATCCACACAGCATCAAGACGCTTTGCGGATTGACTGGGATAGCCGCGGTCACGCCATCGACCACCGGCCCAATGACACGGTGGCGTGTGCCAAAATTCCTTGTCTACCGTCGCGCCCAGTGGCCGGGCCGCCACTGCATGCGATTGCCCATGGGCTGCCAGCGCGGCGGCACCCACACCCATCCCGGCCGCGGAGCTTCCCAGCGGCCCGGCGACCACTCGTATTGCCGACCGTCCCAGATCCAGTCGCCGGGAACCCACACGTACCCGTAGCCAGGCTGGCGGGGAACTCCCTCCGCGCGACGGGGCGGCGGCGGGCCGATGCCGATGGTGACCTCTGGCGGTGGCGCCCAGGCGGGCGACGGGGCTGGAGGCGGAGGAGGCGGGGCCGCGGCGCCAGCCCAATGCCCCTGATAGAAGACCCACTCGCCGCCCTCATTCACCCAGCGCCCGTCGACCCAGATTCGTCCTGGCTGGGGTGGCAACTCCCAACGGCCGCCCATCCACACGTGGCGCCCACCCTCCCAACCCCAGTAGCCGCGGATCCAAACGTGGCGCGGCGACGGCGGGGCCGTGCGAAACTCTTCCCGGGGAGGAGGAGGCGCCACGCGCAGCCGGTACATCGCTTCCCGCTGCTGAGCCACCTCCATCTGCTCGCGCGCTTGCCGGTCGCGCATCTCTCGGTCGCGTTCGGCAGCCTGCCGATCCTGGGCTTCACGCTGGCGTTCAAGATCCAGGCGCTGGCGCTCAAGTTCCACGCGCTGCTGCTCAGCACGCTCGCGGTCCATGCGCTCACGCTCCTGGCGTTGGCGATCGAGATCCATGCGTTGGTGGTCCACGCGCTCACGCTCCTGCCGCTCGCGATCCATGCGTTCACGGTCCTGGCGGGCACGGTCCTGGTCCTGGCGCTCGCGATCCACGCGTTCGCGGTCCTGGCGCTCGCGATCCTTCCGCTCGCGATCTTTGCGTTCGCGATCTTCCTTGTCTCGCCGCGCGGCCTGGTCGCGATCGTCGTCGCGGTCTGCCCACGCAGGCAGCGCCGTGCCAAGTCCGAATAGGATAGCCGTGGCCGTAACCAAGTGTCTCATGACGTTCTCCTTAGCTGCATACTGTATCGACGGCCGCGACCCCGATTCAATTCGATTTTTTCAGCATCAACCCGTACCGACAACGCTACGCATTGCTGCTGGTCAGGCTGCCGATCTCGCGCGCCTACTTGTTCCCGCCTTGCGCTGGCTTGGCTGCAAGCGCTTTCACGAACTCGTGCGTGGACACAACCGTGGCTTGCCAGGGAAACACTTCTTCCGTTAGCACGCGGTGGACTTCGTCGTCCATGTCGGTGCTGGCTCGATCTCAACCACGCACGTTTTGCGTGTCCGGGTTCGCGCACGGTCGACGATGGTGCGCTACGATCACAGTGGAGGTGGAGCGATGGCGTCCAGACCAGGCAGGCTGAGTGAATTCGACATTGCGGCGGCGCTGACCGAGCTGCCCGAGTGGAAAGTGGTAGGCGGCAAGCTGCATCGCGAGTACAAGTTCGCCGACTTCGTCACCGCCTTTGCCTTTATGACCGGCGCGGCGTTGGTTGCCCAGCGCATGGATCATCACCCCGAATGGTTCAATGTCTGGAGCACGATCCGCATCGACCTTGAGACACACGACGCTGGCGGGGTGACGACGCTCGACGTGCAGCTGGCTCAAAGCATGGAAGAACTGGCGAGCCGGCTGGGGAAATGAAGCAATTTGCTACACGATGCTGACGAAAGCCTCGAAGGGAATGCGCGTGGGACGCTCCTTCTCGGCCTTCACCTGCCATTCCGTCAGCGCCGGCGAGATTTCATCGGTGTGGCCGCCCATAATGATCAAGGTGATGACCTGGGCGCCTTCTGGCAACGCCAGAACCTGTCGCGCGGCCTGGGGATCGAATCCGGCAATGGGGTGGGCCGCAATATTCTTCTCGGTCGCGGCCAGCATCAATAACGCCGACGCCATGCCCGTGTCGAACTGGTAATAGTCGCGGCCATCGGGCGTGCGGCAGTCGAGATCGGCCTGCGACCACACTGCCACGATCAGCGATGCCTGCTTGCCCCAGTTGGCATTTCCTGGCGCCAGGGTTGCGAACATGCGCTCCAGCATGGCTGGACTGCGCACGAACACGAAGCGCCAGGGCTGCTTGTTTGAACAGGACGGGGCCAGCCCCGCCACGGCAGCAAGATCCTTGATCACAGCGTCGCTCACTTCGGCCGGCGCAAACGAGCGCAGCGACCGACGTTGATTCACGACTTCGCGAAATTCCATGGTGTTCTCCTATCGTATTGTGGAAACCGGCTCCCCACGCGGTTAGCGAAAATCACGCAAGTGGCGGCGGCCCGGGCCTTTGGGG
Organism: uncultured delta proteobacterium; assembly: GCA_963758155.1. GTDB lineage: Bacteria > Myxococcota_A > Polyangia > Fen-1088 > Fen-1088 > Fen-1137. Next base: position 67,909 of record CAVWUP010000011.1, read on the forward strand.
CTGCCGTCGCGGGCGTGCTGGCATTCCACGCACAGCTCGACATAGGGCATGACCTCAAGTCGTTTGCCGATGGGATCGCCGCACTCTTTGCACTGGCCGAAATCTTCGGGTGCCTCGTCCAACCGTTTGAGCGCAGCCTGCACGCGAGCCAACGCCGTGGTTCGCTCCCGGTTGCGCTTGGACGCGATCACCTGGTTCATCTCGGCCAGGGCCTGCGCCTCGTCTTCCCCGCCCACGGCGGTCGGGTCGGTGCGCGCCGGCTCGATGGCCACGTCGCCTTCGCTCAGGATCTCGGTGCGCAATTCCAGCAAGCGCTTGCGCAGGCGCTCCAAGGTCGCGGGGCGGCTGTTCACAACAGGGCATAGGCTATCGCTTGCGACGGAGAAAGGCCAGCGAGTCAAAATGGCCCGTGGGGGCGCTCGCCCTGGTGGCGCGACTGCGGTGCGCTGGCGGCCGGTGAGATTGAGCAGTCTTCCCAACGGGTGGCGCCGAACTCTGCTGTAGTAGCAATTCGTGAGACGGCTGTGTGCCGATCCTTCTTCGCAAGCCGCGAAATTTCGCTTGGAACGTCGGAACATCACGGCATCTCTTCCGCTCTGTAGCCTCGCTTCTCAACTCTGTGTGCTCGGCGGCGGGGGCGGCCAAGCAGCCACAGCTGATGGCTGTGCTGGCCGCCAACATTCGCGCCACCATGCACCCCAAGCTGGTCGATCGCAAGGAAGCATAGGCCAGTCGCATCGACCAGAAGGCCGCGGCCCAGGCCAATGCCGCCGCGCCGACCGAGGCCGCCTTTGCTCAGGCCAATGCGCTGACCATGCAGCGGCGGACCCTGGCCGACTCGGCCCAGGTGGGCCTGACTCGTCTCAAGCGCGACTTGAAGAACCTCGGCATGACCGAGGCTCAGGTCCACGAGATCATTCCCGACGACCAGTCAGCCCCCAGCGCCACCGCGCCGGCCCCGCAACCAGCACCCGCGGCGTAGCACAGCCCTCCACCCCAAAGCCCGGCCACGGCGTTGTCCCTGGTCGGGCTTTTGCTTTTCCCCCCGCAAGACCTCGAAAACCTCAGAGGACAGCGCGGTGCGCTGCAAAGCGCGCTCGATTGCGCATTCACGCACATGTCGAGCCACAGCCGAGCACTGGAAATGGCATTTCACTTCGATGCGATCGGATTTCCACTGCTCGAAAACGGCTCGCCGCCTCGATTGACACAAATCGGAGTCCGAAATCCTCGACCGCCATCCTTGTCGATGAATTTTCCTGCCTGAGCTGCGGCGACGCGCCCTGCGCTGCCCAGCAGGGCAGCCCGGAAAATCCAATTCCATCGTCTGCGAATCGGCCGCACTGTCCTCAAAACCCCGCCGCCCTCAATGTCGGCAGAAAATCCCGTTCTCGCGGCCCGTCCGACATGCGTGTGAACGCGCCGCCGAGCGATCTTGGCGGATCTAGGTGGTTCGCGAAAACCGCTTTGATCCGGCGGAAGCTGACTTGGAGATGTCCACAAAATCACGTCGGCCAGTCGATTGCTCCGGCGGACAAGGCGTGAGATCATCGTCGGGATATTGAATACTTTTCGCGGGCGAATAGGCGTTGGGCAGACGCTTCGAGGAATGGAACGATGGACGACACAATTTCTGTAAAGGGCCGAATGGCCGAGCTGTTTCCACTCGATAACCCGGCGTCGCCGTGGCTGATTCGTCTTATGATCGTCCGCGACGATCTCCAGTACGAGTTCAAGAAACTCCTTCTCGCCACCGACGGAAGCAAGGTCGATATCTGGCTCTACTCCTATTTCCTTCGTCGCATGAGCATCTCGCTTATGGAGGCGCGAGGTGTCCTGTCCTGCGAGGCCGGAAAGGAGTCCAAACGGGCGAAGGACGACCTGATGAACTCGCTCGCCCCAGATGTTCGAGCTGCGGTCGCCGTTCTCGACGAGGCCTCTGGCTTGATGAAACCGCTGAGAGACGCGATCGGCGCGCACGTTCGTCCACAAAATGTCGATCCAGCCGGCGATGCAGTCGAAGTCCGCGTCCTTCGCAACTGGGAGACACTGGAGGGTGAGGTCAAGTTTTGCCTTGCCGATTTTGAGCATTCGAGTTGTCGGTCGCTGACCTTTGCCTCGCTTGCATTTGCGTGGCCCGATGTCGACTCAATCGAAAAGTACAAGCTGCGCAACATCGAGATACGAAATGCAATATTCTCCTCGGTGTCGAAGGTGATTTGGGCCATCGATTGCCTGCTGATTCGACATTGGTGGAACCTGGGTCTGGTTCGGTTGCCAGACGGCTATGATCTCGGTGCGCGAGATCCGAAAACGGGGAAGATGGTCCGGGTGCCGGAGAAATCTGGGAAGTAGTCGCTGCCCAACAAGGCGTTGACGGTCCCAACCATGCGCTTGCAATTCCTGATATTGGCCGCCGCCCTGCAGGTCCTGCCCATCTACCAAAGAACTGCCGCCGGGAAATCGCAGAGCAAGCAAGCCGCTCCGAAGGAATCATCGAAGCTCGTCATCGTCGGGACGCTCGGAAGCATCTACCAGCTGGATGAACCATGCCTCACAAAGTGTTGGGGCCTCTACGTTCACGTGGACAAGGTGCTTGTTGGCAAGTACCACGATGCAACGATCACCTTCGCCGTTCACAGTCCAGGAAGAATGGGCTTGGAGCTCGGTGCGACGTACAAGATTGAAGCGACTTGGAAAGAAGACAGATACGTCGTCACGGAGGGATTGTGGCCAAGATGGCCCCAGAAGTAGCCCAGCAGCTGCGCCTTCGTTTGACAAGCCGATGAAGCGGTGAAACAACCGGCGGCCGGGGAATGCGCGGCCGAGGTGCTTGAGACATATTCAGCGAACAGCGGCCTCGACCTCCTGGTCGACTTCGAGGTCGGCCCGACCTTTGACTCGTTCCTGGGCCTTAGGTTCTTGCTGGAGGATCAGCTGGGCCAGAGGCTGGATCTCGTCACGCCCCACGCCTTGACGCCCCGGCTGCGCCCCGTGGTGAAGCCCGAGGCGGTGGACGTCGTTTAGCACCCGGGACTGGCGGCTCGGTCAAAACTTCAATCAGTGGTGCTAAGGACCCGCTCGGTCGGAGCACGGCGAGTCGTTCTTCAAGACCAAATCGATGTTCTTCAATAGGGCATCGATCTGACTGTGAACTGGCGTTTCCGAAAAGACGAATATCATTTCGTGGCCACGCGCCTTGGTTCGAAAGATAGTTAGCACCGGCAGTTTGAAATTCGTTCGTCCGGATTTCGCCACGGCTGCGCGCGCCTTAGCCAGATTCTTGCATTCCCGAAAATGAATGACAAGCAGGCCAAGGTGCAACGCCCCTTCGGGTGTCCGAGTTTGTAGGAGTCCCTCGTCGATACGGTCCGCCCGAGAGAATGCGGATGTACCGAAATCTCGCGCTAACCAGCCAAGGCGGTCTTTACGGCCGGCGCCGTCGACAACAACCTGCCAACTGCCGAGAGCGACCGAGGACAGCGATTCATGAATCGCCATCAGTGGACTGCGGAGACTCGCAGGAGCGCTCTCAATGGCAACCGCAACGTGAGATTGCACCTGACCACTATCGGATGGCGTCTCGGCAGCCCTGCGCACGGAGTCGACTGCAATGCTTGTCCTGCCTTCGTCCCCTGTCGGTGCGTGGATCCGCGAACAAGCAGCGACAAAGAGCAAGGTCAGGGTCGCGCGAACTGGGATAGTCATGGAAGCGAACGAAGCATCACTGGGGGAAGCCTCGCGGGCAGGTAGGTGATCGACATGCACCCCGATTGACCGACTTCCTTCAGTTGAAGGTCAAAGGAAGTCTTCGCACTGCCAGCTAGAGAGACGACAAAGTGATTGAATGCCACGAAACCGGAAGGGCCCCCACAAATTTTCGATGCAACCAGCCGTCGCATATAACTGGGTTCTGGGATCGTCGGGGCCATCATGGATGAGGTAGTCGCCATGAACTTGCCAAGCTCCATCCTCGCGCGAGGGAAAGCTGTGAACCTTGTATGTAGGAATCCAGCGCCGAATAACATACCGGTGATGCTGGCTGATTCCAACCACGCGTGGTTCAGGGTTGGCAACAGTCCGGTGAACACCAAACCGCAGCACCTCGAACACTCGCCGGACCTCAAAATTGGATTGAACGCGGCCAACGACAGTCAATCCGTAGGTCGGAATCACGTAGATCTTCCCGTCAGAATTTGGATAGGACCACGTGAAGGCCCTTCCAATCGGATGAGACTCCACAGTCAAACAAATTGGGCGCAGACTCATCTCGTGTCCCCTTTGGACGGCATTGTTCCCCGCCAAGATGCCCAAGTCAACCCAGGCGTTTTGGTCGTCCCTTCGCCGGGCGGGTTTCGCACCCGCCACCAAACGCCACCCCCGTCCCCGTCACCCAATTGACCGGCCAAGAAGTGTTGCATGGTGAAGAGGTAGATGTGGGCGCGTCGCAGGCAGCGGAAACCGAAGGGCTTGGGTGGCAGGCCCAGAGCCCGCGGCAGCCGCCACGGCGGTGCCGGTGACACATTCAGAAATGGGGGGCTATCTTGCAAAATCACCACCAACTGGTGAATATACCACCATGATCCAACGCCACATTCATGCGGCGGTCCGGAGGGCCTTGGCCGACACCCCCGTCGTGTTGCTCAATGGCGCGCGGCAGACGGGCAAAACCACGTTGGCCCAAGAGCTGGCGACCGCGCCCGGCCGCCAGTATTTCACCCTGGCGGCTCAGCGAAGACCGCTCCCTGCTGGGGCGGATGCTGGAGACCTTCGTGGTCGGCGAGCTCCGCAAGCAGCTTTCCTGGACCGACCCCCACGCCGCGCTCTGCCATTTCCGCACGGCCGCCGGTTCGGAAGTGGATGTTCTGTTGGAAGAGGCCGACGGCACGGTGGCCGGGGTGGAGGTCAAGGCCAGCGCCACCGTTGGCACGTCTGACTTCGCCGCGCTCCAGGAATTGCGCGATCAACTGGGCAAACGATTCCGCGCCGGGATCGTGCTTTACACCGGCGACCAGTGGGTTCCCTTTGGCGACAAACTATGGCTCGTGCCATTGCCAGCTCTGTGGCTGGCGTGACAACAGGCACTTGACTGGGGCATGCGCGATCTGAACTCGGCCGGTCGCGCTGCCATTCGCGACGGCGATCTGCGGGCGGCTTGTACGGCGGGTAGCGGTGTCTGGGCGCCAAGCAACAGGGAATTGCCAAACGGGGGCGAATCCGCCGATGGTCGGTTCGCTGTGTGCCGATCCTATGCTCGCCCTGGTGGCGCGACTGCGGTACGCTGCCGGCCGGTGAGATTGAGCAGTTTCCTCGATGTGAATTCTTTCCGGCGCCATCGCCTGGGCTACACCTGCGCGGCGGGCATCGTCGTGCTGGCGCTGGTCGAGGCCGGCAACGCGCTGCTGGCGCCACTGCGCGCGCCGACAGACAAGGATTGGCAGGCGGTGGCAGCCACGGTTCGCGCCGGCTATCGACCCGGCGACCTCATCGTCACGGCGCCCGAGTGGGCTGGTCCGCTGCTGCGGCTACACCTGGGCGATCTGATTCCAATTCCAGCGGCCGGGCGGCTCGATGCCGCTCGCTTCGGCCGCATCTGGGAAATCTCGCAACGGGGCGCGCGGTCGCCGGAGGCCCAAGGCAGCCGCGTCGCCCAGACAAGTCGCCAGGGCGCGCTCACCTTGCGCCGCTACGAGCGGCCCGCGGCCCAGGTGTCGTTCGATTTTGTGGCCGAGTGGAATCGCGCCGCGGTTTCGCGCGTCGCCGCTGGGGGTCAGGTCAACCTGTGCTATCGCGTGTCCGATCGCTTCGAATGCCCGGATCTCCCAGCCCAGTCGCTCAAGCCCGAGCTGCTCGAGATCGACACCAGCCCACATTTCGCCCTGGCCACGGCACTCGCTGGCCAGGCCACCACGGTCGTCGAGTTCGATCGCGTTCCTCTAGGACGCGAGCTGGCCGTAGGGGCCGGGTTGCACAACGTGTGGCTGCGCAAGGCGGGCAGAGGCACCGTCAGCCTGCGCGTGCTGGTTCAAGGCCGCGAGCTGGGACGCATCGAGGCGGGCAGTTTCACCGGCTGGACCGTGCGCAAGTTCGACACATCCGCGCTGGCCGGACAATCGCAGAGCGTGCGCTTCGAGATCACCGTGGATGACCCCAATTCGCGCACCCTGGGATTCGCGGCGGAGGCACGCAGTTGATGGACGAAGCTGGGCAAGAAAAGCGCCGCAGGTGGGGACGCTCATGGATGGTGCCGCTGCTGCTGGCGCTGGCAACCAGCGGCTGGATGCTGGCCGTGGAAGGCCGCCAGGGCTTGGCCCGGGACGAGTCGCAATACTTTCGCGCGGGCGAGCGCTACTGGGGCTGGTTCGAAGCGCTTGGCGATGCCGTGCGCGCGGGCAAGCCGGGGCAGGCCTTCTCGCGCAACGTGGTCGACAGTTTCTGGGGCGACAATCACGAGCACCCGCCCCTGATGAAAACGCTGTACGGCCTGTCGTGGCGGCTGTTCCATCGCTGCGATTGCACGGGACCCAAGCGGGGACTGCACCCCATCGCGGTCCACAAACACCGCACCCTGCCCTTGTTCGCTCGCGAGTCGACCGCCTTTCGCTTTCCCGCCATCCTGCTGGCTGGGCTGGGCGTGGCCCTGGTCTACTGGTTTGCGCGCCGATGGATCGGGCCCTGGGCCGCTGCGGGTGCGGCCGTGCTTTCGGTCGCGCAGCCGCACTACTTCTTTCACGCACAGATCTCGTGTTTCGATGTGCCCATCGCGGTCATGGCCGTGCTGGTGGCGCTGGCCTACTGGAAATCGCTGCGCTCGCCCCGCTGGGGCATTCTGTGCGGCGTCTTCTATGGCTTGGCCCTGGCCACCAAGCACAACGCCTGGCTGATTCCGTGTTTCTTGCTCGTCCATTACTTATGGATGCGACGGAGTGATTTCCTTCATCTGCGCCCGCCGCGCATTCCGCTGGCCTTCGTGTCCATGGCCACCTTGGGTCCCATCGTGCTCTTTGTGTTGTGGCCGTGGCTGTGGCACGCGCCGGTGCCGCGCGTGCGCGAGTGGATGCAGCGACACGCGCAGCACGAGCACTACAACTTCGAGTACCTGGGCCGAAACTGGAATCTGCCCCCAGCGCCCGAGCAGACCGGTCGCTGGTTGCTGCGCGCGACCTTCCCGTTTGTATCGACGGCGTTCACCGTGCCGGTCACCACCTTGGCCCTGGCTGCGGCTGGCACGCTGGTGTTCGCCCGCCGACGCCGAAAGAAAGCGCCCGACGACGAGCCTTCCATCATCAATTGCGAGCCGCCCGAGCCCGGGGCGCGCGCTTCCTGGCTACGTCCGGGCGCAGACGTGGACCTCGCGCCCGGAATTTTTCTCGCGGTTCAGATTCTGGGGCCGCTTGGAACCTTGGCTCTTCCCGCGACGCCGATCTTCGGCGGGGTGAAGCACTTCCTGGCTGCCATGCCCTTTGTCGCCATTCTGGCTGGCGTGGGCCTGGCGTGGGTCACGCGCCTGGCGGCAGAGCTGGTCACTGCCGAGCGGCTGCGCCGGGCCTTGCCAGCGGCCCTGGCTGTGTTGCTGTGCCTGCCGGCCGTGACCGAGACCCAACGCTCGCATCCTGACGGTACCGGCCACTACAATCTTCTGGCTGGCGGTTTTGCCGGGGGCGCCTCGCTGGGCATGAACCGGCAATTCTGGGGCTATTCCGTGCTGCCGCTGCTGCCCTGGATGAAGGCGCATCGGCCCCCGTCCAACCACGTCTACTGGCATGATGTTCTTCACGACGCTGTCCTGATGTATGTTCGCGATGGCCGGTTGCCGCTGGGAATTGGCGACGTGGGCGTGGGCGAGCCTCTGGTGGCGCAGGCCGATCTCGGTATCGTCATCTTGGAAAAACACTTCGCGGTCTACGATTACCTGCACTGGGAGTCCTATCAGACCACCCAGCCGGCCCAGGTCTATGCCCACGAAGGCGTGCCTTTCGTCGTCGCGTATCAGCGCAAGGCGTCCCCACCGCGCCAGGAGCCGTTGCCGCCATGAATTGGTTCGAACGTCTGTTCTCCAGCCGCTGGGGGCTGCCCGTCATCTACGTCGTGTTTCTGGGCGCCTACCTGGGCGCCTCGGATGGGCGGCTGCGGCAGCACTCCGCCTACAACCATTTCGTGTATCTGGCCGACGGCTGGCTGCACGGCCGCCTGGACCTGGCCGCCAACCCGCCCAACGAAAACGACTGGGCGCGGGTCGAGGTTCTCAACCTCAAGGACGGCCGCACTCTCAAGGGGCAATTCCGCAGCAACGGCCCCACCGATCGCTTCTATCCCCTGCGCGGCCCGTCCCAGACCGTCGACAAGGACGACATTGCCTCGCGTTCCTGGATTCGCTACGTGTCTTTCCCGCCTCTGCCAGCGGTTCTGATGTTGCCCTTCGTGGCGATCTGGCACCTCGCCTTCAACGACGTGCTTTTCACCGTGATATGGGCGGCCGTGAACCCGGTGTTGCTGTTTCTGTTGCTCGGCAGTCTGCGCCGCCGCGGCTACAGCAAGCGCAGCGTGTCCGACGATCTTGGGCTGACCGTGCTCTTGGGCGCGGGTTCCGTCTACTTCTATTGCTCGGTGCTGGGGCAGGTCTGGTACACCGCCCATGTCATCGGCGTGACCTGCGTGATCGGCTACGCCTGGGCCGCGCTCGAAGCGTCGCGGCCAGTCCTGGCCGGGCTGTTCGTGGGCCTGGGTTTTGCGACACGTACGCCGCTCGGGTTCATGTTCCCGCTGTTCTTCTTCGAGGCCGTGCGTGTGTGCGGCGGCCGGGATCGTTTGCGTCGCTGGCGCAAGGAAGGCTTGCCTGCCGGGCTTCTGGGAAAGTGTCTGCGCTTCTCCGCGGCCGCCGGGGCGATCTTGGCCGTACTGCTGACCCACAATTACCTGCGCTTCGGCAAGTTCACCGTGTTCGGCCACGAGTACCTGAACATCGCGTGGCAGGACCGAATTCAAAAATGGGGGCTGTTCAATCTGCACTTCCTTTCGCGCAACCTGGCCTGCGCGTTGGTCCTGCTGCCACGCATTCTCGCGAAATACCCCTATGTGAAGGTCGGGGCGCATGGTCTCTCTTTGCTCGTGACGTCGCCCAACCTCGCCTACACCCTGGCGCCGGCCGAGCGCAGCCCGCTGGCGCGCGGTCTGTGGATCACCATCCTCTTCACCGCCCTGCCCTCGCTGCTCTACCAGAATTCGGGCTACATCCAGTTCGGCTACCGCTTCAGCCTGGACTACATGGTCTTCTTCATCATCTTGCTGGCGGTGGGCAATCGTCGTTTCACCCTGTTGTGGAAAGCACTCTTGGTGTGGTCCGTGGCGGTCAACCTGTTCGGCGCCATCACGTTCGATCACTTGACCCAGTTCAGCTACGACGATTCCTTCTTCCCGCACGGGAACAACTGAGCACCAGTAGCCAGATTGAGCGAAAAGCCTTAACCTGGCCCAATGCTGCCCATGGTTGGAATGCGCCGCTGGTTGCTGCTCGCTGGTCTGCTGAACTTCTCATGCGCGACAGCGCCCAAGCCGCCGGGAAAGACCGAGGCGCCGTCGCCGGCCCCTCCGCGTCTGGAAAAGATGCGCGAGCCGCTCGAGGTTCTGCCGCTGGAGCTGTTCTTTTCCGGCGTGCGCGGTGTGGCCAGCGCGAGCGAGTCGGTGACCATCAGGAACACGGGCGACGAATCGGTCGCCGTGGCCGACCTCATCATCGTGGGGAGCCAGGCCGCCACCTTCAAACTGACCAACTTGCCTCCCCTGCCGATCTTGTTGCGACCCAGTCTGTCGGTGACGGTCAGCGTGGGCTTTGCACCGCCCGCTGACGCCGAGCCAGGCGTGCATCGGGCGCGCCTGCGCATCGTGCGTTCAGGCGACGACGACGGCCCGCCCTGTGACATGTCGGCCTTGGTCACCAAGGGGACCGACCTGTCGAGCGAGCCTCCTGTACAGCAGATCCTCGATACGCTGGGCTACGCACCGGAGAAGGCGTTGGCCACTTCGGGGTCGGAGACCGGCGGCCAAGGGTTGTCAGGGCTGTTCCAACATGCCAAGCCCGGCAACGTGGGTTTATACGTGGTCGCGCGCTACTCGCAAGACGAAGTTTCCTCGTACGGCACCTATTCCATGCAGAACGGGAAGCTGGTCACCAAGCCCATGGGCAACATCGCCAAGGGACACAACCAGACGCTCAACCCCGAGCTGGAAGGTGAAGGGCAGACCAGTTTCGACCCAGGCGATTCGGCCTTCGGGATCTTCGTCAAGCTGCCCAAGCGCACGCTCTATTCGGAGGACCAGCGCAACAGCGACGGCGCCAAGCACGCGATGCGCGTCTATCCCCTGCGCAGTCGAGGCGGCGCGCCGGTCCCCGACGCCTTGCTGGTGGTCGTCGACGAGGACGGGGACGGCGATTTCCAAGACTATGTGTTTACGCTGGTGAACGTGAAGCCGGCCCAATAGCCGGGCCGCGTAGGGCGGCTCGCGGGTCGCGTGGACGAGGGCGTGAGCGAGTCCGGGGGGCGATCTGCGGATCGCGTGCCGCGGGCCGCACGCGCAAGCCGCCCACGCAAACCGCACCGCGCTGGTCGCTATCGCCCACGCTGCCGCTCACGCGGGCCGACCTGGTTCCGACCCGTGAACGGTCCCGTCTACCGCCGACGGCCTCCGCCGCGCGAGAATCCGCCACCGAAGGAGCGCGCGGCCGGGGCTGCGGGCCGTGATGGCGCAACAGCCGGGGCCGGGGCTGCCGGTCGGTACGCAGCGGCTGCTGGAGTCGGGGCCGCGGGTCGGGAGAGAACAGCCGGGCCAACCGGCGCGGCGGCTCGATACGGGGCGACCGGCGCACCGCCACCCAGGTTTGGCCGCGACACCGACTGTGAGCCCCGCCAGCCGCCTGCGGCTGCGGGCGAGGAGCGCCAGGCTTGCGAACCGGATGCCGGCGTGCCGGCCACGTGAGCGGGCGGAGGCACGCGTTTGATGGGCGGCGCCACCGCGTATCCGCCGCGATAAAAAGCGCCGCCGACGTAGTAGTGGGGATAATAGCTCCGGTAATAGAAGGAATAGTAGGGCCAGTACGCCCAGAAGTACGGGTCATACGCCCCTTCCCAGTAATACCAGGAACCCACCAAGGCGAAGTTCGTCGACCAGGGCCGCCACAGATGCGTGTGCGGCCCGATCATGAAGCACCAACCGCCGCCGTCGACGTCCTGGATCGGGTGCGCGCCGTAGTAGCTGTAGGTCGGTCCCACGTAGCCGAAGTCGCGCGGATCCCCGACGAAGTAGTAGCAGCCGTCTCTCAACTCAAAGAGCCGCAAATCAATGGGCGGGTACGCGTGCATGTGCGCGCCCGGCGTGTCGTCCCATGGCCCCGAGGCTGAGACGCGCGTGTCGACCGGATGAGGCCCAACATAGCAGTAGCCACCACCCGGGACCGCGACCGGCGCTCCCTCTGCGTTGGGGGGAATCGGCGGAGGTGCAGGTTCGGCTTCGGCCGCGTTGCTGGGTGGGGGGCCGTAGTCGGGCGGCGGCACTTGCTGCCCTTGGTCGGCGACTTCGACTTGATAGTTTTCCCCGCTCTCTTCCTGCCCAACAGCCGGGCGTTCCAAGCCCGCGACGCACCAGGCGACCACGGCCAGGGCGAGCGGTTCTGCAAGACGGTGCATGGGCAACCTCAAGGAGCTATCTGTTCCTGGCAAGTATCCCAGCAATCGGCGGGCCAATGGCCAGCCCGGCCGGGCTTGGCGCAAGGACGGCGCAGACCACGGGATTTGGGCTGTTTCAAGGCGCCTTCGGGCGCGCAGGTACCTGCTTGAGCCGGCTATCGACGCCTGCGTGCGGCCGGAGCGTGGCGAAAATGCGTGCGGGTGGTGTGAATCTGCTTCACGGCCGAGGTGATGGGAGGCAAACTCGGAGGTGCAAAAGAGGACACGACCATGGCCATAGAAACCGAGCTTCAAGACCTGCTCAAGGCCGCCATGCGCGCCAAAGACAGCCGCACGGCCGATTGCATTCGCATGATCAAGACCAAGCACATGGAGCGCCGAACCGCGGCTGGCTTCAAGGGACCGCTCGACGATGCCCTGTGGTTGGACGTGGTCATCGCCTACCAAAAGCAAATGCGCAAGGCGCGCGAAGAATACGCGGCCCTGGGCGAGCGGGGTGCCGAGCACCTGCCGCAAATCGACTTCGAGATCGAGTTCTGCTCGCGCTTCTTGCCCAAGGCTGCCAGCGACGACGAAGTCCGCGCTGCCGTCAAAGAAACCATCACCAAGCTGGGCGGCAAGGACCCCAAGCTGGCAGGCAGGGTCATGGGCGAGATCATGAAGGCGCACAAGGGCCATTTCGACCCAGCCACGGTCAAGCGCATCGTCGACGAAGAACTGAAGTAGTCAACCGCCGCGGGCGTACAGGGCCGTCAGGATCATGCGCGTCGCGGGCGACTGGTTCAGCGTGTAGAAGTGCACCCCGGGGGCGCCGCCCAGAAGCAAATCCACGCACTGGGCGGTGGCCTGGGCCACGCCCAGTTGGGTCACCGCCACGGCATCGCTGCGGCGTCTTTCCAGCTCGGCCCGCAGGACGGCCGGGATGCTGGCCCCGCACATCTTGGTCATGCGCTGGATCTGCGCCACGTCGGTGATGGGCATGATGCCGGGAATGATGGGCACGGTGATGCCGGCCGCGCGCGCGCGCGCCACGAAGTCGAAATAGAAGCGGTTGTTGAAGAAGATCTGCGTGATGATGAAGTCCACGCCGGCGCGCACCTTGGTCACAAGGTGCTGCATGTCGAGCGCCAAGTCGCGACACTGGGGATGGCCCTCGGGATAGCCCGCAGCGGCCAGGCACAGGCGATCGCCGTACTGCTGCCGGATGAAAGCCACCAGATCCGATGCGTGCGCGAAGCCATCGGCGGGCGGCACGAAGTTGTCCACGCCGGCGGGCGGATCGCCTCGTAGCAGAATGAGATTCTCGATTCCGGCGTCGACCAGACGTGCCACCAGCGCTGCCATCTCGGCCCGTCCGCACGCGATGCCGGTCAGATGGGCCATGGCCAGAAGACCGTGCTCATGCTGGACGCGGCTCACCAGCTCGACCGTGCGATCGCGGGTCGAGCCGCCCGCGCCGTAGGTGACCGAGACGAAAGCCGGGGCGAGGTCGGTCAGCTCGGCGAGGGTGCGCTGCAAAGTCGCGGCGCCAGCCTCGGTCTTGGGTGGGTAGACCTCGAAGGAAAAGATCGGACGGCCTTTGCCGAAAAGTTCACTGATCTTCATGGGAATGCCTCACGGCCGCCGTCAAAGGGGGAAGCCCGGCCGCGGATCGCGGGTCGCGTGGGCGTTAGCGAGTTCGTGGGCGGGACGCGGGGGGCCGGCAACGCGGGCCAGAGGGGCGCGCGAAGCGCGAAGCAGGACCGCTCACGCAAGTCGCCCACGCAGCCCGCTGCACGCCGGTCGCTCACGCTCACGCTACCGCTACCGCCCACGCTAGCCGCTTTCCGCTCATCGCTCACGCTACCGCTACCGCCCACGCGGGCCGATCTGCGCCGGAAATCTCCCGACATGGGGTAGCTAATCGCGCGCACCGGCGCCCTCGCCCAAGCGTCCCAGTCGTGCCGCGGCTGTCTCGGCGTCAATCACGATGGTTTCGCCCCGCCGCTCAGGCGCCTCGAACATCACCTCGTGGCAGATTTCTTCGACCAGGGCACGCAGCGTGCGCGCGCCGGTCTTGCGCCGCAGGGAATACTGCACCACTTCGTGCAGCGCCTCGTCCTCGAAGCGCAGGTCCACGCCGTCCATCTTGAGCAGGGCCTGATACTCCCGCACCACGGAATCCGACGGCACGGTCAAGATCTGGAAGAGGTCATCTTTCGACAGCGGGTCCAATTCGACGCGCACGGGAAGCCGGCCGAGAAACTCGGCGAGAAGACCGTAGTCGAGCAGTTCCTTCTCGGTGATGGGCGGCTGGCGCCGGCCGTCGCTGCCCGCGCTGCCGAACCCGACCGTGCGGCTTTCCTGATAAAGGCGCAGATCGGTGAACGTCCCGGCGGCGATGAACAGAATGTCTTGTGTGTCGACCGGGGTGAAGTCGTGCTTGTTCCAGTGCTGCGTCAGGTTCTGCGGCACGAAGATCTCACGGCCTTCCAGCAACTTGAGCAATCCCTGCTGCACGCCTTCGCCGCCGATGTCGCGCGCGCCTGCGCCAGTGCGCGCACTGTGCGTGCGGCGGGCGATCTTGTCCACCTCGTCGATGAACACTATGCCCCGTTGGGCCTCCTCGACGTTCTGGCCGCACTTGTGCAGCAGCTCGGCGATCATCACCTCCACGTCCTTGCCGTAGTAGCCGGCCTCGGTGTACTCCGTCGCGTCGGCGACAGCGAAAGGCACGTCGAGAAACTCGGCCAGGGTGCGCGCGATGTGCGTCTTGCCGCAGCCGGTGGGGCCGATGAGAAGCAGGTTCGACTTCTTGATGAGGCGCTTGCCGGCTACTGTCTTGTGCTCGCAGCGCTTGAGGTGATTGTAGGCGGCGATGGCCACCGTGCGCTTGGCCCGTTCCTGGCCGATCACATGGCGATCCAGGTGCGCGACGATCTCTCGTGGCGTGGGCAACAACTTCTCGGCAGGACGGGGCGATGTTTTCATCGCGACGGAGCATCGCACGGCTGCGCAATCTCCGCCAAAGTGCGGGTCTAAGTGGGCGGATTTACTCAAAACCTCCCGCGCGCACGCAACCAGCTCCCGCAGTCTGGCGAGAGCCGGCGCGTTGTGCGGCGCCAGATGCCCTGATATCCTCCTGCCGGCTCGAAAGGATGGACGCGAACTATCATCTGCAACCCGGCCAAGTCCTGGCCCGCTACCAGATCGTGCGGATAATTGGCGAGGGCGGAATGGGAACCGTCTATGAGGCCTTCCATCCTGGCCTAAAGAAGCGCTTCGCGATCAAGACATTGCTTGCCTCCATCGCGCAGATCCCCGAGGCGCGTGCACGCTTCCTGCGTGAGGCTGAGGTTGCCGCACGGATCAACCATCCCAACGTTGTACGGGTAACCGACGTCGGCACCGACGGTGAGATACCGTACATGGTGATGGAGTTTCTCGAAGGGCTCACCCTGGGTAGTCTACTGGCCAGCCGCGGGCACCTGGAGATCATCGAAACGATGGACATCATCCTGCCGGTCATTTCGGCCGTAGCAGCGGGTCATGCCCACGGAATTGTTCACCGCGATCTCAAGCCGGAGAACATCTTCCTCACGCAAGGATCGTGGAGCGAGCTCAGTCCCAAGGTGCTCGACTTTGGTGTCTCGAAGCTGATCGGAGACGCGTCGTCTGTGGCGCTGACCGGGACCATGACGGTGCTGGGCACGGCCGCCTATATGTCCCCCGAACAGGCCCGCGGTGCGCGTGCAGTGGACCACCGAAGCGATCAGTACGCCCTGGGCCTCATCGTGTACGAGATGCTGACGGGAACGCGGGGCCACCCGGGCGAGAATCCTTTCGAGGTCCTCCACAACATCGCGACTCGCGCGATTGTGCCGCCCCGGGAGTACCGGCCTGACTGTCCGCCGGCGCTGGAAGAGATCGTGATGTGCATGCTGGCGCCTGTTCCTGAACAGCGCTTTCCCTCGCTGCTGGAGGTTGGGGCGGCGCTCTTGGCCTTCGCCAGCGACAAGGTCCGCCTCACCATGGGGGACGCCTTTCGCCACCATTCAACGACGGCCGTGCTACCGGCGGTCGAATCCAGTGTCGTTTCTCAAGGCCCGGCACGGCCCCCCTCGACGCCATCGGGGCCGGCCGTTGGCACCAGGCTGCTTCCCACCGGGGAGGAGCGGCTGGCGGCAGCCAGCCGACGACCCCCGAGCGACGCCTCGACCACCGCTGCCGAAACACGCGGATCGAGTGGGCGTCGCCTTTTCATCGGCGTGACCGCAGCCGGCATCGTACTTCTCGGTGTTGTTGTTTGGGTCTTGCAGCGCAATCCATCGCCGGCCGTCCCTGCCAAGACCACCGCCACGTCACCCCCCGCTCGGGCCCAGACGCCCGAGCCCGCTCCCCTGCCCACGAGAACCATCGACGTCACGGCGATCCCATCGGAAGCAGCTCTGTCTCTCGACAACAGCACACCGGTGAACGGCCGTCTTCACACCACCGTGCCGGCCGATCGCGAGTCTCACGTCCTTCGGGTCTGGGCGCCGGGGCACCAGACCAGGACGATTTCGCTTGGGCCTGACGACAGCCTCCCCACGCAGGTTCGCCTCGACCCTGCCCCGCGATCGACTGCCAGCGAGGAACGCGACCGCGCCCCTCACGATGTGACTGCCGCCAAACCCAAGAAGGTCGTCGCGCCACCTGACAAAGCGCTGCGTGGCAAGAAACGCGGCAACGCCGACGCTTCACCAGCGGCGAAATGGTGATCCAGCCGGGCCACCCAACAAATCCCATGCCCCGGCCAGCCCGCGCTCCTCGCGATCCCCCAAGGTCGAATCCACCTTTCCATTTTGAACGCCGAGCGCGCTCGATTATCGGAGGCATTCTCTTGGCAAGCTCTATCGCGTGCCGCTTCCCCTCGGTCTGGGAACAGTGGCCCCACAGCTGGTGGCGACATTACATTCTCACTCTCCGCAATGCTACAAGCTGCCACAGAGGTTCCGAACGGCATCTATTGGCTTGACACCGCGGGAACCCTGTCCCGATGCGCGGCGAGCAACTGCACCGGCACCCAGACCGTTCTTGCAATTGGCCAGTCCGAGGCCTACACGCTTTACCAAGACGCCACTGCTCTTTACTGGGGCCGCAGCGGTCCGAACCAGGTCGTGTGGCTCGCCAAGTAGGACGTCAACTCAGCCCAGCTGTCCGGGCGCACGTCGGCCTCGTGAGTGCCCGCGGGTAGGATTGCATGAAGATCCACGTGGAGCTGCGCGGGCTGCGGCCGAATACGGTTTCGCCCGATGCTTTCTCGCCCACACCGACAAAGCGCCCGCTGATGCCACGTCCACCGATATCGAGCTTCTTGCTTGGCCTGGTCCGCAACGGGCGCTCGCCGCGCACGCGCAACATGAATCTGGCTGCCGTGCGCTGCCTGCTCGGCGCCACCACCGGCAGCAACGCCACTGCCGGTATCCCGCCCCGGCGGCCATGTGACCGGCTGGTTCTCAGGCCCAGAAAAGGCAAACCTTAGTAGTACACGAGTTCGCCGGCGTCGTTGACTCGAATGTTGCGATGGCGATGCGCCCCGGTGAAGCGCTCGACCTCGCGCACCCATTCCGAGTCGGGATAGTGGTTCACCATGTGCTCGGCTTCGCCGCGCGCTTCGGAACGCCGCTCGGCGTCGGCCAGGGCATGGATGAGAATCGAATGGCGCTCGGGCGCGTCCACGCTGTCAGGGAAGCGGCGATTTCCATCGCGCGCGAGATCGATGGCCGCCGCGGGATTGCTGTCCTTTATGCTGCGAAGCTGCGCCATGAGCTGGGCCTCGCCGAGGGAAGCCGTAGGTGCTGACGACGGTGCGGCCGCCGGAGTGGGAGGCAGCAGCGCAGGCGGGCGAGGCCTTGCGGCCGGCACGGGCTGAGGAGCCGGTGAAGAGGACGCGACGGCGTTCTCTTGCCCCGGCTCGCGCGTGGGCTGGTCGCACCGACGCGCGGCCGTCACCAAGGCGACGACCGCAACGCCACCAACGATCAAGGCCCGAACCGCCACTTTGGAAAAGCCCTTGTTCATCAGGGACAGGCGTTAATGATCGCCGTCTGGGCGGTATAGAGGTTCTGCATTGGCGTCTGCATCGCGGGCCACACGTAGTCAGCGTCGTACGACCAAGCCCATGCGCCGTCGTAGCCGTTGCTGTAGATCTTTGTGTACAAGTCGTTCAGCGCGGTGCCATCGGTGGCGGCGGCCGCGAACTCACCCATCACGAGTTTCTTATCCGTGAGACCCCAATGAGATGCCGGATAGGTGAAGCAGGAATCGGACGCGCCATTCACCGTGTAGTAATGAACCTCGTAGAAATCGAGCGTACCGTTTTGCTTTCCGCCAGCGCCCCGTAGAGCCGTGTCCGAGTAATCGTTGGTCTTGCCGCTCACCCCATTCGAGCAGTAGTCGAAGGTCTGAGCGCCATTGGTGACCAACGCCGTCGGATCGGCTGTGTGAATCGCCGCGGCAAGCCAGTTCACGGTCTTTTGAATGTACGCTTCCGTGGTCCTGCCTCCGGTCGCCCAACCGCTCGGACCCATGCCTTCTGGCTCGTTGAAGATTTCGTAGGAGTACAAGCCGGGAGTGCCCTTGAGCGCGGTGACGAGCGGCGTGAGGTAGTTGGTGATGTAGGCTTGGCGGTTGGTGTCGTTCTCCAGCAGGGACTTGTTGTTTGCCAAGGTTGCGGCCGGGATGCTTTCGCTGCCCTGGAGCATGTCGAACGACCAAAGGCTGATGTTGATGGCCACCTTGTTGGTAGCCGCGGCGTTCAGGATGGCCTTGACGCCGGCGGTGTGGGACGCGGGAAGCTGCACAGCCAGGCCACTCGAGTCGTAACCAGGGGTCACGGTTCCGTTGGTGTGGAACCACCATCGGATCACGCGCCCACCAGCATTGTAGGTGTTCTTGAAGATGGTATTGAAGGTAGTGAGGTTCGGGTTGGGGACGTCGCCGGCAAACTGAACCCAGGCCACATTCAGGCCGCTGGCGAAGTTGCACACGCCAGTGTTGCCGCTGCCCGTCGATCCCCCAGCGCTGGTGGAACCGCCCGTGCTGCCTCCGGTGGCTCCCCCGCTGCTGCTGGATCCGCCCGAGCCGGTCTTGCCACCGGTGGCGCCGCCGCTGCTGGTGGCACCCCCCGCGCCAGTCTTGCCCGCGGTGGCTGTGGCTCCCCCGCTGCTGCTGGAACCGCCACTGGCGATAGTGCCTCCCTTGGCTCCTCCGGTGCCCGTGGAACCGCCGGGACTCGTCGCGCCGCCCGAGGCACTCGCGCCGGCACTGCCGCTGGTTCCCGCAACGTTGGTTGTCCCGCCCGCGGCCGTCGTGCCGCCGAGGCTAGACGAACCACCGGCGCTGCTGGTCCCCGCTGCGCTGGTCGTGCCTGCAAAGCTCGTGGTCCCGGCTGCGCCGGTTGCACCTGCCGAGCTGGTGGTCCCGCCCGGGTTGCTCACGCCGCCCGTCTGGGCCGCGCCTGCGCTGCCGGGTGAACCGCCTGTCATTTCACTCCCGCCGCTGCCAGCCGCGCCGCTGTTGCCGGCCAACCCGGTGCTGCCACCAGCCGCATCAGCCTTGGAGACGTTGTTGTCCCCACTTCCGGCAGAAGTGCAAGCGCCAAGGCCCAAGATAACGACAAGTAGCAACGGCTTCTTCATGGTTCCTCCAGAAAAATCATATTCGACAACACATTAGAGGAAACGAAAACACAAAAGCCAGCAAAAATGCGACGCGGCCGGCGACGGCGATCGCAGAATCGGGTTTGTTGCGTGCAGTCAGGGTCAGGCAAATCCCGGTTGAGCGCGGGATACCAGCCGTGGTTAGCTTCGCCTCATGAAGTTCATTCAATCCCTTTCCACGGTCGTGTGCGCAGCGGCCCTGGCCACAACTGCGTGCGAGATTTCAAACAACGGGGGCTCTGGCGGTGGCGCGACCTCAACTGGTGGTTCGCACACCGGCGGCCAAAGCGCTTCTGGCGGCAGCGCAGCGGCTGGACAGAGCGGTACCATCGGACCTGCCGGCAGCGTGGCAGGCACAAGCGGTGGAACTTCGTCCGCTGGCAGCGGAGGAAACGCTGCAGCTGGAAGTATCAGCGCCGGCAGCGGTGGCAGCCGCTCGACGGGTGGCGGTGGAACGACCGGCGGCGCCGGTGCGTCTGGCGGGGCTACCAGCGCTGGCGGCTCGACCAGTGCCGGCGGTTCAAAGGGATCTGCCGGATCGACAAGCGCCGGCGGATCGACGAGTGCGGGCGGATCAAACGGAGGCAGCACTGCCTCTGCCACCGGAGGCTTCACGGGCAGCGGCGGCAACAGCGCCGCTGGCAGCGGTGGAACTGCCGGCAAGGGTGGTTCATCGGGCAGCACGGGCGGCGCAAAGGGCTCTGGCGGATCCGCCGGAGGCGCGGGCGGATCGGCCAGCGGTGGATCCACTAGCACAGGCAGCGGAACCGGGACTTGCTCCGCTTCCGCTGACACGTGCCCCGCGCCCAACGGCGGCGTGACGATCAACTGCAAGAAGCGCTTCATGTACGGGGTCAACTACGCCTGGTCGTACTATGGCGGTGACTTCGGCGGCATCTCGGCCTGGAATCAGCAGGGCGTCGCGGGCGCCAAGGCCGCCCGTACAACCGACCTCACCGACATGAAGAACAACGGCGTGGACGTCGTTCGCTGGTGGATGTTCCCGGATCTTCGCGGGGACGGCATCAAGCTCGATAGCAGCAAGACACCGTCGGGCGTGGGCAGCACGCTGGTGGCCGACGTCAACGCGGCACTGGATATCGCAGCCACCCTCGACATGCACATCAAACTCACCCTGTTCTCTTTCAACGACTTCTACGCTGACTACACCGACAGCGGCATCACCATCGTCGGGCTCCAGCCCATCGCCACCGACGCCACCAAGCGGGCCGCTCTCATCAACAATGTCGTGATTCCTGTCGCTCAGGCAGTTGAATCCAGCCCCAACAAGGATCGCATGGTGGCCTGGGACGTGATCAACGAGCCCGAGTGGTCCATCGCAGCAGGTTCAGATCCCTACGGAGATCAAGCATTCGACCCAACAATGACGGGCAGTAGCGGCCAAACCACGACGACCCTGACCTTTGCGCAAATGGAAACCTTCGTGAAGGACGTGGTCACGGCTTTGCACGGCGCCAGCAGTGCTCCGGTCACGGTAGGCAGCGCCGCGGTGAAATGGGCCAAGGCCTGGAGCAATGTCGGCCTCGATTTCTACGACTTCCATTGGTACGGCTGGGTCGACCAGTATTTCCCTCACACCAACCCCCCGTCCTACTACCACGTGGATGACAAGCAGGTGGTGGTGGGCGAGTTTCCCCTCAATCCGGCCAGCGACACGACTGGGCTCGCGTTCGGCGGCGCCACCTACGGCAAACTCGTCGACGACTGGTTTGCGGAGGGCTACGCCGGCGCTCAAGGATGGGCCTTCTCGGACACCGCCGCAGCCTTCAACTGGGCCAACGGCAAGGCCAACGTAAAGACCTGGGCCGACGCCCATACTTGCTACACGCACTATTAGATGACCAGATCGACGGCCGTTCGATGGCTGGCGTTGACATTGGTCGTGGCGGCCTGCGCGAGCACCAGCCAGCAGGTTGCGATGACGACAGCACCGGCACTCGACGAGGCGTCGCTGATGGAGAGGTTGCGCGGCGAGCTGAAACCCAATCCGGCCTCGGCCCTGGCGCTCGCCAACGAGGGCGAGCAACGATTCGCCGATTCGCCGTTCGCCGAAGAGCGGCGAGCCCTGGCCATTCAAGCGCTCATCAACCTCGATCGCATCGGCGCGGCCCGCTCGCACGCCTACCAATTCCTCGCGCGCTACCCTGACGGCCCCTACTCCGCGCATGTTGCTGCCACGACCGGGGTTCATCCCACGCCCGCGGGACCGGGCCAGCGTCAATAGAGCAGCGTCATGCGACGGGCTCAGCATATCGCGTTTTTCCTGGCGGTCTTGGCCTGCGCGCTCGCCCTCTATTGGCAGAGGAGCCACCCGCGCCCCAAGGCATCGAAGAATGCAGGCGACACCAGCGTGCAGGTTGTCCAGTCCGTGCCCCCTCCTCGCCTGGCGCTAGCAAAGCCAAAACAGGACGCAGAAATGGCTGACACTGGCCGCCCCGTCCTCGATGAGTCGAGCCTGATGCAACAGATCCGCGCGCATGTAAAGGACGACCCGTCGCTCGCCGAGGCCCTGGCGCGCGAAGCAAGACAGCGCTTTGCCGACAGCTCCGATTCAGACGAGCGCGATGCGCTCCTGGTCGACGCGCTCATCAACCAGCAAAGAATCGGAGCCGCGCGTTCCGAAACCTACTACTACTTCGACCACCACCCCGGCGGTCGCTTTGGCGAGCATCTCTTCGTCATGACCGGCGTCCATCCCCGCCCCGCGGGACCGGGACGTTGACCGGCATAGCAGGGGCAGTGGATCGAAGTTAGCTGTTTCCCACAGAGACACAGAGTCCGCTGAGGCGGATGAGAAGAAGGGAACGTGTCAGCGCGTGGGGCGTTCGAGTTGTTCTAGCCAGTCAAACGCTCGCAGAATCGCGAGACCCTTACTTTCGCTTTCCACGCGCAGGTCGCCCACCAATTGAGGACCGGACAGCAAGACCATCTTCTTGTCGAGGTCCCGCTCGATGGCTTTGGCTTGCGTGCGCTTCACGAAGACGACTTTACCGCAGATGCTTGCGGTTTGGTCGCGACTTTTCCGCAACCGCTTGCGGATTGGTCGAGCCGGGCGCGCTCCGAGACCTACTACTTCGACCATCACCCGGGCGGGCTAGTTCAGTACGCAACAATCTCGTCGACGACGAGCCCGCCGGTGGGCGACTGGTCTTCCACCAGCAATACGACAGATCGGCCCACAAGCTCGCTGGTGTCCCAGTCGACCACGGCAGCTGCGCCATTGGGCGATGCCGTGCGCACGACCTTGCCCTCGTCGAGCAAGACCACACGCAACGCTGGATCGGCGGCACCGGACAGCACGAAACGCAGGTGCGATTCCGCAAGCGTGAAAGGTGCGGAACGCAATGCCCCCTGCGCGGCCGGGCCCAGGCGCGTGGAATCCGCGGCAAAGCGGCCGAACATGTCGGGAGGCGCAGGCGCGGGCTTGTTTCCAAAGGCCTGTCCCTCGGCGACAAACATCTGCCAGGTGCCAGCCTCGAAGTCGGCCAGACGACGGCCACCATGCGGAAGGGGTGGCGGCTCGCGCGTGGGAATCAACAGCGCGTTGGGGGAAGTCTGGGCGCCGGCGAACATGCGCACCGAATCTACGCCTTCGCGCAGGGACAGCCACGGATGGTAGCGAGAATCGACAAAGGGAAACTCGCCTGGAATGGCCTTCCAGTCGAGCACGATGGCCGAAAAGAATTGATCGCGCAGAGCCCGGTCCAGGCCTTCGGGCCGGCCCAGCCCCATTTCGGCGTCGCGAATGCCCATGCGATGGACAAAAGTCCGCTTGCCTGCCAGCGCGCCGTAGTACGTGTGAAAAGGAATGAAGACAGGGCCAGGCACGCTGCGCAGACGATCCAGCAGGCGTTCCGCAGCGACGGTGTCTGACCGCCGGGGAACGTGAGCGGCGAGCGGCGGACGCGCGACGTGCTGGTTCTGCCAGGCCAGGCCCAGCAAGACTGCACAGGTCGGCACAGCCACCAGCCAGCGACGAGCGTCGAGTGCATGCAGCAGCAGCCGACCGGACAACACCGAGGCTGCCACCGCGGGAAAGAAGATCCCTGGAATATAGGCGTTGAAGAACGCCCATCGCGTCGAGTAGCCGATCCCGGCCGCTGCCACGCCGGCGAGCGCCGCCACCCACAGCAGGATGTCGGTGCGCCGCAACTGGCGCCGCCAGGCCAGAACCACGGTGGCGACGACCAGCGCCGCAACGGCCGGCCACAGGTACTTGAGCGTGTCGGGCAACACGAGGCCCCAGATGACGCCCCAGCGATAGCCGTGGCTCTGGTGCAACTTGAAGATGTACGTCCAGAACCAGCCGTCCGAGGTCTTGACCAGAAGACCGACACCTGCTGCCAGGGCCGCTGCAGCCGTGGCGCCATAGACCAGACCGCGCCGCCAGTTGACGATGAGAAGGCCGATGCCCAGGCCCACGCCCATGATGCTGGCGGTTTGCTTGGTGAAAAATGCCGTGGCTATCACCAATCCTGCGACCGCCGCGCTCTTCCAGGTGCTCCCGCGCACCATCAGCCACAAGGTCAGCGCCTCCAGCGCCAACACCAAGCTGTCGGCGCGCACCAGATCGTAGAAACCGCCAGTCAGGTCAAAGGCTGCCACCACGGCCGCCGCGCCGGCCATGCCGATGAGCGCTGTCGACAAGCGGCGGCCTCGTGTCAGCCCGTGCGCCTCGCGCGCCACCAGCGAGCCCAGCAGAACCAGCGCCGCCAGAAGCGCCAGCAACGAAACCACGCGCCCGAGCAGATAGCCCAGGGGAAACACGAACGACAGCAAGGCCAGCAGCGCGGGATAGAGCGGCGTGTAGAGGTAAGGGACGAAATCCAGGGTCGGCTTGACATAGATCCCCTGCCCCGTCGCGAGCCGCTGCGCGTGGATGAGCATGCCGCCTTCCATCCACTCGAGGTCAAGCAGGAAGCCGGCGCGGCCCGCGAAGAGGCGCAGGTGCCAGCTGAGCTGCACCAGCGCGGGTATCGCCGCGAGCACCAGCGCGACCAGCAGCAAAGCGCCGATCAGTCTCTCCTTGGTCTTTACCGTCATCGACTAGCCTCGTAGCGACACCACGCTGACCCCGTCGCCACCCTCGCCCTTTCCGCCGGGCCGAAAACGCTCGACATAGGGCGAAGTCGCCAGGTATTCGCGCACCACCTTGCGAAGCGCCCCTGTGCCGTGGCCGTGGATGACGAAGACGACGTCAGCGCCCTCCAGCGCCGTGCGATCGAGAAACGCCTCCAACTCAGCCAGGGCTTCGTCGGCGCGCTGGCCGCGCAAATCGAGCGTGTTGGCGCCGGTCTGCATAGACACAGGCTCGTCTGGTCGCTCGCTGGCCTTGGCGAACGATGCGCTGGCTTTCTTGCTCGTCGCGGACACGCCCAGCGCGCGATTGGCCAGGGCTTGGCGCAGCTTGGTCACATCGAGCGGCTCTGCCTCGGGCAACGCCGCGGTGGCTTCCTTGGCCTTGCGGTCCAGCGCGGCTCGCGCGGCCTCAACGGCCTGCGCGGTCCGCGTGCGCTTGGCCTCACGTACGATCTCCGTGATAGCATCCCGCGCCTCCCGCACCGCCGCGTCGACGGCCTCGCGCGAACGCACGGCCAATTCGCGTTCGCGCCGGCTGAGCGCGGCCGTGGCTTCTTCCGATGCCTCGGCCTGGGCGGCGAGATCTTCTTTGGCCTGCTCCAGCTCGCGCCGAGCCGTTTCCAGCGCCTGATTTGATCGTTCGAGCGCCTGCTCGCGCTCCTGCAGGTTGCGCAACGTCTCTTCCAGACCCAGGTTGCCGGCGTCCATGAGCACGCGCGCCCGGTCGAGCACCGCAGCCGGCATGCCGATGCGCGCGGCAATGTCGAAGGCATACGAGCGGCCGGGCACGCCATCTTTGAGCCGGAAAGTCGGCCGCAGCTTCTGCAGATCGTATTCCATGCCCGCGTTGCGGAAGCGCGTGTCGGTCTCGGCCAACGCCTTCAGGCTGTCGAAGTGGGTGGTCACCAGCACCAAACCAGGCGCATCGGCCAACACCTCCAGCATGGCCCGCGCCAGGGCCGCGCCCTGTTCGGGGTGCGTGCCCACCATCAGCTCGTCACAAAGAATCAGCACGTTCTCGTCGCTGGCCGACTGGGCGAGATCGAGAATGCCCGACAGATTCGCCAGGTGGGCCGAGAAGGTCGACAGATCGCCCATGACCGACTGCTGGTCGCCGATGTCGGCCAGAACCTGGTGAAAGAAACCCACGCGGCTTCCGGGCGCGGCCGGCACCGGCAATCCCGCGCGCGCCAGCAGCGCAGCCAAACCCACCGACTTGAGCAGCACGGTCTTGCCGCCGGCATTGGGCCCGCTGACCACCAGCGCCTTGGCTGTGCTGCGGTTGGGAACCGGTCCCAGCGCCACATCGTTGGGCGTGACCTTCGACCGCAATTCCACTGCACGCAAGGCCAGCAGCGGGTGGCGCAGCGACTGCAGATCGACGACGGGATCGTCGACGATCTCCACTGCTGCGCCGTCGTAGGCCACCGACAGGCGAGCCGCGGCAGCCAGAAGGTCGAGCCGCGCGAGAATCTCGCGATCCTGGCGCAGCCCTTCCGCCGCTTCCGACACCACGCCCGCGAGTTCTTCCAGGATGCGCCGGCTCTCGCGCCGGATCTCGATCTCAGCCACCTTGAGCCGGTTGTTCAGCTCGACCAGCACGGTCGGCTCGACGAACACGGTTTCGCCTGTGCGCGAGGTGTCGTGCACGATGCCCAGGCCCATGGACTTGAACGAAGCGCGCAGCGGCAGCACAAAGCGATCCTCGCGCAGGGTCACGAACTGATCCTGCAGGAAGGGCGCGTATTCTTCGGACTGCAGCAGGCGCTCGGCCTCGCTGCGAACGCGGGACGCCGCCATGTCGCGCTCGCGGCGCAAGCGGCCCAGATCGGGTGAAGCCCCGTCGCGCAACTCGCCGGCGGCGTCGAAGGTTTCGCGCGCCATGCGCGCAAGATCGTCGTGGTAATCGAGACCCGCGGCCAGCTTGGACATGCGCGGCGCCTGCGCGCGTGAATCCTGACTGGCGATACGGCCGTAGTAGCGGCGGGCGCTCGCCGCGGTCTCGCAGAAGTCGGCCACCTGGCGCAATTCCTCGGGCCCAAGCGGCACGCCCTGCCCCACGGCTTGCAGGTGCGTCTCGATCTCGGGAAAGCCCAGCGCAGGCAGCGATTCGCCCAGCCGCAACAGGTTTTGCAGCTCGCTCACGTCAGCCATGCGCTCGCGCGCCTCGGCTGCCGATTCACACAGGGGCAAGGCCTGACACGCCGATCGCTCCGCGCGACGACTGCGCCTGGCTGGCCAGTCGCGTGCACAGCTCGGGCCAGTCGAGAAATTCGCGGTACTGACGAGCCAGGGAATCTTGTGCCGGGAGACCTCATTCTGTTTCGTCCACTTCACCAAGGGCTTTCAGATCGAGCCCTTCGATTTCTTGCAAAGACTTGCCCGCGATGCCCTGCAGATCCCCGTACATCCCGACTGTGGATTGCATGACCTGCTCGATCTGCTGCTCGCGCTTGGCCCACTGCTTGCCGATGACCTTGCGCTCGCGGTCCAGGTCTTCCTGCATGGATGAGAAGGCTTCCACGATGGCCTGCACGCGTTGCCGAAACGTGGAGCCGGTCAGGTACTGGTACACCATCTCCATCTTGCCTTGCTGCCCCTGATTGGCCTGGCGGGCGGCCGCCACCTCAATGAGCGAATGGCGCAAGGCGATCGCCACAGGAAGCACAGCGCGCGGGTGCGCGACCCAGACGCTGTCGACGAAGTCCAAGGTGTCCACGTCCTTGGGCAGCACCTGACTGACCAGAACCGAAAACTCCGCCTTGGCCGTGCGCTGGTCGGCGCGCAGCTTGGCCAGCCAGCCGTCGCTCCAGTTTTTGGTGCGCTTCGATTCCCACAAGATAGTACCGCAGTCCTGGCCCGTGGCCCCCCTGACCTGTTGAACCACGTCGCCGCCGTGCTCGCCCTTGGGCACGGGCTGGATGACGTCGACGGGGAACTTCGCCTTTAGCAACGCCTCGAGTTCCAGTTCCTGCACTTCGCCTTGAAGCTGCTGCGATCCTTGCTCGGCCCTGCGCTTGAGATCCTCGATCTGTCCTCTGCATCGAGGCGATGGTTTGCTTCCTTCTCCAGAACCTTGAGGCCGAGTTTCTCCTCGGCGTCCTTGCGCGCCTGCGCGCGCGTGGTTTCCAGCCCTTGCTGCACGCGCTTTTCCACGGTCAGTTCCAGTTCGCGTCGGGCATCGTCCAGATCGCGCTGCTTGCGAATCAACTCGGCCTGCGCCTTCTGTGCCTCGGCCAGCTTGCCCTCTCGCTGCTTGAGCACGTCCTGCAGGTCGGCGATCTCCTTGGCCTTCTGCTCGATGTCGCCCGCCAGCGCGCGCTTGGCCCGCGCGGCGGCCTCAGCCTCGATCTGGGCGCGCGCGCACTTGAGCTTGTCCTCCACCTGGGCGTTGATGCCTTCCCGCGCCTTGGCGAGCTGCTCTTCGCGGGTGCGCAGCGCCGCCTCTCGCTCGGCCATTTCGGCCTTCACGCAGTCCAGCCGCTGGTTGAAATCCCGGCGTGTGGCCTCGACGAGGGGCGCGGCCAGCGACTCGGTCAGCTTGATTTCCCGCTGGCAGTTGGGGCAAGTGATGGTGGGGTCAGCCATGGCGATGCCTTCTGGTCATCTTCTCACTCCACCTGAAATCGTGGTCACGCGCAAGCGATCTTTGCCGTCCTGGGCTTGTGGCGGCGTGACCGGCATGCGCGTCCCTCCCTTGAACAACCCCACGTAAATCGTGTACAGGCCAGGCGGTGTGTGGGTGGGAAAACTGATGCGCTGGTGGTCGCGAATGTGCTGCCCGGGCTGCCAGCGTTCGATGGGATAGGCGCCGTCCACCGGGGCATGGTCGAGGTTGCGGAAACTGTCGCCGGGGCCGTTGAGGTGGAAGAAAGGCCGCCAACCACGCGGCACTGGTGCCAGCGATTCGAAGTACACCGTCAGCTCGGTATCACCGCCGCGCGCAACCTGAGACGACGAAAGATCGTAGCCCGTCACGCGCAAGACATCTCCGATGCGAGCGTCAAGCGGATGAGTGGGCGCCTGCGCTGGCGCGCCCGGGGCCGACACGCCCGCTGCGATCTTCTCGGCGTAGCCCACGGGCAACGAAAGCAGCGCCACGCGCGTGCGCAGGTCGGCCTTGAGCCGCGTGCACTCGGGCTCGCCGGCGGGCGTTCCCCACAGATCGCGCGATTCGGCCGCATCGTGGACTAGGTCGTAGCATTCGGTGGTGTTGTCCGGCGTCCAGTTCCAGATCAAATGATGGCTGCCCGTGACCCACGCTCGTCGCTTGACGTTGCCCTCGTAGCTGACCTCTTGAAATACCGGCTGTGGCGCCGAGCCCTCCTGGCCACCGGTCAGCAAGTCCACCATGGATCGACCGAGAAACCCCGGCTGGTGCGGGCCGCGCGCCAGATTGACCAAGGTCGGCGCCAGGTCCACATGGCCCACCGGTACCGCCGAGTGTCGCGGCAGCAGGCCGGGCACGTGCACGATAAAGGGAACCTTGGTGTGGGGCGCATACAGATGATAGCCGTGGGCGTTGATGCCGTGCTCGCCCAGCGACTCGCCGTGATCGCCGGTGACGACAATAACTGTCTTGTCCCACAGGCCCAGGGTTTTCAGCTCGTCGAGCACGCGGCCGAAGTGATGGTCGGTGAACCAGATCTCGCCGTCGTAAAGATCGGCCTGGCGATCGCCGAAGGCCGGCGCCTCGGGGTGGCGTTCGTAGTTGAGGTGCGGGTCATAGAAGTGCATCCACAGGAAGAACTTCTCTTGCCCGTGCTCGCGCAGAAATGCGATACCCTTGTCGGCCATCTGGCGCGCCGAAGATCCCACCGACTCCGCGGGACCACCGACGTTGGTGTGCAGGGCTGCGCACTCGTCGTCGTAAAAATCGATGCCTCGCTCGAAACCGCGCCGGTCAGCGCGGTTGAAGTAGAGATAGGCGTAGAAGGCCGCGGTCGTGTAGCCGAGATCGTGCAGGGCCTCGCCGATGGTGCGCATGCTGGGATCGATGCGCGGCCACCAGATGGACTCGTCCCACTTGATGGCTGATGGCCAGCGCGAGGTGGCGATGGCCGGCATCGAGTAGCGGGTCGACGGCGCGTGCGCCCAGCCATTCTCGAACAGCACGCTTTCGCCGGCCAGCCGGTCCAGCGCAGGCGAAGTGGGACGCCCATAGCCGTAGCAGCCGAGGTGATCGGCACGCAGGGTGTCGATGGTGACGAAGAGGAATTTGAGGTCAGTCGGCACCGAGGCTGGCACCGGATGATAGGCCGGCGAGCGCAGCGACTCGATGCTGGCGTCCTTGCCGTCGCAGTCCTGATCGATGCCGTCATCGGGCCAGTCCTGGGCGCCGGGGTTGCGCGTGGGATCTCGGTCGTCGCAATCGCCGCCGCCAAAAAAACGTGAGTACCCGTCGTGGTCAAAGTCGAAGGTGCGCTGGCCCAGGGCCACCAGTGCGCCGGTGAATCCCGCATGCGCCGAGGCGGCCTTGCGCGCTGGCTCCGATTCGCTGGCCACCAGCACGGTCGCAGCCGCGAGCACCGGCAGGCCCGCCAGCAGCGCAACCCGCAACCATTGGCGGCCAGCGACGGGACTTCGTCGCAGAACCAACGCCATGACCAGCGTGGCCGCGGCCAGTTCCAGCACCACACGCACCTCGTTCCACTGCACGAACTGAAAATCCTGCGCCCAGCGCGCGCGAATCAGCAGCCCGGTGGGAACGCCGAACGACAACAGCGCGGCTGCGCCAGCCTTGGGCCAGGACAGACGCGGCCAGAAGAGGCTGGCGCGGCACAGGCTCCAGGGCAGAAGTGCGGTGAGAGTCCCGCTGAAAATCGAGCGCACGACTCGCACGTCCCGAGGCAGAGGCGCTCGCGTGCGCCACACCACGAAAAACACGCCCACCTCGAAGCACAGGGCCGCAAGCGGCGCGAGCAACAAAAGTCCCGCAGCAGTCACCGGCCTGTCCGCCGGCCCCGAGACACTTTCAGTCGGCTGCGATGCCGGCCGGGAGAAAGGCAACGCGCGTGCCAGGGCTGGCCCGAGAATTCCCGCAACGGCCGCTGCCAGCAACGAAGCCAGCGCCACGATGCCCGCGGCCAAAAAGCGGTTGTTGCGATTCGCCGTCTCGCTGAGTGCCAGCACCGGCGCAACGGCCGCCAGTCCGCCGACCACCAGCCAAGCGATCCCCAAACACACCGACCGACTCGCCCTGTGCCGTCCCCAGGCACCCAGGCCCAGCAGCGCGGCCAGAGCCAGGCCGCCCGCCGCGGCGATCAACAGATCGAACCCGGCCACCAGGGCCACGCACGCGAGCAACGGCACGCCGCCCACATGGCCCAGTCGTGCCGCCCAAATGCCGTCGACAAGTCCCACCGCAGCCCCGCTCAAGAGGGCGGCGCGGTAGATGGTGGTGAAAAGACTGCGGGGACTGGGCACGTCAGCCTATGGCTACCAAGGAAAACATCGGGTTCAAAGCCAAGACACGGACCAGTCCGCCGGTCGACCCAAGGAAAGTGGGGAGCGTCTGACTCCTCATGCTAGCGCCCGGCCTGCGCCCTGCCCAGGCAGCCGCGCCTCCTGAAGACCCGCACCGCCCCCACGGTGTCAATCAGCTCGTAGCGCGCGTCGATGTAGTCGACCATGCGCGGGAAGTTCTCGACCGGGAAAGCTTTCCAATTCTTGAACGCCCGCGCGCCGTCGATGATGTAGGTGGCGCGATTGCGTTCGAGGTCGCCCATGAGCTGATCCCAGTGCTCGGGCCGAATCACGTCGGTGGCCTTCACCCGACCGGAGCGAATGGCCCAATTGCCCGGAACGTAGCCGCAGATCGTCGAATAGGGCAGCGCAAACCGCGTGGCCAGGGGAAGGTCGGCCGCGTACGCGAACATGGGTCCCGGGCCCCAGGTGAACATCGACGCGCCTTTGAAACAGGCGTCTGTGCGCAAGATGTCCGCCACCTTGCGATACTCGGTGCTGTACTCCTCCCAGCGGAATTGGTGGCCGCTGAGGTACAGGATGCTGTTCGCCACGCCAAAGCCGATCAGGCTCGCCAGGCTGTACGCGAGCACCAACTTGGCCCAGCGTCCGAAAGGCAACGCCGACAAGCGAGCCAAGAGCGGCGCCGCGCCCAGAGCCAGCGGCGTGTACAGCGGGACGAAGTAGTGGGGATACAGGCGAAAGCCCACGAACACGATGGGGAACGTACACACAAGGACACTCAGCACCAGCACGCGCTGATAGCGCGACAGCAGCGAGCGTGAGCGCACGACCATGATCCACAACCCGATGGTCGCGGCCGCGAAGGGCAGGAAGAACTTCGCGATGCGCGCCAGGGCCTCGCTTGCCTGCATGGGCTGCTGGGCATAGCCGAAGTTGAAGAACACGGTCCAGTAGAGGAACGCCTGGCTTTCACCCTGTGCCGCAAACACCGCCCATGCCGCCAGCAAGGGGATGGTCAAGCCTGCGAGAAAGGCAAGCAACGTCCACGCCAATGAACCACGCGTCCCGCGGCTGGCCAGAATGGCAGACAGGACCAGCGCCGGCGCCCAGGCGAGCGCCTGCTGCTTGAGCAACATCGCGATCCCCAGCAATCCGCCCGCCCAGAACATCCAGCGCGCGCGCCGGCCGCGTTCTTCGTTCCGGACAGCCGCCACCGCCCAGGTCGCGGGCAAGAGCATCAGGATCTCGCAATTGGCCGCGTGCATGTCGTGCGCCAGAAAGGCCGAGCCGAAAACCAAGAAGGTCAGGCCCGCCACGACCCCGCGGCGGTCATGGGCGAAAAACGACGATACTCCCAGAGCTGTGAGCGGCACGGTGAGGAGCACCGTCAGCAAGTGAACGGCCAGCATGCCGCGCCCGAAAAGCAGCTGGGCAAAGGCATAGTACACGTAGAGCAGCGGGGGCTTGTTGTCCACGAACCCAACGTAGAGATGACGCCCGCGCAGCATCTGCCACGAGCCCACGATGTGCATGGCCTCGTCGACATCCAAAATGTCCACGCCCAGGAGAAAGCCCCGGGTAGCCAAACTGGCTGCCAGGAACAGGAGGAACAGAGCGAGCCCTGGCCGGCGTTGGTACAGCCTTGTTCCCCGCCAAGTCATGAGGATCTCGGCTCCTTTTCCGTGATCGGTGCCTCCGGCGTCCCGTCCGACAGCGGCATGACCGGCGTCCCGCGCAGGAACGCGAACGGCGCGATCACGCCGTTGGCCACAATGGTGCGCACGCGCAGCATCAACGCCATGATGACCCCCAGAACAGGGTCGAGGCCGATAAACTGGAAGAGGAAAAAGGAACTGCCTTCTGAAACGCCCACGCGCGCCGGCAGCACCGCTGTCACGAATTCGGCCACGTTCAGCGTGGCATAGGCCAGCGCCACCTGGCCGAAGCTGTAATGCGCGCCCAGCGCCTGCAGCGCCACCACGTAGCTCGCCCACCCGGTCATGCGCGCGAGTATCTGTAGGAAGAAGACCTTGAGATAGGCCGCTGGTCGCTCGTGCCAGAAGAGTTTGACCTCGCGGTCGATCTGGCGCGCCACTTCGCCCCAGCGCTCCGGATGCCGGCGCAGGATGGGAATCAGGTCCAGCACGCGCAAGAAGCCCTTGGCAGCGCCGTAGCGGATGCAGATCCACAAGCCAAAATAGGGAAGAAAGGCCAGCGCATTGGCCGCGAGGATCACGCCCACGTGAAAGCGATCGATCCCGTCGCACAATGCCCAGCCGCACAAAGCCGCGGCCATCGAGAGCGCGGGACGCGAGATCTTGAACACGTAGTTCCAGATGATCGTGCCCGAGATAGCGGGCTGGGTCCCCACGCGCTCGCGCAGCAGCGTTCCCTTCAGTACTTCGCCTGACTCCCAAGGCAGGATCAAGTTCAGCATGGAGCCGGCGGCGTTGACCGTGACCACGAAGCCCAGAGGCAGGCGCCGACGCATGATGACCCACAGGGCCGCGGCGTCTGCCACTGACTCGCACCAGCCGAGCAGCATGAGCACGGCCAGCGCCGGCCAGCCCACGCGCACAAGCGCGCTGCCCACTGTGGCCCAGCCGATGCGGCCCAGCAGCCACGCCAGTCCGACCAGCGAGGCGATCACGCACACCAGCTGGATCAATGTCTTGCGTCTCACGACTGCCCCTCGGTCAGACGCTGGTAGACATCAACGTGCAACTTACCCACGTTCTCCCAGCTGGTCTGCTCGGCGAAGTGCCGAATCTTCTGCTTCATTTGGCGCGCCCATTCTTCGTCGCGCAGCAGGCGCACCGTGATTTCGATCCAGGCTTTGCGGTCATTCGGCTCTGCGGTCAGCGCGCGATCGATGTTCAGCTCGACTTCGTCGAACTTGGCGATGCGCGAACAGACCATCAGCTTGCCCATGCCGGCGGTTTCGTGCATCACGCCGCTGACCGAGCTGTAGTCTTGCCGGTAGGGCATGGCCACCACGTCGGCGGTCGCGTACACCGAGGGAACCAGGTCCTGGGGAACAAAGCCGCCCCAGAACCGACAACGCCGTGAAATGCCGAGCAAGACCGCGCGCGCACGCAAGTACCGGACGTAGATGGACCAGCGCGGATGGCGCGTGTGACCGCCGACCAGGAGAAAGGCTTCGGGAACCTGTCGTTGCACGCCTCGAAAGACGTCGAGCAAGAAGTCGATGCCCTTGCCCAGCCAGATGAAACCGAAGAACAGCACCACCTTGGCGTCCTGGGGAATCTGCAGTTGGGCGTGGACTGCTGTCCCGTCGCCCTCGGCCAGAATGCGGCTGCCGTGCGGGACGACGGCGATGCGATCAGGCGCCACCCCGCGCGTGATGAGATCGTGTTTCATGCGCGGGCTGTGCACGGTAACGAGCGCCGCGTGCTCGGCCATGGCCCGGTCAAAGGCGGCGGCGCTGCGCCCGGGCCGGTAGCCGGTGCGCCGGTTTTCCGGATACACCGAATGCGTGTTGACCACCGACTTGATACCCAGCTCACGCAACCGAGCCAAAAGGCGCGGCAGGCGATTGTCGTCGCCGAAAAGATCGTTGGCGTACTGGATGATCAGCACGTCGGGCCGCGCCGCCTGCGCGGCAGCGGCGATGGGCTCGACGTAGTCTTCATCGCGGCGGTAGCACGGGATGCACTCGTACGCATCGGTCTCGGCCGCAGCCGACCCGATCTCGGCCAGGATGGTGTGCCGCTCAGGTCGATTGGCCCGCATGCCGGCGATGAGCAGATCCGTGTACAGCGAGAGCCCATAGCCAATGGGCCAGAAAGTGCTCAGGTGGGCAATCTTCATGGCAGCCGGGCAACCCCGCGGGCCTTGTGCTTGATGAAGGGCCGATAGCGCAGAAGATAGTGCGCGTAGCTCAAGCCGAACTGCACACGGCGCGGCCACGACAGCCCGTCGAAGCTCGGCCAGAACAGGTTGCACGTGCCACAGGGTGGGATCTGCTTGCGCCGGCCCGTGCAGTGCATCTCGCGGTATTTGCGCGCACGCGGGCCGTTGTAGATGTCCAGAATCGATTCCTCGCGCGCGTCACCCCAGCCGAACTTTCCTTCCGTGTCCATGCAACACAAAGTCACCTGGCCGCTCGACAGGATATCGACGCGCGTGATGTGTTCGCAGGGAAACGACGGAACCGGCAACGAACTGTTCACGTCGCCCAGATAGTTGAACAGTCCGACGATCATGCAGTTGACGTTGCGCTGCTTGCAGTAGGCGGCGAAGCGCGCCTGATCGTCGGCGGTCGTGTCGGCGGTGCGGGTCATGCGCACCGTGATCTCGCGCGCCAGCCGGCTCCGTCGCGAGGGATCGAGGAAATACTCGATGTTGTGCAGAGTGCGTTCCAAGCGCAGCCCCATGACAGCCTGGTACTTGTCCGGGTCCAAGGTATTCAGGCTGATGTACAGGTGGTCGATGCCGATGCCCAGTAGCTCGTCGACCCGTTTGGGCACCAGAGCATTGCCGTTGCTGTAGAGCCGCAGCTTGGTGTCAGGCAGTCGTTCGCGCAGGTATTTGAGGCGCGGGACGATCCGCGGATCCATGAACGGCTCTCCGTTGAGAAACGGCTCGATGGCCTTGACCTGGAACGTCGCACAGTCGTCGACGATCTTGCGGTAGAGATCCTCCGACATCGTCTCGCGATCGCGACTCATGACGCTGTTGGGACAAAACGCGCACTTGGCGTTGCACGCGTTGGTGGTCTCGATGGCGACCAGGCGCGGAGTCTCGCGCTTGCCGTTCAGGTCTTGAGGTCGGGTCGATTCGATGGTGGGAAGGCCGCGGTTTTTCATTGCGAGAAGGGCCACTAAGCCCGACGTCCGGCGACGAAGGCTATGGTCTAGCCTACGTGCCGCAGAGTCGCAGGCCAAGCGCAACCTCCGCCCCCCCGATAGCCTTTGCGAGGCATGGTCCAGTATCGTCGCATACACCAGGTACCGCCCCGGAAAAGCCAAGTCCCGACGAGAAGGGGTTTCCTCGGGAGCGATCTCATGCTAGCAATCCCCGACACATATGAAGCGACCATTGTGCGGCGCAATAGCTGGCTACGGATTCATCTCGAGCCAAGGCCACGCGCCAACGTATGCAAAGCACATGGGCAACGGCCGGGCAGTCGAGATCACGGCCATTGCCGACATCTGCGAGGCGCGCCGGCAGGCCGCGCACGCGATGTTTCCCTCTGCGCGCGTCTATCCGAATCACGCCTCGCTGCTCGCCGCCGAGGCTGGCGCGCTGGATTTCATCGATATCGCAACCCCGCCGGTCCACCACGCCGAGATCGCGCACGCGGCTCTCAACCAGGGGCTCCATGTGCTGTGCGAGAAGCCCCTGGCGACCAGCGCGCAGGACGCCCAGGCCATGCTCCGGCACGCGCGCGAAGCCCGCCGGGTGCTTTTCCCCTGCCACAACTACAAGCACGCGCCCGTGGTCAAGGTTGTGCGCAGCATTCTGGATGAGGGAATCATCGGGCCCGTGCACTTGGTGACCATGCAGACCTTCCGCAACACCCACGCCAAGGGCGTCAGCGAATGGCGGCCTGACTGGCGCCGCGAGCGCGCAACGTCGGGCGGTGGTATCGCCATGGATCACGGCAGCCACACCTTCTACTTGGCCTTTGACTGGATGGCCGCCTACCCCACCAGCCTCACTGCCCATTCGGTGACGACGAATGGCTACGACACCGAGGACGTCTTCGGCTGCACCTTGAACTTCCCTACTGGCGTCGTGTCGGCCCACCTTTCGTGGACGGCAGGGCGTGCGCAAGGTCATGTACACCCTGCACGGCAAGCAGGGCGCCATCCGCGTGGAAGACGAGGATGTCGAGCTGGCCGTGCTGGAAGCGGGCCCTGGCGTGGTCGCGCCAGGATCGCCGGGCCAGTGGCGCTTCGAGCGCCGGGTGGCGAAGTCCGACTGGATGGACGCCAGTCACGTGGGCTGGTTCAGCTCGCTCTTCGACGAATTCCGCGGCGCCATCGCCCGCAGCGAGTACGTGGGTAAAGACACCCGCGAAGCCTGCCTGTGCGTCGAGCTTATCGAACGCGCCTACCGCTCCGTCGCCGAAGGCAGCCGCATGCTGGACGTGCCCGACGCCCCCGATCGAGCCGCCCGCCCGCGCGCCCCGCGGCCGGTTCCAGCGCCGGGTCACGAAGCCGAAGATCTGGCCTAGCCGGATCCGGAATTTCACCACAGAGAGCACAGAGCCGGACAGGAAAGGAGGAAAGGGTTTATCCGGTCCGAACCCTTTCTTCGACTTCCGGCCTCTGTGTCCTCTGTGCTCTCTGTGGTGAAAAAGCACGCTACGGAATCGTCGAACTGAAAAGCAGATCCATCAAGTCCCGGCCTTTCAGCTTCTGATACCGGCCGGCCGCGCAGGTGG
Organism: uncultured delta proteobacterium; assembly: GCA_963758155.1. GTDB lineage: Bacteria > Myxococcota_A > Polyangia > Fen-1088 > Fen-1088 > Fen-1137. The sequence continues at coordinate 105,213 of CAVWUP010000011.1, forward strand.
TCTCATTGTAGCTGCGCAAGGTCGGATCCCCGGCGACGCCTTCGCCGCACACCATGAAGGGAACCGGGTCGCGCGTGTGCTTGCGCAGTTTGACCGGGACCGGATGGTCGGGCAGCACCATGATGCGCAGAGGATCGCGGTGGACCTTGCGATACTCGTCCAGGAAGACCTTGATGAGTCGGGCGTCGCAGTCCTCGATGGCCTTGATCTTGTTGGTCAGGTCGCCGATATGGCCGCATTCGTCCACAGCCTCCACGTGAACGTAGACGAAATCGTTGCGGCGCAGGAGATCGACTCCCGCACGCGCCTTGTTCTCGTAGTTGGTGTCCAGAAATCCCGTGGCTCCCTCGGGGCGCAGCGATTCCATCTCGCCCAGCAGGCCAAGCCCCAGGATCACGTCCACCGCAGAAATGATGCCGCCCTTCTTGCCGTGCAGTTTTTCGAACGACGGCATCTGCGGCTTGCGCCCGCCCGACCACGGCCAGATGGAATTGGCCGGATTCTTTCCCTGCGCCCGTCGCCTGACATTGACGGGATGGTCTTCCAGAATCTCGCGCGACTTGAACACAAGCTCGCGCAAGAGCGCCGCCGTCGCCTCGGCTTCGGGCTTGCCCGCACGAGGTAGAATCTTCTGCCATTCCAGCCCGTGCGAGGAATCCGGCTTGTCGTAGGCCACGTCAGCCGAGAATTCCTTGCCCACCAGATAGAGGATGTGGCGATAGGACACCCCCTTCCTGAATCGGATCTTGTCCGTGCCCAGCTTCTCCGACAAAAACGCGATCAGCTCGGCCGCCTCGGGCTCGGAGATGTGGCCCGAGGAATAGTCCTCGAGAAGCTGGCCCTTGACCGTGATCAGGTTCATGCGGAAGGCGACGGTTTGATCGTCGAGCGGCACGCCCAGCCCGTAGCTTTCGATGGCCCCGCGGCCGGTGTACGCGCTGGCGAGATCCCAGCCCAGCACCGACATGTTGGCCACGTCCGACGACGTGGGGAACTCATCGGGAAGAGTCACGAAGGTTCCGAACTGTGCGTTCTGCGCCAGCCCGTCCAGCGTCGGCGTGCGCGCAGCCTCAACCGGCGTCTTGCCGCCCAGCTCAGGCAACGGATAGTCGGCCATACCGTCGATGAGAAAGACCACATATTTCATGACATCTGTTTCGCTTTCCGGCGCTTGGCATAGCACAGCGCCGGCCCTGGCGCGTCGCTGACGTGAATCAGCGAGCGAGAACACACACCCTGAAGGAAACCGCAATCGAGCCGCTGCCGCCGGTCACGCATAGCGTCCGGTCAGCACTTGACGAGCCTCGTCGCTCGGATATCCTGACCGAACTCGAACACTGAACAAACGTGTTCTGATGGAGGTAAATCAGACTATGCGAAAGAACCTTGCGATCCTGTCGATCCTTGCCGCGAGCTTGATGTCCCACGCCGCCATGGCGCAAGACGAAGCAGCCCCAGCTCCGGAAGGCGCCGCACCGGCGCCTGAGGCTGCGGCACCTGCAGCAGCGCCCGCGCCCGCTCCAGAAGCCGCGCCTGCGGCAGCACCAGCAGGCTATCCAGATGAGTACGCTCTGCGTCCGCTGACTCTCGGGGCCGGAACTTTCCAGGCCACCCTGCCGGTCGTCCTCAATCTTTCCAAGAACCAGATCCTGAAGCCCGTGTGGATTCCGCTTGAGCTGCGCTACGGCGTGATCAACGAGCTCGATGTGTTCGTGAACCACAGCGTCCCCGGCGGCTCGCTGGCTTCTCCTGGAGGCCTCTGCTTGGGCGGCAAGAACCGCAACTGCCCCAAGGTGTACAACAACGTCAACGTTGGCGGGCAATACTCCTTCATGAAGGCTAGCGGCCTGGAGCTCTCCGGCCTACTCGCCGCCCAGTTCAGGCAGTTCTCCCCTGACATGCAGTTCGCGGTCGATGTCGGTGTCGGCGCGAAGTACGTCGCTGCGCCGGTCTCCGTAAAGCTCACTCCCCAGATCGGCATCGGCATCAACAAGCGCACCGCCGACAACAACAAGGAACAGCTTGCCGTGCCGCTTCAGATCGCTGTTCAGGCTGCTCCACAGATCGCCGCCTTCCTAGATTCCGGCATCTATGGGCCGATCAGCCACTTTGGCGATTTCTACACGCTGCCCGTAGGCATCGGTGCCAGCTACCTCGCGATGCACGGCCTCGATGTGGGCCTCGAGTTCATGCTGCCCATGGTAGCGAAGGGCTCCGTCTACGGCGGCGGCGCGGCTGACGAACGTATGCTCACGATCTTCGCCTCTTGGCGCAGTCAGTAGGCGCTCCGAAACCCAGCTAGGTTCACAAGCCCGGCGCTCCGAAAGGGGCTCCGGGCTTTTTCTTTGTCCGCTCCTATGCGAACCAGCGTTCGCGATCTACTTTGTCGAACACCTCACGCAGAACCGCCAGGCCATTCTTCGCCGTGGCCGCGTCCATGGTCAGCGCGGGTTGGATGCGGAAGTTGGCGGCGTAGGCCATGGTGAGCAGACCGCGCCGCACGCATTCGTGGAAAATGCGCTCGGTCACTGGCCGCGGCAGCGGTTCCTTGCTGGCCTTGTCCTTGACCAGCTCCACGCGCATGAACAGGCCCGAGCCCTGCACGCAACCCACGAAGGGATAGCGCTCTACAAAGGTCTCCAGTTCGCGCAGCATGACCGCGCCAACCTGGGCTGAGTTTTCCACCAAGCGCTCGTCCGCGATGATCTTGAGCGCGCTGGCACCGGCCATGGCACCCAGCGGATTTCCGCCGTAACTCGACGACGAACCCGAGGGATGGCTCCAAGGCTTGGCCGCGGAGATCTCGTCGGTGGTCACGATGCCTGACAGCGGGAATCCGCCGCCAAAGGCCTTGCCCACGGTCATGATGTCTGGCACGACTCCGCTGTGGTCCACGCCGAAGTTGCGACCCGTGCGGCCCAGCCCGGTGATCATCTCGTCGGCGATGAGCAGCGCGCCCAGGTCATGGGCCAAGTCCCGCACGGCCGGCAAGAACTCCTTGGGCGGAATGACGTTGCCCGAGGTGCCCTGCATGGGCTCGACAATCACAGCCGCGATCGAGCCCGCACTGCTCATGTGAATCTGCTTGCGCGCGAACTCCACGCAGGCCAGCGAGCAGGCCGGATAGGGCAGCTTGAGCGGACAGCGGTAACAGTCCGCATAGGGGACACAGTGCGAGCCCGGCAGCATGGGCCCCAGCTTCTCCTTGAAACGCGAACCCATGAGCGACAGCGCGCCCATGGTCTTGCCGTGAAAGCCGCCCCAGAAGCTGACGAATTCGTGCTTCCCCGTGTGACACTTGGCCAGACGCAGGGCGCTCTCAACCGCCTCGGCGCCGCTGGAATAGAGCTGGAGTCTGTGCAGCTTGGGCGACGGAGACAGTGTGGCCAAGCGCTCGCACAGTTCCACGCGCGGCTCGCTGGTGAGTGCGCCCACTGACACGCGCGCCACCTGGTCCTGCAACGCCTTGACGTAGCTGGGATGCGAGTGTCCCAGGGCATTGACCGCGATACCGCCGATGAAATCGAGGTAGGTGTTGCCGTCGACGTCAGTGATGGCGCTGCCGCGCGCCTCGGCCACCGCGATCCCGGCCATCAGCGCATAGCCCTGCAGGCCGGGCGCGATGTGATCATCCTCGCGCTTGCGTAGCGCCTGGCTGCGCGGGCCAGGAACAGCAGTGACGATGTTCGGCTTTTGATTCTTGGGCTGCGACTGGTTCATGCGGAGCGGGCCCGCAGGGAAGCGGCGATACGGAAGAAACGCCGTACTGCGGATACGTTGGTCACTGTTGCTACCACCAAAACGGCAACCTCGATGGGGATTTCTCGACTTAGGTGCAGAATCGAAGTTCCTGTCACAGAGGGCCACAAAAGGCCCGCCGGGGAAACAAAGGCACAGCCGTGGATCAGGTACACGGCGCGCTCGGCCCGGCGCATCGCGCCCCGGGGCGGAGGGACGCCCAAGGATTCGGCCTTGGCCGTGGCGTAGCTGACCATGAAGGACCCCTGAATCGCGGCCAGGGTGAGGATCAGCATGACCGGCGTGTCGCGGAAGTAGAAGATTAGGCCGGCGAGAAGGAAAAACTCCACGTATCGATCCGCCGCGGCGTCGAACAGCTCGCCCACGTCCGATGTCGATTTCAGATGGCGCGCCAAAATGCCGTCGAGCATGTCGGAAAACGCGGACATGGTGGCCAGCATGGCGCCCACACCAAAGTGCCCGTACCCCAGGGCCACAGCGGAGAGCAGGGCCGGAATGAGCGAGAACGTGGTGATCATGTTGGGCGTGACCCGCAGGGCGAGCAGAACTTTCTCCACCGGACGGAAGAACAAGTAGGTGGACTCCATCAGCCCACGGCTCAGCATCACGCCGCCATGACCCTCCAACCGGGCGCTGCGCGCTCCTCTGCCGACCAGCGAGAGAATCAGGGTGACAAGCGCGACGCTCGATACGAACGCGATCAGCAGCCAGGAACAGACGAGATCAAGCATGGGCGGATAGTGAAGGAAACGGCCAGGCGGTTCAAGGCCGCGGTTGCTGAAGCATCCAATCCCCTTGACGAAGAGCGGGAAGGCTTGCTCTATTCGGTGCGCTATGGGGCAAGACCGCGACCGGCTTGTCGAGGAGAACCTCGATCTGGTGCGGTCGATTGCCGGCAAGCTCAAGCGAGGTCTGGGCCGCACCTTGGACCTGGACGAACTGGTGGCCTACGGAGCCAAGGGGCTGGTCGAGGCCGCCAGCCGCTTTGATTCGCGACAAGGCGTGGCCTTTTCCACCTTCGCCTACTACCGCATCCGTGGCGCCATGCTGGACGGCATGCGCACCATGGGATGGTATTCGCGGGGCGACTATGCCCGCTATCGCGCCGAGGAGCGCGCCACCGAGTATCTGCGCAGTCGCGCCGAGCGGGAGGGCGCCGCGGGCCAGGCTCGCGATGCGACCGAGACTCTGGCGGAGATTGCCGAAATCCTGAGCGGTGTGGCCGCGGTCCACATCACTTCGTTGGAGGCAGCGGCCAACGTGACCGACGAACGCCTGCCGCCGCCTGACCAGCAACTGGAACGCCTGCACCTGCAGGCACGGGCGCGCAAAGCCATGCACAAGCTGCCGGACAAGGAACGACGCCTCTTGCAGCTGCACTACTTCGAGGACAAGAACCTGGAAAGCGCCGGCGCCGAGCTGGGGCTGTCCAAGTCCTGGGTCTCGCGCCTGCACGCCCGCGCCGTCGATCGCCTGCGCCGGGTTCTGGAAGAGGAAGAAGACAGCGGCGCCGAAGCCGAGTAGAGGGAGGCTGGCTAGCTGTTTTTCACCGCAGAGGGCACAGAGAACACAGAGGTCGGAAGGGGAAGGGTTCGGATCGGATCCGGTCGGGAGGAACGAATCTAGGCTGCTCGAAACCCATCCCCTTCCGATCCGGCCCTGTTCCCTATCCGTGGTGAAGAAGCTAGCTTCCATCCGCCGCCGAGCAGTTGTCGCCCCTGTACGAAGCGGTTTCTGCTAGTCTCGGGCGCCATGCGCGCTCTGTGGACAGTCGCGGTGGCACTGGCGATCGGATGTTCGACGCCCATCCAGCATGGCCTTGACGAAACCGCGGCCAATGAAGTGTTGACCGCCCTGGAGCGGGGCGGAATCGAGGCCTGCAAGACCCGCGACGAGGCCAACGCCGAGGCCTTCGTGATCAGCGTGCCCAAGGTCCATGCCGTGCGCGCGCTGCAAATCCTGCAATCGCTGGGCCTGCCGCGCGGCCGGCGCGCTGGTTTCGGCGAGGTCTACAAACAGGCCAGCCTGGTGCCCACGCCCACCGAGGAACGCGCGCGCTACCTGGAGGCGTTGGCCGGAGAAATCGAGCGCACCCTGGAGACGGCCGACGGCGTGGTTGCGTCCCGGGTGCACCTGGTGCTGCCCGAACCTGATCCGCTGGCGCTGGACGGCAAACCGCGTGTGGCCGCGCAGGCGGCCGTGTTGCTCAAGGTGCGGCCGACCTCGACTCCCCTGCGCGAGGCCGACGTGCAAAAGCTGGTTGCGGGCAGCGTGGCAGGCCTCTTGCCCGAAGCAGTGGCCGTGGTGATCACGCCCGCGACAGAAGTGCCGTCGCAGGGCGCGCCTGCCCTGGCCAGCGTCGGGCCGCTCAAGATGGATCCGTCCAGCCGCACGCTTCTCGTGGGCATACTCGTGGCCGGCCTGGCGATCATCGCGGCGCTGTCCGTCCTTCTGTTCCTCACTGCTCGCCGGCTGGGCTTGGAGCGGAGGAAGAGCTAGCTGTTTCACCACAGTCTCGCCCCCGGGCCGCTGGCCCGGATCCTACCGCTCGCGCTGGCCGATCTGCACTGGCCCGGAGGGCCAGGTGCCCACTGGGGTGCGTGAGCGGCCTGCGGCCCCACCCCGCCTCGCGCGTACCGCCCACGAACTCACTCACCCACGCGCTCCCGCACACACGCGCCGCGATCCGCGGGCCGGCCCTGCGCTGGCCCGCGGCCTTGCGACAGGCTAGCTACTGCGTGACGACGACCTCCACTCGGCGATTCTTCAGCTTGGCAGCCTTGCCCAGGTTGGGCACGCGCGGCTTGGTCGAGCCCATGCCCTGGGTCACGATCTGGTCCTTGGGCACGCCCTGCTGGCTGATGTACGCAGCAATGGTCTGGGCTTGCTGGTCGGTCAGCTCCTGCGCCTTGGGTGGCGGCAGGCCGTTGTCGGTGTGAGTTTCCACGCGAATCTGCCGGATCTCGGGATGGTTGATGAGCAGATCAATCAACTCGTCGATGACACGCGTGGCCCCGGGCGCGAATTCAGCCGTGGCCTGGTTGCGATTCGCCTTGAAGGCGATGGGCTGGCGCAAGGCTATCTTGCCATCCTTGAAGGCCACGCCTGCCACACCGGGCCGCGCGCGCAGGACGATGTTCAACGGGTTTTCCGCGCCTTCCGCCACCGTAATCGACATCTCTCGGCTCAGGTGCTGGTCGGCCTCTACGCGCAGCGCGTACTGCCCGGGTTGCAGACCCACCGATAGCGTGCCCCCCTCGTCGCTCTTGGCCTCGGCGATTTGCGGGCCCGCCAGCTTGACCGTGGCAACCACAGGCTTGCCTGTCTCGTCGACCACGCGACCGGTGATCTTGGCTGAGGGGGCTCGCGGCGTCATCGTGATCACCACATTGGCGGTCTGACCGGCCACCACATCAGCCCGCGCGGTGGCGTTGTCGAAGTTGGGAGCCGCCACGAACAACTCCGCCACACCCGGAGGCAGCGGCACGCTCTGGAAGCTGCCGTCTGCTTCGGCGACGACACGCGAGTGGTCGCGCCCGGTCACGCCAACCACCGCGCCCTCAATGGGCGCGCCCACGCCGCTGACCACCCTGCCGGCCACCAGGCCCTCGGGCGGCGCCGCTGCGACGACTTTCTCGACCGGGACGTTGCGCGTGATCACCTTTGGCAAGACGTCCAGCGCGTAGCTGGCGCCAAACAAGAAATTCCACGGCGCCAAAGGCGGCCCGTAGGGATAGCCGACAGCTTCCAGCTCGACGTCGAGACCCACCATGAGGGTCAGCCTGCGCACGATCTGAGCCTGCAGGCCCATGGTCAGCCACATCTGACTCCTGTTGTTGCGACAGTCCTGGGCCGCCGACGGCACGCAATTGGGACCGAAGGCGGCGAACGCGGGATCCCCATCGGCCGTGATGTAGTCGAAGTGATACTCGAACATGGGACGCAGCGAAAAACCATCGACGATGTCAGCCACCGGGGCATCGAGGCCAAGGGCGAGCCGAAAGCGATCCTTGCCCAGACCGTAGGCAAAGGAAGAAACGTAGCGCGAAATGATCGGGGTGCTCGCGTCGTAGAGGGGGAGGTTGTAGGAATTGTCGAAGTACATGCCCAGGTTCAGGTGAGCCCGCAAAGGCAGCTTGGGCACCAGCGCCTGGAAGTTCCAACTGGCCAGGGCCGTGAGCCACACCGAAGTGGAATTGCCACTGAAACTCAGCCCACCCACTGAGGACAAGAAGCGCAGGCCCAGCTCGCCGCCGACGCTGAGACCGCTGGGCAAGGCATAGGCCAACTTAGTTCCCAAGATCAGGTCGCCGAATGCCTTGATGATCTCGGGGTCGCTCCAGCCGTTTTCGCGAGTGCATGGTGTGACGCCCACTTGACACCGGGTATTCCTGTTTCCCGAGCCCAGCACAGCACCGAAGATCTCCATGAATTCGAGCGGCGTGAGGCCAAAGGTCAGCGCGCCCTGCAAACGGGTGTTGGTATCGCCGTTGTTCGTCAGGTCGGTGTTATCAACCAGCATGCGGGTAGTCTTGAAGTACTCGCCATGGAGGCCCAGCCGCAGCTGCCACAGGCGGCCGACCTCGGCCGTGCCCATGCGCAGAAGACCCACCGAACCCGCCAGCGCGTTCGTTGGGGCGAAGCCGCGTGGCTGATCATCCGTTTCGCCCACGCCAGCAGCAGGAGCGTTGGCTGCCACGGGCGGTGCTACGTCGGCCGGTGCGGGAGGTGCGGCCATCGGCACAGCTGCGGGCGCGGCGACCGGCGCCGGAACTGCGACCGCAGCCGGCGCCGGTGCCACCGCTGGCGCGGCGACCGGCGGAGGTGGCGGGGCGGGGGCTGGTGGCGGCGCAATCTGCGCGCTGGCGGTCGAACACAGGGACACAACGAAACCAAGGACGGCAAGAGGCGAAGTGCGCATGGTGGGTGGCTCCTAGGGTGCAGAAGCGGTTCGCATGTTAGACGCCCTTTGTTCTCGAAGCAATCAAGCTCTAGTTCAATGGCCAGTTGTTTTCTGGCCGCGTCCATGGGAGGAACTGGCCAGGAAAATATGAGTTCAGCCATGGATAACCTGACCGAGGAAGTTCGAGAAGTCGCGCTGCTGGTTCACTCTGCCCAGGAGCGCACCGAGGAACGCGACTTGGTGACCTCCGCTCACTTGGCCGTCGAGCGCTTGTCGCAGAATTATCGCAGCCTGTGCTCGGCCCTCCCGGAGAACGAGCGACTGCTGGTCGAACGAAAACTCGGAAGGCGGGTCACCGATTTGCGTCGTCTGGCCTCGCTGCTGCCCCGCATCGGCACCATCGCCTCTGGCCCCACGGGCGATCGCCATGGTTCTGGTCCGTCGGAGGTCGAGGAGCGACGGATCACCGGGGTGTCCTGGCGTAGCGAAAGCCGCGGCAGCGGTGCAGCGGCAGGCGCCTTCCGCGTCGGCGGCGAAACCGACGCCTGGTGTGGCCCCTGCGACGGACTGACCACCCATAGCGTGGTGGCCATGGTGGGGGCGACACCCAAGCAGGTGGTCTGCCAAGCCTGCGGCAACCGGCACAACTTCCGCACCACGCCCGCGCGCAAAGCGACCGCAAGCGAAGGGTCCGCAGTCCCGTCTTCGCCCCAGGAAACCGAGGCCGCACGCAGGGCGGAGGGCAAGGCCGAAGAACTGCGCGCCCTGGGCCGCGAGTTGGCAGAAGTGGCCGACGTGCGCACCTTCAACCCACGCGAGCGTTACAAGGTGGGCGAGGTCATCTGGCACCCAGAGTTTGGCCGCGGCAAGGTGCAAACCGTCCTGCGCTCGAGCATGCTGGTGCGATTTGCCAGCGGCGGCATGAAGTCGGTGATGCTGAGCTGACCAGGATCTTCATCATCCCAGGATTACTGGAACGTCAGCGGTATCGCGGGCGGGACTTGACTCTTCCAGCGGGTCTGCGAACCCACTGGCGCTCTCGGCCGCGGCCCACAGTCCCAAGCGCGCGATCGATGCCCGGCGCGCGACCGTCTGGTCATAGAGCGCCTCTACCACCTCCACGGGCCGCGCGCTGCCAAGAGCGCTGACGACCACGCCGAAGGTGAGAACGTGGTCGGGTCCGGCGCCTTGCCAACCCAGACTGCCAGCCCAAGCGCGGGCGGCCGCCTCGCTCGCCGCGGCCACATCGGTGATGAAAGGCCGCACGTCCACCTGCGAGGCCGGTGCGGACTTGCGGCTGTCCTGGCGCTCGCGCCGCGCCGCCAGCAGGAGTGCGCCAGAGGCAAAGGCCTCGACAGCGGTCGTGGCCTTCGTCCCGTCGGGCAAAGACACGGCGTATTGCGCGCGCGCCAGGATCCGCCCCAGCGCGGGCTGCGCTTCCCGCAGCGCCGTGGCAGCGAGAAACTCGATCCCATCCAGCGACACCGCGTTCAGGCGACGCAACAACTCGGTCGGGATGACGTCGTCGCTCAGCTTCACATCCAAGATTTCGCCCAGCGACGGCATGCCCAGCCCCAGCGCCGGCCCAAAGCTGAGGCCAGGCTTGGGATGGAACCCCCGAGAATACGCGATGTCGAGTCCAGCGCGCCGGAAGACGCGGGGCAGGTGGCGCACCAGATCCAGATGCGCCAGATACGCGGCCGGCCCCAGTTTGGTGTAGCGCAGGCGATAGCGACGGGCCTCGGCCTCCACAAAGCGGGTCAGCGGCCGGGGCGCCGTCCGATGCCCGCCCGCCACGGGCCGCGCCGCCGGCGCGGGACGATCGACCTTGGCCCAGGCGTTCATACGTCGCAAAAAGAAGAGCCGCTGGCGCTTCATCCCGGCAAGATCGCAGGCCACGCCGCAGTCGTAGCAGACCAGCTTCTCGTCGGCGGCTGCCATGGCCTCGGCGACATCCGAGGGATGCAGCATCCGCCGCACCGACTTGCTACACGGGGGCGACGAACGGTTCATGAGCGCCCTTCGGTATTCGGCGCGCAGATAGTCGACGTTCACGCCGGTGTCAATATGGTCCCAAGGCAGCCGTCTCTGCTCGCCCAAGCGGCCCAGATAGCGTTGCGGATCGAATCCCGAAGCGGCCTGCTCCTCGGCGACGGCCCGTTCCCACAGGTCTTTGCGCACGACCTCGTCCCACCCGTCAAAGCGACAACCGAGACGAAAGGCTCTTTCCAGCAAGTCCGCGCACGCGCGATCCCCGCGCGCGAAAATCGCCTCCAGGTGCGACTGGGTGTTGTCGTGCATGCGCACAGCCACACGCAGGCGCCGGCCGTGCTCGGCCAGAAGCTCCTGCTTGTGTGCGGTCAGCTCGTGGCTGTCCATGGCGGCCCACTGCAGCGGCGTGTGCGGCTTGGGCACGAACACCGACACGGCCGCGGTCACCTTGGCGCCGCGCAGGTAGCGACGACCGATCTCCTGCACGCGCGCCGTGGTCTCGACAATGCCGACGACGTCCTCGTCGGTCTCGCTGGGCAACCCGATCATGAAGTACAGCTTCATGCGCTGATGGCCGCGCGAAAACACGCGGTGGGCGGATTCCAGGATGTCGGCCTCGGACACGTTCTTGCTCACGACGTCCCGCATGCGCTGGGTTCCGGCCTCGGGCGAGAAGGTCAGGCCCGACATGCCCAGGCTCGCCATCGCCCCCAGGAGATCGTCACTCAAGCCGTAGGCGCGCAACGACGACACGGAAAGCGACACCTTGTGCTCGCGCAGTCGGCCGATGGCGGTCTTCACCAGCGGCGACACGCACGAGTAGTCCGCCGGCGACAGCGAGGCCAGCGAGGTCTCGTCGTAGCCGCCTTTGCGGATGCCTTCGATGAGCGCGTCCACCACAACCACGGGATCGCGCTCGCGCACCGGCCGATACACCACGCCGGCCTGGCAGAAACGGCAGCCTTCGGTGCAGCCGCGCGCGATCTCCACGGCCATGCGATCGAACACCGCTTGGGCGTGCGGCACCGGCGAATCGTCGGGGAAAGGAAAGCGATTGATGTCGGCCACCCAGGTGCGCCGCACGGCTGCTGGCGCGCGCGCATCGAGCGGCTCAGCCACGGTCACGAGGCCGGTCGCCGGGTCGCGCGAAGTTCGGTACAGGCTGGGAACGTACAGGGGAAAACGCGCGGCCAGCCGGGCCAGCCTTTCCGGCCGCGGCACCTGCGCGCGACGAAGCGCTGCTGCCTCCAGGCAGAGCGCGGGCAGAAGCTCCTCGGCCTCGCCGATGAAGAAGGCGTCGACAAAGGGCGCTAGCGGTTCGGGATGAGTGGCCACTGGACCACCGCCCAGGATCAGAGGTGCGTGGTCAGGACGGTCTGCCGTGCGCAAGGCGAGGCCGGACAGCTCCAGAATGTTGAGCACCCCGGTGAAGTTGAGCTCGTACTGCAGGGAGAAACCCACCACGTCGAAGGCATCGAGCGAACTCGCGCTCTCCAGCGTGAACAGCGGCAGGCCCCGGCTGCGCAGCTCTGCCTCCATGTCGAGCCACGGCGCAAACACGCGCTCGCAGGCGATTCCAGTCGTCTTGTTGAGCAGCGAATAGAGAATCTTGCTGCCCAGATGGGACATTCCGATCTCGTAGGCGTCCGGGAAAGCCAGGCACACCCGCGCCCGCACCGCGCTGGGATCCTTGCGGACCTGGTTGTACTCGCCGCCCACATAGCGCGACGGCTTCTGGACTTGGACAAGAAAGTCGGCGTAGGGGTGGCGGACGCGCGTGTCGCTCATCGGGGGCTATCCCCCTTGCATGATGAGCGGGAAGCTGGTCCCGTACTCGTCCACATTGGCGGGGAAGTGCCAGTGCCGGACCGCATTCTTGATGCAATCTTCGATGATCAAGAAGTCCGACGGTCCATGGACTTGAACACCCTGCACAACGCCCGACACACCGATGGAAACCGTGATATCCAGTCGGCCCGCGCGCAATCGACTATCGCGTTTCAGGGCGCGCTCGTAGCACGTCTTGAGGCCAGCCTGGTTCTCCTTGTTTCTCACGACCTCACTGATCTGCGATTGAGAAACCTCCCGGACCGCGCCCCCCGACGGGCCGGAATGCGAGCGGCGGGATTGGTCTGGCGCCACCACCGGTGCCGGCCGCTCGGTAGAATGCGATGCAGGCGACGGTCCCTCGAAGGGATCGTCGTCAGCCGCTGCCGCCTTGGCCGACGAGCCTGCCGAATGGACGGCAGCCGGCCGCCTGGCTGCGCGCGGCGCCGTTCGGCCTTTGGGCTCGGCTCCCGGCGCGGCGGAGTTTTCTCCCTGCGGTAGCGGCTCGACTTCGACCACGGGTGCGACTTGTGGCGCATGGACCGGTGGCTGCGAGACAGCCGTGGCGGCCTTTCCGCTGTCCGCCTTCCAGGAAGCCAGAATGACCAAGATGACCAGCACCACCACGGCGCTCGCCGCCATGGCGTACTTGAGGTGGCGATGCCGACGAGTCAGGGCCGCCAGCTTCGACAGGCCGGACTGCTCCGGCGCCTTCCAAGGCTCGGGTGGCGCGAGAGCCACATTGCCGAACAGGGAGCTCGGCCTGATGGGCGGCTGGGGCAATACCGGTGGATGGACTCCGGCCGACGACGCCGTCGGCAAGGGCTTCTGGGCGTGGCCGTCGCTCGCCTGGGCCACAATGGGCGGCAGAGGATGGCCGGAGGGCGGCGTCTTCTGCGCCTGATCGAATTCGTCGTCGGCGGTGCCGTCACGCGGCGCAGTGGGCTGCCCAGTTGCTGCAACCGGAGCGCCCGGGGCCACGACTGCAAGAGGCGCAGAGGGGCGCTTCTCGGGTTTTGTCGCTGGGGCCTCTTCGAATTCCGCCTCCGGCGCAGAATGCCCCGAACTCATCGGCGTCACGCCCGGCAGGGCTGGCCCCTTCTTGAGCGACGGCGAGGAGCTTCCGGCGGTCACAAGCTGAGCAGAAACTGACGGCCGTGTCTTGGGCTGCGAACCAGGAATCGGCGGCGGAACCGCCTTGGGGCCAGAGCCAGCAATCGCCGGCGGAGCCGCCTTGGGAGCGGAGCCAGAAAGCGCCGGTGGCACCGCCTTGGGGGCAGAACCGGAAAGCGCCGGCGGGACCGCCTTGGGGCCAGAGCCAGGAAGCGGCGGCGGGGCCACCTTGGGGCCAGAGCCGGAAACGGGCGCTGCCTTGACACCCGAGCTAGGCTGCGCCGGTTTCGGGCCGGAGCCAGCGCTTCCGGTCGGCAAGGGCTGCGGCCTTGAGCCAGGGGCCCGAACCCTGGGCACCGAATCGGCCCGCGCGGGCGCAGGGCGAAGCACGGACGAAGTGACGACGGGTGGCGCTTCGAGCGGCGACCGTCTCAGAACGCTGATTTCCTGCGCGATGATCGCCACATCGCTTGGTCGCTTCCAGCCATCCATCCCGTCCTTCCACACGTGAACCGACTGTTCCGGCTTGAGCGACACGATGACCTTCGCCGCATCCGTGCAGTTGAGCGGGCCTTGCCCTTTGCCGTCGACGGCCACGAACCACTCGCGAGCACTAGCGGAAGCACGCGAGAGTCCTGCTGAGGGCCTCGCGGCTGCGCCAGCGCTGGGCCCAGCGTCAGACCCTGCGCGCCCGGAGAAGTCCTGTGGACCGGGGACGACTTCGCCCGACTGGACCGTGATGACGTGGCCGCAGGTCTTGCAGCGGATGCGAAGAATCCGCTGTCTGACCTTCTCATCCGCTATCGAGTAGCGGGTTTGGCAGCCATCGCAAACGAACTTCATGGCAGCGTTGCAGTCCCTTGGCCCATGAGGGTAGCACAGCCCATTTCGCGAACGAGGCCTCTTCGGCTACTGGCCGCTGCGAAGCAGCCACAGCACGCCAGCCACGGCAGCAGCCAGCAGCGCGGCCACGAAGATCACGGCGCCCGTGGGCACCGACCTGGGCACATCGGCCCCTCTGGCAAGAGCTTTCTGGGCGCGGCTGAGGCGCGCCGCGACCGGCGTTTTGCTCGGCGCGGAAGCTGATTCGGGCGACGAAGCCTCCTCATTCGCGGCAGCAGAATCTGCGGTTGCAGCAGGGACATCCGGCGCAGGGTCCGTCTGCCCCTTTTCCATGTCGGCGGGCGCGGGGCTGTCCGCGGGTGGTGACTCCTCGACGCGCGGCAGTTCGCCATGCGAGTCGGCAGGTGCGCGACCGTCAGCCCACAGCACGGGCCCAGAGGCACGCAAAGCCCTTGCCAACGCCGCGCCCGGTCCTTCAGACGGAACCTGATCGAAGTCGAGAGCCTCGCCGCCATCCCAGCGGCCTTCCTCATCGCCTTCGGCAAAGATGCGCGCCTGGCGCAGCCCGTCCTCGGTAATATGCGCCTCGGCCTCAGGCGAGTAAATCTCGCGTAGGTAGCGCGCCAGCTGGTGGTGACTGCGCATCCGGGCGCCTGAATCCTGCAAGAAGTACTGCAAGGCCTCGGCAAATTCATGAGCCGACTGGTAGCGGTCCTCCGGCTTCTTTTCCAGCGCACGCATCACAATCAATTCGAGGTCCCCGGGGTAGTCGTGGCGCACGTAGGTGGGGGGCACCGGCTTTTCTTCGACGATACGTCGGATGGAGTTGGCCCTTGAACCGCGCCACAGCCGACGACCAACCGTTATTTCGTACAGGATGGTGCCCAGGCTGAAGATATCGGAGCGCGCGTCCAGCGGAATCCCCTGCGCCTGCTCGGGAGACATATAGGAGGCTTTGCCCGGACGCATGCCCTCCTCGTCCTTGATGGCCGTCCCTTGTCGCGCAATCCCGAAGTCGATGAGCTTGACCTGGCCCGAGGTGCCGATAATCACGTTGGTGGGCGAAACATCACGATGCACGACATGCATGGGCTGGCCGTTCTCGTCCGGCGCCTCGTCCATATAGGCCAGCGCGGCTGCCACTTCGGCCACGATATGGGCCCCGATGTCCAGATAGAGAAGCTGCGAAACCTCGATGGCCCGACGAGCCAGCTCGGTCAGCGTCCGGCCGCGGATGTACTCCATGGCGATGTAGTACGTTCCTTCTTCGCTGGCGACGTCGTACACATCGACGATGTTGGGATGTTCGAGCTTGGCGGCGATGCGCGCCTCGCTCAGGAACATGTCCACCACGGCCTGATGTTCCGCCCAGCGCGGCTGCAAAATCTTGAGCACCAGTTCCTTGTGGAACGCGCCTTCAGCCTCGTGGCGGGCCAGGAAAATCTCAGCCATTCCACCTGTGGCCAGATGTTCGACCAAGGTGTAACGACCGAGTCGGGTGCCGATTAAATCTTTCGCGCTGGCCATGGGATCTGCCGTTTGCCTGCACGCTACCACAGTACATTGCAGTTTGGGGACGGCAGCTTGGTGAGCCAGTTGATCTGAAATGCCCCAGCCGCTGGGAACAAAGGGCAGCCTGACGTCCGCGAGGGCGCGAGGCTGCCCGATGAACTGGGCCGAGATCTATCCCCCGTCCGGCGTCCCCGCATCGGTCTCGGGATCGAACCCGACGGTGACCTTGGCGCGGCCGTTTCGGTACAGGGTCAGCGACACGCTAGTGGAGTGCGTGAGGCTCACCGTGACGGAGACATCGTCACTAATCCAAGAAGGTACTGTGCTGCTGGTCACCTTGTCGCAAGTCTGCGAGTAGGCCGCACCCTGGAAAACGACCGTGCCGATGGGCAGGCCCGAAAAGGACTCGCTCACGCTCTGGCCTACGGTGACGTCGAGATCGTGCACCACCTGCCGGCTTTCGCCAGTGGCCGTGATGCGCAAGCAGGCGACATCCGCCGGCACGTCTTCGATGCTCAGCGTGACCTGCCCCACCGAATCGGGCTTTGACCCGGGAGAGCTGTCGTCGCAGCCGGCGAGTAGGAAAAGCGAAAAGGCAAACGACGCAATGCTTGAAAGAACCAATCGACAGAGCGGATTCATGTTCGAGCCTCCTGAAATGATGTTGACGGACGCTCCTGTTGTCGGAAGGCGGGCCGCCAAGTTGCTTGCGGGCACCGAAAAGAACGACGGCGTGTTCCGTTGACTCACGCCCCCCGCCGGAATAGCTTGCGGGGCCATGACGTTCGTCGATGAACCGCTGTCAGTAGCCGATCCCAAGGTCCAGGAATTGGTCCGCGCCGAAGAGCGCCGCCAGGCCGACAAGATCCGGCTGATTCCGTCGGAGAACTACGTGTCGCGCGCGGTCCTCGAGGCCACCGGCTCTGTCTTCACCAACAAATACAGTGAAGGCTACGCCGGCAAGCGTTACTACGAAGGGCAGCAATGTGTAGACCCGCTGGAGACGCTGGCCCAGGAGCGCGCCTGCTCGCTCTTCGGCGCTGAGCACGCCAACGTGCAGCCGTATTCGGGGTCGCCGGCCAACCTGGCGGTGTATTTCGCGTTCTTGAAGCCTGGTGACAAAGTCATGGGGCTGGCCCTGCCCATGGGCGGCCACCTGACTCACGGTTGGAACGTGTCCATCACCGGCCGCTACTTCCAGTCGGTCCAGTACGGCGTGCGCAAGGACACTGGGCGCATCGATCTCGACGAGGTGCGCGACCTGGCTCGCCGCGAGCGGCCCCAGCTGCTGTGGGCTGGTGGCACGGCCTACTCGCGGCTGTGGGACTTCGCCGCCATGGCCGAGATCGCCCGCGAGGTGGGCGCGCGCTTCGCGGTGGACATGGCGCATATCGCTGGCTTGGTGGCGGGAGGTGCCCATCCTTCGCCAATTCCCCATGCCGACGTGGTCAGCACCACGACTCACAAGACCCTGCGCGGCCCGCGGGGTGGCATGCTCCTGTGCCGCGCGGCCCATGCCCCGGCCCTGGACAAGGCCGTGTTCCCTGGTCTGCAAGGCGGACCGCACGACCACACCACCGCGGGAATCGCAGTGGCCCTGCACGAAGCCTCGCAGCCCGCCTTCCGCGAGTACGCGCAGAACGTGGTCAAGAATGCTGCCGTGATAGCTGCCGAGCTTATGGCGCGCGGCTATCACGTGGTTTCCGGCGGAACGGACAACCACCTGATCTTGGTCGATCTGACCAACAAGAACATCCCGGGCAAGGTTGCGGCCAAGGCACTGGACAAAGCCGGGATCGAGCTCAACTACAACTCCGTGCCCTACGACACGCGCAAGCCCTTCGATCCCTCGGGCATCCGGCTGGGTTCGCCCTCGGTCACCAGCCGGGGCATGGGCCCCACCGAAATGAAACAGATCGCGGCCTGGATGGATCGCGTGATCTCCAACCCGAGCGACGAAAACGCCGCCAAGGTCGAAGCCGAGGTGCGCGAGCTGACCAAGCGATTCCCGGCTCCTGGGATCGCGGTGAAGGGATGATGGCGATGGTGTCGACGCGCACCATCCGTCGTTTCAGCCTCATGGTCGCGGCCGTGCTCGCCGCTGCCTGGTGGGCGCCGGCCGCGCGTGCCGAGGTCTTCGAGCTGCTCGACAAGACCAAGATGAACGGCAAGCTCATCCACTACTACGACGGCGTCTTCACCGTCGAGACCCAGGGACAGACGGTCAAGATCCCCAAGGAAAAGGTCAAGAGCGTTTCTTTCCAGCTTCCGCCGGCGCGGGCCGAATTCTCCACGCCGGAAAAGACCTTCGAGCGGTGGCGCAAGGCCCTGGTCGAGGGCAACATGGAGAAGGTCATCGACTGCTACGGCCTCATGTACCAGGGCATGCTGGCCACACAGATGGGCCAGGCCACCGAGAGCCTCAAAAAGATGCAGAAGGAGGTCGAAGGGACCAAGTTCAGCATCAAGAGTTCCGCGGTCAAGGGCGAAACGGCCACGCTCAAGGTCACGCGGCAAAAGGGCGACGAGTCGGATACTGGAGACGTGGTCTTCGTGCGCGAAAACGGTGAATGGAAGATGCTGCCGCCGCAGCCGTGATTGCAGTTGCCCGCCGCATGAAACAACGTCGCCTCTTTACGCCAGCGTCGATTGCGGCAGCGGCCATTGCGATCGGACTGTCGAGCTACGCCGGCGCGGTCCCCAATCTGGATCCGTTTGCCCGCAACGCGCGGGCGCAGGGGCTGTCGCCTTTCCGCACGGCGCAGGCCGAGGCGCAGCCGCTGCCAGCGGAATCGAAGCAATCTTCGGAAGACGGATCGGCCACCCCCTTCGGGGGCTTCGGGACGGACAGCCCACCCCACCAGCCCCCGGACGCTTCGCACCGGCCCGTCGCGCCCACGGCCACGGATAGAGCGACGGGGCCAGCTTGCAGCCGGGATGTGGAATGCCCGGTGGACACCATTTGTGAACAGGGCGCGTGCCGTGCCTTTGAACGGGCTTTCAATCTTCTGCTCTTCCGCAAGGAAGGAGCGACCCTCGACTTCATTCCTTTCTATTGGTCGCGCCGGGGCAACCCGGGCTACCGGGTGCTGGCTCCTTTCTGCTGGCACTTCTGGAGCCCGGAAGCCCGCACCCAGATCGTCGCGCCCTTCTACTGGCGCATCGAAGACCATCTCAAACAGCGCGTGGTCACCGTGGTCGGGCTGTACTCGCAAACCCGACAGCCTGATGCGCGCTCGTGGGCTGTGTGGCCGATCTTCTACTCGTCGACAAAGTTCGGCTGGGCCGCTCCGCTGCTGGGTTCATTCACCATCGGGGATCCGGACAAGGGCCGCTCCTTTGGTCTGCTCGGTTTCCTCTATTTCTGGAAGCGATCGCCTGACCACAAGTTTGAAGTCTGTCCCCTCTTCGTTTCGTCGCGCTCGAAAGAATTCACCTTCACCTACGCCCTGCCGCTCAATTTCTACTGGCGCAGCGGCCACGAGGCGACACTGCTCATCCTGCCGCTGGCCTTTCGGCATACCGACCCCAAAGGCGGCTATTTCGGATCCTGGCTGGGCTACTCGTCGCTGGATGGCGACAACACGACCGGCGCGTTCCTGTGGCTGTACTGGTTCGGCCGCAGCAAAGACTTCAACTACGATGTCGGCTTTCCGCTGCTGTGGTCGTTCCGCTCACCCGAAGCGAACACGACCATCGTGCCGCCGGTATTCCACGTGCGGCGCAAGGGCTGGTCCATGGGATCGGCCGCCCTGCTCGCCTGGTGGGGACGCGACCGGGACAAGGGTGCAAGCTGGCAGCTCATCGTGCCGTTCTATTTCGGCAGCCGCGCCGATCACGACAAGACGGCTTTCTATCTGTCGCCCCTGGGCGGCTATCGCCGCGACGACAACGAGGGCTCGCACGGATTGACCTGGCTGGCTCCGCCCATCCTGCGCTGGCGCGATCGGCAGAGCGAACTCGATTCGTATCTCCTGCTCTACTGGCGCTACCGCGATATCACAGCCGACTCCACCACCACATTGATCGGCCCCTATTACCACTCGACCGACCCCGCGGGAACCACGCGCGTGGTCTTCCCGCTCTTCTGGTATTTCGATGATCGGACTCAGGCGGCTGCGGCGCACAGCTTGCTGCCCTTCTATTTTCACCGCCATTCGCCTGACGAGCGCACCACCGCGGCCGGTCTCTTCCCGCTGTGGGCCTTTTCCCGCCACTTCTCCGACGGCGGCAGCAGCGCGGGTCTTTTCCCCTTCGTCTTCGTCGGCCAGCGCGCTGACCGCAGCCATCTGGTCGTGGCCCCCTTGTACTGGCACTTCCGCGACGGGCGATCGAGCACCACGCTGGGCTTCCCACTCTGGTATCACGACGAGGCCGCCCACCGCTCGCACACCGCCATCTTGCCCCTGCTCTACCTCGCCGGCCACGATCACGAGGCCAGCTTCCACATCCAGATCCCGCTGCTGTGGCACTTCGCCGATTCCCGTCGCGGAACGTCCACCACCGTGGCTCCCTTCTTTTTCCGCGACGTGGATCGCACCGGCTCGTCGGCCGGCATCGTGCCCGTGGTGTTCTGGGGCGGCGGCAACCGGCGCCACCACTTCGTGATCCTACCCATCTTCGGACGATTTCGCGACGACGTCGCAGATCGCACCACCACCGTGCTGGGGCCCTACCTGCACCGCAGCTGGGGCGGCGAGACCACCGACGCCTTGTTCCCGTTCTTCCACTACCGCCGCGGGGCACGCCCGGGCGGCCAGGACGAAACCAGCTTCACGCTGTTCCCCTTGCTGCACTATCGCCGCGACAGTCGCAGCACGCTGTTTGCCTCGCCCTTGGCGGCCTGGACTCGTCGTGCGGATTTCCAAGCCGGCTTCGTGCTTCCCTATTTCTGGTACCGCGACGACAAGGTCCAGGCGCGCGGGATTCCTCTGCTCTACCTCGACCACTACTTCCGGGACACGGGCCAGCGTACGCGCATGTTCGGGCCCTACGTCATGGTCGATGGCCCCAGCGTGACGGCACGGGTCCTCTTTCCCTTGTACGCACGCTACCGGGAAAAGGGAGACACTGGCACCTACGTCTTTCCCTTCTACTTTGGCCGCCGCGACGACGGCGGCTATCACCTGGACAGTTTCCTACCCTTGTTCTGGTCGAGCCACGACCAGAACCACCGCTCCCTCATGGTCGGGCCTTGGTTCCACACCGAGAACGACCAAGCCCACAGCCACGCATCGGGCCTCATCCCCTTCTTGGTGTCGGCCGACAGTCCGCAGCGCCGCTTGCTGGTGACGCCACTTTTCGTCTACCAGCGCAACCACGAAACCCAGACCAGCCGCGTGGTGTCGCCGCTCTACTACCAATCGAACTGGCCCGAAGGCAGCACCCATGTGCTGTTCCCGCTGTGGTGGCAAGGCCGCCAGGGCAGCAGGAGCCACGCCATGCTCATGCCGCTGTACTGGCATTTCGCCAACAGTGAAGAGCAGACGTCGTTCGACCTGGCGGGCCCGTTGCTGTGGGCACGCCACGGCAGCGAAACCACCCGCGGCCTCGTGCCGCTGTTCTGGTATTCGCGTGATCGTGAGAAAAGTACGGGCAGCGACGCCGTCCTGCCGTTGTTCTACGAACGCCACGCGCCCCTTTCGCAGACCTTCGCCACGGCGCTCTTCGGCTTTGGCAAGGCGCCCGACAAGCTGTGGTGGTACGCGGCTAATCTCGTCTGGCGCGACAACTTGAGGACGCGCTTCTGCACTTTCTTCCCGCTGTGGTTCTCGTATCGCGACAAGGTCACCGAGACCACCACCCAGGTGATCCCGCCGCTGCTTCACTACGCGCATTTCAATCCCGAGCGCTCGCTTTCGACCTGGCTCCTGCTCTTCTGGCGTCGCAGCAACATCACCTCGTCCACCACCCTGGGCCTGCCGCTCTATTACGACGTACACGCGTACCATGAGAGCCGGCTGACCATGTTGCTGCCGCTTTTCTTGCGCTACCGCAACGAAGTCAGCGACCAGAGCTACTCCTTGGCACCGCTCTTCTACCGGCGCAGCGGGGCCACTGACTCCAGCACCATCGCGTTCCCTCTGTACTGGCGTTTCTGGAGTGAGGAGCGCAGCACCACCGTCGTCTTTCCGTTCTATTTTGGTGTTCGCCGCCCGACCTGGGAGGGAACCTTCGTCTTCCCCAGCATCTGGTGGAGCCGCGGCCTGGGCCCCGAGGCAGGAACCTCGCATTTTTGGTTCGTGCCCTTCTGGGAATCGCAGGTCAAGCGCCCTGGCGACTATATGTGGGAGGCTCTCCTAGGCGTGCTCGGCTGGGAGCGCATTGGCCGCAACCGCTACCTCAAGGTGTTGTTCATCCCCTTCGAGCTGGAGCCAGTTTCCGCGGCGCAGACGTCCTGGTACGGCCGCACCCCCAAGCGCGCGAGCAGCCGCACGGCGCGCGGCCTGAGCACGCAGGCCTGGTGACCCGATCGACGGATCGGCCTGCGCGCTACACCCCGTACGGATGCAATTCACCCGGAGGGAAGGTCGACCACGGCTTGCACGGCTTGGTGTAGTCGACCACCGGAAGGCCAGCGTCTGTTCCCCCTTTGATGACTGTGCCGGTGCAGTCGGGCATGGACGCAACCGGCACGACGAGACCATCTACGGCAATCGAGACCGCGCCCCCACCACCATGAGCGCCCTGGAGCGAAAAACGCATGCCCGAGCTGTCGAGGGGACTGACCTTCCAGCGGCCATTGATCCCGGAAACGCCAACCACGCCCGAAACAATGACTTCATCGTTCGCCATCAGGGCCACGCTGCCTGGGCCCACCAGCGGGACCGACGTCTGAATCTCGACGGGATCCGAAGTCACGACCGCGGTCACTTGCCTGAATTCCGGGCACACTTTGCTCGTGGGGGTGGCCATGACACAGGCCCGAATAGGGCGCGAAACCTGTTTGTTGCCTAGCGTGTCGCGCGCCACCGCGGCCAAACATGTCCAGCCGTCCTTGAGGTTGTTGGAGGCATCGAACTGGTGGCCGGCGCATTGCAAACTATCGTTCACAATCGGCCCGATGGTGTAGATGGACGGCAGCCCGCCGCCGGAGTAGTTGAGGACCTCAGTCATCGTATAGCAGTGGGCTGTCGGGTCGCCAGGAACGAACTGCGCCTTGCTGATATTCGCAGTCGTCAGACAGAAGACACCAGGGTCAGGTGGCGCGCCCGTGGTGATCTTCGAGCAAGTCACGCTTGGCGGCTGTGGGCTGAAATCCGCGTTCTGGACCGGTGACATGGCCACCATGTTCACAACCTGCGCATCCACGTCGGTCTCCGGCTTTGTCGTGGGTACCAAGTCAGGGTTGATGTCGTCGCAGAAACCATCGGGGGGATCGCTGGTGTCCACCACCAGCGGCCGCGACGTATTGTTCAGGATGAACAACTGGACTTGGCTTTGATCCACGCCGCCGATAGGTACCCAATCAGGCTCGCCGGTCAGCGGCGTATTGCCGTTGTCCTCCGCACGGACTCGCACATCGAAGAGCTGGGGCACGACGTCGCCATCATCCACCGCGTCCGGACCTACCGGATCGAAAAGCCAGCTGCAGTTTCCGTCCTTGTTGACCCTCCGAATCATCGGAGGATCCAGATCAATGGTCGGCGGCGTATTGTCGAGCGAAAGCTCATAGCTGACGGCGGACTCGTTTCCCAGCACATCCTGTGCCCGGAAGGAGATGGTGGGGAAGAGCGCGTAAACAGGGAGCTTGGTCGTGTCAAAGAAGTTCGAGTACACGTTGCCGCCCGCAGCCGGCAGCGCCAGGCTGACTTCGAAGTTCACGTCCCCGTTGCCCACCACCGCCACCACCGAGGAAGGGTCCACGCCAGCCGGATCGTCGACCGTTGCGTTGATCGTAATCACGCTCCCGATCATGGCACCACTGGCAGGCACCGTCGCGGTAATGGAAGGCCCCGTGTTGTCGCTGATGAAGTGGCGTGTGACGACCATCTGAGTTCCATTTTCGTCAACCGCCCGGAAGGTGACCAGCTCATCGCCCACCAGGGGAGGCACGAAGCTATTGAAATCGATGGTGCCCTTGTAGACGCCACTGGTTGTCTGGGTCAGCTCGACTGCACTCCCTTGCCCCACCGCCATGGTGACCGAGGTAATGGCAAACCTCGACTGGGTCGCGTCGACCTCGACCGGCGCCGAACCCTTGTAGTATCCGCCTTCAACCGGAGAATTCACCACGACCGTCGGCCCGGTATCCACCAACAGCGTGATCTTGGCGCTGGCCGAGGTTCCACCCACCGTCGTGGCCGTGCAAACCAGGTCATAGCTGCCGGTGGCGACCTTCGACAGATCCAGCGGAACACCAGAGAAGATGACGAAGATTGTGTTCGACTCAGGGGCCGAATCCGTCTCGGACCTGGCCAGCTTCACCGACGCCAGCGGAGTACCGGCCGGATCGTTCAAAGAAGCCGTGGCCGTGGAGACATCGTCGAGCCGCATGTCCCCAGAATTCGACACGACCGTCACGGTGACCACGGGCTTGGGCCCGTAGTTGGACGGAACGATCAACAGGTCGGAGACGCCGCCGTCCGCGGGCGGGACCAACGACGTCGGATCGATGGTCACGGTGATCGACGGCGGTATGATCACCGTGTCGCCAACGTTCACCACTCCGTCCGCGATAGCGGCGTGACCGTCGCGCACACCCTGGGCACCCCGATCCGCATGGGCATCAAGCTTCACAAAGTGAATGACACCGCCGTCATTGTCCAGGGGTGGCTCGGCCGGTGCCGTCCCCGTGCTGTTCGAGCAACCGACGAAAACCAGCGCGCCCAATGTTATCGATCGCGAAACAAGTGATGCTCTCATGAACCGCCCTCTCCTTCCTAGGTTCGGACGAGGCGAAACAACTATTTAGCCCCGGTTTGGGGTGTCGCAGCAGGAGTGGGTTCCGGAGGCGCGCTGGACCCAGGCGCCGCTTGGTCAGGCGCAGCCACCGCCCGACGCTTGGCCTTGGCCTTGGCTTCGGCTTTCGCGGAATCACCGGTGCCAGAAAGTGACCAGCCGTCACCGGACGTGGCCCCGCGGGGCGGCGCTTCCAATTCGGCGGGTGCCGTCTCCTCGATAGGGGCCGCTTTGCCTGGCGGGAAGTCGAACACGAGAAATCGCGTCCCATCGGGCCCCGCCTCGCTCCCGGGCGTGGAACTCGCCGGCTCACGAAGCGTGATGAGAAGCTCGACGTCCTTGCCGCGCTGCTTGGCCGAAACGCTTTGCACCGGCGTGGGAAAAGCGCGCGTGTCGAGCTTGCGCCGGTTGTTCGCCAAGTTGATGCGGCACCCGCGCAGCCGCACGGTCAGCGTGGAATGGCCGCCCTTGGACGGACGACCTTCTTTCACTTCGAATTCCACCGGCACAGTCGTCTGAAAAAAGACACGCGATCCCGTGGCCGTGGGCTGGAAACCCGTCCAGATGAGATGAGGCGGGTTCTGCGGGGACTGGGGCAACGGGTTGCTGGCGTTGCTTCCCGGGGTCACGCCGCCATATTTGGCGCCTGCCTCGCCCGTGGCCGCGCTGGCGCCTTGGTCCCCGGGCGCGATCCGATCCAAAGGCGCGTTCATATCCTTGGGCACAAGTTTGTCGGCCCAGGCAGTCCCAGCCGCCGCCACGCCTGCGCAGGCAAGCAACACCACACGCAGAAGGCTCAAATTCACGCGCAGGTTCAAGGTCATCCCTTGTCATCATAAGCGTGGGTGCGGCGATCTGGCAAATACGGAGCGCGTCAAAGGACCAGGAATGCTGGATTGCGGTGACGGGAATTGCGCTCGCAACTCGCTGGAATCGCGCTCAAGGCATCGGGTCGGAGCCTGCGATCGAATCAATCGACTCATTCAGCAGCCGGGCGCGCACGGACCCGACCAAGAAGATCGAGCCTGCGACCACGGCCAGGCCGTTCGGCGCTCCTGCCACGAACTCGCGTGCGCGAGCCAAGGCAAGTCCGGGGTCAGGCACCACCTCGACCGCGCGTGTCCCGTCGCGCGGAACCAGCGCGGCCAGTGCCTCTGGTGCCAACGAACGTTCACTAGGCGAACGCGTCGCCACCACAAGATCGAAGTGCGGACAGAGCGCAGCCAGCATGGCCGCCGCGTCTTTGCCTTGCACGATGGAGACCACCAAGGCGAGTTGGGAGGCTGCCGGCAGGGCCGCGGCCAGGGCAGCCGCGCCTTCGGTATTGTGAGCGCAGTCGAGTAGCACGTCAGCGGCCACACGCTCGATCCGTCCCGGCCAACGGGTTTCGGCAAGGCCGCGCTTGACCGTTTCCGGCTGCAACGCGCGGCCCATGCTGGATGCAACCTCGTGGGCCAAGGCCACAGCCAGCGCTGCGTTCGAGGCTTGATGAGCCCCGGCCAAGGACAACGGGAAAGCCGACGCAGCAAAATCGATGCCCATCCGCCGCAGCGGCGCCCCTGTCGCGCCCGCGACCCGCTCGACCTCAGCCAGGGCCTCCGGCCCGAGCGGCCCCAGGAACAGCGGCACCCCGGGCCGCGCGATGCACGCCTTTTCATGGGCGATCTCGCGGATGGTGTCGCCCAGCAAATCCTGATGGTCGAGCGCAAGGCTCGTGATCGCGCAAGCCAACGGGCGTGATGCCGTGGTGGCATCCAAACGGCCGCCCAGGCCGGTCTCCAGTACCGCCAGATCGACGCCGGCCTCGGCAAAGGCCAAGAGCGCCAGCACCGCCGAGATCTCGAAGTAGGTCAAAGGCACGCCAGTGGCCACCACCGCTTCATCAAGCTGGCCCAGGCGTTCCCCCTCGACCTCGCAGCCATCGATGCGGATACGCTCGGAAAACCGGCACAGGTGCGGCGATGTGAAAAGCCCGGTGTGCAGGCCCGCGGTGCGCAGAATCGATTCCAGAAAGGCCGCAGTGGAGCCCTTGCCATTGGTGCCCGCGATCTGGACCGCCCGAAAACGGCGTTCAGGCCAGCCCAGACGCTCCAGCGCCAGCCGCACGCGGTCCAGTCCAAACGATACACCCAGGCTGCGCACCGACTGCAAGCGCGCGAGCAACCGCCCGTATGCCGTGTTCATGAGAGCCCCGTCAGTTCATAGGTGCCAACCACAGTTTCCCGCAGGGTTGCCCCGGATTTCACCACAGGAAGCACAGAGACAGATCGGTAAGGAAAGAAGGGTTCGGAGCCGGATCTGAAACCCTTTCCTTCCGGCCTCTGTGGCCTCTGTGGTGAGACTCCGGATCGCGCCGGCCGCCGTCAAGTCCCGAGAGGATTGTGGTTAGCACCTATGCCCGTCAGTTGCGCGTGGTCACTGCCGGCGTGCCCATCCACCGCAGGGCCAAGGCGATGGTCGCTTTCAGATCCTTGCGGGGCGTGATGATGTCGACGAAGCCGTGACTGAGCAGGAACTCCGAGCGCTGAAAACCTGGCGGCAGATTCTGGCGGATGGTGTTCTGGATCACGCGCGGGCCAGCAAAGCCGATGAGCGCCTTGGGCTCGGCAATGTGCAGATCGCCGAGCATGGAAAAACTGGCCGCCACCCCGCCCGTGGTGGGGTGCAACAAGATGGATAGCATCGGCACACGCGCCTCGCGCAGGCGCGCGATAGCGGCGCTGGTTTTGGCCATCTGCATGAGCGAAAGAATCCCTTCCTGCATGCGCGCCCCGCCCGACGCAGAAAAGATGAGGGCCGGCACGCGGCGTTCAAGGGCGCGCTCGAACACGCGCGTGATTTTCTCGCCCACCACGGATCCCATGGAACCGCCCATGAACTCGAACACGAAGAAGCCCGTCTCGACCGCGATGTTCTCGATGCGGCCGGCGACCGCGATCAAAGCCTCGACCTCGCCCGACGACTTGCGCGTGGATTTCAGGCGATCGCTGTACTTCTTGGAATCGCGAAAGCCCAATGGGTCGATGCTCTCGACATGCGCGTCGTGCTCGATGAGGCTGCCCGCGTCCATGATCGCGGCGACGCGATCGCGCGTGGCCATGGCGAAGTGGTGGCCACAGCCTGTGCAGACATCCAGGTTCTTGTGCACGTCGCTGGTGAGAAGAGCCGCCCGGCACGCGGGACACTTGGTGAAAACGCCCGCGGGGATGCTGCGCTTCTCGGACGCTGGCTCGTCCTGCTTGTTGCTGCGCCTATACCAAACGATGGGAAGTTTTTCGGACACGCCCCCCAATTTCGACTGCGGGCGGGGATCTGTCAACCGTCACGATGGTCACCTACTTCCTGTTGACTGCGCGCTGCCGGCTGTAGACTGTCCCCCTTCGTGGACACGAACTACTTCGAAGTCGTGGTGTGCGGCCCGGATCTGGCCGGGTTGATCGCGGCGGCCTTGCTCAGCCGTCGCGGGCAGCGCGTGCTCTTGTGCGGACACGACCGCCAGCCCGCCACCTTCCAGGCTGGCCCCTACACCCTGGCGCGCGAACCCGGACTGCTGCCGCCACCCGACGCCGAACCGGTGGCGCGCGTGATGCGCGAGCTCGGCCATGCGCAGGTGATTCGCCGGCGCGCGCCTGCCTTGCAACCCGGGCTACAGCTCATTTTTCCCCAGCACCGCATCGCCTTTGGCAACGACCCCGAGGCCAATTCCGCTGAACTGCGGCGCGAATTCCCATCTGAGGCCGCCGTTCTCGACGAAACCCTGGCGCGCCTGCGCAACAGCAGCGCGGTGCTGGATCCCCTGCTGGGTTCCGACATGACACTGCCGCCCGAGGGTTTCTGGGAGAGGCGCGACGTGGGCCGCATCCAGGGCCAGCTGCCGCCTCTTGATGCCGACTGGTTGGCCGCGCTGCCGCCCTATCATCCCATGCGCGCCGGACTGGCGGCGCTGGCCGCCCTGACCAGCGGATTTTCTCCGGGAGACATCACCGCCATGACCCAGGCGCGCGCCTTCGACGGGGCTCGGCGCGGGGTCTTCCGGCTGGGTGGCGGCGGCGGGGATCTGCGCGCCCTCTTCACTGACAAGCTGGAAAGCTTTTCGGGCGAGGTGCGCGAGCGCCTGGTGCCGCACGAGCTGGTCTGGAAACGAGGCAACGTCGCGGGCCTGCGCGCGCGGCCGCGCGGCGAGACCATCGGACTGGGCCGGCTCATCTGGGCCGGGTCAGCCGCGTCGCTGCTGGCCCTGTGCGGGGACGCGGCCCCGCGGCGCCTGCGCGAAACCGCGGCGGCCCTTCGCCCGGCCTGTTTTCGCTACACCCTGTGTCTGCTGCTGCGGCCCGAGGCCTTGCCCGAAGGCATGGGCCCGCGGGTTCTTTCGGTGCGCGACTCGGAAAAGCCGATCCTGGAGGACAACGCCCTCCACATCACCGTGGGAGCGGCCCTGCCCCGCCAGCCCAACCGCGTTCCGGTCTGGGTCGAATGCCTGGTTCCAGCCAGCGCCGCCGAAAGCTTGGGCTATCTGGCCGTGATCCGAGCCCGCGTGCGCGAGGAGCTGGCGCGCCTGCTCCCCTTCTACGATCGGCACCTCTGGGTGCTGGCCTCGCCCCACGATGGGCTGGCGCCCGAGCTGGGCCCCGAGCCGACGGGAGAAAAGCCGGCGGCGCTCGACCCGGTGCCGCCCACGCCCATGGCGCCAGCACTGAGTTGCGATCTGCCGCGCATGCTGGGCGTGGGGGGCGCGCCCCTGGCCACGGGGATCAACAACATCTTGCTGGTGAACTCCGAGAATCTTCCCGGTCTCGGCCGCGAAGGCGACTTCGTTTCAGCCTGGGGCGCTTCCCGGTTGATCGCGCAGCCTGGTCACCGTCCCGGGGCACAGCGACGCGAGATTCTCATCGAGGATTCATAGGCATCTCCCTCGGGCTCGTCGCCCGGTGAGTGCAAAAATCGGCCAGCAGCGCGGCGCTCTCCGATGACATTTCGGTGAAACGTACGCCCGTGCGACGGAAAGTCCCGGCCGGGCGATCCGAGACGACCAGTCCGCCGACGCTGATGCGCGTGCCGGCGCCCGGCAGGTCGAAGATGAGAATCAGCGGCGTGTGCGGCAATACCGGCACGTCGCGCGGACGCCGCAAGGTAATCCCAGAGGGCGCGATGTCCTCGGCTTGGCCAAGCTGGAGGCAGGAGCCGATCAGGTTGCGAACTGCGAACACGGCCCGCACGCGGCCGTCATGGCGACGATCCCGTTCGGCATGTCGACGTTCAAGCAGCATGTCCAGATGCTAAGGCCCTATTCATGGACGGCAAATAACTTCTCTCGCACTGCGCCATCGACACGGCCCTTCTCGCGCATCCTTCCGCTTTTTTTTGACTCGTGCTAACAACGAACTGCAAGTTTTGCGGCACCAAACAAGGGAGAGCACATGAAACGCTTGTCACTTATCGCCATCAGTCTGTTTTCCTTGATTGCGCTGAGCGGGGTCGCGCGGGCGGCAAACCCTCCCACCAAGGAGGAGGGCCGGATCTGGTACAACCAAAACCTTACGCTGGCATTTACGCCCCAATGGAGCTTCACCGTCATGCCCGGCGCGCGTTTGGAATTCGCGCGTCGCGCGAGGACTCGGCAGGTCTCCAGCTCATCGAGTTCTACATCGGCCCAAATTTCACCTACAGATGGAACAACTTCACCTTCAAGGGATCCCTCTGGTACTACTACCAGGGATACCCCAGCGCGCGGGCGCAGACAAACAGTCGCAAGGCGTCAGGAGATCCAACTGTACGACCAACTCGCCTGTAGCCTGCAAGTGGGGACCGACCGTTCAAACGCCAGTCGACCTACACCTTCGAGCACAACCTGGAGATCATCCCGACCGCGGAATACCGTGTCGGGCGCTGGTCGATCTACGACCGCGTGATATTCCACAACACCTTCTACTCCGACGTCTACAACACTGCCCAGCCATCGGCCTCGATCGTCGGCTCGACAATCAGCGTTGGGGCTGGGGCACGGTGCTGCGCGAACTGCTCCAGGCCCGCTACGCGCTGACCGACCGGCTCGGCGTCTTGCTGGCCGACGAAGTGTTCTTCGGAATCGCTGAGGACAGCGACACCAGCAAGATCGCCGGCGGGGGCTGGCTTCAAGACCACCGGCTACTGGAAGGACGGATTCCGCCAGAATCGCACATACGTCGGTATCGACTTCAAAGTCACGCCTGCCCTAACTGTCACCCCGATGTACATGCTCGAGCTCGACGCCAACCCCACCGAATCGAGCGACATCACTGACGTCGTCCCACAACCTCTTCATTGTCGCCACCTACGTCGCCAAGTTGTACGAGGACAAGAAGTAGCACGCGCTTTCGCTCAGAAGGGCCTGAATCTGCCGCGCGCGGGTTCAGGCCTTTCGTTTGTCCAGCACCCGCGGCCCGGATTCGACCGACTTGCGCTCCACCAGCTTCACGTTGATTGACAGCCCCAGCTCCGACGACAGCCGCCGCTCGATGGCGGCCAGGCGCTCGTGCTGTTTGCGAAGCTCGTCAAAGGCGCCTGATTCGCTGGGCGCGATGAGCACGCTCACTTCATCCAGGGCGCCGGGACGCTCCACCACCACCTGGTGCGGGGGCACCTGACCCTCGATTTCGCCGAGCAGCGTCGCGATCTGCGCGGGCGACACCTTGGTCCCGCGTATGATCAGCACGTCGTCGCTGCGACCGGCTACTCGCGCCATGCGCATGGTCTTGCGGCCGCACGGGCACGGCTCGGCCAGCAAGCTGGTCAAGTCGCGCGTGCGGAAGCGGATGACCGGGAATGCTTCTTTGGTCAAGGTGGTAATGACCAATTCGCCGGTTTCACCAATGGGCAAGGGTTTCAGCGTCTGCGGGTCGACCACCTCGACCAGAAAATGGTCCTCATTAATGTGCAGTCCATTGCGCTCCATGCACTCACTGGCCACGCCCGGCCCAATCACCTCGGAGACGCCGTAATTGTCAGTGGCCACAATGTGCAGCTTGTCCTGGATTTCCCGACGCATGGCTTCGGACCACGGCTCGCCGCCGAACAAGCCGTACTTCAGTGACAGCACGCCCGGATTGATGCCTTGCTTGTGAATGGTGTCCCCAATCAGCAAGGCGTAGCTCGGCGTACACACCAGCGCCGTGGTCTTGAAATCGCGCATAATCTTGATTTGACGGGCGGTATTGCCCGTGGAAGTGGGAATGACCGAAGCCCCAATACGCTCGGCGCCATAGTGAATGCCGAATCCGCCGGTCGACAGGTCGTAGCCGTAGGCGATCTGCACCACATCGTCTTTGCTGACGCCGCCGGCGCACAGCACGCGCGCAACCAGATTGGACCAGGTCTTGATGTCGTTGCGCGTGTATCCCACCACTGTGGACATGCAGGCCGAGGCGTGAATGCGCACCACCTCGCGCAAGGGCACGGCAAACAATCCGTAGGGATAGTTCTCTTGCAAGTCGGCCTTGCTGGTGAACGGCAAGCGCGGCACGTCGTCGAGGCTGCGAAAATCGTCGGGGTCGACTTTGCACGCGTCGAACTGCTTGCGATAAAAGGGCACGTGCATATAGACGCGCGCCAGGACCGCCTGGAGCTGTTCGAGCTGCAACTGGCGCAGCTCGTCCCTTTGCATGCATTCCTTTTCAGGCTCCCAGACCATGGTCATCTCCTCTTGCCATCGAGTTCGGTTTCCGAGTCCAAATCGCGCCCCAGATAGGCGCGCTGCACGTCTCGGTTGGCCAGTAGCTCTTCTGCACTTTCTTCCAGTAGGATGCGCCCGTTCTCCAGCACGTAACCGCGGTTGGCGATACGCAGCGCCGCCTTGGCGTTCTGCTCGACCAGCAGCACGGTGTGGCCCTCGCTGCCCAGACGACGAATGATGCCGAAGATGTCCTTCACCACCAGCGGCGCCAGCCCCATGGACGGTTCGTCCATCATGATCAACTGAGGCCGCGCCATGAGCGCGCGGCCGATGGCCAGCATCTGCTGCTCGCCGCCCGACAGCGTGCCCGCCAATTGCGAGGCGCGCTCTTTGAGGCGCGGAAACAGGTCGAAGACGCGGCCGAGATCGTGTTGCACCTCATGGCCACGGCCCCGGCGGATCTGCACGTAGGCGCCGAGCTGCAAGTTTTCGCTGACCGTCATGGGCGCGAATACCTGGCGACCCTCGGGCACCAGCGCGCAGCCCAGGGCCGCGATGGCCTCGGGTGCGTGGCGGCCGATGTCCTGCTTGTCGAAGAGGATCTCGCCAGCCTGGGCGCGCAACAGTCCCGCAATGGTCTGTAGCAAGGTGGTCTTGCCCGCGCCGTTGGCCCCGATGATCGTTACGATCTCGCCGGGGGAAACGTGAATCGACACCCGGCGCAGCACCTTGAGGTTGCCGTAGCCGGCTTCCAAGCTGCGGATTCTAAGCATCGTCGGCCCCCAGATAGACCTTGATCACCTCGGGGTGCTTCTGGATGGCGAGAGGCTTGTCGTCGGCGATCTTCTCGCCGTAGCTCAGCACCAAGATTTCGTCCGAGATGTTCATCACCAGGGTCATGTCATGCTCGACCAGCAGCACGGTGACCCCGGTGTCGCGGATGCGCGCGATGAGCTTGGCCATCTCGCTGGTCTCGCGCATGTTGAGCCCGGCGGCTGGCTCGTCGAGCAGCAGCAGCTTGGGCTCGCACGCCAGCGCCCGGCCCAGCTCGATGATGCGTTGCTGGCCGTAGGCCAGGCTGGTCGCCTCGGCATCGGCCAGCTCTTCCACGCCGAGAAAACGCATGGTCGCCAGCGCTTTTTCGCGCACGGCCCGTTGTTCGCGTCGGGTCCAGGGCAGGCCGATCATGCTGCTCAAAAACCCGGCGCGGCTGTGCACATGACGGCCGACCGCGATGTTCTCGAGCGCCGTCATCTTGGGAAACAGGCGGATGTGCTGAAACGTCCGCGCCATGCCCGCAGCCGCCACCTGATGCGGCTTCCAGCCGTCGGTCTTCTTGCCGTCGAAAACCACCTGGCCGGAGTCGGGCGCGAGGGTTCCAAATATCAGGTTGAATAGGGTTGTCTTGCCGGCGCCGTTGGGGCCGATGAGCGCCTTGATGCTGCCGGCTGCGACGGTGAAACTGACATTGTCCACGGCCTGCAAGCCGCCGAAGCGCTTGCACAGATCCTTGACCACCAGCAGGCTCATGGCGCCTGCCTCCACAGGCGACGCAAGCCCGGCAAACGCCGCACCAGTTCCACGCGCAGCAATCCGTCGGGCGCAAAGAGCATGATGGCCAAGAGAATCAGCCCGAAAACCGCATCGTCGTAGGAGCCGAAGGAACCGCGCAAGGAAAGGAAGTTGAGCAGCACACCCATGATGAGGGCGCCCCACAGGTTGGCCATTCCGCCGACGGCCACGATGGCCACGTAGCGCACGGACTTCATGATCGAGGCCTCGGAAGGGCCGATGCCTCCGTTGTAGTGGGTGAGAAATACGCCGCCCAGGGCGGCCAGCGCAGCGCTGAGCACGAACATCTGTAGCTTGGTGCGGGCCGTGTCCACACCCATGGCGTTGGCCGCATCCTCGGCGCCGTGAATGGCGCGCAGGGCGCGGCCCACGCGCGAATGGATCAGATTGGTGAGCAAGGCCATCGCCCCCAGAACCAGGCCCCAGGCCAGATAATAGTTCTGCGTGCGCAGAGCCGACTTTCCCGTCACGGCCAAGCCCGCAAAAAGCGGAAACGCAGGAATGTCCGAGATGCCGTCAGCTGCGCCCAGCAAGCTGCTGCCGAGCACCACCTTGTACACGATGGTGCCGAAACCAAGCGTCGCCATGGCCAGGTAGTGGCCCCGCAGTTTCAAGACGGGTTTGCCCACAAGATAGGCGATGGCGACAGTCGCCAGCAACGCGATCACGCAGGCTGCCCACGGCCGCACGACCAGAAGATCGCCGCCGTACAAATCCTGGCCCGCGACGAGAAAACCGCTCGCCCGCAACAGTGAAACGAAAGTTTCGCTGCTGCGCGAATGCAGATTGTACGTGGTGAGCAAGCCCGAGGTGTAGCCACCGATGGCGAAGAATCCGGCGTGGCCCAGCGAGATCTGGCCGGTGTAGCCCATCAGCAAGGTGAGGCCCACGATGACCAACGAGTAGTACCCGGCCATGGTGAGTTGGGTGAGGTACTGGGGCTTGCCCGCTGCCGCGGCCAACAAGTGCACCGCGATCACCGCCAGGGCCATGATCAAGAGAGGCAGGTTGCGCCGACGGGCCATCAGTATTCCTTGAGGCGCGCAGCCTCGGCATTGCCGAACAGCCCGGACGGCCGCACAAAAAGAATGAGCAAGAGAATGCTGATGGCGATGACGTCTTTGTAGGCCGCGGGCATGACCCAGATGGAAAACGATTCTAGGGTCCCGAGCAAGAGGCCCGCAGCGATGGCGGCCATGCTGTTGCCCAGGCCGCCCAGGATGGCCACGGTGAAGCCTTTCAAGGCCAGGCTGGTGCCGCTGTCGTATTGCACGTAGGTGATGGGCGAGATCACACAGCCGGCCAAGGCACCGATGCCTGCGCTCAGCACGAAGGACAGGGTCACCATGTTCTTGACGCTGATCCCGCACAGCTGCGCGGCTTCGCGGTTGCAGGCGCAGGCGCGCATCTGCCGACCGAGCAAGGTGCGCGAGAAGAAGAAGTTGAGTGCCGCCACCATGACAGCCGAGATGCCGAGCATCCACAACACCTGGGGCGAGATGTGGACATCGCCCACGGAAAGCGATGACACGGCGGTGCCGGTAAAATACGGCAAAGCACGCACGCCCTCGCCCCACAGCAGCAGCGCCAGCTCGCGAATCGCGATGGACAGGCCAATGGTGATGACGATCAAACGCAACACCGACGGCCGACGCAACCAGCGAATGAACACCATTTCGATCAACGCGCCGGCCAGCATGGTGGCCAGCACGGCGCCTGCGATGGCGACCGGGACGGGCAGGAACGTGTGCAGCGAGACGCCGATCATCCCGCCCAGCATGACGAACTCGCCCTGGGCAAAATTGATAATGCCCGTGGTGTTGTAGATGATGTTGAAGCCAATGGCGACGATCGCATAGATCGTGCCGTAGGTGATGCCGGCCACCAGGTACTGGAAGAGAAGAGCGGTACTCATGCGCCTGTGCCGGGCCACGATTCTTTCGCGATTTGACCGCCGACGGCGCGATCCGGAGTCTCACCACAGAGACCACAGAGTCCACAGAGGCCGGAAAGAACGGGTTCCAAATCCGGATCCGAACCCTTCTTTCCTTCCGATCCGTCTCTGTGATCTCTGTGCCCTCTGTGGTGAAATCCGGGACAAACCCGCGGAAATCTGGGCGCGAGGACCGTGCGATTCAGGCTCATCTCCGATGTCCCAGTTCGCACATCACGATCAGTCATTTGGGGACCGGCCCGCGCGAGTCTTCGCTACTTCTTGGCGGCCGCGTCGCCGTACACGACGAACTTGCCGTTCTTCACCGTCTGCATCTCGAAGGCATCTATGCCCAAGCCGCCGTGATCGCGCGCCGAGAAGTTGAAGACCCCGGCCGTGCCCACCACGCCTTGCAGATCTTCCAGCGCGGCCCGCACCTTTTCCTTGTCGAGGGCGCCGACCTTTTCCAATGCCTTGCCCAAGAGCAACAAGGCATCGTGGGCGTGGCCGCCAAAAGTGCTGGCATCTTCTTTGTAAAGCGCCTCGTAGCTCTGCTTGTACTTGAGCAGCACCGGCTTCTGCTTGTCGCTGGCGGGAAGGCTGTCCGCCACCAGCAAACGGCTGGCAGGGAAGATCACACCCTCGGCGGCCGGCCCGGCGGCCTTGGCGTACTGGATGTTGCCGAAGCCGTGGCTCTGGAAGATGGGCACCGACAAGCCCACCTGGCGCGCGTTCTTGATCACGATGGCTTGCGCTGGCTCGATAGACCAGTTGATGAACGCCTGCACGTTCGCCGCCTTGAGCTTGGTTACCACGGCGGTCAGGTCAGTCGCTTCCTTCTCGTAAACTTCATTGGCCACAATCTGGATGCCGAAGCTGGGGGCCAGCTTCTCCACCTGTTCCTTGCCGGCCTTGCCAAACCCGGTGTTGCTGGAGAGCAGTCCGATCTTCGAGATGCCCATCTTCTTCATCTGCTCGAAAATGCGGCGGGCGGCGTGGCTGTCGTTGGGCGCCACCTTGAACACGTAGCTGGCCACCGGATTCACGATGGCCTCGGCCGCAGCACAAGACAGCAGGATGGTCTTGCCCTCCTCGGCGATGGCCTTGATTTTCAAGGTCTCGCCGCTGGTGGAAGGACCGATGATGGCGAAGACCTTGTCTTCTTCAATCAGTTGTTTGGCAAACGAGATCGCCTTCTCGGGGCTGCTGCCCGAGTCTTTGACAATCAGCTCAATCTGATTGCCGGCCAGCCCGCCCTTCTTGTTGGTCTCCTGAACCAGCATCTCCAGGGTCCGGACTTCCGGGCCTCCCAGATTGGCCGCCGGGCCAGTCTTGCTGAAGATGGCGCCGATCTTGATGGTGGGCCCCTTGGCCTGCGACGCGCCTGGGCCGAGGACTGTCGTCAAGACAAAGGTTGCAACGATTCCTGATGTCTTCATGCGCTTGGCTCCCTGCTGCTGCGTTTTTCCTCAGATGGAATAGACGTCCTCGCCCCGCAGAATCTTGATTCCCGCCTGCTGCAGGCAAGCGATGCCCTTCTCCAAATCGTCGAAGCGGAAGATCATGGTGGCGTTGACGGCTGCCTGGTGGACGACGGCGTACATGTATTCGACGTTGACCCGGTTGGCCTTCATCGCGTTGAGAATCTCGGCCAGGCCGCCCGGCCGGTCGGGCACCTGAACGCCCACGACTTCGGTCTTGGCCACGGTGAAGCCTTCGGCCTTGAGCACCTGGCTGGCCTTTTCCGTGTCGTGGACGATGAGGCGAAGAATTCCAAAATCCGCCGAGTCGGCCAGCGACAGCGCGCGGATGTTCACCCCCGCGGCGGCCAAAATGCTGGCCACGTCGGCCAATCGGCCCGACTGGTTTTCCAGAAAAATGGTGATTTGCTCGACTTTCATGACAGGCAGCCGCCCATCATGGCGGAAGATGCGCGCGAACGGAAGACCAACCGTGGGCGACCTGCGGTCTTCGCGGGATCTAGATTGTCTCCCAACTTTTCGCCTGAGCGGCTTCGGTGAGCTGGTGGCGCGCAAGCTGATCGAGATCCACGCCCCGTAGGCTGGGTCGGATGACAACCAATGCGGATCAGTCGGCCGGTTCAATGCCGGCGCGCTTGAGCTTGTCGAAGAGCGTGGTGCGGCTGATGCCCAGGAGTTCGGCGGCGCGTGTCTTGTTCCCGTTTGCGGTGCGCATGGCTCGCTCGATGAGCACAACTTCGATGCGAGCGAGGGTGGCCGGAAGGTCGATACCCTCGGCCGAGCAATCCGACGCGACCGTGGCAGCCAGATCGGCTGAAGGGGTGTGCAAGTTGTGCCGAAGATCCTCGACACCGACCACGCCGGTACGATTCAGGATCACCATGCGCTCCACCAGGTTTTCTAGTTCGCGCACATTGCCGGGCCAATCGTAGAGCTGCAAGGCGACCAGGGCCGCCTCCGATAGGACCACGTTCCTCTTCGTGCGCCGATTGGCCGATGCCAGGAAGTGTTGGCACAGGGCCGGCACATCCTCGACGCGCTCGCGCAGGGCCGGCAGGGTGATGGGAACGACGTTGAGCCGGTAGAAAAGATCGCTGCGGAATTTCCCCTCTTTGATCAGCGCTTGCAGGTTGCTGTTGGACGCCGCCACTACCCGGGTGTCGACCTGCCGGGTCTTGGACTCGCCCACCGGGGTGATGATGCGGTCCTGTAGCACGCGCAATAACTTGACCTGCAGGCTGAGAGCCAGCTCACTGATCTCGTCGAGGAAGAGCGTGCCGCCGTCGGCTTCCAGAAACTTGCCGGCGCGCGCCTCTGTCGCCCCAGTGAACGCGCCCTTGGCATGGCCAAACAGCTCGCTCTCCACCAGCCCTTCTGGGATGGCGCCGCAGTTGACGGCAACAAAGGCATTCCCCACCCGCGGCGAGAAGGCGTGAAGCAGGCGTGCCACCACTTCCTTGCCGGTGCCGCTCTCACCGAGCAGGAGCACCGTGGCGTCCGTGCCCGCCACCTGTGTGACCATCTCCACCACGCCACGTAGGGCGGCTGAATCGCCGACCAGAGCCGCCTGGGGCTGGTCCGGCGCCGCGGGCCGGTGCGCGGCAGCCTTGGGACCCGGACGGCCGCGGGCCAGGGCCGCCTCCAGCACCGACTTCAGCTCCTCGGCATGGAACGGCTTGACCAGGAAGTTGAACGCTCCCGAGCGCATGGCATCCACGCAATCGGAGACCTTCGTGCTGGCGGTCAGGATCACCACCGGCGCGCGCACGGACGGCTCCTGTGCCTTGCGCAGGACCGCGAACCCATCCGCGCGCGGCATGCGCAGGTCACTGACCACCAGGTCGAAGGCGGCGCCGTCGAGTGCCTGTATCGCATCGACGCCGTCGGCCACCTCGGTCACGTGGTGGCCCATGTGCTCGACCGTCCGGCGCACGGACTGCCGCACCTCTGGCTCATCATCAACAATCAGGACTCGCGCCATAGAGTCAAGTGTATCACGAAGCAGCACATTCACTTTGGCCGAGGCCTCCGCTAATCCACCTGTGCATGCGCGGGGCCAGCGAAGACGTGGCGATCCGCCGAGCGCTGGCCGCAAATCCGTCGGCTCGCCGACGGTGCTGGTGCTGGCCTGCCGTCGATGCAGGGTCCGCGAAAGCCGAGCAGGTTGCCGGCGGAATCCCGATGGAGCGGTGGCGGGCGACATATCGGAATGCCGTCGAGGGCGCGCCATTGCCACGCGATCACGCGTCTTCTCGCGCTGGTCCCGTCCTTGCGTATGGAACCAGGCATGAACGCCGCGCCCTTGAAGTTGTTCCTTAGCGTCGTGACCGAAACGGTGACCCGGCTATGACCATGTCCGCAGCAAATTGCCGTTTCTCCCGCCGCGCACACGGAGGAGAACCATGAGAGTGCTCATCGCCGAGGACGACGCCGACCTCCGGCAGTCACTCAAGCAGTGGTTCGTCAATTGGGGCCACGACGTGGTGGTCGTGGGCAGTGCGCCCGAAGCCATCGCGGTGCTCAACAGCCGGGACGAACCCGAGCTGGCGTTACTCGACTGCGAGATGCCCGAATTCGACCGCCTGGGTGCAGTCCGCCAACTGAGCAGGCGAGCAGACCTGGTCGCGACGTACCTAATGGTGTTCACGGCGAGCAAACACAAGCCGCTCACGGTCCAGTTGCTGCGTGCTGGTGTCGGCGACTGCCTGAGCGAACGGGCCGATGGTCGCGATTTCGGGCTGCGCCTGGAGATCGGCAAGGCTTTGGTCGAGTTGCACCGCCAGCGCTGGTGCCCGGAAAGCGCGTGTGGTGCCGGAGACGAACGCGCCAACTGATGACGAGGTTGCGAGTCCCACGTCGCGAACGCCCGCCACCTGCCGTGCGCGCCCCGTCCGCATCACTTTCCATGTAGGGGCGGCGACCTGCGGTGACCCTCGGGTCGCCCCCACGCCGAATTCCAGGTCCCATCACTTGGCCTACCGTCGGTCTTCTGACGGCTGGTGCCGCGCATAGACGTCGGCGATCCGACGCTCCTGAGCACGAGGCCATTGGTTCCGCTTCGTTGGGGCTGGTCCCGTGGTTGCACTGACTGAGGGCATGGAGACTTCCGAACGACCATCGTACCTGGACGAACCAGCCGACCTGGCGTCGGGAAAATCGGCCGGCAGCCACCGAATTCTCGTCGGCCTTTCGCCCGTCCCGCTCGAAGGCCCGCCCGTATCCGGGCCAGGCCCTGGCGCATCGGGCGGCTTTCGGATCGCGGACGCCGTGGCTGTCGATCCCGGCGAGACCACGCGCATCCTGCTGGTAGACGATGTCATGCTGAACCTGGAGATCCTGAGAGAAACGCTGCGCCCCCTCGGGCACACGCTGCTTCTGGCCGGAAGCGGACGCGAGTGTCTGGCTCTCGCCCGGCAGAGCCTGCCGGCGCTCATTCTTCTGGACGTGATGATGCCCGAAATGGATGGCATGGAGGTCTGCCGGCAGCTAAAGGGCGATCCAGCCTTGAAACACGTGCCGATCATCTTCTGCTCCGCGCTGAATGACACTGCCGCGAAGGTGCGGGGACTGGATGCAGGGGCCGTCGACTTCATCGCCAAGCCCTACGAGCCCTCGGAGGTCGTGGCCCGGGTCAACACCCATCTCGCGCTCGGCCGCCTGCAACGTGGACTCGAGATGCGCAACAGCGAACTGGAGCGCGCGCTGACCCTGGCCTACGAACTGCGCCAGGATGCGCTCCGGCGCATGCAGGAGGCGCTGCTCGGTCGCTCGGATGCGGTCGCCAGACTCCGCGCCTCGATCGCCGACGAGGCACGCTCCGCGCTTCCCCTGCTGTTGCTCGCTGAAGCGAGCTGCGGCGACGAGGCGGTGGCGCGCGCGATCCACGATGCGTCCGCGCGCCGGAAACGGCCTTTCGTTGTGATCGAGTGCGGGCAGACGGTGGACTGCGACCTGGCTGTGGTCTTCCAGGATCAGGCTTGCCCGAGCAGCAGAAACAAGCTCGCGCTGGCTGCCGGCGGAACGCTTTTTCTCTCGGGAGTCCAGCACTTGCCCCAGAAGGTTCAGCGTCGACTCCTCCAGATCCTGCTTGCCCAAGAGAACGCGCGCGCGGCCGCACCGGATGGAAAGGACGATGTGCGTTTCATCGCGTCGGCGGCGTTTACCCCCACGGGCGGCGGGCTGCCCGCCGAGTTCGATCCGCAGTTGGCCCAGAAGCTGACCCGCCGGATGTTGCGGCTGCCCACCCTGGCCGAGCGCAGCGATGACATCCCCGAGCTGGTCGAACTGTTCGTCACGCGCCACGTGCGCGCCCTGGGTCGAGTGCTGGAATCGCCGAGCGAGTTGACCCTGTCGCGCTTACACGCCTATTCGTGGCCCGGCAACCTGCGCGAGCTGGAAGATGTCGTCCGCCGCAGCATCATCTCCAGCCGGGGACCGCTGCTTGATGTGGACCAGTCACTGCTCGCCGACGGCATCCCGTTCGGAAGCTACCGCTTGCTGCGCAAACTGGGCGAAGGTGGAATGGGCGAGGTCTGGGAGGCGCGGCACCAGCTACTCGCGCGTCCGGCTGCGGTCAAGCTCATCCGACCCCAGCACCTGGCCAGGAAGAACCACGCGGTGCTGCGACGGCGCTTCGAGTGCGAGGCCAAGGCCACCGCCAACCTGGCGTGCCCGCATACCGTCACTCTGTACGACTTTGGCGTGTCCGAGGAGGGAGCCTTCTACTACGTCATGGAGCTGCTGCACGGCATGGACATCCAGCGGGCAGTGGAAGAGTTCGGCCCCATGCCCCCGGCCCGGGTGGCCGCCCTGCTCATGCAAGCCTGCCTCTCGCTGGCCGAAGCGCACGCCAGCAATCTGGTCCACCGTGACATCAAGCCGGCCAATCTCTTCATCTGCAAGCTCGGCCTCGAGGTCGACGTGCTCAAGGTGCTCGATTTCGGCATGGTGAGCAGCGGGAAGTCGATGGAGGATACGCGACTAAGCGCGGCCGACGAGATCTACGGCACGCCCGAGTGCATCTCACCCGAAGCCGCGACGGGAGCGAACAATCTCGACGGGCGCGCGGACGTCTACGGCCTCGGCTGCGTGGCCTACTGGATGCTGACCGGTCAGACCGTGTTCGAAGCGCCCTCGGGCCTGACCATGCTGCTCAAGCACATCCAGGAAGCCCCGGTGCGTCCATCGGAGCGTGCGGGCCTCGACATCCCCAGCGATCTGGAAGATCTGGTGATGCTCTGCCTGGCCAAGCAGCGCGACAACCGCCCCACGGCCATCGAGTTGCTGGATGGCCTGCGCACCAGCCGCCTGCACGAGGCGTGGGATGACCGCGCCGCCCGGGCGTGGTGGATGGATCACCTTCCCAAGATCATGGAGCCCTAACATGCGCCGACAAGGTAACGGAGAAACGATGACCACGACGGAGCAACGGATCGCGGAGCTGGAGCGTGAGAACGGCCTGTTGCGGCGCTTCTCCGTGGCGGTGGAGCAGAGTCCGGCATGCATCATCGTCACCGATCGGCAGGGCAAAATCGAATACGTCAACCCCAGGTTTCTGGAGTTGACTGGTTACGAAATCACTGAGGCTCTGGGACAAAATCCGCGAATCCTCAAGTCGGGAATGACCACAGCGGCCGAATACCGGGAGCTGTGGGCCACCATCAACTCTGGACGCACCTGGCACGGCGAATTCTGCAACCGCAAGAAGAACCGGGAGCTGTACTGGGAGGCGGCCGCTATCTCCCCCATCGTCGATGCTCAGGGGAACATCACGCATTTCGTCGCGGTCAAGCAGGACATCACCGAGCGCAAACGGGCCGAGGACGAGTCGCGGTCAGCGACAGGCTTCCTCGACAGAGTCATCAACGCGATCGCGGACCCGGTCTTCGTCAAGAATGGAGAGCGACGCTTCGTGCTCGTCAATGATGCATTTTGCGCGATCGATGGCCGCCCGAGAGAGGTCATCCTCCTCGACGATGGAGACGCTTCGCTCCCCGAGGAGCAGGCCGCCGTCTTCCGGGAAATGGATCTCCGCGTGCTTGATACCGGCGAGGAGAGCGTGAGCGAGGAGTTTCTGAGCAACCGGTCCAGCGGAAAAGTGCACGCGGTCGTCACGCGCAAGGCCCGCTACCTGGATCCAGCCGGGAAGCGGTTCATCGTCGGAGTGATCCGCGACGTGACCGAGAGCAAACGGATCGAGGCTGCCGTGCGCCAGAGCGAGGAGAGGTTTCGAAGCCTCTTCGAGCAGGCCGGCGACTGCATATTTCAACTTGAAGTCAAGCCTGGGGAAATTCCCGCGATCCTGGATGTGAACAACGCGGGCTGCACTCTCCTCGGATACAAACGGGATGAATTGCTAGGCCAGCCGGTGTCTTTCATACAGCCGATGCCCG
Organism: uncultured delta proteobacterium; assembly: GCA_963758155.1. GTDB lineage: Bacteria > Myxococcota_A > Polyangia > Fen-1088 > Fen-1088 > Fen-1137. Next base: position 149,089 of record CAVWUP010000011.1, read on the forward strand.
ATGCCTTCGAACCGTTCGATGAGAAGCAGCGGAGAGTCTGTTTTGAAGAGGGGGGGTCATTCGAGACGAGGCACCGGTGCAAGGACGGCACGATCCGGGATTTCGAGTGCTCGGTCAGGGAGATGCAAGTCGGTTCAAAGACCATCGGCGTGTCGGTCGAGCGCGACATCACCGAGCGCAAACGGATCGAGGCGGCCCTGGGCGCCAGCGAGACTCGGTTCCGAATGCTGTTCGAGAAGTCGCGTGATGCCCTCATGACCCTTGCGCCTCCTTCATGGTCCTTCACCTCGGGCAATCCGGCCGCGATCGCGATGTTCGGCGTGCCGGATGAAGCAGACTTCGTGTCGCGTGGCCCGTGGCAATACTCGCCCGAGCGGCAGCCGGACGGCTGTGCCTCCGCCGACAGGGCCAAGGAGATGCTCGAGACGGCCATGCGCCAGGGATCCCACTCCTTTGAATGGGTGCACCAGCGCCTCTCCGGTGAGGACTTCCCCGCCACGGTAATGCTGACGCGGATGGAAATCGAGGGTCAGCCGTTCCTGCACGCCGCGGTTCGCGATGAGACCGAGCGCGTGCGGCACCAGGCCGAGCTGCGCCAGGCCAAGGAGGAGGCGGAGGAAGCGACCCGTTCCAAGAGCGAGTTCCTGGCCAACATGAGTCACGAGATCCGCACGCCGATGAACGCCATCGTCGGCCTAAGCTATCTGGTGCTCAAGACCGAGCTTGCGCCGCGGCAGCGCGACCACGTAAGCAAGATCCAGTCGTCGGCCCACGACCTGCTTGCGATCATCAACGACATCCTCGACTTCTCGAAGATCGAAGCCGGAAAGGTGGAGGTCGAATCGATCCCGTTCGACCTCGACCAGGTACTGGCCAGGGTGAGCAACACCCTGTCGGGCAAGGCCGCCGAAAAGGATCTGGAGATGCACTTCCAGGTGGCGGCGGACGTGCCTCGAGCCCTGGCGGGGGATGCCATGCGGATTGGACGGGTGCTGCTCAACCTGGTCGGCAACGCGGTGAAATTCACCGACAAGGGCGACGTGGTCGTGTCGGTCGAGACCGTTTCCCGTAGCGGACCGACAGCGCAGCTACGCTTCTCGGTGCGTGATACGGGGCTGGGCATCACGAAGGAAGAGTGTGACAGGCTGTTTGAGCCCTTTGTCCAGGCCGACAACTCGACCACGCGCAGGTTCGGTGGAAGCGGACTGGGGCTGGCCATCAGCAAGCAACTGGTCGAACTGATGGGCGGCACCATCTCCCTGCAGAGCACGCCGGGCATAGGCAGCACCTTCACTTTCACGGTGACCGTCGGCTTGCCGGAGCAGACCGGCCAACTGGTACGCATGGTGCCGATGGACCTGCGGGGAATGCGCGTTCTCGTCGTGGACGACAACCCGATTGCGCGGATAATCCTGCGCGCATCGCTCGAAGCGATGTCGTTCGCCGTCGCGACCGTGAGTTCCGGCCCCGAGGCCATCGAGAAACTGGCGGCGGCCCGGCCTCCCTTCGAGCTGGTGCTGCTCGACTGGCGCATGCCGGGCATGGACGGGCTGGAGACCGCTCGCCGTATCAAGGCCCACCCTGCTCTGTCGCGCGTGCCCAGGATGGTGTTGCTCACGGCTTACGACTGTGAAGAGGTGGTCAGCAGGGCAGCGGGTCTGGACCTGGATGGCTTCTTGTCCAAGCCGGTCAACGACTCGGTCCTGTTCGATGCGATCGTGGACGCGTTCGGCCGGGACGCGGCTTCGGCCCCGCGTGCGCAGACGGCGGCAAGCCCTGACGGGCCTCCTTGCACCGCGCTTGCCGGGGCGCGAGTACTGCTGGTGGAGGACAACAAAGTGAACCAGATGGTCGGCCAGGCGCTGCTGGAGGGATTGGGGTTGACCGTCGAGATCGCCGCGAACGGCCAGCAGGCGGTCACCATGATCGAGGCTAATCGCGACCACTTCGACGCCGTTCTCATGGACCTGCAGATGCCGGTAATGGATGGCTACGCGGCCACGCGCGCCCTGCGCGAGCGACCGGGCACAGCCGGGCTGCCGATCGTAGCCGTGACCGCAAACGCTCTGCCGTCCGAGCGCGAGCGCTGCCTGCAGGCCGGCATGAACGACTACGTCCCCAAGCCCATCGACCCCGACCTGCTGCGCATTGTTTTGGAACGGTGGGTGCAGCCCCGACACGCCCCGGCGCCCCTGCGGGTGGAGCCGGTCGCGATCGCGGAAAACCCTGTCGCCATCGCGCTGCCCGAGATCCTGCCGGGCGTGGACACCGGGGTCGCGTTGCGGCGGCTGATGGGAAACCGAGATCTGCTGGTCCGCTTGCTGTGCGAGTTCGCCAGCGAGCACGCGAAAGATCCGGAGCACATCCGCGCGTCTTTGGCCTGCGGTGATCTTGAAGCGGCACGCGCCGCGGTTCACAGACTCAAGGGCGTGGCGGGAAACCTGGCGGCGCAGCAGGTGTTCGCCTCGGCGGCGGTGCTGGAGTCGGTCCTGCGCGAGGGGGCGCCCGCCCCGTTCGACGCCCAGCTCGATGATCTGGCGAACGCGATGAAACTGGTCACGCAGTCAGTGGCAAGCCTCGCGGTCTCGGCGTAGCGCTTCCTTTCCGGACGCCCCATCGTCGCCCCCACGGGCGGTCGTCTGACAGTCGCCCCTGTATGCCACTTCCACCTACTTCGGAAAGCCATCAGTTCTCTTGTGCCTTCTGGCGACGGCGGGCATGCTTGTCACTGCACTCAGGCGCAGGCCGGCATAGTTGTCGGCTGTGAATAGAGAGAAAGAGTGCTTGGACAGGGAGACAAGGGTGACACAGGATTCGCTCGGCCGACGGGAACGGTGGCAGCAGTACGCGGTGGGGTTTGCCCCTGTCCTTGGGCCTCTATGCTCTGTGCGCGGCCTCGCTGGCCGGCGCGTGCCTGTATTTCTTCCTCGCGTACGTGCCCGGGCGGCGGGCGGCGGCCACCAAGGCGTGGGAGCGGGAACTGGCGGTGCGGGCCGATCTGCACAAGATGACCCTGGACCACTGGGTAGCCGTCGGGATGGCCGACGCCGACATCCTGGCCGCCTACCCCACCCCACGTGCTGCAATTGCCAGCGGCGATGGGACTCTCACCCCGAGCCGCGCCGCGGACGCGGCAGCGCACCTGCGCGAGGTCGCGGAGCGGTTCGCCCGTATGCGCGGCTACCACCGCTTCGTGCTGCTCGACGCTGGCCTGCGCATCGTCGTCGGGGTGGACGCGGCCGCTCAGCTCGAGCGGTCTGACCTGCAAGCCGCTGCCGAGGTCCTGGCGCAGGGAAAGACGATAGTCGATTTCCACCGATATGCAGACGGGAGAGTCGCGGTGGTATTTCTCGCTCGGGTAGGGGCCGACGCCGCGTCCAGAACAGGCGGTGGGGTTGTCCTGCTCGAAGCCGATCCGAGCAAGTGGCTCTATCCCTACCTGCGCCTGCGTCCCATCGCCGCGGGGTCTGCCGAGATGGTGCTCATGCGACGCGAGGGCGACGACATCGTCTTCCTTAGCCCCTTGCGCCGCAATCCCGCGCCGCCTCTGACCTTCAAGCGGCCAGCGAACGTCATGGGGTTCGCTGCGCTGGCGGCTGTCGAAGGACACGAGGGATTCGGTGCCTTCGTGGACTACCGGGGCGAGCCGGTGTTCGCCGCGGTGACCAAGCTCGATCGCGCCCCCTGGGGAATCGTGGTCAAGGTCGACCAGCGGGAAGCGCTGGCCAGCTACCAGCAGGAAGTCCGCCGCATGGGCACGACCGCGATCGCTGTGATCCTGGGCTTCTGGGCGGTGGCCTTCATGCTGATTCTTGGCTGGCGCCGGCGGGCCGAGGCTGCCTTGCGCGAGGGCGAGGAGCGCTATCGCGCCACACTGTACAGCATCGGCGACGCGGTGATCGCCACGGACCAGGGCGGCCGGGTGAAGCAGATGAACCCGGTGGCCGAGAAGCTCACGGGCTGGACCGAGTCCCAGGCCAGCGGGAGGCCGCTGGACGAGGTGTTCCGTATCGTCAATGAAGAGACCCATGCTTTGGTCGAGAGCCCGGTTGCACGCGTACTGCGCGAGGGACAGGTGGTCGGGCTGGCCAACCATAGCCTGCTGATTGGCAAGGGCGGCAAAGAGCGCCCCATCGCCGACAGCGGCGCGCCCATCCGCAATGAGAAGGGCGAAACCACCGGCGTGGTTCTCGTGTTTCGCGATCAGACCGAGGAGCGCGCGGCGCAGAAGGCGCTGAAAGAGAGCGAGGCCTTCAATCGAACCATCGTCGAGAGCATCCCGCAGCAGCTCTTCCTCAAGGATCGAAATGGCGTTTACCTCGCAGCCAACCAGCCCTACGCTGCCAGCCTCGGCTGCAGCCCGAGCAACTCGTGGGCAAAGACGACTTCGCTTTCTACCCGACCGAGCTGGCCGAGAAGTATCGGGCGGACGACCGAGCGGTCATGGAATCGGGGCAGGTCAAAGACATGGAGGAGAGATACCTCGCCCAGGGAAAGGAATACTGGATCCACACGATAAAGGCGCCGGTGAGGGACGATGGGGGACAGGTGACCGCGGTGCTCGGCCTATTCGAGGACATCTCCGCTCGCCAGCGTGTGGAACAGTCTCTGAAGGATGCCCGGGATCGGCTGGAGGAGGCTCAACGTGCAGCGCATCTGGGCAACTGGGAGTGGGACGCCCTCAATGACCAAATCACCGGCTCCGAGGAGTTCTACCGGCTGTTCGACGTGGTCCCGGAAGGGCTTTTCCGGTTCTCGCAGTTCGTCGAGCGGCTGCATCCCGACGACCGGGAGCGCGTACAGCGGGATGTCGCGGACGCATTGAAGCAGGATCGGCCCTACGACACCGACTATCGCGTCAGACTCAGCGACGGTGGCTGGCGCGACATCAATGCCAGGGGCCGCGTTTTCGTTGACGAAGGAGGCAAGCCACTGCGGATGGTCGGCACCTGCCTCGACATCACCGAGCGCAAGCGGAGCGAGGAGTCGCTGCGGGAGAGCGAGGAGCGCAACCGCACCACGCTGAACAGCATCGGCGACGCCGTGATCGCCACGGGTGCGGACAGCCGCATCGCCCGGATGAACCCGGTAGCCGGGAAGCTAACCGGCTGGACCGAGGCTGAAGCCTTGGGCAAGCCGCTCGCTGCGGTCTTTCGCATCGTCAATGAGGAGACTCGCGCCGAGGTCGAGAGCCCAGTCGACCGCGTGCTACGCGAAGGCGTTGTTGTCGGTCTTGCCAACCACACGGTGCTCGTCGCCAAGGACGGCACCGACCGTCCCATCGCCGACAGCGGCGCACCCATCCGCAACGAAAACGGTGAGACCACCGGCGTGGTGCTGGTGTTTCGCGACCAGACCGAGGAACGCGCGGTGCAGCGGGCGCTCGCGGAACGGGAGGCACAATTCCGCGCAACCTTCGAGCAGGCCGCGGTGGGTATTGCTCACGTAAGGCTGGACGGCGCCTGGCTTCGTGTAAACCAGCGACTCTGCGACATCGTCGGCTATACGAGCGATGAGCTACTCCACAAGACCTTTCAGGACATCACTCACCCTGACGACCTGGGCAGGGACATCAATTATCTCCAGCAGATCCTGGCAGGCGAGATTCAGACCTACTCCATGGAGAAGCGCTACATCCGAAAGGATCGCTCGCTGGTCTGGATCAACCTCACGGTCGGCCCGGTGCGCGACGACACCGGCGCCCTGAAGTACTTTGTCTCGGTTGTGGAGGACATCTCGGCCCGCAAGCGCGCCCAGGCGGAGCTTGATGTCAGCCAGCGGCGGCTGATCTCCATGATCAATGCCATCACGGAGTCAGCGTTCCTCATGGAGCCGGATGGCACGATCCTTATCGCCAATGGAGCCGTGGCAGAGCGACTCGGCACAACGCCTGCCGACATGGTGGGGAGGAATGTTTTCGATTTCCTGCCGTCCGAATTGGCGCCAGGTCGACGTTTGCGGATCGCGGAAGTCATGCAAACGCGCGCTGCTGTGCATTTTGAGGATTGCCGCGGGGAGCGACACATTTGGAACTCAATCTACCCCGTCTTCGACTCGGGAAACGCGGTACGGCAGCTCGCCGTGTTCGGATACGACATCACCGAGCGTAAGCGAGCGGAAGATGAGGTTCGCACACTCAACGCCGCACTCGAACAACGCGTCCGGGATCGAACCGCGCAGCTCGAAGAATCCAACAAGGAGCTGGAGGCTTTTTCCTACTCCGTGTCTCACGATCTGCGGGCACCGCTTCGGGCCATCGATGGGTTCACGCGCCTACTTGCCGACGACTACGCGCCCCATTTGGACACAGAAGGCAAGCGGCTTTGCTCGATCATTCACGAGAACACGGCGAAGATGGGCCGGCTGATCGACGATCTCCTGGCATTCTCACGCCTGGGACGCGCCGAGATGAGCCTGTCCCCGGTCGACATGCAGACCATGGCAAACTCGGTCTTCCACGAGCTGACCACGCCGGAGAGCCTGGCGCGCATCGACTTCCAGGTTGGCGCCCTGCCACCGACGCTCGCGGACCCTACGCTGATGCGCCAAGTGTGGATGAACCTACTCTCGAACGCCATCAAGTTCTCATCCAAACGGGAACAGGCCGTCATCAAGGTGAGCGCCCAGCAGGATCAGGGCGAGAGCGTCTACGTCGTGCAGGACAACGGCGCGGGATTCGAAATGCAATACGTCGGCAAGCTCTTCGGCGTGTTCCAGCGCCTGCACAGCAGCAAAGAGTTCGAAGGCACTGGCGTGGGCCTGGCCCTGGTCCAGCGTGTGATCCGTCGCCACGGCGGACGTGTCTGGGCCGAGAGCGAGATCGACAAGGGCGCAACTTTTTGCTTTGCCCTTCAACAAAGAGGAGCGTGACCATGACTGATACGGATGCCGTAGACATCTTGCTGGTCGAGGACAACCCGCAGGACGCGGAGTTGACCATCAGGGCGCTGAAGAAACACAGCCTGGCCAACCGGCTCATTACCGTCGAGGACGGCGCCGAAGCGCTGGATTTCATCTTCTGTCGCGGCAAGTATGCGACACGAGGCAACGGTCATTCGCCCAAGGTGATACTGCTTGACCTGAAGCTTCCCAAGGTGAGCGGCCTGGAAGTTTTGCGCGCGCTCAAGCAGGACGAGAAAACCCGGACCATCCCCGTGGTCGTCGTGACCTCCTCGCGCGAGGATCCGGATATCAAGACCGCCTATAGCCTCGGTGCCAACAGCTACGTGGTGAAGCCGGTGGGTTTTGACGCCTTTGCCGAATCAGTGAGCAGCCTCGGCCTGTACTGGCTCCTGGTGAACCAGCCCCCGAAGTGACGGGCGGTCAGGGAGGGAGATCCGTGAGTGAGCCTATCCGTGTCCTGATCGTCGAGGATCTGCCGACCGACGCCGAGCTGAGCGAACGGGAAATAGGCAAGGCCCTGGGGTCGTGCGAGTTCAGACGGGTGGAGACCCGCGAGAAGTATCTCGCGGCACTGGATGAGTTTGGTCCCGCGCTCATCGTGTCTGACTACCGGCTGCCCCACTTCGAGGGCATGACCGCGCTCAAGCTCGCGGTGGAGCATTGCCCAGACGTGCCGTTCATCGTCGTCACGGGCTCGATGAACGAAGACACGGCGGTCGAGTGCATGAAGGCCGGGGCGTGGGACTACGTGATCAAGGAGCATGTCAAACGACTGGGACCCGCCGTTCACAGCGCACTGGAGCAGCAGCGGGTGCGGATTGGGCGCAAGCGGGCCGAGGTGGCCCTTCGCAATAGTGAGGCAGAACTCCGTGCCGCTCTCAACGCAACACCGTTCCCCATTGCGCTAGTCGACGTGCAGGGCAACAACATAGAATTCTGGAGTCACAGCGCCCTCACACTTTTCGGACATACCGCGCCCACCGCACCGGAGTGGTATCAGATGGCCTACCCGGATCCCGATTACCGGCGCGAGGTGATCGAGCGGTGGAACCCGCTTCTGGAAAAAGCGCACTCTTCCGGCCAAACGGTCAACACCGGAGAATACCGGGTAACCTGCCGCGATGGTTCGGTACGCCTTTGCGAGCTTTACGCCACTTTCCTGCCAAGCAGATTGGTTGTCACATTCAACGACATCACTGCGCGCAATCAGGCGGAAGCGGCGCTGCGGGAGAGCGAAGCGCGCTTTCGCGACATCTTTGAACGCTCAACCATCGGCAAGGCGCTGACTAGGCATGACGGGAGACTGATCAGGGTCAATCGGGCGTTTGCCGACATGCTGGGGTTTTCGATCGAAGAGTTGCAGCGGCTCACCCTCGCCGAGATCACCCACCCCGATGATATCGCTGATAGCAGGGAATGTGTTCGTTCTGTCGTCAGCGGTGAGCGCACATCCCTCCGCATGGAGAAGCGGTACAGGCACCGCGACGGACATTGGGTGTTTGGGGACACGAGTGCAACGCTACTTCACAACATCCAGGGGACTCCACCCTGCCTGATTGCGAGTATCGTTGACATTACCGAGCGCAAACGGGGCGAGGCGGCACTGCGGGAGAGCCAAACGCGCTTCCGGGACACCTTTGAACACTCTACCATCGGCCAATCGCTGACCGGGCGCGATGGGAAACTGCTCAATGTCAATCAAGCCCTGGCCGATATGCTAGGGTTTTCGATTGGGGAGCTGGAACAGGGCACCTTCGTCGAGATCACCCACCCCGATGATATCGCTGAAAGCCGGGAATGCGTCCGATGCATCTTTGCCGGCGAGCGACATCAGCTACCGATTTGAAAAGCGCTACATACACCAGGATGGACATCTCGTGTTTGCGGACGTGAGCACGACTCTGCTTCGCGACGACCATGGGGCTCCGCTCTGCCTCATCACGAGTGTGGTTGACATCAGCGCGCGAAAACGGGCTGAAGAGGAACTGCGGTTCAGGAACGTCATCCTGTCAACCCAACAGGAAGCGTCCATCGACGGCATCCTCGTGGTGGATGTCAATGGCAAGATAGCATCTTCCAATGGGCGGTTCGCTGAGATGTGGGGTATTCCTTCCGACATCATGGAATCCAGATCCGATGAGCGGGCCCTGCAATCGGTGTCGGAGAAGCTGGCAGATCCGGAGGCGTTCATCAGCGAGGTGAAGAGCCTCTACGCGACTTCTATGAAAAGAGTCGGGGCGAGATCGCTCTCAAAGACGGCAGGACCTTCGACCGTTACTCGGCGCCGATGCTCGATGCGGACAGAAAGTACTTCGGTCGGGTATGGCACTTCAGGGACATCACCGAGCAAAGACGGATTGAGGCGGCGCTGGCCGCGGCCAACAGCGAACTGGAGCGGCGGGTGGCGGAACGTACCGCAGAGCTGACGGTTGCCAACCGGGAGCTCGAGAGCTTCGCCTCCTCAGTGTCGCACGATCTGCGCGCTCCCCTGCGCGGCATCGACGGGTGGAGCCAAGCGGTGCTGGAAGACTGCGGCCCCCAGCTCGACGAGCAGGGCTGCACGTATCTGAAAAGGGTGCGCAGCGAAACCCAACGGATGGGCGAGCTCATCGACGGGTTGCTGGAGCTGTCGCGCGTGACCCGCGCCCCGATGAAACGCGAGACGGTCGATCTGACCGCCATGGCGCAAGAACTGGAGGCCAGCCTGCATGCCGGGCAGCCCGAGCGCGTAGTGGATTTCGTCATTGCCCCGGCGATGGTGGCCCCGGGCGATGCGGTCCTGCTGCGCGCGGCGCTGCAGAATCTGCTGCACAACGCCTGGAAGTTCACCGGAAAGCGCCCCCGCGCGCGCATCGAGGTGGGCTGCACTTCTGAACCAGGGCGAACGGTGTATCATGTGCGCGACGATGGAGCGGGCTTCGACATGCGCTACGCGGGCAAGCTGTTCGCGCCCTTCCAACGCCTGCACAGCCTCGATGAGTTTATGGGGACCGGCATCGGCCTGGCCACTGTCCAGCGAATCATCCATCGCCATGGCGGCAAGGTGTGGGCCACGGCTGAGGTCGACCAGGGTGCGACTTTCTACTTCACCCTGACAGCGTGAAGGAGGAGACCATGCAAGAGCCAGCGACGAACAGAGCCATCCTGCTGGTGGAGGACAACCCGAGTGATGTCGATTTGACCAAGCGGGCATTCGAGAAGAAACACCTCGCCAACACCCTGGTGGTTGCCCGCGACGGGCAAGACGCGCTCGACTACCTGTTTGGCGTCGGCGCGTACGCGGGGCGGAATGTCGCCAATGTGCCTGCCTGCATCCTGCTCGACCTAAAGCTGCCCAAGGTGGACGGGGTGACGGTCCTGCAGACCATCAAGGGCGACAAGAGGACGCGCCTGATCCCGGTGATCGTCATGACCTCGTCGAACGAGCCCCGGGACGTTCTGACGTGCTACGACCTCGGCACCAACAGCTATATCCGCAAGCCGGTCAACTTCGACGAATTTGTCGAGGCGGTGAGCCACTTGGGGCTGTACTGGCTCGTGCTCAACCAGCCCCCGCCCGCGGCTTGAAGTGGCGTGACCGATGACGGAGTGCATCCCAGAAACCCCTGCGCGTCCTCCTGGTCGAGGACATGCAAAGCGATGCCGACCTGCTGGTCCGCCACCTGACGCAGGCCGGGTTCGCGGTCGACCACCGCCGGGTGGATACCGCCGAGACCATGCGGAATGCCTTGGCGGAGGGAACGTGGGATGTGATTCTCTGCGACTACAGCATGCCGGGGTTCGATGCGCCCGCGGCTCTGGAAATCTGCCAGGAGTCCGGCCTCGACATCCCCTTCATCGTCGTTTCCGGCACCATCGGCGAGGAAAACGCGGTGGCCATGATGAAGACAGGCGCGCACGACTACCTGCTCAAGAGCGACCTGGGCCGGTTGGTCCCGGCGATCGAGCGCGAACTGCACGAGTCGGTCACGCGACGCGAGCACCGCCAGGCCGAGAAGGCGCAAGCCCGGCGCCACTGGGAGATGGCCGCGGTCCATCAGGTCATCACAGCCACTACGTCCACTCTGGACCTGCAGCAGGTTCTGGACACTCTTCTCGACAACTTGCGGACGCTCTCGGGCGCGGATCGCGCCAGCGTCATGCTGCTGGACCAGAAGACTGATCTTCTCATAGCGGCAGCGGCCCGGGGATCGGATGGTCCCCTGCCGGCGGGGCTTCGCCTGGCCTGGGGGGAGGGTGCGGCCGGGCGTGTGATCGAAAGCGCGAAGCCGCTGCTCATTCCCGACGTCCGGAGGTTCCCTGAGTTCGTCCAGCCGCGCGAGGCAGAGACGGATCCGGGTTCGCACCTGCCAGAGGCCGTGGGCTACGCCGGGTTCCCGCTGGCCTCGCGCGGCCGCATGATCGGCGTCGTGTCCCTGATCACCACCACCCCGCGGGATTTCTTGCCCGAGGAGATGACCTTCATCGACACCATATGCGGCGCAGCGGCTGTGAGCATCGACAATGCGCTGGCCCACCGAGAGATCCGGCGCCGCGCCGAGAAGTTGAGCGGCGAGATCGCGCTCCACCGGGACTACGCTGAGAACGTTCTGCGCAGCATAGCCGACGGAGTGGTCACCCTGGACGCCGGCAGGCGGATCGCATCCTGGAACCAGGGCGCGGAGGCCATCATGGGCTACACTGCGCAGGAGGCGATCGGCAAGCTGTGCAGCGAGGTTTTCCACGAGCTTGGCGGAGACGGAGAACCCATCTGCAACACCAAAAATTGCCCATTTGAGGAAATCGAGCGGACCCGGCAGCCGCGGCTCCCGCACGAGGTTTCGAGCATTCACCGGAACGGACAGCAGGTCGCCATCAACATGAGCTCTGCCCCTCTGTTCGACGGCAAGGGCGAATTCCAGGGCATCGTGAGGATCTTCCGTGATGTGTCCCGCGAGCGGGCGCTGGTCGAGGGCATCCAGCGCGCCAGTCAGGCCAAGAGCGTATTTCTGGCCAATATGTCGCACGAGATCCGCACGCCCATGAACGCGATCTTGGGGTTCTCGCAGATCCTGCTCAAGGATCCTACCTTCGCCGCAAACCAGCGGCAGCACCTGGGCACCATAGCCAGAAGCGGCGAACACCTGCTGGAGCTGATCGACGACATCCTGGAGATGTCCAAGATCGAAGCCGGCCGTACCCCGCTCGCCCCTTCCAGCTTCAACCTGCGCGGAATGCTGACCGACCTGACCAGCATGTTCCGGCTGCGCGCGGAGAGCAAAGGTCTGGGCTTCACCGTCACGGTAGCACCCGGCGTGCCGGCGGTGCTGCTGGCGGACGAGAAGAAGATTCGCCAGATCCTTATCAACCTGCTGGGCAACGCCGTCAAGTTCACCGCCCGGGGCTCGGTCCGGTGTGGCGTCGCGGTTCGGCGGGAAGTGGACGGCGCCCTGTGGCTGGCTGTCGATGTGGAAGACACCGGTCCGGGGGTGCCGGTCATCGACGCCGAGCGCATCTTCCAAGCCTTCGAGCAGACCAAGACCGGGGTCGACGCCGGGGGCACCGGGCTGGGACTGGCCATCAGCCGCCAGTTCGCCCGCCTGATGGGGGGAGACATCACCCTGCAGAGCGAGGTGGGCCGGGGCAGCCGTTTCCAGCTTGACGCTCCCGTGGCCGTGGGCACGTCCAGCGAACTGACGCCTGTGGCGTTGCGCCGGCGCGTGGTCGGGATCAGATCGGGGCTGGGACCCTTCCATGTGCTCGTGGTTGACGATCAGCCCGCGAATCGCCTTTTGCTGGTGGAGATGCTCAGGGCGGTTGGTTTCGGGACGCGTGAGGCCACGGGCGGGGAAGAGGCCATCACCCTGGCGACCGAGTGGTCCCCTGATGCGATCCTGATGGACCTGCGCATGCCGGGCACGGATGGCCTGGAGGCCATCCGGCGGCTACGCGCCATCGATTCGCAACGGCGCGTCCCCATCATCGCGGTCTCCGCAAGCGCGTTCGAGGATGACCGCCGGCAAGCCTTGTCTGCCGGCGCCAGCGACTTCCTCGGCAAGCCCTTCCGCGAGTCCAACCTGCTGGAGAAGCTGCGAGCCGGTCTGGACATCGAATACGTATACCTGGAAGGGACGCCGCACGAGGCCGCGGAGTCTGGCGGGCCCGGCGATGCGCCTGCTGGCTCCGGCCGCCTGCTCTTGCCGGCGAAGACCGTCGAGCAGTTGCGCCAGGCGGCCGGTAGCGCGGAATACGGACGCATCATTGAGATCCTCGATGCCGTGGCCAGCACGGCGCCTGAGGCGGCGACTGTCTTGCGCGAGATCGTTGAGCGGTTCGACTACCCCGGGCTGCTCGACTGTATCGAAATGGAAGACGCGAAATGAGCGGCGAACCCACCCGCCAGGACGTGGTCAGCATCCTGATGGTTGACGACAACCCGGTCAACCTGCAGGTGCTGACCAGCATGCTCAAGCAGTCCGGCTGGCGGCCACGGCCGGTGACCAGCGGCCGGCTCGGGCTGCAGGCGGCCAGGAAAGAACCACCCGACCTGGTTCTGCTCGACGTCAATATGCCGGAGATGAACGGGTACGAAGTCTGCGAGCAGTTGAAGGCCGATACCAATCTGGCCGACATTCCCGTGATCTTCGTCAGCGCGCTGGGCGAGACGATGGACAAGGTGAGAGGCTTCGCGGTGGGCGGCGTCGACTACATCACCAAGCCGTTCCAGCTTGATGAGGTCAGGGCGCGTGTGACGGCCCACCTGGAACTGCGTCGCCAACGGCGCGAATTGCAGGCCAGCTACGACAAGTTGCGCGAGAGTGAACGCATGCGCGACAGCCTGGTGCACATGATCGTCCACGACCTGCGCTCGCCGCTCACCGCGATCTCTGCCTATCTGGAGCTGTTCGGGCAAGCGGCGAAAGAAAAGTTGGGGGCCGAAACCCAAGAGGATGTCGCGAACGCGTTCCACGCCACACGCAACATGATCCGCATGATCAACGAGATCTTGGACGTGAGCAAGATGGAGGCGCAGATGATGAAGCTGGACCTGCGCGAGTGCGACCTCGTGCAGGTGGTCGGGGGCAGTCTGGATGATCTCGAATCGCTGGTGGGAGCCCGCAGTTTGGCTTTCGAGCGCCCGGCGGCGCCGGCCCGGTTGCTGGCGGATCGGGAGATCGTCTCCCGCATCATGCAGAACTTGCTGGCCAACGCCCTGCGCTTCACCCCTGCCGACGGCGAGATCCGAGTCGGCATCGTGGTCGAGGCGGAGCACATGCGGGTCTTCGTGGCCGACACCGGCCCCGGCATTCCCCCGGACTTCCGCGAAAGCATCTTCGACAAGTTCGTCCAGGTCGGCGGTTCCGCATTGCCCAGAAACCGGTGCACCGGGCTGGGGCTGACCTTCTGCAAGATGGCGGTCGAGGCGCACGGCGGCCGCATCGGCGTGGACAGCGAGCTGGGCAAGGGAAGCAACTTCTGGTTCACGTTGCCGCGGCGGCAATCGTAGACCAGTCGTGGCGCTTGGCGTTTCGGCTCCCAGCCCCTCGGATTCGCGCCTATTTTCACGGAACCAATTCTGGGACAGGACGCGATCTACATGTCAGAGCAACTTGAGCTCCCGATGCGTGTACGCGATTGTCAGCCAGTGAGGCGAGATATTCCAGGACCTGCGGGTGCGTCATGATCACTTCATTGAAATCGCTGCGCGGAAGCTGAAGCACGAAGCTCTTCTCCAGGGTCACCACGGTGGCGGTCGCCGGGCTGTCGGCGATGAGTGAGATTTCGCCGAAGACATCGCCTGCTTGCAGGTGCGCGACCGGCGCGCCATCGGCAACTGCGGCGGCCTTCCCGGCCAAAAGGATGAAAAGCCCGGTGGCCTTCTTGCCCTGTTCGACCAGGCGCAGATTACTGTCCACCTCAAGGAAGCGAAACTTGGACGTCAGAGCCACACGCTCCATCTCGGAGAACGGTGCGAAGAGCGGGCTGGTGTGGGCCAGGGTGGCGATGAGCCGACCGCGCAGAAAGCGCAGCAGGACCTTGAGAAACTCCGGCGAGCCGGAAATGAGGTCGCGCACCAGCGCGCGATCTAGCGCCAACACCTGGCTGGGCACCGTCGCGCGGGCGGTGGCGTTGCGCGGCTGATTGGCCAGCAATGCGATCTCGCCGAAGATATCGCCCTCCTGCAGACGCGCCACCTCCTGCGGCACTAGCACCGCAATCTCGCCGGAGGCCACCACGTAAAGGACATCGCCCACATCTCCCTTGGCGAACAGGATCTCGCCTGCCTCAAGCTGGACCAGTTGCACCCGCTCGATGGCGGTGCAGAGCTGAGCCTCGGTCAGCACCGAGAAGAATGGCGTCTTGGGCAGGACCACACGCGCCATGGTGCGCAGCCCGCCGGCCTCGGCTGGGCCGCTCGGCTCGCATGGGTCCGGGGACAAGAATAGAAGGTCGCCGAAATCGAGCGGAATCTCAATCGCCGCGCCCTCACCCAGATCAGGAACCTCGTATGGCCGCGCTCCGGGCAGCATGGCCGCCAGGTTGAGTTCCTGCAGCAGGGCGGGGGCTGGCTCGTTCGCAGACGGCTCCACCACCAGCGGCGCAAAATGCGGAGGCGACGCCTTCCTCGCGCTGGTCAACCAGCCGACCGGCCGGCGGACGGCGGTAGCGCCACCGCGAACCTGCGCGGCAAGGGCCCAGGCCGGCGCGTAGGCCTGCTCGCCTAGGGGCCACAAAGCCGCCACGCCAACCTGAGGGCCGCTGCGCGAAGCGTGGAACGCGGCCAGCGCCTGCTGGGTCTTGGTGTGGCTAGGATCGATCTCAAGGATGATCTTGCAGATCGCGATGGCCTTCAATAGGAGGTCGGCTTTCGCGTGAATGTCGACCGAGCGGGTGAGCGCTTTGATGGCCTCAGCTTTGTAGCCCTGCTTGCGCAGGCATTCACCCAACTTGAGCGGCCACAGGCCACTGTGCTCGTGTTGTTCCAGCCTGGCGTACAGACTGGCGGCCTTCTTCCAGTTGGCCTTGCCGGCAGCTTCGGACGCCTCATCTTTCAACTTGCGAAGATCAACCATTGTTCGATCCTTCCCCTACCCCTCTCGGTCCAGCGTTTTCTGAGCGCTTGGCTTCGTCAACCCTCACCCCCCGATCCCCACGGGTGCCCCGAAGTTTGCGGCGGCGGAGGGAATGATCAGCTCCCTGCGCGGTTTGATTGGAGATGGCCGGCTGCCCAGGTATGCGGGGGCGGCCAGCGGTCCACCGTCGGTCGACCCTTGCAAGCAAGGTGGCAGTTTGCGCCGACGCCTCTTCCTCCGCACTCCGGATTCCACCGGCAACAACGGCCTCATGCGGTCATCACGGGATTCTGGGACTATGGCATGGCCACCTTCGCGGGGGGTGACCTCGTCGCACATGGGGGCTGGCTTGCCGAACAGAGGGCCCTGCATGAGATCAACACCAAGCTCGATCAAGACATCGCGTTCCGATTCTGTTTCGACACACTCGGCGATCACGTTCACTTCCATTTCGGCGAACAGGGACGTCATCGTCGAGATAGTCTTGCGCTGGGTGGGCGAGCTTTCGATTCCGCGGACCAGCGACATGTCGTATTTGACAACAGAGGGTCGCAAGGTGGTGAAACTGGTAAGGCCAGCATAGCCGGCCCCCATGTCGTCGAGTGCGATGCGGAATCCCAGTTTCCGTAGTCGATCTACGCGAGCCCGAACGTCTGGGACCGACGCGAGGGAGGCCCGTTCGGTCACCTCGAAGACCACGCGATCCGCTACGTGCGAGAGTGCCGAGCCAGGGTCGAAGAGGTGTTCATCAAGCAGATCGCTGCTGTGCAGATTGACGAAGATGAATCGTGCGGGTGAGTTCGGCACTTCGGTTGCCACCCGGTCACGTACGATGCGTCCTAGCTCAGCCATGCGGTTCAGACGCTCGGCCGCCGAGAGAAACACGCCGGGGGCGGCCATGGTTGGCTCGCTGGTGCGCAGCAGGGCCTCGTAGGCGAAAATTCGCTTTTCCTTGCACGAGAAGATCGGCTGGTAGGCCATCCAGATGGATTGCAGGGCGCAGTCGAAAAGCTCCCCGAGGCTACTGCGGTCTTCCGCTGGGCTCCACGCTGCACTCGCTAGATCGATCGCCATGCGGCGGAGGACCAGGATACGGTGCATCTGGACTGAATCGATGACTGTGTCTTGTAGTTGCATTATGGACAAGGGTTTGAGCAGATAGCGGAAGGCCGAGTGTTCCACGGCTGCGATCGCCGTGTCGAGACGGGGAGTGCCAGTGATGAGAACTACCGGCATGTCGGGATCGCACTTCTGCGCAGCCTGCAACACGCCCACTCCGTCCACGCATGGCAGGTTGATGTCAGAAACAACAGCGTCGTAGGGATTGGCGAGGAGAAGATCCACTGCCTTCTCGCCGTCCTCGGCAAGGTCGACTTCGAATCCCGCGGCACAGAGGGCGCGCGCGTAGGCCCGCAACAGCAGCTCGTCATCGTCGACAATGAGAACGCGGGAGCCGGTCGGGACGGAGCGAGTCGCCTGGGCGGGCGTTGTACTCTCCGCCCACACGGAAGCAATAGTCGGGTGCATGCTCTCTGCAGTAGCAAGGCTCGCGCCAACTCACGCAGGCAATTCGCGAGCGAGAATTCCTGTGGAGTTTCACGGGCCGAGAAGGCGCGGCAGCCAGGTTGAGAAGAAGGGCCATCGTCTTTCCGTTTATGCCCTGGTTGCGGAACGGCGGAAGTCCGACGGCTATCCGCCGCAACAGAGAGGGCAAGCGACCTTGCGCATCGTCGCGGCGCAGCGTAGTATGGACGTGGGAATTACCGTGGGGACACCTGCCGGTGGGCACGGAGGAGAACGAAGTTCCTGCACTCATTGAGAGGAGGCAGCGAGTGGAAGACGACGTGCAAGGCAGCAAGATCCTCATGGTGGACGATTCCGCTGACAATCTGCGGCTGCTGACCGCGGTCATGGAACGCGGCGGGCTGGTGCCCCGGCCGGTCACTAGCGGCAAGCTGGCAATCAAGGCGGCGGAGGCGAGTCCGCCCGATCTCATCCTGTTGGACATTCGCATGCCGGAGATGTCTGGCCTGGAAGTGTGCCGACGGTTCAAGCAAGATGAGCGGCTGCGCGACATTCCCGTCATCTTCATCAGCGGGCTACAGGGCAGCGACGACAAGGTCGAAGGCTTTCGCGTCGGCGCCGTGGACTTCGTCTCCAAGCCCTTCCACGACCAGGAAGTGCTGGAGCGAGTCAAGACGCATCTGCGACTGAAACGTCTTCAGGTGGAACTGGCGTCGCACAACCTGCGGCTCGAGCAGCGGATCGTCGAGCAGGTCAAGGCGGTCACGGCCTCGCAGTTGGCGACCATCTTCGCGCTCGCCAAGCTGGCCGAGACTCGCGACGATGACACCGGCCAGCACATCGAGCGGGTACAAACCTTCGCCAAGAGGCTGGGCGAGAGAATGCGCGAGTTGGGTTTGCACCCGGCGCACTTGACCAGCACCTTCATCGAGAACCTGTACCAGACCGCCTCGCTGCATGACATCGGCAAGGTCGGCACGCCAGACGCCATCCTGTGCAAGCCCGGAAAGCTGAGCCAGGAGGAATTCGTGGAGATGAGGAAACACTGCGAACTTGGCGCCAGGACGTTGGCCGCGGTGCTCGAACGCCATCCCGACAACCAGTTCCTGCGCATGGGCGTCGAAGTGGCCAGGTCGCACCACGAGTGGTGGGATGGCACTGGCTATCCCGATGGTCTGCGGGGCACGACCGTGCCGCTTTCCGCGCGCATCGTCGCGCTCGCCGATTTCTACGACGCCCTAACCTCGAAACGTTGCTACCGGCCCGCGATCAGCCACGAGGTCACCTGCCGGATGATCCAGACCGGCAGCGGGACACATTTCGATCCCGACGTCGCAACCGCTTTCGCAGACCTGGAGGGCGGGTTTCACCGCGTCCGGCGCGAGATGCACGATCGAAACGAGTCGGTATAGGCGTGCCTCGCCCACACCGGGCGACCTGCGGTCGCCCGTCCTCCGCCTCGCCCGCACCGGGGGCAGGGTGCCGCCGGTCTGGATACGCTTCACCAGCTCCGACCCTTCTTCCATGATGGTCAGGTCGGCGGTAAACGAGGTGTCGAACACGCGCTCGGTGACCGATCACTCCAAAGGAAACAAGAAGGTGGCCGGCCTGGTGATGTCGGCCGCCTCCGGCCCCGGGCAGGTAGAGGCGGCGTTGCTCTTCAACGATGCCTCGCGCTTCGGCAAGACGGTGAACCCCATGCTCCAACAACTGCTCAGCGTATGGCAGCCGGGAGGTCAGTCTGCGGCCTCCGGCTCCCCGGCTGGCGGGCAATCGACTTCGTCCGGCAAACGGCACTCTGCCTCGTCTGCAAGGCTGCACACGGCTACCGCGTCAGACAACTCAGCCAGCATTGGCATTGCCGACGGCTGGCACCTCGATCCGAGTAGCGCCAGCAGTACGATGGCTCTAAGAGGGCCGAACGGCGAACATGCAGTCTACAATGCAATGAAGTCAGCGGTGGACCCCTACAACCCGCAGCAGGTGCAAGCGGTGCGATACGGAATCTACAAAGGGTCGGGAACGATGCTCTACCCCTACCATCCGGATCTGGGAAAGGCCTATCCGGAGCTGTTGCAGGCATGGCGGCGCGCCAACAACCTGCCTCCGGCGAAGCTGCAAGTGGACAAGATTCAGCCGTTGAAAGGGGCAGGCAACTGCGTCCTTGTCACGGGGCATATCGACGCGGATGGGCAGGGCATGAAGAAGCTGATCGATGATACATGCCAAACGCCGCCGGCCCAATGGGGAGCGTACACAATCACACGCACCTTCAATATTATGACCGACGCCCAGTCCGAGCGGGAGCAAGACACGGTGATGGCGATGTTCATGAGCGTCAAGGTAAACCAGCAAGTGATGAACCAGCAGATGCAGCAGAAGCTGGCGCAGAAGCAGCAATCTGACCAGCAATGGCGGGCCTGGGGACAGCAGCAATCCAACCGGATTCGCGCGCAGGGCGAGGCGGCGCAGAAGAACTTTGCCGACCGACAGGCCGCCAATGACGCCCAGCACGCCGGCTATTGGGACCAGCAAAACAGGAACGCAGCCCAGCACTCCGACTGGAACGAAGGTCAGGTCAACAATGCCCGGAACGCCCAAGGCTTCGACAACTACATCCTCGACCAGAATGTCGTCCAGAACAACAACATGTACGGCACTGGCGAGGTAGGCCACGCCACGCTCTATAATTCCATGGCCGAGGCGCTGGTGAAAACCGATCCCAATCGCTTCGAAATTGTGGATACTCCCGATTACTGGCTGGGCACGGATTTCCGCAAATGATTGGATCCCGCCATCTCATTCTTCATCAGCTGCAGGGACCTACTGCGGCGGCAACGTGACGACAATGGGTGTGCTCGACGGATAGTCGAAAGGCACGTCGACGCAGGTCGTATTCGTGGAGCTGGTTGACTGTCCACAGCCGTATCCGGCCTCCGGGGCAGGATTGGGGAAGCCGCAAATGTGCGCAGCGTAGCGCCCAGCGGGCGCGCATTGAGGACTCAGACACGCCATCGACTGTGCACCGCAAGTGCCGGAAAGATAGTAGGTACCGTTCCAAGTCTGGGTCGCCCCGGCGGTGGTGAGCTCCTGGGCCGGGGCACACACTATGGGGCAGGCCATGAATTGGCAGGTATCGCATGGAGTGCGACACATGCCCGACAGGGTGAGATCCCCCGATTGACTGCTGATGGTGAGCCAATCCGACGAGCAGCTACCGGGTTGTCCAAGGCACCAAACTATGGTGCTTCCTGGCGCGCGATTCACTTGGAACGTGACCGTCGAGTCTAGACATGCGCCGGCGTCGCCGGTGCCAGTCGAACCGCCGGTGCTGATGGCGCCACCCGTGCGAATCGTTCCGCCCGTCGCGCCACCCGCGCCCGTCGCTCCGCCAGTCCGGATCGAGCCGGCCGTAGACGCATTGCCGCCGGACCCGACCGTGTTGCCGCCCATCGCCCCGCCAGCGCTGGTCGCACCTCCCGCGGCTGCGGCACCGCCGCTGTTCACGGCACCACCACTGCCGCCTGCGCCTCCAGATCCCGGGCAAGAACATTGACACCCCACTCCCCCTTCGCAAAGAGCAAAACAAGTAGGAGGCATTCCACTGCACACATCCTGGCTCCCGCCAGAAGCGCCAGCCGTGCCGCTGTCCGCGCCGCCTGTGCTGGCGCCCCCGGCTTCGCCTGGACCAAGTGTGCCACCCGCGCCGCCCGCCAGCCCGTCCCCTGTCCGGCCGCCCGTCGCCCCACCGCCAGCGCCTGCAGTGCTCCCACCAGATCTCAGACCAGATTGGTCGCTACACGCCAAGCTGACCAAGCCAGCTACGATCAGGGCCGCAACGCCCGGTGACATCTTGAACATAGCGTCCTCCGTATACTCAGGCAGCAATCTGCGTGCCAAGGCTCGCACCGTAGCGCTGGAGACAATTCCCTCGCGGCCATTGGGATATGAGAACTGCCGGCAGGTGAAACCAGGGTGGCGTGATGGTCATCCTGTGCGGGTCCTACGTCGGCTTCATGGAACGGGAGGTGCTGGGGAAGAAGAGCCGCGCAAACTGGAGTTGCTGCTCGGCTGGCTGACCTTGCAGTATGGGTTCGCGATCTTTGCAGCGCAGATGAGGTGGTGCGAGAGCGCGCTCCATCGTCTGCGTAGGGTCGAAGCTTGAACGTGTGTCAGATGTTCACTCGCAATCCTTCTCCGAAGACCATCAGCGGCGCGGGCACGACAAAGGCTGGTGTCATCTCTGTCGCGGGGACGCTCCCCGACAGAATGTCGGCGGCGGGCACGCGGGGTGTAGTTGGTGCACAGCCTCGTCGATTTCGTCGCTAGATCACATTTCCGCCCCAGAGGGCGGCGAAGAAATCGCGCCAGGGAACGATGTGAATGTTCCCCACGTCCCGCAAAGCCCGCTCATTGCAGACGACGAAAGTCTTGCGCGGCGAATATTCCTCCTTGAAGGCATGCAAGGCCTTCAGTTCCGCGCCGTTAACCCGCGACGTCCCTTTCACTTCGACCGCCGTTTCTCCGTCCCCCAGGACAAAATCCACCTCAAGTCCGGATTTTGTACGCCAGAAATGGATGGGGAAGTCCTTCCCGCTGTAGGACCGGTAGGCGGTAAGTTCCATGAAGACGAGGTGCTCGAAGGCTCGACCGAAAGCCTCGCCTTTCTCATCGAGGAGTCGCCGCTTGACCAACTCGCCGGCCACTCCCACGTCAAAAAGGTAGAACTTGGGGGCCTTTCCGATCACCTGCCGGTTTTGCCTCTTTTTGAAGGGTTCCAGAAGCGTCCCCAGGAGGGTGTCGGAAAGTATTTGGTAGTACTCCTTGACCGTCTTGGAATCCACGCCGCAATCGCGCGCGACGTTTGTGAAGTTCACCAGCTCCCCGTGACTGTAGGCCGCGGCGTCGAAAAACCGAGAGAAGGCGGGCAGGTTCCGCGTCAACCCTTCGTCGAATACCTCTTCCTTCAGGTAGTCCCGAACGTAAGCCTTCAACGACTTGGCACAGTCCGGGTCGCTTTGAAGGTAGTGGACGGGGATCAGCCCGTGGTTGAGCGCCCGGAGCAGGTTCATCTCTTTGAGCTCGGCGGAAACCAGGGGGAGCATTTCGTAGCGCCAAGCCCGGCCGCCCAGCAGGTTGGCGTGTCCGCGCTTGAGCTTTCGCGCGCTTGAGCCGCACAGGATGAACGATAGACCCCGGTTCTCGATCAGGCGGTGGACTTCGTCCAGTAGCTGGGGGATCTTCTGGACCTCGTCCAGGATGATAGGGGAGCGAAGGCGCTTCTCATCCGTCGCGGCCAGCCTTTCGGCGAGCAGGGAGGGAGTTTTGGACAGGCTCAAGAAGAGGTCGGTATCGAGAAGGTCGAAGACGACGCTGTCGGGAAAGCGCTGCTTCAGGTAGGTGGATTTTCCGGTCTTGCGCGCGCCCCACAAGAACGCTGACTGGCGCCGGGGAAGGGAGAGGGAAAGGATCCGTGAAAGAATCGTCATGTCGGACTGCGTTCCGTATTGGTTGAACCAATGTGGAGTATATTCCGAATTGGTTCACTTCTTCCAAAATCGTTTCCCTCACGGAAACTGCCCGCGCTGCCATTGGGGGGCTATCGGCAACTGCGGATCGTCGGCTACTCGCCGCGCGATTGAGCAGGCCGTTCACGTCGTTGCGCAGGACTTCGGCGCGAATGGGCTTGTCCACAAGCAGATCGGCCTTGAGCCACGACTGCTGCAGGGCCGAGTCCGCCGCAAAGGACAGGCCGGTCGCGGCCTTCACCGCGGTGACCATCATTACCGGGGTATTCGGGTACAGCTTCTTGATGCGATGGCAGAGCACGAAGCCGGAATCCTTGTCCTCCATCATGAGGTCCAGGATGGCCAGGTCGGGCTTGAACGACAGGAGCATTTCTTCGGCTTCATTCTGCGTTCCCGCGCTGTGTACCTCGTGACCGTCCTGCTTCAGGATCATGGTCACCTGATCCACAATGTCCGGATCGTCGTCCACCACCAGTATCTTCTTTACGTTCGCCATAGTTGTTTCCTTCCAGCCTTCGCGTGGACGCGAATCAGACCAACACGTCTCGCTTGTGATAGTGGGTGTGCAGCAGCTTGTGGCTCATTTCGCCCAGCGGGGCGCCCAGGAACTCTTTGTACAGGCGGGCCACGTCTTCGTTCTTGTGGCTGACCCGCAGGGTTTCGTCGCGATCGATCTGATAGAGCGCCTGCATGCGCGCCTTGATGGCATTCTGATCGCCATTCAGCGGTTGCCCACCGCCGGCGATGCACCCGCCCGGGCAGGTCATGACTTCGATGAAATGGATGTCCTTGCGGCCGGCCCGTATCGATTCCAGCAAGCGTGCCGCATTCTTCAGGCTGCTGGCCACGGCCACACCGACCTCGATATCGCCGATCTTGACCTTGGCCTCTTTGATGCCGTCCAGGCCACGCATTTCCTGCACCTTCAGCTCTTTCAATTCCTTGCCGGTGATAAGGAAATACGCGCTGCGGATGGCCGCCTCCATCACGCCGCCGGTGGCGCCGAAGATCTTGCCGGCGGTGGAGCGCATGCCAAACGGCGTGTCGGCGTGATCCGGCTCGACTTCCATCATGTCGATGCCGAACATACGAATGAGCTGGGCCGCCTCGCGCGTGGTCAGCACGTAGTCCACGTCCGGGACGTAGTCGCGGCCCATTTCCTCGCGTGCGCACTCGAACTTCTTCGCGGTACACGGCATGATGGACACGCTGACGATCTTGGACGGCTCCAGGCCCTCGCGCTTGGCGAAGAACGACTTGATCACCGCGCCCATCATCTGCTGCGGGCTCTTGCAGGTGGACAGATTGGGAATGAAGTCCGGGTAGAACTGCTCGACGTACTTGATCCAGCCCGGCGAGCAGCTGGTCATCATGGGCAGGGTGCCGCCGGTCTGGATGCGCTTCACCAGCTCCGACCCTTCTTCCATGATGGTCAGGTCCGCGGTGAACGAGGTATCGAACACGCGCTTGAATCCCAGCTTGCGCAGGGCCCCGACCATGTGGCCATCAGCGTCCTTGCCCGGCTTGAGGCCGAATTCCTCGGCGATGGTCACCGAAACCGCCGGCGCGTGTTGCACCACCACGAACTTGCTCGGGTCGGACAGGGCCGCGACCACTTCACTCAAGTAGCTGTGCTCGGTCAAGGCTGCTGTCGGGCAAGCCAGGATGCACTGGCCGCAGTTGATACACGACGAGACATTGAGGCCGGTTTCGAACGCCGTGCCCACCACCGCCTTGGGCCCGCGGTGGATGAAGTCGATGGCCGAGACGCCCTGAATCTCCTCGCACACGCGCACGCAGCGGCCGCACAGCACGCACTTGTCCGGGTCGCGCACGATGGAAGGCGACGACACGTCCATGTCGCGGTTGTTCTTCTTGCCGATGTAGTGGCGCTGGCGCACGCCGAACTCGGCGGCCAGGGACTGTAGATCACAGCGCTGATTGCGCGTGCAATACAGGCAATCATCGGGGTGATTGGACAACAGCAATTCCACAATCGTGCGCCGAGCCGCCAGCACCTTGGGCGAGCGGGTCTTGATCTTCATGTCCTTGGCCACCGGGAAAGAACAGGACGGCACCAGGCCAGGCGCGCCTTCCACTTCCACGATGCACAAACGGCAGGCACCGCTGGGGGGCAGGCCTTCCATGTAGCACAAGGTCGGAATGTGGACGCCTTCGCGCTGGCACACCGAAAGAATGGTCTCGCCCCCGTTGGTCTCGATGGGCTTGCTATCAATTTCGATCGTAAACATCGTGTATTCCTCGCGATGGACTCAGGTTCAGTGCAAGGGCCGGGTGAAATCGAGATCGCAGCGCAAGCAACGCCGCGCCTCGCATTGGGCTGCCTCTTCCGAGATGCACAACTCGACCTCGGCAAAACTCCCGCGGCGCTCAGCCACCGGCAGGTGGGGTTGCTGCACACGCGCGGCCATCACGTCGCCTTCTTCTTCCTCGCCAGCCACTTGCACCGGCTCGACGTAGAACGACGGCAACTTCACCTTGGGCAACTGCTTGAGCAGTCTGCCGCTGACGAAGTTCTGCACCATGACCGCCGCGCTCTTGCCTGCGGCGATCGCTTTGATCACCGTGCTCGGGCCCGAAGTCACGTCGCCGCCAGCGAATACGCCGGGGCGACTGGTGGTGAACGATTCGGGGTTGACCGTGACGGTTCCCCAACGCGTGGTCTTCAGATCCTTGAGTCCAACGCCTTCAGGCTGCTCGCTGATGGCCACGATGAGCGTGTCCAGATCCGCGACGAATTCCGATCCCGGAATCGGCACCGGCTGCTGGCGACCTGAATCGTCGAGCGGTCCCAGCTCGTTGTTGATGAATTTCACCCCGCCGAGCTTGCCGTCCTTGACCACGACGCCGATGGGAGCCACCAGCGGCTTGAGCACGATGCCCTCGGCCAAGGCAGCCTCGATCTCTTCGCCGTAGGCCGGCATTTCCGCGCGTGTGCGGCGGTAGAACACGGTCACGCTGCTCACGCCCTTCTGGCGGAAGGCCACGCGGGCGGCGTCGATGGCGGAGTTGCCGCCGCCGATGATTCCCACGCGTCCCTTGGCCAGGTGCTTGCCTTCCAGGTTGTAGGCCTTGAGGAACTTGATGCTGGGGAGCACGCCCTCGGCATCGTCGCCGTTCAGGCCCAGCCGCTTGCTCTCGTGCGCGCCGGTGGCCACGTACACCGCCTTGTAGCCGTCCTTGTCCATCAACGAATCGATGGTGAAGTCCTTGCCCAAGGTTTGATTGAGCTTGAGCTCGACGTTGGCGTTGAGCAGAGAGTCGATCTCCTTCTGCAAGGTATCGCGTGGCAAGCGGTACTCGGGAATGGCCGACACCAACATGCCGCCGGCCTTGGATTCGCGCTCGAACACGGTCACCCGGTTGCCCAGCGCGCCCAGGTAGTGGGCCGCCGTCAGCCCCGACGGGCCGGCACCGATGATCGCGATCTTGGGCGCATTCGCTCCCGCGGGCTTGACCACTTGCTTGTAGGTGTCAGGAGACACGCGATCCACGATGAAGCGCTTGAGCGTGCGCACCGCAATCGGCTCGCCGCCGGTGGCGCCCGCGCGGCACATCAGCTCGCAGGGGTGGTCGCACACGCGCGCGCAGGCCGAGGGGAACGGATTGGCGCTGCGGATGACCCGATAGGCTTCGGTGTACTCGCCGCGTGCGATGTGCGCGACGTAGCGCCAGGCTTCCGTGCCCACTGGGCAGGTATTCTGGCAAGGCGCGCCCACCAATTCCTTGCAGGCGCCCGCCGGACAGTTGCGCTCGAAGACATGCGCTTCGTATTCCTCGCGGAACCAACGCAGAGTCGACAGCACCGGGTTGGGCGCGGTCTGGCCCAGTCCGCACAAGCTGGTGATCTTGATGGTCTCGGCCAGCTCGGCCAGACGCATGATGCCCTGGAAACGAACCAGCGCATCGATGTTCTCTTCCTTGCGCCGCGGTCGCGTGATGGCGTCGAGGATCTCGAGCATGCGGCGCGTGCCCTCGCGACAGGGGATGCACTTGCCGCAGCTTTCGGTCTGGATGAACTCCATGAAGAACTTGGCGAAGTCCACCATGCAGGTGGTCTCGTCCAGCACCACCAAGCCGCCGGAGCCCATGATGGCGCCGGCGCTCTTCAGGGTTTCGTAGTCGATGGGTGTGTCGAGCAACTGCGGCGGGATGCAGCCGCCCGAGGGGCCGCCGATCTGCACGGCCTTGAACTTCTTTCCTGCCGGCGGCCCGCTGCCCACGTCGAAGATGACGGTGCGCAGGGAGGTTCCCATCGCGACTTCGACCAGACCGGCGCGCTGGACCTTGCCGCTGACCGCGAAGATCTTGGTGCCCTTGCTGGTGGCAGTGCCGACGGCGGCGTAGCCCTCGGCGCCCTTGCGCATGACCACCGGGATGTTGGCCAAGGTTTCCACGTTGTTGATGACGGTGGGTTTGGCGAACAGGCCGCTTTGCGCCGGGTAAGGCGGTCGCGGTCGCGGCATGCCGCGCCGGCCTTCAATACTGTGCATGAGCGCGGTTTCTTCGCCGCACACGAAGGCGCCGGCACCCATCTTGATGTGGAATTGCAGGTTGAACCCGCTGCCCATGATGTGGTCGCCGATGAGGCCGTAGGCCGTGGCGCGCGCAATGGCCTCGCGCAGACGCTGAACCGCCAGCGGATATTCGGCGCGAATGTACACGTAGGCGTCCTTGGCGCCGATGGCGTAGGCACCGATCATCATGCCTTCCAGCATCTTGTGCGGATCGCTCTCGATGAGCGCGCGATCCATGAAAGCGCCCGGGTCGCCTTCGTCGGCGTTGCAGATGAGGTACTTCTGGTCGCTCGACTGGCTGAGCGCCATCTTCCACTTGCGCCCGGTGAGGAAGCCGCCGCCGCCGCGGCCGCGCAGCCCGCTCTTCTCGACGATGTCGCACACCGCTTCGCGGGTCTTGGTGCGAATGGTTTCCAGGAAGGTCTTGTATCCGCCGCGCGCGATGTACTCCTCGATGCTGCCGGGATCGACGATGCCCGAGTATTCGAGCACCCAGCGCAATTGCGGCTTGAAGAAGGAATGCTGGTCCATCCATGGCAAGTCCGACCACGGCTCAGACGGTCCCGCTCTGAATTGACCAACCAGATTCTCGGTTGGAACCTTGCCGGCGAACACGCCGTCGAGGATACGCGCGACGTTGTCGGGCGAAACCTGCATGAACGACAGGCGCTGCTTGCCTGGCAGCTGCACGTCCATGATGGGCTCGAACGCGCACATGCCGATGCAGCCGACCTCGACGATCTCCACGTCCTTGTGGTTGGCTTCCAGGTACTGGCGAAGCGCATTGCCGACCTTGGCCGCACCCGCGCCCATGCCACAGGTTCCTGTGCCAAGGTAGAT
The DNA here is from genome assembly GCA_963758155.1 of uncultured delta proteobacterium. Classification (GTDB taxonomy): domain Bacteria; phylum Myxococcota_A; class Polyangia; order Fen-1088; family Fen-1088; genus Fen-1137. The sequence continues at coordinate 177,475 of CAVWUP010000011.1, forward strand.
GACAGGCTTGCTGACCACGTCGCGACGAAGCTTGGCCAGAACGGCTTCCTGCTCGGCGTTCTTGGCCACGCTGCCGGATTGCAGGTACTCGAGGACGAAAGGATCGGGCGTGGTCGAAACGTCGAGAGCAGCGAACAGGGACTTCGGCATAGTGGTCATGACTGCACGGCCTCCTTGCGACAGCCGTCGAGGAGCTTGCGCGCTCGGGTCGGCGTCATGCGGGCGAAGAACTCGCCGTTCACACACATCACCGGGGACAATCCGCAAGCCCCCAAACAGGCGACGACTTCCAAGCTGAACACGCGATCCCGGCTGGTCTGGCCCGGCAGGATCTTCAGCTCCTTCTTCACGGTATCGAGCAAGGACAGCGAGCCCTTCACGTGACAGGCCGTGCCCCGGCACACCTGTACGTGGAATTTGCCGGCGGGATGAAATCGGAACTGGTTGTAGAAGGTCGCAACGCCAAACACCTTACTGGCGGGCAGCCTGAGGTGCTGGCCGATCGCGATGACCGACTCCTTCGAGACGTACCCCTGCGCGTCCTGAACCTCTTGCAAAATCGTGATCAGAGAGTCGCGGCGGGCGTTCTGATACTTCTTAAGGATGGGCTGAATGTCCTGTGTGACTGTTGTCATTTGACCAGATCCTTCTTGTTACCTGGCTCACGCTGTGAAATCTTTCACGATGAAAGTATCATTCTTAATAGCTTTTCGTCAAGAGAACTTTTCGTAAATCAACGCACAGATTCACGTGCCTGAGCCACATCGACAGGAAGACCGCGTCTCTCCAGCCGGCAACTTGGATCTGGCTGAAATCACTGGCAATTATTCGCCGTGCCCGACGCGCAGTCTGTGGTTGCTGCGCTGAAAACGGCGCGAATCCCCGCGCTTGCCGAAGCCGATGGTTTCTCCCAGGCTGGCGATGCGCCCTTCCAGACACCCTCGACACTGCGTGGCCGATTCGTCCAGGCATGGCTTGCCGTCGTAGAGCTGGTAGGCGATCCGGTATCTGGGGTCGGTCAGATTGGGCATGATGACGTTCGCCCCGGCGGCAAGTCCCTGTTCCCGGCCGTTCGGCGCCAGGGCCTGCAGCGCGGTCGCGGCGGCGATGTTCACGTCCTGCAGGTACAGGCGCGTGACCGCGATCATGCGCAGTCCTAGCGCCAGCTGTGCGTGCCGCTTCCAAGCGAAGTTGCGAATCGAGCCGCCCAGCGGCGTGTCGGCGTGCGGGATGAACGGCCCCATGCCGATCATGACGACCTTCTCTTGCTCGAAGAACAGGATGTCGCGGGCGAGCTGCTCGACCGTCTGACCGGGCAGGCCGATCATCACGCCTGAGCCAAGTTGGTAGCCGATGCTGTCGAGCAGGCGCAGACAATCGCGGCGGCGTTCCCAGCTGTGATCCGCAGGATGAAGCTGACGGTAGAAGTCCGGGTCGCTGGTTTCGATGCGCAACAGGTAGCGTTCGGCGCCGGCCTGGAACCAGGTGCGATAGGTCGCTTCCGACTGCTCGCCCACGGACAAGGTGATCGCGAGTTGATCCTGCGACAGAGCGCGGATCTTGGTCACCAGTTCCGCGATCAGATCCACGAAAGTCGGATCGCTGCGCTCGCCCGATTGCAGGATCACAGAGCCATATCCTTGCTCCCAGGCCCAGCGCGCACCGCTGAGAATCTCGTCGACTGGAACGGTGTAGCGCTCGACGTTGTGATTGCTGCGGCGAATTCCGCAATACAGGCAATCCTTGCTGCACAAATTCGACAGCTCGAAAAGACCGCGAAAATACACAACCGGGCCGACCTCGCGGACCTTGACCGCATAGGCCGCAGACAGCACGGACGCCTGGGCCGCCGGCGCGTCGGCGCCAAGCAAGACGGCCAGGTCGTCGGGGTCGGGCCTATCCTTGTCCAGTATGGTGTCGAGTTTGTTCATGGCGAAGAAGCACGTCCTGCGCCGCCGGGAAAGGAGCCAGCGCGCGCGCGAAAATTCCCAGGCTGTAGGCGATGCAGAGTCCGTAGTTGGTAAAGGGCACGCCCGCCGCGCGGGCGTGCAAGATGCGACTCAGAACTTCACGCCGGTTGAGCGTGCAGGAGCCGCAATGAACGATGAGCCGATACGGCGACAGATCCGCCGGAAAGTCGTGTCCCTGCACCGTTTGAAAGTCGAGGCGCCCCCCCACGTACTGCGTGAGCCAGCGCGGAATCTTCACCCGGCCGATGTCTTCCCCGATGGGGTGGTGCGCACAGGCTTCGGCGATGAGTACGCGATCGCCAGGGCGAAGTTGCTCAATGGCCAGCGCGCCCTCGACCTGAGCGACCAGATCGCCCTTGAGTCGCGCGAATAGAATCGAGAAACTTGTCAGCGGCACGGCGGCCGGTGTGTCGGCCGCCACTTTCAAAAAGGCCTGTGAATCGGTGATGACCAGCTTGGGCGGCGTGCGCAGACGATCGAGGGCGGCGCGCAGCTCGCGCTCTTTCACCACCAAGGCGAACGCGTCGTGGTCCAGCAGATCGCGCAGCACCTGCACCTGCGGCAGGATCAGGCGGCCCTTGGGCGCTTCCTTGTCGATGGGAACCACCAGCACGGCCAGATCGCCCGGACCCACCAGATCGGCCGCTATGGCGCGACTGTCGAGACAGTCGGGTGGAGCTTGACCAAGCAGCGCTTGCCGCAAATCCAGAAGGCCCGCGCCCGTGACCGCACTGGTCTCGACGGTGCAGAGTCCTTGCTCACGCAAAGCCGCGAGCTGGGCTGCGGAGACCGGCGCGACATCCGACTTGTTGAACGCCACCACCAGCGGCACGTGACGCGATTGCATCTCGCGCACCAGGGCTTCTTCGAAAGAGCCCCATTCGCCCGCAGCCACAATCAGGCCGAGGTCGGTGCGATCGAAAACTTCTGTCGTGCGCTTCACCCGCAATTCGCCCAGCGCGCCTTCGTCGTCGATGCCGGCGGTGTCGATGAAGAGAACCGGGCCCAGCGGGAGAAGCTCCATTGGCTTTTCCACCGGGTCCGTCGTGGTTCCTGCAATGTCGGACACCAGCGAGACATGCTGGCGCACCATCGCATTGAGCAACCTGGACTTGCCCACGTTGCGCCGGCCAAAAATCCCGACGTGCAAGCGCATGCCCTTGGGCGTGGACAGCTTCGTCATCGCTGCCCTTCCCGCTCCGGCGAGCCCAGGCGGCATACGGCCTCGGGTGTGGTCAATTCGTCGAACTCCTGCTCGGTCAAGATGCCGCCGGCCATGACCAACTCGCGAATCGAACAACGACGCTCGCTCGCCTTGTGTGCGATGTTGGACGCAGCTTCGTATCCCACGCGCGCCACCAAGGCCGTGACCACGGCCGTCGACGACTGCACATGCGCACGACAACGATCTTCGTCCGCGGTCATTCCTTCGACGCAGAAGCGGCGAAGAATCCCGGCAGACCGCGCGAGCAAATCCAAGCTGTCGAGCAGACAGTGAGCGACGAGCGGCAAGAAAGGATTGAGTTCCAGACTGCCGGCGGCGCACGCCTGGGTGATGGCCGCGTCGTGGGCCATGACCAACATCGCCGCCTGGCTGACCGCCTCGGGGATGACGGGATTCACTTTGCCCGGCATGATGGACGAGCCGGCTTGGCGCGCAGGCAGCTTGATCTCGCCCAAGCCGGCCTCGGGGCCGGACGAAAGCAGTCGTAAGTCGGACGAAATCTTAAACAGGTTGACGGCGCAAGCCTTGAGGATCCCGGAAACCTCGGTGAACACGTCGGCGTTCTGCGTGGCCTCGACCAGATTTTCCGCGCGCGCCACGCTGAGCCCGGTCAACTGCGAGAGCGCGTCCACCACCTGAAAAATGAAGGCGCGCGGAGCGCCCAGGCCGGTGCCGATGGCCGTGCCGCCCAGATTCACCACGCGCAGACGCTCGCTGCACTTGTAGATGCGCCATCGGTCGCGCGTCAGGGCCTCGGCGTAGGCGCCCATCTCGCGTCCCAGGGTGATAAGGACCGCGTCCTGCATCTCGGTGCGGCCGACCTTCACGATGTGGGCGAACGCCTTTTCTTTTTGCTGAAAGGCCTCCTGGAGCGCCACGACTTCCTTTTCCAGCGCAGCCAGCAGGCACAGGCCCGCCACCCGCATCGCCGTCGGGAAAGTATCGTTGGTCGACTGGTGCAAGTTGATGTCGTCGAGCGGCGACACGCGCTGATAGTTTCCGAGCGGCTCGCCCAGGATCTGCAGCGCGCGATTGGCCAGCACTTCGTTGACGTTCATGTTGGTGCTGGTGCCGGCGCCGCCCTGCAGGGCGTCCACGACCACATGTTGGTCCAGTTGCCCGCTGGCCATTTCAGCGCACGCGCGGACGATGGCCTCACCCTTGGCCGGATCCGCGGCCCAAGCACCCAGTCGTCGATTGGCCAGCGCACAGGCACCCTTCACCGCGCCGAAAGCGCGCACCAAAGCCTGGTGCACGGGCCGGCCGGCCAAAGGGAAATTCTCCAGCGCCCGCAACGTGTGCACACCCCACAGCACTCCTGCGGGAACTTCGCACTCCCCCAGCAGGTCTCGCTCGCGGCGTGTTTCCGTCATGGTGGGCCTCGCGTGGTTCGCCTCACACAAAGACGTCGCGCTTGCCGCCCTTCACCTTGCGCACCAGGGCCTCGGAGATCTCCTTCTGGCGCGCATCCATGTTCTCGAGCGTGCTGCCCACCAGGGCTTCACCCACCTTGCGCGTTTCCGGGCCGGCGTAGTCTTCGAGGTATTCCGTGAAGGTCGACAGCGCGTTGGGATCGCAGTGCAGCTTGATCGCGCCGGGTTTGGCCAGATCCATGAAGTCGTGGCCGGTGCGTCCCAGACGGTAGCAGCCGGTACAGAACGACGGAACGTAGCCCATCGAGGCCACGTCGCGCACCACCTCGTCGAGATCGCGATGGTCGCCCAGCTGGAACTGGCTGGTGGATTCCGCTGGGTTGGCTTCGGCCTCGGCGTAGCCGCCCGGATTGGTACGGCTGCCAGCGGAAATCTGCGACACGCCCAACGCGAAAGTTTCGCGCCGGATGTTGGGCGTCTCGCGCGTGGACATGATGATGCCGGTGTAGGGCACCGCCAGACGCAGAATCGCGACGATCTTGCGAAAGTCGATGTCAGACACTGCGTGCGGCGGGGTCGAGGCAATCTCGGATCCGATGGCCGGCTCCAGGCGCGGAACGCTGATGGTGTGGGGGCCGACACCAAAGCGCGCCTCCAGGTGTCGAATGTGTTGCATGAGCGCCAGGATCTCGAAGCGCCAGTCAGCCAGGCCGAACAGAATGCCGATGCCCACGTCGTCGATCCCGGCTTCCATGGCGCGGTCCATGGCCGAAACGCGCCAGTCGTAGTCCTTCTTCTTTCCCGCCAGGTGAACGCTCTGGTAGGTGGCGTGGTGGTAGGTTTCCTGGAACAACTGGTAGGTGCCGATGCCGGCGCCCTTGAGCGCGCGGAATTCGTCGACGGTTAGGGGTGCGACGTTGGCATTCACGCGGCGTATTTCCCCCCTGCCCCGCTTGACACTGTAGATCGTCGCAATGGAATCGAGCACGTACTGGAAGCCCTGGTGCGGATACGACTCGCCCGCCACCAGCAGGACGCGCTTGTGGCCCTGGTCGACCAGAATCTCCACTTCGCGACGAATCTCGTCCTGCGATAGGGATCGTCGCTTGACCTCTTTGTTGCGCGCGCGAAAGGCACAATAGGTGCAGTCGTTGGCGCACAGATTGGACACGTAGAGCGGCGCAAACAGAACCAGCCGCGGCCCGTAGATCTGGTCCTTCACCGCGCGCGCAGTCTGAAAAATCTCGCCGAGCAGCTCGGGATCGCTGACCGCGGCCAGGGTGGCCACATCTTCCATGCCCAGCCCGGCCAAGCCGCGGGCCTTGGCCAATACCGCGCGCACGTGCTGCGCGTCCTTGCTGGCCGGGGCGGCCAACACGCGAACAATTTCGCCTTCGTCTATGAATCCCTGGGTGTCGTGCATTTGGTCTCCCCTTACGCGACGCCATTTCCCGGCGCGACCGCCGGCAGGTGAACGGTGAAGGTCGTGCCCACATCGGGCTGGCTCGCCACCGTTACGTCGCCACCATAAAGCGTGGCAAGCTTGCGCAAGATCGACAGGCCCAAGCCGCTGCCCAGGATGTTGCGAGTCTTGGCGTTCTTGATGCGAACGAATTCGCCAAAGAGCTTGGCGGTCTCCTCCTTGGTCATGCCGATGCCCGTGTCCTTCACGACCATGGTCACGCCCGCGGGCCCGTCCGACACGGTCACGTCGACCCGGCCTCCGTCGCGGTTGTACTTGACCGCATTGGACACCAGGTTGTTGAGCATGATTTCGATTTCGCCGCGATCCGCTTGCATCACCACCGGGTCGGGCGCGTGCAACTCCAGGGTGACGCTGCGCTCCTGCGCCGCGGGCAGCGCCGTCTCGATTGCCGCGCGCGCCACCTCGACCAGATCGACCGGGGCAAATTCGCGCGCCTTCTGACCCGACTCGATGCGGGTCAGGTCGAGCAAATCGACAATCAACTTCCGCATGCCGTCCAGGCGCACCAGACTGCGGTCCACGGCGCGCTTTGCGGTCTCATGATCGGCGCCTTCCTGCAAGAGCCGCAAATAGCCTTCCACGGCCACCAGAGGCGCCTTGAGCTCGTGTACCAGCACGGACAGGAACTGGAAGCGAACCTGGCGCTTCTCTTGCGCCAACTTGCGCGCCTGCCAGCGCAAAATGTGGTGGCGGGCCGCCTTGCGAACCGCGTCCCGCAATTCCTCCGGAGTGAACGGCTTGGCCAGAAAATCGAAAGCCCCGCGCTTGGTGGCGCTGACCGCCACATCCAGCGATGCGTACGCCGTGATCATGATGACCAACGCATCGTCGCGTCTTTGATTGAGCCGCTCCAACACATCGAGGCCGGACATGCCCGGCAGCTTGTGGTCGAGCAAGATGATGTCGAACTTGCTCGTCTCCATCTTCTCCAACCCTTCCTCGCCGCTCTCCGAAAGGGCCACTTCCATGCGAACGTTTTCGTCGGTGTCGGGCAGCGCCACCTCAAACCCGTCGAGAACACGCGACGCCCCGACCCGCATCCCGGCTTCGTCATCGATGACCAACACACGCAGAGTGTCCATGGCGCCTGCCTCCAGGTTCTCGGCCGTTGCGTCTTGCTTCAGTAACATGGTCGTCAGCGAGCGTCCTCGCGTCCGTCACCTTCCGGTTGCGAGAAGCTCATGGATTCGTCGCGCTGCTCGAAGCGCGGCAGGGTCACGGTGAAAGTCGTGCCTGTGGGCCCGGCCGACAAGTCGGCGTTCGACTTGAGCCTGATGTTCCCCCGGTGCATCTTGACGATGCCGTAGCTCACCGCCAGGCCCAGCCCCGTGCCGCGCCCCATCTGTTTGGTGGTGAAGAACGGATCGAAGACACGCTTGATGTTCTCTCTGGGAATTCCCACCCCGGTGTCTTCAACGGCAAACAGAACCTGTTCATCGGTCACAGCGCTGCGCACGGTGAGTCGACCGCCGGCCGGCATGGCCGCCACGGCGTTGGTCAACAGATTGGTGAGGACTTGCCTGATCTGGTCCGCATCCAGGTCGGCCGACGCGGAGGGATCTTGGTGCTCGACCACAACCTCGATTCCAGGGGGTGTCACCACGCCGTGCAGGGAGCTTTCCACCAAAGCGGCGATCTTGGTGGGCAGCAGGACGACCTTGTTTTGACGGGCAAAGTTGAGCAATCCCGAGACGATCTTCTTGCAGCGGTCGGCCTGCTCCACAATCATCGCCACGTCTTTCGACTGGGCTGAATTCTTGTCGCTGGCTTCGAGCAGGAGGTGCGCATAGAGCAACACCACGCCGAGCGGATTGTTCACCTCGTGGGCAATCCCGGCCGCCAACTGACCCATGCTGGCCAGCTTCTCCGCCTGAACCAGGGCCTGTTGCGTGCTGGCCAGTTTGTTATTGGACAGGTCCAGCTTCTGCACCGTCTTCTTCAGCCGCTCGATGGTGTAGGGCAGGCACATTTCGTCTTCGGCCAGTCCGCGCAAGATGGCCACGGCGTGGGCGCGGCAGGTCTCGTACCCACACGCCCCACAATTCAACTCGTCGTCGGGACCGAATTTGCCCATCTCGATCATGACCTTGTGGATCTCGTCCTGAGACGGGGTGGGCAAGGTCTGGCTGACGGGCTGGAAGCTGCGGCCCATGGGCAGATCCCGCAGCTGGTCCATCTCGGTCGACCACGTCGCGCGATCGAAACTGGCGCGCTGGCTTTGCACATGATGGCTGATCTGGGCGCGCCGGGCAAACGGCGGCAACTCGACGCTCATCCCGGCGCCCATCACGCAGCCTCCCCGGCAGCAGAGCAGCTCGAGCAGATTGGCCTGGAGTTGACCGGCAGAAAACTCCTGCAACGCCTCGGGGAAGGCCGAGCGCCCGTCGGCCGACACCACGTCGCTGGAAGCGAGATCTTCGTCGATGCCCGCGGTCTGCAGGCTTCCGCGGGGCAAGGGAAAGACGCCGCCCATGCCCGCGCGGGGCGGGTCGAAGTCGGACAAGGCCACGTCCTCGCGGGCGATCCCCGTGGTCTCCAGCATGTCGCGCAGCTCGCGAAAGGTCAGCACGGCCTCGATGCGGTCGGAGCCTGTCAGCGTGGCGGCCTCGCCCTTCTTGGCGATGCACGGCCCGATGAACACAATCTTCGTGTCGGCGCCGTAGCGCGCGCGCAAGGCCCGCGCCGTGGCCAGCATAGGCGACGCGATGGGCGCCAGGTGGGGCATCAGGTCCGGGTGATAGCGCTCGACGAAATTGACGATGGCCGGACAGGCGGTGGCGATGAAACTCTCACCCGGACGCTGGGCCAAAAGCTCGCGATAGGCACGGGCCACCAGATCGGCGCCGAACGCCACCTCGCACACCAGCGAAAAGCCCAGCTTGCGCAACGACCCGACCATGTGCCGCACATCGCGACCGCCGATCTCTGCCGGGAAACTCGGCGCCACACAAGCCGCCACGCGCGCGCCGCTCTGGAGGAGTCGATAGACGTCCTCGACCGAGCTGAGCACGCGCTTGGCCCCCTGGCTGCACACCAGCACGCACGACCCGCAGCCAATACAGCGCGAAGGGATGACCTCGGCCTGCCCGCCCGCGATGCGGATGGCCTTGGCTGGACACTCACGCACGCAGGTGTAGCAGACGCGGCACCGCTCCCGTATCGTGCTGACCAGGGATAGGTCGGTGGGCTTCATGGCGTGCCCGGGGGCTTGGCAGCCGCCTGCCTCCTAGCGAAGAACGCCACCTTCTCCAAGGTGACGCCGATGTCGATGTGCTCGACATACACGTCCGGCGGGAGGCGCAGACGGACATCGGCGAAATTGAGCAAACTGCGCACGCCAGCTTCGACCAGGGTGTCGGCTACGCTCTGCGCAGCCGCGGCCGGCACGGCGATCATGGCGACGTCGATACCCTTGTCACGCATGACGGTCCGGGCCTCGCTGATGTGATACGACGGGCAGCCGTTGATCATCCGGTCCACCTTGGACGGATCGATGTCAAAGGCGGCGACAATCTGAAGCAATGGTCGGCGGCCCAAGAAATACGCAAACAAGGCGCGGCCAAGGTTGCCCACGCCCACCAGCGCCACGGCCTGCGTGGTGGCCGGGTCCAAGAATGTGCCGATGCGTTCTTCCAGCACGACGACCTCGTACCCGCGCGTCGGGCTGCCTTCGTAGCGCACGTTCATCAGATCCCGCCGCAGCTGCTCAGGCGTCACGTCGGCCAGCACGGCCAGCTGGTGCGAGAACACGTAGCGCGTGCCCGAGAACGCCAAATCGCGCAGGATGCGCCGGTAGAGAATCAGCCGGACTACGACAAGCTCGGAAACGGTCTTCTTGCCCACAATCCGCCGCGAATATGACTGCTTCATCGCCATGGTTGTGAATTCCAAAACGCTGTTATGCATTTCACAGCGCTCCGATTATCATATGGGCGCTGTGGCATCGGAAGTCAAGGATAATCCAGGCATGGTATGCATGTGCGATATTTTGAGCCGCTGACGGGAGAAACGTCACCTCTAGACATATGGGATGGCATTGCTCTTCGTAAGTTGAGTAGAATTATGCCTACCACGCGATTGGTATCGCTGCTTCCACCAGTATCTGCGGCGGTAATTTGCAACCGTAAAACATGAGGACACCATGACCACCAAACGACATTTTTCGCTATTCTCGTTGTTCACGCTAGCCGGCCTGATGGCCTGCTCAGGATCTGGCACACCGCAGGGTGGTGGCGGAGGAACGACTGTCGCGGGCGGAACGGAAAATCCCGTTGGCGGCACGACGGGTGCCGCGGGATCGGTGATCAAGGGCGGCGCAACGGCGACGGGGGGCGTCTCTGCTCCTGCCGGCATGCCGGACACCGGTGGCGTTCCCTCGCCCGGCGGTACGCCTGACACCGGCGGTGTTGTTTCTCCTGGCGGGACGCCGGACACGGGCGGCGTCTCCTCTCCTGGCGGCACAACTGTCACAAGTGACACCACCAAGACCGCCGGGACAACGGCGCCCGGGGGGACCACCAAGACTGGCGGGACCACGGCGACAGGCGGAGTAACCACTTCGAGCAGCACGACAGTAACAGGCGGAACCACCTCGATCGGCGGGGCCACGGGCCCGAAAGGCGGTTCGTCAGCATCGGGCGGCGCTTCTGGTTCCGCGGGCAAGACGGCATCCGCAGGCACCACCGCGGCTGGTGGCAGCACTGCTGGCGGTTCGACTGGCACGACTGCGCCCGTTGGTGGGGGCGACACGATCCCCGCTGGGTATCCCGCCCCTACTGCCGCGAACTACGCTATTTGCAAGTCGACGGTGCCGGTTTCTGGAGGCAGCGGCAGCTACTGTCCGGGCGGCGGCTTCGGACCGGCCTGCACCGAGTGCCTGTTCGGAGGTGCCACCTACAACAATACGATGACCGCGACCGCAGATGCGATCTCGGAGGCGGGGAACTACGCCGTGACCGTCACTGTCGGTGGCGCGGCAGCCGACACCTCGATTTACATCGGTACGGAATCAAATCGAAACCTTCTGGCGCTTACCACAATTCCAGCGGGCAAGACTTTGGAGTACGCGTTCGCCGTCAATGTGCGCGCGCTGGAGGGGCAGCCGGACGAATCAAACGCCGCGGGCGGCTATCCAGGGCTCGACTTGTTCTTCTCCGGCCCAACCACCCCGCCGGTCACCGCGATTGGCTATGCCCTGGTCACAGCGGACACCAAGCCGGTCATGGTTTACATGGCCAGCGACTCCACAGAGTGCGACCAGACCAGCTCGGCCTTCGGTGGCTGGGGCCAAATGTTCCCCGCGTATTTCCACGCTCCGGTCGACATTGCCAACTATGGCGATAGCGGCGAAAGCTCAAGCAGCTTCTACGGAAAAGCAGACATGTGGCCAGCCATCAAGAAGCTCTGGGTTCCGGGCGACTGGGCGATAGTCCAATTCGGTCACAACGACAAGAACATTGCGGATACCGTGGTCCAGGCCAACCTCACGAAGTATGTGCAAGACGCGCAGGCCGCGAAGGTCAACATCATTCTGGTTTCGCCGCCCGCCCGCCTCCAGAGTATCCCAATAGGCGACCAGTCCAGCCTTCATGCGATTTCGGCGCAGAATGCAGCGGCTGCCGCGACCCCGCCCGTGCCCTTCATCGATCTCACCGCCCTCTCGACCGCTTGGTACAACACGATGACCATGGCCGCGGCGAAGCTGTACCACGCAGACCATTCCGACGCGACACACACAGATATGGAAGGTGGCTACAAACTCGCTGGCCTCGTAGCACAAGCCATCAAGGACCAGAATATCGGGCTGGCCCAGTATCTGAGGTAGTCATTCGCGTTGCTGCCCCGCACGCAGCAGCGTGCGGGGATCTTGGTTCAACATGCAGCAGCTATGTGTTGAGCCCATCTCCGCCGGAATGCACCAGTAGCTTGTGGCATAACTCCCTGCCAAGGACCGCAAGCCCAGGCCACATTGGCTGGGCTTGCAGATCCAAAGCGTGTAGAATCCGGACGTCTTAATAAACGCGCAGCATGTCTTGTGGACAGAAAGGGCCCCTTTCGATGAGCACCTCCAGTATCCGAATCCTGACTTTGGCCTTGATGGCAGCGCCGCTTTGTTCCTTGGGTTGTGGCAGCGGCACATCCGGAGGTCCTACGGGCGGCGCGGTCGCCCATGGCGGCACGACCAGTGCCGCGGGGTCGACCAGCACCGGTGGCGTCGCCGCTCCCGGCGGCACGACCAGTGGTTCTGCTGCCGGCATGACCAGCCAAGGCGGTAGCGGCGGCTCTGCCACGGCCGGGAGCACAGGCAGTTGCAAGATTGACCCTGCCATCATCGACTCCACCAACTATCCCCAAGGCCTCACTTTGACCAAGACCTGCGGCACGTACTTGGTTGACGACATCTACGTCCAGGACGGCGGCGTACTCACCATCGGGCCGGGCGTCACGCTGAAATTCAGTGACAACACGACAATCTTCGTTGGACAGTCGGGTACGGGCAAAGTCCTGATAAACGGCACAGCGCAAGACCCGATCACGTTGACTACTCAACCCGGCCTACAATTGCCTGGGGGTTGGTATGGTCTGGATTTCTACCCAGGCACGGCCAGCGGATCGCAAGTGACTTACGCCGCGATCGACTACGCGGGCGGCAACTTTGACGGAGCCATCGTCGTCGAGAGCGCCTTGCCCGCAGGTACATTGACCCTGGACCACTTGACCATCGACAACAACGACACGGCAGACGGCTCGGCCTCGATCCTGATGCGCGACGGGTCGCCGACCATCGCCTGCACCAACTGCACTGCCGACGGCAAGCCCCTGACTCATTAGGGGCCAGAAAGCTCCGCCCCTGGTCTCTAAAGCGTTCGCCGGTCAATCACGCGCTTGGCTTTGCCCTCGCTGACCGGCAGGCTGGCTGGCGGCACCAGCTTGACCTTGGGCTTGGTCAAGATCTCGGAGCGCAGGCGAGCCGCGATCTCGCCTTCCAAGGCGACCCGCTGCTCCTCGCCCATGTCCGATTCGCCGTGGGCCAGTTCGGCCTGCACGGTCATGTCGTCGCGGCCTTCCAGCAGAATCTGGTAATTGCGACCCACCTGCGGGATGGCCATGAGCACATGCTCGATCTGCTGCGGGTACACGTTGACCCCGCGAACGATCAGCATGTCGTCGGCGCGGCCCGTGATGCGCGCCAAGCGGCGGTGGGTGCGACCGCAGGCACAGTCGCCCGGCACGACGGACGTGATGTCGCGCGTGCGGTAGCGCAGAAGCGGCATGGCTTCGCGGCACAGGGTGGTCAATACCAGCTCGCCTGGCTGGCCGTCAGGCAGCGGCTCTTCGGTCTTGGGATCGATGACCTCGATGATGAAGTGGTCTTCCCAAAGGTGCATGCCGGCCCTCTGCACGCACTCGAATGCCACGCCCGGGCCATTCATCTCCGACAGCCCGTAGGAATTGAAAACCTCGACGCCCAGACCCTGTTCGATCTTGTCGCGCGTCTCGATGCTGTAGGGCTCGGCGCCCACGAAGGCACGCCGCAGCTTGAGCCGCGTGCGCGCGTTCGGGTCCTTTTCGTCGAGAAAGTCAGAGAAATACAGCGCGAAACTCGGCGTCAGATGCACGGTCGTGGTGCCAAAGTCTTGCATGAGCGCGAGCTGCTTTTCCGAATTCCCCGGACCAGCCGGGATCACCAGGCAACCGACCTTCTCGGCTCCGTAATGGGCCACCAGTGCCCCGGTGAAAAGGCCGTAGGTCATCATGTTCTGAAAGACATCGCGGGATGTCACGCCGGTGGCCACAAAGCTGCGGGCGCACAGTTCGGCCGCGTTGTCCACATCTCGCGGCGAGAAGAAGAGCGCTTTGGGACGGCCGGTCGTGCCGCTCGAGGTGTGCAGCCGCAAGGCATGGTCCATGGGCACCGCCAGTAGACCAGCCGGATAGGTGTCGCGCAGGTCGGCGCTGGTGGTGAAAGGCAGACGGCGCAAGTCGGCCACGGTCTTGATGCTGGCAGCCGTGATCCCGGCCGCGACCAGGCGCTCGCGGTAGAACGGCACCTGTTCGTGCAGGCGCGCCACCAGCGCCTGCAGGCGGCCAAGCTGCAGCCGCTCCAGGTCAGCGCGGGGCAGCGCCTCAATGGCGCGATCGCGGAACATGCCCTACCCTTCGAGCGGCTGTGCTTCTTCGACGATGAAGTTCGGGATCTCGTCCACCACGCTGTAGACCAGGCGGCAAGCGTGGCACACGAAAGCACTTTCGTCAGGCCGCAGGTCCAACGACCCCTTGCACTTGGGGCAGGCCAGGATGTCGATCAGCTCGCGGTTCATCGCCATGTTCTGGTTTATACAACGAGGCGCGCCTGGTTTCTAACTCGTGCGAGCCGTGCTAGGAAATGCCCATGCCGAAACAAATAGTCTTCGCAGTTCTGCTGACCGCGGCCATGGGGATGTTCGCCTGGACGCTCCGGCGGTTCATCAAGATGCTGCTGGCCGGCCGCCCTGAGAAGCGCACCGACCACATCGAGACGCGCGTGGACTCGCTGCTCTTCTTCTTCTTCGGGCAGCGCAAGGTCATCGAGGAGGTGGATATCCCGGCCGCTCGCTGGCCGCACTTCTCCAACCTGATGGGCAGCCGGCACCACTTCATTATTTTCTGGGGCTTCCTGGTCATCTGCCTGGGCACCCTGGAAACCTTCGCGCAAGGGCTGTGGCCCAGATTTTCCTGGTCTCTCGTCATGGGCGACACCCTCGCCAGCGTGCTTGATACCGGCGTGGACAGCATGAACCTGATTGTGCTCGCCGTGATCGGCTTCGCGGTCTTCCGCCGCCTCTTCCTCAAACCTCGCCTCATCCCCATGAGCCGCGACGCCGCCGCGATTCTCTCCGCCATCGCCGCTCTCATGGTCACCCACTTCGGGATGCACGGCTTCCGCGCGATATCCGGCGCGGCCGAGCCCGGTTTCTTCATTTCGGATGCGCTGGCCGGCGCCCTGTCAGGCCGTGTCTCGCCCGCAACCGCAGGCCTGGTGTCGGAAACCAACTGGTGGTTCCACGTGGGGTTGCTGCTGGTGTTCCTCAACTATCTCGCCTACTCCAAGCACAGCCACATCCTGGCGGCCTTTCCCAACATCTACTTTCGCCAGCTCGGCCAGCGCGGCGTTCTGTCCAAGCTCAACCTGGAAGCGGACGACATGGCGCAAACCGGTGTGGTGTCGGAATGGAAGGACCTCACCTGGAAGTCGCTGCTTGACAGCTTCGCCTGCACCGAGTGCGCGCGCTGCTCGAACTACTGCCCGGCCAACCGCACCGGCAAGCCGCTTTCGCCGATGCAGGTCGTACACGATCTGCGCGACGACATGAAGTCGCGCCTGCCGGATCGTGGTCCGCTCGACGACATCATCGAACGCTTCCAGCACGGCAGGGCCGCCGCCGAAGAGGCGCGCCAGCCGCGCGAGCTGATCGGCGGCCGCACCAGCGAAGAGGTGCTGTGGTCCTGCACTACCTGTGGCGCCTGCCAGGAGGTGTGCCCGGTGTTCATCGATCAGCCGGGCAAGATCCTCGAGATGCGGCGCAACCTGGTGCTGCTGCAGGAGAAGGTCCCTGGCGATCTGGTGCGCACCTTCAAAAACCTAGAGCAAAACGGCAACCCCTGGGGCTTGGGCGCCGACCGGCGCATGGACTGGGCGGAAGGCCACAATATTCCCACGCTCGACGAGAATCCGGACGCCGAATGGCTGCTGTGGGTGGGTTGCGCCGGCGCCTACGACGATCGACTGAAGAAGCAGACCCTGGCCCTGGTGGATATTCTGCGCCAGGCAGGCGTCAGCTTTGCCGTGCTGGGCATGGAGGAAGGCTGCTGTGGCGATTCCGCGCGCCGGGCGGGCAACGAGATGCTGTACCAGATGGAGGTGCAGCAGAACGTGGACACCATGAACGCCAAGAACGTGAAGAAGATCGTCACGCCTTGCCCGCACTGTCTGCACGTGCTCAAGAACGAGTACCCGCAAATGGGCGGCACCTATGAAGTGCGCCACCACTCGCAGCTGATTGCCGAGCTGATCGAGCAGGGCAAGCTTGTGATCGAGCGCAGCGCCAACGGCGGCAAGCTCACCTTCCACGATCCCTGCTACCTGGGACGCTGGAACGGCGAGTACGAAGCGCCGCGCGCAGTTCTGGATCGGCTGGGCAGCGAGCGCCTGGAGCTCGGACGCGCGCGCGAGCACGCCTTCTGTTGCGGTGCCGGCGGCGGGCGCATGTGGATGGAAGAGAAGACGGGGACTCGGGTGAACCACGATCGCACCGACGAGATCCTGGCCACCGGTGCCACCACCGTGGCCACCGCCTGCCCCTACTGCACGGTCATGATCAAGGATGCTGTGGACGATCGCGACGCCGGCGAGCGCGTGCAAGTGAAGAACCTGTCCGAACTGGTAGCCAAAGCCATGGTCCGCACCAGCGCGCCCAGCGAAGCCGCCCCGCACTAAAGCGCCGCGGGCCGGAGACCTGCGATCGACGGCGTTGCACGGTTGGAAAGTGGCCCAAATTGGGGCGGCGCCCGCTCGCCCCGCGGATCGCTATTTCTTCGCCTGTCCCGGCGGCAGCTTGACCTTGATCAGTCGGCCCGGCGCATTTTCGCTGTTGCCTGGACCGTCGACCACGGTGCCAGTGCCGGCCGAGCCTTTGCCGTTTTCCTTGCGTCGCTCAGCTCGGGCTGCACGTCTTGCGACTAACCGAGCGATGTCTTGCGATCGCTGCATCGGTCGGCCAGCCGACCTTCCCGCCCTTGAAATTCCTCCATGATTCCCGCTTCCGGGTCATCCTCGATTCAGAGCTGGCGGCCCTCTACGGCGTGACCGTCAGCGTGTTCAACCAGGCGGTGAAGCGAAACATGGAGCGATTCCCGGCCGACTTCGCCTTCCAGCTCACCCGCGAGGAGTACGAATCTTTAAGATCACAAATTGTGATCTTAAAGGCCGGACGAGGCGCTCCTGGTCCGTCTAGTGCACGCATCGAGATCACGACCTCGTGTAGCTATCGTACCGAGCAGGACTGTTCCATTGGCGCGGATGCGACCGCACAAGACGGCTTGGACCGGATGATGGCGGATCTGCTGGGGACCTGCCGTGACAGTGCCGTAGCGTCGGGGACGCAACGGCCGACACAACCAGCGGCGCTGTCGGTGTGGTTTGACGGCGATTGTCCAACAAGTCTTATGGTCTACCCAGCCGATCTCGCCGACTGTGTCCAGGCCCAGCTTGAGGCCAAGAGCTTTGCCTGCGCCTCGGGTCTCTTGTGTGGCATGAGTGACATGGTCGGCAGTTGTCCCTGCTGATACCACAGGCGGGCCTGAGTTCATCGTTGCAGGCCAAGGTCTTCTGCGGGCCCTCGGTGACCCCTGCAGGCCCCGCGCGTCTCGACCAGAGATCGACGATAGTGGCGAGGCACGGGGGACCGTCTTCCGCCGCCGTGGCAGCCCGGCCGTCACATCTGCCAGCCGTCCATGAATGTCGGCGTCGGTCTTGCCGACGCAGCATCGGGCCTTGACCTGTCTACCGCATGATAGTTCACACTTCTCGGCGGCTCGAGAGCGCCCTCGTCCCGCCGCTGTCAGGCGCAGGCGCCGCGATCCAAGGAGAACCCGATGCGCAAAGATTCACCGAAAGGCACCAACGGATTCTTGGCCAAGCGGCTCGCCCGGCGCTTCACCTTCGACGTCGATGCGCCCCCGAGCGTGGTCTTTCCGTTGCTCTGTCCGGTGCGCGAGCGGGAATGGATCGAAGGCTGGCAAGCCGACATGGTGTATTCGGACTCTGGGTTCGCCGAGAACAACTGCATCTTCACCTCGGGAAATGTGCTGCTCGGCGCAGCCCTCTACGTGCTGAGCCGGTACGAGCCGGAACAAGGAATTGTCGAATTCGTCATCTTCTTCCCGGGCAAGTGCGTGCAAAAGCTCGACATCGTGCTCGAGCCCAAGGCGAACGGTGGGACGCACCTCACGTGGAGCCGGCTCTATACGGGTTTGTGTCCGGACGGGAATGCGCTGATCGAGCAAATCACCGAAGCAGTCTTCAGACAGCAGGCGGAAGCGCTCGCGCAATCGCTCAATCGCTTCTGCAAGCAATTGGAGTGAAGCTAGACTCCTCTGATTCGGGATTTCCATGAGGACGCCAACATGATCACCCCGGGCAGGCTGGCAAAACGTTTCGGCCTCTCACGCACGGCACTTCTGCACTACGACTCCATCGGCCTGCTCAGACCGAGCGGCCGCAGCGCCAATCGATATAGGCAATACTCCGATTCGGAGGTGCGCCGACTCGAACAGATCTGTACGCTGCGCAACGCGGGGCTGCGGCTGAAGGACATCCAGCGCGTGCTCGGTGCCCCGACCAACGCCCTTACCGTTGCGCTCGAAGAGCGGCTGGAGCAACTCAACGGCGAGATCGAACGCCTGCGCCACCAGCAACGCTTCATCCTTGGACTGCTGCAGACCGACCGGGCGCGGGGACGAATCCGAGTGATGAGCAAGGCACTCTGGACGTCGCTCCTCGACGCGGCCGGATTCTCCGAGGCCGACAAGAGGCGTTGGCACGCTGAATTCGAGCGCCAGTCGCCGGAAAAGCACCAACAATTCCTCGAATTTCTCTGCATCCCCGACGCTGAGATCAAGACGATTCGCGCCCGCGCCTGCCGCCACTGACAAACCCCATGCGAATATTCATTCTCGTTGTCGTCGTGGTCCTGGTCGCCGCGGCGGCGTCGGGCTGTACGCGGCGGATCACCCGGACCGACCTCGGTTGGAGCCAGCTTGTCGACGAGCATCGCCATGACACCAACATCGAGGGGCTGAGCATGCACTACATCGATCTCGGCGCGGGCGACCCTGTCGTGCTGATCCATGGAATCGGAGATTCGACCTATTCGTGGCACCTAAACGCGCAGGCGCTCGTCGACGCGGGTTTCCGGGTCATTCTCATCGACCAGCCCGGATTTGGCCACTCGGCGATTCCGCCGAAGAGCTGGAAGTATTCGGTCGAGAACCAAGCTGACGCCATTCTCCAGGTCGTGAATCGGCTCGGAATCGATCGATTCCAACTCGTTGGACATTCCCTCGGCGGCGGAGAATCGCTGTATCTCGCCGAGAAGCACGGCGACCGGATCTCCCGGGTCGCGCTCCTGTCCCCAGTTTCGCAGCGGACGAGTTGTCCCTTTGGCTTCACGACGGAGCTTGTCGCCGATGTCTTCGGGACGCGGTGGTTGACCTCGCGTGCGCTGCGCAGCGCCTACTACCGCTCGGAGAAAGTCGACGACGTCACCGTCGACGAATACGCGCGCCTGATCGACAGGCCCGGACGCGCTGGCGTGCTTGGGGGCGTCTGCAAGAGCTACTTCTCACCCGAATATGACCGAATGGTCGAGAGCTACCCCCACCTCAAGCCGGAACTGCTAGTTGTCTGGGGAGCACAAGATACCTGGCATCCGCTGGCCTTCGGGACGCGACTGCAATCGCTCGTCCCGCGCTCTCGGCTCGAAGTCATTCCCGAAGCGGGCCACAATGTCCATCAGGAACGACCCGACGCGGTCAACCCACTCCTGATCGGGTTCCTGAGCGGGCAGAGGTGATTTTCCATCCCAATCAATGTTGATGTCGGGGGCGCAAACCGGGAATGGCCGAGAACGGGTAAACCCTGGCAACCTTCGGTGAAGACCTGATCATCTCCAACGTCGCCGCAAGCTCTTCGCGCAACAGCTCGGGCGCCGCAGGTCGGTGGGTTCGCCACTAATCGTGGATAGCGCGGATCTGCTCAAGAGCGTCGGGGGAGAATTCGATCTTGAGGGATCTCACCGACCTGGTCTCGCGCGGAGTTCTGCCAGCACTTGCTCTGCCGGGATGCCCCTGCCGGCCAGAAAATCCCTTTGCGAACGATCGAGCGCCGCGTGCAGCCGCGCCCGATCGTCGTCGTCAAGGTCGTCTCCCTGATCCACGGGCACGAGGTCAACCACCGTGCCTTCTGGCAGATCGACCGGTTCGTCGAGCACCAAGCGCCCGTCCTTCACCGTTGCTCGCAGTGCGTGTGTCACGGACAAAGGCTACCACACGACCAGCGGGCCAAGCGAAGGCCGCCTCGGTGCCGAGGGCGAGCGGCTCGACGTTAATCGCGGAGACATTGGCTGAGGAAATTGCGTGCTGGGCGGTGACGACGATCCGTTGGACGGTGACGATGGGTGGCTAGGCATTGATCGCGGCGGGTTGGACGCTGACGATCACCTGTGAGGCACTGATCGCGGGGAGTTGGGCAGTGATCCTCGACGCTCTGGGTAGAGATCACGGGTTCCTGGGCAGTGCTCATAGACGCTTTGTGTCTAGATCATCAGTTCCGAGCCACTGATCAGCGACCCCGAGCTACTGATGATGGGCTCCGAGATGTGCGCCATTGGGTGCTGTGGCACGGATCACCGCTTCCGAGATAGAGATCATGGTGCCCAGCGGCACAGATCGCGGATTCAGGCGCGCTGATCATGAACCCCGAGGCGCCGAGCATGGACCCACGACCATGCGCCAGGGGGTGCATGCGGCGGCGTAGAAGACACCGAGGCGCCGGACCTCGCGCTGGGGATCGCGCGCGAAGGCTCGGCGCCTCGGAGTACCTCACGAGGGCGGGATGGGCGCAGGTGGGGTGGGCGCGGGCGGCGTCGGCGCAAGGACGACTTGCGGGCCGCGGCGGTGCAGGATGGACATGTTGTACTTGGCGGCTGCTGCCAGGTCGTGGGCGTAGATCTCGTGCCCGGCGTTGTTGACGACCTTGAGGGCCGAGTACAGCTCGCCCTTCTTGGCGTAGAAGGCCGCGACCGAGGCGGGCACGTCAGCGGCGCCGCCGCTGTGAAGAGTGACGGAAGCATTGGTGGAATCGGGGGAACCGCTACCGTGACAGGTGGTGCGGGTGGAAGTACCGCCGCAACTGCCGCGGGAGGAGCCACCGCGGGCCAGCGCGAACCCGACCGGCGGGCTAGTCGCCGGGGCTACCGCCGCCGGTGGAACTGTGTAGCGAGGTATCCACCTCTATTCCGTACGCTTCACCTGGAACGGGATCGGCGCGCCTTGCGGCTCTGACCAGTCCTCGATCACTCCTGTCACCCGGGCGCCAAGCGGACCGCGGCGCAGGTAGGCGAGAAACAGGTTCAGCTTCGGCTCCGGGCCCTCGGCCAGCACCTCGACCGTGTCGTCCACGCGGTTGCGCACCCAGCCGGCGAGACCCAGTCGCCGGGCTTCGTCAAAGGTGGTGGCGCGGAAGCCCACACCCTGGACCAAACCGCGCACCACAGCGCGCAGGCGGCGGTTCTTGCTGGGCGTGCTGTCGCTCATCGCCGAAAGAGGCTAAAGCGGCCCTTCCGTGACGGTAATCCCCACCAGGTTGTTGGGCACCAGCGGCAACTCAGCGAAGCGCGCCAGCACCTGACCGTCCCCGCCCTTCACCTCCACTTTGGCCAAAACCACGTACTCGACCGGCCCCTTGACCGGCGCACAAGCCGTGACGGTTCCAACCACCTGGGCTCCGGTGTCATATGTGAATGTCACCCGGTGGCTCAGCATCTCCCGGAGGCTCTGGTGATTGGCCATGGGGCGCAAATCTCCCAGGCTGGCCGCTCCTCGTCAACCCCGGGGGCTTGTCCAATTACTCCGACTCCCGCCCCCGCGCGCAGAACCCGCCAGAATCCTGCGTCCGGTAGTAAGATAGCCTGGTGACCCTCCGCGCAGGTTTCGCTGTTTGCACCGCTGCTCTCGTCGGCTGCGCTGGCAACGAGCCACACCCCCGCATCGACTCCGTCGCCCCTGCGCAGGCCTATACCAATCGCGACCTTTGGCTGACCCTGACCGGCGCAGACTTCGTCCCGTCGTTCCGCATCGACCCCGAATCGGGCGCGCGGGTGGCCACGATGGATGGCTTCTCAGGCCGCATCGGCAGCGATCCGACTTGGCGACAGCTGACCAATTTCGGGTGGATCGGCCTCACGCAGATTTCGGCTGGCCTGGAAAAAGAACAGGCCGAGGATCTGCCTATCGAATTTTGCGACGTGGAGATCACCGATCCGCGCGGCCACGCGGCGATTCTGCGCGGAGGCTTTGACAACCTGGGCCCCGAGCTGGCCCCGGTTGTGACGGTCGCCAGCCCGACCGTTGGCACGATCTGCGTGCCGGGAGGAACTTTCACGGCGGTCGTGAACGCCGCGACCCCGCCACCCGGACACATGACAGCCCTAACGTGGACATACACCGAACCCATGGCCAGCGACGGGACGCAACGCGATCCCGTGACCGGCGCGTGTCCGTTCCTGCCAGACGCTGCCTCGGTCGATTGCGTCTTCGACGTGACCGTGAGTTCGAATTTGAACGCAGGCCTGACAGTGAAACTGGAGATTACCGCCGTCGACGATGCGCCATCTGACAACACAACGGTCAGACCCTTCCCCATCGGCCTCACCTCGCGACCCACGGTGTCCTCGGTCCAACCGCAATCCGGAGGCATGGCCGGCGGAACCAATGTGGTCATCCTGGGATCGGGCTTCGTTGCCGGATCTCGCGCCTATTTCGGCACCGAACTGCTCATCCCCGATGGCGGCATCGTCGTCGACCAACAGACCATCAGCGGCTACGTCCCAGCCCGCTCCACCGGCGCCGTCTTCGTCCCGGTGCTGGTGCAGTCTCGCCTGGGGTTCGCAACCTGGGACCAAAAATTCGAGTATCAAATTCCGCCGCAGATCTCATCGATCAACCCCGCGTTTGGTCCCGAGGGCGAGGACACGCAGGTTCGGGTCTTGGGCACCAACTTCACCAGAACCACCACCATCTACCTGGGTCACGCCCTGGCGAATGCGGTTGCCCTGACTGGTGCGAAGTTTGCCAGCGACTCCGAGATCGACGGCGTGGTACCTCCCGGAAGCGGCCAAGTCACCGTCTGGGCGTTGGACCCCGATAACGGCTGGACCAGTCTGCCCGAGCCCAACGGCTTTTCCTGGAATGCCCCATGAAGCTGCTGCCCAAGTTTGCGCTCCTCTCCATCGGCGTGGCCGCCGTGCCGCTGGCCATTGCCGGCTACTCGTCGATTCGGGTCAGCCAGGCGGCCCTGCGCGATGCCATCGAAGGCCACGAAGTGCTGCTGGCGCGCCAGATTTCCGAGTACGTGACCAGCCACCTGTCCAATCTGCAATCCACCATGTCGGTCGAGACGCGCATTCTCGACCTGACCCGCGTGGGGGGCGCGCTGCCGACCGCGCAGGCTCTGCGCAAGTTTCTCCAGCTGGTGTACCACCAAAGCGACGATTTCAGCGTGGTGGCGCTGCTCGACACCGAGGGACAGACGGTGGTTCCAGCTGCTTTCCAGTCGGTCGCGCCCCGGAACGATTCCTTCGGAACCCACGAGATCGTATCGGCCGAGGACGTGGCCCAGCTCCCCGGACATGTTCCCGTCGAGGCGGTGTTGCGCGAGGGCAGCGCGGTGGGTTCGATCTTCGTGGCTGGACACGCGCACGTTCCGCACGTCGTTCTGGCGGTTCGCTACCAGGGCGTGCCCGACGAAGATCCTCGCATTATCGTGGCTGCCGTGTCCCTGCGCCGCATCGCCGATCACCTGGCTTCGCTTTCGTCGGTCGACACCGACATCTTGCTTCTCGATCGCGAAAGCCGCACGGTGGCCTCCGGCCGGGCCCTGGGTGCGGCCCGGCCCGAACCCAAGCGCTTGCCGCAGGGCAAACCAGGCTCGCTGCCGCCCGAGTGGTTCGTAGCCGAGTACCCGAGCCACGAGCATGCGGTCATCGGGGCCTATGTGCCCGCGCTCACTTTTGGCCTGGGCGTGGTGGTTGAACGCTGGGTCGAGTCGGCGCTGCGGCCGGCGCGCCGGCTCACCTGGACCACCATCTACTGGGTGGGTGTGGCCGCCTTTGTCGCCGCGGTGGTCGGCGCCGCGCTGGCGCGCTCGCTGGCCACGCGAGTGGGCACGCTGGTGCAGGGAGCGCGCCACATCGCTCAAGGAAAGTTGGACGCCGAGATCGAGGTCGCCTCTAACGACGAGCTGGGTGAGTTGGCCAAGGCTTTCAATTCCATGGCCAGTTCGCTCTCGGCGGCGCGCAGCGAGATCCTGCTGCGCAATGAAGAGATCCGCGGGTGGAACGTCACCCTGGAAAAGCGAGTCGAGGACAAGACCAAGGAACTGCGCGACGCCCAGGATCTCTTGTTGCGCTCGCGCTCGCTGGCCGCCATCGGCTCGCTGGGCGCCGGGGTCGCGCACGAGATCAACAATCCACTCACCGGCGTGCTGGGCCTGGCGCAGATTCTTCTGTCCGATCTGCCCGAGGGACATCCGGCCCGGCCCTTGATCAAGGACATCGAGGAGCAGGCCGCGCGCATTCAAGGCATCGTGGCCAACCTGCTGCGCTTCTCGCAGAAGCAGTCAGGCGAGCATTTTCGTCCCTTCGATCTGGGCGAAGTGGTGGGCGACGCACTCGAGCTGTGCGGAGCCAAAAGCCTGGCCGATGCGGGTATCGCCGTGGTGAAGCGCATCCCCAGCCCCGGCCCGCCCATCCGCGGCAGCGCCTTGCAGGTGCAGGCTGCGCTCATCCAGCTCATCCAGAACGCCAGGGCAGCTATGGATTCGGGCGGCACGCTGACTCTCGAAACCACGCAGCCCGACGACAAACTGCTGCGGCTGCGCGTGAGCGATACCGGACACGGCATCAAGCCCGAGCAACTGTCGCGCATCTTCGATCCCTTCTTCACCACCAAGGCGCAACGAACCGACACGGGCATCGGCCTCTCCATGGTGCACAAGATCATCGAGGATCACGGCGCCACCATCCGGGTCGAAAGCCAGGTCGGTCTGGGCACGACCTTCTGGCTGACCTTTCCCATCGCCGAGGGAGCCAGTCTCCTCGCATGAAGCTCACAGGCAGGCCCCGCACGTCCGGGTTTCAGGTGGCGGTCATCGCTGTGGTGGCTGTTATTCTGGTGGGGGCCACCCTGCTTTCGCGTTTCTTCTTCGAGCGGCGTCGGACGGAAATGCCGGCGGGCTTGCCCTCGCCTGCGCCCCGTTTGCCGCTGGCCGGGCCCGCCCAGTTTCGCGTCAGCGCGCTGGCGGGCACGGTCGAGGCCTTCCAAAACGGCCAGTGGTACGTGGCGCGCGCCGGCCATTTGCTCTCGTCCGAAGACGTGGTCCGCACGCATGGCGGATCTCGCGCGCTTCTGCGGCGGGGCAGCGTCGAGATTGACGTGCGCGACGACATGGACCTGCGCCTCGACAAGCTGGAAGAGACAACCACCAAACTCGGCCTGCTGCGCGGAGGACGAGTTTCCGCCAACGTGGGCAAAGACGGCGAAAGACTAGAAATTGACGCCCAGGACACGCGCACCACCAACGAAGGCGCCGCGCGCTTCGCGGTTTCGATGGCGCCCAGCGGAAAGGTCAGCGTGACGACCGCCGAGGGCGCAGCCCGCTTCGAAGCCCATGGCAAGCAAGTGGTGGTTCGCAAAGGCAACGAGAGCACGGCGTTCCCCGGAGGAGTGCCCAGCGATCCCGAGCCCATGCCAGAGGAGATCCTGCTCTCGGTGATCTGGCCCGAGGACGACAAGGCCGAAGCCGTCTCCAAGATTCGCGGCCGCGCCAGCCCCTCGTCGCGTGTGCGGGTCAACGGCGAAGAAACACCGGTAGCGCCTGATGGGACTTTTCTGGCGCGCGTGCAGGTCACAGAGCCCAAGACCCGCGTCCACGTGGAAGCCGAGGACGTCAGCGGGCGACAGAAGGCCGTGGAAAAGATCCTGCGCCCGGCTCCGCGCGCTCCCGCGCTGCAAACCTCGGGTGATGATCTGTGGAAGGAATGACCACGGCCCGAGCTTGCGGCGGTTGGCGGCCGCCAGTCGTCGGGCTGGCCCTGGTCCTGCTTGGGGGTGCGCGGGTCGAGGCAGCCGAGGGTCCACCCGACGCCGCCGCTGCGCCAGACGCAGCCGCCGACGGGCACGCGGCCGATTCCGCCGACAGTGGGTCTGCTGAAGCCGCGGCGGCGCCTCGAGAAATCACGCCCCCAACGCCGGCAGATGCCGGTGTCAGTGAGGCGAAGATTCCCCAGTTTCACGCTCCACCCGCCCCGGCCCAGGTTCCGGCAGCGGCCACTCAGGGCTCGCCTGCCAAGCCAGCCGCGCGCGCGATGCGCAGCGAGCCGCCTGCGTCGGCAACACGGGTGTCCCTGTCGCTCGCGGCGCCGTCGCCGGTGCTGGGCATCGAAGACGAAACCGAACTTCGCATCGCGGTCACAGGGGCATTCCCGTCGCCCCTGAGCTTTCCGAGAATCCTGTGCAGCGCAGGCCGTGTAGAGGATCTGGTTCGTGAGGGACCGGCGAACTTCTCGGCGCGTTTCATCCTGCCCGCAAACCGATTTCCCCAGCCGGCCATTGTGGTCGCTGATTTCTCGAACGACTCTCTGATTCTGCGTGGGTCACTGGCGGTACGGCTGCGCGCCGCTGCCAGTCCCGCCTTTCACACCGATCCGGGCGCCAAGGTCACGGTGAAAGTCGGGGACAAGGATTTCGGGCCCGTGCTTGCGCCCGCAGACGGCAACGTCCACGTACCCGTAGTGGTACCTCCCGGCATCAATTTCGCAACCGCCCGGTCGGTTAGCCGCCAGGGCAAGACCAGTCAGCAGCTTTTGGACCTCAAGATTCCGCCGGCCCAGCGCGCACTGGTGGTGGCGCCCGAGAAGCTGGCCGCCGGCGGCGCCGCCGAGGTCGCTGTGCTGGCGGTGGAACCATCGGGGCGATTGGTCGATGCATCCACCATCACCCTGGCGTCCACCGGGCTGCGACCCCAGCCCCTGGGCAGCCTGGCAGTGGGCGAGGCTCGCTTCCTGGTGCGTGCGCCGGCCTCCCTGCAAGACCCGACGCTGCACCTTATGGCGTCGCTGCGAGGGCAGCCAGACGTGAGCGCGGAGGCTGACGTGGTGCTTGGTTCAGCCGCGACCGACCAGGTCCTGCTGCAGCCCGAGGCGATCCGCCCCGAAAGTCTCCCCCTGCACAGCCTGCGCTTGTTCCTAAGTTCGCAAGACGGCTTTGGCAATCCCACCGACCCGGGCGAAGCCGCGGTGCTGGTCGACGGTCAGCCCGCTTCCCCGCAAGCCACCGAAGATGGCCGAGCCATGCTGGTGATCCGGCCGCCCGCGGTGCTGGCTGGTGGCCGAGCCATGGAAGTGGAAGCCGTGCTCGACAAGGGGCACGCCACCGAGCGCATCCCGCTCGAGCTCTTCATGCGGCCGCTGCCGCCTGATCCGGTGCAAACCCCGCGCTACACGCTCACCCCTCGCCTGGGCTTCTTGTGGAACCTGCAGCAAAACCCGGGCCTCGCACTCTTTGTCGAGGCCATGGGCTCGCTTCATCCCAGCCTTTCCGGTTTCGCCTTTGGCGCGACGGTTGGATATTTGCACAACAGCATCTTCTCGTTCAACAACGCCGGGTCGGGCGATGTCGTGCTCGACCAGTTTCCTTTGCTGGCCCAGGCCCGCTATCGCCGCCGTTTCGACCGAATCGGCGTTTCCGTCGGTGGCGGCGCGGGGCTGGTGCTGGCCAGGGCGAACCTTCAGGCGTTCAATCGGGAAATCGCCGGATACAGTGTGGCCTTTGCCTGTGAAGGCTCGACTGAAGCCGCTTTGCTGCTGCACCGGTCGCAGGTGGTGTTGGGGCTGCGCTACCTGGCCATGTCGCTGGGCAAGCTATCGAGCGGCGACGTCATTGTGGGCAATACTGGCGGCTTCGTTGTCGATGCCGGGTACAGGATTGGGTGGAAGTAGGGTCAGTGCAGTCCCGAAATCGGTCCGACAATCCCCAACAGCGCACCGGCAATCAATAGACCAAGTACCAATATCGTCGCTGACTGCGCAACTGTCTTGACCCGACTGATGTGTTTCAACAGATCGGCGTCGCCGGTCTCAGCGTGCTTCATCAGCATCTCGCCCAGGGTTCCGCGCCGCTCCGCCGCCTGCATGGCATTGATCTCGGCCCGCGCAACCAGCCCCACTTCGGCAAGCGCGTTTGGCAGGTCGCGACCTTTGCTCAGTTTGTCCATCGCCAAAAACACGGCCCCGCGCACGGCTGCATTGCCGCTGGCAATTGCCGCGCCTTCCATTGCGTTCGTGGCCGGGATTCCGGCTGCCACCAACACGCCAGTGGTCCGCGTGAAGTGAGCCACGGCTTTAGCCCGCCACAATGACCCCACGATGGGTGCCTGCAACAGCATCCCATCCCGCAAGAGGCGACCCTTTTCTCCGCGCAACAGAAGGCGCAGGCCCACATACGCGAACGCCACCGCGACCAGCACGACTGGCAAGATCGATCGCGCGCCATGCAAGACCAGAATCGTCCAGTGAGTGGCCAGCGGCCAGTCCTTCTCGGGCAGCCCGCGCAAGAATGCCTCGACAGCAGGTGCCGCGGCCACCACGCTGACAAGGACGGCAAGCAAGCCGCCACCCAGGATGACCACCGGGCGTGTGGTGGCGCTGCGAAGCTCATGCGCGATCTTCGCCGTGGTGCTGAGGTAGGCCGACAGGCGCTGCAACTCAGCCGCCAGGCGATTGCTCCTTTCGCCCGCGGCCAGTATGGCCACACTGATCTCGTCAAATATATCTGGGTAGTCGCGCAGGGCTTCGCCCAAAGAGCGCCCCTTGTCCACGCTGGCCTTCACGCCTTTGCACGCGGCCACGACACCCGGATGCTTGGATTCGACCGACAGCGCGTAGAACGCCTGTCCCACCGACAAGCCCGCCTTCAGCTTGGCCGCCAGAAGCCCGGCCAGACGACCCAACTCTTCTGGTTTCAACCGGTGGTGGTTCGGCTTCCCCACCGGCTGACTTGGAAGTGAAATCGCTTGTTGCACGGGCTTGATCCCCGAAACGCCGTCTTCGATTGTGCAACAGGACCGCGACGCCGTCATGAAAGTACGGACACTGTCAGGCGCAACCCGCCGCAATTATTCGACAAATCCCCGTTTGAGGTCGCACCAAGGTCAGACCGTGAACGCCTCCACGCGCTTGCGCAGGGCCTCGGCCTCGCTGGCCAGTTCGCGCACCGCCAGGTTGATGCCCTCCACCACTTGCAGGTTCTGTCGTGCCACATCGGCAATTGAATCAGTCGCCTTGACCACGGTTTCGCCGCCGCGTTTCTGTTCAATGGTCGCGTCCAGCATGACGTTGGTCAGCTCGTTCATGTTGTGCGACGCCTTGACGATCTCCGCGGCACTGCCGGCATTCTCGCGCGCGGCCAGGGCGATCTGCTGGGCCAGGGCCGCCATATTCTCCGCCATCTTGAGCGTGCGGCGCGCGGACTCGCTCTGTTGCTCGGTGGCCTGCGCGCTCTCCTCGATGATCGACGAGGTCTTGTCGATGGACGCCATCATCCCAACCAGAATCTCGTCGGTCAAGACCACGGCCGAGCCCACGTCCTTTTGCACTCGCTCGATGATCGCGCCGATGTCCTGCGTGGCCTGCGTGCTGCGCTCGGCGAGCCGGCGCACTTCGTCGGCCACCACGGCGAAGCCGCGACCTGCTTCGCCCGCGCGCGCGGCCTCGATAGCTGCGTTGAGCGCCAGCAGATTGGTCTGATCGGCGATGTCTTCGATGAGCCGCACGATCTTGCTCACCTCTTGCGCGCGCTCGCCGATGCCGCCGATGGACTGCTGCAGCTTTTCGCCACCCAACTTCACCGCGCCCAAAGCCGACTGGGACATCTCGTTGGCCGAACGCGATTGTGTGGTGACCTGGCCCATGCTGGTGGTCAAGGTGGCCAGGTGCGCGGTCGCCTCTTGCGACGACGTCAGCAAGGTCTGTCCGTGGCTGGCCGTGCGCTCCAGGGTTTCGTGCATCTTGTGAAAGGCCGTGGTGGTCTCCTCCACGCTGGCAGAGAGCGACATTGCGGTTCTGGCCAGTTGCTGAATCTGCGAGGCAATCTCCGCCATGCTCGATGATGTCTCCTCGGTAGCCGCTGACTGGGTTTCCGCCCCGCGGGCCAACTGGCTGCCCGAACTGGAGATCTTCTCCGAGGCTGCCGCCACGATTCGCGACGAAGCCAGGATCGATTTGATGGTGGCGCGTAAGCTGCCAGCCATCTGGCGCATGGAGGCTTGCAACTGTCCCGGCTCGTCGCTGGACTCGCTTTGCGCGATCTCGATGCTGAAGTCCTGGGCCGCCAAGCGATTGGCACAATCCACAGCCACAGCCAAGGGCGTGGTGATACTGCGAGCGATGACTGAAACCAGAAAACCAGCCAGCAACAGCGCCACGACAACAAAGGCAATGGTGCGCGAGCGCTGACTTTCCAGCCGCACCACCCGATCGCCGAGCTGGCCCTCTTGCCAGGCCATGGCCGCATCGTACGTGGCGAAGAGCGTCTCCAGGGCTGCTTGGGCCGACTTCGTCATGCCGCGGGCATGCTCCGCAAGCGCGTCGGTCGCCGCGGCGGTCTTTGCGTGCGCACTCAATTCACGCGCAGCTGCGTTGGCCTCGCGTAGGGCCTGCACATAGCGGTGCGCACTTGCGCCAACCGCCGTGTCGAACGAATCCCCTGCCCCATTGGCCTGCTCGTCTCCGGACGTCAGGGAACGCAGCCCACGTTGCAGGTCGAGCAGGCCCACTTCCAGGCTCTCGCGTGCGCTGATGAGCTGGGCCCGTGCCTCGATGGCGGTGTCCTTGGCACCGGCGATCTGCGCGCCCAGCACCACCAAATCCGCCAGCCGCCACGCTGCCTCGGGCAGCGTGCTGCGGGTGGCTTCGTTGACCAGTTCCGACGCGAGATCAGCGGCCGATCCAGGATTGCTTGCGGTGGCCACCTGCCGGAAGGCCATGCGCAGCTGCTCGCGCATCCGGCGATCGGTCTCGCCCGAAGCATCCGCGGAGGTCTGCGTCCAAGCGCTGCGCAGACCGGCCAGCACAGGACGCATACGTCCAGCGATCTCGGGATTCGCGCGCCCGCAGCCCGACGCTTGCAGGCGACCAAGTTCGGCCAGAGCGTTCTCGACCTGTGCGCTCGCGTTTTCCCCTGGATTAGGCGCGCCAGCCTGCGATGCCACCGGGCCGGCCAGCGACACCACCTGGTGCTGCAGAATCACACGCAACACGTGTGAATGCTGATCCAAGCACAGCTCGCTGCGGGTGCGCACGATGTCCTCGCTGGCCCGACTGACGAAGTCCTTGAGCAGGAAAAGGTTGGGAATCAGCAGCACCACCACGATGCTCAGCAGTTTTTGCCACAGCCGCATGTGTCGCAGCAGCGGGATCGCCTGAAAACGGCGAATCGTACCTGCCGGCTTACTGGTCTGGACGTCGGCCACGGCCGATTGAGGCAGACTATTCTGGTCGCTCATGGGTCGTCGCTCCTTGTCGCGAAGAGCCGACAATGTCGCGCAGGGAAAGCATGTGTGAGACCGCGCCTCGTTTGTGCGCGGCGCGGGGCATGCCGTAAGAGAGAATCTCGACTGTCATGCGGGCGTCTCCGAAGTCGCGTCCGTCGCTGGCGACGCGAGCAAGAGAATCTTGTCGACGTCGAGCAAGATGATCGACTCGTCGCCTGTTGCAGCGATGCCGGTGACGTAGTCTGGGTTGCCGAACAGCGCCTCTGCCGGCGCCGGCTCGACGGTGTTGTCCGCAACTTTGGCAATGCGGGACACCCGGTCGACCAGTAGTCCGAAGAGGCGGCCGAGCGCCTCGACGACAATCACGCGTGACCGCGCTGTCAGAGGCGCAGCCGGCATGCCCAGGCGCGTGCGAAGCTCGACCACGGGTAGCACGCGACCGCGCAGATTGAGCACGCCGCGCACATGCGGGGGCGCCTCGGGAATGCGCGTGATCTCACCCACGCGCACGATCTCGCGACTGCGCAGAAGGGGAAGGCCGAACTCCTCACCGCAAAGAAAGAAGGTCAGGGTGGACTGCATCTCGACGACGGGCGCGGGCGCCGGGGCGCGGGCCAACATGGAATCGGCGAACGCCAGCAGGCTGTCGGTCGGTGAAGGAGAGGCGACAGCTGGTTCGCCAGCGCCGGACACGACAAGGCGTCGATCAGATGACATGGCTGGTGCTCGCTTGTGGATCCCTGGTGGGCGCGTCGCTGGGCCGGGGTGTCACGGCCAATCCCGGAGCGCGCTTCACCACTTCCCCGCAGTCCAGAATGGGCACCACGCGCCCATGACCGAGGACGGTCACACCTGACAGCAGGCGCGAGCCGCGCAGGGTTTCGTCCAGTGGCTTGACCACGATCTCTTGCACGCCC
Organism: uncultured delta proteobacterium; assembly: GCA_963758155.1. GTDB lineage: Bacteria > Myxococcota_A > Polyangia > Fen-1088 > Fen-1088 > Fen-1137. The sequence goes on from CAVWUP010000011.1 coordinate 209,812, forward strand.
ATCAGCCAGTCCACCAACAAGACGCGGCGTTTGGCAGCGGCTTCCACGATGATGCCGTAGGGGCGCGTCCAATGTTGCGCCAATCCCGCGCAGCCCAGAAGGCGCCCACCGTCGACGGCGCAAACCAAATCGCCGCGCCAGGGGCAGAGAAGCTCGCGGTTCGCCTCGCGCATCGACTCCTCGCGCACCTCGATGCTGTCGAGCACGAAGCTGACGGGAGCCGCAAACATCTCGCTGTCCACGCCGAAGATCAGGGCCTTGACCAGTAACGCCGTCACCGGCAGGTCGATGAGAAAGACAGTCCCCTGCCCGGCCACGCTGCGCACGTCGATGCTGCCGCCCAGGCTCTGCACAGCATTGGCCACCACCTCCAATCCCACGCCCCGTCCTGCCAAGGTGGAAACCTCCGCCGCAGTTGAAAAGTCCGGTCGAAAGATCAGGCGCCGCAACTCTGCTTCCGACATGCGGTCGGGATCCAGCCCCAGGGCGCGGGCCTTGGCCGCGATGCCGACCATGTTCAGACCGCGGCCGTCGTCGGCCACCACGATGCGTGCGCGTCCTTCTGCCAATCGCGCGCCCAACAGAAGCCGCGCCCGCGCCGGTTTGCCCGCCGCAACCCGCTGCGCCGGGCTCTCGATCCCGTGCGCGACAGCATTTCGCATCATATGCACCAGCGGCTCGAAGAGGCGACTGATGATGGCGCGGTCCACGGCGACCTCACCGCCTTCAATGACCAACTCGATGGCCTGTCCGCGTTCGCGCGCCAGATCGCGCACATAGCGGGTGTAACGCTGAAACAGGGTGGAAATGGGCGCCAGGCGCACGCGCAAGAGGTTGTGGCGCATCTCGGCCGTGGTCCGCCCCAGCGTGGCCAGCACCTGCTCGAGCAAGACGGCGTCGCTGCGCTGCACGCGACCGCGCGCCAGGCGAGCCGCAAAACGCACCAACTCAGTGTGACTGACCATGGCCTCCGCGGTTAGGTCGAGCAACCCGTCCACTTCGTCGTCAGCGATACGAACCGTGCTGCTGGCGCCATCTTCGTCGAGGGCGGCCGCGGCCCTGGCCGCCCCGGCTGGCGCCTCGACCGTCGATGGCGGCGACGGAACCCGCGCGTGAACCGCGTCGTCTACCCCTTGCGTGGCGCGAGCCACGCGCTCGCTGAATTCCGTTATGGCAGTCCGCTCCGGCTTACCTTGCAAGGAATTCTGGATTGAGGCGATGAGCAGGTCAGTTCCTTCCACCAGGATCTGCGTCTGCCCGACGGCCTGCGCGTCGGGTTGCCGACTGACGAACAGGCAAAAGTCCTCGAGAGCGTGAGCCAGGGACTCGATGCCCCCGAACCCCATCATCGCGGAGTTGCCCTTGATGGTGTGAAGCGCGCTCTTCATGGCGTGCAGCAATTCTCCGCCGTCGTCGCCGTTGCCGCGCGCCTCTTCCAGCCGCAAGACCAAGCTGGCTACCCGGCGCGCCAGCGGCCCCGTCTCCTCGACGAAGTCCTTGATGAGCGATGCGAATAGCTCCTGCACGGCGCTATCCCGTGTTGCGCATCTTGATGACGGGTCCGGCGGTTTCTCGCTCGGGGCCCGAGCGCCTTAGGAATTCGTTCTCCAGCGCCAGCCCGAGTTGGAACGCGGCCAGCTCGAAAATTTCGAGGTCGCCCACCGTCCGGTCGCGCGCCCCGTTGTCGAGATAGATGACGGCGATCACGCGCTGACTGCCGGGCACCGGCAACACGACAATCTCTCCTGACACCGGACGGTCGACCGCCTCGTAGAAGGCCTGCGGCAGTCCTGCATGGTCGTAGTTCACGCGTCGGGTGTGACTGTCGCGCAAGCACTCGAAGAAGACGCCGCTGCCACCGACTGGGAAGGCGAGCGTCTGCGTCCTTATCGCCAATTCCTCGCCCTGCGCGGTTTGCCCAAAAGCGCCCAACGCCACCAACTGGTCGCGGTCAGGCACGAGCAAGACGCCGCGATCGAGTGACTCGGCCACCACGTTGAGCAAATTGACCGACACCGAGGTGGCGAGCAGCCCGGAGCGCAAGTCGGCGATGATCCTTCGTAGACGCGCGAAGCTGGCGCGCACGCCTTCGGCAATGGCGTGCTCATTGGAAAGGAAGCGGCGCTGGCGCGCCACGCTGCTCACACAGGCGGCCACCGTCTCAGGCGCTGCCGAGGAGATGGACAGCACGCCTGCCTGATACAGCTCGCGCAAAGGGGCACGCCCCACGAAAAGCGCGATCACCGAGGCCCGCGGTCGCGCCCGGCACAGAGCGATCAGCGTTTCCACGGCGTGCGACTGGTAGCGCAGATCCACCACCACGATGGGCGGCGGCTCGCCCAGTAGGGACGCCCCGGCGTCGCGCAGTCCCACCGCTGTCATGCGATCGCCGGTTTCCGCCAGCATGTGATTGATCTGCGCCAAAAGCTCTGCGTCGGGAGACACCATCTGAAAGCGCGGGTGCTCGGGCACTTCGTTCTTGATGGTGATGGCGGTATCGGTTTGCGTGGGCTCGGGCACCGCGCTGGCCTCGCCATCGGGCCGCTTGCGACCGCCCTTGGTCAAAACTTGCACGAATTCCTCGACGGGCTCCGAGCCTTCCGGCGCGACTTCAGTCGGGGTCGGCGGCTGGCAGGCCGCGCGGGTGGAATCCTCCTCCATGGTCTGCAGGACTTCCAAGATGACCTGCTGGGTGTCCATGTCGACCTTGGGCGCGCCAGAGAAGCGCGACACCTCCACCAGCGGCGTCAGGTCGTCGAGCGCAAAATCGAAGGTGCCGACGGGCCAGGCCAGCACCTCCTTGACCACGCGCTCGATCTCTTGCCCCACCACCTGCCGGATCATATCCGGCGAGGTGGCGCCCTGACGGACCAGCACCTGCCCGATGGTGCGCCGAGGCCGCTCGCTCTCCTGCGCATCAAGGGCCCGCTGCAAGGCAGGATCGTCGAGCACGCCTGCCGCCAGCAGCAACTCGCCCAGCCGCAGCGAGCGCGAACTCCACGCGCTGACCAAACGACCGCGTTCGAAACCGATGAGCGCCTCTTCCTCGCCGGCACGAATCGTCAAGGTGCCTGAGTGCCCGCCCAACCGAATCAGCTGCATCACATCGGTGACCGCGACATCCTCAATTCGCCCTTGGAAGCTCATGGGCGGCCTTGCCGGCTATGGTTGAGTCTCGGGATCACGTCATCCCTTGTTGACCAAGCGAATCAGACTTTCGAGGGTGCGCAGCTTGCGCGCGGTCTTGGAGTACACCCGCGAGGCAAACACCGCTGAGGCCGCATGGGCTCCCAGCAGGTCGAGCAAGTCGTGGTCCTCTTTCACGAAGGCCGGCTTGTGCGCCAGCAGCTTGAGAATGACCAGTGCGCCGACCGTCACGTCCTGCACGCGCAAGGGCACCACGGCCAGGGCCGAAGACTCCCCGGTGGGACCGAAGCGCAGCCCTCCGCCGAGCAGCGCCGCATCCACCAACGCATCCCCGCCCGTGTAACGTTGGGTGTGCGTCCAGGGCGTATCGGCCCCGCCGTGCAGAAGCCGCACCTCGTAGCCCTTGTCTTCCTCGTCGATGAGCAGCAGCACGAACTGCTCGGCGCCGATCAAATTGAGAGCAATCTCAGCGATGGTCGACTGCACTTCGACAGGGTCGAGTGTGGCGTGGAGCTGATACGTGGCCACATACAAGGTCATCAGGCGGCCCACCTGGTGCTCCACCTCGGCCAGGCGCTCGGCCAGTTCCTGGCGCTCGCTCTCGGCGACCATCAGACGCGCCTCGGCCGCCCCGGCAGGGCCTGCGGCGTGGCCCTGCCCCACCACCCGGCTGGCCTCCTCGATGGCCGCCTGCGCGTCGCGCACCAACTGCTGCGCCCGCCGCAGGGTGGCGGCGGCGTCTCGCTGCCCGCGAGTCGCCGTCACCGCGTCGATGGGAAGATCCGCGACCGGCGGGGAATCGGCCATGTTGCTTTCGTCGCTCATGCCGCAGACTGCTTGGCCTCGATGCTGTTGACGAGTTTGAGCAGATCCTCACGTTGAAAGGGTTTCCTGAGGTAGGCGGCGGCGCCGCTCCGCAAGCCGCGCGCGACGTCCTCTTCCTTGCCCTCGGTCGAGACGATGATCACGGGAATCTTGGCCAAAGCGGGCGTGGCCTTCACCTGCGCCAGAAACTCCAGCCCCGTCATCTTGGGCATGTTGATGTCCAGAATGATCAAGTCCACGTCTGGGTTCTGGCCAAGCTTGTCCAGCCCCTCGCGTCCGTCAAAGGCGGACACCAGTGCGATGGGACGCAACATGACCTCGTACATTTTGTGGATGAGGCGGGAGTCTTCGACGATGAGAACTTTTCTGGCCTTGACCGCGTTCACGCGTTCCTCCCCCGGGAACTTGGTTATCCGGTTTCGTTGTGGCGTTTTTCGTGTGCCATGGGGACGCTCTGCCGGCTCGGCGTGCGAGCCCGCGGACCTCGGCTTGCAAAGGAGAATTTCGTCTGTTTCGTCGCCCAGCTTGAGCACGCGACTCCGTTCGAGCGCTGTCGCAGCAAGGAGTTATCTTCAACCCTGCGCAAGACCGGAGCATAATGGGCGGTCGTGCCAGCCCCAGCCACCAGCCCTGCCCTGTCCGCTTTCGTCGACGAGCTGGACGTACTCATCCGCGCGCGCTACCCGCTCATCTACCTGGTGACCTGGGAAGAGCAGCGTGTCGACGCGCTCCTCGCCGGCTTGGCCGAAGCGCACGGCAAAGCGCTGTACACATGGTCGGTCACGCAGGGTCTCTGTCACATGGAAGACGGGCGGTCGGCGGCCAAGGCTGTCGGGCCGACCGATCCCAGCGCCGCGTTGGCCGCAGTGGAGAAGCTCGCAGAGCCAGCTCTGGTGGTGTTCCGGGACTTTCATCCCTACCTGAACGACGCGGCGGTGATCCGACGCACGCGTGAGCTGGCCCGCACCCTGAAGAGCACGTTCACCACCATGGTGTTGGTCTCGCCGGTGCTCAACATTCCCGTCGAGCTGGAGAAGGAAATCTCGGTGCTGGACGTGCCCCTGCCCACCATCGAGGATCTGCTCGGGCTGCTGCGCGAGATCGTCGCCGTCGTACGCGAGGGCAAGCGGGCCGTCATCGACTTGCGCAACGAAGAAGTCGAGCCGCTGCTCAAGGCCGCATTGGGCCTGACGCTGTCCGAGGCAGAAAACGCCTTTGCCAAGGCCATCGCCAAGGATCAGCGCCTCGATGCCGCGGACATTCAGCTTGTGCTCGCAGAAAAGCGCCAAGTCATTCGCAAGAGCGGCCTTTTGGAGTACTACGCCAGCGCCGAAAGCTTCGCCAGCATCGGTGGTCTGCAGAATCTCAAGGCCTGGCTGGGTCAGCGCACTGCTGCCTTCACCGAGCGCGCGCGCCAGTTCGGGCTGCCCGCGCCCAAGGGCCTGCTGCTGCTCGGCGTGCAAGGTTGCGGCAAGAGCCTGACCGCCAAGGCGGTCGCGTCGCAGTGGAATCTGCCACTGCTTCGATTGGACATGGGGCGCATCTTCAGCGGCCTGGTGGGCTCGTCCGAGGAGAACATGCGCAAGGCCATGCGCATCGCCGAGAGCATCGCCCCGGCCGTGCTGTGGGTGGACGAGTTGGAGAAGAGCCTGGCCGGAATCGGTTCGTCCGGGACGAGCGACAGCGGCGTCACCGCGCGCGTGTTCGGCACCTTTCTCACCTGGTTGCAGGAAAAAACCGCGCCGGTGTTCGTGGTGGCCACCGCCAACCGCATCGACAGCCTGCCGCCCGAACTTCTGCGCAAAGGACGCTTCGACGAAATCTTCTTCATCGATCTGCCCACCGCCATCGAGCGCGCGCAGATCTTCGCCATTCACCTGCAGCATTTCGGCCGCAACCCGGATGCTTTCAACGTCGAGGAGCTGGCCCGCCGGGCCGAGCACTACAGCGGTGCCGAGATCGAGCAGGTGGTGGTGAGCGGGCTGTATGCAGCATTTGCCGAGGGCGTGGAATTGCAACAGCAGCACCTGCTCGCGACGCTGAGCGAGACCATGCCCTTGGCCGTGACTATGCGCGAAGACATCGCGCGCCTGCGCGAATGGGCGCGCACGCGCACCCGGCCGGCGTCAACGTCCGAACCCGAACGGCCAGGCAAGATCGGGATCGTCTAGCGCGCAGATTGGCAAATGATGGACGACGAGACCCGCGACCGCTTCCGCCAGCTCGAAGGGCCGCGCAGCGACGCCCCTGAGGCTCCACCTCACACGGCGACCAGCGACCGATTTGATGCTGTGCTGGCGCCAGGGGAAAAGGCGCCGGCCAGTCGCCCGTCCAGCGCGTTCAGGCCACCCACCGAGAAACACGCGGCCATCACCGTTGACGCCGAGGGCTTCAAGGCCGTGCCTCGCAACGATTGCCCGCGGTGTGAACGGCCCAACAATCTCTTTGACCGGAAATGTGTCAACTGCGGGGCGCGGCTCGACACGCCCGCGGCGCGCGCCTACAACGAAAAGCTGTGGCGAGCCGGTCTGCCCGAAGTCGAGTGGTCACCACCCGTACCTGGAGTTCCCGCCCCGGAGCAGGAAGCACTTTCGCCGCAGCAAGAGGCCGCCAGACGGGCCGCCATGGAGGAACTGGCCGCGCGCGAGATGGGCCGCCGTCCGCGCCGAGCTGGTGAGCAGATTTCTATCTGGCGTGCGATGACCGGCCGTGGTCTGGATCCATTCGATGAAGGGCGCGCGGGTTCCCAGTCCGGCGGCAACCTGCCGGTGGTCGCAGCCGTGGCCCTGGCGCTTTTCCTCCTGACCAGCCTGCTGGTCTACGGCCCGCGCCTGTGGCACCTGCCCGTGGTGATAGGCGTGGGACTGCTGCTGGTACGACGGCGGATCTAGCCGAAGGCTTGTCGGGGAATTGCGGGCCGTCCGAGGGGGCGGCCCGCGGATCGCGGGTCGCGTGTGCGAGGGCGTGTGAGTGAGCGTATTCGTGCGCGGCAAGCGCGAGGCGGATCGCGTGTGCGCGACCCACGGCACCCGGAGTGCTCACACCCTCGCCCTACGCTTTCCGCCTTCCGCGTACCCCACACGAACTCGCTCACGCCCACGCTCACGCGAGCCGCGACCCGCGGCCCGGCTTGCCCGGCGGCCCTGGGTTCGCCAACCGCCCGTCGCTAGTTCTCGCTTCGCCCGCCCACGCCCTTGGTGTCCGCCGAGATGGCCTTGGCCGCCTCTTTGGGGCGCAGCGCGCGCGTGGCCTTGCCGGCGCGCCACATTTCGCTGTTGCCCATCTCGGCCAGTTCCTTGCCGAGCAGTTCCTGGTAGTTGGGGCCGCCGGTCGATTCGAGCACGCGCGCGGTTTCCTTGCCCGAGGCCACGCGATCATAGAGCCAGTGGAAGACCGGGAGCACGGCGGACTTGAAGCGCGGGCGCCAATCGAGCGCGCCCCGCTGCGCGGTGGCCGAGCAGTTCGAGTACATCCAGTCCATCCCGTTCTCGTCGACCAGGCGGATGAGGCTCTGGGTCAGCTCCTCGACCGTCTCATTGAATGCTTCGCTCGGGCTGTGGCCGTTGGCGCGCAGCACTTCGTACTGGGCGTCCATGATTCCGGCCAGGGCGCCCATGAGCACGCCGCGCTCGCCGGTCAAGTCGCTGTACACTTCCTTCTGGAAGGTGGTGGGGAACAGGTAGCCCGAGCCCACGGCGATACCGATGGCGATGGCGCGCTCGCGTGCACGGCCGGTGGCGTCCTGCTCGACCGCGAAGCTGGAGTTGATGCCCGCGCCCGACAGGAAGTTGCGCCGCACGTTCAGGCCCGAGCCCTTGGGCGCGACCATGATCACGTCCACGTCCTTGGGCGGGATCACGCCGGTCTGGTCCTTGTAGACGATGGAGAAGCCGTGCGAGAAGTAGACTGCGTCGCCCTTCTTGAGGTGCTTCTTGATTTCCGGCCAAATCGCCTTTTGCGCGGCGTCCGAGACCAGCATCTGGATCATGGTGCCGCGCTCGGCAGCTTCCTCGATCTCGAACAGGGTCTTGCCCGGCACCCAGCCGTCGTTGATGGCGCGATCCCAGTCGCGCTTGAACTTGGACGACTGGCCGATGATGACGTTGACACCGTTGTCCCGCATGTTCAGCGACTGGGCCGGGCCCTGCACCCCGTAGCCGATCACCGCGACGGTCTCGTTCTTCAAGACCTCGAGCGCCTTCTTCATGGGGAACTCTTCGCGGGTGACGACTTCTTCTTTGACTCCACCGAAATCGATCGTTGCCATGGCTTCTCCTGCAGAAAATCTCTTGGAAAACTCAGGGATTGCGTCCCCGGGAAGGGCAGACTCTGACACCCCCTACCCCTGTGTCAAGCAAGCAAGGCGCAGTCGGGGTTGACCAACGCCGCGCCGGCTGGTAGTTACCTACACCGCCCCGCAAGGGGCCCTGGGGCTGTAGCTCAGCTGGGAGAGCGCCTGAATGGCATTCAGGAGGCCGACGGTTCGATCCCGTTCAGCTCCACGAAATTACCGGGTTTTTCGGCGCCGCGAGGCGGCGCCAATGTCGCTGCGGAACGATTGCGGAACGATATTCCTGCCGGATCTGCGCTCTCGGCGCCACACTGAGCATCCTCTCCGCTACTCGCCTCTGGCGCCCCGCCTCTACCGCTTCCTTGGTTGCGTAGCTCATCCAGCGTCGTTCTTGCTGACTCGTGCCCCATGGCACGGGCCACCGCCTCCGACGACTGGCCGCTCTACCATGGCCACAGAGTGAGTGAAGCCCGCGCATCGAATGGGCACACACCACCGGCACACCAACCTCCCGGCAGATCCTCCCGACCGACTTGCGGACCCAATCCCGCCAGTGATTGCCGAAAAGACGCTCCGTGGGCCCCTTCCCCGCGGCCAGGTTCTTCAACAGCGGCCGCAACACCTTCGGCACTTCCACTCCCCGATTCCCGGCCTCCGTCTTGGCGTTCTCTATCACCAGAATCTTGCCCTCATCATCCAGATCGCGCACCACCCGCTTGACCACCTCGCTGGCCCTGAAGCCCATCAAGTACGCTACCAACGCCGCCACCGCCCCGGATCGCCCTCCTCCCCAGTTCCAGTGCCCTGTCGGTCCACTTCTTGCCTCGTCCACCCGAAGCTGCGGCTTGCGGTGCCGCCGCTTCCCTTCGACCTTGATGGCTCGCGAGGGGGTTCTTCTGCAGCCACTTCCTGGTCGAACACACCAGTTCATGAAGGTCTTGGACTCGGCCAAGATGTTCCTCTGCGAGTCTGCCGAGAACGGCTTGTCGTACTTCGTCATGCGCATCTTCAGGTTATCGAAAAGGCTTCTGACACCGCTTCGAGGTCAGACCCGACAACAGCAATGCGTTCCCTTCTGGGAACAGCAAGCCCCAGCCGGTAGACTGTGTCGGCCACCGACCGGGGTTTGTCTTTCTTTTCCGTCCTCTGGAGCATCTCGTATCCCTCAATGGCCTCCTTGATGGTCACTCCTGCGGTTTCCTCGAACTCCTGCTCAGCGATGCGCTTTGCTTTGATTGCTTCGCGTTCTGTCTCAAAGTAGAGACGGCGTTTTTGCGCATCTGGTTCTTCAGCGAGTACGATTCTCCATTTTCTTCCTTCACGGTACGGGCCGAGCACTCGCTCGCCCTTCTCTTCGTCGCGCCATGTATCTTCGCTCCTTTCTCGGGCGCGGCGATTCGTCAGCAGCAGGAATGTTACCACGCTGCTGGAAACGGCGGAGCACCTGCTCGACCATCCCTGCAGCGCGCGCATCGACGGACAGATCGAACTCGGCGGTGATCCCGTCGATGATGATCTGGCCGTGAAGCCTGCCGTACATGGATCGCATGACCCGGTACGGCTAAGGTACGCCCCCCTATGTACCTAGTCGGGAACAGCGTTTCTGGGCGCTGCGTCCCGCATTATGTCGTCGGGCCGTGGCGCCGCGGCTGCGTCCGCTTCTGCCGCTTCTTGCGGCTGGGCCTCGCGGGGAAAAGTCGACACACCTCATCGTGCAGCGCCGGTGATGCCCAGGCCCAGACCGCGAGACGACGGACCTGTTCGTCGACCTCGGCAAGGTCTTTGGACTCAAGCGGAGCGCCAGCGCCGAGGAGCCCGGTCATGTAGTTCTCCCGCGGGCGCCACAAGGCAATGTCAGCCCGCTCCCCCACCCGGCGAATCGCATTGCGGAGGGCATCGAAGTGCCTCTTGGCGCGGTCCTCATTTGGGCTACGTTTACCCACGGCTCGCACAAGTGCCGCCTTCTCCAGTCCCGCCTCGTCCTTCGCAAGCCTGTAGAAGATGTCGTCTTCATCCTCCCACGGCAACGCGACGTCCTCGTACTGAGCCGCGCGCTGGACTTCACCTCGAATGATCTCATCGGCCACACGCAGAAGGCATCGCGCGCTTCGAACAAGCCGGCTGATTGACTCGGAGTACTTCAACGTGTCCGCCTGCCAGTCTTCCATGGCTTTCCTATGGGTCGCCGGCGCAAAGGCGTCTCTGACCTTCACGTCGCCTATCCAGCGCTGCTCCGCCTCCTCCACGGCAAGCACCTCGGGGCTTGGCTTCGTCTCCGGCCGTTCCGCGGCGCCCTTCCTGCGTTGCCGGATCTGCATGGCCGTTTCGATGGCCTCCTGTGCCTCGGCGATGTGATTGGCCGCAAGCAAGAGAGCGTGGTTCTCCTCGTTCAGCAATGCTGCCTGGTGTGCGCGATCCCGAAGCTCCGGGATCCTCGCCTGCTGCTCGGGCGTGGGCAGCAGGCGAGCCGGCCCACGCACGCCAGCCGGTTTTCCAGGTGGGCGTCGAGGCATTGACTACAATTATACGTCGAGACGAACGCCGACGCCCTCGTGTGAAGATACGTGCGCAAGGTGACGGTGGTACCCATGGCCAACATCACCATGCTCACCAACATGGACTCCAACGGCGTGATCCTCTCCCTGCCCAACTCCACGGCGGTGCCCATGACCGACATCACCATGCTCACCAACATGGACTCCAACGGCGTGATCCCCTCCCTGCCCGACGCCGCGGTGGTGCCCATAACCGACATCACCATGCTCACCGACATCTCCAACAACGCCAAGGATCCCATCCCAAGACCCCAGTGGGGCGCCTGACCCGGCGACTGCCCCGCCCCGAATCTGCACCACCACCACTTCTTGGGTCGTCCTGACCCTGACAGGCTTGGCCACCGCACTCTGAGAGTGCGGCGGCCCCAGATTGACCCGCCATCTAGTTCTTGGCCGCGGTCGGCTGTACGGGCGGCGGCACCAGGTTGAACGTCTCGGCCAGCTTGATGAAGGCCTGGCGCTCGTCGGGACTGAAGGCGATGTCCACGGAAATGAGGTCGTAGTATTCCTGGGACGAGATAGAGCCTAGAAGCAGTTTGAAGAGCCTAATCAGGTTCGCCAGGGAAGGGGGCGGTGTCAGGGGCTGGCCCGCCTGGATTTGCTCGATCGCCCAGGGCAGCAGATCCCTCTTGATGCGCTCGATGGCGAGGAAGCCCGTCTCCGCCGACGGTCTACCGTTGTGTGCTGGCGCCTCGGGTCCGGCGGCCCCTGGCTTGCTGCCTGGACGCACGGCCTGCAAATCCTCGAAGAGCATGCCGAGACTCGCTAGCTGGGATGGAGTGAGCACGTTCTGCAGCCCGGCAAGTTGCTCCTGGGTCAGGGTCTCGAATATGCCTGCCATCATCTCTTCGAGCGGGGTGGTTGCGGCCGGCACCGTGCCCTTGCCGAGGATCCGGTTCAACACCGCTGGAACCAGCGGCGCCACCCGCTCAATGCCTAGCTTCATGAGCATTTGGCTCCGATCGAGTTGCGCCATCTCCCGGTGGAGTTCCATCTCCATCTCCTTCTTGGTTGTTTCTGCGAAGACTTCGCGCTCGAAGTGTTTGTCGGCCAGCTTGGCCATCATGTCGTAGAATTTGTCTTGTGTGTCTTGGGACCTCGCCTTTTCCTTCGCGTCCTGCGCGGTCCAGCGGCCCACCACATCAAGGAAGGTCCTGTAGGCGTCCGCGGCTATTCCGAAGGCCAAGTTTGTCTGCCGCATGGACATTGCCACCAGGCCCTGCCCGGTGGCGGGTTCAGAGTCGAGCAGGGAGCCGGAGTCACCCGACACCGACGTAATCGCCGCGTATCGGAGCGCGATGCTGCCGAGAGGCGCACCATCAACCGTCTCGGCGTTGAGGGTGAATCTTTGCATGCCCCGGCCGAGTTCCTTGGCCTCTTCCGCCGCGGTGCTGTCGATCTCTTCAACCAGATCCCGAAACGCCTGCGGGTCCGGAATGCTATCCAGTTCCCACGTGCGTAGCAGCCGCTGTCCCCCGTCGATGGGCGCGTGATGGAGTGTGAGCCGCAGGCCGCCTGCTGGCGCGCCGGGCCCGACCACCACGCCCTTCATCCAACGCTCGATCCTCTGTGTACAGTTGCCTTGTCCTATCATGACGTGATCCTTTGTTGAGGTTTGCTGACCCCAACAAGGTGGCCACAGCGGCAAAGCGCGAGTGGACAGGTGCGGGCGCCAGATCTGTCCACTTCGCGTCCCCATCCAGTGGATCCTCCAAGGAAAGGTCCATCCAGCGGCCGCCGGAACCGGTGGTTCGCGGGACACATGGCCTTGAACATCGCGAGGTTGCGGCAATCACCGCAGCCCCGGGCAACCCGAACTGGAGAAATCCCATGGCGAACACGGCAACCCTGCTGACCCGACGACAAGTAGCTGCGCTCCTCGGCGTGTCCGAGAGCGAGGTCAAAGCGCGCGACAACGTGGCCCTCCACCCGATCAAAGGCGCGGACGGCAGCTGGCGCTACCCGCCCGAGGAAATCGCCGCCATCCTGCGCGGCCTTGTGGTCGGCGATTCCACCGCCGAGCCTAGTGGCGCTGTCTGCGCAGCCGCCTTTGAGCTTTTTGATGCCGGGAAGAACCTCCCTTCAGTCGTCATCACGTTGAAGCAGTCCCCTGCCCTGGTTCGCAGCCTGCGTTCCGAGTACGACGTCATGGCTGCCAGCCTGACCGTCACGCCCGCGTCGGTCGCGCACATAGCGCAGGCACTCGGGACGCCGATCCGCGACGAAGCCCAGCTGGTTTTGCTGATCGCGGATCTCCGCGAGCGTTTCGGCCAAGAATACCAACGCGGCTACGACGCCGGCCTTGCCGATGCGAACGACCTGGGAGAGATCGTCGACCCCATCACCGGCAAGCCGCGACCGCTCAAACCAGACGACGTAGCTGCCGGCGCAAAGGCCGTGGAGGAGCGATGGGGGCGGACTGATCAAGGAAAGCCGGCCTCTCGCTCAGATGAGTAGTCATCACATCTCCCCCAAAGGCCGGTGGGCTGAGGCACCGGCCCATCGAC